>CAZTTE010000001.1:0-616471 GCA_964616225.1 uncultured Pseudohongiella sp.
GCTTTCCAAATAGGCGCAGGAGAATCATTGGGTATCATTGGGCCAAGTGCAGCCGGCAAAACAAGCCTTGCTAGAGCCATATTAGGTGTTTGGTCTTTGCGGGCTGGCTACATCAGATTGGATGGTGCCGAGATTGGCCAGTGGGATAGAGTTGAATTAGGCCCTTATGTGGGATACCTGCCTCAAGATATTGAATTGTTTGATGGGACTATAGCCGCAAACATTTGCAGGTTCTCTAAACAAGATTCAGACAAAATAATTAACGCAGCTAAATCAGCTGGCATTCACGAGATGATTCTCCGACTTCCCGAAGGTTATGACACCATCATTAATTCAAATGCAGGCGCTCTGTCTGCAGGGCAAAGGCAGAAACTTGGTTTAGCGCGCGCAATCTATGATGACCCGCGGCTAATTATTTTAGATGAACCTAATTCCAATTTAGACGATCAGGGAGAACGCGATTTGTTAACTACTTTGCGGAGAATAAAGGAGTCAGGTCGCACTATAATAATCATTACGCACCGCACGTCAATTCTTTCATTAGTGGATAAGTTACTTGTAATGAAAGATGGAGCAATAGCAAGAATGGGATCAAAAGACGAAGTAATGGAAGCTCTAAGTGCGCCAAAATCCAACGTGGCTAGGCTTCCAAATAAGACAGATAACCCGTGAAGATACAAAGTATAATTTATCGGATGACAAAGACGTGAACCATTCTGAAGATGGCTCTAGCCAAGAGTCTCCCCAATACAACTCAGACCTTAATACTCATAAGAGGTTCGGAGTCTTGCTTTTTGTTGCGCTTTTCGGCTTTGGTGGTTTCTGGGCTTCAACGGCACCTATTGATGGTGCCGCTCTTGCCCCTGGCGTAGTTACAGTTCGCTCATACAGTAAAGTGGTACAACATTTAGAGGGCGGCATCATCAAAGACATATTCGTTGAAAATGGCGCGAGGGTAGATGAAGGAGATCCGATCTTAAATTTGGATAGCACTCAATCATTGGCTCAGCTTGAAATAGCGAATAATGAATTTATAGCGTTACGAGCTCTGGAAATGAGATTAGTCGCAGAGAGAGATGAGTTAGCAGCCCTTGTGTATTCCCAGAGTTTTCTTGAACTTGGAGAAAAGGCAGAAGAGGAAGCCTCAGGACAAATTGAAATTTTCAATGCACGACGCTCAGCGATTGAAAACAGCATTCAAGTCCTAGAACAGCGCGTACAGCAATTAAGATCCCAAATTATTGGGCTTACAGCGCTTAGAGAGAGCAAAGACACTTTAGCGAAATCCTTCGAGGAAGAATCGGAAGATATTCGTGAGCTTTTGGGCCAAGGTTTTTCAGACAAAACCAGATTAAGGGAGCTGGAAAGGAATATCGCGACTTTTCTAGGAGAGGCTGCAGAACTTCATGCAAGCATTTCTGCAACAGAAATACAAATCGGTGAAACTCAACTGCAGATTATTCAACAGGAAAGAGAATTTAAAAATCAAGTTGTTACCGAACTTAGCGAAGTGCAAACAAATGTGAATGAAGTTATGGAGAGAATTACTGCACTTCAAGATGTGGTCTCCCGAACGACTGTGCGAGCGCCAGAGCCAGGTATCGTCAACGGATTACAAGTGCATACGATCGGAGGTGTTATAGGCTCCGGCATGCGGATTGTCGATATTGTTCCTCAAGAAGAAGATCTAATTATTGAGGCTCAAGTATCTCCAGTCGATATCGACCGGGTTGAAATGGGACAAAATGCTACGGTTCGGTTCTCGACCTTCGGGATGGGCAGCGTCCCAAGAATCTACGGTGAAGTCATTAATATTTCAGCAGAAAGTATGGTTAATGAGACGACCAACGTGCCCTACTATCTCGCGAGAGTAGAAGTCTCTCCAGACAGCTTGGACGACTTGGGAGACCTAGTTCTGGTTCCCGGAATGCCTGCCGAGGTTTTTATTGCTACAGGCGATAGAACACTCTTGGAATACCTCTTTAAGCCTTTTTCAAACGCAATAGCTCGCGGATTCAGGGAAGACTAGATAATGAGTGCAGCTTGCAATTTCAACAACAACGTCCGTTGGTGCGGGTTGGTTGTTCTTTTTTTCTTTCTTTATCCCCATTCCTATTCACAGCCAATTCCAGGCTCAAGCCTAGAAGACTTTTTCAATGCAGCCATAAACTTCAGCACCGAACTTCGAATATCAGAAGAAAATCTAAAAATAGGGACGGCCCGAAAAAATGCTGCTAATAGCCAACTGCTTCCTCAAATAAGTGCAGGAGCGAGTATTTCCGATAATCGCCTTAATCAATTTAATCAGTCCCGAGAGTTCGACGGTGAGCGTTATTTTCTTTCACTAACCCAAGTGTTGTTTAATTGGCAGACATTTAGTGAACGTAAGCGTGCGTCTATTGTTGAGGATCAATTAGAGGAAGAATATTACTTCCAGCTGGCAACTATTCTCACAGATGTGGCTGAAAGATATTTTAATGTTCTACAAGCAAACAATGCGCTGGACTCTATCGATTCTGAAATTGATGCCCTGTCAAATCAACTCGAACAAATCCAGAGTTTGTTTGACAGACAACTAGCTCAAGTTACCGATATTTATCAAGGCGAAGCAAGTCTCGCGGCAGCTCAAGCAGAACAATTAAGATTAGAAGCTGAATTGGCTCTTGCTCAAGAATCACTTCGTTCAGTTTCTGGGTTGGAAGTAGGGCCACTATATAGATTATCTGATAGTTCATCAGTTCCAGAACTGGAATTTAATCAACAATACTATGTTGACCAAGCGCAGGAGAACAACCAACTAATTCGAGCTAGTAAATTAGCTCTAAGCGCTGCTCGAGAAAGGGTATCAGGGCAGAGGGGTGCATATGCACCAACCTTTTCTTTCATCGCACAACGCCAAGATTCTGATGTTGGATTTGACAACTTGCCGATAGCCAGAACCGACAATACCTATGTGGGAATAAATTTATCAATCCCTATTTATCGAGGCGGATCAAATCGTGCAGCTGTTAGCGAAGCATTAAGTATGCAAAATATCGCTGAGTACGAGTTAAGAGCAATACAATTACAAGCCAGAGAGCGAGTAAGGTCTGCTTATTTGCTATTAGAAACAAGCCGGACTCAAATTGAGGCTGCACGTATTCTCGTCGAGTCAACGGAGCTGGCAGCAGAGGCCATGCAGCAGGGCTTCGCACTGGGAACGGTCACTAGTGTTGATGTATTAAATGCGCTTAGGGATCAATTCAGAGCAGAAAGAGATTTGCAGCGCACTCGATATGAGCAAATAACTTACTACCTGTTTCTTAAAAGGGAGACCGGGGTTTTAACGGCGGAAGATATGATTGAAGTAGGTGCATGGCTAGAACCTGCATCACTCTAAGTTTTTATGCAAAGTTTAAAAAAGATTACGTCAGAGTATATTGAATCAGAAGACCGATTTAGACTAAGTGCTTTAACTAATGAAGATGAATTATTAGCGTTTTGGCTGACGCAGCGATTGTTAACCCGCCTAGTCACCCACTTGAGTAAAAAAATAGAACCAGGATCGCCGCAATCGGGCGGTGCGCCGAAAGGCGAAGACGCCAGTTATTCTGAATCCGATAAAGATTTCGAAACCAATTGCAAGCATTTCCCTGCGGAATCCGACGTTAAAATTGAAAAAAAATTCAAACCAGTATTAATAACAGAAGTTGATATAAAATTTGGAGAATGCGACCTTACCCTTGTTCTAAAATCGGGCAATAAATCATGCGCTAGTATGTTTTTATCTATTTCCGAACTAAGACAATGGCTAGAGATGCTTTATACACTTTGGCAGAGGGCCGGTTGGCCTGCATCCCTTTGGCCTCAGAAGTTGAACGATTACAGCTCAACTAAGCAAGTGACTATAAACACGATTCATTAAGCATATATTTTCAAAAGCTTTCTATAGATATAAATCTATAACCAACTTTGTAATCTCTCTTAAACTTAGATCAAGGTCCTTGATCTGGTACCGGAAAAACCCCTCGGCAAATCTTACTTTATTGGGTAAAGAAAAGGTTCTGCCTTTGTCTAAAGCTAATACCAACTCTGAATAGTTATTTTGCCCATTCTGGCTGACGTACAGATTCATTGCTTTTTTCTTAGTTTTAACCTCGTCTGAAATATTGATTAGCATATTAATTGGGTTTTGAACGCTAATTTCATAAGATATTGGCTCTGGACAAATGTTTTCCTGCCTCGCCCTTTGTAAGGCATCCCAAATAATAAAAGCCGTTGTTCTGTGATCCGGATGTATTTCTAAAGGGCCCGGGAAATAGACTGTTGCTGGCTTAATTTCCAGAATTGCTTGAAGTGCCTTTTTGGTAGTTATTTGACTGTGAGCTAGTGCTCGGTCTGGCTCGCCCCAAAAGTTTAAAGACTTTAAGCCTAATATTTTAGAAACTTTCTCAGCCTCTCTCTTCCGTGTTTCAACAAGATTGATTTGATCGCCCCCAAGAGAGCCATCGGTCAGAATAACTAGGTGAACGTCAATCCCCTCATTCTTCGCTTTGAGAATGCTTCCACCCATACCAAAGGTTTCGTCGTCTGCATGGGGAGCAAAAACCAACCAGGGACCAGGAGGTAGGGGAGAAACCTGAAAAGGAATCAGTACATGTTCAGGATTCAGCATGATTGGAATAGTTGCCTAATGTAATGGGGATAGAGAAAAGCGGAAGTATATAAGCTAGCCATGGATATTTTTAGTTTTTTCGCTTGATTCATGGTTAAATTCGCAGCCTTAAGCGCGCTAAAACCAATGCACTTTATCTTGCCGGCCAATCAATGTTTTTTAAACTAATATCTGACTGGATCAAATCACCTTTCCACAGCGCGCGCCTGTTTAATAATTTCACCAGACAAGATTTTTTTGTGCAGTTTACGGCTTCTATAGCAGGTGTTTTCTGGCTATTCCTGACGCCCATCGTCAATATCATCATCTACTCTTTTGTATTTGGCTATGTCTTCCAAATGCGTGCCTTGCCCGAGTTTGGAGAAACGCAGTTTGTAATTTTTATGATGATAGGTTACCTGCCCTGGTTTGCCTTCGCCGAAGCGATTAGTAAATCTCCGGGGCTACTATTGGAGAAAGCGCCCTTGATAACGAAGGTGATGTTTCCGGTGCAATTACTGCCAATAGTCGGAACAGTGGTTCCCTATTTAACTCATGTCATTGGTTTTGGGTTGCTCTTGCTTTACCTCGCGCTACAGGGCTATCTGTCATTGCTCTGGCTACTGATTCCGGTGATTTTCTTTCTGCAGTTTCTGTTTACTATGGGATTAGTGGCGATACTGTCCGCCTTCTGTGTATTCCTGAGAGACTTACAACAACTGGTGGCGCTGTTGATAACGCTCTGGTTTTTTCTGACGCCTATAATCTATCCGATTTCAATAATAGAAAGTGAAACAGTTAGGGAGCTTTTTCTCTTCAATCCAATGCACAGTTTCGTCAGCCTCTATCGAGACATTATTTTGTTTGAGAGTATCTCCCTGGTGAATCTGCAAATCATTATTCCAGTATCACTTATCAGTTACCTGATCGGTGGTTGGTTGTTTATGCGCATAAAACACGCATTCGGTGACGTACTGTAATCAGGGGCGCAGCAATTCGATGACACGCATTACCGTTAACAACCTGTACAAGGATTTCAAAATTTACGATAAGCCACAGGATCGCCTGGCAGAAATAATTCTGCGCAAGCCAAGGCATAAGGTTTATCACGTCTTGAGTGATATTTCTTTCGCCGTACCGGACGGGAAAAGCCTGGGTATTATTGGTGACAATGGCGCGGGTAAATCGACGCTGCTCAAGTTACTGGTAGGTATCCTGCAACCAACCAGCGGCGACGTGCAGTTGCAAGGTCAGGTAGCGGCGCTACTGGAATTAGGCGCGGGCTTTCATCCGGAATTCACTGGTCGCAAAAATATCTACCTGAATGCAGCTTTGTTAGGTGTTCCCGATGAAAACATTCCTGAAATAGAGAATGACATCATCGAATTTTCGGAACTGGACTATTTCATCGACCGCCCGGTAAAAACCTATTCCTCCGGCATGTTTGTACGTCTTGCCTTTTCCATTGCCACCATGGTGCGACCGGACATCCTGGTTATCGACGAAGCACTCTCGGTTGGGGATATGGCATTTCAGAAGAAATGTGTGCAGCGCATGAATGAATTCAGGGAACAGCAAAAAACCATGGTGTTCTGCAGTCACTCGATGTTCCATGTGCAGGAACTTTGTGACACGGCCATCTGGATCGACAAGGGTAAGATTCAGGAAATGGGTGATAGCGACAAGGTTGTAGGTCATTACGAATACTACTGTAACAGCAAGAAGGTTTATCACAGCATTCGTGAAGACATGCCCCATGAAGATGGTCCTGCCAGCAATACTGAAGAACCCAAAGTTCAGGATTGCAGAATTAATTCACTGTCAGTGAAATCCCCGGAGGGTGTCGAACTGTCATCCCTGACACCGCTGGAAGATGTTGTTCTGGAAATGGAAGTAGAAGTATTGGCAGACGGAATCGAAGGCAATTTTGGCTTTGCCTTTATGAAATCAGCGGAAGAACCCGTCGCTTCTTTTCTAACAACCGACATCGGGCACATCGAAAAAGGCCCGTTTCATAAAGGCGACAAGTTCACTGTTTCATTAACCGTAAAAAGTCTGGCCATGCGCGTTGGAGATTTTTATGTACTGGGTGGGCTGGCCGATAAGAGCGGTCTGCTGTGGTATGAAACAAAGTTCAGCAAGCAATTACATATCGAAGCCAACAAAGGAGTCGGGCCATTGCTTATGCAATCGGAATGGAAGGTCAATCAACTCTAAAGCCAGGCGGATCGAATAGATAATCTTCCTCGTAGATCCTGGGTGGACCCGTGTCGGGAAGTCGCCCATAAGGGTCAACCCGGTGTATATTGGGCAAATTACTAAATCCTCTAACCTCGATAATTTGCATATAAGCACTCTGCACCAGATCGAGATTTGGAAATTCCTCTTCCTCCAGAATTTGCAAGGTTTCTTCATCCAGTTCTGTGTTTTCATAAGCAAAGATACTGTAAAAATTGGACGTATTATTTCCAACCCACGGCGATAGTTCCTGTAATTCTTCGAAAGGAACGATGTCAGCAATTTCAGCACGATTGTTTAATTCATCCATTTCTCGATAAGCCATAATATTTTCGATCAGCTCATCATCCAGCCCTGGAAGAAGCTCCATGGCTTCCCTGGTAGCCAGGTTTAAATTCACAGTCCTGGTGTTGCCATAAATGGTAAAGGCAGCCTGTAGGTTCACTCCTTCAAATAGTTCGGCAAATCCCCTGATGTGAAGAATCTCCTCAACCGTATCCAGTTCGGGGTTATTCCTGGGGGTATAAGGTTGGTCCAGGGATTCGTAGTACTCCTTTTCTGCACCGTTTAATCCCTCCAGGTCGTTAAGATCGGTCCAGTCGGTCCAGGCCGTAAGCAAGTCCTGTACTTCTTCAGGATCTGCCTCTTGCCCACCCAGGCGCTTCTCAATCAGCAATTGCATATTGCGTCGCGGAATGCGGTTCAGGTTTATTTTTCCAGCGTGATCGAAAACACGAACGCTAATGTTTTCTGCGAGTGGGTAGTGTAAGTCCAGAGGCTGTCCATTAAATCGGTAGGCCGGTGTTCTGATTGCACCGTCCTCGGTTTCTTCCATTTGCTCCCCAACAGGCCGCGCCATTCGATCCAGCATCAATTCCATTTCAGTCTGATTCACTGCGCTCATTAATGTGGCCCAGGACAGGCTGGCATCCTGATTGTGGATTACCGTTTGTGCCGATAGGCGCACTTTGCTCGCCATGGCAGTTACCAGGACCGTTAGTAGAACAGCGGTCCAGAGCACGATGATTATGACCGAGCCAGATTGATATTTCATAGATCTCTCAGTTCCAGGTCATTAGGTTGAATGCTGCGATGGGTGTTATTACGAATTCGTGCCACGATTTCCAGCACTTCCTTTTCGTCGTCTTCTGGTATAAAGCGCGCATAAACCGCCAGGGGTAAGCTGAGAAGTTCCTGGGCTTCCCATTCCTCTGTCCAGACTTTGTCTTCACTGAGTTCTTCGTAGAGATAGCTGAATTCAACTTCATAACCGGGAAAGAGCAACTCCGCTTCAGCTTCTTCGAGCCTGAAGCCTGGATTGTCACTAAATGCGGGAACCATTTTCAGGTAGGTCCCTTCTTCTGCAACCGAAAACAGTTCCCATGTCGTTAGACCAGCTGCTCGCTGCGGTGATACGGTGGAAACCCAGGAGAGGTAGTCGTCTTCGCCTGTAAAAAACAACTGCCGCGACAATGTTTCTTCATTGGTAAAACTATGGGGAAATGCACCGTGCAATGCACGATCAATTTGCAGGATGGCCAGGGCTTCGTCGAGGCTTTGATCTAGTACATCTGAATTTCGATTCCAGTCTTCGGCAACGATGAATACTCCAGTGCTTAATAACCCGAGCAGCAGCGAAGTTAACCCGAGGGCCAGGATCACTTCGATAAGCGTGAAGCCCAAAGTCCTGATTTTTCTGATAGTCCTATGTATTTTCAACTAGCCTTACCTTGGTAGATTCAATTGAATCCATCGATTGCCTGTTATGAATTCATCTCTGTCTTCATTAACTATCTCAAAGACCTGCAGGGTATGAATGCTGGGCTCAGTTTTTCGCTCAGGCTCTTCCAACATATCCATGGCGATAATGTCATAGCTCTCATCTTCCAGGATTAGCTCTACATCCCTGAATTCATTTTGTAACAGTGCAAAGTTTGTAACAGCCCTGATTTTAGTGGCCCTGTGCAGACTGTCTTCCGAACGCCATGAAAGTTGTTTACTGCCACCAACAAGTGAAAACAGCCCACCTAAGACAAAACCTGTTATGGCCATAGCGACTATAACTTCGAGCAGGGTAAAACCGTCCTGTACCTTTGGTTTCTGGAAGGCTTCTCTATTCATTATCTTCGTCCGGTGTAGAAACCCTGCCGGTAAAAGGGTCAATCTCTATAGTTTCCTGTCGCTCGTTTAGTGCAAGTACCAGCGTCCCACCAGTACTGCCACCTTCGGGATAGAAAGTAATCTCGATCTTATCTTCGACTTCTGTTTCTCGTTCTGTGCTGTCGATAAACAGGATTTGGGCACCGTTACTTTCCCAGCTACCTACTGCGGTTCGAGATACCGGCAGTTCGCTTTCGGCAATTGGTACCGCATAAAACTCGATGGATGCGGGCTGCCCCTGCACCACCGCAGTTCGCCGCGCATAGTTGAGTAAGGTACTGGCCTGTCTGAGTTGGGCACTGAATGATCGTGCCTCCAGATTTCCCACATTAGGAACAACCAGGACACTGGCCAACCCAATAATGCTAAGTACCAGAAGAATTTCCAGCAGGGTAAACCCTGCAGAGGCACTTAAGGATTTTTTGCCAAAGGCAATACTAGAGTCTGATATCGGCGTCATCACCTTCGCCGCCCTGCTCACCATCGGGACCATATGACAATAAAGTGAATTCCCTGCCATCTGAGCCATAAACATATTCATTGCCCCAGGGATCCAGGGGAACGTCTCTACGCAAATAGGGACCATTCCAGGCGGCTCTTCCGGAATCGTTATCCCGCAATCCTTCCAGGGAGTCGGGATATTCACCAACATCCAACCGGTAGGTATCTAACGCCGCTTCCAGGCTGGAAATCTGGGACATCGCTGCATCGCGCTGAGCACCTGCCTGCTGATTGAATATATTCGGCGCAACCATGACCGCCAGCATGCCGATGATTGCCATTACCACCAGGATTTCAATCAGGGTGAAACCTGTTGTTCGATGTATGTTTTGAATTTCAATTCGTTGTTTAGTCATTTCATTCTGCCTCGAGACTGCTCCGATCACACTTCTCTGAGTTTGCTGAGTCTATATATTGGCATCTTCAAATAATTCAGATGCCAAATCAAATCGATCCAGGATTTCCGCATATTGCGGTCCATCTTCATCGTTCAGATCAATTATTTCCGGGCGTAATACAATAAAGAGTTCACGTCGTTCTGTGTTGTCCTGTTGGTAAGAAAACAGGTTGCCAACTGCAGGTAATTGGTTCAACAACGGTATGCCGGTATTCAGCTGCTCATTATCAGTTTGAATCAGACCACCCAGGACGATGTTGTCACCGTCTCTGACAACTACTGTCGTGGTTATTTCCTGATTATTGAACACCGGATTATTGTTAATCCCGGAAGCACTATTGTCTACCGAACGTAATGATTGAGTAATGAGTAGATTAACCACACCATCTTCATTTATCTTCGGCTCAATCACGAGCCCAATACCTGTGTCTCTATATTGAATATTAGTGGTCGATAAACCCCCTGCACTAATAGATTCTCCCGCTTCCACTGGAACCTCTGCACCAATCTGAATCTCACCTTCCTGGTTATTTCCGACTGTTAAAGAAGGTCGTGCCAGCAATCGCACTTCATTGTTTTGGGCAATAGCTTCCAGGGTGGCTTCTACACGAGCCGAGCCATCGATAAAGCCTTTGCTAAACATTAATCCATTAAGGGTAGGCGCAAAGTCAGTAATGGTAGAAGTTGAAATCGGATCGAGCGCGGCGTCGTTGGCAATGCGACTCCAATCAACGCCAAAGCGCGTATCGTCAGTCAGGGTTATCTGTGCAATTACCGCATTAACCATTACTTGCAATGGAACAACATCCAACTGACTGATCGTAGTTAATAACTGTCGATAGTCTCTAGCGGTAGAGCGGATTAGCAAACTATTGGTTGCTTCATCGGCCACTATTCTCACTGCCAAATTAGCAGAAACTGCAGCGCCAGACCCCTGGGGGGCCAATGCCTGAGGGGTAACTTCGGTGTCCAATGAAGCTGCCTGATCGGCTTCGCCTCCAGGAGTAGCAAACATGCCACCTTCGTCGTCACCGTCAGCAGCGCCAAATAGCCTGTCTTCTTCTTCTTCGAAAACCGTGGAGAGCGTGTCAGCAAGTTCCAGTGCATCAAGATTTTTAACCCGGTACATAAACAATTGTTCCACCTGCTCCTGGCTATCGGCATCCAGAATCTGCACCCATCGAGATATTTCCTCGAAACCCCGGGTCGCCGGTGCGGTAACCAGAATGGAATTGATTCGCTCAATGCCCCTTACCTGGTATGAAGGGCTTGGCCCCTCGATCAACAGCAGGATTTCCGATAGCTCAGTGGCTACTTCAACTGCATTAGCATTGCTCAACTGGTACAAATGAATACCTTGATTAGCAAATGGGTCTGCATCGATAAGCATCAGAAGTTGATTAACCCGTTGTAGCTGATATTCAGAACCGGTAATGATGAGCAGATCGCGATTACCCAATTGGCTAACACTGCCTTCCGGGCTTAATAGCGGCTCAATTGCCTGTATAACTGCTTCGGTAGAAACAAATGTGAGCGGCGTAACTTGCATCACCTCTGCAGCGCTATTGCCATCAATGGAACCCAAGGTAACGATATCTGCCGGTAACGCAGATTCGATACGGCGAGCGTTATATACGTCTCCCACTTGCTCGAGCAATATGCCGGCATCTCGAGTAAGTAAACGAATCAATGGCCAAATATCATCCCGTTGCAATGGGCGATCGGCAGAGGTACGAATGCTAATGACATTGTTGATGGATGGATCTAATACAATGCTGATGTCCAGGGCATTGGCCAGTTCCTCCAGCACCAGGCGCAGGTCCGCCTGCTCGTAGTTTAGCTCGACTACATCGCCACCCTCGATCAGCTCTGGCTGAGGAATCTGTTCACTGAATCCTGTGTATTCGAAGGATTGGCCATCGCGATTGATGGCATCGATAATCGCTTGTTGTTCAGCATTGGTCGTTCCCGCAATGACGGGAATCGCGGAAGTACTGGAGGTATCGACTGAGCTGGCAACAGTCACCGCTGATTCCGACGAGCGAGGTTCTGGCGTTAGCCCTGCGCTGCTCTCTCGATCCAACACGGCACAGGACTGAAGTGTAATTACACTAAATCCCAATATGGAATTGCGCCAGAAATTCCATCGCGCCCCGTTTATCATTGGCTGGTTGTTGCTTCGCGATTTTTCCTTCGCTATTCCTGTAAAAATCACTTTCTTCTCCAATCGTTTGCTTAGAACTCCACGGCATTCATACTGAACACAGCAGAGAGCATGGTGATAGTTATTCCTCCTACGGCAATTGCGAGGAAGATTATGAGTGCAGGCTGTAATGCAGACACGAGAGCCGACATTTGATTCCTGACATAGTTATCAAAAGTAGTTGCTGATTTAAGCAAGATGTCTGACGTGCGACCGGATTCTTCGCCTACTGCAACGAGTTGATGAAGTAATGTTGGAAAGCTGCCAGTTTTCTCGATGGAAATACCCAGACCAGCACCGCCACGCACGTCTTCTTCAACATCTGTTAAATGTTTTGTTAAAACAGTATTGACCACAACTTCTCGCGAAACCCTTAAACCACGAATTAATGGGATACCTGCCCCCAATAATGCGCCAAGGGTACGGGAAAATACTGCACATTCTTTGTAAAGTATGAGTGTTCCTACCAGCGGCAGGGAAAGTAAGAAGTTGTCTTTCTTGAGTTTCGTTACGGGATCTTTATCCAGTCGCCGCCAGAGAAACACTAGCAGCACAACGAAGACAATAAACAGGTAGCCATAGGATTGAACGAAGTCGCTCAGACTCAAAAGAAATGCAGCTGATGGTGGAATTTCGGTTCCAGCATCCTCGAACATCGCGGCAAATTGCGGCACCACAAAAACCAACAGGAGAAAGACTGAAATGACGCCGGTTGCGAGCAATACAATGGGATAAATCATTGCCGAAACTATTGCCTGCCGTGTTTTTGCGCTGGTATCCAGAAACTCTGCCAGGTCAGGCAGCAGGTCATGGAGAATTCCGCCTTCTTCTCCTGCCCGCACGATATTGATATACATCTTGCTGAACACTGTGGGATGGCTCTCCATGGCATCAGCAAGGCTCTTGCCTTCTTTTACATCCCGCAAAAGACTCAGCACCAATTCTTTCATGGCGGGAGATTCAGTAATGCCATCCAGCAACCGAAGCGCTTTGTCGATAGGAACCCTTGCTTCAACCAGGGTACAAAGACCGTTGGTGAAATCTAATAAATCATTGTTGGTGATTTTCTTGCGGCGGATACTATCTGTCGCTTGTTTGGATTCCTGAATCTTAACCGGGGTAAGGTTTTTCCCGCGCAAAATGCGCAGAGCTTCTTTTTCCGTTTCCGCATTTAACTGCCCATTTTGCAGTTTGCCCTGAGCATCGAAGGCCTGATATTTGTAATAGACTGCACTCATATCGCTCTCGTTACTCGCACTACTTCTTCAGGAGTTGTCAGGCCTGCGTTCAATTTGTCGATGGCATCTTCACGCAAGGTGCGCATCCCTTCTTTAATTGCCTGGTCGCGAATTATGTTGGCATCTGCACCACTGGCAACGTGATGACGAATGGCATCGCTCATCATCAACAGTTCATACAGGCCAACCCGGCCCCTATAACCGGTTTGACCACAGCGTTCACAGCCTTTACCTCGTCGAATCTCGGGACAGTCCTGAACGCTGATTTCCAATACGGTTGCTTCGTCTTCGCTTAAGGGTTTTGTTTCTGCGCAGTCGGTACATATTCTTCGAACCAGTCGCTGGGCCTGTATCGCCAGCAAACTGGAGCTGATCAAGTAGCCTTCTACACCCATGTCCTGTAAGCGGGTTACAGCGCCGGCTGCATCATTGGTGTGCAATGTGGAAAAAACCAGGTGTCCTGTTAACGCAGACTCAATGGCAATTTCTGCGGTTTCATGATCACGAATTTCCCCTACCATCAAGACATCTGGATCCTGGCGAACAATTGATCTGAGTCCGGCTGCAAAGCTGAGACCGATAGAGGCGTTTGCCTGTATCTGGGTAATGCCATCTAGCTGATATTCGACCGGGTCTTCCACCGTAATTATCTTTTGTCGCTCACTATTGATTTTTTCCAGGGTTGCGTAGAGCGTGGTTGTCTTACCGGAACCGGTTGGACCAGTTATTAAAATCATCCCGTGAGGTTGTGAAATGACGCCCTGATAGTTCTGCAGAACACTTGCAGGCATTCCCAGCTGAGCAAGATCGACCGTAGTATCAGAGCGATCCAGAATTCTCAACACAACGGATTCGCCGTGGACTCCC
Source organism: uncultured Pseudohongiella sp. (assembly GCA_964616225.1). GTDB lineage: Bacteria > Pseudomonadota > Gammaproteobacteria > Pseudomonadales > Pseudohongiellaceae > UBA9145. The sequence continues at coordinate 14,238 of CAZTTE010000001.1, forward strand.
GGTAAAGTAGAAACACGCATATCCAGCTGCTTGCTACCGATTTGATAATCGATGCGCCCGTCCTGTGGTAAGCGTTTCTCGCCTATATCCAGTTTCGCCATAAGCTTTAATCGGGAAGCGACGGCGGTATGAATTCGAACAGGCAGGCGCTCGATGCGGGTCATAATGCCATCGACCCGGCAACGCACATCCAAATGGGATTCGTTGGGCTCAAAGTGAATGTCGCTGGCATTTAGATCCAGTGCCCGGGCAAACAAGTGGTTTACCAATCGAATGATAGGTGCTTCAGAAGCCAGGTCGATTAACTCTTCATCGTCCTCAAAACCAGAAACAAATAATTCATCTTCATTGCTATCAATCTGCGGTGACAACTCGGCACGCCAGTGTTTCATCAAGCGCCTTACTTCATCATCGGCTCCGAGATTAAAGCGAACGATTTCTCCGATGATGAATCGAATCTTGGCTCGCTGTTCAATCGAGGGCAATTGCTTACAGATTAAACTCCCGGACTCTTCAAAATCTTGTGCGGGCGCAATCCCTTCCGGTTCGAGAAGTTGAGTAAAGATCGGTAAGGTCAGCGGCGAATAAGACATGATTAGCTGTTTACCTCTGAGCCGTAGCTGCGGCCACCAGGCCGTCACTTCGGGCGAAGCCAACCACGGTGATTGTGCCGCTAAATTGATTTCGGCTGCGATTGATTGCGAAGTCTGAGACAAAGAGTCGGGGTGAAGAATTTTCCAGGCGTTCAAGGAAGCTAATGGTGTTTCCCGCATCAGTTGTTCTGAAAGACATCTCCTGGCTGATCATCAACCAGCCATCAGTTTCCAATCGTTCTGCCAGGCGGGTTGTGCTAACGGTAATTCCTGAACCCCGTGCGTAGCGGGAAAGATCGCCTGAAATATTGGCCTCAACCAGGGGAATCGTGTCACCGGTAAATATTTGCTGCTCGAGTTCTTGCGTTCTTTGTTCGACTTCCACGCGGCGTTCACGCCAGGTGAGTGTATTTTCAATGAGCCTTTGCTCTCTATCAATGTCCAGTAAGACATCTTCGATCGATTCCTGGCGTTCCTGGTACACGGCACGGATTGCCGGAACAATCGTCGTTGCTGCAAAGACAACAGCAACCAGGCTGGCCATGTACAAAATGTTTCTTTCCCGTTTTGAGATCTGCACTTTTATTTACTCTCTGTCCCTAGTCATCAGGAAAATGCCGAACCATGTAGGCTTCAAAATTTACCGGGCTCAAACGCAAATCAATGTAGTATCGAGTGTTGTTCGTCGCCCGCGAGAATAAAACTTCCGTGAACAGCGGATCTTGTTCCAGTCGCTGAAGAATGGCTTGGGGATCACCGCTCGTGCCTTGTATTTTTATTAAGCCTTCGGATATTTCCAAAGAAGTAAGTCGTTCCGGGCTGAGCACATTCTGCAAGGTAAACATTGCTTCTCTAATGCGCTGCTCAGGAAAGTCGCTTAGGGGCCCCCATTGATTTTCAAAATTTACAACGGTTTGCTGATCCTGCCGGGCATCGGCGGACATCAGGCGATTTGATTCCAGGGTTGCAGCAGCGCCGCGAAATGCTATCGATTGTTGGATAAATGGGATGGAGGAAAGTAGCAGTAGTATTGCGACACCAGCTAAACCGGCTAACAACTTACGGCCTTTCTCAACTTTTTTCCTTGCATTCAATGCGCCTGCTGGAAAAAAGTTGTATTCGCGATTAGTGTCATTGTCTAAGGACGGTAAGAAGTGTTGTGAATCACTAAATTCTTTTATGGATGTTGCCGAGCTGTTTTTGACCGAGTCATCCCATTGCCTGGCAAACTCTTCTTGTTCCAGATCCAGCTTGTTGATCTGCTGCCAAACTCGCAGGAGTCCATCTTCGAATTGCACAAAACTTACATTGCTATCATCATCGTCAATTAATCCAGCCGTACCATCTCCGATTTCGGAATTCAGGACTCTTGGTTTTATCGCGGCGAGAAATAAACCCTGATCACTGAAAGCATCGAACAGCTTGTTTAATTTTTCCTGAGGCAGCCAAATAGCAACCGACTCTGCATTTCCATCACTGCTATTCGCATCTATGGCAAGAGAAAGTTCTGCTTCGTAAGAAGGCAAAATGGTTTCCGTTTGCAAACGCAATGCGGAGATCAGATTTTCTTTTGAAATACCGGGAAGAGAATGGGAAGTGGCAATAAACTCTGAGGGCGGTAATAACAGCAATACTGAAGCATCTTCGGTACCCTCGAATAATAATTTTTTAGCTGCCAGCGCAATCGATTCTGGATTGTAGTCCCCTAAGGGCGCGACTGCGCCAGATTCAGCGTGAATCAACTCAGCATTAAAAACCATCAAGCTAGTATTGATGGAACTAATAAGTTCCTTGCGCGAACTGCCCTCCAGCACCTTTTTTATCGGTGCAGGAATGCGCTCGAGAAGCTGTTGTTGAAAGCTGCTCATAATGCTCAATGCCTGAACTGGAATTCGCCCCTCCGCAAATCCCTGCTCTTCGTTCTAAGTTCCTGAATATTTTGTTAATTCTGAAGTTTAAGACTGATTCGGCAGGGAAATAGTTTTAGCAATTTCAAGAAAAGTTTCCCAAATCCTAACGGGAGCAGAATGAAAGTATTGGTGATGGACAGAAGTAAGAATGAATCATTCCCCAAAAACGACTTCGCCCCGGGTTTTCAGGCCCGGGGCGAAGCGCATAAATTGCTGTATTGAGGGCTTAGTCGCCTGAGCTGCGCATTGCCTGTCGCTCTTTTTCTACAAGAAAATCAACAACTTCCAGCATTTCCTGCTGAGTGCGCACATTCTCACCAGTGGCAATCAGGTACTTTCCATTAACGATCATGTTGGGCGTTGAGCGAATGCCATAGTCCTGCATTCTTCTTTCAGCCTGGTTCACCTTGGTTCGTACAGAAAATGAATTGAAGGTTCGATCGAAATCTTCCTGGCTTACACCGTGCTCAGCGAACAGGGCGCCAATCTGACTCTCGTTTTGCAGCATATTGCGCTCAACGTTTATGGCATTGAAGATGTGTTCGTGAAGCACATCTACCGCATCCAGGGCTTCGGCGGCGTAATAAACCTGGGCGTGAATCTTCATCAGGCTATTCCACATCGCTGGAAAGCGGACGAAATCTACGTCATCGGCCTTGTTTTCTTCCCAGTTAGTGATCAGGGGCTCAAAGCGAAAACAGTGAGAGCAGCCATACCAGAAGGCTTCGATCACTTCGACTTTGGAAGAATCGTTGGTGTTTACCGGGTTCGCAATCTCAATGTAATGGGTATCGGCGACATAGCGCTCGATCTGCCCGTAACTGCTTAAGGCCAGTGGCATTAATACCAGTAAAACTGCGGCCTGTAGCGCTTTTTTGAAAACTGAATGCTTAGTCATCATTGGACTCCGTTCTGTGCGTCCTCATTATCTGGAAGATGGCGAAAAACGTTACCACAGCAAATTGCGGCTTGCCATCTCAGCCTGCTTAAAAATTACTCGGGCTAACGAAACCCCTGGCGCTAGTTCAGCCCAGAGACGTAGCTGGCCAACGCTTCCAGTTCCTGATCGGTAAGGCGCTCAACGACCGTGCGCATCATGCCGGCCTGATCATTCTGGCGCTCACCAGAGCGGAAAGCTTTAAGCTGCAACAGGGTGTATTCAGGGTGCTGGCCGCTCAGGGAAGGAAATCCGGCAGGTGTATTGCCGTTTCCTGTCGGTGAATGGCAGGCTGAACAGGCAGCAATCGATAGCTCTTTAATGCCTGCTCTGTACAGAGTCTCGCCAAGTTCCAGAGACTCAGGATCTGCACCTTGCAAGGTAACCTGTTGGGAAGAGTACCAGGCTGCGATGTCTGCAATATCTTCATCAGACAGTGCGGCAACCATGCCAGTCATAATTGCATTTGCCCGTGCGCCAGACTTGTAGTCACTAATTTGCTTGATGAGATAGCTGGCATTCTGGCCTGCTAATTTTGGGTTTTCCGCAAGCTGGCTATTGCCATCGGCTCCATGACAGGTGGCACAGAGAGCTGATTTTGCTTGGCCTGCCGCCGCATCACCCTGAGCAAGTAATAACTGAGGTGCAAGGCTTCCAAGGAAAGCCGATACAATGACAATGACTAGTTTCTTCATGAAATTTCCTGATGTTACTACTGAAAATATAGACTACGCTTGGTCCTTATTTTCAAGTTTTGAGAATTACGATTTGCCCGTAGGATTTAAATATCGCGATCCCATGAAATCGCGGTCGCGGATTATAGCGTAAATCAGTCAACGACTCTATTAGCTTAGGTAGGCCGTTCCCTTTTGATTCTGGCCAGGCGAAGTAATGAATTTTAACCAAGCCCATTTTGTGACCAGCGCTGCAAGCCTCAGGGATTGTCCAACTGACAGCCTGGCAGAAGTTGCTTTCGCCGGTCGCTCCAACGCAGGCAAATCCAGCGCCATTAATACTCTGTGCAATCAATCCCGACTGGCCAGAATCAGTAAGACTCCTGGTAGGACCCAACTAATAAATTTTTTCCAAATAGAAGAAGCTAATTACCTGGTGGACTTGCCTGGTTACGGGTTCGCCAAAGTCCCCCTTGAAGTTAAGAACAAATGGCAATTCGAACTGGAGCAATACTTGAGGAAGCGAGAGGCGCTTGTCGGCCTTGTCTTACTCAGTGATATTCGTCACCCTCTGAAAGAATTTGACCGCATGATGGTTGACTGGGCAGTGCAATCTCAACTGCCATTGCATTTGCTTCTTACCAAATCCGATAAGTTAAAAAGAGGGGCGGCGCAAAATACTTTATTAAAAGTAGAAAGAGAGCTGGAAAATCTTGATGAAGTTTCCGTTCAGCTGTTTTCTTCCCTGAAAAACTCCGGTGTAGATGAAGCAAGAACAGTAATCGCTTCCTGGTTTAACGATGAAAGCTAAACTCCAGGTTTAGTGTGCCTGATCCCAGTTGTTGCCAACACCAATGTCAACAACCAGGGGAACGTCCAGTGAAGCGGCTGTCATCATTCGAAACTTCACACCGTCGGCAAGCAAATCGATATCATCTTCTTTGACTTCAAACACAAGTTCATCGTGCACTTGCAACAACATGCGTGCATCGAGATCCCCCAACGCTAACCAGTGATCGATATCAATCATCGCTTGTTTGATTATGTCAGCCGCCGATCCTTGCATCGGGGCATTAATTGCAGTGCGTTGTGCCGCCTTACGAATCATGGCATTTCCAGCGTGAATGTCCGGCAAATAAAGTCTGCGCCCAAAAATTGTTTCCACGTAGCCTTTCTCGTCAGCTAATGCCTGGGTCTGGTCCATGTAGTTGCGAACACCTGGGTATTTTTCAAAATACCTGTCTACATATTGTTGAGCATCACTGCGACTGACATTGAGCTGGTTTGCCAGACCGAATGCGCTCATGCCGTAAATTAGTCCGAAGTTAATTGCCTTCGCTCTTCTTCTTTGTTCAGCAGAAACTTTATTTAGCGGCGTACTAAATACGTCGGCTGCGGTTGCCTTGTGAACATCCTGGTCACTGGAGAATGCCGTAAGTAAACCGGAATCGCCGGACAGGTGCGCCATGATGCGTAATTCCACTTGTGAGTAGTCCGCTGCCATTAACTTGTAGCCTTTTTCGGAAACAAATGCTTTGCGAACCTTGCGCCCCTCTTCAGTACGAATGGGAATGTTTTGCAAGTTTGGATCGGTGGAAGACAATCTTCCCGTTGCAGCCACAGCTTGTTGAAATGAAGAATGGATGCGGCCGGTTTCGTTGTTAACTTCCAGAGGCAGTTTATCGGTATAGGTGGATTTCAGCTTCGCCAGGGATCGCTGATCGAGGATTAACCGCGGTAGCTCATATTCTTCTGCTAATTCCTGTAAAACCGGCTCTGCAGTGGAAGGTTGCCCGGTCGGCGTTTTCTTGATTACCGGTAAGTTCAATTTTTCAAAGAATATACTTTGTAGCTGTTTTGGTGAGCCTATATTGAATTCTTCTCCAGCGATGTCATAAATTTCAGCCTGCAATTCATCCAGCTTCTTACCGATATCGGTGCTTTGTTTGGCTAAAACTTTTTTATCCAATCGAATTCCGTTCCGTTCGATGTGTTGCAAGACTTCGATCAACGGTAATTCGTAATGGCGGTACAGGCCCAGTAAATGCCCGTGGCTTGCGAGCTCCTGTTCCAGGAAAATCGAAAGCCGGTAAATATAGTCAGCCCGTTCTGTTGCAAAGTCAGCGAACTTATCGATTGGAACTTCTTTTGGCCTAAGCTTATTTCTGCCTTTGCCTAATAACTCTTCCAGCTCAGTTAGATTGGCTTCCAAATAGTAGCGGGCGATGTCATTAAGTTTGTGTTTAACCGCGACGGAATTGAGCACATAAGAAGCCAGCAACACATCGGATTTTAAAGGGTTGAGAGCGATGTCATGGTTTTGGAGTACATGGCTTGTGTGTTTTAAGTCATAGCCTAGCTTTACGATATCCGGGTTTTCCAAAACTGGCTTTAACTCAGCTAAAACCTCATCGAGATCTAACTGCTTTGGAGCACCTTCGTAGACATGGGCGATAGGTATATAGCTTGCTTTGCCGAGATCGGAGCTTACGCCAATACCAATAATTTGGGCCTTGAGAAAATGTTCTTCTTCAAGTTCCAGGTTAATGCTGAACTTTTCAACCGAGTTTAGAGTTTTAACCAGACTTGTGAGTTGTTTCTTGTCATAGATTGTTCCATAAGAAGTCTCAGATGGAGTGACTGTGACGGCTTCTTCTTCTTTTTTATCGGTCTGTTTCTTTTTTGCTTTTTTAGAGGTACCACTTATCCCACTTTCTTCCAGTTCTTTAATCCAGGTTTTAAACTCGAGTTCAGAAAAAATGTCATAAAGCTCTTGCTGGTCATCATCCTTTTTGCTTAATTCCTGAATTGAAACATCTAGCTTACAGTCGAGTTTTATCGTCGCTAACTCATAGGATAATCTGAGCAGGTCGATATTGTCGCGCAGGCGTTCACCTACTTTGCCGCCAATGGACTCCGCATTTTCAATAATGCCTTCCATCGAATCGTATTCATGTAGCCATTTGACCGCCGTTTTTGGGCCGACCCCGGGGACACCCGGAATGTTATCTGCCTTATCTCCCATTAATGCCAGATAGTCGATGATGCGATCCGGTCCTATTTCAAATTTCTTTTTGACTCCCTCCACATCCAGGGTTTCGTTGGTCATGGTATTCATGAGAGTCACTTTCTCGTTGACCAACTGGGCAAGATCCTTATCGCCTGTAGAAATCAAGGTTTCTATGCCTTTCTTGCTGGCTTCGTGAGCGAGGGTGCCGATTACATCGTCTGCCTCCACCCCTTCTATTATTAGAAGCGGCAACCCCATAGCGCGAATTATGTCGTGGATGGGCTGAATCTGGCTGCGCAAATCATCGGGCATGGGGGGACGATGTGCCTTGTACTCTTTATACACATCATTGCGGAAGGTCTTGCCCTTGGCATCGAAAACAATCGCGATATTGCTGTGATCATGGCTCTTGATTAGCGCCCGTATCATATTAATCACGCCCTTAACGGCGCCGGTGGGCTGGCGTTTACTGTTAACCAGTGGCGGCAAGGCGTGAAAGGCCCGGAATAGGTAGGATGAGCCATCAACCAACACGAGTTCTTCTATTTTTGCCAAGTTCTATTCCCTGAAATCAATTGTTTAAACAGGATTTAAAGGAGTCAGCAATGCTGGATAACAATAGCGGGTAGCTATCAGGACCATCCTCAATATCAAAGCCTAGCAAGTCAACTGTTTCCTTTTTCAATTCGCGATCTTCTAACGCGGTATCTACTAAATCCAGATTACTGTCGGGTTCTAATAAGATACAAACCGGTGATTCCCTATCCAGTTCCCGCCTGAAGACCAGCAACTCCCTCATACTCGGTTGAACTTCCGCATTGCGCACTAACACTAATCCACCGGCCAAACCGAATTCCCGCTCAAAATATTGATAGGCGTTGTGGAATACCACGTAATTTTCTGGTGCCAGCTCTTCAAGCTTACGCCTTGTTGCTGATCTGGTGTTGTTAAGCCTGGTTTCGAATTGAGCCAGAGCGTTTTGATAGCCTTCATGATTCGCAGGGTCCATCGATTGAAGCTGCCGTGTTAGTTCCTGTGCGATGGCGATCCCATTTGCAGTGCTTAGCCAGAGGTGAGGATCGAGTTCATCGCTATCGAATCTCAATAAAGAAACTTCAGCCAAATCAGCTGCGGTAAGGACGGTCTTTTCATTTGATAAAGATTGAAAGACATCAGCCAATTGAACTTCAAATTCCGCGCTAATCCACAGCAGTAAATCGGCACTCTCCATGTTCAGGCGGTCACCAGGGGACAAGGAGTAATGATGGGGCGAGTCCTGGATGCCAATTACGGAACTGACTGTGCCACGATCCTGAACAATTGCCTGGGCGATTAATGCCAACGGACGAATGGAGGTAAGAACATTAACTTCAGCATAGTTTGCAGAAGAAACGCTCAATCCAAGACAAAGCAAGAACGAGTTAAAAGTCTGCCTGGAAAAGATCATGATACAGAGGTGAGAATGGATTGTTGCAACGGTGTTATCATATACCATTGATCTGGCAGCAGATACCGCGCATTAATGGCTCTATGGTTTGCGCTTGCCCAATGCTACGAAAAACGATTCTATGGACGGTTCACCGAGTTCAAATTCAAACATCCTGTTATCTGCCAAAGGAATAGATAAATCCCTGGCCTCTCGCCATATTCTGCAAGGCATCGACCTGAGCATAGAAGAAGGTCAGATCGTAACCTTAATAGGCCCTAATGGCGCTGGAAAAACCACTCTTGTGAGAGTCTTGCTGGGCCTACTTGCTCCAGATGCCGGTACGGTTTATCTGCGACCCGAATTGCGCATCGGCTACATGCCCCAGCGTGTGTTCGTAGAGTCTACTCTGCCGATTACGGTTCAGCGCTTCTTGCGCCTGGCTAATCCTGAAGCAATTGAAGACATTGAGATCACGCTAGCGCAATTAAATGTTCAGCATTTACAACAGCAGCAACTGAATTCGATCTCAGGAGGCGAACTGCAACGGGTCTTATTGGCGCGTGCACTGTTACGCAAACCACATTTACTCATACTTGATGAGCCTGCACAGGGTGTAGATATTGCTGGCCAATCAGAACTTTATGAATTAATCAGCCAGATTCGCCATGAAAAACATTGCAGTGTGCTTATGATTTCCCATGATCTGCACCTGGTAATGTCTTCAACAGATGAAGTCGTGTGTTTAAATCATCATGTTTGTTGTCACGGCAAACCTGACCAGGTTAGTGCCGATCCCGCATTCGTCGAATTGTTCGGAGCCAATGTCTCCACCAATCTCGCTGTATACACTCACCACCATAATCATGAACACGATATCGGCGGCGATGTGAAAGCTACTGACCAATGATTTCATTGACTGAGCTTATAACCGCTGATTTTTTTCTCTATGCGCTTGTTGCAGGCATCAGCCTGTCATTGGTGGCCGGCCCGCTGGGATCTTTTATTATATGGCGCCGCATGTCTTATTTTGGCGACACACTTGCGCATTCTGCCTTGCTTGGTATTGCTGTCGGACTTATCACCGGTGGCAATCCGCAATTGAGTATTGTGGTTTGCTGTTTATTGGTTGGCGCCTTATTGGTTTATCTGGATAAGAATCCAAACGTATCCACAGATGCACTGTTAGGAATATTGGCACACAGTACGCTGGCAATTGGTGTAGTACTGATCGCGCTTACCGAATCGGTTAGAGTGAACCTGGAAGCCTATTTGTTCGGTGCTCTGTTAACGATTAACGCTACCGATCTGCTGTGGGTGGTGATAATTGTTGCTCTGGTTGCCATTGTGCTTTATCGATACTGGAATGATTTTTTGTCCGCTACCGTGCACGCCGAGCTGGCAGAAATTGAAGGTGTGAATGTCGGTCGCTGCAATTTGTTTCTGGTTCTATTGATTGCATTAACAATTGCAGTTTCGATGAAAATAGTCGGCGTTTTGCTAATCACTTCATTGCTAATTATTCCGCCGGCGGCGGCCCGAAAGTTTGCGGAAAGCCCGGAAAAAATGGCTTTTCTTGCCAGTTTCATCGGCGCGGCTTCAATCGTGCTTGGATTATTTTCTGCGTTCTATTTTGATACGCCAGTCGGTCCGACAATCGTAGTGATTGCAGCACTCTTCTTTTTGTTTGTACATTTTCTACCAGGCGATCAACAAGCGAATTAGCTGCACTAATTAGTAATTAATGCAATTGCTTCGGCAATATCTCTTGCCCTGTGGGGAGGTCTTAACACGGCAAAGAGTTCGCCGTTGGGATCTATAACAGAGATGTGACTACTATGATCGATAACGAAGTCGCCCGGGCTTAGTCGGTCGTTATGGGTGTTGTGACCTGAAGGCTGCACTCCTACCGTTGCCGGTTCTCCAAAGGCAACAAAAAGTTCATCGGCAAAAACTGCAAGCGCACTGCGCTCACCGGTCAGTCCTATAAAGTCCGGATTAAAGTCACCCAGGTATTCTTTCATTTGTTGTGGAGAATCTGTCTCGGGATCGACTGTCGCTAAAATTATTCTTGGTAGAGCTCCGCTGCCGTTCTCAATCCAGCTTGACGCAAATCGATCGAGTTCCGCCATCGTAATCGGGCAAATGTCCGGACAGGAAGTAAAGCCGAAAAAGACCAGGTTCCAATTGTTAAGCAGGTTTTCATTCGAGAAGCTGACGCCATCTTGGTCAGTCAGGTTGAAACTCGATAGCTCAAAGGGTTGTTCATAAATGGTTGCGCCGATTTCCCGCAGCTCTGTTTGCAGCTCACGATCGGATCGCACCACGTATAGAGAAACAAGGATTACCGCCAGAGCGATATCCACTAGCAGAAAAGCGATGAGACCTAATTTTGTTGAGGGTGAAAGTTTCACGATTCTCTCGTTCCAGGTGTGCCGGGAGCAGAAAATCAGAACAGGTAGTGATCAACTACCAGGGCGATAAATAGCAGAGCCAGGTAAACGATGGAATACTTAAAGGTGTCCATGGCAGTGCTCGCTTTTGGCTTGAACATTAACAGGCCGGACCAAACCAGGAAGCCAACGCCAAGTACAATTGACGATAGCAGATACAACAAGCCGCTCATGCCGGAGAAATAAGGAAAAACACTGGCAACAACCAGAATCGCCGTGTACACGATGATATGGACTTTGGTGACGTGTTCGCCGTGGGTTACGGGCAACATTGGTACTCCACTCTTGGCGTATTCCTCTTTGCGATGTATGGCCAGGGCCCAAAAATGGGGAGGCGTCCAGGCAAAGATAATCAGTACCAGAATTAATGCGTCAGGTTCGATCGTTCCGCTTACGGCAGACCAACCTAGCAGCGGCGGCATAGCGCCAGACAGTCCTCCAATTACGATGTTCTGTGGCGTGGCATGCTTCAAGTAGCCAGTATAAATAAAGGCGTAGCCAACAAATGACGCCAAAGTGAGCCAGGCACAAAGAGGATTCACCCAGAACAGCAGAATCGCCATGCCGAGCACGCCAATGCTCACGGCAAAGATAATGGTTTGTTTGGGATCCACGCGGCCCTGCGGCAAGGGGCGGTTATGGGTACGCTTCATCATGATATCGATCTTGCGATCAATCAGATGATTGACGACGGCACCGGACGCTGCCACCAGGGCAATGCCCAGATTGCCCAGTATCAGGACATCCAGGGGCACCATGCCGGGCACGGCCAGGAACATACCCACCAGTGATGTCAAAATCATCAACATCACGACGCGCGGTTTGCACATCTCGTAATAATCGCGCCAGCTGGCAGCGGAATTTGAAGTCAGTTCAGTCACTGGTTTTCGTGTAAGCCTCTGCAGAGTTGCTCGTAGAGTATACGACAGAAAGCTGCTTCAATCGCGGACCCGTTTTCGAGCGCGGGCATTCAACCATTTTTCGTGTGGAATCTCAACCAAAGCTGACCATATTCAACGATGAAAATTCAGGTTTTTTGGAACAGCTTTCAAGCCTAAATTTGTTCCGGACAATAGAGTGTCAAAAATGCTTGATTTAACGCAGGAAACTAAGGCTTTCTGCACTATAATCACTTGCGATAGAAAGGGTTTTTCTATAGCATTCCGGTGCGCGTGAGGTGTGCGAAATATCCCCGAATATTTGGGCTAAATTCAAGTACTTGGGGAGGCGTAACAGCCCCACCCAGAATTAAAATAACTGCTAGGGAATTAACTGGTAAAAAGCTTTCAGGCTGAGTGATTCTTCGAGGCTAATCGAAGACGAATTTGCAGCATGAATAAGCACAAAAAACTAGATCCCTGGGACGAAATGAGCAAAACAAGACTAATCTTTCAGCAAGGCTCAAAAACCCAAGAGTTTTCGTGCCCGCTGGAATACGTTTGTAATTTTTAAAAGGAATACTGGTATATGGCTTTAGCGGTCGTTGTTGTTCTCCTGGTCGTAGGATCAATAATCTTCCATTTTATGCAGCTCTATGGAGGCCCCTGGTACTTCACTGACCTGGCTGCAGACTGGGGAGCTATCGATTTCACGATTAACGTGACTTTTTGGGTTACGGGATTCGTGTTCATCATTGTTAATCTTTTCATGGCATGGTGTGTTTACAAGTTCCGCCAGAAAGACGGTCACAAAGCCGTTTATGAGCCTGAAAACCACAAACTGGAAATTGGTTTAACCATTTTCACCACTGTTGGCGTTATCGCCATGCTGGCACCTGGCTTATTCGTTTGGGCCCAGTTCGTAAGCGTGCCGGAAGAAGCTCACCGCTACGAGGTGCTGGCTTCCCAATGGCAGTGGCAATTCCGTTATCCCGGTGAGGACGGCGTACTTGGTGCCGCCGACGTATCCAACGTTACGCCAGATAATCCTTTCGGCATCAATCCTGAAGATCCGAGAGGCCAGGATGATGTTGTTGTTAACGAGCCCAATATGCACCTGCCAGTCGGCCAACCGGCTCACGCATTGCTTCGCTCCCATGACGTAATACACAACTACACCGTTGCCCAATTCCGGGTAAAGATGGACCTGGTGCCAGGGCTGGTTTCCTATCTCTGGTTCGACCCGACTGTAGAAGGTACCTACGATATTCTTTGTGAAGAGCTATGCGGTATCGGCCACTTTATTATGCGCGGCTCGGTAACCGTTGAATCCCAGGCCGAATTCGATGCCTGGTTAGCTGCCCAACCTACTTTCGCCGAAACCCAGGCGGTTCCAGCTCCAGATCTGGCTGCCGGACAGGCTGCCTATGCAATCTGTGCTACCTGCCATGGTGCGCAGGGCGAAGGCAACCAGGCTCTTAACGGGCCCAAGTTAGCTGGCCAGGAAGCCTGGTATACAGAAAGACAAATTCGGTATTTCCAGACCGGTGTTCGCGGCGGTGAAGGCGACACGTTAGGTGCCCAGATGGCGCCTATGGCAATGACTCTTGCAGATGACGCGGCTATTCGCAACGTTGCAGCTTATATAGAGTCTCTTACTGATACTCCGGCAGAGCCAACCGTCACTGGCGATGTTGATAATGGCAAAGCCATATACGATACCAATTGTGCAGCCTGTCACCTGGATGACGGCACCGGCACCTGGTACACCGACGCTCCTGGCCTTGCCGGCATGAGCGACTGGTATTTTGTCACCCAGATTAGCAATTTCCGAGCGGGCATCCGCGGACTCCATCCGAATGATCACTACGGTGAACAAATGGTTTCCATGGCCACTGCAATGTCTGGCTTAAGTGAAATTGAAGATGTCGCAGCGTATATCAATACCCTGCGCTAGAACGATTTAAGACTGAAAATTTAGAAAGAATTTGTTGAGGCCACTGGCCGAACTATTAAAGAGAGTTTAGGAGGAATTAATGGCTTACGTACCATTAGCGGATCGCGATCATGAGATGGAGATGCATCATCCACATACATGGATTGGAAAGTACGTCTTCTGTCAGGATCACAAAGTCATTGCTATTCAGTATGGCAGCATAGCCGTTTTCACAGGTTTAGTTGGACTAGTACTTTCATTGCTATTCCGCATGCAATTGGGATTTCCGGAAACTGCGGATTACATCGATCCTAATTTCTATTACCAGGCTGTGACCATGCACGGCATGATCATGGTGGTTTATCTTCTTACCGCGCTCTTCCTCGGAGGCTTTGGTAACTACCTGATTCCACTCATGTGTGGAGCACGAGACATGGTGTTCCCGTTCATGAACATGCTCTCTGTATGGGTATTCCTGGTATCTGTAATTATTTTAATGGCCAGTTTCTTTGTGGCTGGAGGGCCAACCGGCGGAGGTTGGACACTTTATCCACCGCAAACGAACTTAGCCGGAACACCAGGCCATGACATGGGTATCGTATTGATGCTTGTTTCACTCGGTGTGTTCATCGTTGCTACAACCATGGGCGGATTGAACTACGTGGTAACTGTACTTCAGTACCGCTGCCGCGGCTTAGCCATGATGCGCCTGCCTCTGTCTGTTTGGGGCATCTTCATTGCAACTATTCTCGCGCTATTCGCATTCCCGGCTTTGTTGGTCGCCGCCATCATGATGTTGTTTGACATCCTGTTGGGCACCAGCTTCTTTATGCCAGCCATCATCGAATCCGGTGCACCACTCGATCATAACGGTGGCTCGCCGATTTTATTCCAGCACCTGTTCTGGTTCTTCGGTCATCCAGAGGTATACATCGTGGCACTGCCGGCCTTCGGACTGGTTTCAGATGTATTAAGTGTGCATGCCCGTAAAAACATTTTTGGTTACCGCATGATGGTGTGGGCAATCATCGCAATTGGCGGATTGAGCTTTATCGTTTGGGCACACCACATGTATGTGAGTGGTATGCATCCTTACTTCGGTTTCTTCTTTGCCACCACCACGCTGATTATTGCAGTGCCGACGGCACTTAAAGTTTACAACTGGGTGCTGACACTGTGGGAAGGTGACATTCGCATGAATGCGCCGATGTATTTTGCCATCGGTTTTATCTTTACCTTTATTCACGGTGGTCTCACTGGCTTGTTCCTCGGTAACGTAGTTATTGACCTGCCACTGTCTGATACATACTTTGTGGTTGCACACTTCCACATGGTAATGGGTGTATCTCCGATCCTGGTGTTATTCGCGGCGCTTTATCACTGGTTCCCGAAACTGTCAGGCAAAATGTTCCATGAAGGAATGGCGAAGCTACACTTCTGGTGTACCTTCCTCGGTACCTACGCTATTTACCTGCCAATGCATTACCTCGGATTCCTGGGTGTACCACGCCGCTACTACGCATTAGGAACAACAGACTTCTTGCCACAATCGGCACAGGATCTGAACACAACAATTACTGTAGCCGCGCTATTTGTTGGTGCAACGCAATTGCTGTTCTTCATCAACATCATCTGGAGCCTGAAGTACGGTAAGAAGTCTGACCCGAATCCATGGGGTGCCGCTTCTCTGGAATGGCATACTCCGGATCATCCGCCTAAACATGGCAACTGGGGCGAATCCCTGCCAACGGTTTACCGCTGGGCTTACGATTACAGTGTGCCTGGTGCACACCAGGACTTTATTCCTCAGAATACTCCTGAGAGTGAAGAGCCAACGGTAGACGAGCAGCATTTCGATCCTGATCACGATAAATCAATGGCAGACATATAAGTCTATGAGTTTTTTCAAAACCATAACTACCAAGCCTTGGGAAACGAAAGGCGTTATAGGCGGGCTGGAACCGGAAGGAGCCATCGATGCCCCCAATGAAAAGGTCGCCCTTTCCGTATTCCTGGTAGTTGCCTCTGTCGTATTTTCACTGTTTACAGTGGGCTACATTCTGCGCATGGAATTGCCAGATTGGCAGCCATTGTCAGAGCCGGCGCAGCTCTGGT
This sequence comes from uncultured Pseudohongiella sp., assembly GCA_964616225.1. GTDB lineage: Bacteria > Pseudomonadota > Gammaproteobacteria > Pseudomonadales > Pseudohongiellaceae > UBA9145. The sequence continues at coordinate 30,170 of CAZTTE010000001.1, forward strand.
TTAACACCGGCTTATTAGTTTTAAGCAGTGTGTTATTCCAATGGGCACGTAATATCGTTAACTCCGATAATCATAAGCAGGTGAAGCTTGCCTTCATCGGCGGCGGGCTTTTCGCGATCTTGTTCATCGCGGGGCAGCTTGTCATCTGGGGTAACTTGCAAGATGCCGGCTATTTCATGACTTCAAACCCGGCTAATGCCTTCTATTATTTAATGACGGGCTTGCATGCCGTGCATTTATTGGGTGGCCTCTGGGTATGGAGTAAAAGTTCAATTCGCCTGCTGTCAGGAACAGATTCCAACGAAGTTAAACTGAGCATTGAGCTCTGTACTTTGTATTGGCACTTCCTGTTAGTAGTTTGGTTAGTGCTGTTTGCACTGCTTGCGAATACGTAAAACAAGATTACATCATTTAGTAGGAAACATTATTAATGAGTGAAGCAACTGTAAATGAGGTTCAGTCTCACGAAGGAATAACCGGTCTGGTCGACGATTGGGCTGCTGACAAGCAGGCCTATCATGTGCCCTGGGGCAAGGCCATGATGTGGATCTTCCTCGTAAGTGACACCTTTATCTTCTCTTGCTTTTTGGTGGGCTACCTGAACGTACGTATGACCACCACTGAGCCCTGGCCACCCCAGAGTGAGATTTTTGCACTCTCTTTTGGCGGTGACCCAATTCCTTTAATCCTGATCGCCATCATGACGTTTATCCTGATTACCTCATCGGGAACCATGGCATTAGCGGTGAACATGGGTTATCGAAAAGATAAAGCAAAGACATTCTGGTTAATCTGCGCCACTGCTGCGTTCGGTGCCTCCTTCGTTGGCATGCAAGCATTCGAGTGGACCAAGCTAATCGTTGATGAGGGAGTACGGCCCTGGGGTAATCCTTTTGGAGCACCGCAGTTTGGGTCGGTCTTTTTTATGGTGACCGGCTTTCACGGACTCCACGTATCCGCGGGGGTTATTTACCTGCTGTGGGTAGCCTTCCGGGTTAAACGGGGATACTACGACAACAAGGGTTTTGAGATTGTGGAAATTGCCGGTCTCTATTGGCACTTTGTTGACCTGGTTTGGGTATTCATTTTCGCATTTTTCTATTTATTGTAAGGAACGACTTCAATGGCTTCTGCTGAAGGACAACAACACCCTTTAGGGGTTTATTACAAAATTTGGGTACTGCTCTTCGTATTGAGCGCCTTCTCTTATTCCGTCGATTATTTCGATGTACAAGGTGCTCTGCGTTGGACTCTTGTAATCATCTTCATGTTTTTGAAGGCAGGTTTCATCGTAGCAATTTTTATGCACGCAATTTGGGAACGTATGGCTTTGGTCCTGACTATTCTTGGGCCACCAACAGTCTTGCTACTGCTCATCGCTTTTATGGCAGTAGAAGGAAACTATACTGAGGAGCTTCGTTTCGATTACATGGGGCATGATCGTGATGCGGTTGCATTGACTCCTGCGGAACTTCATGGAGGCGAGGAAGAGCACTAATTATTCTTATTCCGATCTCGAAAGAGGGCTATAGTTAGTTAATAACATAGCCTTTTTTTATGGGCGCAGCATTAATTGCTCTAGTATTTGGGCTGGTACCAGAGTCAGGCAGGATTATCCTAAAAATATGGACGAACAAAGCATAGAAGCATTGGTTGAAGCAGCAAATCAGCATGAGGCTGAGACCGGTGCTTTGCTCAAAATTCTGGAGGGTCGCGTAGCCTCGCTTCCCAATGTTATTTCTCTTCCTGAGGATGCTGAGGATGAGCCGGGAATTGCACTTCGAGAATTAGTGGTTGAATACATCAATCATGTGCCTCCTTTTATCACGGCTGTTTCGTTCCACGCCAAAGCTGCAGGCATTAGTGATTTCGTGCAACCTTTTCTGGAAGTTGCTACAAACTATTTCCTCGAACCAGTAAACGCCGACGTTGCAGAAGAAGGGCTGGAAGCCTTGATGCAACAGGCCTATCTGTCTCACCGACTCATCGAAGAAGTTAATGACCAGTACATAGTTAGAGCCGGTATACCCTTAATCCCCATGGACATCACCAAGGCCAATATCATCGTACATCAACTCATTGGTGAAACCCTTGCCAACAGCCTGGATGAAGTGGTGGAAGAAACCGCCAAACAAATGACCGCCCAGGACAGTGTTTACGGTTCAGAAGAATTTAAACAGTATGTTGAAACACGCAAGGGAAAGGGTTGGGACCAGGTCTGGAAGCAATGGTCTGATATGACTAATACCCTGATTATCAATCTGGATTGCGAAAACCGCCGCAAAAAGAATTCTCAATAAGCGCGCAAGGCGTCTATAACGGACGAGGTCTCCGGCCTCACTCCACGCCAACGTAGAAAAGATTCCGCCGCCTGTTCTACTAACATTCCCAGACCATCTAAAGCCATCGCAGCGCCATTGCGTTTCGCCCATGCAACGAAAGCGGTGTCTTCATTGCCGTACATCATGTCATAACAACAGCAGCTTTCATTCAAGTGATCTTTAGATATTGCCGGAACTTCGCCGCTAAGGCTTAGTGATGTTCCGTTGATGATCAGGTCGTATTCTCCGGACAGGCTTTCGAAGCTGGCAACGGCCACCTCATACTTTTGCTCGAATACTTTTTGTAATTGTTCGGCCTTTTCCAGTGTGCGATTGACTATGGTTAGAGACTGAGGCCTGGCCTCAATCAGTGAGACCAGTGCACCACGAACAGCACCTCCGGCACCAATGATCAGAACGTTTTTGTTTTCGATTTGCAGCTTATGATTATTCTGCAAGTCTCGAACAAGACCTGGACCATCGGTGTTGTCACCACACAATGTGTTATTGTCATCGATAAACAGTGTATTCACCGCCGCAGCCAATTCAGCCCGGGCTTCCAGTTTCTTCGAAATTTTGAATGCGCGCTCTTTATGAGGAACAGTGACGTTCAAGCCCGCGCCCCCGCTGGCAAAAAAGTCTTCAACAAACGTGTTGAAGCCGTCTGCAGTTACTTCGATCGCTTCGTACTGAACATCTTGCATTGTCTGCTCAGCAAACATGCTATGGATTACTGGCGATTTACTGTGGGCAATCGGTGAGCCTATGACTGCATAACGAGCCATGCTATTTCCTTAACAAGAAGTGTTTATACCCAGTCTCTGGGTTTCAGATAGTCAGTATAAAGTTTTTCTTCCTCACTGCCAGGCTCAGGGTGCCAATCGTAAGTCCATCTAACGATAGGAGGGAGAGACATAAGAATGGATTCGATTCTGCCGACTCCGGATTGCAATCCAAAGACAGTACCCCTGTCATAGACCAAATTGAATTCTGCGTAACGACCGCGGCGATATTCCTGAAAATTCTTGTGCTCAGTCGAATAGTTTTGCTCTCTTCTTCTTTCGACAATTGGAGCATAGGCTTTCAGGTAACTATTAGCCATGGATTGGATAAACTCGAACGATTTCTCAAAGCCAAGTTCATTAAAATCATCGAAGAAGAGTCCACCTACTCCGCGGGGCTCATCGCGATGTTTGAGATAAAAGTAATCATCACATTGTTGTTTAAACAACGGATAGTATTTTTCTCCAAAGGGGTCGCATGATTGTTTTGCGGTTTCGTGCCAATGGATGCAATCGTCATCGTTTCCATAATAAGGCGTTAAATCGTAACCGCCACCAAACCACCAGACACTTTCTTCACCTTCTTTTTCAGCGACAAACATCCTGAAATTAGCATGGGAGGTTGGCACGAACGGATTCAGGGGGTGGATTACTAATGAGACCCCCATTGCCTGGTAAGCTCTACCAGCCAGCTCGGGACGCAGTGCCGTCGCCGAAGCAGGCATGGATTTACCGAATACGTGGGAAAAATTTACACCGCCTTTCTCGAAAACATCGCCATCACTAATAACACGAGAGATTCCGGATCCGCCCTCTTCCCTGTCCCATTTATCGGTTCGGAAATTGGCAACTGAGTCTAGGCTCTCCAAACCGCTGCAGATATCCTGCTGCAGTTGTAATAAAAAATTCTTAACTCGTAATGTATCTTCTGAATTCACAAATTTCTCCAGCTCGCTTTGGCTAGCGCAACACCGCTCCAGTTGCCAAGTCTCTAATTTGAGAAGGTTGGCTTCGATCTCCCAGCTCACCTTCTATTATGTAGTCGATTCTATCCGCAAATTGTTCTTCAAGACTTAATCTAGATCTAATTTCTTCTTTTCCTGCTGTATTTGCAGAAGTCGAGACAATTGGCCCGCCATACTGTTTACATAATTCTTGAACTATCGGATGTGCGCTTACCCGAATAGCGATGGATTCATGAGACCCCTTTACCCAAGCCGGGAAGAGATCGCCGGGGTCCGGGATTAGCCAGGTCGTTGGACCCGGCCATGAGTCCTCTAAAAGTTGCTTCTGCTCTTCTGGCAGATCGTGCAATAGTTCCGAAATTTGATTCATGTTTGCCGCCACCAGAATAAGCCCTTTTTCTACAGGCCGCTGCTTGATAGCCAGTATTCCGATAACAGCTTTTTCATTGTAAGGATCGCAACCGAAGCCCCAAACAGCTTCGGTTGGATAAGCGATAAGTTTGCCCTGTTTTAGTAACTTACAGGCAGCACTTAGATCGAGATTGCCCATGGGGCGATCCTGTTGTGGGGGTTAAAGCGAATCTTGCCGGGCTTGATCTTGGGCCTGAACTTTTTCAGCATTAGCCGCTCGCTCGGCTTTAACACGCTCCGCCAAATCACTGTCTGACAGAGACAGAATTTGTGCGGCCAAATAGCCTGCATTTTTTGCACCGGCCTTTCCGATAGCAACTGTTGCTACGGGAATACCTCCTGGCATTTGTACGGTAGATAGCAATGCATCGAACCCTTGTAATGGCCCGGCATCAATGGGCACGCCAATTACAGGTTTGGTGGTATGGGCGGCGGTCGCACCTGCCAGATGGGCAGCAAGCCCGGCGCCACAAATAAATACCTGGCATCCCCGCTCAACTGCATCGCCAATGTATTGTTGAGTAGCAGCAGGGGTGCGGTGTGCGGAGGTTACTTTTATCTCATACTTAATGCCGAGTTGTTTTAAGACATCTGCCCCTGCCTGCATGACAGGAAGGTCGTTTTCAGATCCCATTAGAATTGCAACAAAAGGTTCACTCATTGCTATAGCTTCCAGCTTAAAAATTGCGAAACGGGGAAACTACCGCAGACCCGTAATTGTTGCAAGAGCCCCCAAATACTAAAGCTGACCCGCTTTCACTGTTTAAAGTACCTGCCTCCTTTGACAGTAATTATCCCTTCAATTTCTAATGTCATTAACTCGCTGGCGAGCTTCGCCATCGGCAGGCTGGTCTCTGCAAGCAGGTGATCTAAAAGTACCTGGTCACTACCAATCGCTTTCAGGATTAGTTGTTGTTTGTCATTCAGTGTTTGGGTACTTGCTTGTTCCTTTATTAGTTCCTGAGATTCCTCTGCCAATCCTTTGCTTGCGAGCTCACTTAATTGTGGAAAGTCTTCAAGTATTTCCGCCGGCGATTCAACTAGTTTCCCTCCCTGTTTGATTAAGTGATGGCATCCTTTGCTTTGCTCACTGGAAATTGATCCTGGAATAACGAATACCTCTCTATTCTGTTCCAAAGCCTGGCGGGCAGTGATTAATGATCCACTGCGTAAATTCGCCTCAACCACCAAGACGCCAATGCTCAGTCCACTAATAATCCGATTGCGTCGGGGGAAGTTTTCTTGCCGAGGAGCAGTACCCAGGGGAAACTCTGATATGAGGATTCCTTGCTCCAGTATTTCCCGGGCCAGTGATTTGTGCGCCGGTGGATACACCTGATCCAGTCCGGTTGCGACCACAGCAATGGTTTGGCCACTTGCCTGTAATGCGCCGCGATGAGCCTGGGCATCGATACCTTTGGCAAGACCGCTACAGATACTTAATCCACAACGAGCGAGTTCGAATCCCATCCAGCGCGCATTACGGCTGCCGTAACTGGAACATCTGCGACTGCCCACTATCGCGATAGCTGGAGATGCCAGGCCATGACACTCGCCTTGGACGAAGAGCACCGGTGGTGGTACCGAAATTTGTCTTAATAGTGAAGGGTAATTACTGGATTCAAATACAATTAATTGATTTTTTGGATTTTCGGCCCATTTAAGGGTTTTTATACAGATTTTTCCGAATTTTAGTGGCAGCTTGCTCTCTTTTATCGTTGCTATCTGGTCTTTTTGTAGACCGTGTTCAGCCAGGGTGGAAGGAGATTGGGTCCGTATCTGCTGCAGTGTGCCGAAGTAAGACAGCAAGCGCCCCAGGGTCGCCGGAGAGAATCGCTTTTCGTAAAGCAAAGCCAGGTAGCTTTGTACCAGAGAGTCTTCCATAGTTCATCCTTGATCAATGGAATAATTGAATGTGAAGTGGAATTCTTAGGGGCTGGCTACCCGAGTGTTTATCTGCAACGGCTCCAGGCTGCTTAATATCACGGCGTAGCTCAGATTATTGAATGTCTTGTACACCAATAATGTGCCGAGATCGGCGCCGGGTATCTCGACTCGGTCTCGACGCAGAATTGCGCGCATTCTTTCACGAAAAGTCATTTTGCTGCGCTCTACTTCATCTACCATCAGATTGGATTCGTCGGTAACTGCTAGAATGTCGCCTATTTTCAGCAAATCCAGTGTACCCAGATCTACAACTGCCGTGTCCAGTTGGGATGCCATGGCTTCTCCGGACAAGAACGCGATGATTCTTCCTTCTACTTGCTGATCCGGTTCGCTGGGATAGATAGTGGCACCCAGGCGCTGCTCTTCCCTGATAAGTAAGCGGTCACCAACCCGAATTTCCTTACTGCTATTGTTTATTAGCAGCCGACGTAGGCCATCGTCTGCAGCCTCGGCAATACTGGCGAAGCCCAGGTATTCGATTTCCAATCCCAGAATCTCGTCATCGCTTGCACCGGCATAGATGCGGCCCGCTCTATATACCTCAAACGATGTGGTCCCCATAGGCCAGGTTCCACGGGCATAGACCTCATCACCGGTGGCTATCGCCAGGTTGGCACCCAGGTTTTCCACTATATAAGGCGCGCTGTCGTAGAGCTCCTGACTGATAATTCAATTACGGGTAAAACTGTTTTCAATTGATTCCAGAGGGATCTCGGGAATTGAACTTTCCAGTGCCTCGATACGAATTTCCGGTCCGAGGTTCTCAACCGAGCGATCGCCGCGGGTTACCAACACTCTTGGCGTGCCGCGCACTGTACCTATGCGCAGAATGTCCCCTGGATAGATCAAATCGGAGTTGTCCAGGTAGGGGTCTGGCTGCCAGATCTCCGCCCATCTTTCAGGATCTTGCAAGAACTGGCTGGCAATATTCCATAACGTGTCGTTTTCTAAAACGGTATAGCTTTCCGGCAGATCACGCCGCAGCAGGGCACCCTGCGCCAATAAGAGGGAAGAGGGTAGCAAGACTAAAAGCGCCAGCATCAGGGGCGTGCAGAAGCGCTTAAATAGTGAATTTTTCATTAGTAATTCCGCACTTAGAGGCGTTGTTATCTTAGCAATACGGTATAATTATCACGAGAAGCAGTTCACAGACTGCTTTTTTAGTTTAACCCCGATAATTCAGGACTTTCCTGCGCAATGGCAATTCTACAAATTCTGGAATTTCCCGATCCGAGACTGCGGAAAATGGCAGCCCCCGTAACTGTTTTCGACGACAAGTTGGAAGTCTTAATCGATGACATGCTGGAGACCATGTATGAAGCAAACGGCATAGGTCTCGCCGCAACCCAGGTAAACGTCCACAAGCGTTTATTAGTTATCGATGTATCGGAAGAAAAAGATAGTCCTCAAGTATTCATTAATCCAGATTTTGAAGTAATTGAAGACGAGTTATCGGAATACGATGAAGGTTGTCTCTCCGTACCCGGTTTCTATGAAACCGTGTCCCGGTCCAAGGGCATTCGAGTTACTGCGCAAGACAAGAAAGGTGATAAATTTGAGCTTGAAGCCGAAGGGGTTTTATCAACCTGTATACAACACGAGATCGATCATCTAGATGGAAAACTTTTCGTCGACTATTTGAGCGCTCTGAAACGCAACCGTATTCGCAGCAAGCTCGAAAAAGAGCATAAGAAGTCTGCGTAAATCACACCATGCCAGCTTTACGAATCGTCTTCGCGGGAACCCCCACTTTCGCTGCTGCACATCTTTCTGCAATCTTGCAATCACAACATGTAGTTGTTGCTGTTTATACACAACCCGATAGACCTTCCGGTAGAGGCAATAAACCGACACCGAGCCCGGTAAAAGAACTGGCACTGGAAAATAGTCTCAGGGTTCATCAACCAGCTTCTCTACGCAACATTGAGGAACACCAACACTTGTTAGAGTTGCAAGCGGACGTGTTGGTAGTCGTCGCTTACGGTTTGATCTTACCAAAGGAAATTCTTGAAATTCCCCGGTATGGGTGTATCAATGTCCATGCTTCCTTGCTACCACGGTGGCGCGGGGCGGCACCCATCGAACGAGCACTTCTTGCTGGAGATAAAGTATCAGGTGTCACAATTATGCAAATGGATGAAGGGCTTGATACTGGAGACATGTTATTAAAGTCCGAGCTAAGAATAGAAGAGCAGGATTCTCGCAACGATCTGGAGCTCAAGTTAATCGATGCAGGCACAGTTTCACTGGTTCGTGCGCTTGATAATTTGCCAGAGTTACTAAAAAGCCCTGAAAAACAGGACTCGGCGCTTAGTTGCTATGCTGAAAAGCTCGATAAGTCCGAGGCATTGATAGACTGGCAGTCCCAGGCAGATTTCGTTCATCGCCAGATAAGAACAGGCATCGGTCGAACACCTGCCTATACGTTTCTGGAAGGGCAGCGATTAAGAATACTCCAGGCTGAAGTTCTTAGTACCAACTCTGAAAGCGCTACCGGCAAAATAATTATTTCCGACAAAGAAAGTTTTGTTGTGCAGTGCAAAAGCTCCGCGTTAAAAGTTTCTCGTGTGCAATTACCTGGAAAAGCGGCCGCCGCAGTAAAGGACATCCTAAACTCCAAGCCAGATATGTTTGCTGTGGGAAAGCAGTTTGCAGCGTCAGAAGACTCTGATTAACCAGTTTAAGAAAAATGAAAAACCTTAGAGCAGTTGCTGCATCAATTCTTGCACGCTTATTAAATGGCGATGGCTCGCTTTCAAGTCACTTGGCTCACTACAAAGACTCGAAAGACTATGGCTTGCTGCAGGAGATTTGCTTTGGCTCCTGTCGCTGGTTTCACTCACTATCCTTTTTTACCGATCAGTTATTGGAAAAGCCTCTGAAGCAAAAAGACTCGGACATTCAGTGTTTGCTGGTCATAGGTCTCTATCAATTACGGGAACTATCAATACCTCAACATGCTGTACTCAATGAAACTGTCGCTGCAACCCGGGATCTGGATAAGCCCTGGGCCAAAGCGTTGGTAAATGCCATTCTCAGAAACTATTTGCGCAAACAGGAAGAATTGGAACGGGAATTCCTTCAAGACACAGCTTCAGCAAGGTTTTCCTTTCCTGCCTGGCTGGTGGAAGAGTTTTCCACTGCCTGGCCAGATCAATGGCAAGCGCTAATAGAGAATAGCAACCAACGCCCGCCCATGACCTTAAGGGTTAACCACGCAAAGCTCAGCCGGGATGACTATTTAGAGAAGCTGAAGCAACAGGGCATCGACGCCGCTTCAGGAGGCCTGGCGGATTCTTCAGTCTATCTCGACAAGCCCATGGCTGTAACTGACATACCTGGATTTAGTGAAGGTGAGGTCAGCGTTCAGGATGAAGCCTCGCAACTCGTTCCTTCCTTGCTGCAATTGGAGCCCGGCTTAAGGGTTCTGGATGCCTGTGCTGCGCCCGGTGGAAAGACCTGTCATTTACTAGAAAGTGAATGCTCACTTACCGAGCTTGTCGCTGTTGATATAGCTTCTGAGCGAAGCGAGATGATTCAGGAAAATCTGCAACGGCTGCAACTGAATGCCCAAATCATCTGCGCCGATATTCTCGAGCTGGATTCCTGGTGGGACAGCAAGCCCTTCGATAGAGTGCTGGTAGATGCTCCCTGCTCTGCCACCGGCGTAATTCGCCGACACCCGGACATAAAACTGCTGCGCAGTGCTAAGGAAGTGAAACGTTTAGTCAGCTTGCAACAGGAAATACTGCACAGCTTGTGGTCATGCCTGGAACCCGATGGGCTACTTTTATATACGACTTGTTCATTGCTGACGACGGAAAACGACCAACAAATTCAACGCTTTCTAGAAAGCACGGATAACGCTAAATATGAGGGCATCGCGGCCGATTGGGGAGTAGAATGCCGCTATGGAAGACAGCTACCTACGGGCACACAAGATGGCCCTGATGGATTCTTCTATTCGTTACTTCGAAAAACATAAGCAGCACAGTTCAACTACCAGCAAGTAGTCATGTCATGAAAATTATAATTCTCGGTGCTAACCAGGTTGGCAGCACATTGGCTGAAACCTTAGCGAATGAAGCCAATGACATTACTGTTGTCGATAACGACAGCGAACGCTTGCGAGAATTAAAAGACCAGATCGACATCGGCACCATTCCAGGGCAGGCCTGTCACCCGGATGTGCTAACTCGCGCCGGCGGTGAAGATGCTGACATGATTATCGCAGTAACAGAGAACGATGAAATCAACATGGTGGCCTGTCGGGTTGCTTATTCCCTGTTTCAAACTCCAAAGAAGATTTGCCGCCTGCGTTCATCTGCCTACCTGGTTAGCGATAAATTATTTGGCAAACACGGTATTGCTGTAGACGTAGTTATCAGTCCGGAGCTAATTGTTTCTTCTTATATTGCACGTTTGATTGATTTGCCAGGCTCCCTACAGGTGTTGGATTTTGCAGACGGCAGAGTTCAGCTTGTCGCCGTAAAAGCTTTTTATGGCGGACCCCTTGTCGGCCAGGAAATTCGTTTGCTGCGACAACATATGCCGAATGTTGAAACTCGCGTAGCAGCAATATTTCGTAAAGACCGCCCCATCATTCCCGAAGGCTCAACGGTAATTGAAGCCGATGACGAAGTGTTCTTCGTGGCTGCCCAGAGCGACATCCGTGCTTGCATGGGGGAATTGCGACGCCTGGATAAACCTTACAAAAGAATAATCATAGCTGGCGGCGGCAACATCGGGATGCGCCTGGCAGAAACAATTGAAGAAAGATACCAGGTAAAAATAATTGAACATAATCCGCAGCGATGTGCCTATCTTTCCGAGCACTTGAACAAAGCGATCGTGTTAAACGGAGAGGCTTCTCATCAGGAATTGTTGCTGGATGAAAACATTGAAGATACCGATGTCTTTCTGGCCTTAACCAATGATGATGAAGCAAACATCATGTCGTCGTTGTTAGCAAAACGACTTGGCGCAAAAAAAGTGATGGCAATAATTAACAATCCAGCCTACGTCGACCTGGTACAAGGCGGCGAGATCGATATCGCGATATCACCGCAACAAGCAACTATTGGCAGCTTGTTAGCTCATGTGCGCCGTGGAGATGTAGTGAATGTACATTCATTGCGCCGTGGTGCGGCAGAAGCAATGGAAGCAATTGCCCACGGCGATCAGGCTTCGTCTAAAGTGGTTGGTAAAGCCATCGAAGATATCGATCTTCCAGAGGGAACTACCATTGGTGCAATAGTTAGAAACAACGAAGTCCTAATTGCACACGACGATACAATAGTCGAATCTGAAGACCATGTAATTCTTTTCCTGGTTGATCGCAAAACCATTCCAGAAGTTGAACGACTGTTCCAGGTCGGTTTCAGCTTCTTCTAGACACTGATCAAAACACGAATGCACGCATCTATCATTATCAAGATACTGGGCAGCCTCTTAATGCTGTTTAGTTTGCTGGCCAACATCCCGCCAATGCTGGTGTCCATGTTTTACGAAGATGGCATGTTTTCATCTTTTCTTAATTCCATGCTAATAATTTTTGGCATTGGCTTCTTGCTATTTATTTCCACCGCCAGGACTAAAAAAGATCTCGGCACTCGAGACGGCTTCCTGGTCGTTACTCTTTTCTGGGCGGTACTCGGCACCGCCGGCTGTTTGCCATTCTTGTTTTCCCCAGCCCTGGAGCTTTCTGTAACCGATGCCGTTTTCGAATCCCTATCTGGCCTTACCACAACGGGAGCCACCGTTATCTCTGGGCTTGACGACTTGCCAAAATCAGTCCTGTTTTACCGGCAGGAGCTGCAGTGGCTCGGAGGAATGGGCATTATCGTGCTGGCGATCTCGCTGTTACCGATGCTTGGAATCGGGGGTATGCAACTTTACCGCGCAGAAAGCCCCGGCCCGGTAAAAGACAATAAACTCGTTCCGCGCCTGGCAGAAACTGCAAAAGCACTGTGGTTCATCTATGTTTCCCTCACCATAGCTTGCGCTATTGCTTATTGGATAGTTGGCATGGATGTATTTGATGCCATTAGTCATAGTTTTACGACAATTGCCATCGGCGGATTTTCAACTCATGACGCCAGTCTTGGCTATTTTGAAAGTTCCGCAATCGAATTAGTGGCGATTGTATTTATGTTTATTGCGGGAATAAACTTCGCGCTCCATTTCACTGCCTGGCAACGCCGCAGTATTCGACACTATCTTGGCGATCCCGAGTTTCTTTTTTACGCGTTTATTTTGTTTTTTGTGTCGGCGATTACTATAAGCGTCTTGTATTTTTCAGATGTGTATTCCGGGTTGCTGGAATCATTTACCAAAGGCTTGTTTCAGGTTGTTTCTTTTGCAACAACAACCGGTTTTTCTACCGCCGATTTCAATTCCTGGCCCCTCTTTCTTCCTTATATTTTACTGTACGCAGCAATCATCGGTGCCTGTGCAGGCTCAACTGGTGGCGGAATGAAAGCGATACGTATCTTGCTTATTTTTAAGCAGGGTTTTAGAGAAGTGCAGAGACTAATTCATCCAAAAGCAGTTATCCCGGTAAAACTTGGAAGAAATGCGGTGCCTGATCGAGTAATTGAATCTGTTTGGGGGTTCTTTGCTGTTTACGTAATGGCTTTTATGGCAATGCTGCTGGCCTTGCTCGCTACGGGATTGGATATTGTTACTGCATTCAGTGCAGTTGGCGCCTGTATTAATAACCTGGGCCCGGGTTTAGCAAGTGTGGCTGAGACCTACGGTCACTTACCTGGAACTGCGAAGTGGATCTTGTGTATAGCGATGTTACTGGGACGACTCGAAGTGTTTACACTGCTGGTGCTTTTCACTCCCATGTTTTGGAAACGCTAGTAAAACCTGTTTCCGTCCGGTTGTTTTCTAAAGCGCTTGTATTCCCACTGATACTGTTCCACAGCTTCTTTCACGCTTTGCTCAACACTTTTATTCAGCGCTGCGACGGAAGTTTCTATATCGTCACTGTAAATGCCCTTATCTGCCTCTTTTACAATTACTTTGAATCCTCTGGCATCTGGCAGACGTTTCGCGAATCCACAAAATACTCGCACATCTGATTTTTGCACAAGCTTGCTCACCAGGGTCATGGTAAAGGCGGATACACCGAAAAAAGGCGCATAGCTTCCCCCTTCATCTGGCGGCACCTGATCCGGTAGCACGCCGACTAGCTGCCCCTGTTTTAGGGCCTTGAATACCTGCGCCACACCAGACCGGTTTGTCGGTGCCATGTTAATCCCGTTCCTTGATCGCGTGCGGGTTATCAATCGATCGAGGGCGGGGTACTTTGGCGGCTGATATAGCCAGGTAGAGCTTATGGTGTCGCAAAGTTTGAAGCCAAATACTTCCCAGTTACCCAGGTGAGGTGCCAGTAACACGATGCCATTGCCAGACTCATAGGCCGAGTTGAAATCGGACTCCCCTTCAGTTTCGACAACAAGGCTCAATGTCTTACTAATGTCAGGCAACCAGCATTTGCCCATTTCCAGTGCGGTTGCCGCCGTATTTATCAGGCTTAACCGGCTAAGTGCGGCGATTTCCTTCTCGCTCTTTTCCGGAAAGCATGCATTCAAATTTTTTTCCGTCGTGTCTTTTGCCCGATTTGGAATTCTGAAGAGCAGGGAGCCCCATAGCCTTGCCAGGATATGCAAAATCCGCAGCGGTAACAGAGCGCTCAGTGAAAGAAAGCTTCTGAACAGTAAATAGCCGAGGGTTTGGATAGTGTTTTTCTCGTGTTTAGAACGAACAGCGTATTGTAGAGCGACTATTCACAAAGGCACATGTTTTTTCTTTGTCCAAACTAACACCGAAGCGCCCCAAAACTGCTGTGCTATAGATAACTTTCAGAGAATCGAGGATAATTGCAGCCCTTTGATTTTCAGAGAAATTCGGCAGTTTCGTGAGCCAGGAATACGACTTAAAAACATTCCAGGGATTAGTTCTGGCACTACAACAATTTTGGGCAGACAAAGGTTGTGTGGTGTTGCAGCCCCTTGATTTGGAAGTTGGTGCAGGAACCTTTCATCCGGCTACATTTTTGCGCGCGATCGGTCCGGAAAGCTGGAATACCGCTTACGTACAACCCTGTCGGCGGCCTGCCGATGGTCGTTATGGTGAAAACCCGAATCGACTTCAGCATTACTACCAGTTCCAGGTAATCCTCAAACCTTCACCCCAGGATATTCAATCCGTCTATTTGGAATCATTGGAGAGCCTGGGTATCGACATGGCGATTCATGATGTTCGCTTCGTTGAAGATAATTGGGAATCACCGACTCTTGGTGCCTGGGGTTTAGGCTGGGAAGTTTGGTTAAACGGCATGGAAGTCACTCAATTTACTTACTTTCAGCAGGTTGGCGGTCTGGAATGCCATCCAGTAAGTGGCGAGATTACCTATGGTATCGAAAGGATTGCCATGTACTTACAGGGAGTGGACAGCATTTACGACATCGTTTGGACAGAGGGGCCAAATGGGGTAGTCACTTACGGAGACGTGTTTAAACAGAATGAAGTAGAAATGTCGGCATTTAATTTTGAGCAGGCCGATACGGAATTGCTGTTTCGATACTTCGATGATTGTGAGGCTCAGTGCAACAAATTGATAGAAGAGAGTTTAGCCCTGCCAGCGTATGAACAGGTTCTGAAAGCATCCCATTATTTCAATTTGTTAGATGCACGCAACGCGATTTCTGTGACTGAAAGACAGCGCTATATTTTACGGGTGCGCACTCTAGCCCGGCTCGTCGCTGAGGCTTATTTCGAAAGTCGGAAGCAACTTGGCTTTCCTTTGGCGAGCGATGAACTTCGCAAAGAGTACTTAGAAGATTAATCATGTCTACTCGAGACCTTCTCATCGAAATTGGCACCGAAGAGCTGCCACCTAAAGCACTGAGCAATTTGTCACGGTCCTTCGAGGAGCTGGTTGGCACTGCCCTAAAGAAAAGTGATCTCTCCTTCGAATCATCACAGCGTTTTGCGACACCAAGAAGAATGGCAGTGTTAATCACTGCGCTACAAGTTGCCCAGAAAGATAAGCAAATTGATAAGCTTGGCCCGGCAGTCACCGCGGCATTCAATGATGACAACAATCCCACGCCAGCGGCACTGGGTTTTGCAAAATCATGTGGCGTTGAGGTGTCGGATCTAGCAAGGGCAAATAAAGACGGTGTTGAAAAGCTTTCTTATTCTTTACAGCAGAAAGGGCAACAAACCAGTGACTTGCTGCCTGCAATCGTTAGTCAGTCCCTGGCGCAATTACCGGTTCCCAAACGCATGCGCTGGGGAAGCTCCCGGGAAGAATTTGTACGGCCTGTGCACTGGCTTGTCTTGCTTTTTGGAGAAGAGGTAATTGATCTCGAGATCTATGGAGTTAAAAGTGGTAGAAATTCCCTTGGCCATCGGTTTCATCACAATAGCGATATAGCAATCGATGCTGCCAATGATTACGAAGAGTGTTTGGAAGAAACTGGCGGTGTAATTCCAGATTTTGCCAAGCGCAAAGATCTGGTGCGTAAACTGGTAACAGAAGAAGGCAAGAAATCGAAGGCGACTACCGTTATTGATGAATCATTACTGGATGAAGTGACAGCACTCGTTGAGTATCCAGTTGCCCTGACTGGTAATTTCGATGAAGAGTTTTTGCAGGTTCCTCCTGAAGCATTAATTCTTGCAATGAAATCCCATCAGAAATGTTTTTACCTGGTAGATAAGGACCAGAATCTGTTGCCGAAATTTGTCACTGTCAGCAATATCGTATCCAAAGACCCGACTCAGGTTATCGAGGGCAATGAAAGAGTTATACGCCCCCGGCTGGCGGACGCTCGATTTTTCTTTGAAACCGATAAGCGGACTCCCCTGTCTTCCAGGATAGATCCTCTGAAAAAGATCGTGTTCCAGGATAAGTTGGGCACAGTATTCGAGAAATCACAACGAGTTGCCAGGCTGAGCAAAGCGATCGCTGAAGAGCTGGGCTTTGATGGCACGCTCTGTGAACGCGCCGCTTTGCTATCCAAATGTGATTTATTGACCAGCATGGTTGGTGAATTTGCTGACTTACAAGGTCTAATGGGCTCTTATTATGCCCAGAACGATGGCGAAGCAGATGCAGTTTGCCAGGCCTTGAATGAACAGTATTTACCCCGCTTTGCCGGAGACGTATTACCCCAGTCCGAGACCGGTGCGGTGCTTGCCATCGCGGACAAGCTAGACACTATGGTTGGGCTGTTTGGCACAGGCCAACCACCCACAGGCTCCAAGGACCCTTTTGCCCTGCGTCGTTCTGCCATAGGCATATTACGCATTCTTGTTGAGAAAGAGCTTAACCTGAACATCGTAAGGGTCATTGAGTCTGCTGTTGCCAGTCATGCTGACAATCAGCTGATAGCGGACACTGGTACACAGGTTTTTGAATTCCTTCTGGAGAGGTTTCGTGCCTGGTACCTCGAAACTGGCATTAGCAGCGAAATTTTTCAGTCGGTATTCGTGATGAAGCCGGAGCGGCCTTTAGATTTTCATCATCGCATTCAGGCCGTTCACAGCTTCGAGAAACTACCTGAAGCAGTCGCATTGGCGGCCGCCAATAAACGTGTTTCAAACCTGTTATCCAAACAGGAAGAAGTATCGGAATCTTCAGAATGTCAGCCAGGCTTGCTACAAGAAGAAGCAGAAAAGGCCTTACATGAGGCAATTCAAGCTAAAAAGTTAGAAGTGACTCCTTTGTTCGAGAATGGCGATTACTCGGCTGGGCTTCAATCTCTATCCACGCTTAAATCTTCTGTTGACCATTTCTTCGACAGTGTTCTTGTGATGCACGATGACGAGAACATTCGAAGAAATAGACTGGCATTATTGCAGCAGCTGAGAAACCTGTTCCTGCAAACAGCAGATATTTCTCACCTGCATTCAAACTAGGGCGTAGAGATACATATTGGATTATTCAAAAACAATTGTTCTTGATAGAGACGGTGTAATAAACCAGGACTCGGACCAATATATTAAATCCCACGATGAGTGGAGCCCACTACCCGGCAGCCTTGATGCCATAGCCGCTTTACATAGTTCCGGCTACAGGATTCTCATCGCCACTAACCAGTCTGGCCTGGCACGCGAACTATTCGACGAAATTGCACTTGCAAATATACATCATAAGCTATGTTCTATGGTAGAAGAGGCCGGCGGGTTTGTTACAGGTATTTTTTACTGTCCACATCTCCCTGACGCGGAGTGCGACTGCAGAAAACCAAAGACTGGTCTACTCGAGCAGGCCGAATCGGAATTAGGCATATCGCTTAAAGGCTGCCCTTTTGTTGGGGATAGTTTAAAAGATCTTGAGGCGGCCAGGGCATATGGAATGGAACCCATACTCGTTCGAACCGGTAAGGGTGAAGTAACGGAAAAGTCTCTGAGCGACAATGAGTTTACAGAAGTTTCCGTGTTTAATGACTTACAATCCTTTGCTCGGGATTTGCTGAAGAGAAGCGAATTGATCTGATGTTGTTTCTTCGTTCTCTCATTTTCTATGCCGGTTACGTCCCAATGACGATAGTTATAGCAACTATTTTTATTTTGTTGTTTCCTGTTTTGTCTGCAGTATTACGCAATAAGTTTGCTTCCCTCTGGTGTAGCAGTGCGCTGAACTGGTTAAGGTTTTGTTGTGGTGTTCAATATGAAATAGTTGGACTGGGAAACCTGCCTTCCCGGTCCGCGGTGTATATAGCAAACCACCAGAGCAGCTGGGAAACCATACTTTTTTATAAACTCGCTTACCCGGTTTCTCCTATTCTCAAGAAGGAGTTGTTGCGTATTCCGTTTTGGGGCTGGTCCATGCATTTGCAGCAGCCGATAGCCATCGACCGTAGTAACCCCAGAGAAGCTGGTAAGTCCATGCTTACCCAGGGGGTGGAACGCTTGAATTCAGGCAAGTCCGTTATCGTTTTCCCTGAAGGATCTCGTTCTCCAGCCGGTACGATAAAGAAATTTTCCCGGGGTGGTGCCAAGCTTGCTATTGCAGCAGATGCGCCGATCGTTCCTATCTCCCACAATGCGGGTGATTGCTGGCCACCCCGTCATTTCATCAAACGGCCTGGTATTATAACAGTCACTATAGGGAAGCCAGTCGATACTGTTAATCGCGGTGCCAGAGAGCTGACCGACGAAATAGAAATGTGGATTAGAGATAGCTACCAGGCTAGCAACGCTTAGACATCGAGGTTTTCTGCAGCCAGGGCGTTGTCTTCGATAAATTCCCGTCGCGGATCTACCTGATCGCCCATCAGTGTATTGAATAACTGATCAGCACCAATGGTATCGTCGATTGTAACTTGTAACATACGCCGGGTTTCCGGGTTCATGGTGGTGTCCCATAACTGATCGGGATTCATTTCTCCCAAACCTTTATAGCGCTGCAGGTAGTGCCCCTTCATGGCGTCATTTGTTAGCCATTCAATCGCTTCTGCAAAGCTGGAAATTTCCTTGCTGCGCTCACCTCTCTTAACGAAAGCTCCTTCTTCGATTAATCCATCCAGGGTTTGTCCTAATTCCGCCAGCGCTTTGTATTCACCGGAATGAAAAAAGTCGGCACTGAAAGAATAAATTTTTTCCAGTCCATGGAGGTTCAACCTTGCTTCTGGTAAGAAGGTATGGCGCTCAGGGTCCTCTATCGCCTGTAGTGTGTAGTTAGAGCTTACGCCGGGATGCTGCTTCTCAAGGTTTGCCGCCAGCTTGCCCACCCAGGTTTCAACTTTTTCTTTTGATTTTAAATCTTCTTCCGCCAGGTGATTGCTGAAGACCATGGCTTCCAGAATTTCCGTCGGATAAAGCCGCGCCAAGCGACTGATAATCGCGTGTGCTTCATTAAATTGTTTAACCAGTGATTCAAGAGAATCATCTGCAATGCCTGGAGCATCTTTGTTTACATGCAGGCTTGCTCCCTCGAGCGCTATCTGAGTCTGGTAGTTGGCGAGTTCAATATCGTCTTTTAGATATTGCTCCTGTTTGCCTTTACGAATTTTGTAGAGTGGGGGCTGGGCAATATATATATGGCCACGTTCCACCAGGTCTCGCATTTGCCGGAAGAAAAAAGTTAACAGCAGGGTACGAATATGGGAGCCGTCTACATCGGCATCGGTCATGATGATAATGCTGTGATAACGCAGGTTTTCCGGTTCGAATTCTTCGTTACCAATGCCACAGCCCAGGGCCTTGATCATGGTCCCTATTTCTGCGGAGCTTAACATCTTGTCAAATCGTGCTTTTTCGACGTTAAGAATCTTACCTTTCAGGGGCAAAATCGCCTGATTTTTTCGATTACGCCCTTGTTTCGCGGAACCACCCGCCGAGTCGCCCTCTACAATGTAGATTTCTGACAATGCTGGATCTTTTTCCTGGCAATCTGCCAGTTTGCCCGGCAATCCGGCGACATCCAGGGCACCTTTGCGCCGGGTCATTTCCCGCGCTTTACGGGCCGCTTCACGGGCCCGCGCCGCGTCAATCATCTTATTAACAATAAGTTTCGCGTCCTGGGGGTTCTCCATCAGAAAATCATTAAAATTGGCGGCCATTTCTTGCTCCACAACCCCTTTAACTTCTGATGAAACCAGCTTGTCTTTGGTTTGAGAGGAGAATTTCGGGTCTGGAACCTTTACAGAAATGATGGCAGTGAGGCCTTCCCGGGCATCATCGCCGGATGTGACAACCTCTTTCCCTTTTTTATTTGCCAACTCCTTGTCAATATAGCTTTTTAGTACCCTGGTAAGCGCCCCGCGGAATCCTGCCAGGTGTGTTCCACCATCCCGTTGGAGAATATTGTTGGTATAGGGAAAGATATTTTCCTGATAGGAATCATTCCATTGCAGCGCTACTTCGACGGTTATACCGTCCTCTTCCCTGGTAGAAACGAAGTGGAAAAGCTTATTAACCGTATTCTTATTCTTATTCAGGTAGTCAACAAAGGCTTTAAGCCCGCCTTCATACCTATACAGCTCTTCCTTGCCGGTTCGCTCATCAGTAAGCCGGATCGCTACTCCAGCGTTAAGAAATGCTAACTCACGTAGTTTCTTGGCAAGAATATCGTAGTGAAATTCCACATTGCTGAAGGTGTCTGCCGAAGGCTTAAAATGACACTCGGTGCCCGTAATTTCAGTCTCGCCGACCACCGCAAGCGGTGCCTGTGGCACGCCGTGCTCGTAAATTTGCTCATGAATGGCGCCGTCTCTACGGATAGTAAGTTTTAACTCCTCCGATAAGGCATTAACTACGGATACTCCCACGCCATGGAGACCTCCCGAGACTTTATAGCTATTGTCGTCGAATTTGCCCCCGGCATGGAGCACAGTCATGATTACCTCGGCGGCTGAGACCCCTTCTTTGTGCATTTCCGTAGGAATCCCACGACCATTGTCAGCGACCGTAATGGTTTCCCCGACATGGATAGTTACCTGAATTTCGTCACAGAAACCGGCCAGGGCTTCGTCAATGGAGTTATCAACCAGCTCAAACACCATGTGGTGTAACCCGGTTCCATCGTCCGTGTCGCCGATATACATTCCGGGGCGTTTTCGGACTGCATCCAGGCCTTTTAACACCTTAATGCTCTCGGAATTGTAGTCAGATTGAGACTCTTCGGTCATGCAAAATCTCCAGGTAAAACTCGCGTTGTTCCGGCGCCGACAAATTCGTCAAAAAATCGAATAAATTGGCGAAAAATCAATCCGTTATTGTACCACGTTCCACGTGGAACGTGCGCATTTCAGGAGGGGATTCAAGGCAGTTTTTGATGGAGTTGAGCTCTACGGACGTAACAAAAAGCTGGCTATCCAGGCTTAGCAATTTTTGCAGTATTTTTGCCCGGTTTTCACGGTCCAGTTCCGCCGGGAGATCATCAACCAGGTAAATGCAGCGGTCCTGAATCGCTTCGGAGAAAAGCGTGCCCTGGGCAATTTTTAATGCACTTACCAGTACTTTCTGCTGGCCCCGGGATAACACATCGATGGCAGGGGATTTTTCCACTTTCACCAGAATGTCCGCTCGATGAGGTCCGTTCTGAGTCGCCCCGTATTTGAGATCTTGATTGCGGCTATTCAGGAGTACAGCTTCCAATTCCTGCTCGGAATCCCAGCCCCGCTGGTATTCGAGGGAAAGTGATTCTACGGCCTTATCTTCCGCCAGCGCTTGATAAGTTTCTGCAAACACTGGAATGAATCGATCAAAATAAGCTTTTCTTGCCAAATCCACCGATGCGGCCGCCTGGCATAACTCTCTATCCCAAACTTGTAGAAGTTGTTCATCGATTCGGGCAGCCTTTAACAATTGATTGCGCTGAGCAATACATTTGCGTGTGCTTCGCCAGTGATTAAGAAAGCCATGTTCCACGTGAAACACTCCCCAATCCAAAAATCGTCTTCTGGCTTTGGGCCCGCCCTCCAATAACAAGAACGATCCTGCATCTAACACCTGGACAGGTAATAACCGGGCAATATTGTCCCAGTTCTTTTGTGATTCCAGGTCCAATTTAAGTTGGGCGGATTGGCGACGAGGTTTGAGTAGCCCGAATCTGTGTCCATTTTGAGATTCGGCATAGATTGCCAGCTCATCTTCGTCTGCAGATATGAGGGATCCGGTTTTGCTGGTACGAAATGATCTCCCCGATGCCAGCAGGTGTATCGCTTCCAGGATACTGGTCTTACCGCTGCCATTCTCGCCGTGGATAAGATTCAGGCTGGAGTGGAGATCAAGCTCTTCCTGTTTGATGTTTCTAACAGCATTGAGTTTGAGCAGGCTTAGGGAGCTCACGGGGCTAAAAAGAGGGCGAACAGCCCCATTTACAGGCGCATAGGCATAACGACATAGAGCGCATCAGACCCTTCTTCGGCCTCTAATAATGCACTGCTATTGGGGTCGGACAGCGTAATTCTCACTTTTTCACTACTAAGGGTGGTAAGTACGTCGATCAAATAGCTCACGTTGAAGCCTATTTCCAGGGGTTCAGCGTCATAATCTACCGAAACAACTTCTTCAGCCTCTTCCTGTTCGGGATTATTTGCAAGTATTCGCATTTCACCAGGGGAAAGCATTACACGAACACCGCGATATTTTTCATTGGACAAAATAGACGCCCTGGAAAAAGCCTGGCGTAGCTCTTTGCTGCTGCCCGTACAAACTCTATCGCCACCTTTTGGCAGAACGCGGTTATAGTCCGGAAATTTTCCATCAACAAGTTTCGACGTAAACGTAAACTCTGGAATAGCGGCACGTATATGGTTCTGACCAAAGGTCAATTCAATATCGCCCCCTTCTTCAGATAACAGGCGGGATAATTCCATAATGCCTTTACGGGGAAGAATAAGTTGCTGGGTCCCATCTACAGTCGTGCCCATGCTCAGGGTTTCCATCGCCAGGCGGTGTCCATCGGTAGCAACGACGCGTAAAAAATCTCCGCTCACTTCAAACAGCATGCCATTAAGATAATAGCGGACATCCTGCTGGGCCATGGCAAAGCTGGTAGCATCCAGAAGCTCACGCAATCTTGATTGGGCGATAGTGATAGAAAAAGTATCGGGTTCTTCATCGACGCTAGGGAATTCGGTCGCTGGAAGAGTAGTGAGTGTAAACCGACTTCTGCCTGATTTTAGTTTTAGCTTATTGTCAGCCACTGACATCTCGATTTGGGAGTCGTCCGCCAGGGATTTACAAATATCTAATAGCTTTCTTGCGGGTACGGTAATCTCGCCGGCCTGGGCTGCACCATCTACCTGGGCTCTGCCTATGAGCTCTACCTCTAGATCAGTACCGGTGAGTGAAAGCTCACTGTCTTTCAATACCAGCAATACATTCGATAGCACTGGAAGTGTTTGGCGTCGCTCGACAACTCCACTGACCATTTGCAGCGGTTCTAGCAGCGCTTCGCGAGAAATTGAAAATTGCATTTAAAAGAATTTCCCTTTATTTATCAATTGGTTACCAGCTAGCTGGAGAGTGATCGCAGGAGGTTGTTGTAATCCTCCTGAATATCCGTGGAGCTGTGGCGTAATTTTTTTATCTGCTTACAGGCATGCAGCACCGTGGTGTGGTCCCGACCCCCAAAGGCGTCGCCTATTTCCGGCAAGCTATGATTCGTCAATTCTTTAGACAGAGTCATGGCGACTTGACGCGGCCTGGCAACAGAACGGTTGCGGCGCTTCGACAACATGTCCGCCATTTTGATCTTGTAGTACTCCGCTACGGACCGCTGGATATTGTCGATGGTTACCAATTTATCCTGAAGGGCGAACAAATCTCTTAGTGCTTCTTTGATTAGCTCGAGATCTATTTCTTCGCCTCTAAAATTGGCATGGGCAATGACACGTTTTAAGGCGCCCTCCAGTTCACGCACATTTGAGCGCAATCGCTGGGCAATAAAGAGCGCTGCTTCATAAGGCAGCTCGACATTACAAAGCTCCGCCTTGTTCATCAAAATCGCAGCGCGAGTTTCCAGCTCCGGTGGTTCAACCGCAACGGTTAAGCCCCAGCCGAAGCGAGATTTCAGGCGTTCTTCCAGGCCATTAATCTCTTTATGGAAGCGGTCGCAAGTTAATATGATTTGCTGCCCGCCCTCGAGGAGCGCATTGAAGGTATGAAAGAACTCTTCCTGGGAGCGTTCCTTTCCAGCGAAAAATTGAATGTCATCGATAAGAAGCGCGTCTACCGATCGATAGAAGCGTTTGAACTCACTGATGGCATTAAGCTGAAGAGCAGAAACCATGGTGGCTACAAATGTTTCGGAATGCAGATAAACAACTTTTGCCCCGGGTTTCTTGGCCACCAGGTAATTGCCTATGGCGTGCATTAAGTGAGTCTTTCCTAACCCTACGCCGCCGTAAATGAAAAGCGGGTTATAGGCATAACCGGGGTTTTCAGCCACTTGCACCGCCGCTGCTCTCGCCAACTGATTGGACTTGCCAACGATAAAATTGTCGAAATTATTCTCTGTATTAAGCGCGCCCCGGTGTCTTAATTTGCCTTCGATGACAACATCCATAGTGCGTCGCCCTGGTTTGTCATTGGCCAGAATCGGATCCAGCAAGGAAGGCTGTTCCTCCGGGCTACTGTCCTGGGCAAGCATTGGCGAAATCTGGGTTTGGCCTTTTTTCTGGGTAGAATTAACGGGCTCAACTGCAGCAGCTACGCGGGTCCCGTCTTCCGGCGTGAAAACAAGCAATTCAATTGGCAGTGGTTCGCCATTACTCTCCGTCACCAGTTCTTCGATACGATTTAGAAATTTGCTTTTCACCCAATCCAAAATGAAACGATTAGGGGCCGAGATTCTCAGAACATCGGACTCGAGTTCTGCCTTTAATGGTCTAATCCAGGTATTAAATTGTTGAGAAGGGATTTCCGCTTTTAAACAATCGATACAATATTGCCAACTTGCTATTACCACGTTTGTTGCTCACAGGTTTTGGTTTTTATTCAACGCAGCAATTCTATCGATTGAACATTGAGTTATCCACTGCTTGGAAAGGCTGAAACTGATTTTTTCACCCTTGTTTTTATTCTTATATATCAATCAGTTACAAGGGTTTGGCTGATAAATACCGAGACCAAAATACAGCCAAAAACCACAACAATTTGACGGCCTGTTGATAAATATATTGTGGATAGCTTGTTATTAAGTTTTGGTTAGTTTCGACGGCAGTGCTTTATCCTGATTCCTTACTGTTTTCTAAGCAAATCTAAGCAAAATCATTCCTTTCAGGCAGCGCTATTTCATTGAAACTTTGCGGCAAAACCACTAGAATTCGCCCTCTTTTTGAGCCTGACCGGTTCAATATAGCAAATCTGGAATTTCAGTTATGAAAAGAACTTTTCAACCCAGTGTCTTAAAGCGTGCTCGCACTCATGGCTTCCGTGCGCGGATGGCAACCAAGGGTGGACGTCTCGTTCTCAAAAGAAGACGCGCAAAGGGACGCGCTAGACTCTCTGCTTAATTCACTTTTCTCCCTATAGAAAAGAGAACAACAGTGGCTGAGTTTGGCTTTCCCAAAGATTCTCGGTTACTGACCGCCGCCGATTACAAGGCTGTATTCGACCATACTCAGTACAAAGTATCCTGCCGTCACTTTCTAATACTAGCGGTCACAAATAAAGGTGAATCCAGGCGACTGGGTTTGGTGATTGCCAAGAAGAATGTAGCCAGGGCAGTAGCAAGGAACAGAATAAAGCGCCAGATACGAGCGTCTTTTCGAACCGGCTGCCAGGGACTTGAAGCAGTAGATGTAGTTGTGCTGGCGCGAAGAGATGCTGATAAACTGAGCAATGCGCAGATAGTGAATAAACTGAATTCTCTATGGCAAGATCTGGAAAAAAAACTACACAGCACGAGCAAGCCAAAGAGTTAACCAGGAACAAAAGCTAATGATTAAAGCACTTCTTATCCGGTTAATTACTTTCTACCAGCTTACTCTAAGCTTTCTGATTGGCACTCAGTGCCGATTTCACCCCACCTGTTCTCAATACACGAAGGAAGCCATTGAACAACATGGCAGCCTGAAAGGTTCCTGGTTGGGTGTTCGACGAATTTGTAGTTGCCATCCATGGCATGAAGGTGGATACGACCCAGTTCCAAGTTCTAATGAAGCCTCAACCCGAACATAGGAAGTCTGGATAAATGGATCTCACCAAGTTTTTCTTATACACATCGCTGGCGGTCATTACTTACTTAATGTTGCTCGCCTGGCAGGAAGATTATCCGCCAGTAGTTAACGATGGTTCACAGCAAGCCAGTCAATTACAAATACCTGAATCAGCGTCTGCGCCCGTAACTGATGTGCCAAGCAATGTGCCCAATGATGTTCCTACCGAGCTACCGAGTGCGGTGCCAAGCACTGATTCAAACGGCCGGGCTCAAACAACTACTAGCCAGGCAGCTCTGAATACAAACTCTCGGCTTATTGAAGTTGAAACGGATACGCTGGTACTAAGCATCGACCTTAACGGTGGTGATATAGTTCAGCTTGCATTGCCGCAGTACCTAAAACAATTAGATGTGACAGATGACCCCTTTGTGGTATTAGAATCCTCTGCCGGAAGAAACTATGTCGCACAAAGTGGCCTGATTGGAGCTAACGGTATCGATAGCGCTGGCAGGGCAATATATCGCTCTGCCTCGACAAATTATCGCATGGCCGAAAGTGACGATACGCTTATGGTGGACCTCGTTGCTGAAGCTACACCGGATGACATTACCGTAACCAAGCGCTACACCTTTAATCGCGATAGTTATCTTATCGACGTCAGTTTTATTGTCGACAACCAATCGGCCAATACCTGGCAGGCGAATGCATTCGGTCAGATTAAGCGGGATAGTTTTGATGACCCGAGTAGTTCCGGTGGATTCGGTCGAACTTTTCTCGGATTTGTAACTACTTCAAATGATGATCCGTACATCAAGATAGAATTCGATGATATAGACGATGCCAGCGAGTCATTGGATATGAGTGGTGGGTGGATTGGGTTTAGCCAGCACTATTTCCTCTCCGCCTGGATTCCAGACGCTGACACGCAAAACAGGTTTACTACCCGTAAGAATGATATCAACCAGTATTTCGGCGAATTCACCAGTGCTGCCTTTGCGGTAGCACCCGGCACAACCGGTAGCCATACCATTCAATTATATTCCGGTCCAAAGGATCAATATTCGCTGGCTGAAATGTCACCGAACCTGGATCTAACCATCGACTATGGTTTTCTCTGGTTCCTGGCCGCGCCTATTTACTGGTTACTGACCCGAATCGATTCCGCCATTGGTAATTACGGTATTTCCATTATTCTGCTTACTGTTGTAGTGAAAGCGCTGTTTTATAAGCTTTCTGAAAGCCAATACAAATCCATGGCAGGAATGCGGCGGCTAATGCCGAAGATGCAACAGCTCAAGGATCGCTATGGTGACGATCGTATGGGACTGCAAAAAGCAACAATGGATTTATACAAGAAAGAGAAAATAAACCCATTCGGCGGATGCCTGCCAATGCTGGTTCAGATGCCGGTGTTTATTGCACTTTATTGGGTGTTAATGGAAAGCGTTGAGCTTCGTCACGCACCATTTGTCGCTTGGCTTGCTGATCTCTCGGTTCGCGATCCGTTCTTCGTTCTTCCTTTATTAATGGGAGCGACGATGTTTCTGCAAACGAAACTTAGCCCGGCACCCGCCGACCCTATGCAAGCTCGGGTAATGCAAATCATGCCTATCATGATGACCTTGTTGTTCCTCTGGTTCCCTGCCGGCCTGGTTCTTTATTGGTTGACCAATGGTCTGCTTGGCATCCTGCAACAGTGGTACATCACGCGAAAAATCGAAGCGGCATATGAAGCCGGCAAGGGCTAAACTTCCCTGACCTGTTTCAGCCTGATCGGGCTGTAAAAAAATGTCTCAAGATAATCTCGATACAATATGCGCCATTGCTACCGCTCCCGGCCGCGGGGGCATTGGTATCGTGCGTGTTTCCGGGCCAAAAACAAGACATGTTTGCCAGCAAGTTCTGGGATTCGAACCTACTCCTCGAAACGCTCAAAGCTGTAATTTTCTCGCTGCCAATGGACAGACCATCGACAGTGGTATTGCCATATACTTTGCCGGTCCCAACTCGTTTACCGGTGAAGACGTACTGGAATTGCAGGGTCATGGAGGTCCACAGATATTAAGTGCGACCCTGGAACGCATCCTCGAAATCGGTGTGAGACAAGCACAGGCTGGTGAGTTTTCGGAACGAGCATTCTTAAATGACAAAATAGATCTGCTACAGGCTGAAGCTATCGCCGATTTGATCGATGCTGGATCCAAGCAGGCAGCCCGTTCCGCCATGCGCACGCTTCAGGGGGAATTTTCAAATCGAATTACTGAGCTGCAAGAACAATTAACAGCTACCCGTGTCAATGTTGAAGCAGCCATAGATTTTTCAGATGAAGACATTGATGTCGTTAATGACACCGGAGTGACCAGCGCAATCGATTCGGCTTTGACTGAACTCGAGCGGATTTTTCAACAGGCTAAACAGGGAACTCTATTACGGGAAGGCATGCATGTTGTTATTGCCGGTAAACCCAATGCAGGAAAATCCAGCTTATTAAATGCATTGGCCGGCCAGGATAGCGCCATCGTGACCGATATTCCCGGTACCACTCGCGACACGCTAAAAGTGGAAATTAGTCTGGATGGTATGCCAGTCCATTTTATCGACACTGCCGGCTTACGGCAGAGTAGCGATGTAGTGGAACAGGAGGGTATAAGGCGCGCTAGGCGAGCTATTGAACAGGCCGACCAGGTTTTATTAGTAATCGATGCAAAACACTTAGAACAAGATGTAAATAGCTTGTTAGAGCCATTAACTGATGATGAAAGTAAGTGGTTACTAATCCCAGATCACCTTGATAATCTAACTTTGGTTCGGAATAAGATCGACCTTTTAGAGGCTGAGGAAGCAACAATTACATCGGTTTCTATCGCCCAGAATACTTATCCACAAATTTCACTATCAGCAAAAACCCATCTCGGCCTGGACCTGCTTCGAGATCACTTACAACAAACAGTAGGCTTCCAGGCTCCGGCAGAAGGGGATTTTAGTGCCAGAGGGCGTCATTTGAAGGCGCTTGATACTGCCAAAGAATTCATAGAATCCGCAGGGTTGAACTTAAGTAAGCACTTACCTTTAGAAATAGTTGCCGAAGATTTGCGGCTGGCACAGCAAGCACTGGGAACGATTACCGGAGAATTCAGCAGCGATGATTTGCTGGGTGAAATTTTTTCCAGTTTCTGTATTGGCAAATAAGAATCCAACATTGGACATCATGTTGGCAAATACACTAATTGGTGGGTCTGAGTTCTGGATAAGTCGAGGATAAGCTGGCAGAAATATGAAGCTGCGCCTGGGGTACTAAAATAGCTCACAATTCCCACACCGCTTACTGCCAGCCTAATCAGGGCTTTGCCACCGACTTATATATGTCTAAGCTGCTGAGAATTAAAAAGAAATAACGCTTACTAACAGAAATCTTCGCCCCTATAACAACAACATTAATACCTTATCTATATACATATATATATAAACTATTTAATAAATAATGTTATAGCTGACAATAATTCACATTTTTCGATATCTCTATATACTGCTCATCCCGCAAATCACCTGAGCATTGTGAAGCACAGACATGGAGCACCAGACTGAATATGAAGTAATCGTTGTCGGAGGCGGCCACGCCGGCACCGAAGCTGCGCTCGCGTCTGCTCGACAAGGTGTCAAAACACTGCTGGTAACTCACAGCATCGAAACCCTGGGACAGATGTCCTGTAATCCAGCCATTGGTGGAATTGGTAAAAGCCATCTGGTTAAAGAGATTGATGCTCTGGGTGGTGCAATGGCCAGTGCGATAGATCAGGCAGGTATTCAGTTTCGAATTCTTAATGCCAGTAAAGGGCCGGCTGTAAGAGCAACCAGGGCCCAGGCAGATAGAGTTCTTTACAAAGCGGCAATCAGAAAAATTTTAGAGGAGCAGGAAAACTTAACACTATTCCAGCAAGCGGTTGATGATTTGCTTATCGAAGCAGAACAAGTGCGCGGTGTTAAAACCCAAATGGGTTTGCGTATTAAAGCGCAGAAAGTGGTATTAACAACCGGTACTTTTCTTGGTGGCAAAATTCATATCGGTATGGAAAACAGTGCTGGGGGAAGGGCGGGGGACCCACCTTCCATTGCACTGGCGCAACGATTGCGGGAGCTCCCGTTTAGAGTAGATCGATTAAAAACAGGAACCCCACCTCGCATCGATGCGAGAAGCGTCGACTTTTCCAGGATGCAAGTGCAAGCCGGTGATGAACCCTTACCAGTAATGTCTTACCTCGGTTCACCGGAAGATCACCCCCGTCAGATAAATTGTTTTATTAGCTCTACCAATGAAGCCTGTCATGAAATTATTCGTAGCGGGCTCGATAGATCGCCAATGTACACTGGAGTCATAGAGGGAACCGGACCCCGCTATTGTCCTTCCATCGAAGATAAAGTTATGCGTTTCGCCGACAAATCTTCACATCAAATTTTTGTTGAACCTGAGGGACTCGAAACAAATGAACTTTATCCCAACGGTATATCCACCAGTCTGCCTTACGACATTCAGGTCAAGATGGTACGTCAAATAAATGGATTCGAAAACGCCCACATTACCAGGCCGGGATATGCTATCGAATATGACTTTTTTGACCCAAGAGATCTGCATTATTCATTGGAAACCAAATTCCTTAAGGGCCTGTATTTTGCAGGACAAATAAACGGTACCACTGGGTATGAAGAAGCGGCGGCACAGGGATTGTTAGCCGGGTTAAATGCAGCATTGGCCGTTCGAGAAAAAGATTCCTGGTGTCCTCGAAGAGATCAAGCCTACATCGGTGTTCTCGTTGATGACTTGATTACCCTGGGTACAAACGAACCCTATCGCATGTTTACTTCTCGTGCTGAATATAGATTAACCCTCAGAGAAGATAATGCTGATTTGAGGCTGACCGAAATCGGTCGCGAACTTGGCCTGGTATGTGACCGGCGTTGGCAACACCATTGTGAGAAACGGGAATACCTCGAAAAGGAACTCACTCGCCTTCGAGGTCACTGGGTTCAAGCAAACACCGAGGTCGCAGAGAAGGTTAATAAACTTCTGGAAAAACCCATGACGCGGGAATACCGCCTTGCCGATTTACTCGCCCGTCCTGGAGTTTCATACGGTCCCCTCATGGCAGCTGCTCTTAATGAAACCAAAGCGGTAAAGCCGAACTCCATTACAGACCAGGCCCAACAACAGCTTGAAATACAGATTAAGTACCAGGGCTATATTGATCGCCAGGCCGATGAGATCGAGCGCTTGAAGAAGCAGGAAAATACAGTGCTTCCGGAAGATTTCGACTACCAGCAAATGCAAGGCCTTTCGAATGAACTTAAACAAAAGCTCATTGATTCAAAGCCAGAAAATATCGGCAGGGCATCGAGAATTCCCGGAATGACACCGGCCGCAATTTCATTGCTTTTAATCTATTTGAAGAAGCATCAGTCTGCTGCCAGAAAAGCAAGCTAACAGTTGATCACCAGAACCAGTATCAAATGAGCCTGCCAATCGATCAACTCCTGCAAAGAGGGCTTGAAGAATTGGGGCTTGCCTATAATTCATGCCAACTCGAACAAACACTGACTTATCTGGACTTGCTGGATAAGTGGAATAGTAAGTTCAACCTGGTTGCTGATTCTGACCTAGAGTCTCTGCTAAGCCGACACGTTCTCGACTGCCTTTCTATAAAAAAGCATGTTACTGGCGGACAGGTCCTGGATATTGGTTCTGGTGCGGGACTTCCCGGAATTCCGCTGGCGATTTTTGCGCCGCACCAAGAGTTCACACTATTGGATAGCAATGGAAAAAAAACACGATTCCTGTTCCAGGTAAAGACCGCGCTAAATCTGTCCAATGTGGTCGTCGAGAACAGCAGAGTAGAGGCCTATCAATGTCCCCACCAAATTGATATGGTCACTTGCAGGGCCTTCGCCACATTGGCCGAAATTGTGAGCAAAGCAAAGCATTTGCTCTCACAAGAGTGTAAACTCATGGCTATGAAAGGCAGGTTTCCGGAAGGTGAAATCGAAAATCTGTCAGAAGAATTTGTGGTACTGGAAAGTGTAAAACTCAAGGTACCTGGCCTGGATGCAGACCGCTACCTGGTTACAATAGGGCAGAATTAGTGCTACCAATGCCAGCGAGCTGTGTAGTAGATGATTTGCAGAAGAATCAAAAGTTAACTAGTGGATTAAGCCGTGGGCAAAGTATTAGCAATTGCCAATCAAAAGGGTGGAGTAGGTAAAACAACTACTTCCGTTAATCTCGCAGCTTCGTTAACCGTTACCAAAAAAAACGTATTACTGATTGATTTGGATCCCCAGGGAAATGCCACCACTGGTTCCGGGGTAGACAAAGCTGCCTTGGAGTGCTCTGTTTACGACCTTCTCTCCCAGGGGGAATCAATTGAGAATGTATTGTTAATGCCTGAAGCTGGTTACGATTTATTGCCAGCCAACGGTGACCTGGTTGCCTCCGAAGTAGAATTGATGACCGGTGATAATCGTGAGCTCAGGTTGCGATCCATCATCAAGGGTATACGCCATAACTATGATTTCATTGTTGTGGATTGTCCGCCGTCACTCAATATGCTGACAATCAATGCCCTGGTGGCAGCGGATGGAGTCGTGATTCCAATGCAATGTGAATACTATGCACTGGAAGGCTTATCAGCATTAATGGATACAATCAGTGCGATTCGAGATCGCTTGAATCCAAGCCTCAAAATTGAGGGAATATTGCGCACTATGTATGATCCGCGCAGTAAGCTTACCAGTGAAGTAAATGGCCAGCTTTTTAACTATTTTGGTGATGCCGTTTATCGCACAGTCGTGCCACGCAATATTCGTCTTGCGGAAGCTCCGAGTTACGGAAAACCTGTGATTAAATATGACAAGCAATCTCGGGGAGCAATAGCCTATCTGGCCCTGGCAGGTGAAATGTTAAGACGCCATGATGAAGCTGCCGCGGCTGTATCCGGCTAACACAAAATCGAGGTCTGGCAGGAGGCCGACCGCAACCAGTTCAGGTGAAACATGAACGATAAAAAGAAGCTAGGCAAAGGCCTGGACGCACTTTTGTCTTCGGGTAGTACCCAAACCATGGCCAGCTTGCTCGGCAAGCCTACCCAGCTGCAACAAGCTGGCGAAACCGGGACTACAGCAGATAAAGACGGCGACCTGAAAAATATTCCAATTGACCTTATTCAACGGGGTAAATATCAACCCCGTACGGATATGCATGAGGAAGCACTGGAGGAATTGGCGGCCTCTATTAAGAATCAGGGCGTTATGCAACCTATTGTCATTCGTCCAATTTCCTCTGAAAAGTACGAAATCATAGCCGGTGAGCGTCGCTGGCGAGCGAGCCAAATAGCCGGATTAGACACGATTCCGGCCATCATCAAGCCGGTTGGTGATGAAGCGGCCATAGCCATGGCGCTGATCGAGAATATCCAGCGGGAAAACCTCAACCCAATCGAAGAAGCCATGGCACTGAAGCGGCTCCAGGACGAGTTCGAACTTACCCAACAGGAAGTTGCCGATGCAGTAGGGAAGTCCCGTGCCACTGTCACAAACCTCATCAGACTCATAGGGCTGCACGTAGATGTACGGAGAATGCTGGAACATGGCGACCTGGAGATGGGCCATGCGCGAGCATTGTTATCCCTGCCTGATGTGCAACAAGCGGATGCTGCCAGAACCGTTGTCGGGCGCGGTCTTTCCGTACGTCAGACAGAATCGCTGGTCAGGCGCCTGGTTGCCGGTGAAGGCTCCACTAAAAAAGCCCGGGTAATTGACCCAGACATCAAAAACCTTGAAGACAATCTGGAGGATAAACTCGGCGCCAAGGTTATGATTCAACACACTGCAAAGGGAAAAGGCCGCATGGTCGTCAAATACAATAGCCTCGACGAATTAGATGGAATTCTGTCCCATATCAACTAGATTTTAGTCTTGAATCAGCACAATTTTTTATCCTTTTGCCTGGATCTCGAGTGCTCAAAAATTGTTAATGAGGCGTAGTTGATACTGCCCTGTAAAGCCCCTATAATGCGCGTGCTTTGGTGATCACCGCCGCAACAACAGGTGTTTGTAAAGGGCGTTTTTTGGGGATCTGAGCTCGAACGAGAAGCTAATCTAGCAAGCCATCTTCGTGACCAATTTAAGACCCCCTCCAGTTTATAAAGTTATCGTCGCGCAACTTTTCGCGACTCTCTTTATTGCCACAATCTCGCTGTTGTTTTCAGGTAACGTTGTCGCGTACTCCGTATTACTGGGCGGCCTGATAAGTGCTTTGCCAAACAGCTATTTTGCTATGCAAGCTTTCAAGTATCAGGGAGCACGCAGTGCAGATAAAGTTGTTAAGAGTTTTATAAGAGGGGAGCTCGGCAAGATAGGAATCACCATTGTGCTTTTTGCACTAAGTTTTACCTTAATTACAAATTTGAACGAACTCGCGCTGATACTTGGGTTTATTGCAACTCACTTTGTCGGTGTGATGATGTCTGGACTGATTAGCTACAGTCCTAGCAGTGATAAAACATAAATTCGGTTGAATACCGATCAGTTTATAAAGAGAGTCAGAGTTACTTAAATGGCAGCCGAATCAGCCGCTGAACTTACAGTTCAAGATTACATTACTCACCACTTATCTTTTCTTACCTTTGGTCGCATCGATGACCATTGGGGTTTTGCCCACACTCCGGAAGAAGCTGCAGAAATGGGTTTCTGGGCTATTAACGTCGACACCATGGGCTGGTCACTTTTTCTTGGTGCCGGTTTTCTGTGGTTTTTCCGTCGCGTTGCGGTTAAAGCCTCTATCGACAATCCTTCCGGTGTTCAAAATTTTGTCGAAGCCGTAGTCGAGTTCGTAGATAACCGCGTTACCGAAGCTTTCAACTATAAGAACGAACTGATTGGTCCGTTGTGTTTGCTCTTGTTGTTCTGGATTTTACTGATGAACACCATGGACCTGGTACCGGTAGATCTTCTAACAACATTTGGCTTTGAGCCTTTGTTGCACACAGTTTTTCATTTGGAAAACGCGCCATTTAAAGTCGTGCCCACCACCGATCCGAATATCACCATGGGTATGTCGTTCACGGTTTTCTTGATGATCATTTATTACAGCATTAAGAATAAAGGGCTCGGTGGATTTCTGGGTGAGCTAGCTTTCCATCCATTTGGCAAATGGATGATGCCTTTTAATCTGATTATTGAAGTCCCAACCCTATTTGCGAAACCTATTTCACTAGGCCTGCGTTTATTTGGAAACCTCTACGCGGGAGAACTGTTGTTCTTGTTAATTGCATCCATGTTGGGACTGTGGCAGTTGCCAGCGCACTTTGTGTGGGCAGCATTCCACCTACTGGTTATACCTCTGCAGGCATTTGTATTCATGATGTTAACCATCGTTTATCTCAATGCTGCCCATGAAGTAGAACATCACTAAATTGTAAAACACTCTGAACTGAAGAAACTCTGGAGGAAAAAATGGAACTAATATTGGCTAACACAGTGCTAGGCGTATTGCTTGTACTGGGTCTGGGTGCCGCAGGAACAGCGATTGGCTTTGGTATTCTGGGGGGAAAATTCCTGGAAGGTTCCGCTCGCCAGCCTGAGCTTGCCCCTAAACTACAAGGTTCAATGTTCCTTGTAGCTGGCCTTATTGACGCGGTAACCATGATTGGTATCGGTATCGGTATGTGGTTTACCTTCGCCAATCCTTTTACTGCCGCATTAGGTGGCTAATTAAAGTCGATTAAGCGGGAGTAATACCGTGAATATTAATGCAACCTTTTTAGGCCAAATGATCGCAATGGCGTTCTTTCTGTGGTTCTGCAGCAAGTACGTCTGGCCACCGTTCATAGCAATTTTGGAAGAGCGTAAAAAGAAAATTGCCGATGGTCTCGAAGCGGCTGCCCGTGCTGGGAAAGATCTGGAATTGGCACAGGCCAAATCCACTGAGCAGCTAAAAGAAGCGAAAGCAGAAGCTGCGGGAATTATCGATCAGGCCAATAAGCGCGCCGCTCAGATTGTCGATGAAG
Organism: uncultured Pseudohongiella sp.; assembly: GCA_964616225.1. Classification (GTDB taxonomy): domain Bacteria; phylum Pseudomonadota; class Gammaproteobacteria; order Pseudomonadales; family Pseudohongiellaceae; genus UBA9145. The sequence goes on from CAZTTE010000001.1 coordinate 66,288, forward strand.
CAAAAGAGCAGGCCCGCGAAGAAGGCCAGCGCATCATTGCTGGCGCCAATGCCGAGATTGAACAAGAAGTTAATCGAGCAAAAGAAGCGCTACGGGAACAAGTCTCTGCTATCGCAATCGCTGGAGCTGAAAAGATATTAGAAGGCTCTATCGATCAGGCAGCAAACGAAGACATGTTAAACAAGCTTGCTTCCGAGCTATAAAACAACAAGTAAATCGTTATGGCTGAAACAACCACACTAGCAAGACCTTATGCAAAAGCTGCTTTTGAAGTAGCCAAGCAAGACAGCGCCCTTGATCAGTGGTCAAAGATGTTAGCTTTGACCGCGGCAATTTCCGGGCAGGATTCTGTTAGCGCCGTGTTAAGAGACCCCTCTTTATCAGCGGAACAAATAGCAGAAAATTTTGTTGTTGTATGTGGTGATGACCTAAACGATAAAGGGCAAAACTTTATTCGCTTATTAGCGGAAAACAAACGTTTGGTTTTGCTGCCGGATGTATCCGCGCTTTATGAAATCCTGAAAGCCAACCAGGAAAAATCAGTCGACGTTGAAATTACGACAGCTTTCGAAATCAGTTCAGACATTGCACAAAAGCTGGCGGATTCACTTAAGTCTCGACTAGAGCGGGAAATAAACCTGGCAACAAAGGTAGACCAATCATTATTAGGCGGTGCGGTTATTAGAGCCGGCGATACAGTGATCGATAGCTCTGTACGCGGAAAATTAACCAAGTTAGCTGAATCAATGAATTCCTGATCGGGTCAGGAAATAATCCTGAACCATAAGGAGAAAGGAAACTAAAGATGCAACAACTGAATCCATCTGAAATCAGTGAAATTATTAAACAGCGAATCGACAATCTCGATGTGTCTGTGCAAGCGAAGAACGAAGGCACCATCGTCAGTGTGATGGACGGAATTATCCGAATCCACGGTCTCGCCGACGTAATGTACGGTGAGATGATCGAGTTCGAAGGCGGCATTTATGGAATGGCCTTGAACCTGGAAAGAGATTCTGTCGGTGCAGTTGTTCTGGGTGACTACCTGGAACTAAAAGAAGGACAAACCTGTAAGTGTACTGGTCGAATTCTGGAAGTGCCGATTGGTCCCGAACTGGAAGGCCGGGTTGTAGATGCGCTTGGTAAGCCTATCGATGGAAAAGGCCCAATTGAAGCGAAAGAAACAGACCCAATTGAAAAGGTCGCACCAGGTGTAATCGCTCGCCAGAGTGTTTCCCAGCCGGTGCAAACTGGTTTGAAATCGATCGACTCCATGACGCCAATCGGACGAGGTCAGCGTGAGCTGATCATCGGTGACCGGGAGGTTGGTAAGACGGCGGTGGCTATCGACACCATTATCAACCAGAAAGGTAAAGGCGTTAAATGTGTCTACGTGGCGGTTGGCCAGAAGGCATCATCAATTTCTAACGTAGTACAAAAGCTGGAAGAACACGGCGCCATGGAATACACCGTGGTGGTATCGGCATCGGCATCAGATCCGGCTTCCATGCAGTTCATCGCACCTTATTCCGGTTGCACCATGGGTGAGTATTACCGCGATCGCGGGCAGGACTCATTGATCATTTATGATGATCTCACCAAGCAAGCCTGGGCCTATCGCCAGATCTCCCTATTGCTCCGCAGGCCACCAGGCCGGGAAGCCTATCCCGGCGATGTATTTTACTTGCACTCTCGTCTTTTGGAGCGTGCAGCGAGAGTGAACGCTCACTACGTTGAGCAATTCACCAATGGTGAAGTGAAGGGACAGACAGGCTCATTGACGGCGCTGCCAATCATTGAAACCCAGGCCGGTGACGTATCCGCTTTCGTACCCACTAACGTAATTTCAATTACCGACGGACAGATCTTCCTGGAAACAGACCTGTTTAACTCCGGTATTCGCCCGGCCATGAACCCGGGTATCTCTGTATCCCGTGTGGGTGGTGCTGCCCAGACCCAGATCATCAAGAAACTGGGTGGTGGTATCCGTATCGCCCTGGCCCAGTATCGAGAACTGGCGGCATTCGCAGCATTCGCCTCGGATCTCGACGATGCCACTCGAGCACAGCTTGAACACGGACAGCGCGTTACCGAATTGATGAAGCAGAAGCAGTATTCACCTTTATCAATCGCAGAGATGGCAGTTTCCCTGTTTGCAGCTAACGAAGGATTCCTTGAAGACATTGAACTGAATAAGGTTCTGGACTTCGAAGATGCGCTTCTTTCTTACATGAATAGTGAGCACGGTGATCTGTTAAGCAATATTAATGAGACTGGTGATTACAATGATGACATCGAGTCTCAGTTCAGATCGGCATTGGAAAAATTCAAGTCAACTCAAACCTGGTAAGGTAGCAAGTGTAATTTTTTAGGTTTGAGCTATTCGTAGAGCAAGCCAATTAGAGATTAACGAAGAGAACATAGAGGCAACTAACAGAGATGGCCGGCGGTAAAGAAATTCGTTCCAAGATCTCGAGTATTAAAAACACTCAGAAGATCACTAAAGCGATGGAAATGGTTTCGGCGAGCAAGATGCGCAAAGCCCAGGATCGAATGAAACTGGGTAAGCCTTATGCACACCGCATTCGATCGGTTATCGGTCATATTGCGAATTCCACACCGGAGTATCGCCATGAGTATTTCGATACCAGAGACATAAAACGTGTGGGTTATATCGTCGTCTCAACAGATCGCGGTTTATGTGGTGGTTTAAACATAAATGCTTTTAAAGCCACTGTCGCTTCTATGAAAGAATGGGCTGATAAGAATATCGAAATTGATATTTGCACTATCGGTGCAAGAGCGGCAACTTTCTTTAATAACTTTGGTGGCAATGTTGTTGCTGCAGTCAGGGATATTGGCGACGCGCCAGAAATTGCTGATGTTATCGGAGCAGTAAAGATTATGCTGGATAAATTCAGCAGTGGTGAAATTGATCAGCTAATGATTGTTAGCAATGACTTCGTTAATACCATGACTCATGTACCCGAAGTAAATCAGTTGCTACCACTAGCCCCCTCCGAAGAAGAAGATTTGCAACACCATTGGGATTACCTGTATGAACCCGATGCGAAAGAACTATTAGACGGCTTGATGCTGCGCTTTATCGAGTCACAAGTTTATCAAGCGGTTGTAGAAAATAACGCCTGTGAGCAAGCGGCGCGAATGATCGCTATGAAAAATGCATCTGACAACGCGGGTGATCTTATCGACCAGTTGGGTCTTGCATATAACAAGGCAAGACAAGCGGCGATTACCCAGGAACTTTCAGAAATTGCAGGCGGCGCAGCAGCAGTCTAGAGAATTAAACTTTTAACTTATTGAACATTTGATTAGGAAAGATTGAGGAACCGAACATGAGCAGCGGTCGAATCGTAGAAATTATCGGAGCGGTTATAGACGTAGAGTTTGAGCGGGACAACGTGCCCCAGGTTTATGACGCGCTTACCGTCGACGGCACTGAAATTACTCTTGAAGTACAACAGCAATTGGGCGACGGCATTGTACGTACCATTGCCCTGGGTAGTACAGAAGGGCTGAGCCGAGGTTTGGCAGTACAGGACACGGGCGCTCCGGTATCTGTACCGGTTGGCACAGAAACTCTGGGTCGCATCATGGATGTGCTTGGTCGACCAATTGATGAACGAGGCCCTATCGGCGAAAAAGAGCGTATGCCAATTCACCGCAAGGCGCCTACTTACGAAGAGCTTTCTACAACTAATGAGTTATTGGAAACCGGGATTAAGGTAATCGACCTGGTTTGCCCATTTGCTAAAGGCGGTAAGGTTGGATTGTTCGGTGGTGCCGGTGTTGGTAAGACCGTAAACATGATGGAGCTAATTAACAATATTGCTACCGAGCACAGTGGTCTGTCTGTATTTGCCGGCGTGGGTGAGCGTACTCGTGAGGGCAACGATTTTTACCATGAAATGCAAGATTCCAAGGTTATCGATCTAGAGGGAGAGAGCAAGGTATCCATGGTATACGGACAGATGAATGAGCCTCCCGGTAACCGCCTTAGAGTAGGTTTAACGGGTCTTACCATGGCGGAGAAGTTCCGAGACGAAGGTCGTGATGTGCTGCTCTTTATCGACAACATTTACCGTTACACCCTGGCGGGCACTGAAGTATCTGCACTCCTCGGTCGTATGCCTTCAGCGGTGGGTTATCAGCCGACACTAGCGGCTGAAATGGGTGAATTGCAGGAACGGATCACCTCAACGAAAACAGGATCCATTACGTCTATCCAGGCTGTGTACGTCCCAGCGGATGACTTGACCGACCCGTCTCCAGCGACAACCTTCGCCCACTTGGACGCGAAAGTTGTATTGTCACGTGATATTGCTGCACTGGGTATTTACCCGGCGGTGGACCCTTTGGATTCCAGCTCACGACAGCTAGATCCACTGGTTGTGGGACAGGAGCACTACGATGTTGCCAGCGGTGTCCAGGGTGTATTGCAGCGTTATAAAGAATTGAAAGACATTATTGCCATTCTTGGTATGGACGAGCTGTCAGATGAAGATAAGCAAACTGTTTATCGTGCACGTCGAATTTCCCAGTTCTTGTCGCAACCATTTACAGTAGCGGAAGTATTTACTAACGCACCCGGTAAATATGTTTCTCTTAAAGATACGATTGCTGGCTTTAAGGGCATTCTTGATGGCGACTATGACGAACTACCAGAACAGGCATTTAGCATGGTAGGCACGATCGAAGAAGCAATAGAAAAGGCGAAGACTCTTTAATTAGAGAGTTGGTGAAGCGAGGTAAACAGGCATGGCAATGACAATGCATTGCGACATCGTATCGGCAGAGAAGAGTATCTTCTCCGGCCTGGTGCAGATGGTAATCGCTGCAGGTTCTTTAGGGGATCTGGGTGTCGGGCCTGGCCACGCGCCTTTATTAACGGCTCTGATTCCTGGGCCTGTACGACTTATTCTCGATAATGGCGAAGAAGAAGTTTTCTATGTATCTGGAGGGTTTCTGGAAGTACAGCGCAACGTAGTTACCTTGCTAACCGATACAGCCCTCCGAGCCGAAGACGTGGATGAGGCCGCGGCGGTGAAAGCGATTGAAGATGCTGAGAAGGCTATTGCCAACCAGGGGTCTGATTTTGAATACGGCGCTGCAGCTGCTCAGTTAGCGGAAGCGGCGGCTCAACTGCGAGCGCTTCGACAACAAAAGAAGTAGCTAATCGAATCGATTACTAAAAAGGTAGCGAGAGCTACCTTTTTTTTTGGTAATCTTTAGTTCAGTACTCAGCCGAGTAGGCAAAAGGCTCTATCATGGAAGTTGTGATTCTGGCTGCAGGCAAGGGCACCAGAATGTTCTCTGCCCACCCCAAGGTTCTCCATGCAATTGGCGGCAAGCCAATGTTACAGCACGTTATTGAAACTGCCGAAGCGATTAATGCCAGCCGCTTACATGTAGTTGTTGGTTACGGTGCTGACCAGATTAAATCCCATTTTTCAGAATCAAAACTTGATAAGGAAATAAACTGGTTGCTGCAAGAAGAGCAGTTGGGAACAGGGCACGCGGTTCAACAATCTGTTTCCTCTATTGATAGTGAAGATAATAGCAATACGATACTGGTGCTGTACGGAGATGTTCCGCTGATCCAGGCAAGCACATTGAAGCAGTTGCTAGAGAGCGCTGATCAAAATCGCCTCTCGCTCTTAACACTTTCTACAAAAAGAAATCATGGCCTCGGAAGAATATTGCGAAATGAGGGCAATGAAGTCGTTGCAATCGTTGAAGAAAAGGACGCCAATGCAGAGCAGAAAAAAATAACCGAGGTAAACAGCGGCATCATGGCCATTCCGGCTACCAGGTTGGCGGGCTGGTTGCAGCAACTCACTAACTCCAATAAACAGAAAGAGTACTATTTAACGGATATCGTTGCCCTGGCAGTGCAAGATGGATGTAAAATCAACGCATTGACTATCGAAGATGAGTACGAAATCCAGGGTGTTAATGACAAAACCCAACTGGCCCAACTAGAAAAGCATCTACAAATGACGAAAAACTCGAAACTATTGGAGCAGGGTGTGACACTCAGAGACCCAGCTCGTGTGGACGTTCGCGGTGAACTTAATTGTGGCCAGGATGTCGAAATCGATGTAAACGTAATATTCGAAGGCACGGTAACATTGGGAAACAATGTGTCCATTGGTGCTAACGTTATCATCAAGGATTCTTCCATCGGAGATGGTTCTGAGATTCTGACTAACTCAAATATAGATGGCGCCAATATTGGAAACGAAACAGCAATAGGACCGTCGGCAAGAATTAGACCTGGCACTGTTCTGGCGAACAAAGTAAAGATTGGCAATTTTGTTGAAACTAAAAATGCCGTGATTGGTGAGGGGTCAAAGGCTAATCATCTTGCCTATATCGGTGATGCGGAGATAGGTGCCAACTGCAATATTGGCGCAGGCACAATATTTTGTAATTACGACGGTGCCAATAAACACAAGACTGTGCTTGGAGACAGTGTTTTTATCGGATCAAACAGCGTATTAGTCGCACCAGTCAGTCTTGCCGACAATGCATTTGTGGCAGCAGGCTCGGCTGTTAACAGCGATGTACCAGAAGCTCATCTAGCAGTAGGCAGAGCAAAGCAGAGAAACATAAAGGGTTGGAAACGCCCAACCAAGAAATAGAAGTAACAATAGAATTTAAACCATGTGTGGCATAGTCGGTGCAATTGCAGAGAGAAACGTTTCAGGCATCTTGCTTGAGGGATTAAAGCGGTTGGAATATCGTGGCTATGATTCTGCTGGTATAGCCATGTTGAATGGCAGTGGCGACAAACTCACTGACATAAAAACCGTTGGCAAAGTTAAGAAGCTGGTCAGTTCTGCCAGCAAAGCGAAAATAAGGGGCAACCTCGGCATTGCTCATACCCGCTGGGCAACTCATGGCAAGCCCACCGTTGCCAACGCCCACCCCCATAATTCTTCCAAGCAAATTGCCATTGTGCACAATGGAATTATTGAGAATTATCAAGAGCTTAGAGAAAGGCTGCTAAAGGATGGTTACAGCTTTAAGACCGAAACCGACAGCGAAACCATTGCCCACTTGATTCATAAAGAACGCAAAGGTGGAAAAGTAAGCCTGATTAGTGCGACAAAAAAAGCCATTACTAAACTGGAAGGCGCATACGGCCTTTGTGTCATGGATAAGAACGAGCCTGATCAGATAGTGGTTGCCCGTAGTGGATCACCGCTTGTCATTGGTATTGGCATCGGTGAAAACTTTGTGGCGTCTGATCCGTTAGCGCTTGGCCAGGTTACCGATAGATTTATTTACCTGGAAGAAGGCGATATCGCTAAAGTTACCCTCGATGACATTGAAATCTGGCACGGTAATCGAAAGATCGACCGCCCAGTTACAACCGTGGAGTCACGAGCCAAGGACGCAGAGAAGGGCAAATACAAACATTTCATGCTCAAAGAGATTCATGAGCAGGCACAGGTAACAAAAGACACTTTAGATGGGCGCATAAGCAAATCTAAAGTTTTAGAACAGGCCTTCGGTGTTAAAGCGAGCGAAATTTTTGACAAAGTTAAATCTGTGCATATCGTTGCCTGTGGTACCAGTTTTCATGCCGGGCAGGTTGCCAAATACTGGCTTGAGTCAATAGCCAGGATACCGTGCTCAGTAGATATCGCCAGCGACTATCGTTATCGAGATATAATAGTTCAACCTGGCACCTTATTCATTGCTATTTCTCAGTCTGGAGAAACAGCCGATACATTAGCGGCACTACGCTATGCGAAAAAGAAAAAGTATGTCGCAAGTCTGGCCATATGCAATGTGGCGACCAGCTCCCTGGTAAGGGAGTCGGATTTCTGCTTGTTAACCATGGCCGGCCAGGAGATTGGGGTTGCCTCGACAAAAGCGTTTACAACACAGCTTGCTCTGTTACTAATTCTTTCAATTGTGCTGGCCCGGCGCACTGGGTTAAAGCCGTCCCAGGAAGCGAAACTGGTAAAAGACCTGGCCAAATTGCCAAAGCTCATCGACAAATCCCTGGCGCTTAACAAGGGAATCAAGAAAATCTCGAAGCAGTTTTCCGATAAATACCACAGTCTGTTTCTCGGCCGGGGCATTCAGTATCCGGTAGCCAAAGAGGGCGCCTTAAAGTTGAAAGAAATTTCCTATATTCATGCCGAAGCCTATCCAGCGGGTGAGTTAAAACACGGACCGCTGGCACTGGTAGATAGTAAGATGCCGGTAATCGCAGTAGCGCCTAACAATGATCTGTTGGGTAAACTAAAAGCAAATCTTTCAGAAGTCAGCGCCAGAGGTGGAAAGCTTTATGTGTTCGCTGATGAAAGTATCAAGTTCGAAAGCGATAAGAGCTGTAAGGTAATTAATGTACCCAAAAGCCCTGAAATCCTCGCGCCAATCGTGTTTACCATTCCCTTGCAGTTATTGTCCTACCATGTCGCCATTATGAAAGGCACAGACGTGGACCATCCTCGCAATCTCGCCAAGTCCGTGACAGTCGAATAAATTATTCGCTGCCCGGTGTTCGCAGTGCGCGCTGACTTTTCTCAAGGCGCTTTAAATGTTCTTTTAGTAAAGGCTTGCGATGGCGGGCGACACCCGTTGCCAGAACATCGATGACGACCAGGTGAGCGATACGGGAAGAGACCGGCGTATAGGATTGCAGATCTTCTTCCATATTCACATAAATAGGAATACTGCACTGTTTCGAGAGAGAGGTATTTTCCGGCGCCAGGCCAATGACAGTAGCACCAGTCTCTCTTGCCAGTCTAACGCTCTGTAAGAGGGCCCGGGTTTCGCCGGATTGCGAGATAGCGACTACAACATCGTCCTGGCCCAGGGCAATGGCCGACATGTGCTGGATATGGGGGTCAGTATAGGCAGCCGTTGAGAGCTGCAATCTGAAAAACTTGTGCTGGGCATCGGCAGCCACCGAACCAGAGGCGCCGAAGCCATAAAATTCAACCCGCCGCGCATTGCTGATTGTATTAATAGCTTGCTCCAGGACCTCGGCATTTAATTCGTCCCTGACGGTAAGCAAGGAACCAATCGTTGTATCGAAAACTTTGTTTCTTAGGTCGGTAACGGTATCGCTGTCTTCGACGGCGAATTGCGTATAAACAGAACCCAATCCCAACTGCTGTGCCAATTGCAGTTTAAACGACTGGAATCCATCGAAACCGAGTGCCCGACAGAAGCGAATAACCGTGGGCTCACTCACCTCTGAATTTGCAGCCAGGTCAACGATGCGCATCTTGATGACGTCATTGGCATTAGCCAAAACATAGCTGGCCACTTTCGACTCGGACTTGCGCAACTTTTGTTGGTTTTCAGCGATGCGCCTAATCAGATTAGGTGAATCCATAAGACACCTGTAACATCAAAGCCTTGTAAAAATAGGTACTTTAATTGCGTACCATGCTACTTAAATTAGTAATCACAGGCCAATAGAAATTCGATGCAGGAATTCGAGTTAAGTTTTGTTGAATCTATCAGTGAAATAGGTGCGGCAGACTGGAACAAGTTAACCGGTATTGATAACCCGTTTATGCGTTACGAATTTCTGCAGGGGCTGGAATCTACGGGCTGCACTACCAGAGAGACCGGTTGGGCTCCCATGCATGCTTGGATTAGGGCTTCGAGGGAGTCAGTAAACGGCGGCAATGACACCGTTGCCGTAGTTCCCCTCTATTTAAAAACAAATTCCTGGGGCGAGTATGTTTTCGACTGGTCCTGGGCAAATGCCTATAAGAGTTATGGCTTTAACTATTATCCAAAATTTATAACAGCTGCACCTTTCACGCCTTCAGTAGGGCAAAGATTGTTTATCAGCCCTGATGTAAATCGCACACACATACTTTCACTCCTGATTGAAAAACTGAAAGAAAAGGCTGAATTTCTAGGGGCATCATCCTGGCACATTTTATTTCCCCTGGGACATGAGCATGAGGAACTTGCACAACTCGGTGTGAAGGCCAGAGTAGGCACTCAATTTCATTGGTATAACAGGGAATATGAATCCTATGATCACTTTTTAAGTGCACTTAACTCCCGCAAACGAAAAGCAATTCGTAAAGAACGTCAGCATGTTAAAGACCAGGGCATTAGTTTTCGTGTATCTGAGGGCAAGGAGATCTCTGAGCAGCAATGGTCTGACTTCTACCTGTTTTATCAATCAACTTATTTAATGCGCGGTATGCAAGGTTATCTGGAGCAAGAATTTTTTCATCAGCTGGCGGATTCAATGCCGGAACAATTCTTCCTGGTAAATGCGGTGCAAGACGATCAGGATATTGCGGCCGCGTTGTTTTTTAAGAACAGTGAAAAGCTTTTCGGTCGTTACTGGGGTTGTCGCAGAGATCATCAGTTCCTCCATTTTGAAACCTGTTATTACCAGGGGCAGGAATACGCCATAAACAAGAAGTTAAAATCATTTGACTCGGGTGCACAGGGTGAACACAAAATACAGCGAGGTTTTGAGCCAATATTTACCTATTCCAATCACTGGATTTCGAATCCGGGATTTGCTGATGCGATAGAAAACTTTTTAAATGAAGAACGTTCACACATTCACCGTTATCGAGCAGAAGCAGAATCTTTGTTACCATTCAAAAAACAAGAATAAGCAAGACGCACAATCTGAGGCATACCATGAAAAAAATATTAGAATATTCAGGTATTAGCGCAGTAATAATCGTAGTTGTAATCCTGGCTTCCCTGCGTTTTACCGGAGTGGAGCCTCAGGACCTGCGCCCCGGGCTCTGGCTAAAGGGCGAGGTGGCGGTTATGCCGGTTAGCGATTGGTCGTTTTCTGATGACCATGAAGAAATCTATCTACAAACCAATACCCCTTATTTGCTCCCCCATTCAGTAACCGTTTATTGTGCGACTTACAATGGCGAGCTGTATCTGCTCTCTGCCTACTACACTGGCGGTACTTTTCCGGAGATGCGCTCCTGGAATCGCAATATCGTACGTGATCCGCGGGTTCGCCTGAAAATCGGCGAGCAACTTTTCGATCAAACCGTCAGTTATGTGTCTGATGAATCTATTCGTCGCCCGGTCTATGACGCCCTGGGTGAGAAGTATCCGGACTGGGAGCGGCCTACTTTCGAGAACATGCATATTTTGGCAGTAGGGCCGGCGGCCTAGAATTAGCTAGGACCGTTTGAATACCAGTAGCTGATTATTCGCGGGCATGGGATTGTCTTTCTGAAATTCGAGCCCAGCGGCATTGGCGAGTTCCTGTATCCATTCGAAATCTCGAATCCCGCTAACAGGATTCTGTCTTTTCAGCCATTCATTGAAGCGGCCATTGCTTTCCGTTGTAAACTCGCCACCGTATTTAAATGGCCCATAGAGTAATAGCCAGGCTGACTCCCTGAGGCATTTATCCAGGCTATGGAAGAAGCTTTCGACTGAAGCGTTCGACATTATGTGCAGGCTATTGGCGCTGTACAGGCATTCATAGCGCTCACAATTCCAGTCTGCATCGTTTACATCCAGTGGTTTTGCCGAAGGCAGGTTGCCAAGCTCGCTTGCAGAAATGCGTTGTTGGGTAATCGCCAGGTTTGCAGGAATGTCGGTACACTGCCAGGTTAGCTCGGGGAAATGGGCTGCGAAAAATTCACCATGTTGTGCAGTGCCGCTGCCTATTTCCAGAACCGAAGACACATTGTTCAGAATAGGTCTTATGGTTTCCAGTATCGGGAGTTTATTGTTTTCGCTAGCCTGACTGTAAGGGAGCGCTGAAACGGAGCTCACTAGGATCGGTTCGCCTGTTTACGCTTGAAGACAAACCTGGCTTTACTCGATTCCTCTTCGTCAAAACGATAACCATCCACGTCGAACTGCTTCAGCTTATTAGGAGAATTTATTCTGTTCTTTATTATGTAAGCCGCCATTTCGCCGCGCGCTTTTTTGGCGAAGAAACTAAGCACTCGATATTGACCACTGGCCCAATCTTTAAACTGAGGAGTAATGACTTCTGCTTCCAGAGATTCTGGTATAACTGAATTAAAGTATTCGTTACTGGCCAGATTAATCAATATCTTCTTCTTGTTTTGATCTTCGAGGGCAGTATTTAGTGCTTCGGTAACTTTCGACCCCCAGAAATCATAGAGATTTTTGCTGCCGTTTACTCCAAACTTACGACCCATCTCTAATCGATAGGCTTGCATAAGATCCAATGGGCGTAGCACACCGTACAGGCCGGAGAGAATTCTTAAATGCTTCTGGGCAAAGTTAAGGTCGGCGGTGCCAAATTGCTCTGCCTTTAAACCAAGATAAACATCGCCCTTAAACGCGAAGATAGCCTGCTTTGCATTCTTGAGATCGAAAGGGCGTTGCCATTCAGCGTATCGTTCAAAGTTTTGCACCGCCAAACCTTCACTAATATCCATTAATGAGGATAGTTGTGCTGGCTGCAATTCACGCAATCCCTGCACGAGTTGTTCGGCTTCATTAAGAAAAGCCGGGTCAGAATGCTTCTTTGTTTTTGTTTTGGTAGTAAAGTCTAATGATTTAGCAGGGGATACAACGGTTAACATAGATGTTTCTCGAATCCTTATTTAAATTAGTCTTGTCTATCGAAATCCAGCCACCATTCCAATGGCGTAATCCCGTCTTCGGGATCATAAACATTACCATAGTACCAAACCGTTTCTGGATAATCCCGGCAGGCTCGGTCCAGTAGTTCCTCAATGGCTTGAAAGCCAATCGATACATGAATGCTATATACCAATGCTCGATCTGTTTGCCTGTCCAGGCTACCGCCGAGTTTTTCAATCGCTGAGCTCAGGGTTTGTTCCAGTTCGTTTAATTCTTCCCGGCCGAATACACGCACACTAAGATTGCCGCTGCGGGCTACCAACTCATATTCAGCGGTATCTGGATTTACAAGCTTAATGGTATCGCCGGCCGCAAGGTTTCTGGTAAGCACTGGAGATTTCATAAGCCGAGCATGACGCGGATTGTCTGGTAGCAGTTCTACTTCGAGACTTTCAAACACTGGTTCGCCGTTATCGTTTACGCCCGCCAGAAAGGGCAGTTCCAATTTCTCTGTATTCTGCAAAACAATTCCGATTAGTGTCTGGGCCCCAGTAAAGGTTAAGCTTGGGGTGGTGCCCACAGGCACCGGTAATTGGGAACCGCTATGATAGAGTGCCTACAGCGAATTGCTACTTTTTTACATCGCTTTCGATTGTCCATTTTCGCCTTGGGCGTAGTGAGCCTGGGAGTATTCAGCGTTAGCTTGTTTCAGAATCCATGGCTCGATGGTGAAGTATGGCTGATCCCTTCCCTGCTAGCTCTATGCTGGTCCCTGGCGCTCTATAGCCTGATTGCCCTGTTTCAACATATACCCGAAAAAGTCGATAAGTCGGAGAGTTGGCGTAGTCGATTGTCAGACTCAATTCGGCGGAGTGCGCTCTGGCTAACAGGTGTTTCTTTTGTGCTGCTTAGTGGCGCCTTGGCCGTATTGAGCTACCAGCTTTTACGAACCTGGATTATGGGATAATAAGCGGATGATCAATCGAATTATCCAATCTATCGATTATTGCAGCGAACGAATTGGCAGAGCTGGTTCCTGGTTAGCCTTGCTCATGGTATCGGTCATGTTCCTGATCGTGCTCCTGCGCTACGTGTTTCAAATAGGGTCTATCGCGCTGCAAGAATCGGTCATGTATATCAACGCGCTTATTTTCACCGTAGGTGTTGGTTACACCCTGAAAGAGCAGGGGCATGTTCGAGTCGATGTTTTTTACAACAGGCTAAATGAAAAACACAAGGCTCTGGTAGATATGCTGGGATGTCTCGTGTTTTTAATGCTTACTGCTGGATTTATTTTATGGGCGAGTTGGGACTATGTGGCGGTGTCCTGGCGCATACTCGAAGGCTCTCCAGAATCGAGCGGCTTGCCTCTAGTCTACCTGCTAAAAACTACTATTCTTTTAATCGCTTCTTTCCTGGCGATTCAGGGTATTGCTGAGTTTCTAAAATCATTTAAGAAGTTCAGGCAAGAATAACGGTGCTGGAACTGCTTCCCCTTTTACTGTTCATCGTCGTATGCCTGTTTCTTATGGCGGGATACCCGGTTGCATTGACGTTGGCGGGAGTTTCGCTCTTGTTTGCCGCCATTGGACAGTTCGCTGGAGTATTCGACACAGCCTTTATTTCCTTAATTCCCAACCGCATCTTTGGTGTATTGGTTAACCAGAATCTTTTCGCTGTCCCCCTGTTCGTGTTTATGGGCACTATGCTGGAAAAATCCCGTATCGCCGAAGATTTGTTAAAAAATATGGAACTGGTATTTGGGCGATTGCCAGGCGGGCTTGGAATTGCAGTCATTCTGGTAGGGATGTTGTTGGCCGCCAGCACCGGCATTGTGGGAGCAACCGTCGTTACCATGGGTATCCTGTCCTTGCCCTCCATGCTTAAGGCCGGCTATCGGCCATCCCTGGCCTGCGGCACACTGTGTGCGACTGGAACACTGGGGCAAATCATTCCTCCTTCAATATGCCTGGTATTACTTGGCGAAGTTATCTCCAATGCCTACCAGCAGTCACAATTAAACGCAGGCGTATTTGCACCGGATTTCGTTTCTATCGGTGACCTGTTTGCCGGTGCCATCGTGCCTGGTCTGTTGTTGGTGCTAGCCTACGCTTGCTACTTACTTCTGGTGGCATTACTGCGGCCAGCGGATGCACCATCGCTAAAAAACATGGCGGCGGAAATTTCCGGCTCGGAACTCGCCAGCGCACTCTTTAAGGGACTGTTACCACCGGTGCTCCTGATGGTGGCAGTACTTGGTTCGATTCTGTTAGGTGTGGCAACGCCAACCGAAGCAGCTAGTGTGGGTGCAGTGGGTGCCATGTTGCTTGCATTAAGCCGGAGAAAACTGGATTGGAAAATTGTGCATGAAGTTTGCCTGGATACAACTCGTATAACTTCCATGATTTACCTGATACTGATTGGTGCAACAATTTTTTCATCGATTTTCCGCGGATTCGGTGGCGAAGAACTCATTGAAGAATTGCTTACGGGTCTGCCGGGTGGCGTGGTATCGGCGACCATCATCGTTATGCTGCTAATATTTTTGCTTGGCTTTATCCTCGATTTTATCGAGATTACATTTATGGTGGTTCCGCTTATCGGACCGGTGCTCTTGGGAATGGGTCTGGATCCGATCTGGTTAGGCGTGATGATTGCGATTAACCTGCAGACTTCTTTCTTGACGCCACCTTTCGGGTTCTCATTGTTTTACTTGCGCAGCGTGGCGCCTGCAGAAGTGGTAACTAGCGATCTCTACAGAGGAGCAATTCCTTTTGTTGTGATGCAATTGTTGCTTCTTCTTTTATTGGCATTTCAACCGGGATTGGCAACGTGGCTGCCTTCGGTGCTCAATTAATGATGAGATAGTGAACTATGAGTGACAGCGAAGATCTGAATACAGAAATTGCTGGGGAATTAGCATTACAGACCCTTGCCATGCCAAAAGACACCAATGCCAATGGGGATATATTTGGAGGCTGGTTGGTTTCCCAGATGGATTTGGCAGCAGGCATCATGAGCAAACAAGTGACCCAGGGAAGGTCCGCAACTGTTGCTATTCAAAACGTAAACTTCATCAAACCGGTAAGTGTCGGAGCTACGGTCAGCTGTTATTGTCGCGTTACAAAAACCGGCAATAGCTCAGTACGTATCGCGGTAGACGTATGGGTCTCGCACCGTCTTACTCACCAGGACAGCGTCAAGGTAGCGGAGGGTTTATTTGTTTTCGTGGCAATCGATGATGATGGCAAACCCCGCCCCATACCTAAAAACAGGGAAGCCTAGTTCGTAGGAAGCTTGCGTGCTTCGATAAACGCTTCTTCGGCGATGCCATTATAATTCATGACGCCGTCCTTGAAGCTCTTCCAGGACTCATAAACCCGTGCCGTAGCTTCGTCGGCCCGGGCCATCTCGGCAACGACTTCATCAGAGATTCGACGTAACTCGATAAGAACGTCGTCCGGTAATCGGCGTAACTGCACGCCATGCTCTTCTACCAGCGCACGCAAAGCTTCATTGTTTTTGGCTGTGAGTTCATCGAGTAGCAGTTGGTTCATGACTTCTGTTCCAGCCATCAGTATTTCTTGTAAATCTGTGGGCAAGGCTTCGAAGCGTTCTTTATTGAATACTGTTTCCAGGGTAGATCCAGGCTCATGCCAGCCGGGATAGTAGTAATAATCTGCAACGGTGTGATAACCGGCGGCTAGATCATTGTAGGGACTTACGAACTCTGTTGCATCCAGGGCACCGGTTTGTAAAGCGGTAAACACCTCGCTTACTTGCATGGTTACAGGCACGCCACCGGCACGGCGAAAGACTTCGCCACCGAGACTCGGTATGCGCATCTTTAATCCCTGCACATCTTCCAGGGAGTTAATTTCCTTATTAAACCAGCCAAACATTTGTACGCCGGAATTTCCCCCGCGCACCGGGATCAAATTAAAAGGGGCATACAACTCTCGCCACAATTCGTTGCCACCACCATAACGGAGCCAGGCATCCTGTTCGTAACTGGTCATGCCAAACGGGATTGAGGAGAAGAAAGGTGTTGCAGGAATTTTGCCTTGCCAGTAGTAGGCGCCGGAGTGGCCGATTTCCGCAACGCCCTGGGAGACTGCGTCAAAAACTTCCAGGCCGCCGACCAATTCATTAGCGCCGAATACTCTAATACGCATACGGCCCTGGCTCATAGTTTCAACAATGTCGGCAAAGTATTCTGGTGATGTTCCCAAGGCTGGAAGGTTTTTTGGCCAGGAAGTAATCATCTTCCATTCATAGACAGTTTGATCCTGACTGGTATCAGTATTCGATGTAGTCAGAGTTTCGCCGCCGCAGGCTGAAAGAGTCAGCAGCACCAGGCCCGCCAGTAGAAATTTTTTGAACTGCTGTGCAACTTGAATCATCTTGCCACTCCCTATGGTTTGCTCAACCCAAAACTTCCAGTTTGGCATAGGAAAGCACCAACCACTTACTTCCCACCGCATCAAAGTTTACCTGCACTCTTGCGTTCGACCCCTGGCCTTCATAGTTTAAAACCACGCCTTCGCCGAATTTTCCATGGGCCACGCGTTGCCCTAATGATATCTCAGTATTGGGCACTTCGGCTCCATTACTGGATGATTTACCCAGGCTGCCATTCTTGCCGGGCCTACCTCCCACTCTGTTAATTGTCGTTTTCAATCGCACCTCATCAATGAGTTCCTGTGGAACTTCTTTGATAAAGCGCGACGGTCTGCATAATGTTACGTCACCGTGCAGGCGGCGGGATTCTGCATGGCAGAGATAGAGTTTGTTTTTGGCGCGGGTGATACCCACATAACAGAGCCTTCGTTCCTCTTCCAGGCCAGCCAGATTTTCCATAGACATCTTGTGAGGAAATAATCCTTCTTCCATGCCAGCAAGAAATACTAATTGAAACTCCAGCCCTTTTGCGGAATGTAAAGTCATTAACTGAACTGCGTCATCTGATTCGTCTGCTTGGGTATCCCCGGCATCGAGGGAGGCTTGATCAAGAAATGCTGACAACATTAGTTTTGAAGTTAGGTCGACTCCTTCGCCTTCTTCTACTTCGATATCTGCATCATCGAAATTACCACAGGCATTGACCAGCTCTTCCAGGTTTTCGATACGGCTGCGAGCTTTTTCACCGCCTTCTTTCTCGTGGTGTTGAACCAGGCCGCTTTCCCGGATGACGTGTTCTGCTTTTTCATGTAGTTCCAGGTTCGCACAATCTTCATCCATCTTGTCGATAAGTTCCAGGAAAGCGAGCACGGCATTGGCAGCACGAGAAGTCAGAATAGATTCATTGACACATTTGACGCAAGCCTGCCAGAGTGAACAGTTTTGTTCCCTGGCAACGGTTCGAATGGTATCGATTGTACGTCCGCCAATTCCCCTGGTAGGCACATTGATTACACGTTCAACCGCGGTATCGTCGTTGCGATTTACCAATAGCCTTAAGTAGGAAAGTGCATTCTTTATTTCCAGGCGCTCATAGAAGCGATGTCCGCCATAGATTCGGTAGGGCATTCCCACGCGCAGTAAGGCGTCTTCCAGTTCTCTAGACTGCGCATTAGAACGATAAAGCACCGCAGATTCTGTACGCCTGTTCCCCTGGTTAAACCAGTCTTGTAAACGGTCGACGATAAAGCGAGCTTCATCTTGTTCATTAAAGGCTTCGTACAAACTAATCAGTTCGCCTTCCGAGCCTTCAGTCCATAAGTTTTTACCTAATCTACCCTGGTTGTTGGCGATTAATTTATTTGCTGCATTGAGAATAGTCGAAGTGGATCGGTAGTTCTGTTCCAGGCGAATGATGTCTGTGTCAGGAAAATCGACATTGAACTTCTGGATATTTTCGATTTTTGCCCCACGCCAACCATAGATGGATTGGTCGTCATCTCCTACTACCATTAGTTGATTCTTATTGCCGGCCAATACACGCAACCAGGCATACTGGATTGAGTTGGTGTCCTGAAACTCATCTACCAGGATAAACTGGAATCGATTCTGGTAATGGGCCAGTACCTGGGGATTATTCAACCAGAGCTCATGAGCCCGTAACAGGATTTCACCAAAATCGATCATGCCGCCACGTTCACAGGCTTCTTCGTAGGCCTTGTAAACCTCGAGCATGGTCTTGGTGTAATCGTCTTCGTAGTGCTCGATGTTATTGGCCCGCAATCCTTCATCTTTCTGGGCGTTGATATACCACTGGCACTGTTTCGCCGGCCATTTTTCTTCATCGATATGCAGGGAACGAATTGTTCTTTTAATAAGTCGAAGCTGATCATCCGCATCCAGGATATGAAAATCTTCCGGCAGTCCAGCTTCTTGCCAATGCGAGCGCAATAAACGATGAGCGAGACCATGAAAGGTACCAACCCACATCCCACCAAATGATTGGCCCAGTAATTCTTCGATGCGTCCACGCATTTCACGAGCGGCCTTATTGGTAAATGTCACCGCCAGTACCGCGAAGGGCGAGACATGCTCGGCCTGAATTAACCAGGCAATGCGATGAACCAGAACCCGAGTTTTCCCACTACCCGCTCCCGCAAGAACCAGTAAGTTCCTGGAAGGGCTGGCGACGGCGTTGCGTTGTTGATCGTTTAGCGAGTCGAGAATGTGGGATACGTCCATGGCAGCGTATTCTATCAAAATGTACCGCCTTCGCTTGTGATAAGTTGTTATTGGGCAAAGATTTTTCAGGCCAGATGGCAACTTAGTGAAGAGCCAGTTTATTTGCTAGAATAGCGCGCCTTCAGCGCAGGACCCGACGGCGAAAAATCAGTAAGAGTTACAGGAGACAACAATGTCTGTCAGAGCGGACGATGTGCCATTCAATTGGCAAGACCCATTTCTATTGGAAGAACAGCTTAGTGAAGAAGAGCGCATGGTCAGGGATACTGCAAAACAGTATGCCCAGAACAAGCTTTTGCCGAGAGTCCGCGAGGCTTACCGAAACGAAGAAACTGATCCGGCAATATTTCGAGAGATGGGAGAGCTTGGGTTATTGGGCCCAATGATCGAAGGCTATAACTGTGCAGGAATGAACTACGTCTGTTACGGACTGATAGCCCGGGAGATTGAAGCGGTGGACTCCGGCTACCGCTCCATGATGTCAGTGCAATCCAGCCTGGTCATGCATCCCATAAATACCTTTGGTACGGAAGAACAGAAACAAAAGTACTTACCAAAACTCGCCAGTGGTGAATACATTGGTTGCTTTGGCTTAACCGAACCTGATCACGGATCCGATCCTGGCAGCATGAACACGCGGGCTAAATCTGTAGCCGGGGGGTATAGCCTTTCCGGTGCGAAAAACTGGATTAGCAACTCGCCCATATCGGATGTTTTCATCGTTTGGGCAAAAGATGACGATGGTGTCATCAGCGGATTCATTCTTGATAAAGGCATGGACGGTTTGAGTGCTCCAAAGATTGAGGGCAAGTTGGCCTTAAGAGCTTCTATTACCGGTGAGATCGTAATGGATGAGGTCTTTGTGCCTGAAGAAAACATGCTACCGGGAGCGAAAGGATTGAATGGTCCCTTTAGCTGCCTGAATTCTGCCCGGCTGGGTATTGCCTGGGGAGCCTTAGGTGCGGCGGAAACTTGTTGGCACACTGCCTTGCAATACACACTGGATCGCAAGCAATTCGGCCGGCCATTAGCCGCCAATCAAATAATCCAGAAGAAACTGGCACAAATGCAAACTGATATTTCCCTGGGGTTGCAGGGATGTTTGCAGGCATGTCGCTTGAAAGACCAGGGTAAACTGTCTCCACCCCTAATCTCTCTCCTGAAGCGCAACTCCTGTCTTAAGGCTCTTGATGCCGCGCGTGAAGCGCGGGACATGTTGGGCGGGAATGGAATTTCCGATGAGTATCCGGTTATGCGCCACGCGCAGAATCTGGAAGTGGTTAATACTTACGAAGGCACTCAAGACATCCACGCTTTAATACTGGGAAGAACTCAGACCGGCATCCAGGCGTTCACGGGAACGTAAAATTCTGACGGCGAAATACGTCGTTAAAAGCTAGCGCGAAATACTCGAATACTGACGTGTATGCTCCGTTTTCGCGCTAGCTTTTGCCTAGTCTTTCACTCGACAGAATTTCACTCTAGATTTCAGTGGATAGAGAAATGTTTGCGTTCGAGCTCAACAGAAAAACCCTCAAGTTGGTAGAAGAAATCTCACTCTAGACCTTAGTTGATAGAGAGAATGCCCACTTTTTAGCTCAGCAGAAACCGCTTAATACAGCGAAAAGCATTCCACTAGCGTACTTTCCTCCGCATTCAAGAATCACTCTAACACGAACTCGAGGTTGGCATTGGTGGTGTCAATCGAGGCGGGGGTGGCTTCCAATGAAGGAGTTTACAGGTAGTAAATGACGACATTGGGAGGTGCGCCCAACGATGAGTGGCGCCTCCAAGGACGACCGTATACAACTCACAAATAGTTAAGGAACGTGCCCAAAAAAATTGCAGCGCCAACCCAGTTGTTGTTAAGAAAAGCCTTAAAGCAAGGCCCTGGAAGCCTGTGTCGAATCAGGTATTGCTGGTAAGCAAGCAACCCGCTAGCAGCAATTAACGACACATAGAAAACTGTACCCATCTGTAATTGCCGTGCCGCCAGGATTAAGGAAACAATAAACATTAGCTGTAGCATGCCTATTATTAATCTGTCGGCGTCACCAAAGAGTATTGCGGTAGACTTGACCCCTATTTGTATATCAAATTCCCGGTCGACCATGGCGTATTGCGTATCGTAAGCAATAGTCCAGAGTGCATTGGCGATAAACAATAGATAGGCTGCTTGCGGAATATCGGAAGTGACGGCAGTAAATGCCATGAGAATTCCCCAGGAGAACGCAACACCAAGAACCAATTGTGGCAGGTTTGTGTAGCGTTTCATAAATGGGTAGATCGCAATTAGTGCTATTGCCCCCATAGATAGAAGAACAGTTTCTCTATTGGTTAACAACACAAGTAGAAATCCAATGCCGGATAATACACCAAAGCATAAGAATGCGTCCTGGCGCTTTAGTGTGCCGCTGGGAATTGGCCGTTGCTCAGTTCGCAGCACTTGCCCGTCAATTCGGTAATCGGCAAAGTCATTAACGCAGCAGCCCGCCGACCTCATTATTGTCGTACCCAGGGTAAAGATAAGAAAGAGCCCAAGCCCGGGAAATCCTTCTGCAGCAATCCACAAGGCTGTAATCGTTGGCCACAGCAGTAGATATATTCCTATCGGACGATTTATCCGGGTTAGTTCAACGAAGGCGGGCAGTTTTTCGTAAAGCTCTGGAAATTGAGCTCGAAACCGGCTGACAAGCTTTGGCAAGATTGGCCTGAGGGAATTCATGATTGGTGTTACAGGGAAACCACAATTCGGTATAAGCCCGTAGCATAAAAGATTTCTAAGGGAGATAGAAACCCAAATTCATGAAATTCTTATAGATAAATAGAGCCCGTGCTTATCCCTAGCCAGGAAAATGAGATGCCATCGTATTAATCTCAGCGGAAGACTCGATGACAAGCTCAACAGTCTGGTTGACCTGCTCTTCACTAAGCTCATAGCGCTCGTAAAGATAGTCTGGGACTTCTTCCAGTGGAGCGTCACCGATTCCGTGTTTTATTCCAATCAAATCAGCTGTAGGATCGGCGCCCTGAATTCTTATTTCACTTATATATCCAGTATAGAAGGGGAATAGTGATTGAAGCGGAAATTTTGGAATTTATTTGGAATTAAAAAGTCGGCGACGGTTAAACATTTGCATAATGCTCCCGTTGCCCAAGCCAGCGCCTTATAAGGGGCTCAACGATTTCGCCATGATTTTGTAGGATTAGCTCTGA
The DNA here is from genome assembly GCA_964616225.1 of uncultured Pseudohongiella sp. GTDB lineage: Bacteria > Pseudomonadota > Gammaproteobacteria > Pseudomonadales > Pseudohongiellaceae > UBA9145. The sequence continues at coordinate 88,713 of CAZTTE010000001.1, forward strand.
CGCATCCTTTACGCTATCTAACAAGGGTGCATCACGCGCAATATCAGCGACACGAAAAGTCATCATGCCAGTTTGTTGTGTGCCGAGTACTTGCCCCGGCCCCCTCAGTTCTAAATCCTTCTCGGCAATATAGAAGCCGTCGGTACTATCCCGCATAACAGTCAATCTCTGCTTGCCCGCTTCCGACAGCGGTGCCTGGTAAAGAAGTATGCAATGACTTTGAATATTGCCACGACCAATACGTCCTCGGAGCTGATGCAGTTGTGCCAGACCCAATCGTTCCGGGTTTTCGATAACCATAAGGCTTGCATTGGGCACGTCTACTCCAACTTCGATAACCGTTGTTGCGACCAATAAATTAGTATGACCTTCTTTAAAACGGGCCATAACATCAACTTTTTCTTTTGGCTTCATTCTGCCGTGAATCAGACCAACTTCGATTTGAGGAATCTGTTTGCGTAATTTTTCTGCCGTTGCTTCTGCTGCCTCGCACTGTAATGCTTCCGACTCTTCGATCAAGGTACAAACCCAATAAGCCTGACTGCCTTCCTTACAGGCATTTTCGATGCGTGTTACGACCTCATCTCTTTTGTTACTGGAAATGATGGCGGTGTTAACCGGTGTTCTTCCGGGAGGTAGCTCGTTAATAACAGAACTATCAAGATCTGCATAAGCGCTCATGGCAAGGGTTCGTGGAATGGGAGTCGCCGTCATTACTAATTGATGAGGATTGATGGAATTCCTGGCCGCTTTATCTCGCAGTGCTAGCCTCTGATGGACTCCAAATCGATGTTGTTCATCAATGATGATCAAGCCCAGGTTCTTGTACTCAACTTCGTCTTGAAACAGCGCATGGGTGCCGATCAGGAGCTGGCATTGACCGCTTGCTAACTCCTGTAATTGCTGTGAACGGGCATTGCCTTTGGTTTTCCCGCTTAACCACCCAACTCGAATATTCAGGGGTGCAAACCATTGCTCAAAATTCAGAAAATGTTGCTCCGCAAGAATCTCAGTCGGAGCCATTATGGCGGCCTGGTAACCACTGCCGATAGCGTGTAATGCAGTGAGTGCTGCCACCACGGTTTTTCCTGACCCTACATCGCCCTGTAGCAATCTCAACATCGGGCATAGGCCGTTAAGGTCTTGCGCTATTTCCTGATATGCAAGCTGTTGCGCATTGGTGAGAGTGAATGGCAGTGACTTTAGGTAGCGCGTTAGCAGCTCGTCATCAGCGCTCAGGCACGCTGCCTGCTGCTGATTAGAAAAATCTCTGAGGCGACGCATGCACAGTCGGTGAGCGAGCAACTCCTCGAAAGCCAGGCGCTTTTGTCCGGGATTTATCCCGGCATTAATCCAGCTCAGGGGTGCATCGATGGGCGGTTTGTGTAACAGGCGGATAGCGTCAGTCAGGCCCTCTAATTCCAGCTTCCTGACCAACTCCTCGGGTAAATGGTCCTGTACATCGGGAGATTTCTCCATTAATGCCAGGGCCTGGCCTATCACATTCCGCAGTCGGGCCTGCTGCAAACCTTCAGTGGCTGGATAAATAGGTGTAAGCGAATCTTCTACTGGTACCTCATCGAAGTCTGAGAGGATCTTGTATTCCGGGTGATAGATTTCCATCCCGGTTCTGCCTCTTCTTACTTCGCCGTAGCAACGGATCAAATTACCGGTGGCAAGGGATTGTTTCTGAGCGGCACTAAAGTGGAAAAATCGCAGGCTGATAAATCCAGTCTCGTCCTGAATCACACAATGTAAACTTCGCCTGCGTCCAAACTGGATATTGCTGGATAGAATTTCCCCCTGCAGCTGTACATGTTCACCGACGCGAACTTTCCCAATTTGATGGACTCGAGTTCTGTCTTCGTAACGAAAAGGCAGATGGAACAGCAGGTCTTGTACATTAAAAATACCTAACTGATTAAACTTCTTTTCAAGTGCGGGACCAATTCCTTTTAGTTTAGTTAAGGAAATCTGATCCAGGGCAGGATTTGACATAGATAGCAAAACAGCGCATTAAAGCCTGAATCAGAGTATATGGGCTTTTAGCTAAGCTCGCTAGAAATCAAAAAAATCAGAACAGGCTTTAAAAGAAAAAGAACAAACGATCACAAAGACATTGTCGCTTCTATTTCGACAATTGCACCTTTGGGAAGTGCACTGACTTCGATAGTTGCTCGCGCAGGATAGGGCTCGGAAAAATGTTCAGCCATTATTGAATTCACTGTTGCAAATTCATTCAGGTCAGTAAGAAATATGGTGAGCTTCACGATGTCATTCAGGCTACCACCGGCTGCGGTGGCCACTGCTCTCAAGTTTCTAAAGACCTGTTGTGTTTGTTCTTCGATTCCTGCTCCTGCTAATTCCATGGTGCCTGGATCGAGAGGAATCTGACCTGATAAGAAAACCAGGGAACCACGTTTAATTGCTTGAGAGTAAGGACCGATCGCCGCCGGCGCATCAGTGGTTTGAACAGGTTCTTTATTCGACATTAATGAGTTCCTAATGTGCTCTTTATGGTCTTCTTTACCTTGCGGCTCTTAACGCGAGTTACTTTGGTAACGGGTTTAATCAAACGCACTCTCTTCATTACTCGAGCCAGGTGTACACGATTTTTAACATTGAGCGAAAGATTAACAATGCTAAAGCGAGCATCTCTTTCAACCGTGCTTATTTTTTCGATGTTGGCTTCCGCGCCGGTGATAGTAGTTGCCAGGGTCGCAATAATGCCGCGTTGGTTTTCCAGCTCTACTCGTAACTCCACGGAAAACTCGCCTTCTACCTCTGGATCCCAGGTAACCGCGACACATTTTTCCGGGTTATCGCGAATATCGGCGATATTATTGCAATCGTCGGTATGAATGACCATGCCTCTGCCAGAGCTGATGTGACCGGCAATCGGGTCGCCGGGAATAGGGTGGCAGCATTTCGCATAATTCATCACCATACCTTCGGAACCGCGAATGGCCAGGGTGCCTTGCTGCTCCGGGTCCGTTTGATCTTCACCGGCAGCAACATTGCTATGGGCCGCCAGGCGCTGGGCGATCATGTAGGACATGTGATTACCAAGACCAATCTCTTCCAGTAGCTGGTCCACTGTTTTGACGTTGGTTTGTTGCAGAACCGCATCAAAATTTTCAGCGGAAATTGATTCGATTTGAGTACCAAAACCTGCCAGCGCTTTGTTTAGCAGGCGCCTTCCCAGCGCAACAGATTCTGAGTGCTTTTGATTCTTCAGGTAATGTCGAATGTTGCTGCGAGCCTTTCCTGTAACTACAAAGCTTAACCAGGCCGGGTTAGGTTGAGTACCGGGTGCCGTGATTATTTCTACCGTCTGTCCGCTTTGCAGTGGTTCGCTCAATGGCGCAAGGCGGCGGCTGATGCGACAGGCCACACAGGAATTCCCCACATCTGTATGAATCGCATAGGCGAAATCAACTGCGGTAGATCCAGCGGGCAACTCGAAGATCTGGCCCTTTGGTGTAAAGACATAGATCTCATCCGGGAATAAATCGATCTTTACGTTCTCAATAAATTCCAGCGAATTTCCGGCATGCTTTTGCATCTCCAGTAATCCGTTTACCCATTCGCGGGCACGAATGTGTGCGTTGCTGGGCAAGTCATCGCTGGATTTGTATAACCAGTGAGAGGCGATACCGTTGTTCGCCATGGCCTCCATCTCTTCGGTACGAATTTGTATTTCGATGGGTACACCGTGCATGCCGAACAATGTGGTGTGAAGCGATTGATAGCCGTTGGCTTTCGGTATGGCTATGTAATCTTTAAAGCGGCCGGGAACCGGTTTGTACAAACTATGGACTGCACCTAAAACGCGGTAGCAGGTATCGGCGCGATCAACAATGACTCGGAATGCATACACATCCATAATCTCAGAGAAGGATTTACGTTTGCTGCGCATCTTCTCGTAAATACTATAAAGATGTTTCTCTCGACCAATGGTGCGGCCAGGCAACCCTTCCCGTTCAAGACAGGCTTCCAGGGAAGTTTGAATCTGACTAACGATTTCCTTGCGATTGCCTCGAATACTTTTTACAGCGGCGGAAATTCTTCTTGCGCGCATGGGGTATAGCGCTGCAAATCCCAACTCTTCAAATTCCACTCGTACATTATTCATACCCAGGCGATTAGCAATTGGCGCATAGATATCGAGGGTTTCTCTGGCAATACGTCGTCGTTTGTCCGGAGCCAATACATCCAGAGTACGCATGTTATGAAGACGGTCGGCAATCTTTACCAGAATCACACGCAGATCTTTGGCCATAGCCATGGCCATCTTTTGAAAATTTTCTGCCTGTGCCTCTGCGCGAGAACTAAAAGTAATCTTGTTGAGTTTGCTGACGCCATCTACCAGGTCGGCAACAGTATTGCCGAACTGCGATTTGATAGCAGTTTTGGTAATGCCAGTGTCTTCGATAACGTCGTGCAACATGGCAGCCATCAGACTCTGATGGTCCATGTGCATTTCACTCAAGATTGAAGCGACTGCAAGTGGATGTGTCACGTAGGCATCGCCACTACGACGGAATTGTCCGTCGTGTGCTTGTTCGGCATAAAAATAAGCGCGGCGTACGCTATTAACCTGGTCTCTTCCTAAATAATCGGAAAGGCCATCGGCGAGGGAGTCGATTGTGTCTAAAGCAGCTACTTGCAAGACGCGACTCCTGTACTCTAATTTTCAGCGGGGGGTTGTTCTTCCTGTTCGATAACGGGAGCAGCTTCTTCGCCGGAAGCCACAGCAGAGCCTTCCATTTCTGCCTCAACGTCTTCCAATTCGACGCTGGGTTTCTCGACGAGAATCTCGGCGTTCACCAGGCCGTCGGCAATTTCCCGCAAAGCGATTACGGTAGGCTTATCGTTGTCGACAGAAACCATTGGATCCTTGCCTTCGATTTGAAGCTGACGGGCGCGCTTGCTGGATACCATTACCAGCTCGAAGCGGTTATCTACTTTGTCTAAACAATCTTCTACTGTAATTCTTGCCATTTCAGAACCTTAAACTGTACCGTTATGTTGATTAGCTTGTTTGAAAAAGCCAGGAAAATCAAGGATTTCCTATTGCTGGCCTGGCCAAGCATCCCCCTAGAAAGGACCGGGGATTGTACAGAATTCCTGCTGAAAATGCATCACCCGATAATAGCTGGAAAGCTAGTCGCGAGTAAGGCTGGAGAGTAATTGGCTCAGGTTTTCCTGCTGGGTGGAAACTGTGAGTCTCTGGGTACGGACGATGGCCAGCAATTCCGCCAGAGCTACATCGAATTCATCGTTCACCACAACGTAGTCTGCTTCAGCCACATGTTCGATGACACTCTTAGCCTGCTGCATACGGCTCTCGATGGTATCGTTATCGTCCTGTGCGCGGTTTTGAAGTCTTGCGCTTAAGGTTTCGATGGAAGGCGGCAGGATAAAAATGGAGCAGGCATCAGGATACAGGTTTCGAATCTGCTCAGCTCCTTGCCAATCGATTTCCAGGATGACATCCAGCCCCTGGTCGAGCTGCTGATTTACCCACAGCTGTGAGGTGCCATAGTAATACCCATATACTTCAGCCGACTCCAGGAAATCACCATCAGATAGCATGCCCATGAATTCAGGTTTCTCGATGAAGTAATAGTCGGTGCCGTCTTGCTCACCTAGTCTGGACGGGCGCGTGGTATGAGAAATGGATACGCGCAATTTCTCATCCTGCTTTATGAGCTTATTAACCAGGGTTGTCTTGCCTGCACCGGAGGGAGCTGTAACTATAAATAGCTTGCCTTTACTCATCGTGTACTAAATCTATTCTATGTTTTGAATCTGCTCACGCATTTGTTCAATTAACACTTTCAACTCAACAGCACCGAGTGTTGTATCGACTACGATGGACTTGGATGAAAGCGTGTTGGCTTCCCGATTTAATTCCTGCATTAAGAAATCTAATCTTCTCCCTTTTTGCCCATTAGACTCGATTACTCTTTTTACTTCATCCAGATGGGAATCGAGCCGGTCCAATTCTTCATCGACGTCTGCTTTCTGTGCCAGAATTGCGACTTCCTGTTCTAACCTGGTAGGTTCAAGATCTGCCTTTAATTCTTCCAGGCGGTCCAATAAGTTCTTGCGCTGCCCGCTAATAATCTCCGGCATTTTTTCCCGAATAGAGGCAACAATTTCCCTGATTGAATCAATTCGTTGATTTAGAAATCCTTTTAATGCCTCGCCTTCTCTTTCGCGGGTGCTAAGTAGATCATCGAGCGCAGCAGTAAATAACTCAATCGCTTCCTTTTCAATAGTATCTGCATCGGTATCCTGATTGGCGATAACACCGGGCCAACGCAGAATTTCTGCTGCACTTAGTTGATTATCCAAATCGGTAATTTGATTAATCTCATTGTTAGCCCGGATTAGTTTTTCTATGAGTTCCTTATTCAGGTTTATATCAGTCTGGGCAACCTCAACTGATTGATACCTTAACTGGCACTCCACCTTGCCCCGATTGAGTTTTTTTCTAACGACGTCCCGGACAATGTTTTCTAATCCGCGAAACGACTCTGGCAGACGAACACTGGTCTCCAGGTAGCGATGATTTACCGAGCGTATTTCCCATGTTAGGGAACCCCACTCTTTATCCAGTTGCTGCCTGGAAAAGGCAGTCATACTCAACATCATGTTAATAGCTCGATTTCAAAGAGCCGCTATTCTATCTCAATACGCCATCAAACACAGGCAACATTGCAACTATTGTGATTACTCGCAAGTACAAGTAATTTCGAGGATAATCCGCCCATCTTTTAAAAGTTGGAAATTGCAATCAATGTCAGAATCTTTGCGCCCGAGTAATCGTAGCCCCGCTGAGTTAAGGCCGATCAAAATCACCCGAAATTATACGAAACATGCAGAGGGCTCAGTCCTGGTTGAATTTGGTGAAACCAAGGTATTGTGCAATGCCACCGTCGAAGAATCAGTACCGCGTTTCTTGAAAGGATCTGGCCAGGGATGGGTGACCGCTGAATACGGCATGCTGCCTAGGTCTACCGGAACCCGGATGGATCGAGAGGCGGCCAGGGGCAAGCAATCGGGGCGAAGCCTGGAGATTCAACGCTTGATCGGCCGCTCATTAAGGGCAGCTATAGATTTACAAGCAATGGGTGAGCACACAGTGAAAGTTGACTGCGATGTTATACAAGCAGATGGCGGTACACGTACTGCTTCGATTACCGGGGGCTGCGTTGCATTGCATGATGCCATTAGTTATATGCTCTCAAAAAACCTGCTAAGCGCTTCACCTTTCAAACAGTTAATTGCCTCGGTATCAGTTGGAATTTACAAGGGTCAGTCTGTTCTGGATCTTGATTACATCGAAGACTCCAATGCCGAAACGGATATGAATATCGTAATGACCGAGGCCGGTGGATTTATAGAGCTGCAAGGTACGGGAGAAGATGGCGATTTTTCCCATGACCAGTTATTGCAAATGGTTAGCCTTGCGGAGGGCGGAATAAAATCACTTATTACCGAACAAGCAACCGCATTAGGCAAGTGAATTACTAACAGGAATTAGGATGCAAGATTTTCAATCAGAGTTTCTAGAATTTGTTCTCGATAATGAAATTCTAAGATTTAGTGAATTCACATTAAAGTCAGGCAGGGTGAGCCCTTACTTTTTTAATGCCGGCTTATTTAATACCGGAGAGAAACTTGCTTTCCTGGCAAAATGCTATGCAGCAGCAATTGCTGATTCAAATCAGCAATTCGAAGTGCTGTTCGGACCTGCTTACAAAGGAATACCTTTAGTCTCTGCAACAGCTATTGCACTCGCCAACAATCACGGAATGAACAAGCCTTATTGTTTTAACCGAAAAGAAGCGAAAGATCATGGCGAGGGAGGGGTGATAGTAGGAGCAGAATTACAGGGAAGGGTTTTGATAATAGACGATGTTATAACTGCTGGCACTGCGATTCGCGAAGCTGTAGAAATCCTGCAAAGTAATAACGCGGAGTTAAGTGGCATTGCCGTTGCCATGGACAGACAGGAAAGGGGCACAGGAGAATTATCTGCTATTCAGGAGATCGAACAGACTTACCAGATTTCTGTTACTAACATCATTAACTTACAAAACATCATCGATTATCTTGAGTCGACAAGTGATAGCGCGCTGCAAAAATATCTGGGTGCGGTAGCGGCCTACCGGGAAGAATACGGCGTCTAGGTAATTTAAAAGCGGGTCTTATCCGGTTGCTGCGCTGGGAGCTGAGAAAGGAGCCAGTAAGTTCTTACTCAAGAACTCCCACTGAAGATCCCAATTCTCCAAAGGAGATTGTTCAAACTCGCTGCGCACGAACTGAACCAATCTGCCTTCTGCAGATGCCAGCAGCAAATTCGCCAGGGCTGCAGGCGAGATAGTCGGTTTTAGATTTTCTCTAATCTGGGCTTCTCTTAAAATTTGTTTTAGCTGCGCTTCCAATCGGCTATAAAATTGTACGATTCGAGCCCGCAGTCGTTCAGTTTCTCCAGCCAAAGCATCACCGGTAAGCAATCGGGTCATGCCAGGATTTTTGGCAGAGAAAGTTAAGAGCAATGTAAGAATCTTGTGGCAACGTTCTTCAGTACTGCTTTCTTCATTAAGGATTCTTGAAATCCGCAGGAACAGCGTTTCTTCGATGAATTTGATAAGCCCTTCAAACATCCGCGCCTTACTAGGGAAGTGCCGGTAAAGGGCCGCTTCTGAAACCCCTACCTCTTTGGCCAGGGCCGCCGTTGTAATCCGTTCGCCGGGGGAAGCTTCCAGCATGCGCGCCAGGGCCTGCAGGATCTGATCTTTGCGCGAAGTTTTATTTCCGGTTTCCATCGAGAATTGATTCCCGTGTTATCTAAGGTTCAAACAGACTTAGTTCTTCTTTTTTACAGCCGCTTTTTTCTTGTTGGATCCATTCTTGCGGATCAAGGTGCCCACCCCTTCGTCGGTAAAGATTTCAAGAAGCACGGCATGCTCAACTCGGCCATCGATAATGTGAGCGCTGTTAACACCGCCCTTAAGAGCTTCGATTGCGCACTGCACCTTGGGCAACATGCCTCCTTGTAAGGTCTTATCGGCAATTAGCTTGGCAACTTGTTTCAAACTCAATCCGGTTAACACCTCACCTTTCTTGTTCTTTACGCCTTCCACGTTAGTGAGCAATATCAGCTTCTCGGCATTCAGTACTTTGGCAATTTCTCCAGCGACTGAATCGGCATTAATGTTATAGCTCGCGCCGGATTCATCGGTACCGATTGGAGCAATCACCGGGATGAAATCACTGTCCTTCATCACTTCGAGCACCTCGGTATTTATACTCACGACCTCACCGACATGACCTATGTCGACTATTTCGTCAGTCAATTTGGCGCTCTTGCGTCGCAGTTTTAACTTCTTTGCTCGAATTAGATTACCATCTTTACCGGTGACCCCAACGGCTTTTCCCTGGTTTTTGTTAAGCAGGTTGACGATTTCCTTATTGACCAGGCCACCCAGTACCATTTCCACGACATCCATGGTCTGGCTATCGGTTACCCGTAAACCGTCTACGAATTTGGATTCGATGTTTAACTGTTCCAGGACACTGCCAATCTGCGGTCCACCACCGTGTATGACAATGGGGTTCATACCTACCAGTTTCATTAGCACAATGTCTCTGGCAAAACTTTGTTTTAAAGACTCATCAACCATGGCATTGCCGCCGTACTTAACAACGACGGTGCGACCTATAAACTTTTGAATATAGGGCAGTGCTTCGGTTAAAACCTTCGCAATTTTTTTGGCTCTGTTAATAGTCAGGGACATTGTTGATACTAAAAATTCAAATCAATACTGTTATCTGCACGATGTATGAGTGCTTTAAACGCAGTTCTAATTTCATTTAGCTTCTCATTGTTTTTTGCTTCAAAGCGCAATAGCAAAGCCGGGCTGGTATTAGAAGCACGTACCAGGCCCCAACCATCATCAAACTCAACTCTCAAGCCATCCAATGTTATGAGTTTGCAATCGGGGAAATCTGCCAAATCCAGCAATCGCTCCACTAATCCAAACTTTTTATCCTCAGCTACATTGAGCTTTATCTCTGGAGTAGTTACTGTCGAGCTAAAAAGCGCGAATACGTCACTCGAACTTTCATCGAGAGAACTCAATATTTCTACAATCCTGGCAGCAGTATAAATGCCATCATCGAAACCGAACCAACGATCCTTTAGAAATATATGTGCTGCAAATTCGCCACCCAGGGGAGCACCGGTTTCCTGCATTTTCTGTTTCATAAAGGAATGGCCACTACGATGCATAACAGGCCTTCCACCAAATTCAGCAATCTTGTTTGCCAGGGAATTGCTGCACTTAACATCGAAAACAACAGGTGCATCGGTATAGCCCGGCAGAATATTTTCAACCAGAAGCATTAACATTTTATCGGCGTCTACAAATTCGCCTTTGTTGCTTACAATGCCAAGCCGATCACCATCGCCGTCAAAAGCTATACCGAGATCTGCATTGCTTTCCGTTACTTTGCTTGCTAATGCAGCCAGGTTTTCTGGAATAGTTGGATCAGGATGATGATTAGGAAAATTTCCATCTATGTCGCAATAGAGTGGCAATACTTCGCAATCCAGGGCTGTAAAAAGTTTCGGTGCTACTGCAGCAGGTACTGCGTTGCCGCAGTCAATTACTATCTTTAGTTTCTTCTTTAAATGAATTCTTGCGGCAACGTCTTCTATATAAGTCTCTTTTATATCCAGTTCCTGGTAGCTGCCATCCCCACTGCTTAATTGTCCCATATCGATTCGCTCACGAATCTGCTGAATCTGATTGTCAGCCAGGCATGCTTGCTTAAATACAATCTTCAAGCCGTTGTAATTGGCAGGGTTGTGGCTTGCGGTCAACATTACGCCAGAGTCAAAGCTGCTGACATGGGTAGCAAAATACAAAAGTGGAGTAGGGATTAAACCGAGATTAACCACATTACAGCCCGCTGTACGCAATCCAGCGATCAAAGCTTTAGATAGAGAAGGGCTGGAAAGTCTTCCATCGAATCCAACCAGGAGAGAGTCAATTCCGTTGTCCAGAGCTTCGCTGCCAATTGCCCTGCTAATTAATTCGACACTTTCTTCCGACAACTGCTCGTCTACAACACCGCGAATGTCATACGCGCGAAATATCGAAGGCGGTATTGCATTCATGTTGCTTACTCAGTCCTTAACTTTTTCCGCGATGAGCTTGAGCATTTCTCTGGCAACAACGTTTTTGTTTGCCGTTGCTATCTCAAATTCGTTATCCGGGGCAATCGCCGTAACGGAGATTGAATCGCTGTTAAATGTTTCAGTCGCATTGTTTGCGAATAGCAGGTCCAGATTTTTGTTCTTCAGTTTCTCTTTACCATTCTCAACAATGGAATTAGTTTCTGCCGCAAAGCCAACAACAAAAGGCTTGGATTCCAATTTTGCAACTTCACTAATGATGTCGGGGTTCTTTATTAGTTCGAGAGTTAAGTCTTCGCTGTCTTTCTTTATTTTTTCTTCAGCCTGGAGCTTGGGTCGATAGTCAGCAACAGCTGCTACTCCGATGAAGACTCTGGCTCCCCCGATATTTTCCATTACAGCCGCCAGCATCTCTTCCGCGCTTTCTACATCTAACAATTGAACCGATTCCGGCGGGGGTAAATTAACGGGACCGCTAACAAGGGTTACCATTGCACCAGCAGCTGCGGCTTCCTGGGCCAGGGCATATGCCATCTTTCCAGAACTGTGGTTGGTAATGAATCGCACAGGATCAATCGCTTCCCGTGTAGGCCCGCCGGTAATTACGAAGCGCAGACCTGCAAGCTCACCGACATCAAACAGCGCTGCACTGTGTTCAATTAATTGTTCGGGCTCCAACATGCGACCGAGACCAACATCACCACAGGCCTGTTCGCCTTCGCCGGGACCAAATATATGAAAGCCCCTTTCATTAAGTGATTGCAGATTTGCCTGGGTACCGGAATCTGCCCACATGGCCTGATTCATTGCGGGCGCTATGGCTATGGGTGCGTTGGTAGCGAGGACCAAAGTAGAAAGAATATCGTCGGCCTGTCCGTGAGTTACCCGGGCAATAAAGTCAGCCGTTGCCGGCGCTACCAACACCAGGTCCGCCCAACGTGCCAGCTCAATATGTCCCACCGCAGCTTCGGCCTCGGTATCGAGCAAATCTAATGAAACGCGATTACCGGAAAGCGCCTGCATAGTTAGAGGCGTTATAAATTCTGTAGCTGCCCTGGTCATAGCCACGCGCACTTCTGCGCCGGCCTTGGCGAAGAGCCTGCTTAGCTCGGCACATTTGTAGGCGGCGATGCCGCCAGTGATACCGAGAAGTACACGCTTGTTAGTGAGGCTTAACATGGAAACCGTTGAAATATCGGGCATGAAAACAAGGAGGGGTAGACTAGCAGCTCACCTGTGCCGACGCAATTTGCCGGGAAATTAAGCCATTTTCGAGCTGCTCAGCTAGGCTGATGCTTCCCATTACAGCCCCTGAATCTTCCTATGACCATAAAAACCTGGCCTACCGTGGAAAGACCGAGAGAAAAAATGCAGGCTTTCGGAGCTGTCAGCTTATCTGACGCAGGATTACTGGCTGTCATTCTGTCTGCAGGCCACCAGCGGCAAACGGCATTAGACCTGGGAAGAGAATTACTGCAGCGATTCGGCAACCTGGCCGGTATTTTCACCGCAAAAGCCAGTGAACTGGAGACAATTACCGGCATGGGGTCGGCCAAGATCTGCAAGCTGCAGGCTATCCATGAACTTGGTTCGCGCCAGAAATTACAGGAAATAATAAGTAAGGAAACACTTACTAACACAACCCTTGCCGGTGAATTTCTGCAGCACAAATTTTATGGCTACGAAATAGAAGTGTTTTGCGGAATATTTCTCAATACCCAGCATCAGGTATTGGCATTCGAAGAGCTGTTCAAGGGAACCATCGATGGAGCTGCCGTTTACCCGCGGGAAGTCGTCAAACGCTGTTTGCAGCATAATGCGGCAGCAATCATTCTGGCACACAACCATCCATCCGGGGTCGCCGAGCCGAGTCAGGCCGATATCGCCATCACTGCCAAACTAAAGCGTGCTCTGGAAGCAATCGATGTGCGGGTACTGGATCATCTGGTGGTGGGACAAAATGAAGTCACCTCCATGACGGAAAGGGCCTTGTTATAAGCCCTGAAATCGCCGTAAACAAAGGGGTGTAGCTCTTCAATTCCGATTGCTTAAACAGCGTGATCACCTTGCTATTGTAGGGGTGTTCTGGTATAAAACGCAGCTCTTTTTTGGGCCCTGGCTGAAGACGCAAATTCCTCCCCCGGGTCGAGTAATTCAAAGCATTCGAAAGTACGAGGCAGGACAATGTCTAGGGTTTGTATGGTAACGGGCAAGAAGCCGGTTACAGGAAACAATGTTTCACACGCGCACAATAAAACGCGTCGTCGATTCTCACCGAACATTCACAGTCACCGATTCTGGGTAGAGTCGGAGAAGCGATTTGTGAAACTCCGTGTGTCTACCAAGGGAATGAGGATCATCGACAAATTGGGCATTGACGCAGTATTAGCCGATATCCGCGCTAAAGGCGTTCAGGTCTAATCGAGAGAGTAGGGAGCGAACAATGAGAGATAAGATCAAGTTAGTTTCGAGTGCGGGCACTGGACACTACTACACGACAGACAAGAACAAGCGAACCATGCCGGACAAGATGGAGATCAAGAAATACGATCCCGTTGTTCGCAAGCATGTAGTTTATAAAGAATCCAAGATTAAGTAGTTTTTTAGTTCAAATAAAAGCCGGTGTATCTAAAGCAGGTACACCGGCTTTTTTGTGCTTAAGGTTTTCCTATTTGCCCCGGCTTAACTGCCTCGTCAATTTCTCAGTTGCAGCCAATACCTTTGGATCTTCTTCAAATTCCTTTTTCAGCTTACCCACGGTAGTTGAAACCGTACCATAGCGTTTCAGCTTAAATAGCTTGGCAATGGCTTGCAGTGTCACTGCAGAAAGCTCCTGACAAAGATACATGGCCACCCAGCGCGGAACATTTTTGGAACCGGGCCCACGTGCTGCTTTATATATGCTGGCCTCGGATACTTTAAATTGTTTCGCAACCGCTGCAATAATTTGTTTACAAGAAGGGCGCCACTTCGCATTCGCACCCCTTGAGACTCCACGTACAGAGGTGGCAGACCTCTTTCTTTGTGCTGCCTTCGTGAATTTGCTATCGCCCATAATGGAAGAAAGATTTTTCTTCCCATAAAAATGCCCCATTTCCTCATCTACACCAGCAGCAACATATTTTTTATAGGCGGTAGCACGCTTGGCAGCGGCAACCCGCAGTTGCTTCAAGGTGTCATCACGATTAAACCAGGCAGGAGGCTTGGCCTTACGCGTGAAATATGTGTAACTGCTATACGGATATTTATTCAATTCCGAAGACTTAACTTTCGAATGAATGAAACGAGAGAGTGGCAGCAGATAGTTTTCTGCCTGGACCAGAACTGCCTTATACCTCCCTTTAAACAAAGAGCCATCGCTACGCTTCATGCGCTGGTATTGTTGTGTGTACAAGCCATCAACCTGGCGCATGAACCTGGAAAGATTCGCCTCAGGCGTCTTGATTACCAAATGGTATCGATCGCGTAACAAACAGAATGCGTGAACTTCAACATTCAATCGCGAACAAGTTTCTCCTAGTCCTTCCAAGAAGGCATCGAAGTATTTTGCAGATGGAAATACGCGTTGATTATCCAAACCATAGTTTGAAACATGGTAAACCGCGTCTGGATATTCAATTCGAAGAGGTCTGGCCATCTTTTATTCTCAATTGTTTAAATGGATAGAATTAGAGCTGACCCTTTATGGATCAAGGCGTATAACTAGCGTAATTAGGCAAGTGCGTCAACACAATTAGGCTTGATACGAGGGAATTTGTTTTAAGCCGAAAAACACAGTGCGAAACACTCGTGTGTCACTGCAATTGCAATTAGTTTTTAATGAATATAAAGGAGGCTTGACCCCTTTTTAAGTGTTAGCCAAAAGAGTTAGCTAATACAACAACTCTTTTTGGGGCAGGTAATCCTTCTATTGTTTTCGTTGAGTCTAATTTATCGATGGCATCTTCAAAAGAAGCAAAGGGCATCCATTCGGTTTTGCGCTGCTCTTTTGAAGTTGTTGTTGACTCATCAATGACTTCTACATTTGTAAAACCACAACGTAATAACCACTGCTCCAAGGTGCCGATGCTGGGTACAAACCACACATTCGACATGCGGGCATATTTTTTGTCAGGGATTAAAGAGTAACCGGCAGGCCCATCAACATAGAGGGTTTCCAGCACGAGTTGACCACCAGGGGCAAGGCATTGATGACACTGTTTTAAATGATCGATGGGAGAGCGACGGTGATAGATCACACCCATCGAGAAAACGGTATCGAATGCGTGTAGCGGTTGAGCAAGCTGTTCCAGGGCACAGGGAAGAACTGACAGGGGTAGCCCGGGAGCAAACTGTTTTAATGCCCAGAACTGCGCGACATAGGCGAGGTGGGGATCGATTCCAATGACCAGCTCAGGTTCATGTGCGAGCATACGGAAGCCGTAGTAGCCATTGCCAGAACCTACATCCAGCACTGTTTTGCCTGCTAATGGGTCTATTTGATTCCTAACCCGATCCCATTTCAAATTCGAGCGCCACTCGGTGTCGATGGGAATGCCCAGGACTTCGAAAGGGCCTTTGCGCCAGGGCACCATGTCCAACAATAACTGTTTCAGGAAGCCGCTGCTGTCATCATCGATGTCATCACTTCGGCCGAACCTGACCATCTTGCCAAAATCGCAATCAGCAACTTTGATGGTGGGAAATTTCGACAAATGTTGACGCCAACGAGGGAAGTCCCCGTGGGTCAGTTGCTCAAGAAAGGCCGAATCGGTAAAGGCGAGTAGCGACTCCAGTTTCGTGCCAGCGAGAGAGCCCTTAAGATCACTATAGTCCATGGTTAGTGACTACTTAATGGCGATCATGGAGGCAAAATTGAAACACTGAAACCAAACCTCGAAAGCGCCAAATTTTGCATCCAGAATTCGTTGCCTATGGTCATCCAATGTTTCCGGGATCAAAACATTTTCCAGGGCAGTTCGTTTCTGACTAATTTCCAACTTGCTATAGCCCATGTTTTCCTTGAACTGATGATAGGAGTCGATAAGTAGCTCGTTGAGATGTTCATCAGCGAACACAATTTTTTCTGAGACTATGAGTATCCCTCCAGGTTTCATGCCCTGGTAAATTTTCTCGATCAATGTCCCCCGTTCTTCGGTTGCGAGGAACTGCAAGGTGAAGTTAAGTATGACCACAGAGGCGTCGCGAATGTCAGAGTCCTGGATGTTTGCGCAGTGGCAGCTAATCTGTTGACCCGCTTCCCCAAATTGCAGCTTCTTCTGCTCGAGCCGTTCAATCATGGCAGCCGAATTGTCGATGGCTCTAATCGCGCAAGACCCGCCCTTTAAGTGTTCCAATACTGAGAAGCTTGCGCCTCCCAAACTGCAACCCAGGTCATAAATATCGGTGCCTTCCTGATAATACCGCTCCGCCAATACGCCGATCATCGCAATAATCGTGCTGTAACCTGGTATGGACCGGTTAATCATGTCTTCGAAAACACTTGCCACTTTTTCATCAAACACAAAATCACCTGGTAGGCGATGCTCCGTAAAAAGGCGGTCTTTTTCTTGCAAGCTGTTAGACATGAACGATAGCCAGAGCCACTTATTGTGTTTATAGATTAGTGAAAACTCGATGCGACAATGAATAAAATTTTTTAGATAAAAAATTGTTGTACAGAGAAATACTTTCACTTATTTTACGCATTGCTTTGGATGCATTCTTTCAGCGTATTATCCGGTAATCCATGTCACATTCAATCGCCAGCGCTTCCGAGCTACTGGTGGACAACATATCGCTGTTTGATTCTTCGATTGGTGATCATGGAGTGCTGGATTTAGCCTGCGGAAATGGCAGAAACGGATTATTTCTACTGCAAAACAATATCGCAGTAACTTTTGCAGACAATAACAGAGCAGCGCTAAACGCAGTAGAGAGCTCGGTTGAACGACTCAGGCGTGATGGTTCAGTAAGCACGGACTATGAGTGTTGGGAAGTCGATCTAGAACAAGAGGGGTCAAATCCACTCGATGGTAAGCACTTCGGTGCAGTATTGGTTTTTAATTATTTGCACAGGCCATTGCTGCCCGGCATAAAACAAGTAATTACTAAAGCCGGGCTGATCTTTTACGAGACATTCACAGTGCAACAGGCAAAATTTGGCAGGCCTTCGAATCCGGACTATCTGCTCAAACAGAATGAGCTCCTGGATGCCTTTGAAGGTTGGGAAATTATCGATTATTTCGAAGGGCTTAAACCTGATCCAACAAGAGCAGTGGCGAGTCTTATAGCAAGGAAACAAAGCCAAGATGGCTAGAACCAAGATCGTTCATCTAAATATAGGTGCGGGAAGTAAACAACCCTACCAGCCTATACAGTGCGAAGTACTGCGCAGCAGGCGTAAGACCCTGGCGCTCTATATAAAACAGCAAAAAGTAGTCGTGCGCTGCCCCTGGAGGGCATCCAACGCCGAAGTTGATGAGTTTATTGAGAATAATCATGATTGGATCCAGGAGCGCCTGCAGGAAGAACTGCAGCTGGAACGAGAGACGCTCAAAATTGAGAAAGGAGGCAAGATTTTTTATCGCGCCAGGGAATTGACCATTGTTTTTAAAGAAGGACGCAAGCAAAGAGTTCTTATAAATGGCGACAAGTTCATCATTCAGGGTCACAAGCTCAATGCCGCCAAGGCTAAAGTCCAGGTTGAAGACTATTTAATCGATAAAGCCAGTGAGTACATCATTCCCCGGGCAAGGGGATTGGCCAAATACCTGGGCGTCGACAAAAAAATCAAAGAAATTAAGCTGCGCAAAACCAAATCCAAGTGGGGTCATTGCACTTCCCAGGGAATCCTTCAATACAACTGGCTAATCATGCTCGCTCCTTACAGCATTATCGATTACATGATTACCCATGAAGTGTGCCACATGATTCACATGGATCATTCTCGTCAGTACTGGAATCTGGTTGGGTCTATCTGCCCAGACTACGAGCATTACATCGATTGGTTAAAGACCCACGAACACCGTTTCTGGTTCGACTAACTGGCGGCTTTGGCAAACAACAAATCCCAAACACCATGACCCAGACGCCTTCCCCGGGCTTCGAATTTTGTAGGGGGTCGCGCAGGATTTTCCCAAAAGCTTCCTTCGCCCATCTTGTTGTAAAGGCTCGGGCATGCTTCCAGTACTTCTAGCATGTGTTCGGCATAGGGTTCCCAATCCGTGGCCAGGTGCAGACTTCCTTCCGATTTGAGTTTACTGGACAGTAGACTTACGAACTCGGGTTGAATCAAGCGGCGCTTGTGATGACGTTTCTTGGGCCATGGGTCAGGAAAAAAGATGTTGATGCGATCAAGACTGTTTTCGCCTAGCCCGTGCTCAAATACATCTTTGGCGTCATGACAAATAAGCTTCAGGTTATGCAGGCCATTGGCCTCAATCTCGTGCAGCACTTTACCCAAACCCGGTTTATGTACTTCGATACCAAGGAAATTCGTCTGCCAGTCTTGTTGTGTCATGCTTAGCAGCGAGCCACCCATCCCGAAGCCTATTTCCACGGTTAGCGGCGCAGCTTGGGGAAACAGTGTCTCCAGATCCAGTGTCTCATTGTTAAATTCAATGACGTGGGAATCCCAGTGTGCAGCGATGGCTTTGCGCTGAGAGTCAGTCAGGCGCCCGGAACGGACCACATAACTGCGAACCGGACGATTCTGTTGTGAAGATTCAGGGGCCACGTTGGTTCAGCTTGAAGCGGCTAACAAAGTGCTAGAAAAAGGTTCCATCGATAGGCGATGAAGCACTGGCATACAGTCTGCGTGGCATTCTCCCAGCGAGAAAAGCTTCCCTGCCGGACTCTACCCCTTTCTTCATTGCTGAAGCCATCAATACTGGATGTTGTGCTTCTGCGATCGCTGTATTCATTAGTACGCCATCACAACCCAACTCCATGGCAATAGCAGCATCGGATGCAGTGCCAACGCCGGCATCGACAATTATTGGTACCGTGGCGTTTTCCAGAATAAGTCGAATGTTATAGGGGTTACGAATGCCCAGCCCGGAACCAATAGGCGCGCCCAAAGGCATAATCGCAATGCAACCAATTTCTTCCAGGCGTTTCGCTACCAGGGGGTCATCGCTGGTATAAACCATCACATCGAAGTCTTCTTTCACCAGCGTTTCGGCGGCAGAAAGTGTCTCAGTAACATTCGGGTACAGGGTAGTCTGATCACCCAGTACTTCCAGCTTAACCAATTTGTGTCCATCGAGAAGCTCCCGCGCCATGCGACAGGTACGAACTGCATCATCTGCTGTATAGCACCCTGCGGTGTTGGGCAGGATTGTAAACTTTTCGGGTGAAATTACTTCCAACAGGCTGGGCTCGTCGGCATTCTGGCCCAGGTTAACCCGTCGAATTGCGACCGTAATCATCTCGGCACCGCTGGCTTCAAGTGCAGCCAGGTTTTCATCGAAATCCTTGTATTTGCCACTGCCAATAATCAGGCGTGACTGATAACTCTTGCCCGCAACTTGTAGAGGCTTGTCTTCATTCTGATCCATTACTTCCATCCGTATAGTATTTGACTAGCCGCCACCGATTGCCTGAACGATTTCAATCTTGTCGCCGTCTTTGAGTAAGTGTTGCTGAAAGGAGCTTTTCGGAACGATTTCGCCATTCAATTCGACAGCAATTCGACCACGAGTCATTTGCAATGACTCTAGTAAGTCCTGAAGCGAAGAGGCTGTCGCAATGACTTGTTGATCACCATTCACTGTGATTTCCATGGGAAATATTATGCCCGTGTTCCAGATTTGAAGGCGAGCCGAATTAGCGTTGCCCAGGCCGCCAGGAAAAAGATGCCACCGATTGGGGTAATCGCGCCTAACCAGCGCAAGCCACTCAAGCCCAACACGTAGAGGCTACCGGAAAAAAAGAGTATACCAAGCAGGAAAAGGGTTCCGGCCAGCCCCAGTAACTTTTCTTCAGGAAACTGAAAGGCCAGCGCTGCTGTTCCCAAGAGGGCCAGTGAATGGTACATGTGATAATCCACACCGGTGCCGAAAGTTTCTAATAAATCTGCTGCCATAATGGATTCAAGTCCGTGTGCGGCAAAAGCCCCCAGGCTGACAGCAAGAAACCCATTAATGGCGGCAAAGAGCAATAATCGTTTAGGCATGGGAGAGATTGTAGAGTTTTAGCTGGCAAAAAAAGCCGCGACTAATGCGCGGCTTTTTCGTGTTCGGAGATCAGGCTTCCATATGGGCCTTAATCTTGTTCATGGCATTTTTTTCAAGCTGGCGAATTCTTTCTGCCGATACGCCATATTTATCAGCCAGATTGTGCAAGGTAGATTTCTCATCGCTTAACCATCGGCTCTTTAAAATATCCTGGCTGCGATCGTCCAGTTCGTCCATGGCTAATTGCAAACTGGCGTTGGTAACTTCTTCCCACTCCGCCTCTTCAACATTTTGCGCCAGGTCTGAGCTTTGATCTTCCAGGTAGAATGCCGGGGCGCGATATACTGCATCTTCATCGCTGTCTGGTTCGGCATCGAAAGCCATATCGTAGGAAGCCATTCGGCCTTCCATCTGCCGCACAACTTTTTCATCTACACCAAGATCCTCGGCCATCGCCTTTGCTTCTTCGTTGTTTAACCAGCCAAGACGTTTTTTAGAGCTGCGCAGATTAAAGAATAGTTTTCTTTGCGCCTTGGTCGTTGCGATCTTAACGATTCGCCAGTTGCGCAAAATGTATTCGTGCATCTCCGCTTTGATCCAATGTACAGCGAACGAAACGAGGCGTACTCCGACTTCAGGATTAAAGCGTTTCACCGCTTTCATCAAGCCAACATTTCCTTCCTGAATTAAATCTGCCTGGGAAAGGCCGTAGCCTGAATAGGATTTTGCCATGTGCACAACGAAACGAAGATGCGCCATTACCAACTGGCGAGCTGCATCCACGTTGTCATCGTAGTAGTACTGATTGGCAAGTTCTCGCTCCTGCTCGGGTGTCAGCACAGCAATGCTGTTTACTGACGCTATATACGCGGTTAAATCGCGACCCGGCGTGCTTGGATCAATTACTTGTAATTCTTTAGCTGTGCTCATGAATAGTTCTTTCTATTGCCTCTTCATCGAATTGCGCCTGTTTTGACGCAACGGATAAGACCCTATTTTAGCATTTTATCGTTCATTTCGCCATTTATCGGCTGTTGGCAGCGCCCGCATTTACTGGGCTGTAGCGGAATTTTCCCTAATTCCCAGTGTGCCACCACTACTCGCCAGATTCCTTGATCTGCACCTAAATTGTAACTGGGGTTAGGATTCCCGATTTTCAAGGCCCAAAAATCACAGCGGGAAGCGCATTTTCCAGTATTGGTGGGAGATGTAAAGCCCTATAGAACGAGCAACTGTGATGGCTTAAGGATTTATAGCCCCGATATGCCTGTAGCCTGCGACCACGGCTGCGATCCAGCCCATGAACCCACCGGCGAGAGCGAGGGAAAGCAGGCTTCCCGGCGTCAGCAAAGGCAGCCGAAAATTACTGTCGTATAGACTGGCGATGGTTGCGATGGAATCGCTAAAGCTCAGGAATACTGCGGCCTGCAAGAGACCAGCCAGAATTCCCCCGATGATTCCATAAAAAAGCCCGGTATAAAGGAATGGGCGGGCGATATAGCCGTGAGTGCCTCCAACCAACTTGATGATGCGTATTTCATCCCGGCGATTTTCGATGTGCAGCCGTACCGTATTACCGACGATAAAACACAGGCTCAATATCACTATAAACCCCAGAATACGGGCCACTAGCTCAATGAGATCGGAAATCTCAGCAAGCCTGCGCAACCACTGGCTATCCACTTGGACTAAATCCACCTCGGGCAAGATTTCCAGGGTTTCCGCCAGGCGATCCAGGCGATCCAGGGCGTCGAGATTCGGTGTAATAACAATTGACGCAGGCAGTGGATTTTCGTCGAGACCAGCCACAATGTCGGTAAAACCGGCAGCACTACTAAAATCCTGCAATGCCTCCTCACTTGAAACAAATGTCGCTGAACCTATGTCATTATAAGCAAGCAAGTTCTCACTTACTTCCCTGCCACGGACATCATCAGTGGTTTCACTCAAGTACAGTACGATACGGGCATTATTCTGAAATTGGGCCAGCAACTGGGAAATATTGGCATTCAGGGAAAAGAGTAGCGAGGGCAGCAGCAGTGCTGCGGCGATTACAACGATAGTCATGATGCTCGATAGTGGCGATCGGGCCATTCGTACCAGGCTACTTACTGCATCTTTTCGGTGATTTCCCAGGGTTTTCGTGAATTTTGACGGATTTTTGCGATTTTTCCCCTGGTTTGTCGAGGCCTGCATCAGCTTTCTCCCCGACCGCTATCGCCGATTAATTGCCCTTCTTTCAAGATCAGGGTGCGGTAGTCCATGCGATTAATGAGTGAGATGTCATGGCTGGCGATGAGCAAACTCACTCCCACGCTCTTGAACTGTTCGAACACCGCCATGATTTCCGCAGACAGCTCCGGGTCCAGGTTGCCAGTGGGTTCGTCCGCCAGAATTATTGCGGGTCGATTGACCACCGCCCGGGCAATGCCAACTCGTTGTTGTTCGCCTCCCGATAGTGCTGCCGGGTATTGTTTTTCTTTTCCCAACAGGCCGACCTTATCCAGCGCTGCACGCACCCGGCGTTGGGCATCTCTTCTGTCGAAGCCACTAATGTCTAATGGCAACGCAACGTTGTCGGCTACAGTCCTGTCCTGAAGTAATTGGTGGTCCTGAAACACCGAGCCAATACGGCGGCGTAAAAATGGAATGTCTCTCTTTTTTAATTTGCCGAGATCTGAACCGTTAACGATTACATTTCCGCTGGTGGATTTTTCAGAGGCAAGAATGAGTTTGAGCAAACTGCTTTTGCCGGCTCCGGAATGGCCGGTAACAAATGCCATCTCTCCTTTGGCAATTTCAAATGAAACAGCGCTTAGCGCATTCTGGCCGCTGACATATTGCTTGGTGACATTGTCAAACCTGATCATGCGCGCTGCTGATAAGACTAGGACTCTGTAAAAAGAGCAGAAATAAATTGTTTGGCATCAAATGGACGCAAGTCATCGACTTGCTCACCAACGCCAATGAACCGGATCGGCAATCCGAGCTTCTTCGCAATTGCGAATACTACTCCCCCTTTTGCCGTACCATCGAGTTTAGTGAGTGCGATTCCTGATAGATTCGTTGCAGCATGAAAGCTTTCCGCCTGGCTCAGTGCATTCTGGCCGGTGGTTGCATCCAGTACCAGTAATGTCTCGTCTGGTAATCGGTCATCTTGCTTCTTCAGTACCCGGACAATCTTCTCCAATTCATTCATGAGATTGTCTTTGTTGTGTAAACGTCCAGCAGTATCGGCAATGAGTACATCCACCTGCCTGGCCTTGGCAGATTGATAGGCGTCAAATATCACCGAAGCACTATCGGCTCCACTGGCTTGCGCCACAACAGGCACGTTATTGCGTTCACCCCAAACTTGTAACTGCTCTACTGCCGCAGCCCTGAAAGTGTCACCTGCAGCCAACATCACTTCCAGGTTTTGACTCTGAAATTTCTTGGCAAGTTTGCCAATCGTAGTGGTTTTACCGACGCCATTAACGCCGACGGTCAGAATAACAAATGGTTTTCCTGCAGTGTTAATCTCTAGTGGAGATTCACAGGCTTGTAGAATTAATGACAGTTCATCCTGCAGTGCTGCCATAAACTGTTCAGGATCGGCGAGCTGTTTCCGGGCAAGCTTGGATTTTAAATTGGAAATAATTTGATCGGTTGCCTCGATCCCTATATCTGCAGAAAGCAGTTGTGTCTCAACATCTTCCAATAGATTGGCATCGATTGTTTTCTCGCCCAGTACGAGAGTGCTCAAACTCTCGCTGAGTTTGCCTCGAGTCTTTGTCAGCCCCTGTCTTAATCGACCAAACAGGCCGGGTTCGTCGCTGCCGGAAGATTGTGCATCAGCTCTATTTTCGACTTTATCTTTGTTTCCAAATCCAAACATAGGTTCTTTAAACAGGCACTTAATAAGGAGCTCAACAGGCTCTATAGATAGCTGCTTGTTATAAGCAGGCAGGCAATACCAACAAGGCCGCTATGCTAACACCTGAGAAGTTGATGTGGTATTAACAAGGACTATCAGGGTTTGTCTCCAATTACCAAAACCCACTTTGCCAGGCGTCGATTTATATGCTTCGATACGCACCGATGACGAAGCAAGCAAACTCGATACGAATAATTGCCGGCACGCTTGGAAGCAGGAAGATTAGCTTTCCTGACCGAGCAGAAATTCGCCCGACCGGGGACCGAATCCGGGAAACTTTATTCAACTGGATACAGCATGAGGTAGATGGCAGTAACTGTCTGGACCTGTTTGCTGGAAGCGGGGCCTTGGGGATAGAGGCACTCTCTCGCGGCGCCAAACAAGCGGTGTTTGTGGAAATGAATTCCGTGATTGCCGCAGCACTAACGGAGAATTTGCAGACTTTGCGCCTGGGCAATTGTGAAGTGTGTCGACAAGATGCCTTGCAATGGATAGCCTCAAGCGCTTCCCCTGAAAAATTTAATATAGTTTTCCTCGACCCTCCCTTCGATTCCGATTTACTTGGCAAGTCCTGCAGTGAACTCGAAAGCTCAGCCCGCCTGGCTAGTAATTGTCTTATCTATATTGAACAGGCGCATCCAGTTACTCCTGACGACATACCCTCGACATGGAGTCTGCTTAAAGAAAAGAAAGCCGGGAATGTTTTTTACTGTCTGTACAAAAGGAATGCTTGATTAAAAATGACACATGGCGCTTCTATAGATCCCCTCTCACCGCCATGGTGGTTGCAGGGTGGTCACAGCCAAACTCTTTACAGAAAGTTTTCTCCTACCGATAGAGTAAAACAAAAAAGGGAACGTATTGAATTGGATGATGGGGATTTCATTGATCTCGATTGGTCCTCAGAAGCGCCAACAGGCCAGGAGGCTAGTGAGACCACAGTATTTATACTTCATGGTTTATGTGGCTGTTCCGAGTCATCCTATATCCAATCTTTACAATCGCTGCTTTCTAAACACAGCATCTCAAGCCTTGTAATGAACTTCAGGGGCTGTAGCGGGGAAGTGAACAGAAAGGCCAAGGCCTATCATTCAGGTGTTTCGGAAGACCTTAACGAAGTATTTGCTAAACTTTGTGAAAAATACCCGAGTAAAAATTTTGTCTGCATAGGATTTTCACTGGGAGCAAATGTAATGCTCAAATGGTTGGGCGAAATCGGCGATCATTCCAGGGTTAAAAAAGCTGCTGCAGTTTCAACCCCATTCTCACTTAGTTTTTGCTCGCAAGCGATGTTAAGTGGCCTTAGTCAGATGTATGGCAAGTATTTTGTCAGGCGACTGGTAAAAGACCTGAAAAATAAGGTGGCGTTCTTTGAAGAAAACAACTTCAAAGAAGAGCTGGATTTATTGAAGAGCCTGGGAGACTTTTCCTCGCTAAGCACCATATGGGAATTCGATGATGTGGTTACCGCTCCCTTGAATGGCTTCAGGAACGCCGAAGATTATTATCAGCAATGTAGCAGTGAAAATTTCCTGCCTGCTATTGAAACTGAAACATTGCTAATACAAAGCAAGAACGACCCACTTATTCCTCCAGAATCAGTGCCTTCAGGACGATTATTACGCAGTAATATTCATTTGCATCTTGACGCCGCCGGTGGCCATGTCGGCTTTTTTGATGGCAGTAGAGAGAAATGGTTGGAAAACCAGCTAATGCGCTATGCCCTCGATTGAGCAAGCTATATCAATTCGCTATTATGCGCTTCCACCTACCAGAAGGACTATAAATCAGTGAATACCGCCGTCTATCCAGGTACTTTTAATCCTATTACCAACGGGCATACCGATCTGGTAGAACGTGCTGCGGGCTTATTCGACAAGATTATTGTCGCCGTTGGCACCAACACGCAAAAAGCCAATACCTTGCCGACGGAACAGCGAGTAGCGCTTGCGCAGCAAGTTTTAGGGCATCTAGATAATGTGGAAGTTACATCATTCGAAGGGTTGCTGACGGAATTTGTAAACGAACAAGGCGCAAACATAATCTTGCGTGGTTTGCGAACCGTTGCCGACTTCGAATATGAGTTTCAGCAAGTAGGTATGAACAGGGTGCTCGCACCTTCCATCGAAACCATGTTCCTGGCGCCGGCCGAACATCTCTCTTATATATCGTCCACGCTGGTTAGAGAAATCGCCTCGCTTGGCGGTAATATTTCCAGGTTTGTGCATCCTGCAGTAGAAGCAGCGATCAAGGGAAGGTAGTTACTTCAGTTAGCGCTGGCAATTAGTGCAGTAAACAGTGCTGCGCTGGCCCAGACGTATTTCTTTTAAGACCTGGTGGCACTTCAAGCAATTCTTTCCGCCTCGACCGTATACATTCAGGGCTTGTCTAAAATATCCGGGTTCGCCGCTACTGTTGGTGAAATCTCTTAATGTAGTGCCACCAACGGTGATGGATTTTTGTAATATTTCCTTTATGCATGGCACTAGCTTCTCAAACCTTTGTTTTGATATTTTTCCAGCGGCACGCTTCGGGTTTATGCCAGCCATAAACAAGGCTTCGTTCGCATAAATGTTACCAACTCCCACCACAACCTTACTGTCCATAATGAAAGTTTTAATCGCTGCTGAACGACCACGGCTCAGCTTAAACAAATAGTCGCAATCGAAATCATCCGAGAGCGGTTCAGGACCGAGATTTACTAACAAGGGATGAGAATCTATAGGACGATGTTCCCAGAGCATACAACCGAATCGCCTGGGATCGGTAAACCGTAATGCATTACCGCTCTCCAAAACAATGTCCACATGATCATGTTTGCCCGGTGGTAGATCTTTATCGATGATACGCAAACTACCGCTCATACCGAGATGTATTATCAGGATGCCCTTTTCACTATGGAGTAATAAGTATTTCCCTCTTCTGTCTACCAGATTGAAACTATGACCGGGCAGTTCCGCAGGGAGAGTGTCAGGAATCTCCCAGCGCAATTTCTTTTGTCGAATAATGACATTCTCGACTCGCTTATTTTTAATGTGCGGCGAGATTCCATTTCTGGTTGTTTCTACTTCCGGTAGCTCAGGCATGGAATTATTACTAAGGACTTATTAGTTGACTCAAAGCCCAGCAGTTATAATCCTTCCTCCTGAAGAATAAAAGCTCAAAATTAGCAGCTCAATGAATTCAACTGCAGATGCAATAACAATTCTGGGGGTAGATGCCGGTGGAACCTTCACCGATTTTGTTTGTATAGAAAGTGGCGCTGAAAATTCGCTGCGCATTCACAAAACCCTTTCCACCCCCCATGCGCCAGAAGAAGCTATTCTTGCCGGCATACACGGTTTGGGCTTAAGCGATAAGCTCGAAAGCGGCGATCTGCACATCATTCACGGTAGCACGGTAGCCACCAACGCTACCCTTGAAGGAAAAGTTGCCCGGACTGTTTTCGTAACCAACTATGGTTTTAAAGATATGTTGCGTTTGGCTCGCCAAACCCGGCCGCAACTTTATGCCCTGGAGTTCGAACCAGTAAAACCTCCGGTGCCTCCGGAGCTTTGCCTGGAGACAGGAGGCAGGCTCGCCGCCGATGGTTCCATAGTCGACGACCTGGACGGGGATGAAATTCAAAAGCTGGTCAAGTCTATACTCTCACTTAATCCCGATTCGGTAGCGATAAATTTATTGTTCTCGTTTCTGGATGATCGCTTTGAGAAACAAATTGAAGCTGCCTTAAAAAAAGAGAAAACAGATCTTTTTCTCAGCCGCTCATCGGCAGTGCTTCCGGTATACAAGGAATACGAACGAGGCATCGCGACCTGGTTAAATGCATCACTCGCCCCAATTGTTCATGGTTACCTGAGCAGGTTAAGTGAACAGCTGCAAAGTTGTCCTTTGCAAATTATGCAATCGAGCGGTGAAACCATCGCGGCCCATAAGGCGTCAGATTCAGCTGTGCATTTATTGCTATCCGGTCCTGCAGGGGGTCTTACAGCAATACAGTTTCTCGGCAAGCAGATCGACGTCGACAAAATCATCAGCTTCGATATGGGAGGAACTTCAACGGACGTGGCGCTGATGGACGGCGCAATCAGCACAACAACAGAAGGGCACATAGATCGCTTTCCGGTAGGCGTGCCTATGGTAGACATGCATACCATCGGTGCCGGGGGTGGCTCTATTGCCTTTATCGACAGCGGCGGCATGTTAAAAGTTGGGCCGCAATCCGCAGGGGCTAATCCCGGTCCGGCCAGTTATGGTAAAGGCGGAGAATTCGCAACAGTCACCGATGCCAACCTGATTCTCGGCCGCTTACTGGAAAACTCCGAGCTGGCTGGTGGTCTGTCTCTTAATTTGGATCGGGCAAGATCCGCCGTCGAAAAATTGAGCAAACCTCTTGGACTTTCGATTGAAGAAACCGCACAGGGAATTGTCACCATCGCCAACGAACACATGGCAAAAGCAATTCGCCTGATATCAGTAAACAGGGGGCACGACCCGAAAGAATTCGTGCTGGCTAGTTTTGGTGGTGCCGGTGGATTGCATGTCTGCGCGATTGCAGAAGCCATGCAAATGACCCGAGCCATTGTGCCAGCTTATGGTGGTGTTCTTTCAGCTCTGGGCATGCTGGTTGCTGATCGCGGTCGGCAATATACCCGCACCGTAAGTGTCGATGCGAACGCTACCAGCAGTGCCGAGCTTGATCACCATTTCCTGGAATTAGCTGATCTGGGAAGCCAGGAATTACAACAGGAAGGAATGTCAGCCGCTTCCTTGCAAACGCGGCGATCTGCCGATTGCCGCTATCGAGGCCAGTCATATACCCTGAATGTGCCCTGGGAAAACCTGGAGAGTTGTTGCAAGGCATTTACAGCATTGCATAAAAAAAGATACGGCTACGATTTAAATACTGTAATTGAAATCGTGAACATTCGAGTCAATGTAGTTGCACCGGCGCAAACAATTAGCTTAGCGAAAAATTCCAGCAGTGGATCCTGCAATAATTATGTAACCAGCAAGGTCTATGGTTCTGCAGAGCCTGCGAAAGTTTATCGCCGGCAGGAATTGCAGACAGATTCGCAATTAGAAGGTCCGGCCATCATCATCGAATATTCCGCGACTACTTATGTGGCTGGCGGTTGGTGTGTACGGATTGATCAATACAGTAATTTGCTGCTCTCAAAAATCAGTGCATAGACCAGGAGGCTAATGCAGCCACGCTGCATAAGACTTCTGGCCGCAAGCCAACGAGATCGAGGTTGTTTACACGCTATTTTCACAGGTGATATAACAGTTAACCCGGTTACCCCCGCAGAAATACTGATCCTGGTGGTAGCAGGGAGCGTTTTTCCTTAGACCGATTGCATAGCTTCAGGAAGAATATTTGCAAGCAAAGGGAATTTTATCACCAGCCCAAGCTAATGATCATGAGTAGCAATTTCTCAACACTGTGTTTCAGCCTCGCGGCCTTATTGCTAAGCCTCTTGGCCAATACTGCTATTGGGCAGGAACAAGATACTGCAGAAAGTGCTCCAGAACCCTCTCCAGTACTGCGCATCCGCTACCTTGAAGTTCCGGTAGCAGTAGAACCAGGGGTCGACCCGCAAATGCCTGCCTTGCCTGAGCCTGAGATAGAGCTGGAGCCAGAGGATGATCCTGAATTTATTCGTCGCATGAACAGTATTCGGGAATACACCGCCACCGTAGATTCGCTGGAACAGGCGGGCGGTGCCTGGGACGCGGGATTGGTTGAGCAGTTAGCATCGATTGCCGAACTGGAGCAACAACAGGGAAATCACCCAGGTGCGATTCAGGCTTTCGATCGTGCCATTCACATCAATCGAATCAGTAATGGCCTGCATACCCTGGATCAAATTCCGCTGGTGGAAGGCATGATCGATAGCTACCTGGCCAACGGCGATTGGGAGCAGGCTGAT
This sequence comes from uncultured Pseudohongiella sp., assembly GCA_964616225.1. GTDB lineage: Bacteria > Pseudomonadota > Gammaproteobacteria > Pseudomonadales > Pseudohongiellaceae > UBA9145. The sequence goes on from CAZTTE010000001.1 coordinate 118,938, forward strand.
CTGTACAACAATTACTTGTTCTTCGTGCAACAAAAAGCTTTTGGTGCCGATGATCCTCGCATCATCCCGGTGCTCGATCGCCTGGCCTCCTGGCATATGCGGGCCTTTAATATCGGCTACGGGGAATCCCTCGGTGTACACCTGAGTTCTGCCCAAATTCTGTTTCGCGCGGCAGTTCGAATGGTCGGTATACATTTTGGTCGTCAGGACGAACGCTTCGAGCGCTACCTGCGCAACCTCGCGATTTCAGGTTACCAGGCTTCTCGTTATCCCCATTATTCGGTGGAGGTTGATCGTACGGAATTCAGGGCCGATCAGGAAATACTCCGTGATCTGGTAAACGAAGAGGGCTCCGTGATTCCCCAGGGCTTTGGAATTGGTGAGGCAGCGCTTCGGGATATTGTCCTTTACTACGAAGAGAGCTCAGAAGATCCGTATACTCTGGCAGAAGTAATTACTCACTTAGCTGACTGGTATTTACTTTTCGATCGGCGCCGTCTCGCCCAGGAGTATTACACCCTTGCCTGGGAATTGCTGGCAGCCGAAGAAAATGGCGAAGAATTAATCCAGAAGCTATTCGGACAAGTAGTACCTATACCGACTTATGTAAATGAGCCCAAGAATTTGGCAATCAGCTCCAGCATATCCAGTACTCGCGAGTCACTAGAACACGACTACGCCGATATCTCGGTCGATGTGACTGCCAGTGGCTCAGCGCGAAATGTTCAGATCCTTTCGGAGGAGACCGAAGAGAACGCAGAAATGCTGTCCAGGTTGCGGCGGGAAGTGCGAGTAACGAAGTTTCGTCCGTTGCTGGAGGAGGGCCAGTTGATCCGCTCCAGCGGGCACCAATTTCGATACCGTTACTGGTACTAATTTCGGGTCGTTAGTTGTAGCATCGAAGGATTGGGTGTTCTATTGTTAAGCAACGGTTAAGGGGGCTTGGTCTACTAATAAGCTTTGCATTATCAGTGAGTTAGCGACGGTTAAAATCTGATTTGAACGGCTATTAAAACCCGCGAATTTCTCCAAACCGCTGCCAAAAATCGCGAACGTCGATATTGCTGAAAAGTGAATTTCTAGTCCGGGGTTAAACGATGAAGAAGTTATCCATAACAGTGCCCAGGTTACTGGTTTTGAGTGGACTGAGTGTCAGCCTGCTGGCTTGCCAGAGTGCCAGCCAGAGCACCTCTTCCCAAAGTATGCCGATGCCATCCATGCCCTCGTCGTCCAGTTCGAGCTCCCAGAGTTCGCCTTCGATGCCATCGCCCTCTAGCCAGAGTTCGTCCTCGTCCCAGTCCTCCCAGTCTTCGCAATCGTCGCCTTCGAGCCCTTCATCGAGTTCGTTTCCGTCGCCGTCTTCCCAGTCATCATCGAGTTCCAGTAGCTCATCCCAGAATTCACAGGGAGCGCAGTCCAGTTCTCAATCCCAGAGCAGCGGTAGCAATAGCAGCGCACTGCCAACACTGTCCGGCGCATTTCCCCAGGCCTCTCAAAGCACCAGCCAGGGCACCGCGAATAGCCCATCCAGCAGTACCGGCCAGAGGGATAGTGCAAGCCCCTCCGGGGATGCCGGTTCGCAGGCTTCCTCCCAGCAGGAAGGGGAACAGGGCCAGAGTGGCCAGAATAGCCCGGGCCAGAACGCTGGCACCCAGCCCCGTTTTCCTGGAGACGAGCAGAATGGCGCTGGTGGCAGGGATAGTTCAACTGGCGACCTGAATTCAGGTCAAAGTGGGAATACAGGCTCAGGAGGAGGCGTACTTGCCAATCCCGGTGGGGATTACAGCCTGGATACCTTGCCAGATGGGGTATTGAGTGGGAATAGTAGTGCCCAAACCCAGAATTCAGGACCTATGACAGCGGCGGAGCGGGCCCAGGTGCTGGATGAAGCCTTGCGTCGGGGATACGAGACCTTCGATGGCTTTATCCTCAGTGAGCGGGAAAGAGCACAGAATGAAAGTAATGCCGCGGGTAGTGCCCAACCCGGTGGCGATGCTGGCGGTGGTGGTGCCAGCGCCCAGGCCCAGCCACAAATATTGTCTGAGTCAGGTACGCCTTCCGGCGTCGTCGTGTCTCAGCCATCAGCTTCTTCGCCACCACCACCGAATCAAACCTTTCCGCCACCGGATGATATTCCCAGTGGCCGAGACGATGACGTGGTTGCGCGTCAATTAAGAGAAGCAGCGATGAGTGAACCAGATCCAGAGTTGCGCGAAGCGCTTTGGGATGAATACAGAAACTATACGGGTATTAGTGAAGGTGATGAGCAATGAGATTCTTTGCTAGAAACACAATTGGATTAGTAGTGGTTGCGATTTTCTTAAGTGCCTGTGCAACCCATACCGTAAAAACTACTACTTATACGCCAGTGATTCAGGACAGCGCGAATGTTCCAGAAGATCTGTTACTGGATGTAGGTGTGGCAATCTTCGATCCAGGTCTTGATGACATGGATGACGACCAGGAAGCACTTACCAATCCACAGATTCGGGTTGCCGAATCTCGTTATGCGCCTTACTTGCTCTCGGAAACTTTGCAGCGTTCTGCTAACTGGGGAATCGTGCGCTTAATGCCGAATGACTCCAGCCCCATGGATGTATTCATCAATGGAACAATTCTCGAGTCCAATGGCGAATCCATGGCAATGAGAATCCAGGTTTCAGATTCTACCGGTCGAATCTGGTACACCAGGGAGTATGACCAGGAGATTAGCCAGTTTAGTTATGACCCATCTCAGCGTCAGCAGGTTGATCCGTTCCAGATTTTGTACAACAACATTGCCAACGATTTACTGGCCTGGAAAAAAGAAAATATTGCAGCCGATGAAGTCATGGAAATTCGCACTATTTCGGAAATGTTGTTTGCCCAGCGATTTTCGCCTGACGTCTTCGACAATTACCTGAGCCAGGATCGCGATGGGGTTTATGAAATCGTCGCGTTGCCAGCCGACACTGATCCCTTGTTAGGTCGCATACGTGATATACGAGAAAGAGACTTCATGTTTATCGATACCGTGCAGGATTATTACGCCACTTACGTAAGACAGATGCGACTACCTTACGATTCCTGGCGGGAACAGAGTTACCACGAAACCATTACCCTGAGAGAGCTGGAAGCTTCGGCCAGGCGTCGTTTTATCGCCGGTGCAGCAGCGGTAGTTGGTGGTTTGGCTGCGGCAACACAAGGCAGTAATTACGCCACGCAAACCGGTGGAGCATTCGGTGTTGGTGCCGGTGCGTATCTGATCAAGAGTGGTTTCGACAAGCAGGCTGAAGCGCGCATACATATGGAAGCCCTGGAAGAGCTTGGCCAGTCCCTCGAAAATGAAGTAGCGACCCAGGTTATCAATCTGGATGATCGTACTATTACTTTGTCCGGTTCCGTTGAAGAACAGTACGAACAGTGGCGAGAAATTTTGGCAGATCTTTATGCGGCGGAAATAGGACAACTGTAACCCTTAGCTAAAAGCTTAGTTCCATCCTCAGAAATAGATATGTCAGAAAACGATGTCGACAAGGACAAGCAAGAGTCGCAAGAATCTGGTTTTAACGAAAACCAGATTTATGTCAATTCATCTGCAGCCGTAGAATCCAATAAACCCCCGGTTTGGGTATGGTTTAGTGTCGCCGGTTTATTACTGGTGGCATTACTGGTCATATTTGTATTGCCCAACATCGTAACTGAATACGAGTTACCTCTGGAGCGGCGTGTCGATGTCGCGGAATTAGTTCCGGTTCAGGAAGAAGCAGAAACCGTTACTACTATCTCTCCATTCGAAGAAGCACAACGCTCTCGCCAGAGAAAAGAGGCGCAGGACGTGCTGGCAGAATTGTTAGAAAGACAGGGTGATCTTGAGTTATTGGAAGTAGAACAATGGGCCCAGGAGGACTATGCAGCGGCACTGGAAGTGGCCAGCATCGGTGATGAATATTACCGCACCCAGGATTTTCCTCTGGCTATAGAGTCTTACACCAATGGTCGTGATGACCTGGTGGCAATTCTTGAAACAGTGCCAACCGTACTGCAGCAAACATTAATCGAGGGGCAGAATGCCTTAGATAATCGTGAATCTGAATTAGCGCAGGACAAGTTCTCTTTAGCCTTACTGTTTGATGTGAACAGTGAAGCTGCACAAATAGGATTGGAAAGGTCTCGGGCTTTAGATGAAGTGCTCGGTCTAATGGCCGAAGCAGAAGAACAGCAGGAAGACGGCGAACTGGAAGCGGCCAGGTCTACTTACCAGCAGATTGTAAGTCTCGATAGTTACCATGAAGCTGCGCAGGAAAAAATTTCAGAAATATCGGCCCTAATCCTTGAGCGAGAGTTTGCCGGAATCATGTCGGCAGGCTATGCCTTATTAGAAAGTGGAGATCCCGAGGCAGCCATTGCTGAATTTGAGCGTGCCGCCGCCATGGGAATTAATGCCGAGCAAGCCCTGGCAGCAATAACACAAACTGAAAATGAAGTAGCCAACGCCCAGATTTCGGTTATACAGGAAAGAATCAGTGCCGCCGAAGCCCAGGAAGAATGGCATACCGCCGTTGCCGAATACGACAATGTATTAGCGATCGATGCAAACCTCGTGTTTGCTATTAGCGGCCGGGATTATGCCAGTAAGCGTGCGCAACTCGATGATCTACTCGTTGGATCGATAGAAACACCTGACCGTTTCTATGAAGACGATGTATTTCAGCAAATTCTGGACATTTATTACACCGGTCGGGCTATTGAAAACCCGGGCCCACGCCTGGCAGAGCAGCTCGATAACTTGCAAGTTCTCCTTGAAACCTCCCAGGTGCCACTCGATATTCGAATGGTGTCTGACAATCTTACCGACGTGACCATCTTGCGCATTGGCAATCTGGGCCTGTTTGAAGAAACGTCGGTTTCACTTAAGCCGGGTCGTTATGTTGCCGTCGGCAAGCGAATTGGCTACCGCGAAGTAAGAGAAGAATTCGTTGTCGGCTTCGGGCAAACTCCTGATGCTGTTGTTGTGCAGTGTGTGGAACGAGTAGTTGCCACCAATAGGTGATGAGCGTGGACAACATTGACGACGACATTAATAAAGTTAATGGGCCAGCTGACCCCATTATTCCTATCGACTTTACGCCCCATGAGGAAAAGGGGCCTCTAGTCACATTTAAGCCAAGGCTTATCCATTTTGTTATCGGCCTATTCCTGATTGTTTCTGGTGTTGCTGGTTGGTTTGTATTGACGGCCAGATCTGTTTTTGTCGAAGTAACTCCGATTACAGCAGAAATAGAGATTAGCGGAGGACTGCACGTTCGCCTGGGGCAGCGTTACCTGATTCGTACTGGTTCTTATGACATAAGACTTAGTAATGAGGGTTATCACGATACGGTAACTCAACTTTTGGTTAATACAGACCAGTCCCAAACAATTCCTTATGAAATGCGCAGGCTGCCCGGGAAAGTTTCGATTGCGACAATGGACTTAAGCGGTGCCCGAGTACAGATCGACGGAGTCGATGTTGGCATCACACCGCTAATAGATATCCCGGTAGAGCCGGGCGAACATCAGATGACAATCTCGCTGGATCGCTATTTGGATTATGGCGAAACCATTGACATAGAAGGTCGGGAAGTCGAGCAACGTTATCAGGCCAGTCTGGAACCGGCCTGGGCTGTGGTTAGTCTTTCAACCACGCCGCCCGGCGCCGATGTGCTATTAGATGGTGAAGTAATTGCCACTACACCGGTGAATGCGGAAATTCTACAAGGTCGCCGGGACCTCACTCTAAAACTTGCCGGTCATAAAGCCTGGCAGGAAGACTTCGATGTCATTGCAGGAGAAGATTTCACCGTTCCCCTGGTGGAACTGGAACCTGCGGACGGGCTGGTTTTTATACGCAGCAATCCCTCGGCGGCCTCGGTTACGATCGGCGGGGAATTCAAGGGGCTTACGCCCTTGGAAGTTGCCCTTCCGCCCGGACAGACCCACGAACTGAGCTTCTTCAAGAGCGGCTACCATTCCAGCCGCACCTCAATTCGCACGGAACCGAACCAGGAAAGAGAATTGAATGTCAGCCTCGATCCAGAGCTTGCGAGCGTAAGCGTGATCGCCCAGCCGGAAGACGCTGAGCTCTATGTAAATGGCGAATTTCGCGGCCTGGCAAACCAGACTCTGGAACTCATGGCGGCCAGCCAACAGATCGAAATTCGAAAAAACGGATTTGTTCCTTACACCACTGAATTTACCTCGCGTCCGGGGCTGGACCAGGCAATTCGAGTCACACTCAAATCTCTCGAGCAGGCTCGTTTGGAGCAGATCAAACCTGTCATAGCCACAGTAGCTGGGCAGGAGTTAAAACTTTTCTATCCGGGTGCATTTACCATGGGTGCGTCCAGACGTGAAGCCGGCAGGCGTCCTAATGAAAACCTGCGAGACATTCAGCTGGAACGACCTTTCTATATTGGCTTTAAGGAAGTTACCAATGCTGAGTTTCGTCAATTCAGTGCCGACCATTCTTCCGGAACAGTATCAGGCGTCACATTAAACAATGAATTGCAGCCGGTAGTTCAGATTTCCTGGGCCCAGGCTGCAGCTTACTGTAACTGGTTAAGTGAGCAGGAAGGCCTGCCGCTGTTTTATGAAATTGACGGCGAAGACATAATTGGTTTTAACCCCGAAGCAACTGGCTATCGTCTCCCAACAGAAGCCGAATGGGCCTGGGTTGCAAGAACTGATGGCAGTGGCAATACCTTGAAATATCCCTGGGGAGATCAGCTTCCACCGCCGGAGAATGCCGGAAACTTCGCCGACATCACGGCACAGAATTATCTGGGCGAAATAATGTTTAACTACAACGACAATTATTTTGCGACGGCGCCAGTCGCGTCCTTTATTCCAAATCATTATGCCATTTACGACATGGCCGGAAACGTTTCGGAATGGGTGCATGACTATTATGGAGCTGTTGGTGCTGTGGGTGTGGAAGTCGACCCACTTGGCCCTGAGTTAGGTCAGTTTCACACCATACGCGGTTCCAGCTGGGCCCATGGAGCTGTCACGGAAATGCGTTTATCGTTTAGGGATTTTGGTGAAGAGCCCCGCGATGATGTTGGGTTTCGCGTCGCACGTTATTTGGAATAGTCAGGATCGAGTACTCACAAAGAGAAAACAGAATGAAGAAACTAATTTTATTTTTTGCTCTGGTGTTCGTAATGGGTGTTTGGGCACAGGACCAGCAGTCAAATGCACCAGAGCAAGCAAGCCAAAACGAAGAACAGGTTTTAGATGCTGATCTTACTCCTGAAGAACTAGCCGCCGCTGAAAACAATGAATTGGTCCTCGAGAACGCCGAAGGGGATGAGGAAGAAGAATCAAACTCACGTTTTATCCCTACTGAACAAATTTCCCAGGACCTGGGTGTTTCGTTTCCGGTAGATATTTAATTACCGGTTACTCGTAATAAGGAATAGTTTATGAAGCAAGGCTCGTTGTATGAAGCTCTCTTTCAGGTTGCCGCCCTAATTCTGGTTGTAATAATTGTGCACGGTACTTATGTAACTGTGATTCGCCCCAATGCTGAATTGATTCAAGAGCAACAGGCGCTAATGCAGGAACAGAATCCAGAGATCGTGCCCGAAAGGTCAGTGTTCATTATCTTGCGTAATTATGAGCAGGAGTTCTGCATCATTTTCTTCCTCTGGGCGGTAACGATTATTGGCATGAAGACCCAACATACTTTACGCCAGCGGAATTTGCTCGACAGGACCCTGATTCATCTACAAGACGGCATGAGTATATTGCCGGAAGACTCGCGCAATATAGCGCGACCGGTTCAGGCTTTGTCGGAAAAAGAACAGGAATATTTATTGCCACGAGCGCTTCTTGCTGGATTACATCGTTTTCAAAGCACGCAAAACATCCAGGCAGTGTCATCCATCATTAAGGACACCTGTGAAACAGAAGCCGATCGCATGGAAACCGAGCTTACCATCGTCAGGTATATTGCCTGGGCTATACCATCTATTGGCTTCCTGGGAACAGTGCGTGGTATCGGAACAGCACTGGGGCAGGCCTATCAAGCGGTCGCTGGTGATATCGCCGGGGTAACGCAAAGCCTCGGTGTGGCATTCAATTCAACCTTTGTAGCATTGGTAGTGAGCATCTTCTTGATGTTTCTTCTACACCAATTGCAATTGCTGCAAGATCGACTGGTACTGGATTGCCAAAACTATTGTGACGAAAGGCTGGTTCGCCATCTCCAGGTTCCGGAGAAAGTTGAATAGATGGGGATTATTGGGGCACGTTAAATGTCGCTGAAAGTTATTGAGCTAAACGATCGAGGGATAAAGGTCGGTGATGAAAGTGGCATCATCGTTCAGAGTCCGGGTTTTGCTCTCGTACATGGCGATATACTGGAAGTCGGTGAATCCGCAGAGCAGCAAGCACGAATACAACCTACTAACAGCTTCAACAAGTACTGGCACGAGCTAAGCCTCGAGCCAATATCCCACAGCAATAAAGTTCGCCATTTTGCCGACCTGGCTTATGCACAACTCATGCACCTCGCGGAAGTTGGTGCGATAGATAAAGATGTTATTTTTGCAGTTCCAGGAAATTTCACCCGGCAACAACTGGCGATTCTTCTCGGCCTGGCGCAACAAAGTCCGTTTACGACTGTTGGCGTAGTTGATTCTGCGCTGGCGGCAACAGTTTCTGCAGCGCAAGCCGAGCATATCGTTTACGCTGATATTCAATTACACCAGGTGGTGTTAACCAAGCTGGCCCTGGTTGGAGATCATTTGGAGACTGAAGGAGTTGTACAAATTCCTGGCGTTGGTAATCAGAACTTCATGAACTTGATGATGCAGATTGCAACGGACATGTTTATTCAACAGTGTCGTTTTAACCCACAACATAATGCCGAATCGGAACAACAACTCTACAACGAACTACCTTCCTGGTTGTTGCAGAATGACAAGGAAAAAACTTTACAGTTGGCACTGAAGAGTTCCACTGCGGTGCATATCGCCAAGCTTCCACGGGAAACACTGATCACCACGCTGAACGATTACTATAAGAAGGTTAACGAACAGATTCATGCCATCGCAGTGGCTAATAATGCACAGCTTTTGTTAAGCAAAAATCTGGCTGAGCTTCCTGGCTATCAAGCAACGCTTCAGCAGATCAGCGATTTCGTTATCGTCGAAGATCATTCGGTTAACTCTGCCTGTCATCAGTATCGTGAACTCATTACTGGTTCAGACCAGGGTATACACCTGGTCAACAAGTTGCCTGCCGACGTACTCAGTGGTGGAACTGTTGACAGCAAACAGCAGGAAGCAGAATCGGAGAGCCCAACCCATGTGCTTTTTGCCAATCGTGCATTTTCAATCGGCAGTATCGAAATCAAAAACAATGTGAGCCTTAATGGCAGTGCCAAGGCGAGCCGAGTAATCGTGATGAATATTGCCAGTTTACCAAAGACCTTGGGCCGCATTGAAAAACGCGGAGAAGAAGTCTTTCTCTACTGCGGAGATCAAGAGGTGTTTGTAAACGATAGCACCATAAGCGGAGAATGCTTGTTAAGCCTGGGTGATCGAATCTGCTTTGTTAAAAACGGTGAAGAAATCAGCCTGATTCGGGTGAACGATGGCGAGTAACAGCAAAGCAAATCGACGTAAAGTCAATCCACTCAGCCTGGCGTTCCTGGATGTCATGTTTTGTGGTTTTGGCGCAGTGATCCTGATCTTCCTGATCCTGGACCACGCCAGTACGATTTCCCCGGAAGAAACCAGTCCGGAGCTATTGGCTGAGATCAACTTGTTAAGAGAAGAAATCGAAGAAGGTGAGCTGGGCCTAGTGCGAATTCGCAATACTCTGTCGGACGTGGATTTCGAAGTCGTAACGGCGGAAGGCCTTGCCCGCCAGATCATGGAACAGATCGATACTTTTTTGCAGGAACTGGCAGCCCTGGAAAACAGCAGCATGGCTACGGTGGAAGACCTTGCCAGGTTACGCTCGGACATAGAAGCGCTGGAACAGGAAGTACTGCGCTTACAGGCCAGCGCTTTTGAACAGGAAGGTAATAGCGTCAGGCAGTTTCTTGGTGATGGCAACAGGCAGTATTTATCGGGGCTCTTTCTGGGCGGGCAGCGGATACTGATTCTGGTAGACAGTTCTGCCAGCATGCTGGACTCCACCATCGTAAATATTATCCGTACCCGCAACATGAGTGATGAGCGCAAGCGTAATGCGCCCAAGTGGCAGCGGGTGGTAAATACTGTTGACTGGATTAGTACGCAGCTGCCAATCACCAGCCAGTATCAGATCTGGAAATTCAATACGGAGTACGAATCCGTTCTTGCTAGCACTGAGGATAGCTGGCTGGAAGTTGCCGACCGAGACCAGCTTAATCAGGCAATCGAAAATGTGCGTGACATCGTACCTAATAATGGAACCAATATGGAGCAGGTGTTTATTGCGGTCGCCAATATGTCACCACGGCCGGACAATATTTTCCTGATAACCGACGGATTGCCGACCTTGAACAATCGTGGTTCTTCTGCGCCCCTGGTTACGCCCAGCGAACGGGTAGAATTGTTTGAAGAAGCGGTGGAAGAATTGCCCGAATCCATACCGGTCAATATAGTATTGATGCCATTGGAAGGGGATCCCAGTGCTGCAGCAGTATTCTGGCAGTTAGCGCAATACACACGGGGTTCGTTTTTAACGCCGTCGAAGGATTGGCCCTAAACAATTACATAGCTTAAATGAACCATTCGTAAAAGTATGATCATTAGAATTACTAATACAGAAATAAGTATGTAGCAGTACATTGCACAAAAACGATGAATTATTCGTAAAACACCGATGGTGAGTAAGGCCAAAAATAAGTTCGGAAATGTAGGATGCTGAGAAATACTAAAATTGGAATGTAAAAACGGAATAGAGAAATAATTAAATCAAAACCTGAAACACAGTATTGAGAAAGACTAAAAATTAGTAATTCGAAGACTAAAATAGAAGCGGAAAGCGTATAAGCCTAATAAGACTAAATAGAGAGAATAGAGCAGAATTGAGCATCGATGACCCGACGTAAAAACAGAGAAACTGATTCCTTTACCGTATCCTTCCTGGACGTAGCCTCCTGTGGATTCGGCGCCATGATCATTCTGCTGATGATCACCAAGTCCTCTGCGCCAACAACCCTGGAAGTTGTAGAAGATATCGTACCTGAAGGCGTGGTGGCAGAGTTGCAGGAACAGCTGTTCGAGATTCGCGGCGAGACTACTATCCTCAATCGCGAGTTAAATGCCAAGCACGAGCAACTCTCAGCGGAGACAGAGCGCATTGCTCGCCTGCGTCGCGACCTCGAAGACATTGAAGGCCGCTACAACACCACCCGCGATCTTTCCGATGAAACCACGGATGAATATGGCCGCCTGGCCCTGGCCCAGCAATCCCTAACCGAGGAAATGCAGCGCCTTCTAGCTAATACCCGGGCACCGGAAAACAATGCCATTGGTGGCGTACCGGTAGACAGTGAGTATATTATCTTCGTCATCGATACTTCCGGCAGCATGTTTCAAAACCCCAGCTGGGACAAAATGCTTGGTGTGATCGAAGATACCCTGAATGTCTATCCAGAAGTTAAGGGAATCCAGGTCATGAATGACATGGGCGATTACATGTACGATTCCTATCGCGGTGATTGGATTCCCGATACACCTGGGCGGCGTAATCAAATCATTTCGACCCTGCGTACCTGGAATCCTTACAGTAACAGTAGCCCGGTAGAGGGTGTCACCCGGGCCATCGACACCTTCTATGAGAATGACAAGAAGATCAGTATTTACGTGCTGGGAGACGATTTTCAGCCCGGAGGATCGATCCAGAATGTGCTGCAAACCATAGATCGCATCAATGTTGAGGACGAAAATGGTGATCGATTGGTGAGAATTCACGGAATTGGATTTCCTACGATTTTCGCGGGCCCCAGGCGTTTTCAACAGAGTGTTTACCGATATTCCACCCTAATGCGGGAGATGACGCAGCGAAATGGTGGTACATTTGTAGGTCTGAACGATTATCAGTGAATTGCCGGTTTAATTTGAGACGGCAAAGAGTTATTAAGGAAATGGCGATGAAAGTACTGAAGATCACGCAGAAAGCCATTCTTGGCAGAATCGTGGTTCTTTTCTGGGCTGGTCTGCTTACGGCCTGCGGCACCAGTAATGTGGTCATCGAGGGAAGTTTTCCAACACCAAATATCAACAAAATTCCCTTATCAGTAGCGGTCTACTACGATGACGCGCTCAGGGATTTCGCTTACATGGAATACAGCGAAACCGGCCGCGAGGAAATCAATATCGAAAGTGGCCTATCTCATATAAGCCTGTTTGACGCCGTACTGCCGGCAATGTTTGATCAGGTCATCAGTGTTAACAGTCTGGAAGATGCTGCCAGTCAGGATGTAGACGCAGTTTTCGCGCCGGCAATCGAAGAGTTTCAACTCGCACTCCCAGCCAAGACCAAGCTGGACGTGTATGAAGTCTGGATAAAGTACAACATGCGCTTGCTCACTTCTGAAGGTGATTATATTGCGGATTGGGTACTGACATCCTACGGAAAGACACCGATAGAAACTTTCCGCTCCGTAGAAGCCGGCATTAATGAAGCCGCTGTAGTCGCACTGCGTGATCTTGCTTCCAGCTTTTCATTAAGCTTTGCACAAGTACCTGAAGTGCGTGATTGGTTAAGCAACCTTTAGAGTGAGGGGCTCGATAGAGGTTCGTATGAATACTACTAAAAGAACAATGATGATGAAGCTAAGTGCTTCAATACTACTTATAGGACTATTTGCTTCCTGCACCAGCACCACTGTCGATGAGTTTCGTCAGGGCGAAACAGGAATCGAAAGCGATGAGTCTGTTGTAATACTCGGCCGGCGTCAGGCCAGCGATTACGAAACTCGATCAGAATTTGTTGAATGCGTTGGCGATCGCATGCAGCGAGGGGACAACGCAATCAGCGTAGTCCCGGAGCAGGTCTTTGTCGATGCCATGTTTCCCTGGTTCGAGCCACGTACAGCTCCTTTGCGAACTCGCGATTTAGAACAACTAATGGCAGAAGACGTTGTTGCTCGCAAGATGAATGATTTTGGAATTCGCTATATTGTTTGGGTCGATGGTTTTACGGAAACCTCCGGCCGCACAGGTTCAATTTCCTGCACCGTTGGTCCAGCCGGTGGTGGGTGTTTCGGATTTGGCACGTGGGAAGATGATGCTAATTTCGATGCGCGCGTTTGGGACGTCGGCTCATTAAGAAACGTTGGAACAATAAACGCCGATGCCACTGGACAATCCTATCTGCCAGCACTTGTAGTTCCTATTCCGCTAATAGCACGAGTTGAGGCGAATGCGTGTAGCCGCTTGGCGACTCAACTTAAAGATTTTGTAAACGGCAGTTAGCTACAAACACTGCCATAAAGTAAGACAGGTGGCACTATGACTAAACCAGGCACCTCTATTATTTCGATTATGTCTATTGTTAAAGTTAATTTTAAAGCTTTTATTGCAACAATCTCTGCAATGCTAGCTTCGATAATTCTTTCTTCCTGCGCAGTTAACCCAGCTACGGGAGGCGCAAATTTAGTCTTGATGACAGAAAGCCGTGAGAAAGAGATTGGGCTGGAAGAGCATGAAAAAGTCATGTCATCCATGCCACTGTTTGAAGATGAAGAGCTGGTGGCTTATGTGCGCAGAATTGGCCAGAAAATGGCTGACGTTAGTCATCGACCTGATCTTGAATACAATTTCTATGTAATCGATAGCCCTGAAATAAATGCTTTTGCTTTACCCGGTGGCTACGTCTACGTAAACAGGGGCTTACTCACTTACATGAATTCAGAAGCCGATCTCGCTGCAGTATTGGCTCATGAGATTGGACATATCACCGCACGGCATGCGGTCCAGCAACAGGCCCGCGGAGCTCTTGCTCGCGGTGCCGCAGTGGCTGGTGGCCTGGTTGCTGGCATTGCAACCGGTAGTGGTTATGCCGCAAGCCAGATTAGCGAAGTAGCTTCAATCTGGGCCCAGACTGGATTATCTGGCTTTGGACGTGAGCATGAACTTGAAGCTGACAGCCTGGCCGCGGAATACCTGGTTAATGCGGGTTACGATCCGGCGGCCATGATTGATGTAATTACCGTATTAAAAAACCAGGAAGATTTTAATCGACGGGTAACTGGTGGTGGAGGCACTTATCATGGATTGTTTGCCACTCACCCCCGTAATGATCGTCGTCTCCAGGAAGCAATCGCCCAGGTAGGCCAACTAGATGAAAATGCAGCCACCCAGGTAGACAATGAATCCTTCAGGGATACCATGGATGGACTAATTGTCGGTCAGAGCAATGCATCCCAAAGAATAGACCAGCGCAACCGTTACTATCAGGATTTGCTGGGCTACACCCTGGTGTTTCCAGATGACTGGTCCATCGATGAAACAACCACTACCGTAACTGCCGGTGCGCCAAATGTTGGCAAGATGCGAATAGAGGCTCAGCGCCTGCGTGGCAATATAGAGCCACGTGTCTTCATTAGAGACAACATGGGTGTTGAGAACTTACAAAAATCAGAGCCTTTAGCTCAATTCCGTCTAATCGGGCATACAGGTACCGCTCCAAATCCAGATACGGGAAAAATGGAACGAGTCGCTACTCTTTATCTGGGTTCTCGTGCATTTATTTTCCGCGGTGAAATAACCGACAACACTCGAGCAGACGAAATCGACGAAATGCTACTGTCTTCAATTCGTTCCTTTCGAGCGATCCAGCAGGGAGAAGTGGTAGCCGGCAACGAGATGAAGATCAAATACGTTCAAGCCAGCGAATTCTTCAATTTTTCTGTCGTTGCCCAGCAAAGCAGAATTGCTAACTTTCCGGAAGAAACGCTGCGTTTACTTAACGGCTACTACCCGAGCGGTTCGCCGGAAGCTGGCGACTGGATTAAGTTAGTTGAATAGGCAATACAGCCGATAATCCTTCAAAAGCCCAACTCAAGGCAATATTTGACCATCGCATCTCGAAACTATGGATTTTTCGGGGGTGCGAATAGGTTCGCATAATCAACAAGCATTGTTTGTTTTTGCCAGATGCGGAGTTAAACTTAATTCTGGACCCGGGCTTTAATCATGACTGCGATAGAAGAAAACACACAGCTTAAAAACACTAAACTCGATCTAAGAATATTTTTAGATGGATTGCTTGCCGACGGGCGTATTAATCAAGAGGATTATGATCGCGCCATTAAGGATCGTCATACGGCGGATCATCGTGGCAAACACATTCTTCACTATTTAGCTAACATAGATCTGGTCGATCAGCAAAATTCCGGCCACACACTCGATATTGAAAACCTGACCATGGCTTTAAGCAAACAATGTGGACAGGATTACTATCGCATTGACCCTTTAAAGATCGATGTTGCTAAAGTCACTCAAGTCATGCAACACAAGTTTTCTCAACTGCATGAGATCCTGGCGGTTGAAGATAATAGTGATGAAGTAGTAATTGCCAGTGCAGAGCCTTATCTGGATTCCTGGGAATCGGTAATCGAACAGGTAACCGGGGAAAAATTGAAGCGCGTGGTGTCGAACCCCATTGACATTAAACGCATGACTACAGAATTTTACAGCGTTTCCAAATCTATTCAGGGAGCCACCGCGGGTATCTCGCAATTAAAAGGAATTGGGAACCTGGAACAAATGCTGGAACTCGGAAACATCAAGGAACCCGAGGCCAACGACCAGCACATTGTCAATGTCGTCGACTGGTTACTGCAGTACGCTTTCGAACAGCGTGCCAGTGATATCCACATTGAGCCGCGAAGAGAGAAGGGCAACATTCGCTTTCGAATCGATGGTGTGCTCTACAATGTTTACGCGCTACCAATGACTGCAATGAATGCAGTTACAAGCAGATTGAAAATTCTTGGTCGTATGAACGTGGCGGAAAAACGCAAACCGCAAGACGGCCGAATCAAAACCAAGAGTCCGAACGGCAGCGAAGTCGAGCTTCGTCTTTCGACGCTACCGACTGCATTCGGTGAAAAACTGGTAATGCGAATCTTCGATCCTGAGGTCTTGCTCAAACCATTCGAGGAACTCGGGCTTATTAATGACGACTTGTTACGTTGGCAAGAGATTATTAAGAATAATCACGGCATAGTAATTATTACTGGTCCAACAGGTAGTGGTAAGACAACTACGCTTTACTCCACGCTGAAAACGCTGGCTACAGAAGAAGTGAATGTCTGTACTATCGAAGACCCGATAGAGATGGTTGAAGACAGCTTTAACCAGATGCAAGTTCAGGAAAATATTGATCTGGATTTCGCCGATGGTGTTAAGGCCTTACTGCGACAGGACCCAGACATTATTATGATCGGTGAGGTACGCGATCTGGCAACCGCAGAAATGGCGATACAGGCTTCACTTACTGGCCACCTGGTATTCACTACGCTCCATACTAACGATGCCCCTTCGGCGATCACTCGATTGCTTGAGTTGGGGGTTCCACCCTATCTGATTAAAGCCACAGTCATCGGCATCGTGGCGCAACGATTAGTCCGTACGCTTTGTCCGAGTTGTAAAAAAGCGGAAGAGATCCAGCCAGATGCATGGGAAACCCTGACTAAACCGTGGAAGGTAAAACTGCCACAGAATGCATTTAATGCAGAAGGGTGCCTGAATTGTCGCGAAACCGGATTCAAAGGAAGACAGGGCATTTATGAAGTCATGCCATTTACGGAAACCCTCCATAAATATGCTGACGATAAAAGTGACCTGCCAGTATTAAGAAAACAAGCTTACAAGGAAGGCATGTTAAGCTTGCGCCTGAGCGGAGCACAGAAAGTAGCTGCCGGAAATACGACGGTAAATGAAGTGCTTCGGGTGACACCCGAAGCCGCCAAATAAGCACAATCATCGGAATAGTCTAATCCAAAGACAAATAAGCCAGGGACTTTATAGCCCCAGGTTTTAGTTATGGTCGAAAAAAGCGAAAAAAATATCCTCGTTATAGGGCCTTCCTGGGTGGGGGACATGGTTATGTCGCAAGCACTTTACATGAGTTTGAAAGTGCTGGAACCCAACTGTCGTATTACGCTAATGGCCCCAAACTGGACTCGGCCCGTTCTGGATCGGATGCCAGAAGTTGATTCCAGCCTGGATAGTGAGCTCGGCCATGGTGAACTCAGGTTGAGTGCCAGACGCAGACTGGGCAAGTCGCTTCGGTCATCCAACTTCACCCACGCCATCGTTCTTCCGCTGTCGTTTAAATCCGCCCTGGTACCCTTTCATGCAAATATCGGAATTCGTACAGGATGGAGAGGAGAGTGGCGCAATTTTCTGCTTAATGATTGTCGTACTCCCAGGGACGAGCAATTTCCGTTAATGGTGCAAAGATTTGCAGCCTTAGCCTATCCCGAAAGTGAAGTTCCACCGGCAAACATCCCCAATCCCCGCCTGGTCACGCAGCAACAATTAGTTCAGGCTAGCCTCAGTAAATTTCAACTTGGCACCGGGGATGAAATCATCGCTATCTGTCCCGGGGCAGAATTCGGTGAAGCAAAACAATGGCCGGCGCAGTACTATGCAGAGCTAAGCAATGCCATGTTGGACCAGGGCAAGCAGATTTGGATCTTTGGATCGAGCAATGATGAGTTGACAACGGAAGCCATATTGGCAGACATCGATCAAGCAATGTTGGGGCGCTGTCATAATCTGGTAGGTAAAACCAGCCTGGCAGAGGCAATCGATCTAATGTCAGTAGCCAGTACCGTGGTATCAAATGATTCGGGATTGATGCATGTTGCTGCGGCATTGAATAAACCTGTTGTAGGAGTATATGGCTCAACGTCCCCTGACTTTACACCACCGTTGGCAGACAAGGTAAAATTACTGTCAACTGATATAGAATGTCGACCCTGTTTTAAAAGAGAGTGCCCCTTTGGCCACTTGCGCTGTTTAACAGAGCTGAAACCAAAGCTGGCCATTGAATCAGTAGAATCATTTTCAACGAGCAAGAAATAGGAATAAAAATAATTGCGAGTATTGATAGTTAAGGTTTCTTCACTAGGCGATATTATTCATACGCTTCCAGCAGTAACCGATGCCCATAAAGCTCATGCCGACCTGACCTTTGACTGGGTGGTTGAAGAAAATTTCGTTGAAGTTCCTTCCTGGCACCCGGCGGTCGAAAATGTAGTTCCCGTTGCGATGAGACGCTGGCGCAGAAATTTGGTGCAAACTTATTTGAACCATGAATTTCGTGCATTCAAGCGGGCATTACAGGGTGTTCACTATGATCTCGTCATCGATGCCCAGGGCCTTATTAAGAGTGGCTTTATCAGTCGCTTATCGCGCGGTCTAACCATTGGGCTAAGCAATAGGACAATTAGAGAACCCCTGGCAACACTCTTCTATAACAAAGTCTACTCTGTCCCCTGGACGGAACATGCGGTGGATCGTGTCAGGCAACTATTTTCCCGGGCGTTAAAGTATCGTTATGATAAAGAAACCATAGATTACGGAATCGATATCGATCGAATCGAAAGCAATGGTGAAGCAAATGGTGCCAGGCAAGTTGTGTTTTTACACGGTACCACTTGGGGCACGAAGCACTGGCCAGAACATTATTGGCGCCACCTCGCCCACATTGCAGCAGAAGCAGGATTTAATGTACTACTTCCCTGGGGGGATAACAAAGAGAAACAAAGAGCAGAGTTTATTGCCCGTAACAATGAATCGGCCAAGGTTCTCGATAGACAATCGCTTTCAGGGCTTGCCCGACATATAAGCAATTCAAAAGGGGTGGTCGCAGTCGATACTGGTCTGGGCCACCTGGCAGCAGCGCTGGCTAAACCTACCGTGTCACTTTATGGTTCCACCAATCCGGGCCTTTCGGGAACATTCGGTGAAAACCAGCTACATCTGAATTCAAATTTCAATTGTGCCCCCTGTGTTAAAAAGGTTTGTACCTATAATGGACCAGGCATTACTGATGAGTTTGAAGATCAACCCTTTGCAGTAACTCCACCTTGCTTTTCCGCTCACAAACCGGAACAGGTATGGCAGAGATTTGAGAATCTATTGCAGGATTAACTTAAACCGTGAAATTAAGCTTTCTGATTTATTCCTATTTTCCTTATGGAGGACAACAGAGAGACTTTCTTCGAATTGCAAGCGAATGTATTGAGCGTGGCCACGAAGTAGATGTCTATGCCATACGTTGGCAGGGTGATATTCCGGAAAACTTGAATTTGATTCGTGTACCGGTAAAGGCAAGAACACGAACTAAACTTTACAAGAAATACACAGACTGGGTTGAAAATGCACTGCATGATTCCAGGGCACATACGGTTGTTGGCTTTAACAAGATGCCGCTGTTAGATATCTATTTCGCGGCCGACCCCTGTTTTGCAGAAAAAGCACAAACCCAAAGGGGTTTTTACTACAAGTTTACATCCCGCTATCGTCATTTCAGCAGTTATGAAAACGCAGTATTTGGTAAAGGCTCCAGTACCCAGGCATTGATACTATCCCCGCAACAACGGGAAGCTTTCGAAAAGCATTATCCTGGCTGTGGAGACCGCTTACATGAACTACCCCCAGGCCTGTCGCTGGATCGGAAAGTAGAAAACCGGGATTTGGGTATCCGCAAACAGTTTCGAGAAGAGTTCGGTATAGCGGATAATGAATTACTGCTGTTGCAAATCGGATCTGGATTCAAGGTTAAGGGAGTAGACCGGTCACTCCAGGCCATGGCTTCCCTTCCGGAAGAAATATTGGCTCGCACAAAATTCATGCTGGTAGGACAGGACAAATCGGCTGCTGTGGACAGGCTTGCCAGGCGCCTGAACATTGCAGACAAATTGAGCATTTTTCCCGGCCGCGATGATATTCCGCGCTTTCTGGCCGGTGCGGACTTGTTGATTCATCCTGCCTATATCGAAAGCGCTGGTTACGTTTTACTGGAGGCAACCATTGCAGGATTACCGGTACTCACTACTGCTTCCTGTGGCTACTCTTTTCATATTGAGAAGGCGAATTCGGGCCTGGTTTGCCCATTGCCTTTCGAACAAACAGAATTAAATAGAAACCTATTGGATATGCTGAGCTCTCTGGATAAGAGGGACTGGTCAGACAATGGGCTGGAATATGGCCGCAAGGCAGATCTATTTTCGATGCCTTCCGCCGTCGCAGACCTGATTGAAAAATTTGCCAGGACCAACTAAGCAAACATGTTTTATTTGAACGAAGAATTTGCAGACAATTTTCAAGGTGAAGATCCTTTCGATGCCTTGTGGTCCATGCAAGGAAGGATCTATCGTCAGGTTAAGGCGCGTAAAACATTTCAGTTCAATCTCGATGGTAAAAGCTATTTTGCAAAACTACATTCCGGGGTTGGATGGCTGGAAATTTTCAAGAACCTGTTTAGCTTTCGTTTGCCAATCATTGGTGCCCGTAACGAATGGGAAGCCATTCATCGCTTGCAAGAACTCGATATAGCGACGATGAATGCAGTCGCTTACGGTGAAAGAGGCTGGAATCCCGCCAATCGCGAATCCTTCATTGTTACTGAAGAGTTGGTTGATACCGTAAGCCTGGAAGACTACTGCAAGCATTGGAACGAAACGCATCCTGATCCTAAAGTAAAGCGCAAGTTGATTAAGGAAGTTGCGGATATAGCACGGGTATTGCATAGCAGTGGAATATGCCATCGAGATTTTTATCTCTGCCATTTTCTATTGCATAAAGATGAAGTGCCTTTCCCAACACTTTCCCTCATAGACTTGCACCGAGCCCTGGTGCGGGGAAACCTGGCACAACGCTGGATAGTAAAAGATATCGCCGGACTTTATTACTCGGCCAAAACAATTGGGCTAACGCAACGCGATTTATTGCGTTTCATGCGTCACTACCATGATCAGGATTTGCGTGAAGCCCTTACTAAACACAAATCATTTTGGACGGAAGTAGAAGAGCGAGCCGAAAAAATGTTTGCGAAACTGGGACCAGCCACTTAAGCCAATGAACAATTTTGATTGCGGTCATTTACTCGCAATGGGAAGACATATTCCCACGCCGTTCTATCTTTCCCTGGCCAAAGAACAACAGGCTGAAGAAATAAAGATAGAACGTGTTCTGCGCATCGTTCCCGGAAAGAGAATAATCGGCTTATCCAACTGGCGAAATCAGTTAGTAATTGTAAAACTGTTTTTCGGCCCAGGGCATTGGAAACGCAATCTACTATCTGATATTCGCGGTATAAACTTACTGCGGCAGCGTCAAATCCCGACGCCGGAAATACTCCATCAAACCACTACTGCCGATGAGCGCGGCGCCGTGCTGCTTATCGATTACCTGGAGCAGGGATCCAGTCTGCAAGCCCTGGTGGATGAAACCAATGAGCAAGAAGAAGCGCTACCAGTTTTGAAAATGGCCATTAGCACTATCGCCCGCTGTCATAGAGAAGGTCTCTGGCAGGAAGATATTCACCTGGATAATTTCATGCTGGTGGGTGAGCGAGTCTACGTGCTGGATGGAGGAGATATCGGTGCTGTCGATGGCGACCTGGAACTGGAGCGGGCGCTTGGCAACCTGGCCCTGTTCTTCGCCCAGTTCCCGGTAGATATGGACTCACATATCCCTGCCATGCTCGACTATTACCAGGCACAGAGCAAAAGTCTGCCGGACGCTGAGATAGAAAAGTTTGCCGACCGGGTCATCGATCAACGGAATCGTCGCCTGGATCATTTTGAGAAAAAACTCTACCGCTCTACGACGGCAAATCGCAGTATTCAGAATCCGAACAAATTTGTAGTGTATGACCGTGAGCTGCATTCCACTGAGCTGGACAATTTCATTGAGAATCCGGACGCCCTGATTCATGAAGACAGGATCATCAAGGCTGGTAATGCTTCTACCGTTGCGCGAATTGCCTTAAGTCAGAAAAACTGCGTATTAAAGCGCTACAATTTGAAATCCATCTGGCATAGCTTCAAGTACCTGTTCAGACCAAGCAGGGCACATCGGAGTTGGCGTAATGCGTCTGTTCTCGAAATGTTGGGATTAAATACCCCGCATCCTTATTTAGTTTATGAAGAGCGGGCATTCTGGTGTTTACGCAGGCGAGCCTATTTTCTTTGCGAAGACTTGAATGCCAGGAATTTACTGGAGCAATTTGAAACTGATGCTGACTCTCTACCGATAGAGCAACTGCTTTCTTCGTTTAAGCGATTGTTTGAGATTATGATTGCTTATCAAATCAGCCATGGGGATATGAAGGCCAGCAATTTTGTTTTTAAGGACAAGCGGCTCTTTGTATTGGATCTCGATGCAATGAAACGTCATAGCAATAAAGCTGCATTCGCGAAAGCCCTACAAAAAGATTTAAATAGATTCATGCGAAACTGGCAAGGAAGTCGCTTCGAAGAACAATTTCAGAGTATGGTGTCAGGCATAAAACTTCCTGCGTGAAGTAAACAGATAATGAGCGTAGTTACATTAGGAATATCAGGAGCGATTGGTCATGACCCGGCGGCAGCCCTGTTTGTTGACGGCAAGCTTGTGGCGGCCATAGAAGAAGAGCGCCTGATAAGAAGAAAGCACGCGAAGGGGGAACTACCCTACCACGCAGCAAGGCAGTGCATGCAGATCGCTGGACTACGGGGTTCAGACATTACTCACATTGCCATTCCTTATGCCCCTATCTCCTTGTTCAGTAAGGCGCGTTGGCACTATGCCTACCGCCATTGGTATGCGCCTGACCGGAGCATCGATAGCCTCTTCAATGGTAATCGTCGCTATCGCCGTTACCTGCGGGAACTAAGGGAGCTGGCAGAACGCCTGCATATTTCCAATGTGAAAACGGAGTTAGTTCCGGTTGAGCATCAGCTTGCCCATGCCAGCAGTTGTTATCATCTAAATGAGAGCGATGAAAAAACAGCTATCTTCTGTGTTGATTCAAAAGGTGAGTATTCCAATGTGTTTCTGGGGATTGGTCACCAGGGCAAGATCGAGAAAGTAAAAGAATTCTACAACCCGGATTCGCTCTGCGGCATGTATGCAGCGCTAACGGATTACCTTGGCTTCGAAATCCTCGATGGTGAATTTAAAATTATGGGAATAGCTCCGTTCGGAGACCCTAACAAGTATGACCTTTCCTCGTTGGCTCATTTTGATGGCAAAAATTTCAAGGTAAACAACAAGCTTATCAGCACCATTGGCTTGCGGCGCTACAAAGCAAAATCGCGAGGCCATTACTTCAGCAAGAAACTGGTAGAGATGTTGGGTCCACGTCGCGCCGGAAACTTGCTGGAAGATCCCTACGTGCATTATGCAGCGGCTATTCAGAAACTTTATGAAGATATTGCCGTGGGTCTTGTTACTCACTACCTGGGTGATGTGTTACAAGAAACCGGCAGGCTAGCGGTTGCAGGAACAGGGTCGATGAATATTCGTCTTAATCATCGGCTAAGCGGTTTGCCCCAGGTTAAGGAATATATTGTGCATCCTGCCTGTTCCGATGCGGGAACTGCCATCGGCGCCGCTTCCTATGCGGTGCGACAGCAGGGCATAGCGATTGAGCCTGTGCCAAACATGTTTCTCGGTCCCAGTTTCACCAACGATGAGTGCATAGATGCCTGCCTGATACACCGCGATAAACCGGAATGGGAAGTTTTGCCTTTCCCCCATGAAAAAGCTGCTGAAATACTGGCAAACGGGCAACCTATCGCATGGTTTCGAGGAAAGATGGAGTTTGGTGCCCGCGCCCTGGGCAATCGAAGCATTCTTGCTAATCCGAATCAGCTCGGGATTATCGATACCATAAATCACCAGGTGAAATTTCGAGAACATTGGCGACCCTTTTCACCGAGCATACTCGATACTGTCGCCAGTGATTTTCTGCCAAAAGATAACCAGGATGAATACATGTGTATGAGTTTGCCGGTGAGCTCTCGCTGGCAACAACGGTATCCGGTGGTGGTCTATGAAGATGGTACAACACGGGCCCAGGTAGTGAAGGAAGAAAACAATCCGGATTTCCATAGATTATTGAAAGCATTTCAGGGTCGTACTGGCCATGGCTTGCTAATTAACGCAACACTTAACCGACCCGGTGAAGCATTGGTGTGCACGCCCGAAGATGCCGTAAACATGTTCATGGGTACCGACCTGAACTACATGATCATGGAAAATGTCTTAGTTACCAAGCGCGAAGAATCAGACAACTGGTAGAGACAAAGGCATACAGGGATTAGGCATTCAGGGATTAACGCGCTTGTAGATGGCCAGCTGTTGATCGTCAAGACTCGGAAATGCTGCTTGTAACTCCAGCAAAGGTTTTACTCCAGCACTTTCCACTAATTCAGACATCTCGTAGTGCATTTCTATAGCGATCAAATCATTCGGCCGCGAGTTACGAATCTCACTCTCGGTAAGAAACCTGATCACTTGATCGTAGTCTTCAACTTTTCCACTGTAATAAGCAACGGCGTGATTATTGGTTAGCAAACCAGCGTTGCTATTGGCTTCTGCTGTAATCCAGTCTACAGAATCAAAGACAAAAGCTTTCGATTGACCAAAACTGATAAAAGAATCAAAGGCGCAATACCCGAAGAAAAGAATGACAACGCGCATACCGGCATTATTGAAAGTGGTTAACTCCAGCCTTTGAATGATGTTGGCAATCACGATTGGCACCAGCAATACCAACGTCAAACAGAACAGCATAGCGTAGCGGCTCGATACGTAGCGAGTTACTAGTATGAATGTAAATACGATGACCACGTTGGTAATTAAGAAAAACAGAATCGGTAAGTAAAGATTACGTTCTACTTTTAGTATGCGTTTGTAGCCACCGTAAACCAGCAGCCAGAAAAATGGTCCGCCGATGCCAGAAAAAAGTTTCACAATCAGTATTGCCAGTAAGCCCGTAAACAGGAACAGGCTGATATAAGGGCCCGAATAGGAAGAAGCATATTCACCGAAGATAGCACTACTGAGAGCTGAGCTGTCAGCCTCGCTGGGATTGATAGTACTGCTAATAAAGGGCTCATAGACCGAGAGAAAGTCTCTTAGCAGAACAGAGATACTAATGCCAAAAACAGCCAGCACGATAATGGCAAAGACAATTATGCCTGCTGCGAGCCCCATCGCACGGGCAAAGAAAGCACGGCGTCTTTCCACTTCCTCCGAATGATCGAGCAGCAGCACGAACGGGGTGACAATGAGATAAATAATTGCCTCTGGCCTGAAACTGGTAGCGAGCAACAAGCTCAATCCGAAAGCAATCAGATTGGAATTCTGATGATGTTTATAAAAGAGCAAGAACTGCCAGAGTGCGAGTAGCGACAGCGCCCAGTACCCTACATCTCTGATTATGTCGAACCGAAACTCATTGAGTTGGGGATAAAGCAATATGCAAAGAGCAGCCAGTATTCCTACCAGCCTGGAATCATCAATGAGTTTTACAATGCTCAGGAAAGAATAAATCAGCACCGCGAAGAAGATAGAGTTGATCAGGTAGGCAGACGTTAGCAGATCGAACCCTAGCTGGCTTACCAGGGCAATCAGCAGGGAGTAACTTGCCCAGGCATAGTGTTGTATTGCTACACCAACCCCATCTGCCAATGCAATCTCAGCCGTACGAATATAGACATAGGCATCATCATTAGGCGCATCTTCAACAAAGAGAATCAATAGCGACACCAGCAAGCTGCCAGCAACAGCTATTAGTCGCGTATCAATTAATTGCCAGTTGACTCTACTCACGATGATGTTCGCTAATTACACACTAATAAGGTCGTGCTGATTTACCAGCGGCTTGAGTTTTAAATCTCTTGTGCAACCAGAGATATTGATCCGGTTGCTTTCTGATAGCTTCTTCCACCAGGCGATTTATAGTAATAGCGTCTTGTTCCTGATCACCGGTCGGGTAGTTTTCAAGTGCCGGACTAAAGTGCAAATAATAACCTGAGTTATCTTCTTTCCGATAATGGCTGTAAAACACGACAGCTGAGCCATTGAATTCTGCGAAACGACTGGTTGCGGTAATTGTCGCCGCCTCCACTCCGAAGAAGGGAACGAACACGGAATGCTTTGCCCCATAATCCTGGTCCGGTGCGTACCAGAGTATGTGTCCCAGTTTTAAGCTGCGCAACGCTCCTCTTATATCTTTTCGATCCAGCACCGCAGGATAATGCCTGACCCTGCCGTTATACATAGCCGCATCAAACAATGGATTCTTGTTACCGCGATAGGTCACATCCATCTTCTTGAACAGGTTAAAAAGGAAGCCACCGAATTCAATCGTGGTGAAATGGGCGCAGAGTAGTAACACGCCTTTACCCTCTGCCAGTGCCGCATCGAGATTTTCCATTCCTGTGACCTCGACCCGATCGCGGTATTCCTCCGGATCACGATGCCAGGCGATGGCAATTTCAATCAGGCCAATCGCATTGGAGATAAATGTTTTACGGGTCAGTTGCTTTCGTTCTTTATCGTTGAGTTCAGGTAAACACAGGCGCAGATTCACTTCGCAAATATGACGGCGCTCTCGGGCAAGATGGTAAGTGAGCACACCCAGCAGCTGGCCAATCTTCATCTGCACCAAGAAGGGCAAATACGCCACTGTCTTCATTAATCCCAACGCAAACCAGGTTGGCCAGTAACGTGGAGATAGGTATCCGCGCATGGGGCGGTATTCAGGGGAGAAATCAGGCTGGGACATCGCCATTACTAACTTGGGCCACTGTAGTTGAGATCCGTCTTAGGCAGGCGCGAATTGTAGCAGATGCCTCAGTGCTTCACATTTACGGGAACTGGGGCCGCATAAAGGCCAAAAAGTCTCAATAATTCCCACTTTTCGGGTGATAATTGGCAGAAAAAGAGATGATTTCCCCACTTTTGCCAGTTTTGTGCATGTTTCCAGCACAGGCGCGCCCCTCAATATCCAGCGGGGCTGTGGTATGATCAGCCGCCATGATTTGGGGCCATCAGGCCTTTGGAGTTACGCGATGAAACTGGAAATGCCGGCATTTCAGGACGCCCGGCTATTAGTCATTGGTGATGTCATGCTGGATCGTTACTGGCATGGTGCTGCTTCGCGGGTTTCCCCGGAAGCACCGGTGCCAGTTGTGCGGGTCGGTAATGAAGAAAATCGGCCAGGTGGGGCAGGCAACGTGGCCTTGAACATCGCAGCCCTGGGTTCAGCTACTCGGCTAATCGGAATCGTCGGAAAAGATGAAACGGGTGAGGAGCTTAACTCCCGGCTGAATGCTGCCGGCGTTTATTGCGACTTCCTCGAATCAGATGAAAAACCAACAATTACCAAGCTTCGAGTCATCAGCCAACACCAACAATTAATTCGTCTCGATTTTGAAAAACCATTTGAGCAACCGGATATAGCAGGCCTTTTTGAAAAAGCCAAAGCACTAATGGATGACACGCAGGTCCTGGTTTTATCCGACTATGCTAAAGGAGCATTGCAGGGAGTCGAGCAGCTAATCGAGTTGGGGCGTAGTCGTGGAATTCCGGTAATCGTCGATCCAAAAGGTTCAGATTTTGAAAAGTACCGCGGTGCTACCTTAATCACGCCAAACCTTTCCGAGTTTGAAGAAGTAGTAGGCGTATGCGAGCACGAAGAAGAACTGGTTAACAAAGGCTTGAAACTGGTCAATGATTTAGATTTGGAAGCCATGTTAATTACCCGTGGTGAACATGGCATGACCTTGATCCGCCCCGATTCTCCCGAATTACATTTACCGGCAAGAGCACAGGAAGTTTTCGATGTAACCGGTGCCGGTGATACCGTTATCAGCGTGTTATCTGCAGCCATGGCTGCAGGAGACAATCTTGTAGACGCGACTGCACTGGCTAATCTCGCTGCCGGACTTGTGGTTGGAAAACTTGGTACTGCTGCAATCAGTGGTCCTGAATTACGACGGGCAATTCTCGCCGAGCAGGATTCAGGTCGCGGTGTCATGACCTCCGAGCAACTCATTTTTGCCGTGCAAGACGCCAAGGCCCATGGTGAGAAAATAGTTCTTACCAATGGTTGCTTTGACATTATTCATGCTGGACACGTGGGATATCTATCGGAAGCAAAAGCGCTCGGTGATCGACTAATAGTAGCGATTAACAATGATGAGTCTGTTCGTCGCATCAAGGGGGCAGGTCGCCCAATTAATCCCGTAGAAAGACGCATGGCAGTACTGGCAGGACTCGAGGCTGTGGATTGGGTTGTTAGTTTTTCTGAAGACACACCGGAACAATTATTGGAGCAACTGCAACCGGAAGTACTGGTTAAAGGTGGTGACTACACATTGGATGAAGTCGTTGGCGGCGAATACGTGCAGTCTTACGGTGGCGAAGTAAAGGCCCTCGAGTTTCTCGATAACTGTTCAACAT
The DNA here is from genome assembly GCA_964616225.1 of uncultured Pseudohongiella sp. GTDB lineage: Bacteria > Pseudomonadota > Gammaproteobacteria > Pseudomonadales > Pseudohongiellaceae > UBA9145. The sequence goes on from CAZTTE010000001.1 coordinate 147,386, forward strand.
CAGCCATCGTAGAAAAAATGAAAGAAGTAGGGGAGTAAGCTTTCTAGCTTCCCAGTACTTTTTGTGCTGTGCGTACATTGTCTGCCAGATGATCTGGATTAATCGTGCCGACTATGATGCTGCTAACACCTTCCTTGTTCAGCACGAAATCGAAATTTTTCTCCAATCCGTTCTCGCCGTTCTTGCAATCATGGCCACTATTCAGGGCTTTCTTGATTAAGACTCCCTTGTTGTTAGCAAAGGCATGATCGATAACTGCTTCGTCATCGGTATATCCTGGATTGTAAGTAACCATCACCACGTCCAATAAATCCACCGCTCTTAGTCCACCTTCGACGCTCTTGGTAGACATACCAATGGCGCGAATAACACCTGCTTCCTTAAAGGTCTGTAAGGTTTCAATACATTCCATCGCCTCAATAATTGCCACGTCACTGCCATCAGAATGGATAAGCAACAGGTCGAGATAGTCCGTATGCAGATTGAGCAGACTGCGCTCAACGCTACGTTTTACGTGGTCTGCGGAGAAATCGTAGAAAGACTTACCGGTGACGAACTCTTCTCCCACCTTAGTGCAGATCAGCCAATCCTGGCGATCCTTTAAGAGGCGGCCCAGGCGCTGTTCACTACTGCCGTAAGCGGGTGCTGTATCGAGCAGATTTATGCCAAGGGATTTGGCCTGATCCAGCAAGCTGACTACATCTTCATCTGACGGGATTACGAAATTACTCGGATACTTTACTTCTTCATTGCGGCCAAACTTGACCGTTCCCAGTCCGAGACAGGAAACACTGAGGCCAGTCTGACCAAGCAAGCGTTGAGGTAATGACATCGAAGTCTAATTCCAGTAGGCCGGCGCCGATTCGGGTTTACCCAGCAATTCACCCAGTGTGCTTAGTACATCACTACTATCGATTGCAGGTACAGAATCAGTCTTTATAGCATTTACTACTTTATCGGCCATGGAAGGAGTAAGAGTAAGTTTCGTTGGCCAAGCGAGAATAATATTCGACTCCCTGGCCACATAAGCATCGTCCGGCCGGTAGTTATTATTGATATTGGCTTCGGCTCGATTAATCAGGAAACTGTCCCAGCTGGCTTCACTGCTGTCAACCCATGGAAATAGCCTTGCAAGCAATTGCCTGGCTGCATCGATCTGCTTTGACTTATCCTTGTTAACACCTGCTTCAGCCAAATCACCACCCAGATACCAAACTGTTCCCCCATGGGTATCAGTATGAGAAGTCACCGTAAGTTTTGGTGTCAGGCCGAAGTCATCACCAATGCAATGCACAAATAATTGCGGCAAATTCGCCTGCTTCAAATAGACCATGTGCAAGGGCCTGGTTTGCGCAGCTACCGATTCAATTCCAGTCTGCTCGATCAGTTTTGCATTGCCTTCACCGGCACAGAATACGAACTGCTCGGCTTCAATGTCGATTTGCTTGCCATTCGCGCTAACTAGCAAGTGAAATTTCCCATTGTCCGGGTTCTTACTGAATTGATAGCTACCTTCTTTTAAGGCAAACAAACTGTTTGCTGCAGTGCTTGCAAGTCGCTTTAAGAGTGCAGCACTATCGATAACAATATCTGGTAGCCTGTATAGAGTGCCAGTCGCCGCTTCATTGGCAAAGAATTCTGGATAGTCAGCGGGTGTAACTGCTTCGACTCGACCCGCCAGGCTCTTACTACCCAGAAAGGTTTTCAATTTGGAACGAAGACTGCCGTCGGACCACATGTAATAACTATCGCTTAATACCGGCACGCCGGATAAATCCAGATCGCCTTTGCCGTTTAAACAGTTCTGCCAATGGGCTGGCATTCCGGCAATAACATTTGCCGCGCCAGTGAGTGATCCACTCAGTGCGTATTTTAATCCACCGTGAATTATTCCCTGGGAGGCGAGTGTCTGACCACCACCCAGAGAACCGGTTTCAAACAAGAGTGGTTGATAGCCATCGTTTCGCAATCGATTAAGCAACCACAGACCTGCTATACCACCGCCAAAGATGACGATGTCTGTTGAATAGCGTAATGTCATTGGTTACCTTTACTAATTAATTGATAGCTTAGCAGACACTGTGCAAGCGACTAGAGTATATCGACATCATTCCTAATTTCCTAACAGCACTGCCCGCGTTTACCGACTGCGTTAATCATGTTTCGATATCTCTATAGTCTTCTCTTAATTCTTGCCGTGCCCCTGATTCTTCTGCGCCTGTACTTGCGTGGATCACAATCCCCGGCTTATCGCCGACGTATCCCTGAACGTTTTGGGCGCTTTAATCCTGCAGCGGATTTCGACAAGCAGAAGATGACGCTCTGGATTCACGCCGTATCTGTGGGGGAAACCGTTGCCGCGGAACCACTGGTTAAGGAACTGAGAGAGGCTTATCCCGAGGCCCAGCTCCTGTTCACATCCATGACACCCACCGGCGCCGAACGAGTAGAGACTTTATTCGGCAATTCGGTGTTTCACTCTTATCTTCCCTACGACCTGCCCACGGCGATCAATCGCTTCCTGAATCGCACGAATCCAGATCTACTCATCATTATGGAAACTGAACTCTGGCCTAACCTGCTACATCAATGCCAGCAGCGAGGCATTAAAACATTGCTGGCCAATGCCAGGCTGTCGGAAAAGTCTGCGGCGGGATACTCGAAGTTTCCAGGTGCCAGTAAGACCATGTTGCAATCCCTTACTGCTATTGCAGCGCAGTCAGAAGCCGATGCCAAACGATTGGAAACTTTGGGAGCCGACGGTCAAAAAATTACTATTACCGGAAGTTTAAAATTCAACGTTGAACAAGACGTCGATAAAGAAGCAGACGATCCATTTTTTGGTTCAATTAAAAACGCTGGTCGTACAGTTATTATTATTGCCAGCACCAGGGAAGGTGAAGAAGAAATATTGCTCAGTGCAATAACAGAAGCAGTAAATGAAAATCCCGCCGTACTTTTCCTGGTAGTTCCCCGTCATCCGGAGCGCTTCGATGAGGTTGCAACAATGTTGAAGAACGCTGGGCTAAAAATTCAGCGTCGCTCCCAACAACAGGAAATAGGGAACGATGTGCAGGTCATCGTCGGTGACAGCATGGGGGAAATGCATGCCTACTATGCTGTTGCCGCAATCGCCTTTGTTGGGGGTAGCCTGGTGGATACCGGTTGTCAAAATGTGCTGGAACCTGCCGCCTACTCATTACCGGTGCTGGTAGGGCCATCCCAGTTTAACTTCGCACAGATATGTAAGCAGTTGGAGGAAGCAGGCGGATTAAAGACGGTAGCAAACGCCACTGAACTGGGCGCGGCTTTCAATGAATTACTCGGCAATAATTCCCGACAAAAGGAAATGGGCGCAGCGGCAAGATCGGTTATCGATGCCAATCAGCAAGCCTTACCGGCATTAATGAAAGTTATTAATGAACTGTTGAGTTAAAACTTACTCAAACTGCCTGCTAAGGTTCTCAACACCGTCCGCTGTTACCAGCACATTGTCTTCCACGCGAATACCGCCACAGGGATAAAGTTCGTCAATCAGTTTCCAGTTAATCGCTTTTCCCTTGGCGCTGTCTCTCTCCGGCTCCAATAATAAAGGAATGAAGTAACAACCCGGCTCGATAGTAAACACCATCGCTTCACCAAGTTTCCTGGTATTGCGCAGAGCCGGTGAATGTTGCGGTGGTGACTCCTGTGATCCTTGAAGGTCTTGCTGGTGCCCACCTACATCATGTACCTGTAATCCCAGCAAATGCCCGACACCATGGGGCATGAACAGGTGTGAGGTTTCATTTTCCAGCAACTCATCTGCGCTTCCCTGGCAGATACCCAGGTCAATTAACAACTGGCCAATTTTGTGCAAGGCAGCGAGATGGATATCGGTATAGACAATGCCCGGTTTTACCATGGCCACTAACGCCTGCTCGATATCCTCCATGCCGCCTAGCAAATCCTTAAACGCTTGATGAACATTTGCTTTAACGCTGGTGCGGGTTATATCTGAGCCGTAACCGTTAACACGGCAGCCTGCATCGATAAGTAATACCTGGCTGTCTTCAGCATTGCCACGATTCTTGTACTGGTAATGCAATATCGCCGAGTTCTTATCCAGAGCAACGATATTGGTATAGGGGCTCTCATCTTCCAGCATGCCGCAGGCAGCGAGATAAGCCATATGAATCTGGTATTCGTTGCCACCGGCAAGAAATTCTTCTCGCGCGGCATTATGACCGTCGACTGCGATCCGGTTTGCATCTTTTAGTTGTGCGACTTCATAGCTTGACTTAAAGGCCCGCAGATAATCGAGATAGTGAATTAATGCCTGGGGGTTTATCCCCGAAGGGTCCACACCGATCTGTTTTGCCAGTTCATGATTCGGGCCAAGATAACCCAGCCTGGCATTTGGTATGTGTTTCGCGATCTCATTAACAGAACCCAGGCGTACTATCTGAAAACTGTCCGCCCACCAGCTGGCATTTTCAATACGCTGGTCATGCCAGTAATCGTCAGGAACAACCTGGAAATAAATGGCTTGCTGTCCCGGGCAGATATAGACGAATTGATCTGGTCGGTTTACCGGTAGCCAGTGTAAATAATGGCCATAGGCCTGAAAGGGAATATTGCGATCATCGGCGTAATAATAGGCTTCACTGCCGCTATGCACCAATAATGCTTCCAGCTCACCGCCTTGCTCACCATAGAAGGACAGCGCTTCCTGATAATTCCTGGCAAGCGCGTCAATATGTTGTTGGAACGATTCTGTACTCACAATAAATCCATGTCTGTCGTACTATGAGGCAGCGAATTATACTGCTGAACTGCAACAATCAAATAGGGGGAAGCTCATGATTTATCCAATGTTTTTCTTGGTATTGCTCACCTTTTCAATACTGCTACTGACACTCCGGGTGCGCATACGTTCGGTACAGAAGGGAGACGTTGCACTGAGTTACTACTCCCTGATGGGTGGTTCGGAAGTGCCGGACATAGTCACGAAAACTACCCGGCAGCTTAGTAACCTGTTTGAAGTGCCGGTGTTGTTCTACGTGGCGGGTGTTCTTTACCTGAGCCTGGATATCAGCAGCACATTACCAGTGACTTTCGCCTGGATCTTTGTTGCTGCGCGGGTAATGCACAGCCTGATTCATCTTAGCTATAACAATGTCCTGCATCGGGTAGTAGCCTTCGGTATCGGCAACCTCGCCGTGCTTGCCATGTGGATAAGCATTGTTTCCGCCGTGACTGAATAAGGCAGCTTGCACAGCAATGTAATCTCAATCAAATACTGTAACCAGAAATTAACAGGGAGAAATAAATGTCAGACATTCCAGTCTATATGATCGCCAACCTGGTAGTTAGCGATGCCGATGAATATAGAAAGTATGAAAAGGGATTCTTTCCTATCCTGAAACGCTTTAACGGTGAGTTCGTTACGTTCGACGATAGTCACGAGCACCTGGAAGGCACCGAACCCCTGCAGGGGCGGGTAATTATTTTCAAGTTTCCTTCTGAACAAGTAGCGAAAGACTGGTACAACGATGAAGAATACCAGGCGCTTTCGGAGTTTCGCCGCGCCGGTACCACCCTGGTGTCACTCACCATGGTCCATGGCCTGCCGCCGCGGGAATAACAATGAGTGAAGATCAGCACGTAGATGTCATGGAGCTCTTGGGAAACAGCTTCGATCAAGGTGGTTTGTTGGTCTTCGAGAAAGATCTGGGTGAATCGTTCTTTGATCTTTCTACTGGCATTGCTGGTGAGCTCTTTCAGAAGTTCACTAACTACAATCAAAAGCTCGCTATCGTTGTTGCAGATCTATCGATTTACAGCGATCGATTACAGGAGCTTGCCCTCGAACACAGTAAGCATTCGCATATACGCTTTGTCACTACTGCAAAGTCAGGGCGTGAATGGTTAAATCAACAGGAGTAGTCACATGATCAGATCAACAACCCCAACCCTACAGGGCGGGAAATCGTGGAATACAAAGGCGTCGTTGTTGGCGAGGCAATTCTGGGTGCCAATATCTTTAAAGACATTTTTGGCGCAGTGAGAGATATAGTCGGTGGCCGAGCAGGCGCCTATGAAGATGAGTTTGGCAAGGCACGAGACATCGCCAGACAAGCCTTAAACTATTTCCGAACTATTCTTCGTAACTTTCTATCGCCGGACAGGCACAGAATAAATTTCTGTCGCCGTAGACATTGTCGATACGATTAACCGCCGGCCAGTACTTGCTATCCATGGCGCCAATCATAGGAAAAGCTGCCTGGGCTTTGTTATAAGGTCGGTCCCATTCGTCATCTACCATGTCATGCATGGTATGGGGTGCCTGCTTTAATGGGTTATTGTCGGCGTTGATCTTGCCGGCTTCGACATCAGCGATTTCCTGGCGAATCTGAATCATGGCATCGATGAACCGGTCGAGCTCTTCTTTCGATTCACTCTCAGTTGGTTCGATCATCAGTGTACCCGCTACCGGAAAGGACATGGTGGGTGCGTGAAAACCAAAATCCATTAAGCGCTTGGCAATATCCTCTTCACTGATGCCCGAGGATTGCTTTAAGGGGCGCATGTCGATAATACATTCGTGAGCGACCATGCCGCTGGCGCCGGTATAAAGTACAGGAAAGTGGGGCGCCAGTTTAATCGCGATGTAATTGGCGTTGAGGATCGCCACCTGGGTCGCCTTTAATAATCCTGCATCGCCCATCATGGCGATATACATCCAGGAGATTGGTAGAATGCCGCAACTGCCCCAGGGCGCAGCCGATACAGCGCTGTTGTCTATGTTCGGTCCCTGTATACCGATTACTGAATGGTTGGCAAGATAGGGAGCCAGATGTTTTTGCACACCGATCGGACCCATGCCGGGGCCGCCGCCGCCGTGAGGAATACAAAAAGTCTTGTGTAAATTAACGTGTGAAACATCAGCGCCAATTTCTGCCGGCTTCGCTACACCTACCTGGGCGTTCAGGTTGGCACCGTCCATGTAAACCTGGCCGCCATTGTCATGCATAATCTGACAGATTTCTTTTACCGCTTCTTCATACACACCATGGGTGGAAGGGTAGGTGATCATTAATGCGGCGAGATCATCACTGTGCGCTTCGGCTTTCGCTTTTAAATCTGCAACGTCGATGTTGCCATCGTCGTCACAGGCAACCAGCACTACCTTCATACCGATCATCTGCGCACTGGCAGGATTGGTGCCGTGGGCAGAACTTGGAATCAAACAAATGTCACGATGCTCTCCCCCTTCGGCGGCAAGGTATTTTTGTATTGCCAATAAGCCGGCGTACTCGCCCTGGGCGCCGGAATTTGGTTGCATGCTAATGGCATCGAAACCTGTGATCTCCGCCAGCATGTCTTCCAGTTCGGTAATCATTTGTTGATAACCGCTCATTTGTTCCAGCGGAGTAAAGGGATGGGGCTTGGCAAACTCTGGCCAGCTAATGGGGATCATTTCCGCGGCGGCATTGAGCTTCATGGTACAGGAGCCCAGAGGAATCATCGCGTGCGTCAAGGAGATGTCTTTGTTTTCCAGGCGTTTTATGTAACGCATCATTTCAGTTTCACTATGATAGCGACTGAAAATTGGGTGTTGCAGGTATTCACTTTGACGCACCAGACTATCTGGGATAACTGGCGCTATTTCGTCCTGGATTATCGCAGCATCGATCACTGCAACAGAAAGTTTTTCACCGTCTTTACCCAGCAAGACCTGCCACAGTCTTTCTACTTCTTTTTCAGTAGTACATTCATCGAGGCTGATACCAACTGTGCCATGCTCCGCCAGTCTGTCCATGCGCAAGTTGATACCCGCCAGTGTGCAACGCTCGGTCAGGGCCTGCACTTCATCGCCCGCAATTTTTACCGTTAGGGTATCGAAGTAATTGTCATTAACAATGGTGGAACCTGCCTGTTCGATCCCCTTGGCGAGAATGCTTGTTAAGCGGTGAATACGTTGGGCGATTTTCTTTATGCCTTCCGGACCATGGTACATGGCATAGAGTGCGGCGATGTTGGCTAATAAAACCTGGGCAGTACAGATATTACTGTTCGCTTTCTCGCGCCGAATATGTTGTTCACGGGTTTGCAGTGCCATGCGAAAGGCCTGCTTCTCCCGTGCATCGACAGACACCCCGATGATGCGGCCAGGAACGGCGCGCTTGTATTCATCTTTGGTGGCAAAGTAAGCGGCATGAGGACCACCGTAACCCATGGGCACACCAAAGCGCTGGGTGCTGCCGGTAACCACATCTGCACCCATTTCTCCCGGTGGTTTAAGCAGGGCCAGGCTCATCAAGTCGGCAGCAACAATGGCAATGGCTTTGTGCTCGTGGAGGTCGGCGATTACCTCGGTGAGGTCCCCGGCATCCCCAAGCATCGATGGATATTGAAAAATTGCGCCAAACAATTCTTCGCCATTAATGGCATCGACATCACCGACAAGCAATTCCCAGCCGAAACACTCCGCCCGGGTCTTGATTACATCGATGGTTTGGGGAAAACAGTTTTCGTGGACGAAGAATTTATTGGCGTTGCGATTCTTGCTTACCCGCTTTGCCAGTGCCATGGCTTCCGCAGCGGCTGTGGCTTCATCCAGCAAGGAAGCATTGGCCAGATCCATCGCCGTTAAATCCAGGGTTAGCTGTTGGAAGTTAAGCAAGCACTCCAGCCGTCCCTGGGAAATCTCCGGCTGATAAGGGGTATAAGCGGTATACCAGCCCGGATTCTCCAACACATTGCGCAGGATGACATTGGGGGTAAAGGTGTCGTAGTAACCCAAGCCAATAAAAGAACGGGTCTGTTTGTTCTTGGCAGCGATCGCCTTCAGTTTTGCCAGGGCTTCGTTTTCGGTTATTGGATCGCCCAGTGATAGGGGTTTCTCCGTCAGGATTGGTGCGGGAACCGACTTGTCGATTAACGCTTCCAGGGAATCGAGACCCAGTTCGCCCAACATGGCAGCAATCTGCTCATTATTTGGGCCTATATGGCGATCAATGAACTCATCCTGGTATTGCAGCGTTTCCAGGCTTGGGGCTGAATCGTTCTGAGCGGTATTGGATGGCATGGATGAAGTTTTCGCTGGCGTCTGCATATATCCTGTCAACTTGGCATAGCCTGTATTAACAAAACCAAATCCCGGAATGCCTGTCAGGCGTTCCGGTATTCAGTGTAACTAAGTAAATCGATTTCGGTGTTTATTTGTCAGTCTATTCGTCATCGCAATGATCGGAATAGCCATCGGCGTCCAGCAACTCTTGCAATTCAGCATCTTCGCCAAGCTTCACTTTGAAGAACCAACCATTTTCATAGGGAGACGAATTTACCGTTTCGGGAGCATCCACCAGGGCATCATTCACTGCGACGATTTCACCGGAAACGGGACTGTAAATATCGGAAGCGGCTTTAACCGATTCCACCACTGCCACCTCATCTTTTGCATTGACAGTGGAACCAGGTTCGGGGAGTTCGACAAACACGATATCCCCAAGGGCATCTTGGGCGTGATCGCTGATGCCAATGGTGGCAGTGCCGTCATCGTTCACACGAATCCACTCATGGGTTGACGCATATCTTAGATCGTCAGGAATATTACTCACGCATTGACCCCCTTAATTACTCCTTCCCGGGTTGAGCCTGAAATGCTCGTTGTTTTACTCGAATACCTTCTTACCGAAACGCACAAAATTGGGTTTAACAATTCGTACCGGTGTCAGTGTGCCACGCAAGTCAACTTCGCAGGATTCGCTGTTGATCGGGATTCTAGCTAATGCAATTGAATGCTTCAATGTGGGTGAAAAAGAGCCACTGGTAATCACTCCATCACCCTTATCGGTGACTACTTTTTGACCTTCTCTCAGTACTCCACGACTCTCCAGCACCAGTCCAAGCAACTCGGGCAACTCCCCTGCATCCCGCAATTGTCGGTGAGCGATAAGAGCGGGTTTGCCGATAAATTCCCGTTCTCCCGGCTTAAAGGCAATGGTTTGTTCCATATTGGCCGCCAGGGGTGAAGTGTTCTCATCCATGTCGTGGCCATAGAGATTCATGCCTGCTTCCAGCCGTAATGTGTCTCGCGCCCCGAGACCAATGGGTTTTACTCCAACAGACAAAAGCTTGTCCCATAATTCCGGGGCCTCATTATTTGGGAAAATAAACTCCACCCCTTTCTCACCGGTGTAACCGGTGCGGGCGACGAACCATCCATCTAATTCGACGCCACGAAAATTTTTCAATGCACGAATCTGCTCTGCATCTTCATCCGACACAAGCTCGCAGACTTTGTCGATGGAATCCGGGCCGTGGACCGCCAGTATCGCCAGCCGTGGCCTTTCCTGGACTGATACCCTGAATCCATCGGTGTTCTGAATCATCCAGCGCAGGTCTTTGCCGCGGGTAGCGCAGTTCACCACCACGCGATAACCAAAGCTCATGCGATATACGATCAGGTCATCCAGCACATTGCCTTCATGGTTGAGCATGGCGCTATAGAGGGCGCGGCCTTCTTGGTCTAACTTCGCCACATCATTAGCCAGCAGGTAGCGCAGGTATTTTTCCGCTTCTTCCCCACCCACATCCACGACGGTCATGTGAGAGACGTCGAATACGCCGGCTGCGGTACGAACCTGATTATGTTCTTCAATCTGGGAGCCGTAGTTAATGGGCATATCCCAGCCGGCAAAATCTACAATTTTGGCACCAGCATCAAGATGTTTTTGATAGAGAGTGGTTTGTTGGCCCAACGCGGTGTACTACGAGTCAATGAATTAGCGAGAGCGTAATACTACCTATTAGCTCCCGCTTTTGACAGCACTGCGAGGGTGAGTGACGGGACTACAGGATGTTGCCTTCCAGTTCTTCCAGTGCTTCTTCCCGGGTGTCTTCGCTGGGGTGAATCAAGCGTGGAGCATGCGAGAGCATACTGCGCAGATGAACGCCTCCAATCTGTGATTGGAGGCTGGGCAAGCGGGCGCCGAGCCTACAGGGATGTATTCACGGCGTGTCACTGAATTGAATACCCGATTTATGTCATCTCCGGACTGCAGCTATCAGGCAATCTTTGTAAATTTTCTGAAAGGTGGATGCGTCAAGGCTGCCAGGCGTAGGAGAACTTCGCGAAGAAGGTGCGGTTGGTGTATTCGAGGGAGTTGTAGATATCGTCTTCGAAGCCAGTATCGGAGTAGCCGATAAAGAAGCGCGTCGCGGCGTTTACCCGGTAGCTATAGAGTAGTTGTGTTCCCAGGTCGCGGGAGCGGCTGTCTACAGGAAAATTGTAATTGCTCTGGTTGCGTTCCCGATCTTCGTACTGAACCGTGAGGCGGATAAAGCTGCGGGCATCGAATTGATAGGTTGCTCTTATGTCGGTGAGATTCGCCGTAAATAATTGATCACCGTTGGACTCAAAATCCTGGAACTGATGGCGAAGATCTAACAACAAGTGTCGACCAAAGCGATAACGAATGCGCGGGCCCCACCGTTCCGAATAACCTAAACGGGTATTGGCAAAATCGACGACATCTTCGTAACGAATCAGGGTACTGAGAGTTAAGTTGGGTGTCGGTGAGAATCCAATGTTAATCATATTGAATTGCTCATCGAAGTATTGTCCGTTCCAGTAAGTTTCGCTGCCACCGAACAATCCGTTCAAATAGGATTGCATCGGTCCGTTCATGTTTAGAAAGAATTCTGTTTCTTCTTCTATTTGTAAGCCGGATTGATCTTCTGTGCGATCATAGTCCGCAGCAAAGCGAATGCGGCTGAAGAAACCATCGCCATCCCAGCGCCAGGTGTGCCCGACTGTGGCGACGATATGCTTAAAATCTACCCGGTTGATAAAGCCCAGATCTGCTCTGAAATCTTCGCCCCAATCGTAATAACCGATGCGCCAATCCCAACTGCGATCATTGTGTTGATACTCAATCACATGACTGCTATCGCTAATACTGGATTCCTGTGCATAGCGATTCTGAACCATCGTTGGGTAATCAGAATCAGAATGCATGCTTTGAATTGTTATGGTGTCGGAATCAGTAGGGCGCAACGAAGCATCGATACTTACGACGGAATTTCTGTAATCACCGCCACGTCTGTCGGTAACCAACACACCGATGGCTGAATTGTCGAAAACATCCATGCGGTAGCGTCCGATGGCGACCTTGCTCTCCATGTCTTCGAGGGAAGCGATACGAGAGCCCAGGCTTCCTGGAATGATAAAGCTGGTTGTCTCATCGTTAGCTGCCATTAAGCCGTAAGTATGGTCGCCAGTTTTTCCAGTAAGTTTCAGGCCGTATTCCGGTGAGGCAATAGTTCTTGTATGAACCAGGTTTTCACGGGTATCGAAATAATCTGCTCCATCGAGGAAAAAAGTTCGCCGCTCGGGAAAGAATAGGCTGAAGGTATTGTTTACATCCAGCTGTGTGCTGTCTGCTTCTACCTGGGAAAAATCCGGGTTCACTGTCGCGTTCAAATAAATATCCTGGGTAATTCCCCAACGTAAATCCATGCTCGCTTCAGGATCAAAATCTTCTCGCTTCCAGTCGCCTTCTGCCGGATCCCGATTCTCAATAGAGGAAGCAGTAACGGTTGGAATAATTTCCAGGTTCCGACTGGATTCGAGATTTTCGAACCCCTGGATCTTGCTTATCTGGCACAGGTAACAGGAAACGTCGCGATCCATTTCCTGGCTGCGCATGCGGGTATCTCTGTCGCGAGGATAGTTACGGGTTATATCGATTCCCCAGGTTTGAATCGACTCGGTCTCATCGAAACGAAGTTGCTTTAGTGGGATTGCCAGTTCGACGGTATAACCATCATCGTTTATCTGCCCAACACTGTCCCAGATGGCATTCCAGGACGAGTCTTCGCGACCGTTTACGTCATCGAAGATGGCATCTATTTGAACGCCAAGTGGATTAACAAAGAATTCAAAAGCCCGACGCTCGTCATTGAACGTGTCCAGGATGATGCCGATCCAGTCATCATTCCAGGCGCTATCCCTATCTCGATAAATGGCGCGAATCTGGCTGGGGTCGGGATCTTCCGCGACAAAGGCAACATAGAGCACTTCGCCGTCTTCCATTAACAAGGCATAGGCCGAGACTTCGGCCTCGACGTTATCGCCGGGATCAATCTCGACGTTTATGGGAATGCGGGAGGCCGCGGTCCATTCACCTGCTTCAATAACACCATCTATTGTAGGGGCCTGGGAAATGCGTGGAATGGAGAAGTCGGGGTCTGCTTGCCCAGAACTCAGGCCAGGAATCAGCAGGAAAACTGATCCTATACAAAAAGAAGCAAGGGAAGGGATACTGCTTTTGGCAAACACGCGTTTACTCCGTTCTAATCCTCGACACTACATCTCGCGCGTGAAAAAGTATGCCGAAGTGTAATCGACATCGGCAAATCAATCTTTGGCATTTTGTAACTAAATGTTAGACGCAAAAAAACAGGAAGCGTTACACTTCCTGTTCTCTTGTTTCGGCCTAGAGGTTCGACGCGGCTTCGATAACGTTATCGAAATCCGGTCGAAGTCGATAGCCTTCCTCAGCAAACTTGGCGCGAATTACGCCGTCGGGGCTGATAAGAAAGATACCTGGATGGGGAACACCATAAGCCCTTGAATCTGGCTCATAGTCTTCATTCAATATTCCCAGGGCGTTTACGTGGGTGATATCGGCGTCTCGCAGAAGGGAGAATTCAATGCCTTCATTTTCTTCCACTGACTTTAACATTTCAACGGAATCGTAAGTCATCGCTGCGATGTTTACGCCCATTGCTTCAAACTGATCACTAATCTCGGTCAGCTGCACGAGCTGATTCTTACAGAATGGTCACCAGTCGAAAGAGCGGCTCAACATAAAGAGCAGGCCCTTTTCTCCAATAAGGTCTTCAAACGTTTGAACGGTGCCGTTTTGATCTTGTGCAGAAATATCAATAATCGAAGAGCCTACTGGAAAATTAGGCGCCCACACATAGTCCTGTGCATTCGAAAACTGAAAAGTGCTAAGCAAAACCAAGACAAGCAATGACTTGCCTAACAGCACAATCCGTTGACGGAATAAGTGCATAGTTTTTCCTCTTCAAGCAGCTATTTTTATTCAGCGCGAAACAACAAATTCACACACTGTAGTAATAATACCGGACTACGGGGTAATTTATTTCAGGGAAAATCGAGATTCAGGGGCGAAAGCTCCCTGGTGGAGACTAATCAAGGCCCGATAAGAATCGTTCGCCCCGGGGCAGATAGCTATTATCGCTGTCGAGAGAGAATACGACAGAAGATGAGCGGCCGATAATTTCTTCACGGGGAATGAAGCTGTAGTTCCTGCTGTCAGCGCTGTTATGCCGGTTATCGCCCAGAACAAAATACTGGTCCGCTGGGACAACAGTTGGGCCGTAATTACTTGCTCGTCGACTGGTAAATCCCTTTAGCAATCTGGCCTGATGGGATTTTTCCGGCAAATGTTCTTCAATGATGACAAAGGAATTATCAATTTCATTTGAAATGACTTCGTGTTCCGCAGCAACTCCGTTAATCACCAGGGTATTGTTCTGAATATAAACCGTATCACCCGGAATGCCGACGATGCGTTTTACCAGGCGCTTTTGAGCTTCCTTGGAATCAATGATAACGATATCACCATGGACTGGATCAGAGACTTCCGCCAGGGAAATTTCGGTAAATGGAATCTTTACGTCATAGGCCAGTTTGTTCACCCAGACTTTATCGCCATCCAACAGGGTAGGCAGCATCGATGCCCCGGATATCGAACTCAGGTCGGCAATGGCGCTCTTGAAGAAAACGATGCAAAACAGAAGGGCAAAAAACTGCCGATTTTCCTTCCAGAAGATCCGCATATAGCCCCGCATACGCTTGGGTAGGCTGTGATTTTCTAATTCGTCCACAAGAATGTCTCTACTACTAAGCAATAAAACTAGCGGTGCATCTGGCCTGTGTCAACGTACCTACTTCTCATTTAAGACGAAGTAATCGCCAAAAACGTTCCCCTGGATTAGCCCAAAATCGCCAGAAACAGGCATCCGGCCGGGCTCAGCAGGGACTTTTATAGACCCAATATTGCTAAGGATTTATTCTTCCAGTACCGCTGTTGCAAATCCCTATCGGGTCAAATAACCTGTATGTCTGTACAGTGGATTGCAGCAAATCCACGGTGAAATGGCACCCTTTCTATGGCATTAGCGACATTCCATCCCTCCAGCGCAAACTGGTTTGAATCCCGGTTTGGCCAGCCCACACAGGCCCAAGCCGAGGCCTGGCCTGCCATACAGGCCGGCAAGCACACCCTGATCTCTGCCCCTACCGGTAGCGGTAAGACCCTGGCGGCTTTCTATGCCGCCATCGACAGCCTGGTGCAACGAGGCGTGGAAGGGAAGCTCAATGATGGGGTGCAAATACTCTATGTCTCACCCTTGAAAGCGCTTTCCAATGACATCCATAAAAACCTGGAAATACCCCTCGATGGTATCGCTGAACAGCTTCATCTATCGGGTGCCGCGCCGGTAAATATCTCCATCGCGGTGCGTACCGGTGATACGCCTGCGAACGAAAGACAGAAGATGGCCAAGAATCCTCCCCACATACTGGTCACTACCCCGGAGTCTTTCTACTTATTGTTAACCAGTGCCAGTGGGCGATCTATGTTGTCCACCGTTTCTACCCTGATCGTTGACGAGATTCACGCCATGCTGGGGGACAAGCGTGGTTCCCATTTATCACTGTCCATCGAACGCTTACAAAACCTGGTAAGGAAAAATTCCGGTCAGCATCTGCAGCGCATCGGTCTATCTGCAACCCAGAAACCGATTGAGATGGTAGCCAAGTATCTCGTGGGTAATGCAGAAATAAATGAAGGCGAAGCGGCCTGTGAAATTATCAACAGTGGTTTTCGGCGGGAGATAGACATAAGCCTGGAAGTTCCCGGCTCGCCGCTTTCGGCACTCATGAGCAATGAAGTGTGGGAAGAACTTTATCGACGCCTGGTTGATCTTATTCATCAACATGACACGACTCTGGTTTTCGTTAATACCCGCAGACTTTCTGAACGCCTGGCAGTAGCACTTTCAGAACGATTAGGCGATAAGTCCGTGAGTGCCCATCACGGCAGTATGAGCAAAGACTTGCGACACGATGCAGAACAAAAACTCAAAGCCGGTGATTTAAAAGTTCTGGTTGCAACTGCGTCCATGGAATTGGGAATCGACATTGGCTCTGTCGACCTGGTAGTGCAATTCTCATCACCAAAGAGTATTGCCACTTTTCTGCAGCGCGTTGGACGCAGTGGTCACTCTATCCACGGCACGCCGAAAGGAATTCTTTTTCCACTAACCCGCGACGACCTGGTGGAATCAACGGCCCTGTTACACGCCGTTAAGCAGGGTGAACTCGATAAGATTGTTATGCCGGAAAAACCAATGGATATTCTGGCACAACAAATCGTCGCTGAAGTTTCTGCAAATCCGTCTGCTTCCGATAGCGACGACGATGGCTGGGATCTGGATAGTCTTTTTAATTTATACAAGAACTCCTACTCCTATCGAGATTTAAGCCGTGAAGAATTCGACACCGCTATAAAAATGTTAGCGGAGGGATACACCTCTCGCAGAGGCCGGCGCGGAACCCATCTGCACCTTGATGCCATTAACAACAAGATTCGAGCACGCCGCGGGGCTAATCTTATTTCCATTACCAACGGCGGTGCGATTCCGGACATGTTTGATTACCAGGTGGTATTGGATCCTGAAGACATTGTGGTGGGTAGTCTCAACGAGGACTTTGCACTGGAGGCCTTACCCGGTGATGTGTTTACTCTGGGCACCCACGCCTGGCAGATGTTAAGAGTCGATGGGCTAAAAGTAAGAGTGCGTGATGCCGAAGGTATGCAGGCAACGATTCCTTTCTGGTTTGGGGAGGGCCCGGGCAGAACCCAGGAGCTATCCGCATCTGTTTCCAGTATCAAACAAAGCATTGCCGATTTGCTAATTAGCGATTCAGCCAATGCAGCTGTGCAGTTTCTCGTGGACGAAGTCGCTTTGCCACGCTCGGCCGCAGTTCAAATGGTTGAGTACCTGCAATCGGGAATGAATGCCCTGGGGGTCATGCCTACCCGTGAATCGATAGTTATGGAAAGATTCTTCGATGAAGTGGGTGACATGCATGTAGTAATTCATTCGCCCTATGGCAGTCGACTTAATCGCGCCTGGGGATTGGCACTTAGAAAACGTTTCTGTAAATCCTTTAATTTCGAATTACAGGCAGCGGCCAATGAAGACAGCATTGTGATCTCCCTGGGTTCTGTTCACAGTTTCCCTTTGGATGATGTGTTCAGGTACCTGCAAAGCGCCACTGTCAGGGAAGTTTTGATTCAGGCCATGCTGGATGCGCCCATGTTTGAAGTGCGCTGGCGCTGGAATGCGACCCGCTCCCTGGCGATACAAAGAAATCGCAATGGCAAGCGTGTACCGCCACAATTTCAGCGCATGGACGCTGAAGACCTGGTGGCCCATGTTTTTCCGGACCAGATTGCCTGCCAGGAAAACATAACCGGTAAACGGGATATTCCCGATCATCCCCTGGTGAACCAGACCGTAAGCGACTGTCTTACCGAAGCCATGGATATCATCGCGCTGGAGGATTTAATCGGCAATATAGAACAGGATGCGTTAACCCTGATAGCCAAAGATCTGAGAGAACCTTCGCCGTTTGCCCAGGAAATAATTAACGCAAGACCTTATGCCTTTCTCGATGATGCGCCTTTCGAAGAAAGGAGAACTAACGCTATTCGTAATCGTAGTTGGGCTGATCCCGCCGAGGCTAAGGACTTTAGCCTGTTAGATGCCGATGCGATTGCCCGGGTAAGAGAAGAGGCCTGGCCTTATGTCAGCAGGGCGGAAGAGCTGCACGATGCACTGCTATCCCTTACTTATATGACGGAGGCCGAATTTGCTCAGCAGGAATACCAGCGCTGGCAGGAAGAGTTGATAAAAGAAGGACGTCTGCTTCAACTCAATAGTCATCCTGGAAAGTTATGGATAGCTGCTGAGCTGTTGCCTCAGTTCAAGGCAGTCTTCCCGGAGCTCAACGAACAAGTTGAATTACCGGAAAGTTTGCTCAAGCAGGAATGGACGGAAGAAAAAGCGCTGGTTGAAATTGTGAGAGGCAGACTGGAAGGTCTGGGGCCAATTCTGGCTTCCAGCCTGGCAGGAGAACTACAACTGGATTGTAAAAAAATTGATGCCGCCTTCATTGCATTGGAAGTGGAAGGCTTTGCATTCCAGGGGCGCTTTACCAGCAGTCGTGATATTGCAGCCGGAGAAGATGCCGAATCCAATAAGGAAAAAGAATGGTGTGAACGACGCTTGCTGCAACGTATCCATCGTTACACCATCGATGCTCACCGCAAGGCGATCAAGCCTGTTTCTCTGGAAACCTTTACCGAATTCTTGTTTGACCAACACCAGCTAATACCGATTAGTGATAACACTATTCAAAAAGAACCTGCCCTGGATGGCCAGACGAAACTGCAAAGTACCTTGAACATGTTGGATGGAGTTGCTTCACCTGCGGCTGCCTGGGAAGCAGATATTTATCCGGCAAGAATAGAAAACTACGATCCAAACTGGCTCGATGTAATGTGCATTAGTGGCAAGCTTGCCTGGGGTCGCTACAGTTTGCCTGTTAATTCCAGTCGACCCGGTAAGAAAAAAACCAGTGGACCTGTGAAAAGCACACCCATTACTTTGGCCAGTCGGCAGAACCTGGATATCTGGCAGGCCCTGGCCCAATCACAGTTATCAGATGACCCAATAGAATACAGTAGTGTCGCTTCCCGCATCGAAGCAGATCTGGAAAACCACGGTGCGAGTTTCTTCGACCAGATTCAATCCCGTACCGGATTATTAAAAACGCAATTGGAAGAAGGCCTGGCTGAACTGGTTAGTTATGGCCGTGTTTGCAGTGACAGTTACACCGGACTACGGGCCCTGCTAACACCGACTAGTAAAAAACCCAGCGCTCATAAAAGGCGTAATCGTAAAGCCATGTTTGGAGTTGAAGATGCGGGACGCTGGAGTCTATTAGACACGTTTCAACAGGAAGAAACTCAGCAGGAAGTGAACAAGAAGGCTTCCTTTAAATGGGAAGTATTGGATGAGGAACAAATAGAAAGACTAATCAGCATTTATCTGAAGCGTTGGGGAGTTTTAATTCGTTCCTTATTGGAAAGAGAGTCATTCTCACCTCCCTGGCGAGTTCTCTTGATGCACTTGCGCAAACTGGAATTACGGGGAGTGTTAAGAGGTGGGCGCTTTGTTGCTGGTGCAGGTGGTGAACAGTTCGCCTTTCCGGAAACTGTCGATGCACTGCGAAAATTTAACAAAGAGAAAAAGAACAGGGAAAGCGAGATCAACAAACCGTTCTACTGTTTAACGGCGAGCGATCCATTGAACCTGTTAAACCTCACCCTGCCAAATCGCAGGTTACCGCGCTTATTGAAAAACAGGGTGTTGTACCAGGGCGGAATTCCAGTTGCGATTCTTGAAAGTGGTGAAGTGCATTACCTGAGAGAGATCGATCCACAGCAGCAATGGAATGTGGATCAGATGTTACGCAAGCGCAATTTTCCTACACGACTTCGCAGTTACCTTGGCGTTCAGCGTTAATTTCTAACTCCTGAAAACAAAAATCCCGCTGCTACTTGCGCAACAGCGGGACTTTCTACCTTATGGGAGCTAAGGAATATTAACAGTGTTAATAATTCCCCTCCAGCTATTCAACCAGTCTTTCTTAGCTGAAATAACCGGAGGCTCCCTTAATAGATTGACTATTGATGGGATCACCTCCTTGGATTGCCAGGGTCGCATCGGATGCCAGACAGTTCCCCCTGTTAGAACCGCTAACACAAGTCTGGGGTTTTTATATAACAGCCCTGAATAAGAGTAAAGTTTCTCATAATGGTTAATTATTGAGCAGGGGTTCACATTTTTATAACTCAAAGTCCGTATTCTTGATGTTGAGTGTGTAGCTAGAAATGGTCTGTACCCTAATTGTATGGATCTACCTTAATCACAAGATTTAGCGCTACACTAAATCAAGAAGTATTGCGCAGAGTTTGTAAGACCAATGATAGAGAGAAGACAACACAGACGAGTAGAAGTGGATTTTTGGGCGAGCCTGAAGCATCCGCTACTCGGTACTGCTACCGGTGAGATTCAGGACATATCAGTTAGCGGACTGTCTTTAACGTTGGACGAAGAAATGAACTTCTTCGTAATGATGGAATTAGATGTAAGGATTCACGGGGAAGGGTGGGATGACACTATGCCTTCGCTTCCAGTGCAAGTTGTTCGCGTTCAGCATCGAGAAATTGCAATTCGCTTTTTAGATAATTGCGATGATTTCTGGACGCCACTTTTCGAAGAAGATTATGCAATCGGTATGCAAGAGAATGATCACCTGGAAGAAATCGATGATTTTCGTGCAAGCGTTTAATCAGAACGATAAGAAGAACTGCAAAGAAAAATACAGAACCGCGACAACCAATCCCATATAAATCAAAAAGCGAAGTGGATCTTCCAGGAAACTATCCCACATCGTTTTCGTTTCGCCTCGTTGCCTGCTTATTTCAAACTCCTCTTTGATGCGTGCGGTTCTTTGTTTTTGGTATTCATCAATTAATTCTCTGGCCTCAGCGAACTGATCGTTTCTTTTTACCCAAATAGCGGGAACGGAAATTCCCCAGTTGCCAGCATGAGTTTCGAAATATTCAATGTCGTTTTCTTCCAGCAAATCTCGCACCTCCTGTGCTTCATCTTCAGGAACGTAACGCATTTTGAACAAGAGTTTCGACATGGCAAATTAATACGCAGATTTGCAATTAGTTGGGACTAGCGCATACTAACTTAAATCCTACTTTGTGACAGATATCTGAATAGGGCCAAGTCATGAAATTTACCAGGAACATGGGAAAAGTAGCTTCAGTATTATTAGCGCTTAGTTTCGTCTTTTCTGTTCAATCGGCAGTCGCAGATTCAGCAGTGTGGCAAGTAAGCTCCGGAGCAAATACGGTTTACCTTGGCGGTACTGTGCATCTTTTGAGGCCAAGCGACTATCCTCTTCCGCAAGAATATGAACAGGCATATCAGGCTTCGAACGAAATCTATTTTGAAACTGACATTGGTGCGATGTCAGACATCTCGGTGCAGACTCAGATGCTACAACAACTGACCTACCAGGATGAACGTACTTTGCAGTCAGTTCTTTCCGAAGAGGCCTACACGGCGCTTTCCGAATATATCTCCGGGACCGGTATGCCAATGATGATGATGGAAAAATTTAAACCCGGGATGGTAATCAGTACATTACAGGTGCTGGAATTCCAACGCATCGGTTTTACACCCCAGGGCGTCGATATGTATTTCAACACACGGGCTGTAGGAGATGCGAAATCTCTGGGTCAGCTGGAAACCATAATGGAGCAAATCGGATTTCTGGCTTCCATGGGTGAGGGTAATGAAAGCGAATTCATCCTGCTTTCATTGGAAGACCTGGAGGAAACAGCAGAGGTGATGGATGACATGATTGCGGCATGGCGTGAAGGAAATAATGATCGCCTTGCAGATCTCTTTGTGAATGAAATGCGCAATGAAGCTCCAGAACTCTATGATTCACTGCTGCGGCAACGCAACTTGAATTGGATTCCTCAGATCGAACAAATGTTGCAGGACGATGACACCGAGTTTGTCCTGGTGGGTGCTGCACACCTGGTGGGGAGTGATGGTTTGCTGGAGTTGCTGCAAGCTAAAGGCTACTCAGTCAATCAACTGTAGTGGTGTATTTCAGCTTTTTCGCTGACATAAAAAAACAGGGAGATAGCTATCTATCTCCCTGTTTTTTTATAGATAAGATTCTTAAGAACTGGTTTTATGGCTTAACACGATCTGTCGTGGACCACTGGTGGAGGTCTGACCACTCACACCGGAAGGAATTTGCTGGACTTTACCGCCAGCTTTCAAAAATGCTTCGATATGTTCTGCTAAGTCGTCGCGGGTACTGACCGCCGCTTCTTTTTTTGCTTTATTAGCCATAAATCCACTACTCGTTGTGCCAAAAGGCCACGAGTATACACGAAACGGCTACTTTCGGCTAATTGACGCTGCTCTGGGGAATACTGTTCAGGATCTTAGCCGGAGCCTGGTCATCTTGCAGAAGCTCAAACCCGCGGTTTATTGGCGTGCTGAATTTGCTTTTCTGGAACTTTATAAAAACTGCTAGCGTGGCTTCGAGCCAAGTCTTTTACGTGGTCTAACAAAATAGTCAGAGTAGTAATCATCTGGTAAATCTCCAACTAATTCGTCCATTGAAGATTTATAAATTACTTTCATCTTGGCCAGTAACTCCAGGTCCAGATGACAACCATAATTTCGAATCGTTTCGATATCTTCTAGTTGTTTACGCGAAACGCCGAGCAATCGTGCTCCCTCGTTCATAGAGTAACCGGCATTCAATCGAAGTTGTCGAATGTTCTTCTTTACGCTCACCGTGATAGGTGAAAATTTTGAGTATTGAGGATAATTCATAGTTTCTGCGTTAACTATTGAGACTTGAGGATCACTAAAGACTCAATATGCCCCCGGTTTATTTTGTTGTGATTCTTCGTTGTTGTGCTGAATGACTAAACATTCAGGATGAATTCAAGCTAACACAACGAATTTCCTATGATAAATTTTTCTTGAAATTAGCGGGAAGAGTGCCTGATTTTACAATAACTAGTCAACAGGAATTGCAAATTTCAAAATAGAAATCGGTGCTAAGAACGTCGTTTATCAGAAAATTTGCGAATTGCAGTTTTGAACCAGCGTTGTGTCCAGGTCTCTTGTTTGAAATCGAAGTGAGACTGGGCATTTTCCAGGTAGGGTTGCATGTTGTTCTTCATGTATCCAAGAGCCCCTTCCTGAGTAATATTGGAAAGGGTGTTCTTGTAATCATTTAGCAGTACTTCATCGAGTATGTTATAGCCGGTTTTGCCTACTGCTCCTGCCGTACCGATTCCGGTTTCTGCAATAGAAGCTGCATGCACCGATAGCATACCCATTACCTGCTCCGTACTGAGATTTTCCTTCTTTGCCACCTGGCTAATTTGCTTCCAGATGGACTCGAAGCGAGGAAGCAGGTTTGCCGAATTACCTGCCAGGTTAGAAGTAGAAGCACGCAACTCATCTGCCAGTTCTACAATTTCGTCTTTTGACAGGGGTGGTGTATCGATGGCGGTTGCGCCCTGGCGCCCCATTTCTTCTATCGATTGCAAAATCTGTTCTAATGATTCCGGATTACTGTCCTTGGCAATCACTTCATTTTCTTTCAGGTGGTGAACGAGTCTTTGCAAGAAAACCTGGCCTCCCTTGGCAGCGTCCGACGCAATTGCGAAGACCCACACTGGAGACAGATGCATGGTTAAAAGCCCTGCTGCTTCCAGGCTCGTACCAAGCATTTTTCGATGAACGAAGTTATCTTTCAGCTCTATCTCATGGGATACGCTATTCACGCCTGCAACGTTTCGTATAAGAAATGTCTGGAACATGCCCAGCGTGAATTTGTAGCTTGTTGTATTCTTAATTGCGCTTGGAATTAGAGCTCTGGAAAGTAGTAGCGTGCTACCTCCAACCAGGGCACTTAATGCCCGCGCCGAACGTTCAGGAATAGACAGTGACAGGCTAAGATAGTGGTTAAGCCTGGTGAGATAGCCTTCGGAGTTTTCCACCGTAACCGGCAAATGGGGAACCTCTTCTTCCTGCTCAACTGGAACAAGCTGCTCCGTCGATTGGTTTACATCATCACCGGTTTCATCGTTTGCCATAGCTAGCAGTGTGCCACTCAAAGTTTTCTTATACTAGTCAGAAAACTTCAATTGAAAGAAGGGATAGTGAGATTGCCGTGCAATTTGCTAATATCTCTTTCCCGATCACAAGCGTGAAATTGCGACATGGCTGAATCTTACAAGCAGCAGGAACCATCTGAATCTTCCCAGGCGGAAAGCGCAGGGAATATTATCGAGAGAAACAAAGTCGTCGCATTCAACTATCGTTTATGCGAAGTACTACCGGATGGCGAGCATTCCGAGTGGATGGAACACACCAAGGAGGGCGAACCACTTTATTACCTGCATGGTTATCAGAATGTCGTTGTCGGTTTGGAAAAGGCGCTTGCCGGCAAGAAGCAAGGCGATAAGGTTGAGATTACCCTGAACCCGGAAGAAGCTTATGGCATGCGCAATCCGGAAGCCATGCAGCGAGTACCTCTAAAGCATTTGGAATTCCCCATAGGTGTTAAAAAGCCCAGAGTGGGAGGATTGGCACGAGTTAGATCGGAAAAGGGCTGGCATAACGTCATCATCACAAAATCAGGAAAGTTTCACGCCGACGTGGACTTCAATCACCCATTGGCAGGGCGCACTTTGCATTATGAAATTGAAGTGGTGGCAATTAGAGATGCAAGCGAAAAAGAAATTGCCCATGGCCATGTGCACGGCCCCGGCGGTCATCAACACTGAGTAACTGACCTTGATTTTAGCTATGAACTTCTTCTTGCTTTTTGTTTACTGCGTCCAACACCAGCGGCAACACTTTTCGATTAACTACTACTTCGAAGTATGATTCATCGGAATCGGGATTATCGTGAATCTCGTTATCTTTCCATAAACCGACTTTACCCTCTCTCACCACCAGGTCTTTCTTGCGACCGTTCATGTCTGGATATTGACCGACATGAAACAGGTATTCCCTGGCATTAAGTTTCATACGCAGGCCCTTTAGCGGGATCTCGGTTTTCAGCTTCTTGAAAGCGAGGTCATCCATGTTAATTCCGTTTACGTTGTAGCGCAGGTAGTGCTGCCCTTTTTCGCCCTTCTTGGTATCGCCCTCGGCAATTTGAAGTACATCCACGTTGAACAGGCTTTTCTGGATCGCGGCGCGTAAATTCCAGGAACAACCAGACATGCGGTCTGCCAGGCCTATAGCACCGGAAATCATGATCGGATGATCGTCATCATACAGATAGCGGGGCGCCTCTTTGGAATAACAGATGCCTACTCCCAGTTCCAGTAGCGGCAGGCCCATCTGGGTAGAATAGCGGTTATTGGATCCGGTGATTTTCAGCATGTCTTTTGCGTTACCGCAGGACCTTGCTACGGAAAACCATTGCTGGGGAGCATGTTCATATTCGAGAAAACTGAGAATTATGGCGTCGCCTTCGATGAATACTTTGTTCGCCCCATAGGTTTCCAGGATTTTGTTGATTGGATTAAAGAATCGCGTACTAAAGTAAGAAGCAGGATTGAGTCCTTTGTCCTGCAGTTCATCGGTAACAGTCGTCGAACCACGCACATCCGCTTTTAGAATGGTGTGATGAACAATCTTGGCATCTTCTTCTTCAATTTCCGCACTGGTGGGCATCAAGTAAAGAGTTCCAGCGCTCTTGGAGAGCTTGATGTCTTCATCCTGGGTAAGTAGCTTGATGCGATTAAAGGCGCGATGAGCGAAGCGAAAGAACTTTAGTTGTTGACGAAACCGACTAAAATCCAACAGCAGCTTCAGTGAATCATTTGAATCGGCTTTAGAAATTTGTTCGCGGATCTTTTCTCGTAATGCTTCCAGTGACTTTATTTGTTCAGCCGAAAGTTGATTGCCTCCGGCTATGCTGGCCTGTACTTTGTCAGCTTCAATATTGCCCGACAGAAACTGGCAAACTATTTTCAGATCGACAAACTCGAGAATTGTTGGATGTAATGAACGCCGCATGTAATGTGAGGCAAGCAGTTGCGGCAAAACCTTTTCTTTACGCAGTAATTTGGAAAAAGCCTTTAAGATTTTGCCAAGGGCTTTAACGTCACGACGTCGATCCCACCACTTTTTAATGCCGTGTTCTTTACGGTAGCTACTCAGTTTCTCTGTGTTCTTCTGAACATTAAATAACAGTTCGACATTGTCAGGGTTCTCAAACCAGTCAAAATTCTCACCAATGGTTGTCTTGGTATCTTCAGCCTGACCAAGATAAGCCTGCAGCACAAAGAGTCCGCCGAATTCATCGTGAATTTCAGTAATTACATTTTCTTTAGAATCTTGCGCATTAAGTGGGGCAACCTGATGTTGCTTCATGCGCTTATTGAGCAGTGCTTCCAGTTGTTGGTTTAGTTCAATGAATCCGGAATCTTCAGCATTCCAGCTCCACATACTGAATTCATTTAACAGTAGTGCCAGCGCACCCAGTTCAGAAGTGTAAAGCAAAGGGTTAATAATAATCCTGGATGCATATTCATAAACTTCGCCAAGGAATTGGTCCCTGATTGCGAATAACTGACGTTCTTCAACTCGTTGTATCTGGTTGAAGATCTGCTTGTTAACGTTATAGAGAATATTGTCGTAATTCTTCTTTAGCCAGAATAGGCGTTGATCAGTAGCCAGGGCTTCAGAAGAACCTTTGTTTCGGTTCTCGGAAAGCTTGGCTTTTACCGAACGAATCTCGTCGTCGAGATACTGTCGCGTAAATTGTAAAATGTGTTTGATAGTTGCAAACTGAAGAAAACAGATCTCATCGGCTTTAAGATCAGTTTTTACCCGATGAATTAGCACAGTCATCAAGTCGAGATAACTGTTTCTTAGTTTTTTAAATTGCCTGGAGTTGTCCCAGTTTTTGGGTCTTGGAACTGCAACTTGGGAAATCAGAAGAGCGACGAGTTTTTTAACATCGGAAGAGAACTTTTTGCTGAGCCTGACATCAATATGGTAATTGTCTATACCTTTGGCCAGAGTATCGACTGTTATTTCAATCGATAGTCCGGGCTCAACCATGTCATGAATGTTATGCGTTACTTCAGAGCTCATGCCTGCTTCTTCCATTCATTGATAACCAGCACCGCAATTAGTTTTGCAAAACTTTAACCACCTCGCAGTATTGTGATTTGAACTGAAAATACCAGAACTTCACAATGGCTTTGTGACCCATGGCACATTATGCAGAATGTGCTTAAAAATCAGCTAGTTATAGCATTCTTTAGCAGATGCCAATGCTGGTTTACCTGAAACCCCTATAACTTGATGTTTTAGAATGCTCCATACACAAAATGTAGTATAAAGGGTCAGTTGTACTTCTATTTGCCCAGATTTTGTACGTAGCTAGTAAATTCTTCGAATAATCGAACTGCTCTTTTTCGCTCCAAATATTGAAGAATGATGCTGAATACACTGCCGAGCCCGGAAAACTGGAATTCCATAGTGAGGCGCAACCCCACATTGTACTCATCACTGGGGCCATTGAAGACAAAGCTATAACCCAGGCGCCTGGTCTGTGACTCGACGATGAAATCGATTCGTTTACCCGGATTCCAGTGGGCAATATGCCATTTTTCTAAGCCGCTTCTGACCGAAACTTCCAGTAAACTGCCACGTCCTACGGACCCAGCATCGGTGCGCGTTACGCCACCGATATGATTTGACCAGTTTGACCAGTTCTCAAAATCAGTAAGTTGTCCCCACACTACATCACTGCAGTTCGGGATCGGGCCAATGAAACCCGAAAGCGTAGCGGCTGGAGTAATAGTCGATAAATGCCGGCTGAGGTGATATTGGCCCATAGCGATCTAACTGCGTTAACTCTTTGAGTATTAGCCCTTGCTGTAGTTGGCGACCGATTAGCTGAAAACCCGAAGATCAAATTTCCGATAGATCCTAAGCCCTTGAAAATTATGCAAATTAAATCTTAAC
The DNA here is from genome assembly GCA_964616225.1 of uncultured Pseudohongiella sp. Taxonomy (GTDB): domain Bacteria; phylum Pseudomonadota; class Gammaproteobacteria; order Pseudomonadales; family Pseudohongiellaceae; genus UBA9145. The sequence goes on from CAZTTE010000001.1 coordinate 175,163, forward strand.
TAGTGCTTGTACCACCCTAATTCTGAATCTGGAGAATACAGATTTGCATAAAAACTCTGGATAGGCAGAAAATTGCTCATCAGGTTAAGTTAAAAGTTAGATCAAATTCCGCTTTTCTGCCTGTAAGCACATAGTTCTTAGTAAGAGAGTCGAAGAATGGAAGAATTTACTGGGGTAATAATAGTTGCCATCGTTTTTTCGTTTATAGCCTTTAGCGTCTATATGAAGCACAAAACCGAACGCTTTAAAGCCGGCGTTGATGACCTGGAAGTGGACTTGTCCAAGGAAAATCAAGCGCTTAAAGAACGCACCGCAGCCCTGGAAGAACGGGTTCAGGTATTGGAGAAGATAGTTACCGGGAAAGAATATCAGCTGAAAGAAGAAATAGATTCGTTATCCTGACAACTCTTGTTGGGAACATGCCAGTTTCTTGTGATAAGGTTTGTCGTCTTCACATAGATAAATGCATGTCCGAAACTTCGCTAGAAATTCGGCCCCAGAGAGAGAACAAAAAAATGAATCCCGAAGATAAAGGTCGACGCAATGTCCTGAAAGGTGCCCTTGGCACAGGTGTACTAGCTGCAGGTGCAGCGACAGCACCTAACTTATTGTTTCCCGCCCTGGCCCAGGGTGAAAGATTGGTCCCATTTACCGATGACGCCTCAGAAGCATTTCAGTGGCGGCCAATTGAACCAAATACTACCCACTGGCAAGACACGAGAGAGATCACTTCGTTCTTCACTTCCAATGAAGATTTCTACCTGGTGCAACATTACGGTCAGCCAGAAGTTGATAATGACTCCTATCGCTTGAAAGTCACCGGAATGGTGGATAATGAATTGGAATTATCCCTTAGCGATCTGATGGGTGGTGATGTTATCGAGCAGCAAGTCGGATTTGAGTGTGGCGGTAATAGCCAACGACTTCTCTATGGATTAATCGGTAATGCAAACTGGCGCGGTACAACCTTAACCAGCATTCTCGAGCGTGCGGGAATTCAGGAAGGGGCGAAAGAAATTGTTTTCTTTGCGGCGGATGTTGCTACGGAAGAAATTCGTGGCAGGGAAGTCGATAAAGCATTCGCTCGCAGCCTCTCTATTGAAGATGCAATGCGACCGGAAAACATGTTGGCCTTTGAAATGAATGGTGAACCGCTGCCGCATTATCACGGTAAACCAGTTCGTCTTTTAGTTCCTGGCTGGTATGGCGTTGCCAATGTGAAGTGGTTGACCCAGATTCACGTCCAGGACACCCGCTACATGGGCAGATTTATGGGCCGCGACTACGTCACCTTAAAACGAGTAAATGTCGGTGGCGTTGAACGTTGGGTAGAGAATTCAGTTACTACGCTTAACCTGAAATCCGCCATTGTTCGGGTAATCGAAAGTGGTGGAAATTACACTGTACAGGGATTCGTCTTGAATGATGGAACAGCGCTTGAGAGTGTTGAAGTTAAAATCGATGACGGTCCATGGCAGAGAGCTCAACTGAGCCCAAGAAACACCAAGTATTCATGGAAACTGTGGAGTTTTGATTGGGACAACCCAAGCCCTGGAGAGCACACGCTCGTTTCTCGCGTAACTGATGTTGACGGTAATGTGCAACCAACGAACGAACAACTTCCCGAGAAAGTTAGTTTCTGGGAAGACTTCGGCCAGTTCCCTCGCCAGGTAACGATCTAAAAACTTATAGCAGTAATTCAAGAGACCAATTCGATTGCCTCATGGCAATTGAATTGGTCCCTTAGTATTCTGGAGACGTGACTTCAGTCTCTGCGCAATCTAAATCTCTAAATGCCTTTTTACTAACCCGGCAATGGCTCGAAACCAATGCAGGCTTGGAGTTGGTATTCTGGTTCAATTCTGCAGCGGGCCCGCTTCGATTACATCTCCCCAGGCAAGAAGCGGTTTGCTTTTTCCCTACCGAACAAACTGCAGTACTCGAGAAAATTCTTTCCGGGCAGAAAGGCTGGCGTACAAAACCGACCGAGTTATGCAATTTTACTGGAGAGCCTGTTTCTGCCCTGTACTTCGCCAGCCAGAGAAGTTTATTTGATAACCGTGATCGTCTGGGCATTCGCGACATTTACTTGTTGGAAGCAGATATCAAACCCACTGACAGGTATTTGATGGAACGCTTCCTGACCGGTGGAGTTTCGATTCAGGCAGAAGTTCAGGAAAGAGCTGACTATAAGAATTTACTTAACGCCAGGTTACAGCCTTCTGACTATCGTCCCGCGCTAAACGCAATTTCTATCGATATCGAAACAGATTATGACGTAGAACATCTTTACTCGATTGCCATTTATTCGGCGGACGTCTCGATTGTTCTTATGCTGGGTGAAGGCGACAACAAGTTGGTGAAAACGGAAGAGTTTAATTATGAGCTGGAATTCTTTGCCGACGAAAGACAACTCTTGCTGGGATTTATCAGGAAAGTTGAAGCGATAGATCCTGACGTATTAATGGGCTGGAATGTGGTCAATTTCGACCTGAAAAGTTTACAGGATTTTGCCGACAGGGCCGGCGTCATACTGACACTTGGCAGGAACCGGGAGTTGATTAGTTGGCGCCAGTCCAGGGATAGCGATCAGCGCTTCTATGCCCTGGTGCCAGGAAGAGTTTTTCTCGATGGTATAGAGTTGATGCGGTCTGCAACCTATCAATTTGAGAACTTCTCATTGGAGTATGTTTCCAGGTTACTACTCAATCGCGGCAAACTGGTAGAGGACGTGGACCAACGTGGAGAAGAAATCACCAGGCTGTTCCAGGAAAACAAGGAAGCGCTGGCAAATTACAACCTGGAAGATTGTCGTCTCGTTTGGGATATCTTCGAGCAGGAGAACTTACTGGGTTTCGCCATCGAAAGAAGTCAGTTAACGGGATTAGAACTCGATCGTTACGGTGGATCTGTCGCCGCTATCGATTTTCTCTATCTGCCGCGATTACATCGAAAAGGCTTTGTTGCCCCAGCGCTGGACCAATTGGAATCGACCAATATCAGCCCCGGTGGTTATGTTATGCAATCAATCCCCGGCATACATGACAATGTCATCGTGCTGGACTTCAAGAGCCTATATCCAAGTATCATTCGCAGTTTCAATGTGGATCCATTGGCACTCATCATAGGTCTGCAAGAAGAGAATCCAATCGAAGGATATGACGGCGGCCTGTTTTCTCGTGATCAATACATTCTGCCGGAACTTATCGAACACCTCTGGTCTGCCAGGGATCAGGCCAAGGCAAACAAGAATGCCGTGCTATCCCAGGCCATAAAGATCATTATGAATTCTTTTTATGGCGTACTGGGTACAACAGGCTGCAGATTCTTTGATTCTCGCCTGGTTAGTTCCATCACTAAACGAGGTCATGAAATAATTATTGAGAGTAAGAGATTCTTGGAAGCAAGAGGCTATCAGGTTATTTATGGCGACACCGACTCCGTCTTTGTCTTGCTGGGACAAGTTACTGTAAATGATGTTGTTGCTATCGGTGAGCAACTAGCGGTAGATTTAAATCGGTGGTGGACTGATAAACTCAATCAAGAACAGGGCATCAAAAGCTACCTGGAGATTGAATTCGAAACCCATTACCAAAAATTTTTAATGCCAACCGTTCGTGGATCAGATACCGGGAGCAAGAAGCGTTACGCAGGCCTTCTTCCAAGTAATGAATTGCAGTTCAAAGGACTGGAGACTGTTCGCAGTGATTGGTCGCCCTTGGCAAGAGAGTTCCAGCAGGTGTTGTATAAGAAAATTTTCCTTAACGAGCCATATGAAGAATATGTGAAAGATGTGGTCGCTCGACTTATGGATGGTGAGTTTGAAGACGAGTTAGTTCTGCGCAAACGACTCAGGCGAAAACTTGATGACTATGTAAAAAATGTTCCGCCTCATGTACAGGCAGCGCGCAAAGCAGAGCTTATTCGGGAAGAAAAAAACTTACCCAGCCTGTATAAATCGGGAGGCTGGATTGAATATATTATGACCAGTAGCGGGCCTGAGCCCAGGCTTTATCGCAGGGCAGCAATCGATTACGATTTTTATATAGAGAAACAATTAACACCCATCGCAGATTCCATACTAATTTTTAAGTCTTCCTCCATGGATGACATTCTTAATCAACAGATTGGACTATTTTAATTTCAGAGGTTTCTTGAAACATGACTACCTATTTAGTACTTACTGCAATTGGCGAGGACAAACCCGGACTGGTGGAATCCCTTGCTGAGGTAATCGCAGACAACTCTGGTAACTGGCTGGAGAGCAGCATGTCGCAGTTAGCCGGTAAATTCGCCGGCATTCTTCGCGTTAGTGTTAATGACAGCGAAGCGGACAATCTCATTACTGCCTTAGAAGGAATCTCTGATCAACTAAAACTCGTCATTGAGCGAGCCGACAGCGAATCCGAAATTGAAACACCGCAAACTGTTGAGCTCAACTTGGTAGGCAATGATCGTCCAGGAATTATTCGCGAAATTTCTCATGTCCTTGCTACACTATCCGTCAATGTTGAACAATTGACGACTGAATGTGTCTCTGCTCCCATGTCGAGTGAAGTATTGTTTAAGGCGAAAGCAAACCTGAAAGTACCAGTTGGGCTGGAGTTAGATGTCCTGCAAGAGGAGATCGAAAGACTGGCGGACGACTTAATCGTCGAGATGCAGTTGAGTTAAACCGGCTCGTAGAGACCAATTTTTATCTGTTCAAGATAGTCGATCATATTAGTGAGCAGGTTAATACATTCGACAACTTCAAACTCTGCTGCAGCGCTTACTTCAGCATCTTCGGCTACTTCGAGCGTGCTGTAGAGCAGAACCAGGCATTCTTTGCTTGCGTCGAAATTCTGGTAGAAAAAATCCTCGAAATCAGAAGACAGTGCAACCAGGATAGAATCCAGCCTCTCACCGTCGTCCCCGGAAATTTCCAGTAATAACCGTTCTACACTACTCAGCTGAGCAGCTACCGCATTCTGGGTAGAAAAACTAAAGGTCGACTGAATGCTTTCGTAGTAATCACCATTGAGCATTGGGTACAGAGATCTTAGCAACATTTCTTCTGTTAGCATGGAGGTCATTGCTTCCAATAGCAGAATTACCATCTCGGTGCTATTGAGCTCACTTAGCCCCGCTTCAAAACGTTCGCTTCCAGCGGCCCAGATTGCGCGACTACTATTAAAATCGTTGATTAGGGATACACTATTCAGTCTCAGCATCTCTCGCCTGCGGTTATTGCTGAGTTGTTCCAGTTCCATGCCATTTTCTACTTCTGCTGCACTCAGCTCTCGCACTATAAAGTAGTCATTGGGTGGGCGTTCTGACTGACGATCAGTGTTTTCTCCCCAGATCAAAAATTCCAGCACGTGAAATCCCAGTGCGGCTTCCGCCAGATCAAATGCGCCGTGCTGTTCCTGCAGTGTTGGAATAGCGAGAGCAACGTTGATGTCGTTAACAATGCCACTGTCTTGATAGCCGGATACGTAATCAACATAGCCAGGGAGAATTGGCCAGTGGTTCATACGGTACTGCAATTGATAGAGAGCGAGCACGTCTTCTTCGGGAAGAATTAGTTCGGCAAAGTAGCGATGCAAGGTGGTTAGTTCATAGCTGGAATGCGTGGTTAGCCAGCCACTGCGCATCTGGTTCATGGTGTCGGATTGCGGATCTGCCAGGAATGCGCTTATTTGCTGGTCGAGATTATGCAGTTCCGTGGAGAGCGCATCGTAATCAGTTTCAATCTGCTTGAGATACCCGGCCATGATGCTGCGAATTGGGGAGTCCAGGGAGGGATCAAGAACAGGAGTGACATCTCCAATGGCAGCACCATTAGAGTTTCTGTCAGTTCCAGGCTGCTCCTCATTACTACAGGCAGCCAGCAGTATCCCCATTGAGACGAGTGCTATTCTAAGCATCTTATTTTTTCCCGAAAAACGGGCTGACTACTATTTACCCACGCAAGCTAAGTAATTGCCAAGCTTTTTCGGCTGAAATTTTGGCCAGCTGCTCGTCTGGGTCCACGGCTATCGGCTCAGCTACCTGTTCTAAAAGCGGTAAATCATTGATTGAGTCGGAATAGAATATGCTGTTTGCCAGGGTTAGCTCTGTGTCTGAATTCTTCAACCAGAGATTCAACTTATCGACTTTACCTTCCTGGTAACAGGGTATGCCAGCGATTCTTCCGGAAAGCCTCCCGTCTACCATTTCTACGTCGGTGGCCAGAAGCTGCTCTACTCCAAACAATTGCGCTATGGGTGCGGTAATAAAACTATTCGTGGCGGTAATAATGATTGTGTAGTCGCCTTGCTCTTTATGGGCGTTCACTAAATCAAATGCTTTATCTATTAACAGCGGTTGTACCGCTTGTTGCAAAAACTGTTCATGCAGTTTTGCCCGCTCATCTGCCGAATAGGAAAGTATGGGCCCAAGCGTAAAGGCAACATAGGCATGGATATCCAGTTCGCCGTCCAGGTAGTCTTGATAGAAACTATCGTTCTTTTGTCGATGGGAGGATTCATCGACCAACTGTTGTTTGATTAAGAACTCTCCCCAGGCATGGTCGCTGTCGCCAGCGAGCAGGGTGTTATCTAAATCAAAGAGGGCGAGGCGCTGGGGCATGGCTGGGTCCAAAATGCGGCATTATAGCGTGGCCTCGAGCCTATCTCTCACAAATCTCGTCCGGAATTTACTCTGTTAATCAGCCCCCATAATCGAGATAAGTCATTGAATAAATTATAAAAAAAGCGATTGGAGCACGCTTTCGCCATTGATCAGTCTGGAAATTGTGTGAAACAATAGCTGCATATATTTGTCTAAGGATTGATAGGTTTGATTGATTCAGAGGGCTATCGCCCGAATGTGGGAATTGTAATTTGTAATCAGCTCGGTGAATTGCTGTGGGCCAAGCGCATCGGGCAGGCAGGTTGGCAGTTTCCTCAAGGCGGTATCAAAGAAAGAGAATCTCTGGAGCAAGCTCTTTATCGTGAGTTGGATGAGGAAGTTGGTCTCGGTGAAACGGACGTCAGAATTCTTCATCAAACTACAGACTGGCTGCATTATCGTCTACCTGAAAACTATATTCGTTATCACAAAGATCCGCTCTGTATTGGGCAAAAGCAAAAATGGTTTTTGCTCAGTCTTGAAAGTGATGACAGTAAAGTTGAATTGAGCAGAAACGGGACACCGGAATTTGATGATTGGCGCTGGGTTAATTACTGGTATCCGGTTGAACAGGTAATCGAATTCAAGAGAGACGTATATCGCAGGGCGCTAGAAGAATTAGAAAACCCACTTAACAACTACATAAAGCAACAATAATAAATTTCTGTGCAGTAAACAGAACGTCCACCGATTAAGCTGTGCTGGAAAAATCGCGACTCTTGCTGAAGAAAGAGTTCTCACAATATGGCCTCAGCATTTGCTCCGGTGGAGTAAGGAAGAGATATGCTCGATCAATTGCGAGGCATCGTACAGCGTGTTAATGCAGCAAAAGATTTGCAGTCTGCATTAAACATTATCGTGCGTCGCGTTCGAGAAGCGTTAAAAACCCAGGTCTGTTCCGTCTATCTTTTTGACACCGATATAAACAGCCATGTACTCATGGCTTCCGAAGGATTAAAGGAAGAAGCGGTAGGGCATGTTAGCCTGAATATCGGCGAAGGGCTGGTAGGCCTGGTTGCCAAACATGCCGAACCAATCAATCTTCAGGATGCTTCAACTCATCCCAGTTATCACTACATCGAAGAAACCGGGGAAGAAATTTTCCATGCCTTTCTTGGTGTCCCCATAATTCACCACCGCTCTGTATTAGGAGTGTTGGTTGTACAGCATGAAGAACGGCGCGCATTTGATGAAGGAGAAGAGGCGTTCCTTATTACCCTCTCGGCGCAGCTGGCAGCCGTTATTGCACATGCCGAAGCAACAGGCGCAATACAGGGAGTAAGCCCTTCCGGGCATAAGGTTTCGGATACAGTATTTCCAGGGGTATCCGGTGCATCCGGTGTTGCCATCGGAGAAGTGGTAGTCGTTTTCCCACCTGCAGATTTAAACCTGATTCCAGAACGAAAGACAAAAGATATAGAAAAGGAAATCGAGTTTTTTAACTCCTGCCTGAATGCCGTGCAGGAGGATATGCGTGAACTCAATGCACAGATTGCTGACCAGATTGCCGAAGAAGAACGGCAACTCTTCGATGTCTACGTGCGAATGCTGGATGATGACGCCCTGGGTAATGAAGTCGTGGAAAAAATCAAGATGGGTTCCTGGGCCCAGGGTGCGCTGGCTTATGTTGCCAATGAGCACATAAGAAATTTCGAAATGATGAGCGACGACTATTTGCGCGAGCGTGCCGTAGATATTCGTGATTTGTGTAGCCGTGTTCTTTTTTACCTGCAGCAAAAGGAACCCGTTACTACAAAATATACAGAAGACACTATTCTGATCAGCGAAGAGTTAACTCCGGCAATGCTTGCTGAAGTGCCAAAAGAAAAGCTGAATGGACTCATCTCCATAAAAGGATCAGGAAACTCACACGTTGCTATTCTTGCCCGCACTATGGGAATACCCACGGTAATGGGTGCAGTGGACTTGCCATTAAATCAACTGGACGGTAAGCAAGTCATCGTCGATGGCTACAAAGGCGAGGTGATCAGTAATCCTTCCGACATAGTACTAACCCGTTTCAGAAATACCATTAAGGAACAAGATGAATTAATTGCAGGATTGGAAGACCTTAAAGATCTTCCTTGTGTTACTGCCGATGATCATCGCGTACATCTCTGGGTTAATACGGGGTTGATTTCAGACGTAATGCATTCTCTGGATCAAGGGGCGGAAGGCATTGGTTTGTTCAGGACCGAAGTACCTTTTCTATTAAGCGAACGTTTTCCTTCCGAACAAGAACAAACAGATCTTTACCGAGAGCAACTGGAAGCTTTCGCACCAAAACTCGTCACCATGCGCACTCTCGATATCGGTGGAGACAAAGACCTGTCTTATTTCCCGATAGATGAAGAAAACCCTTTCCTCGGTTGGCGCGGTATCAGGGTAACCCTGGATCATCCGGAAATTTTCATGGCCCAGGTACGGGCTATGTTGCGTGCCAGCATTGGCCTGGAGAATTTGCAGATCATGTTGCCCATGATTAGCAATATAAATGAAGTTAATGCGGCAATGCAGTTAATCAAGCGAGCCTATCGTGAACTCTTGCAGGAACATCTCGATGTAAAATTTCCTCCAATCGGTGTGATGATCGAACTCCCTGCGGCTGTGTACCAGACGCAGGCCCTGGCCAAGCTGGTTGATTTCATTTCTGTTGGCAGTAATGACCTGACCCAGTATTTGCTTGCGGTGGACAGAAACAATCCCCGGGTGGCCAATCTCTATTCAGCATTTCATCCGGCGGTGTTGAGCGCACTCTACCACGTGGTCTCAGAAGCGCAGCGGGAAGAAAAGCCAGTCAGTATTTGTGGAGAAATGGCCGGTGATCCCGGCGCTGCCGTGTTATTAATGGCGATGGGTTTCGACATTCTTTCCATGAATGCAGCAGCCCTGTTAAAAGTGAAGTCAGTGATTCGCAGCGTAAGCCTGGAGGCTGCGCAGGATTTATTGGATCAGGTTATGCAAATGGAAGATGCACAAATGATCCGCTCCGCAGTCGATCTGACCTTATACAACGCTGGTGTCGACAGGTTGTTGCGTTCTTCCCGAACTAATTAGTGGTTTCCTGAAAACGCCCTCTACTGATTTTATAGACTACGTGTTCGCGCAGCCCGCTCGCTGCATCTACTTGCGGGTGCTCGAAGTTTTCACCAGTGTCATACATTCCGAGCCTGTCCATAACCGCTCTCGATTTGAGGTTGTTAACTGTCGTAATCGCAACTACTTCTTCCAGGTTCAGCGTGTTAAAGGCGAATTCGAGACAGGCCCGGGCGGCTTCAGATGCATAACCGGAGCCCCAGTATTCTTTTACAAGTCGCCATCCCACTTCGACACATTCGCCAATAGGTAAATCGTCGACCCAATTCAAGCCAACCAGGCCTATGAAGGCACCATCTTCGAGTTTTTCTGTGACCCAGAATCCCCAACCATTCTTTTCGATCTTATTCTGGTACTTACTGGCTGCCTCCTTGCTCTCGTCGTAGTCCAATACCATGGGAAGAAACTCCATGACTTCTTCGTCAGCATTCAGTGCAGCGAAGGCATCGAGATCTTTTTCTTTCCACTGGCGCAGACGCAAGCGAGAAGTTTGCAATTGATGAACTATGGCCATAAGAGAGGAGTTTTAGAAAAAATCTACGGCGCCGCTTTCGAGATTGTACTCGGCACCGACTATTTTTAGTCCGCCTTCGGCAACTTTCTGTTTGAGAAGCTCTGATTCACTTAACAGTTTATCGATCGTTGCCTGCACATTCGCCCGAATAGCTTTCTCTACTTTAGCTTCCATGGAGTCATTTGACTCAAAGCAGGATGAAATACCAGGCTTTATGCTGTCTACAATAGCTTGCAGATTTGGCGTTGAATCCTGGCCTGGGTTTTCCAGGGCCCCAATTGTCGCCTTGATGGCGCCACAAGAAGAATGCCCTAGCACAACGACTAATTTTGTACCGAAATTTTCTGCTGCAAATTCAACACTCCCTGTTTGTGTAGCTGTGGTGATGTTGCCAGCAACTCGGATCACAAAGAGTTCACCAAGCCCTTGAGCAAAGATCAGTTCTGCTGGCACTCGGGAATCAGAACAACCCAGAATAATGGCAAATGGTTTCTGTTGGTCGACCAACTTAAGCCGACTGTCTTCGTCGACTTGGATATTGGATTCGCCATTACGAAACTTCTCGTTGCCTTCTTTTAGGCGAATCAATGCGGCATCAGCATCAAGCATGGAGTACTCGGTTAAGACTATTTGTGGGCTATGGGTGTGTCTGTAAAAAGAAAATCCTTTAATTCTTTATCCATGACATCGTCTCGACGTCGAATCCATTCGAGAACCATTGCCGCGTGTTCTTTTTCTTCGTCTCTGTTGTGAATGAGAATGGCTTTTAATTCCTCATCCTTGCAGGCATCGACTCGCTGATTGTACCAATCTACGGCCTCGAGTTCTTCCATCAAGGAACTGATGGCACGATGCATGTCTCGAGTTTCATCAGTCAGTTCTTCAATTGGTTCGTGATATCCTTCATTCGCCATTTCAATTTAGCTCCACTCAATTTAGCGCCACAAAGTGCAACAGTTCGCGCCATTGTAAGGCACGGGGCTGTTATACCCAATACCAAGTTTTGTCTCAGGAATCGTCAGCAAGTAGTGGAGGGTAGCTGGTCAGCACGGAACGGAAGGCCTGGGTGAAAGCAGGGCGGGCCCGTTCTTCATGCATATATTCCCCAGGGGAAACCTGGTGTATGCGGCTGATAGTTCCACCCCAGACTAGGTTGTTGGTGGCACTTTCAATCATTTCTATTTCAATGCGCGCAATATAATCGAGTTGCACGCTAATCGACTCGACCCGAACGAATGGATCTACATCTTCTTGTTGGGAATTCAGGTTAATGTGGTCATATCTGAGTACTACCTGCAAATCATTCATCTGGTCGTTGCGCTGCAGTCCCTTTTCCTGGAACGCTGTATCAAATTCTGCGGTGACGTAATCGCGCAAGAACAGCGGCATGTTTTCCGTACTCAATCCGTACTCTGCGTATTCAGAATAAGTGCCCGGACAACACAGGGTCAGGTTTGTGCCAATCTGCATCGCATTCTGTGCACAGCCTGCTAGGCCAGCAGTCATGCTAACTAAAACAATCGCCAAAAACCTACGAATGGACATCACGCTACTCCTCATCATTCCTGATTAGTTCACTTACCAGAGTACTAGTGAGGAGTTGAGGGTATTTGATCCAGCTTAATAAATGGGACTTAAGTTTGCCCGGTGAAAGCTTCGTTCATCGCATCAGCAAGCTTGTGTTTATGAAGTTTTAGAAAACTGGTAGTAGTGACGAGCCGTCGCTTTCCCATCAGCATCGTAATTTTGCTCACAGAAGCGAATTTCGCCGTTTTCGCTGGCTATGATGGCGGTTGAACACAAAGTTCCATAGCCACGATTCGTATTCATGATGAACGTGGACGACAGCGCTCTTTCAATTTCCAGTGAGACACCAGTACTGGGCAAGTCTTCGTCTGCAGAGAGTTCCCGGTGATCCATCATGTTTATTAACTGGTCCGTACTGAGAGATGGTTCCTTATCGAGTAATTGCCGTAAACCATCTCTGCCGCGATTGACCTTGGGCCAGTCAGAATTAAGCAAGCCGTTGGATAATCCATAGATACCAGGCTCCAGTTTGCTCACAAGGTTTTCCAGATTATTCACATAGAACATATCCTTGCCATCACTGAGCAATAAATTGAATCCGGCGTATTGAGAAAAGCGCTCTGTCAGGGCCTGGGCATAATCATTGGCAGATATCTCGCCTTGTAAAAACTTAAGTGGCAGCTCTCCTCTCGATAAGGGCGCCTGTTCAGCCTGTGAGGGATCTCTTATATTGGTAACCGCACTGAATCGGCCGGAATCAGATAAGCCCAGCCAGGTACCACCAGCAAGCAGGTCCTTACCGGCCAGAATGCCTGAGCTGCTATTGTCAGTTTCCCAGAATGCTGCTTGTTGGGTAGGCCGAGTAAAAAACTCATCCCGATTAGCAGCCAATACCAGGGGAAAACGGGAATCAGCCTTGTGGGCGAAGATAATCAAACACACGTTACATTTCTCTAAAGGATTTGCTCGCTGCAATACTGCCGGAAAAATTCGCAGGCAATGCTACCTTAATTCTCCGCGCAATAGTGCATTCTTGATATACTTTAATTCGCAGTTCTTGAGTAGATCTGCCAAAGATCTACTATGCAGCGTATAAAGGAAGCAGTGTTTACCTTTCCACAATTTGATCCAGTCGCTATTGCCTTGGGCCCAATCAGTATTCACTGGTATGGCGTGATGTACATCATCGCCTTCGCTGGTGCCTGGGGGCTTGCCAGTTACCGCAGTAAAAAGAGTCCAGGCCAGTGGAATACCGAACAAATCTCAGACCTGGTTTTTTACGGAGCGCTAGGCGCTGTGTTGGGCGGACGTATTGGCTCGGTGTTCTTTTATAACTTCGATCGATTTCTCAGTGACCCCATCTGGTTATTCCGGGTATGGGAAGGCGGAATGTCCTTCCACGGCGGTTTTCTCGGGGTGCTGATTGCCTTTTATTTTTATTCGAAGACTATTGGCAAGGGCTTTTGGGAGACCATCGACTTTATCGCTCCCTTTGTTCCCTTTGGCTTGGGCGCCGGCCGCCTCGGTAATTTTATCGGTGGCGAACTATGGGGCAGACCAACCGATGTGGCCTGGGGCATGGTGTTTCCCCATGTGGACAACCTGGCTCGCCATCCATCGCAGCTTTACCAGGTCGCACTGGAAGGAGTAGCACTCTTCATCATTGTCTGGTGGTTCTCCTCTTCACCCAAACCTCGCATGGCGGTATCCGGTGTTTTCTCGTTAAGTTATGGCTGTTTCCGATTCTTTGTGGAATTTTTCCGCGAGCCGGATACGCATCTGGGCTTTATTGCGTTTGATTGGATGACGATGGGACAATTACTGTGTATTCCAATGATTATCGCCGGACTGCTGTTACTCTATCTCGCCTATTCAAACGGACCCAGGCTGGCCCCGGGCTAACTACAAAATCGGACTCACTTATAAATGAAGCAATATCTAGCCCTATGTCAGCGAATTATCGATGAGGGCACCTGGATCGAAAACAAGCGCACAGGGAAAAAGTGTCTGACAGTAATCGATGCGGATTTGACCTACGATGTTGCTAACAACGAGTTTCCCTTAGTCACTACCCGTAAAAGTTTCTGGAAGGCCGCCATTGCTGAATTTCTTGGTTACGTTCGTGGTTACGATAATGCGGCTGACTTTCGTGCCCTTGGGGCGAAAACCTGGGACGCTAATGCTAACGATAACGAAGCCTGGCTAAACAACCCGGTGCGTAAGGGCGAGGACGACATGGGTCGGGTTTATGGAGTCCAGGGCCGACGCTGGCAGAAACCCGATGGATCACAACTAGATCAATTGCGAAAGATCGTGCATAACTTAACAAATGGTTTGGATGACCGTGGGGAAATTCTTACGTTCTACAACCCCGGTGAGTTTGAATTAGGCTGTCTCAGGCCTTGTATGCACACCCATACTTTTTCCTTATTAGGGGACACACTCTTCCTGAGCAGTTACCAACGATCTTGCGATGTACCCTTAGGACTGAACTTTAACCAGTGCCAGGTATTTTGGTTCCTGGCCATCATGGCGCAGATAACCGGTCATAAACCGGGCAAGGCCTATCATAAGATTGTGAATGCACACATCTATGAAGATCAGGTGGAACTCATGCGCGATGTACAGTTAAAGCGTGAACCCTTCGATCCACCGAAGCTACATATAAACCCTGATATCAAAACCCTGGAAGATCTCGAAACCTGGGTCACCATGGACGATTTTTCCGTTGACGGCTATCAGCATCACGATGCTATTGCCTACCCGTTTTCTGTGTAGTTAAAAGATGAAACTCGCTCTAATATGTGCCATGGCTGAGAACCGAACTATTGGCCGCAACAATAGTTTGCCCTGGCATCTGTCGGAAGATCTGAAATATTTTAAGCGCACCACCATGGGCAATAGCATCATCATGGGTCGCAAGACCTGGGAATCTATTGGTCGTGTATTGCCCGGCAGAACCAATATTGTCATTAGCAGTAATCCTGACTACGAAGCGGAAGGGGCCAGGGTGGTTAATTCACTGGAAGAAGCAACCAGGCTCGCCGAAAGTATTGCCCTGATCGATGGCTCGGAAGAGGCCTATATTATCGGTGGCGCAGGACTTTATAAGGAAGCACTCCCCCATGCCCAACGCTTTCACCTCACTCGGGTACACGCTGAAGTGGAAGGCGATACTTTTCTTGCAGAGTTCGATGAAGCCGAATGGGAAGAAGTAGCGCGGGAAGATTTCAGCAAAAACGAAACTAATCCATACGACTACAGTATTTGCGTGTTGGAAAGAAAGAGCTAGAAACTTACAAACAGTTTTTAGTGATCAGTTTTCTTAGCACTTCAATGCTTGGACTAATCATATCCATGGACATGTATTCATTGGGCTGATGAGCCTGGTCGATATTTCCTGGTCCCATGACAATCGTGTCCATTCCCAGCTGTTGCAGGAACGGGCCTTCAGTGCCAAAGAGTACACTTATAGCACTGTGGCCGGTTAAATCTTCCGCCGCCTTTAGCATTGCGCTGTTTTTTTCGGCAAAGAATGCCGGTACTCCGGAAAATATTTCACCCATTTCGAAATCTATGCCAAGCGGTTCGGTCACGCGTTTCACTCTTTCCTGTATATCTGCTCGTACAGTGTCGATGTTCATTCCAGGCGTTAATCGTATGTCGAATTCAAGTTCACAGTGCCCGCAGATACGATTAGGGTTATCGCCACCGTGAATCGCGCCAAGATTTAAAGTTGGATAGGGAATGGCAAACAACTCTGAGCTGTACTTTTCCTTTAGTTGATTGCGATAGTGAATAAGTTCGGAAATAACCTGGTGCATGGCTTCCAGGGAATTCTTTCCCAGGGAAGGATCGGAAGAATGGCCACTTTCACCCAGTAGTCGAATACTATCCATCATGATGCCTTTGTGAGCTTTCACTGGCTGCAGCCCGGTTGGCTCACCGATCAATGCAGATCTTGCTTTGGGTCGACCCAGCTCTGCCAGGGTTTTAGCGCCGAGCATGGATGATTCCTCATCAGCCGTTGCTAAAACGATTAAAGGCTCTTTGAAGTCTTCATCGAGTAAAGGCTTAACCGCTTCCATGACAATAGGAAAGAAGCCCTTCATGTCGGTTATGCCCAGGCCGTAAATCTTGTTGTCTTTCTCGGTAAGCTGAAATGGATCAACCGACCAGAGATTTTCATCGAAGGGCACAGTGTCGGTGTGTCCGGCGAGTACCATGCCGCCGGGACCGCTGCCTTTTGTCGCTATCAGGTTGAACTTGGTTTGCTCTTCGTCACAGGGAATTGCCTCGCAACTAAAGCCCATGGATTCGAAAGCATTGGCCAGGTAATCAATCACCGGCTTATTGCTCATGTCCAGATTTTTATTGGCTGAACTTACACTCGGCAGGCTGACTACCTTATCTATTTGTTGCAGTAGACCTGGCAGTATTGAAGACATGAAGAAGGATTCGTTTGCTTAAGAAGAGGCTGAGAGTTTGGCTATTATGTCGGTCTTGGCTGCCATGATGAAGTCATTAACATGTAAACCGTTTATCTTGTGTGTCCACCAGAAAACGGTGACTTTGCCCCATTCCGTCATGATTGACGGATGATGATTTTCTCTCTCGGCGAGATTGGCGATCTTGTAGGTAAAACTAAAGGCATCCTTGAATTCGACGAAATGAAACTCTCTTTTTAGTTTCTCCACTCCATCGTGAAAATCCCGCTTCCAGGCTGGAACGCTCAAAAGTAATTTATTGGCTTCTTCTTCTGTCACAACAGGAGCGCCAAGCTGGCAGGCTTCACAATGCTTTTCGTATAAGGCTCCCATTAAAGAAATTCTCCAATTACACTGTTGAGAAAACGGTATCCCTTCGGAGTTGCAGAAATGACGCTGTCTCCGTCAATGTTTTTTACCTGCATTAATTCTCTTTCGACCAAAGATTCTACTCTCTTTACTATTTCATCGAAACCCAGCCCGGTTCGGGATTCGAACTGCGTTCGCCTGAAACCGCTGCGCAACCTGAGTGCATTCATCAGGAACTCCAATGCTCTATCCTGTGCAGGAATTTCTTTTTGCTCTGCCTCCCTGACCACAGCATGCAAGTACTGGTCGGGCTGTTTCAATTTTCGGGTTCTGAGGAGTTTCGTTTCTTTAACAAAACTCAGCTTGCCGTGGGCGCCGGCGCCAATACCAATGTAATCACCAAAGCTCCAATAGTTCAGATTGTGAGCCGATGCCGTTCCTGCCTTGGCATAGGCGGATACTTCATACTGCTTATAGCCGTGCTCTTGCAATAAACCATGCCCACCATTTTGTATTGCTTCTAATACGGATTCCCGGGGAAGATCGGGAGGTCGGTTGTAGAACACGGTATTGGGCTCGATCGTAAGCTGGTACCAACTGACGTGGGAAGGTTCACAATCAATCGCTTTCTGCACGTCCTTTAATGCCTGCTCTGATGACTGATCGGGCAATCCATGCATCAAGTCTATATTGAAATTATCAAAGCCAGCGAGCTTTGCCATTTCAATCGCCTTTAACGCTTGCTCGGCATTATGGATACGTCCCAGTTGTTGCAGCCTCTCATCATCAAAACTCTGCACACCAATAGACAGGCGATTAATGCCCGCGTCACGGTAGCTTGTAAATCGCTCGGCTTCAGCGGTGCCTGGATTCGCTTCCAGGGTAATTTCGATATCCGCAGTAAAAGGCAGTTTCGATTCAATCTGCTTTAGCAGGAGAGCATAGGAATCACCTTGAAAAAGACTGGGCGTTCCACCTCCGATGAATATAGAAACGAGCTCACGGTCCTTGTTTTCCAGGCGTGCAACTTCTTGCTCAAAATCAGCAAGCAAGGCATCGATATATTCAGTTTCCGGAAGCGGTGAATTGGATTCGTGAGAATTAAAATCGCAATAAGGGCATTTCCGCACGCACCAGGGGATGTGGACGTAGAGACTTAAGGGAGGTCTTTCCAGCATTGGATAAGTTGGCGCAACGCCTGGCCGCGGTGGCTCAATGAATTTTTGATTTCCGGCTCCAGCTCCGCCGAAGCACAATCGTGAGTAGCTACATAAAAGAGAGGATCATAACCGAATCCATTTTCTCCACATTCTTCGAACAGGATGCGACCTTCCCAGGTGCCCTGGCAGATGAGTGGCATTGGATCTTTTTCGTGGCGCAGGAATACAATTACACACTGGAAGCGGGCGCTGCGCTCAAGATCAGGTACTTGTTCCAGTTCCGCTAAAAGTTTGGCGTTGTTTTCAGCGTCAGCAGTTGGACCTTTTACCCCTGCATAGCGTGCTGAATAAATCCCCGGCTCGCCATTTAAGGCATCTACTTCAATTCCGGAATCGTCAGCAACACTCGGTAATCCAGTTTCGACGCAGGCATGTCGCGCTTTAATAAGTGCATTCTCGACAAAGCTGAGACCGGTTTCGGCAACATCGCTGACATTGAACTCCGATTGAGGAACTAGCTCTACATTCTTTTCGCCGAGGATAGCTTGCAGCTCTTTAAGTTTTCCCTGGTTGCCACTGGCCAGGACAATTCTCTGCATGGGTGTTTCCACTAGTTCCTGGTGATGTGATAAATCGCAATCTCGCCTAGAAAATTTGGCCAGCTCTTCATCGCCCAGCTGCCTTGATGTTGAGAGTCGACCACCGTGCGGGTAAGCACCCTGATGTTCTTGTCACGACAGAGTGCATCGAAATCTTTCACCGTACAAAAATGAATATTTGGTGTGTCATACCACTGGTGCGGCATAAATTTCGAAACGGGCATGCGGCCTTTAGTTGAAAGATATAGTCTGCTCTTCCAGTTGCCAAAATTTGGGAAAGTAACAATTCCTTTCTTGCCAATGCGTAGCATCTCATCGATTAATTGATCGGGATTGCTTAATGCCTGCAAGGTCTGTGCGAGTAATACCGTATCAAAGCTGTTACTTTGAAAATTGGAGAGACCCTGGTCCAGGTTTTGTTCAATTACATTTACGCCATTTTCAATACAGCGCTGAATATTTACCCCATCAATCTCTAGACCAATTTCTTTTACATGCTTTGAAGTTTTCAAAAAATGCAGCAGTGTGCCGTCACCACAACCAAGATCCAGTACCCGGCTGTCAGGTTCTATCCACTGTTGAATGATTTCCAGATCAGGTCGCATCGCCACAGATCTCCCTATGCACTCGCTGCAGATAGCCTTTGAATGCATTGATGTAACGAGGAATTGGCAATAGAAAAGCATCGTGACCCTGGTCTGCTTCTACTTCCAGATAGGTCACTTCACGTCCTGCTTTCAACAAATCATTTACCAACTCGCGGGACCGCTCCGGCGGAAAACGCCAGTCGGTACTGAATGACACCAGCATGAACTTGCAATCGCTGTTTTCGAACGCCTTGCTTAGATCACCTCCATAATCTACAGAAGGATCGAAGTAATCCAGTGACTTGGTCATTAACAAGTAGGTATTGGCATCGAAGTTTTCAGAAAACCTCTCTCCCTGGTAGTGCAAATAACTCTCAACCTGAAAGTCCACGTTAAAACCAAAACTCAGTTTTCCGGAACGTAAATCTCGACCAAAGTTACTGCCTTCATTTTCAAAGTCGGTAACAGTCTTGCCGAACTTGGCACGCATTGCACTGTCGGACAGGTAAGTTATGTGGCCGACCATGCGGGCGAGGGTTAAGCCCTGTTTCGGATAGGTGTCGTGTTCCAGGTAGTAGCCATCGTGAAAATTCGGATCGGTAGTAATCGATTGCCGCGCTACTTCATTAAAAGCAATGTTCTGGGCTGAGAGTTTTGGTGCCGCTGCAATGCAAATCGCGTTAGCTATGCGTTCCGGATAGCTAATGGCCCAACGCAGTACCTGCATACCGCCGAGGCTACCACCTACCACTGCAGCCCACTTGGAAATGCCAAGTCGATCCATCAGCATAGCATGGCTTTTTACCCAATCTCTGACGGTAACCACCGGGAAATCCGGCCCCCAGTATTTACCGGTTTCCGGATTGATCGAAGCAGGTCCCGTGGTACCGCCGCAGCCACCCAGATTATTCATGCTAAGCACGAAAAACAGATTGGTATCGATAGCTTTGCCGGGGCCGATACAGGTATCCCACCAGCCCGGTTTCTTGTCTTCAGCAGAATGGTAGCCGGCGGCATGGTGATCGCCACTCAGGGCATGGCATACCAGTATGGCATTACTTTTGTCGCTGTTTAACTCTCCATAGGTTTCATAAACAATATCGCAGGCAGGCAAGACCTTACCACTGCGCAGAGTCAGCGGCTCATCGATATGGAGATGTTGCGGTTCAACAATCCCAACGGAGTCTTCAGGTATTTCAGTT
Organism: uncultured Pseudohongiella sp.; assembly: GCA_964616225.1. Taxonomy (GTDB): domain Bacteria; phylum Pseudomonadota; class Gammaproteobacteria; order Pseudomonadales; family Pseudohongiellaceae; genus UBA9145. The sequence goes on from CAZTTE010000001.1 coordinate 195,298, forward strand.
GCCATTTTAAGTACGCTGCAAATTTCCAAAATTTGCGATAAGTGTTATCTGTCTTAGCGCCAGAGGTATCAAAGACCGATAACAACCAGGGCAATATTCTGGTTTACACCAAAGGATTGATAAATGATGTTTCGAATCAACCCGAAGCCAATAAAAATAAAAATTGGTGAAAAGTCGAGTCCGCCCATTGGCGGAATGATTTTTCTAACAGGCGCCATAACCGGTTCAGTTAATTGCCAAATCAGTCTGAGAAAAGGGTGGGGGTTCATGTTTCCCGAAAACATCATGACAAATGACATGATGATAGAAGCAATTATGGCGTAGTAGTAAATCATAATGATGAAATGAAGAACACCAACGAATGCCCAGCTAACTACGAAGCCGATGGAAGGAATACTTCCGCCATAAAGAATGATCAATCCGCAAATAGCTGCTGCTTGTACAAGCAGGGCCAGAATCAAACTCGAAAAATCGATTCCCTTGTAGCCCGGAATAAAACTTCTAAACACTCTGACGGCTGGATCGGTAATTTTTACTACTGACTGTGAGATTGGATTATAAAAATCTGCGCGCGCCACCTGTAACAGGAAACGTAGAATTACCAGTAACAGGTAAATACCTACCAGTGCATTAAATATAAGTGCGGCTGAACTCCCTACAACTTCCATCGTTTACCTCACTAAGTATTCGTATCCTTAGCCAATTCAATTGAGCGTTCTTTTGCAGCGCTTAGGGCTTTTTTAACGAGTTGTCTGAGCTCTCCCGTTTCAAAAGTTTTCACTGCCTGTTCTGTCGTGCCACCGGGTGACGTTACCTTGCGCCTCAATTCTGCCGTGCTGTCACTGCTTTCCATTGCAAGGTTTGCTGCACCTAATGCAGTTTGATAAATCAATTGCCTGGCTACGTCCTCTGGTAAGCCTAATTCAGTAGCAGCCTCCTGCATGGCTTCCATAAACAGGAAGTAGTATGCAGGCCCGCTTCCGGAAACAGCAGTTACTGTATCGATATCTGTTTCATTATCTACCCAGACACTAATACCAACAGCATCGACGAGGGACTTCGCCAGATCTTTTTGTGCTTCGCTAACAAAATCGTTAGCAAATAATCCAGTTGCACCATTGCCAATCAGGGCGGGTGTGTTGGGCATACAGCGGACGATTGCAGTTTCACTACCAAGCCAATGCTGCAATTGGGCGATTGTAGTACCTGCGGCAATTGAAACAACCAGACAGGAATCGGAATCCAGGTTAATTCCTTTACAAACTTCTTCCATTACTTGCGGCTTCACCGCCAGCACGATTACATCTGCTTCATTCGTCAGCGATTGGTTTTCTGCAGTGCGAATTCCGCAGTCGGAACCTAAAACCTGTAGCTTATTGTCGTCTACGTCGGCGGCGATAATCGATGAAGGAGGAGAGCCTTTGGCAAGTAAACCACGAATGAGACTATTCGCCATATTGCCTGCGCCAATAAAGCCAATTGTGGTGTTTTCCAAATTATCTCCAGTCAGTATTAGTAAATGTTAAGCTGAAATTCGGTCCGGGAACTATTCTATCCCATTCACGCTAGATAGGCGTAATCAGGATCTTGGTCCAAACAGCACAGTTCCTAGCCTGAGCATGGTTGATCCCTCAGCGATTGCCGCTTCATAATCATTGCTCATTCCCATCGACAGGGTGTCCATTCCAGGAAACAGCTTTTGTAAGCGGCGGTACTCTTCAGCCAATAAGCGAAAACTCTTACGCTGCTCCTCAAATTCTTCTTCCTGGGCAGGAATAGCCATTAATCCCCGCAAATGCAGTCGAGGTAGCTCATCGACTATTGCACAGAGTGCCTCCGCATTGGCCAGTTCGGTACCGGACTTGGCGGCTTCCAGGGAAAGATTTACCTGGATACACACATTCAATGGCGCCTTGTCTGGCGACCGCTGTTCATTTAGTCGCCGGGCAATTTTCTCCCGTTCTACACTCTGAACCCAGTCGAAGTGTTCTGCTATGCCCCGGGTTTTGTTGGACTGGATAGGCCCAATAAAATGCCAAATTAAATCCAGATCCGTTAATGCCCTGATCTTCTCCTCAGCTTCCTGGAGAAAATTTTCACCGAATTCCTTTATGCCCGCTTTCGCCGCGGCCCGGATTTTATCCTCGGAATGACGCTTGCTTACCGCAAGCTGGCGCACGCTCGACTCAGGATGGCCAAAATTTGCTTCCAGCTCTTGTATTCTCTGGGCTGTCGCGGATATGTTTTCTGCTATATGGGTCACGTTTTCGGGCGTTTTTGCAGGTTTCTGGTCTGGATATTCGCAAAAGGATAGGTACTATAGGTGACGCCGTCATTCGTTTCCAGTGATTGTGGGGCAGCTGAAATCAGCAGCTACACTTGAATTACCGATTTCCGCAAAATCATCACCTGAGAAAATACTCACACTGTCACAGCTTAGACTCATGGATATTACAGAACTATTGGGATTTAGTGTAAAACAGGGCGCTTCAGATTTACACGTAACCGCCGGTATGCCACCACTGATTCGAGTGGACGGTGATATTCGACGAATCAACATTCCGGAAATGGATCATAAGGAAGTCCACGCGCTTATCTACGAAATCATGAATGATAAGCAGCGTAAGGACTATGAGGAATTTCTGGAAACAGACTTTTCATTCGAAGTGCCAAACCTTGCTCGCTTTCGTGTTAACGCGTTTATTCAAAACCGAGGGGCAGCTGCAGTATTTCGAACCATTCCTTCCAAAGTGCTTTCCATGGAACAACTGGGAATGGGTGAGGTTTTTAGACAGATCTCTGATGTTCCTCGAGGCCTGGTGGCAGTAACTGGCCCGACAGGTTCGGGTAAGAGTACAACCCTGGCAGCCATGATGGATTACATCAATGACACCAAGTATGAGCACATCTTAACTATCGAAGATCCAATCGAATTTGTGCACCAGAGTAAAAAGTGTCTGGTCAACCAGCGGGAAGTGCATAGAGATACCCATGGTTTTAATGAAGCACTGCGATCAGCACTTCGTGAAGACCCGGATATTATTCTTGTAGGTGAGCTTCGAGACCTGGAAACAATTCGCTTGGCGCTAACTGCTGCGGAAACAGGTCACTTGGTATTCGGTACGCTGCATACAACTTCAGCTGCTAAAACTATCGACCGTGTAATCGATGTATTCCCGGCTGCAGAAAAAGATATGGTTCGTTCCATGTTATCGGAATCATTGCAGGCAGTAATTTCACAAACACTTTTGAAGAAGCCAGGTGGTGGTCGTGTTGCCGCACACGAAATCATGATCGGTACACCAGCAATTCGAAACCTGATTCGAGAAGATAAGGTTGCACAGATGTACTCGGCAATTCAGACTGGTGCGTCGGTTGGGATGCAGACTTTGGATCAGTGTTTGAAGGATCTTCTTCAGAAGGGCATGGTTACTAGAGAAGATGCCAAGATGAAGGCCAAAATGCCCGAAAACTTCTGATCTAAATTTCTGAGAGATCGTATTACTGCGTTGCAGCCGCGCTCGGCGGCTGCGCCTACCTTGAAGGTATGTCTTGCGTCCTCGTTGCGCGGCTACTTGTACTGCACGCGTAGGTTGATTTAATTCTTCGGTTCAATTTTGTATTGAATCTAAATGCAAAATTATAAATCAAAATGTTGTATTCCAATTTGCAGGTTTAAGGCGTTTTTAAGGAAGCGCTGCGACGCAAAACCCTTAAACCCTTAAACCCTTAAACTTGGGAGTTGTATTCGTTAAACCAGTTTTCGAGGATAATCTGTGCAGCGATGTCATCAATGGCGGTTTTCTTTTTGCTGCTGGTATCGTCTTCCATGACTTGCTCGATAGCGGCTTTTGAGGAAAGGCGTTCATCCATGCCATAGCAGCGAATGTTGAAACGGCCGTCAATTCTATTAGCGAATTTAATCGCACGAGTTAGCAGTTCGCTTTCACTGCCATCAATGTTGTAGGGTAGACCTACCACGCAACAATCAGGCTTCCATTCTTCCAGCAGATTTTCGATCTGGTCCCAGTCGGGAATTCCATCTTTCGCTTTTAATACGGTAACGGCTTTTGCCGATGCCGACAGGCTTTGACCGAAGGCAACACCAATACGTTGGGTACCGTAATCGAATGCCAGTGCAGCGACCGGGCTGCTACAGTCACTTGGGAAAAGATCAATGGACATGGAACGAATTAAATTTTGAATTCAGGAGTGGCCGGCTTCCGGGGAGATTTGTTGTATGTCGATACCAAGCAGAGCCGCGGCATCATTTACTTTTGACGCGTAATCTTTGGAGAAAATCAATTCGGAGTTAGCCGGTGCTGTTAACCAGGCATTCTCACTAATCTCTTTTTCTAACTGGCCAGCGCCCCAACCTGCACAACCCAGGGCAACAAGATAATTGTCTGGCCCGCTTCCGGTGGCGATATCCTGCAATATTGTCCTCGAAGTGCAAATAGTAATGTCGGGCGTTACTGCTATTGACGATTCCCAGCGGTTCTTTGAATCGTGAATAATGAATCCCTTGTCTCGTTCTACCGGACCACCGGCGAGAACGTGTTCCATGTGGAATTTTGCTTCGTCCACATCGCACACGATATCCAGTTCATCGAAAATATCTGAAACACATGCCTGCAAGGGCTTGTTGATTACAATTCCCAAAGCGCCTTCTTCATTATGTTTCCAAAGATAGGTCACAGTATTTGCGAAGTAGGAATCCATTAACTGGGGCATCGCAATAAGAAATTGATTTTCCAGACTGCTATCTAGAGCGCTGTCAGACATTACAGAAACCGAATGCTTATCAGAAGCTGGTTAATGCGTTTCCTTCGTGGAAGCGCCAGGTACGAATGATCTCGAGTATATCAGCTTCGGCGCGCATTGCCTCAGGAAATGGATCGAACGGTGCGGCAAGGTGAACAATTTCTGCGGCAGCATCGTCGAGTATGCTCTGGCCTGAAGATTGGAGGATACGGATTTCATCTACTTGCCCATCAGGCAGCAGTGCAACCAACATTCGCAGGCTGCCATAAATCTGTTTGAGTCTTGCCTGTTCCGGGTAATTGATATTACCAACGGCTTCGATGCGGCGTCGCCAGTTGTCAAGATAAAGCGCGTCGCGACTTTTCTGGGTAGAGGCAGAAGAAATAGTGTATCGGCGTGGGCGTTTTGCGTAGGCTTGCCTTTGTAAATCGAGTTGGGCCTGTAAACTGGCGATAGCCAAACTCAAATCATCTGGTGATGTTTCCTCGGCAATCGGTTGTTCTTCTTCAGGCTCCAGCTCTTCCAACAATTGCCTGGTCTGATCTTCATTTGCAAAAGAAGACACGACGGCAAGATCCTGTTCGACAATTTCATTCACTATTTCTTGTGATGATGGAACAGGAACGACTTCTTGAATTATATCGTCATTAAAATCTGATTCGAAAGGTGTACTTGGCGCAGCTCTTTCTTCGAGATTGCCACTACCGATCTGGTTTTCCTGCGCGAGGAAATCGACCTGCTCAGGTTCAATCTCGGAACGATACTGGGCCATAGTGATTTCTAATGCGGGTTCACTATTGAGTTCTTCCAGGTATGTGAAGCCAACACCGAGAATAATGATGGCGTGTACGCAGGCGGAGAGAAAGACGGTAAAACCGAACCGTTCATTCGAGAGTTCGACTTCGGTTTGAGCCATGGATTTGTCTTGTGCTTCCTCGTTCGAGTTATAGGATGAAGCAACTTAACTCTATGCTGCTTCGAGTTTAGCCTGGATGCAGTCCATTAAATCGCCAGCAATATCCAGATTCTGGGCCCTATCGATTTCTCTTACACAAGTCGGGCTGGTGACGTTTATTTCAGTGAGATAGTCACCAATGACATCCAGTCCTACAAATAGTAATCCTCTTTCCTTTAATACAGCGCTAACTTCATCACAAATCCAGCGATCCCTGTCGCTTAGTTCCTGGGCGATACCTTTTCCACCGGCAGCCAGATTTCCCCTGGTTTCTCCGACGGAAGGAACCCGAGCCAGACAATACTTCACCGGCTCACCATCAATTAATAATATGCGCTTGTCACCATCAGAGATCTCCGGGATGTATTTCTGCGCCATTATTTGTCGCCGGCCACCTTCTGTTAAGGTTTCGATGATGACACTCAAGTTCGAATCATCTTTCCTGGCCCTGAATATGGAAGTGCCACCCATCCCATCAAGTGGTTTATATATTACATCTTCGTGCTCTTGGTGGAATGCCTTTAATTTGTTTTCTGCCGAAGCCACCAGAACAGGAGGGCAGCACTGAGGAAACTGTGTCGCAAACAGTTTCTCATTGCAGTCTCTCAGGCTTTGAGGGTCATTTACTATTAGAGCTCCTTCTCGCTGTGCTTGCTCCAGTAAATAAGTGGAATAAATATAATCCAGGTTAAATGGCGGATCTTTCCGCATCAGTATTACGTCGAGATCTGCCAGGGCCTGATCAGACTGGCTACCCAGTTCGAACCACTTATTCTCATCATCCATAACAGAAAGAGTTTGCATTGAAGCGCGGGGAGATCCTTGATCCATGTATAAATCAGATTGCAACATATAGTGAATTACCCACCCGCGCTTTTGCGCAGCGAGTAGCATCGCTAATGTCGTATCTTTTTTAACAGTAATGGATTCAATGGGATCCATTACAACACCAAGTTTTATGCTCATTCCCTGTTCCTGTTAATGGCTGGACCTTGAGTGACCGCTCCTCCTCGGCCCATTGAATTAGTGAGGCGAGATCATATCTCACTTTTCCGGGAGAAGCGATTCCGTAATCCGTAAGTTTCCGATCTTAAACAAGTTTTTCGCTATATCTGCAAACCGTCTATAATACTCACTTTCATGACGGGGTAATGTGAAGAGTGAAGGCGATAGGTTTTACATGGGGTGTTGGTGGCGTTCTTTTTATTTTGCTTTTCGCAATTTATCGCCTGGCTCCTTTTGCGCTGGATCTCGAAAATTTCCCAATGACCGTTCTGCATTGGTTTGCCCTGATTTTTAGCGTTGTCTATATGGCCTATGCAGAAGGCTACAAGGGTTTCCATCTTGGTTTTGCGCCAAGGGTTGTATTGCGTGCAATTTATCTCCAGGAAAATCCAAGAGTGTCTCATGTGCTATTAGCGCCGATTTTTTGTATGGGCTTTATCTACGCAACCAGGAAGAGACAGCTATTATCCATAGGGCTTACCTTGATGATTGCATGTTTTATTATCCTGGTAAGACTAATGCCCCAGCCCTGGAGAGGAATACTGGATGCAGGAGTGGTTGTTGGATTAAGCCTGGGAGTCATTTCAATTTTGTATTTCATTTATCAAGCTCGAATCAATCCGGCGACGATTTCAGTAACGGCTGAAATTCCAGGAGATGACTGGCGTTTAAGACCCTCTTAGTGCAGGCACAGGAATGAGAAATGCTTACTTATGAGTGACAAAGAAAGAGAAAAAAGCTGCGCTATAGTGGTGACCTATCAGCCAGATATTACAGCCCTTTTGAAGTTGCTCGGCCAGCTTAACAAGGAAACGGATTTTATTGTTATTGATAATGGCTCACCGGAAATTGACCGGCTCGCAGAATCGATTACGGTTTACAATCGCTGTAGAGAATTAGTCCGGCTCGATGAGAACGAAGGCCTGGCCAGGGCGCTAAACATTGGTATCAAGTGGGCCATCGATAGTAATCGCGACTACGTATTTCTATTCGATCAGGACAGCAGTTTATGTGATCTGTTTGTTAGTCGCATGATCGGTGCTTATCACGATGCAAACGAGCACAGCGAAAAAGGAATCGCCGCACTTGGTCCTCGCATTATCAATCCGCAAACTATGCGGCAAACTTCATTCAAACTATTTAATCGCTTAATGCTGCGCTCGGACAGACTTTTTGCAGATAGCTCGACCCACTTTATCGCCGACTTCCTGATTACTTCCGGAACGCTTCTAATTGTTAAGCACATCGAAGACATCGGTAATATGAAAGAGAGTTACTTTATAGATAACGTTGATCTGGAGTGGTGCTTTCGCGCGAAGTCGAAAGGCTATGACCTGATTGGTACCGACGATGCTGTGCTCTATCATGCCATAGGTGAACGCAGCATGAGCCCTTTGGTTAGGGCTGGTATCATGGCACAGCACAACCCAGCGCGTACTTATTATTCATCCCGAAACAGAACACATCTTTATAGCGCTGCCTATTCACCATTAGGTTGGAAACTCAGGGATATGATTCGTTTTTCCTTGAAAGCATCCTGGTTGCTATTATCGTCTCAGGACCGCAAGACTTACTGGAAAAACATTCGCTCTGGAATCAAAGATGCGAAGTCACTCAGTTGAAAAACTCGGCTTAAATGAATTCCAATCCTAAAATTGCTATTTTGCTTTCTACCTATAACGGCGCGAAATTTCTAGCCGAACAATTGGATTCAATATTCGCGCAATCGTATACTAATTTTCTTGTTGTAATTCGTGATGATGGATCGTCTGATCCAACGCCTGAATTAATCTCACACTTCGAAGAATCCCATTCTGATAAGATGCATATCGTGCCTGCCGACGACAGAAACCTGGGTGCTAGCGGCTCATTTTCATTCCTTATGGATTATGTTCTAGAGAACAAGTCTGAGCTCGGATTAGATTCTGCCTACATGATGTTCTGCGATCAGGACGACATCTGGTTTGAAAACAAAATAGAAAAGCAACTTGAAACCATTCTGGCTGCAGAACAAGCAGGTGGTAAATCTCTGGTTCCGGTACTGGTTCATTCTGACCTGCAAGTGGTATCGGAAGAGAGCGAAGCAATTGCTGATTCACTGATTAGTTACCAGGGTCTGGAGATTGAAAGGAATCGATTTTCCAATATGGTGATCAGCAACCTGGTTACGGGTTGCACAGCAATGATAAATGAGGCCTTGGCGCGCAAAGCGTCTCCGGTTGCAGAAAAGGCAATCATGCATGATTGGTGGTTGGCCCTGGTGGCTGCTGCATTCGGTCAAGTGGTTTTTCTTAATGAACCACTGGTTTATTACCGGCAACATGGCAGTAATACCATCGGTGCCAAAGAGTTTGTTAAGCCCGAACCTGGTTCCCGTTCATTCTGGCAGAGAGTATTTGCCAGAAAACCCAATGAACACCTGTTTGAAGTTGCCAGGCAAGCAAGAGAGTTCCGCCAGCGTTTCGGCTCGGAATTAGGATTTAAAGAAAATCTGGGTTTGAGAGTTTCCGCAGCTATGACGGCGAGGATTGGAATAATCCAGCGCATCTTTTATCGCATAGCCCGTCGGTTTTAGTCGAAAAGAGATTTGAGATCTGTCTGAAACTTTTCGTTGGAACAATCTTTGGCAACTGCCTTTAATCCAGCATCTCTAATTGAATTCCACAGATCCTGTTCCTGATACAGGCGTACACATTGTGCAGCATACTCTTCAGGCGAAGCACCTACTAACAGCTCTTGCTCGTGTTGCCATTCCAATTGATCGGCGAGTAAGGGCGTTGATACGCAGGGAATTCCCCTGGCAGTCGCTTCATGAACCTTGTGTGGTATGCCTGCAGCAAAACGAGTTGGCGCGATAAACACCCGGCAGCCGTTATAAATATCATCCAGATTTTCAACTCTACCCAGGAAGGAAACGTTTAGCTTATCGATACTGGCCAGGCTGGACGCTGAGTTGTCACCGGCAATATACAATTTGATATCGGGAATCGTTTTCTCGATAAGCGGTAGCACGTTTACAGTAAACCACAGCAGAGAATCCACGTTTGGCGATCCTTCATCCCGCAAGGCACCAACAAACAGCAGGCCCTCTCTTTTCGAAAAATCATTTTCGCCCTCTGAAGATCTAATCGTGTGGCCCAACACACAAACATTGTTTAAGTCGTGCTGGCGATAGATTTTCGCTTCCTTATCAGAAACAGCAATGACAGTGTCCGCTATAGAGGCGTGCTCCATTTCTTTGTGAATAAGTTCTTCCTGTTCTTCTTCGGACACATACTGCTGGAATATTTTCTTTTGCAAAATTTCCCGCGGGGCGGTTAAGGCTTCAGCGTCATAGATAAGCTTCGTTCCTTCAAGGAGACTGGGATCAGCTGCCAATACCTCCCGCAAAAAGGCCATATTGTGTACACGGCTTACGACAATGTACTGATAGAAATTTTTACGTGAGGCAAGAAAAGACTGCAGTCCATGTCGCCCTTTATTTAGTATTACTTCTACGGTCCTTGACAGAGTTGTATAGGTTTCCGACCAGTTATCTACGGGAAATTGCAGAGGATAAAAGCTAAGGTTCAAATCCATTTCATCCAAACTGTTAAGCAGATGTGCGGAGCGGGGGTATCCGGAACCCAGGCTCGGGTGCGGAACCCTGTCATCGATTACCAACACATTAGGGAAACGATTAGCCCTTCGCGCTAGCTGAATTGAGCCTGGGGCGCTTGCCAGTTGCTTGCTCAACCAATCTCCGTGCTTCTGACAGAGAATTTCTTGATGTTCTTTTTGCAATGTCGAAGCGCCACTAAAACCGCCGGAACTGGCAAACTCGTAGTGTGTAATTACCGCGTTTGGGTTATAGATTATGCGCAAGCCTTTCTTCTGCAAACGAATACAGAAATCCGACTCTTCATAGTAGGCCGGAGCATAATCCAGATCGAATCCGCCAAGATCCTGGAAATCGCTACGACGGAATAGCAGGAAAGCACCAGAACAATAATCAACATCCCGTTCAAACATGTATGGGCCTTCGGAAGGGTCGTCTCCCCGGCCATAACCGAGACAGGATCCGTCCTGCCAGATAATGCTACCGGCTTCCTGCAGCGAGCCGTCCGTAAGCACAATCTTGCCACCTACTGCTCCGATTGACTCATCCCCGGCAATTGACTCAAGCGCACTCGATAAAGTTTGAGGGTGAATGACAGCGTCATTATTGAGCAGGAGAAGATACTTTCCCTTAGCCTGTTCCGCAGCCTGATTGACCGCTTTAACGAAACCTGCATTTTCGTCATTACGCAAGATAGTAGCGTTATCAATTCTCTGGAGTATTTCGTCGGTATTGTCGGTGGAACAATTATCGACAATGATTAGCTCAAAAGGCACATCGGCATTCTGCAATAAGGATTGCAGGCACAGTAAGCTAAGCTGCACCTGGTTAAAGAAGACCAGTATGATTGAAAGCGATGCAGAATCAGAGGATGGAAAGGATAAGCGATTATCACTTTCCAGAAAGGAATTCAGCGAGGCCTTTGCTTCTTGATCATAGTTCTTTTTTAGAGATTCTTCTGACTTATCAATTGTCTCTGCTTCAACAGTTTCAGCCTCTGACTGCTCTCGAGCCAGATCGTCCGCTTCGAGCTCTTGTGCTTCTGGTACCTGTTCACCAGCGAAGAGTCTGCCTATTCGCCTAAAGGGCCCCATTGCACGCCAGCTGGGTGAACTCAATATGCGATTCAGTTCAGATTCCAACTGCAGCACATGAGTCCGTAAAGATTTTGTATCGTTACGTAGCCTGTTGCCTATATGGTTAAGCTTAAGCTGAAGTTCATGTAATTGCTTTTCTTTGCCGTGGATTATTGCTTCCTTCTCGGTCAGGCGCTGCTTAAGCTTAAGCTGAAGTTCATGTAATTGCTTTTCTTTGCCGTGGATTATTGCTTCCTTCTCGGTCAGGCGCTGGTTCAGCTCATTTACTCGAGCATCGAGATAACCAGACTTTTTTAGTTCTTCCTGTAGCCTGGTGGAAATTTCCTCCACTTTCGATGCCAGGTCGAAGCTCATGGCATTTCCAAGCATCTGATTGATCGTATTACCGTCCCAGTGTTGCTTCCATTTATTAAAAAGAGTAGCTCGAGCTTGTCCGAGTAAATGGTCGGGTTGGAAACGTTGGCTGTCATCCTCTGTGGTCGTGTCTGAATCACCGCCAGCTCGATAGAACGCGGTTTTCTTTTTGCTATGGATCAGGCTGGTATGTTGGGCGACCTGTAACCAGAAATCCCAATCTTCATAGATGTCGAATGACTCATCGAATCTGCAACCCTGATCTAATAGTTGCCTCGAAAAAATTACTGCGTGTATAGGAATATAGTTATCGCGCATTAACAAGAGAGGATCGAAATCATGATCGAAGACTTTATTGGTTTCGGTGCCATCCTGCTTCGTTTTTACGGTACTGCTGTAAGCCGCCAGGCAATCGTCCTGTTCTTTAAGAATAGCAAGTAGATGTTCTATATGGTCACTAGCGATCCAGTCATCGTCGTCGAGGAACATCAGGTACTGGCCGGTGGCTGCGTCGAGTCCGGTGTTGGCAGCCTGGGTGCGACTCAGCTGCTGGTCGGGATTAACCCGCACCGCATTTAATCCAGACAGGTCGAAGGACTCCAGATCTTGTTGGGCGGAATTGACCAGAACCAGTTCGATATTCGAATAGGATTGCGCGGCTATGGAATCGAGAGCCTGAGTGAGTTCTTTACGTCCGATTGTCCGGCAAATAATGGAGACAAGATTGCCGGTATCAGCAGCGTTTTCGTTCGACATGGAATGAAGGATACTGCTTTATGGTGAAATCATTAAGTGAAAATTGCGGCTTAGCTGGCTATGTCCGCAAGGTGACGATCAAGTACCGCACCTACAACATGGCCCATAAAATCCAGGAAGAGGGTATCCAGGTTTACATTGAAGTAATTGTCGGTTTGATTGCCAAAAGCCAACATTGCCAGCACTTCGCTATTGTTGATGACGGGACAAAGAGCCGTCGAGCGAATGGTGTTCTTGGCAGCGGGAAACAGGTAGGCAACTTGATCCTGCTCCAGCGGCCCGCAGTGAGTACGCTTTAATCTGAATACATCACTAAAATCAGTTTTTAGTTTGGCAACAGACCCAGTTCTCACGGCGTGAGCCACATTCAGATCCGGGTGTTCGACGATAATTATTTCACAGGCGTCGATGTTATCGTGATTGGCTAATTGATCCTGGGTTACATTTGCAACTTCAGTAATTGAGTCTGCTCTTAACAATGCCAAGACGAGGTTTCGCGTAGTATCAAAAAGCTGGTCATTATTGCGAGCATTTTCTAACAGGTTGTTTAGTTTTTGACGGGCTTCGATTCCCCTGTCCCGTAATATTGTTACCTGGCGCTCAAGTAATGAAATTGCTTTACCGCTTTCATGGGGGAGGGAGAGATCCGCTAGTAGATCTTCCTGGCGTGCAAAAAAATCAGGATGATCGCGTAAGTACTCTGCTACCTGATCTTCGCTAACTTCGTTTTCGTGAACATCAGTAACTTGTTCCGCTGCTGAAACATCATTACTCATATCTCAATAGCCCCCTCATAAACGGTTGTCGCTGGCCCTGTCATTAGTACCGGGCTAGTATCTTTTTGCCAACTTACCCTGAGCTGACCGCCTGTCAAATTAACTTTGACGTTATCATCTAATTGTTCGAGCCGGCAACCAGCTACTACAGCTGCACAAGCCCCGGTTCCACAGGCCAGGGTCTCGCCAGCTCCTCGTTCGTAAACTCGCAAGTTAATTTCATTGCGACTAAGGATTTCCATGAATCCAACGTTTATGCCTTGAGGAAAATCCGGGTGGTTTCCCACTGCCTCTCCAATATCTTTTACGGCAGTATTGGCCAGGTCTTCAACAGAAATCACTGCATGGGGATTGCCCATTGACAGGGCAACAAACTCCACTTCTCTTGAACCCCCCGCAACATCTACCTTACGGGCGTAGAGGACTTGTTCTGATGTGCTATTAAAAGGTATGGTCGGAGGAGCAAACTCGGGGGCGCCCATGTCTACCGTAACCTCGCCATCTTCATTGGAATGCAGCACCAATACCCTGTTTACTGTTTTTACTCTAAGGGGATTTTTATCCGACAGGCCTTTTTCATAAACAAACCTGGCAAAGCAGCGAGCACCATTTCCACAATGTTCTACTTCGTCGCCATCCGCGTTATAGATGCGGTAGTCAAAATCCACTTCAGGAGCGCTGGCTGGTCTTATTTGTAGGAGTTGATCGAAGCCAATGCCAAACTGGCGGTGGGATAGTTTACGAATCTGATCTGCAGAAAGATTCACATCTATGGACGTCAGGTCCATAACGACAAAATCGTTTCCCAATCCATGCATTTTTGTAAAAGGAATTTGCATTTTTCTATCTGCAACTAGTCAGGCAACAAGTTCTCGTTAGCAAAAAGATCTGCCACATTCTCTCTTTCTCTAACTACATAGGTGTTGGCCCCATCCACCATAACCTCGGCAGCTCTTGGCCGGGTATTGTAGTTAGAGCTCATGACAAACCCGTATGCGCCCGCAGAGCGAACTGCCAGTAAATCGCCGGCCGCAATACTTAGCTCTCTTTCTTTGCCGAGGAAATCCGATGATTCACAAACCGGTCCTACGACATCATAGGTTTCTGCAGTCTCATCGGTTTTCTCTACAGGAATGATCTCTTGCCAGGCACTGTATAGAGCAGGGCGAATCAGGTCGTTCATTGCTCCATCAACAATGGCAAAGTTTTTGTGTTCGTTGTTCTTTAAATACTCCACCCGGGTAACAAAGATGCCGGCATTAGCCGAGATAGATCTTCCCGGTTCAACCAGTATCTCCAGATCCCTGCCTTCAAACTTACGCAGCACGACATCAAAAAATTCCGAAGGATGGGGAGGCTCTTCTTCTCCATAAGTCACACCCAGGCCACCACCTATATCCAGGTGTTTAATCCTGATGCCACTCTTAGCCAGCTCGTCTACCATTTCTAACAAACGATCGATGGCATCGAGAAATGGTTCTACGGATGTAAGCTGTGAACCAATATGAAAATCGATACCGGTGATTTCAATTCCTGGCATCGATGCAGCTCTTCTATACACGTTCAGGGCTGCCTTCGTCGGAATGCCAAATTTGTTTTCTTTCAGGCCAGTGGAAATATAAGGATGAGTACCTGCATCGACATCAGGATTCACTCGAACAGAAATAGGAGCAACAACACCCGCCGCCTGGGCAACTTCATTAATCCGTTCCAGCTCGGCCCCTGATTCAACATTGAAACAATGGATGCCTACCTCGAGCGCGTGCCGAATCTCGGCGGTGGTCTTTCCCAATCCGGAAAAAATAACTTTGCTGGCATCGCCACCAGCAGCCAGCACTCGATCCAACTCTCCACCGGAAACGATATCGAATCCGGCACCGAGTCTTGCCAGCACATTTAACACAGCAAGATTCGAATTGGCCTTTACTGCGAAACAGATTAAGTGTGAGTGCCTGGCGAGGGCTTCTGCATACACACAATAATGTCTCTCCAAGGTGGCGCGAGAGTATATAAACAGGGGGGTGCCATACTGCTCAGCGATTTCGCTGACCGCAACTTCCTCGGCATAGAGGTTCGCCCCTTGATAGTTAAAATGGTCCATGGTCTTAGTAAGCCAACGACTATGTTGGAGAGTTATTTAGCGAAAGCGGTGAATGGGGCTTCTTCAGGCCGAGTGAGCCCTCCCTTTTGCCCACACTGGGTAAGGGGAAGAGTCAGAAGCAGTATTATTAGAATGCTTATGATCTGACGCATGGGATACACTGGATACCTGGTCTTTTGGAGCGGGCGATTATACCGCTGCGGCCTGCATAAACACACCCCGGACTCACCAGGGCCTGGTTTATTCTGTCCGCCACAACCCAATATTTGCGGTTGCTGTGACGAATTGTCACCAATCTTGAAAATTGAAATTAGGGCCCTTATATTTGCCGATCACATTTTACTGAGGAAAACAGCGCCTTTGGCGGGGCCTCTTTTTTCTTTAATTCACTGGTTTAACTGTTAGAAGGATTAGCAGCTAGATGATAGAAATAAGTCACTTAACGAAAAAATTTGACCAGTTTGCCGCCGTAGATGATCTGAGTTTCAATGTAGAAGAAGGTGAAGTGCTGGGATTCCTGGGACCCAATGGGGCTGGTAAATCCACCACCATGAAAGTCATAACTGGATTTCTTTCACCTTCGGCTGGATCAGTAACGGTAGACGGTTTTGATATCACCAGGAATGCGATTGAAGCTAAAGCTTTGATTGGTTACCTACCGGAGGGAGCACCCTCTTACGGTGACATGACCACCCTGGAGTTTTTGAATTTCATAGCCGAAATTCGAGGATACCGGGGAGGTGAAATCGCCTCTCGCGTGCAGCATGTTGTCAATGAAGTCGAACTTCAATCGGTTGCACAACAATCTATCGAGACCCTGTCGAAGGGTTTTAAAAGAAGGGTAGGTTTAGCTCAAGCCATTATGCACGATCCGAAAGTGCTGATTCTGGATGAGCCAACCGATGGACTCGATCCGAATCAGAAACATCACGTTCGGGAACTGATTAAGAATCTTGCCAAAGACAAGATCGTGATTATCTCAACCCATATATTGGAAGAAGTAACTGCGGTTTGTACTCGCGCGATTATTATCGATGAAGGACAAATCGTCGCCGATGGCACGCCTGCGGAATTGGAAGCACAATCACAATACCACCACGCAGTAAGTGTGCGCTTGAACGAAGCTTATGATCTTGCCAGTGACCTGGCAGGGATTTCCGGCATTGGTAATGTTGTTGCAGAAGAGGAAGAGAATAGCTTTACGATTCTTGCCAGTAATGGCGCTCCAATTTTTGCCAAGGTTTCTGAAATAGCTCAAAGCAAACATTGGCCGGTGGCAGAGTTCCATGTTAACCGCGGACAACTGGAAGATGTATTTCGAACGGTGACCGCTCAGTCACAGGGAGGTGAGTAATGCAAAATCTAGGCATCATTTTCCGCAGGGAGCTATTTGGCTACTTTGCAACGCCTCTTGCCTATATCTTTATAGTGATATTTCTGATCACCAATGGGATCTTCACCTTTGATCTCGGTGGTTTTTACCTTCGAGGTCAGGCTGACTTGCTTCCATTCTTCAGCTTTCACCCCTGGCTCTACTTATTTATGGTTCCGGCAATAGCCATGACTTTATGGGCTGATGAAAGAAAGACGGGCACGATCGAGTTGCTACTGACATTGCCAATTAAACTTTCTGAAGCCGTGATTGGAAAATTCCTGGCAGCCTGGGTGCTAACAGGGATTGCGCTGGTATTAACATTTCCTATTTGGATGACTGTTAATTATCTCGGTGATCCGGATAATGGAGTTATATTTGCCGCCTACATTGGTAGCTGGTTCATGGCCGGGGGATTCCTTGCCATTGGATCCTGTATGTCGGCTTGCACCAAGAATTCCGTTATTGCTTTTATATTAACAGTCGCAATTTGCTTCACCTTTGTGATCATGGGATCGCCCATCTTGCTGAATGCGTTTCCGGAATGGGTACCACAGTTTATCGTGGATGCGTTTTCTGCATTGGGTTTTCTAACCCACTTCGATTCCATATCGAAAGGTGTACTGGACATTCGTGACTTTCTCTACTTTGCCGTTTTTATCGCGGCCTGGTTATTAGCCAGCGCTATCGTGATAGAAATGAAGAAAGCGAATTAAAAGGAGGATTAGAATGAATCAGAAGTCACTTTTTTCTTCCTTCGGACTCGCTGCAATTGCGGTTGGACTATTGTTCAGCGTTGCGCTGATCAGTTTTCTACCCAGCCTGCGCATCGATTTAACGGAAGACAATCTCTACTCACTTTCCGACGGGACTCGCAATATTGTCTCAAACCTGTCGCAACCAATTGAGCTCATGTTTTTCTACTCTGACTCGGCGACGGAAGATGTTCCCCAGATACGCAGCTATGGTAATCGCGTTCAGGAACTCTTAAGGGAAATCATCATTGCCAGTGATGGCAATCTAAGCCTGAACATCATCGATCCGGAACCATTCTCGGAAGATGAAGACCTGGCTACTCAGTATGGTATCCGGGCCGTACCTATCACCCAGGGTGGCGAGGGTGTCTACTTTGGCCTCGTTGTTGCCCAGGAGGCAGAACCGGAAGTACCGTTTCAGTTACGGGTCTCTGAAACCATGCCATTAATCCGGCCGGACCAGGAAGAATTTCTCGAATACGAGTTTATGAAGCTCATTACCCAGGTCGATAATCCGGATCGCCCTGTTGTCGGTCTGCTCACGGAGTTAGATATAGACGGTGGATTCGATCCCCTCTCAGGCCAGGGCACACAACAGTGGATGATCATGGATTTGATTCGCCAGTTGTATGAGGTGCAGAGAGTAGACATAAGCGGTAACACCATCGATGAAGAAGTCGATATTCTTCTGATCGCTCACCCCCAGGGGCTGTCTGAGCAAATGCTTTATGCCATCGATCAGTTTGTCATGCGGGGCGGTTCTACTTTCCTGTTCCTGGATCCTAATGCGGATTCCATGGTGAGCCGTTCACCTCAGGGAAATCTAATCCCTGCCGGAATGAGTTCCGATTTGCCAGGCTTGCTGGAAGCCTGGGGTATCGAATTCGATAATAGCAAGGTGCTGGCTGATAACGAGCTGGCCTTACGGGTAATGATGGGTCAGGGACAACGTCCTGTTCCTCACCTGGGCATGTTGGGAGTGCAAAGAAACTTTCTGACCCAGGATGACATTATTACCAACCGCCTGGAAACGATTAACTTCTCTTCTGCCGGCGCAATTAGCCAGGCAGAAGGTTCGAGTACTACTTTCGAACCACTAATCGTTTCGTCATCAGATGCGATGTTAATGGATCGAACATTTATTGAGAGTGTGACCGATCCTTCGGTGTTGTTTGATGAATTCGAATCAGCAGAACAAAGTTTTACCATAGCCGCGCGCATTAGTGGTGTAATCGACAGTGCGTTTCCAGATGGCCGCCCGGTAGTGGAAGAACCAACTGAAGAAACAGCCGATGAAGCTTTAGAGCCTGCAGATGAAGTTGAAGTTGCAGAAGACAATCCTGCAAATGAAGTAGTTGCGACTGAAGCCGACGTGGAAGAAGAGGAAGAGCCCCTGCCGGAACACATCGCCAGTTCCAATGGCATAGTTAACATCGTTGCTGTTGCCGATACCGATGTATTGTCGGATCGCATGTGGGTTCAGGTCACGCAATTCCTCGGCCAGAGAATTCCTCAGCCCTTCGCAAACAATGGCGATATCGTGATTAACGGCCTCGAAAATCTGAGTGGTGGAGCTGATCTGTCGAGCATTCGCAGCCGTGGTCGTTATTCACGGCCGTTTACCCGGGTTCTGGATTTACAACGTCAGGCCGACGATCGTTTGCGGGAAGAAGAATCGGAATTATTGGATAGTCTCGCCGCTACTGAAGCACAGCTTGCTCAACTGAATCAGGATGAAGAAGGCAATCCTGTTGGAGAAATCACGCCCGAGATTCAGGCGGAGATCGATCGCTTTAATGCTGAAATGCTGGAGACCCGTCGCCGGCTTCGTGACGTACAATTTCAGTTAACTGAAGACATCGAACGCTTGGGCACCAATCTTAAAGCGGCCAACACTGCCCTAATTCCAATTCTGCTAACGATCTTTGTCTTGATCGCGCACTATCTCCGCGTACAGAGACGCAAGGCAGCGGTACAGTAAGACGTTAAAGGCTACTCAGCCTCTGAGTGGGGAGGATGGCGAGGAAGATTCACAGTAATGTGGGTCCCCTCGCCAATTTTACTGGCAATAATCATCTCGCCGCCGTGGGCCTGTGCAATAAGTCGGCACAGGTACAGACCCAGACCAAAGCCACCGGTATTGCGTTGCCTGGAGCCGTCGGCTCTATAGAAGGGTTCACTTATCTGGGAAAGGTGTTCTTCCGAAATTCCCTCACCATTGTCGATGACTTCTATGATGCCGCGATCATCCTCGAAGCTGACTCTTACTTCGATTGGATTTTCTTTGCTATGGCGCATGGCATTATTCAAGAGGTTGGTGATAAGCAACCTGATTCGAAGCTTGTCGATTTCAAATTCCAGGTCTTCATCCGGTGTCTCGACGGTCAAACCATCTTCATACTCTGCGAACTGTTCGGTTACTCCATAAACGAATTCGGCAAGGTAAACCGGCTCGGCAACGAGTACCGCGTGCTCGTTGTTGAGACGTTCTGCTTCGAGCAAATCGGAGATCAAAAGGTCAATCTCGTCAATGTCTTCCTTAAGTTGTTCTTTCTCGGGCGAGTCAGACATAAACTCCATACGCAGCTTTGCTTTCGTTATTGGTGTTCTTAGTTCATGACTGATGGCCATCAATAACTGACGTTTGGCTTCCAACATGGATTGCAATGAATCCGCCATGTGATTAATAGACTCGGTTAATTCCCCCAATTCATCCTGGCGATTTGTCTTTACACGGTAACCCAAGTCCCCTTTCTGAATTCGTTCCGCGCCGCGACGTAACAATCGCACGGGATCTAACATCCGATTTACCATCAGGTAGTTAAAAAAGAGAATGGCTATTGCAAGCGCAACCCCAATATAGATAAGTAATAAGTTGTTTGCGTTAGTGGCGCGTCGATACATGTAAAAATCATAGCCACCCCGTTGTACCCGGATTATGTCCTCTCCATTAATGGTGCGAAGTTCTGCATCGCTTGTAAGAGCTTCCGAATAAACCGCTGAATCCACATCCAATCGGGTTTCAGCATCTGAACTCCATTGCATGATTGGATTGCGAATACTAATTGTCCAATCCAGTTCGTCTGCCAGGCGCATTGCATTGCCCAGATTTGGTGGCGCACCGATATCTTCGATTATGGATTCGATATTACGGGTAAAGTAATCCGGAATAGTCTCGATGGTTTCGCTTTCATCACTAATCGTTTGCAGCGAAATAGAAATAATTATGATGAATAGCGCTACTGTTACGCCGAAAATGGCAAGTAGTCGAAAAAAGAGAGATTTTCTTACGTGCTGAACTATTGTCGTCATAGTTGCTCACCGACAAAAGTATAGCCACGTCCCCAAACTGTTTTTATAAATCTGGGAGTTTTGGAAGTGTCTTTTAACTTATGTCGCAAGCGGCTGACCAATGTATCTACTGCTCTGGAAAAGAGTTCGGCATCAATACCACGCAAACGATTCATAAGTTCGTCACGGGTAAAAGTTTTATTAGGAAATTGCATAAAAAGAATCAGCAATTCATATTCCATGGTGGTTAGGTCGAGAATTTCGCCATCGAGTTTTACCTCACGGCGAGATACTTCAACTTCTAATCCATTGATTAGTTTAATGTCGCGAATGCTGTGATCATCACTGCTTCTTCTTAATATATTGTGAATTCTTGCGACAAGTTCTCTGGGCTCGAAAGGCTTGGGTAAATAATCATCTGCACCAAGTTCCAGGCCGACGATGCGATCAGTTACTTCGGCATGGGCAGTCAGCATCAGGATTGGAAGCTGGCCATAGATCGAAGATTTGGCGCGTATTTCCCTGCAGATCTCGAAACCATCTTTTTCTGGCAACATAACGTCCAGGATTAACAGGACCGGTTTAACTTTCTTGATGAGCTCAAATCCTTTGCTGGGAGTGAGCGCGACATGCACCTTCATATCATAACGCTCGAGATACTGAGTCAGTAACTGACCTAGTTTCTCGTCGTCATCGATAATCAGAATTTGCTTCATCGGCAGGACTTCATTTACAGCTTTCTAGCAGGAGGTTTCCAATAGTACGAATTCAATCTGATTAAATCAATTCTGTAGTATTATGTGCCGCCGCAGAGATATGGCCCACTAGCCAGAATACCAATGATTTCACTAGACAATATCAGTTTGATGCGGGGGCATCAGCTACTCCTCAAGGACGTAAGCCTGGTGCTGCACAAGGGCCAAAGAACTGGTGTCATTGGCCGTAATGGGTCCGGCAAAACCAGTTTATTTCGGGCGATAGCTGGTGAGATACCTCTGGAGCAGGGCGACATAAACTTTCCCAGCGACCTGCGCCTGTCCATGATGGCACAGGAAACTCCGGGGGTGGATCGCAGCGCACTGGAATTTGTAATCGATGCTCACAAGGAGTTTCGCAAGCTGGAATCTCAACTCAGACAAGCTGAGGAGAGCGGGGATAACGATACCCTGGCAAGAATTCACGGTGAGATTGAAGCAACCCATGGCTACGATATTAAACATCGTGCAGAACAACTATTGTCGGGACTGGGATTCGCAGTAGAAGAGTTTCAACATCCGGTAAAAACATTCTCAGGTGGATGGCGAGTCAGGTTGAATCTAGCAGCGGCGCTTATGTGCCCTTCAGATCTGCTGATGTTGGACGAACCGACCAACCATCTCGATCTGGAAGCAACGGTCTGGTTAGAACAGTGGTTGCTCCGCTACCAGGGAACAATTCTACTCATTTCACACGACAGAACTTTCCTCGACACAATTATCGATCATGTCGTCAACTTCGAGAATGGCAATCTCGATCTTTATACGGGCAACTACAGTGATTTCGAAAAGCAGCGTGCAGAGAAAATGGCATTGCGGCAAGCACTTTTTGAAAAACAACAACGTCGTCGCGAACAGATAGAAAACTTTGTTAGACGATTTCGCTACAAAGAGTCTAAAGCCAGGCAAGCGCAATCGAGGTTGAAAGAATTGGAACGTATGCAGGACATCGCGCCGGCACACGTGGACTCCCCCTTTAGATTTTCATTTCCCGGTCTCGATCACTTACCGACTTTCCTGATGCAAATCGAAAACCTTGCCATCGGTTTCGACGCACCCCTGGTTACCAGGATGGACCTGGGTATTCGCTCTGAATCGAGAATAGGGCTTCTGGGATTTAACGGCAGTGGAAAATCCACCTTCTTGAAAGTACTGGCTGGAGAACTGGAGAGACTTGAGGGCGACATCATTACAGCCAAGAAATTGCGCATTGGTTACTATGCGCAGCATCAGGTAGATGCGCTAAATAATAGTCATACTCCGGTTCAGATTATTGAGCAGGCCTGCGAAGAAAGAGGCGACCGTGTTTCGGCCACAGAGCAGGAGATCAAGAATTTTCTTGGCGGGTTCGATTTTCACGGTGATCGAGTCAAGGAAGCCATTACCAATTTTTCCGGCGGTGAAAAGGCCCGACTGGCATTGGCGAAAACGGTCTGGTTAAAACCAAACCTGTTACTCATGGATGAGCCTACCAACCACCTGGATATCGAGATGTGCCACGCATTGGAAATGGCACTTCAGGAATACGCTGGCGCAATGATCATTGTCTCCCACGACAGACATTTGTTATCCAACACAGTGGATGAGTTTTATTCCATACACCAGGGTGTGTTCGCAGAGTTCAAAGGATCAATTCACGATTACGAAAGCTGGCTAAAACAAACTGGACAACTTGATGGTCCAGGAAAGCAGCGTGATACAGCTTCAATTAAAAACAAGATCGACAAGAAAGAACTGAGGCAGCAAGCCGCTGCAAAACGTGAACAGCTCGCGCCGCTGCGCAAGAAGATCAGGAAGCTGGAAACTGCTATAGAAAAAACGCAAAAGGAACTTGGCCAGATTGAGAATGAATTAGCCGACGAGACAATTTACAAAGAAGAAAACAAAACTCAGTTAACCGATATCTTGCAGCGACAGGGAAAGTTAAAGTCAGCTTTGGAAGCAAACGAGATAGATTGGCTTTCGGCTCAGCAGGAGTTTGAAGAGTTACAATAAACTTAGCCCGTAATACGCACGAACAGGTAACCCCGGTCGTAAGTGTCCCGTTCCAAAAGCGCGCCATATTTTTCATGCCATCTTCCAGTTTTTAAGTCGGATTCGAGCTCGGCAACACCTTTCAGGCTGTTTTCCTCCGTGAGTTTGGCGAAAGTGGATATGCCATTAAGGAACGATTCATCGAGATAAACTTCCGGACGCGCCCAATCCGCCGAGGCGAAATGATCCACCAGATCTTTAGGCAGGGGAAAAGGGAATCGCTCCATTTTTGCATTAAGTCCCTGTACAACATGGGCCTCCAGTTCTTTCATGTTGGGCCCGAGCTTCGCGTCGATTTCCCGAAACTGCGGGAAATAATCGTATAACCAGTATTCCCCTATGTGCTTGGTATCGAAGGCAAAGATGACCAGCGGGTCATCGTTACTCATCCAGAGGGCCTCAGCCACACCGAAGCGCCAATCCGCCGGATGATGTAAACACAGGGTCATAATTACCCCATCGAAAGAATTGTCGGGGAAATCCATAGACTCGGCGCTAGTGGCGTGAAAGCGCAGATTCTCATGGGATTTGGCCTGGTCGCGCATAACTGCTGACGGTTCCACGGCATCAACAGAATAGCCTTTCTCCGCCAGGGCATAACTGTAGTTCCCCGTGCCGGCGCCAATTAGCCGCTAGTTTTTCTGTTACTTATCTTTGGGAGAGAGCTGTTCTTGCGGCAGCCACTGCGGTTCGCACCTGTTCCGGTGCAGTTCCACCTTTATGGTTTCGCGCATTAAGCGACCCTTCCAGTGTTAGCACGTCGAACACATCCGATTCGATTAAGTCTGAGAAACTATTCAATTGTTCCAGCGATAACTCGGACAAATCACATTGCTGTTCGATGGCGTAGGCAACGGCGTTGCCAACTACTTCGTGTGCGTCGCGAAACGGTAGTCCTTTCTTAACCAGGTAATCGGCAAGATCTGTTGCTGTAGCAAATCCCTTCATGGTGGCTTCCAGCATCGCTTCCTTATTACAAACAATTGCCGGAAGCATTTCACTGTAAGCAAACAGACAATCACGCAAGGTGTCGATGAGATCGAATAAGGGTTCCTTGTCTTCCTGGTTGTCTTTGTTATAAGCAAGTGGCTGAGACTTCATCAGGTTTAACAGTGACACCAGGTGCCCGGCCACGCGACCAGTTTTGCCCCGGATCAATTCCGGTACGTCCGGATTTTTCTTCTGGGGCATTATCGAAGAACCGGTACAGAATCGATCGGGCAAATCTACAAAGTCAAATTGTGCAGAAGTCCATAACACCAGTTCTTCGGAGAAGCGTGACAGATGCGTCATTAACAGGCTGCCCGCCGCAGCAAGTTCTATTGCAAAGTCCCTGTCGCTAACAGAGTCGAGGGAGTTATTCGTTGCTTTTTCAAAACCCAACAATTCGGCAGTGTAATCACGATCGATTGGAAAACTTGTGCCAGCCAATGCTGCTGCACCCAGGGGAGATTGATTAACTCGTTTTCTGCAGTCTATAAAACGGGAATAATCACGATCCAGCATTTCGTACCAGGCCAGCATGTGATGACCAAAGCTAACCGGTTGCGCAGTCTGTAAATGGGTGAAGCCAGGGAAAATTGTTGCGGCTTCTCTCTCGGCGACATCAAGCAGAGCTGACTGAACTTTTGTTAGCAGGGCATTGATGTTGTCAATTTCATCCCTGACATACAAACGAATATCGGTGGCAACCTGGTCGTTGCGGGATCGACCCGTATGCAATTTTTTTCCAACATCGCCAATCTTTTCAGTAAGAGCAGATTCGATATTCATGTGAACATCTTCCAGCGCTACCGACCATTCAAACTTTCCGGCGGCAATTTCTTCCCGAATGCTTTCCAGTCCCGATTCAATCTGACTGAATTCGTCAGCATTGAGTACGCCAACCTTGCATAGCATCCTGGCATGAGCGATCGATCCATCGATATCGTATTGATAGAGTCTTTTGTCGAAATCGACCGAAGCGGTAAACCGCTGCACAAACTCATCGGTGGCTTCGCTGAAACGGCCACCCCAGAGTTTACTGGTCTTGTCCTGGTCTTCCTTGTCGCTCATGAATTTGTACTTTGCTGCAGTAGTCTGGAACTGACTCTTACCAAAAGGGGGGCGATTATAACAGTATTTCGTGGCCAGTGAGCCCCGCGAGAGCCAGCGAATTCCCCGGCTTCAGGCACGGACATTCCCTGTTAATTACCGTAGAATGCGCTCTGATAAGGAATCTCTGGTAGGGAAGCTCTTTTAAGGAAAAACCGTCAGGATGTTTAAGAAGCGCTGTTAATGACCCAGACCACGTTACGAATCGCCACCCGTAAAAGTCCACTCGCTCTTTGGCAAGCTAATTTTGTCAAAGATGCCTTGCTCGCCGAACACAGCGATCTTGAAGTGGAGCTGGTTCCACTTACCACCAAGGGAGACAAGATCCTGGAAGTACCGCTGGCGAAAGTTGGTGGGAAAGGGCTATTCGTTAAAGAACTGGAGCGGGCAATGCTGGACAATGAAGCAGACATCGCCGTGCATTCCATGAAAGACGTTCCCATGGATTTTCCTGCTGGACTTGGCCTGGCCGTCATCTGTGAACGGGAAGATCCCAGCGATGCGTTTGTATCCAATAATTATTCATCACTCTCAGAGCTGCCTGACGGAGCGAAGCTTGGTACATCAAGTTTTCGTCGTCAGTGCCAACTGAGCAGTATAAGACCCGAGCTCAATGTGTGTGACCTCCGGGGCAATGTAGGAACGCGCCTGGGGAAACTCGATAATGGAGAATACGATGCAATCATCCTGGCGTCGGCCGGGCTTATTCGATTGGAAATGGGAAAGCGTATAAAACAGCGCCTCCCCTTTGACCAGTGTTTGCCTGCAGGTGGCCAGGGTGCGGTTGGCATTGAATGTCGTACCGAAGATATCGACACACTGAAACTCATTGATTGTTTGCATCACCAGGATACTGCCGCAAGAGTACTTGCCGAGCGTGCGGTAAATGCAAAACTGCAGGGTGGCTGTCAGGTACCTATAGCGAGTTTTGCAGAGATAGAAGATGAAGAACTTCATTTGCGCGCTTTAGTAGGCACGGTCGATGGAACACAAGTTATACGCAGTGAGATGAAAGGAAGCTGTCACAACGCCGAGCAACTTGGATTATTAGTTGCAGAAGATTTAATGGAAATGGGTGCAGCTGAAATCCTGGCATTGCTGCGCGCTAATACTGAAGACTGATGAACGCTCCTCTTTCTGGATTACGCGTTTTGGTAACGCGACCAGATCCCCAGCATCAAGCAACCTGTTCTGCAATCGCAGATAAGGGTGGCTTGCCGTTTCACTTTCCCTTGATAAAGATTGAAGCGCTTACTTCCGATGATGCCATCCAATCGATCAAATCGAAAATTGAGAATCTCGACAATTACCACGCGCTAATATTTATCAGTAATAATGCAGCTCATTACGGCGCAAGTTGGATAAACGATTATTGGCCACAGTTCCCGGTAGGGATTGAAGTAATCGCAGTGGGACCAAGTACGTCACGTAAAATTTCGGCCGAACTCGATTGCACAGTAGTGCATTCTGAACAGGGAGCCAGTAGCGAAGACATTCTCGAGTTGGACCAGTTAAAAGAAGTCGCTGGTAAAAGGATTGCCATATTCAGGGGAATAGGGGGCAGGGAGATGCTCGCTGAAACCTTGTTGGCGCGAGGTGCTGAGGTAGTTTACATCGAAGTCTATCAACGAATGGCAGCAGACAACTCCAGTGCTGAGTTAGCCACCATGCTGCTCGATGAAAGCATTAATGTTCTTTCCGTGACCAGTAGCGAATCATTGCAGCGCCTGCTTGAATTGATTAATAGTAGTTCTCTGCCAGCTGACTACATCAAAGAAACACCTCTCATCGTTCCTTCCAGCAGGGTTGCGGAAATAGCCGAACAATTGGGCTTTATGACGGTCAAAATAGCAAAAGGTGCAGACGTTGAAGCGACAATTAATGCGTTACAAGAACTTGCCAATTAAGCCGACAAACTAGATAGTGAGTAATATGTTTTCAGTAGCTAGCTGCGCTTACTACAAAAGAGGAAATTGAGTGGCAGATCAGCCCGAAACGCCCAAGATACTTGAAGAGTTATCCCAGGGCAGCGCCAAAGCCGGTAGTCGTACATCCCGTCAACAAAAGAAAGCCAGGCGACGATTCTTGCTCGTGCTTGCTCTCTTTTCGCCAGTTTTAGCCGGTATCGTCTATTTAGGCTATCAGCAATATTTACTGCAGCAGAATATCAGCAGCATTAGCACTGAGAATCAGCAACTAAGTCAGACTGTCGCCAATCAGAATGCGCTCATAGGACAGCTTCAGGAACAGCTACAGGCGCCTGCAGAACCCGTGGAAATTGACGACTCCACCATAAGAGAAGTTGAAGCCATATTGAATGCGGAAATAGCCACCCTGCAGCAGCAATTGATGGAGCTGCAATCACAACAGGCGACACCAGCGGCACAGCCAAACCTGGATTGGAAATTACTCGAAGCAGAATTTCTTGTACGCCTCGCAAATCAGAAACTGCAATTGGAATCAGACGTAGCCTCGGCACTGCTATTGCTCGAAGATGCCGATAGCGCATTATTGGAATCCGGTAACAATGCAATTTTCTCTGCCAGGCAATCGATTGCCAGCGATCAGTCTCGCCTGCGGAGTTTGGATGTAGTCGATCGCGAAGGTATCTACATACGACTCTCTAATCTTATCGATCAGATCGACCAGATTGACCTCCTGGGATCCATGCGAGAAAACCTTGAGAATCGTCGCACTGTAGAATCCGCGCTGGTTGAAATCAGAGCCGACACTGGAGGATTTATCGATTCGACTTACGATTTCCTGAGCTCTGTTTTTGTATGGCGCGAATGGGAAGAGAATCCTGCGGCTATGCTGGCACCGGGACAGGAATCTAACATTAAGCAAAGCCTGCGCTTGATGATTGAACAAGCACAATTTGCCATGGTTTCCCAGGACGCAGAGTTGTATGCACGTAGTCTGGCCAATAGTAAATCTTGGCTGGAACGCTACGCGGTAACTGAAACCGCGGTAGGCCAAGCCATGAGTACAGAATTTGACGAGTTAAGCGCCATCGATATTAGTCCCAGCTTGCCGAGCCTGGAAACCTCACTAAATCTGATTGCAGAACTTACTCCGGACTAAGAGATGATTCGGCTTTTTATCTTCAGCCTGCTTGCCTTAATAGTTGCTCTCTGGGTAACACTGTATCTTGGCTTCCCGAATGATCCTGGTTACCTGCTCATCGCCTTTGCTAACTACACTTTCGAAACAAGTCTTTTTGCCCTGTTGGTGGCAAGTGGCATTCTCTATTTACTGGTAAAACTGGTTATCGTCTGCATTCAGTGGATTAACCCGAAGAAACTCTTCCAGTATGGTCACGACTTAAATGAACAACGCAAGGCCAAGGCCCGGAGCGGAACTATCGAAGGGCTTCTCTATTTTACCCGTGGGAATTGGCAATCGAGTTTTAACTTGCTGACCAAGAGCACTGGAGATAAAGATGCCAGCGTAGTGAATTATCTTGCCGCCGCTTTTGCCGCCCATAAACTCGGACGCAAAGATGACTGGATCGGCGCTCTTGAAGAAGCGGAAGAAAAGTATCCCAAGGCAAGGTCAACGATAAATTCATTGAAGGCACAGCTACTGTTCAAGTCCGGTCAACTGGAGCAGTCAGTTGCCGTACTCGAACAGTTGAAACGAAGTTCAGTTAACGATCCGTCATTGTTGCAGTTACTAAAAGAAGTCTATGTAAAGCTGCAGGATTGGAGCGCGCTTAAGGAACTGGTTCCAACCCTGGAGAAAAGCAAGGTTATCGATGGAGTCGAGATCGATCAGATCCAGATGCGTATCTTTATGGAAGAGCTCTATGCAAGCTGTAATGACAAAGGCGGTACATCGAATCAGGACTCCCTCACTCAACTCAACAAGCTCTGGAAGAAAGCGCCGGCGAAGTACCGTGAAGATGAAAAAGTCGTCAAGCACTTTTCCGAATTGCTCATTCAGCTGGGCGCCAAAGCAGATGCAGCCAAGGCCATCGAAGCGGCCGTAAGCAAGCATTGGAGTGATGCCCTGGTATTGCGATATGGTGAACTGGATTTTGGTACCAGCCCACAACAGCTTATCGTGGCTGAAGGCTGGTTAAAATCGAGACCGGCAGATGCCAATCTGATGCTCTGTCTCGGTCGAATATCAATGCGCAATGAACTGTGGGGCAAGGCCAAGGAATACTACGAAGCGAGTATAAAGATTGCACCTACTGCCGAAGCCTACGGCGAGCTGAGTCGATTACTCAAGCACCTGGGTGAAGTCGAGGCCAGTGAGACTTATTTGCAGAGTTACGGTGATTTAATCGGTGCCCAGCTTCCAGAACTTCCACTGCCTGCGCAAAACAAGATTACCCACTAACCCACCAGCTAGTCGATTCCTAACTCTTTCCAGAGTGCATCAACCCGTTCTTTAACCGCAGTGTCCATTTCAATGGGTCTTCCCCATTCCCGATCCGTTTCCCCAGGCCATTTATTAGTAGCGTCCAGGCCCATTTTCGAACCCAGGCCCGAAACCGGGGAGGCGAAGTCCAGGTAATCGATAGGCGTGTTGTCAATCAGTACCGTATCGCGAATAGGATCCATGCGTGTGGTAATGGCCCAGATTACGTCTTCCCAGCTGCGAATGTTTACATCGTCGTCTACCACGACAACAAATTTGGTATACATGAATTGCCTGAGGAATGACCAGATTCCCATCATGACCCGCTTCGCATGTCCGGCGTATTGTTTCTTCATGCTTACAACCGCCATGCGATAGGAACAACCTTCCGGCGGTAAATAGAAATCGCTTATTTCTGGAAACTGTTTTTGTAAGAGGGGAA
The DNA here is from genome assembly GCA_964616225.1 of uncultured Pseudohongiella sp. GTDB lineage: Bacteria > Pseudomonadota > Gammaproteobacteria > Pseudomonadales > Pseudohongiellaceae > UBA9145. Next base: position 225,815 of record CAZTTE010000001.1, read on the forward strand.
CGAATACCTCGTTCAATGCCACTCCCAGCATCGCAGGTTCATCCGGCGGACGCCCCGTGTAAGTGCTGTGGTAAATGGGATCCTTACGATGGCTAATGCGTTTTACGGTAAAGACTGGAAACTGCTCCACTTCGTTGTAGTAACCGGTATGATCGCCGTAAGGTCCTTCTTCGGCCATTTCGTCCGGTTCGATAACACCTTCCAGAACAATCTCGGCACTGGCAGGTACCTGTAATTCATTGGTCTGGGATTTCACTACATCGGTTTTACCGCCACGTAACAATCCCGCGAAGGCATACTCTGAAAGGGTGTCAGGAACCGGCGTCACTGTCGCAAGAATTGTTGCAGGGTCAGCTCCAAGTGCGATTGATACCGGGAATGGTTCACCGGGATGCTTTAACTTCCAGTCACGAAAATCCAGTGCACCACCACGATGCGATAACCAGCGCATGATTAGCTTATTGCGACCAATAAGCTGCATGCGGTAGATACCAAGATTCTGTCTTTCCTTCTCCGGACCTTTGGTAATAACCAGCGGCCAGGTAACCAGCGGCGCTACATCGCCAGGCCAGCAGGTTTGAATTGGAAACATGGCAAGGTCAACATCATCTTCTTCAATAATGATTTCCTGACAGGGCGCTGAACGCTTCAGGTTTGGTGCAATATTCAGGACGCTCTTGTAACTGGGTAGACTCTGCCACAGGTCTTTCCATCCGGAAGGGGGAGTCGGTTCCCTTAAGAAGGCCAGTAAATTACCAACGTCTCGCAAGCCTTCCAGATCTTCCTGGCCCATGGCCAGCGATATACGACGAGTATTACCAAACAGGTTCGCTAATAGAGGCAGTGAAGAGCCCTTCACGTTCTCGAATAAAAGTGCAGGACCACCGCGGCGCAGGGTCCGATCAGAAATCTCAGTGACTTCGAGATATGGATCTACTTCGGTTTGAATTCTTTTGAGTTCGCCCTCTTGCTCGAGTAGATCAATAAAGTCCCGCAGATCTTTAAATGACATTGGAAGTTTCTTTAAGAGAGCTCTTTTTTGCTAATGTGTTTAACAAATAATGCGCAGTGCTATTTTCTCTTCATCGCATTAAAGAATTCATCATTGGTTTTAGTGTCTTTAAGTTTATCCAGGATGAATTCCGTAGCCTGCACATCTTCCATTGAACTTAGTAACTTGCGTAGAATCCACATGCGTTGCAACTCTTCTTCCGTGGTCAGCAAGTCTTCGCGACGAGTACCGGAGCGACGAACGTTGATGGCAGGATAGATTCGCTTCTCGGCAATCTTTCTATCCAAGTGTAATTCCATGTTACCGGTGCCTTTAAATTCTTCGTAAATAACTTCGTCCATTTTCGAGCCGGTTTCGATTAGTGCGGTAGCGATAATGGTGAGGGAGCCGCCTTCTTCGAGATTTCGCGCAGCACCAAAGAAGCGCTTGGGTCTCTCCAGTGCGTGGGCATCGACACCACCGGTAAGAACTTTACCTGATGATGGAATTACCGTGTTGTAGGCTCGCGCTAGTCGAGTGATCGAGTCCAGCAAGATAACTACATCTTCCTTGTGCTCTACCAGGCGCTTGGCTTTCTCGATCACCATGTCGGCAACTTGTACGTGTCGTGATGGTGGCTCGTCGAAAGTACTGGCTACTACTTCGCCACGAACGGAGCGTTGCATTTCCGTTACTTCTTCCGGTCGTTCATCGATTAGTAGAACGATTAAACGAGTTTCCGGATTATTCTTGGTAATGGATTGAGCAATATTCTGCAAAATAAGTGTCTTACCGGCTTTCGGTGGCGACACGATCAATCCTCTTTGTCCTTTTCCGATCGGTGCGGTGAGATCGATAACTCGGGCGCTCAGGTCTTCGGTGCTACCGTTACCTAGTTGAAGTGCTAATCGGTCGTTAGGAAATAGAGGAGTGAGGTTTTCGAAAAGGATTTTGTTCTTGGAGCTTTCTGGCTTGCTGAAATTGATTTCGCTTATCTTCAGTAATGCGAAATATCTTTCGCCATCTTTTGGAGGCCTGATTTTTCCAGCTACTGTATCACCGGTGCGTAAGTTAAAACGTCTTATTTGGCTTGGCGACACGTAAATATCATCAGGACCTGCAAGGTAAGATGAGTCTGCCGACCTTAAAAAACCAAAACCATCTTGTAAAATTTCTAATACACCATCACCGTAAATGTCTTCGCCGTTTTTCGCGTGTTTTTTAAGCATGACAAAAATGATGTCTTGTTTTCTTGAGCGAGAAACGTTGTCCAATCCCATCTCTTGAGCTGTTTCGAGAAGTTCAGCGATTGGTTTCTGTTTGAGTTCTGTGAGATTCATAGCAATGTCTTAATGAGAATTTGTCAGTTGAATGGAATTCGAGTACTGCCAGGGAAAGAGGCAGGCCACGATCATAGGTGTAATGAATTTACTTGGGAGTTGGTGTTTTTTTAAAAAAGAGTTGTAGTTAAAAAGGGTTTAGTTAAAAACTTTCAGTCTTGCAGAGTGGAGATAGTCGATGGTCTATTTTTTTTATTTTCTATTTCGTTTTGTTGGTTTTAATTGTTCTGTTGTAATTATGTTTCCAACGATTTTTTACTATAGACCCACTCTTTTAATGTGTCCACAAAAAACTTTTTACTTTATTTGTCAGGTACGCAAAATGTTCCGCAAAGCGTGTAGTCTGACTACCAGGAATTATCCAGGTCATAACGTGGATTTTCGGTTACTGGAATTACGATTCTTTTCGGGTACTACTTATATGGTGCTAAAGGGGTTCAGTAAGAAAGTCCACTTCCTGTGGCGCCTCGCTGATATGCGAGACGACACATTAAACGCAATTTAAATGGCGCTGTCAATAAAAGCGGAAAGCTGGGATTTGGAAAGTACGCCAACTTTTGTACCGGCCACATCGCCATTGTTAAATAGGATTAAGGTGGGAATGCCACGAATTCCGTACTTTGGCGCCGTATCGGGATTGGCATCTACATCCATCTTGCAGACCTTTAATTTTTCGCCATATTCATCTGCAAGCTCTTCCAATACTGGAGCAATCATCTTGCAAGGGCCACACCATTCGGCCCAGAAGTCCACGAGTACAGGACCTTCTGCCTGTAAAACATCTTGATCAAAACTGCTATCCGAAACGTGAACGATATTGTCGCTCATAAATTATTCCTTCCTGCTTAGCGGGTTTTACTAAAGAGTATTCAGAATCGAGCTGTGCTCAGGGATAGGGCAATGGCTCGATGGCAATATAATAAGGCCAATTATCAAGGATTCAAGGCATAGCGCTTTTTTAGCTTTTCTCTGCTCATTCTCACACTTAATTATCGGCGAGGAGCTTTGCCGCTTTCTTGGCAAAATAGGTCAGGATTGCATCGGCACCTGCCCGCTTAATTGCCACCAGGGATTCCAGGGCTACCGCGTCTTCATCCAGCCAGCCATTTTGTGCCGCTGCCATGTGCATGGCGTATTCGCCGCTAACCTGGTAAACAAAAGTAGGCACGCCGAATTCCTGTTTAATTCGATGAACAATATCGAGATAGGGCAAACCTGGTTTAACCATGACCATATCTGCCCCTTCGGCAAGGTCCAGGGCAACTTCCTGCAGTGCTTCGTCGCTGTTAGCAACATCCATCTGGTAGCTGTACTTATTGCCTCCACCCAGGTTGCCACTGGAGCCAACCGCATCTCTAAAAGGCCCGTAATAACTGGATGCGTACTTTGCGGAATAGGCGAGTATTTTAGTGTAGATAAGACCGTTCTCTTCCAGGGCCAGGCGAATTGCGCTAACTCTGCCGTCCATCATGTCAGAAGGGGCTACGATATCGACACCGGCCTGGGCATGGGATAGAGCCTGTTTGGCGAGAACCTCAACGGTTTCGTCATTCAGCACGTAGCCATTGCTATCGATAATGCCATCCTGGCCGTGAGTGGTGTAAGGATCCAGGGCCACATCGGTAATAACACCAAGCTCCGGTTGCGCATCTTTGAGTGCTCTGACCGCGCGCTGCACCAAACCGTCAGGATTAAAAGATTCACTTCCATCTTCTGTCTTGGCGGTCGCATCCGGTGAGGGAAATAAAGCGATGGCAGGAATTCCCAGGTCCACCAGTTCGGCAGCCTCCTCAAGGAGAACATCAATGCTCATTCTGTACATCGATGGCATGGAAGCTATTTCCTGCTTTTCATTGTTTCCTTCGACAATAAAAACCGGAAAAATCAGGTCATCTGTGCTCAATCGTGTTTCGCGCATCAAGCGGCGGCTGAAACTATCCCTGCGCATGCGGCGCATTCGACTAACTGGAAATTCACGACTGAAATCGAAATTAGACACTGCGGGTTCTCTTAACTTATGTTTTTTAAAGCTTTATATTCGCTGATCTGCGCGATCTTGGGCTTCCACCGTAGCGATTGCAAGTGGTTTATAGCATATCGAAACTTGAAAACAAGAAGAAAATATCAGCGACAACTCTCTGTAACCCAGTCGTTATGCAGTGTTTCCAGCATCTACAGGATTTTTAATGAACAAAACTAAAGCCGCCATAGTCGTCCTGTTTGCAATTGCCATTGGCAGTTATGTCTTCTTCGATCTGGGGCAGTTTCTGACGCTGGAATACGTGCAGTCACAGCTTGGTGCGATTCAGGATTACAAAGATCAGAACTTCGCCAGTGCTGCCCTTTTTTACTTCATCATTTATGTAACAGTGGCAGCGCTTTCAATTCCCGGTGCTGCCATTCTCACGCTAATTGGAGGAGCGATATTCGGACTAGGCTGGGGTCTACTTATCGCTTCATTCGCCAGCAGCATCGGTGCCACTCTGGCTTTTCTCGTATCAAGAACATTGCTACATGATTGGGTGCAATCCAGATTTGGTGACTATCTTGCTCCTATTAATAAGGGAATAGAAAAAGACGGTAACTTCTACTTATTCAGCATAAGAATGGTGCCACTGTTTCCATTCTTCATGGTTAACTTGTTAATGGGGCTTACTCCCATAAAAACCGTCTCGTTTTACCTGGTAAGTCAGGTAGGCATGCTGTTGGGAACGGCGGTTTATATAAACGCAGGCTCAGAACTTGCACAGATTACTTCCCTTTCTGGTCTTGTGAGTGGTTCGCTAATCTTCTCGTTTGCCCTGTTGGGATTGTTTCCACTCATTGCCAGGTTCATCGTTAACTCAATACAGCGTAACAAAGTAATGAAAAATTTTACCCGGCCAAAGAAATTTGATGCAAACGTGATTGTCATTGGCGCCGGTTCAGCGGGACTGGTTGCTTCTCTTATTGCTGCCGGCGCCAAAGCTAAAGTTGTGCTCATAGAAAAAAACAAGATGGGCGGGGATTGTTTAAATACTGGTTGTGTCCCCAGCAAGTCGCTTATTCGAAGCGGGCGCATCATGTCCTACATTAAGCGCGCGGAAGAGTACGGAATACATAATGCCAGTGGTGAAGTTGATTTTGCCAGGGTAATGGAGCGAGTACGGGACATCATTAAAACAATCGAGCCCCATGATTCCGTAGAACGCTTTACCTCTTTAGGTGTGGAATGTGTTTCCGGGGAAGCCTACATCGAATCGCCCTATAGCGTACGTGTTGGTGATCGGCAAATTACTACCCGTTCCATTATTGTATCCACCGGAGCCAGGCCCCTGGTGCCACCAATCCCGGGACTGGAAGAGATCGACTATCTCACCTCTGACTCAGTCTGGGAGTTGAGAGAGTTGCCAGAAAAATTACTTGTTGTGGGTGGTGGGCCAATCGGTTGTGAACTGGCTCAGGCCTTTAATAATTTGGGCGCACAGGTTACCCAGGTAGATATGGCACCTCGAATTATGCCCAGAGAAGATGCCGAAGTCTCAGAACTCGTAACACAACAGTTCACCAGTGAAGGTATAAATGTATTAACAGGTCACCGTCTGACCAAATTCGGAAAAGACGGTGAGCGAACTTACATGGAAGCAGAACATCAAGGCGAAACTGTACGAGTCGAGTTTGATAAGGTTTTGTTGGCAATTGGGCGTAAAGCCAACGTCGAGGGATTTGGTTTGGAAGAGCTGGAAATGCCGTTGACATCCCAGGGCACTATCGAGATCAATGAAGCGATGCAAACGGCCTATCCAAACATCTACGCCTGTGGTGATGTTGCCGGTCCCTATCAGTTTACTCACATGGCTTCGTTTCAAGCATTCTTTTCATCGGTTAATGCCATGCTGGGTGGATTATGGCGTTTAAAGGCAAATTACAGGGTCGTGCCCTGGGCGACCTTTAGCAATCCTGAAGTTGCCCGGGTTGGCTTTAGCGAAGCTGAAGCAAAGCAACGGAATATTCCCTACGAAGTAACCCGCTATGACATGGATCACCTGGATCGTGCCCTTGCCGATGGCGAAGCCCATGGTTTTATTAAAGTCTTAACCGTACCAGGTAAAGACAAAATTCTGGGCGCAACCATCGTTGGTTACCACGCAGGGGAACTCATCGGTGAGTTTGTTTTTGCGATGACCCATGGAATGGGATTAAAGAAAATTTCTGCGGTAACCCACATCTATCCAACTCTGTTAGAGGCAAATAAGTTTGCGGCTAATGCCTGGCGCAATGCGAGGTTGCCAGAGAAGTATTTTCCCTGGACAGAAAAGTTTTTCCGTTGGCGGCGAAAGTAATTTTTACCTGCTAGTTAACTTCAATTCTGGAGAGTGGTGGAGATCAGCAGATCGAAGACCTGTACTTTACGAATTTCATAGTTCAGCAATAGAAGTAACAACGGTAGAACGCACGGCGATAAGAAGAAAAATTAGAGAAGGTTTAGCAAGGCATTTTTACGAGAACTTTGCCCTTAGGCTTCATTCCATTGAACCAAAAATTCATCGAAACCTAATTCGTCACTGGCTTCGATCTCTTTCTGCTTTAGGTGAGATTCACCGGCGGTTGCACTCATGTGATTGGCAGATGTTTCATCCAGTCCATTATTACTCAATAGCTCGTGATGTTGCCTTGACTGTTGCATGGAGAACTCGAAGAAAGATAAGCCCTTATCGGTCATTTCCTTGAGCATTTGCCCAGACGGTGTCAGGTTGGGATTGTTAACTTTATCCAGTTGCTTTTGAAGACTGTCCAAGTAGCCTGTTCCACCGTTAATTTCATCCAGCAAACCAGCGCTATGACTTAATTCTTCGATTAACTCCAGGGACCATTCCTTCATACTCTTGGGATTGGAATCGAAATCCAGCATCAAATTCGAATCGCGCCCAAACTCTACTACTTTTGCTATGTTGCTGGAGACATCGAAAAATTCCTGCTGGTTACACAGCGGGCTTTCTGCGAGAAGGCAATGCAGTAAGAAAGTATCGAGAAATCGAATCTGCTCTGCCGAAATCCCCAGTGGGGTGTATGGGTCCAGATCCAGTGCCCTGACTTCCACGTACTCAATGCCATTGTTAACCAGTGCGTCCAGAGGCCGCTCTCCACTTTGAACATTACGTTTCGGTCTTATGGTTGAGTAAAATTCGTTCTCCAGTTGCAGGAGGTTTGTATTAATCTGAAGATACTCGTCGTTCTGTTGTTGTCCGATTTTTTCGTACTCAGAATAAGGTGTATGCATTGCCTGATAGAGACAATCAACATAAGTCTCCAAATCGTTGTAGCAAACGAACAGAGATTTTTGCGCTTCACTCTTATACCCGAGATTACCCATACGCAAGCAGGTAGCATCCGGCAAATACAAACTGTAGTCATCGAACTCCTGCAAATCGTGTTCTCTTCCTTCAACAAAACACTTACAGGCTGCCGGTGATGCACCAAACAAATAAATTAGAAACCATGAATAACGATGAAAGTTACGGATCAGGTGAAGATATTTTTCTGTGCGGAACTCCTGCATAGTTCCGGTATGCTGACTTAGTGATTTGTAAGGTTCCCAAAAAGCTTCGGGCATAGAAAAGTTGTAATGAATTCCAGCTATAGCCTGCATCAAACTGCCATAACGATTATGTAATCCATGACGGTAAAGAGTTTTGAGTTTGCCGATATTGGAATTGCCGTATTGAGCAATCGGTATATCGGAATTGCCAAGCGGGCAGGGCATACTGGTAACCCAAAGCATCTCAGAGTTATCTAAATTCTGTACGGTAAATCGATGAATGTTTTCCAGTACTTTTAAACATTCGTCGATGTCCGGGAATGCTGGTGTAATAAACTCCAGTAAGGCTTCAGAAAAATCGGTGGTGATATAGGGATTGGTAAGAGCAGAGCCCAGGGCTGGAGGATGACTGGAAAGTGATATCTGTCCTTCAGGTGAAACTCGCAGGCTTTCCTTCTCAATTCCTCGCTGAACAGCTCCCCACTCCGGGTTGAATTCAGGCAACTTATATCGCTGCAAGCACTCGCTGAATAGCTTAGCCAAAGTCACTCCTAATCATGGAATATGGCGGATTAAATCGAGCTATTCCATGCTGATTGGCGTTGGGCTTGCATTATGACAAATATCAGTGGTGGTTGCTAACGAAGACCCCCGGCTGAGGGCGCCGTATCACGGGTAGTGGCAGCCTATCCCTGCTGTTTGAATTGCTGAATCAGTCTGCGCTGTTTCTTAGTGGGCTTGGTCGCCGAAGGCCAGTGTTTGGGCTGGGCTTTGCGTTGTTGGGTAAGCAGTTCTCTCTTTTCTCTGCTCTCCTCAGTCTCTTCATACAAGAGTTGCGCTTGTGGTGCTCCCCGGCGTTGTTCCGATAGCGCTTTTACGATAACAGTCTTTTCATCAAAGCCCTGCCTGAGTTTGATCTTTGATCCAATCTCAATCTCTTTGCTGGGCTTTGGTCGGGCGCCATTACAATGCACCTTGCCTCCATCAATAGCCTGCTTTGCAATCGCCCGGGTTTTGTAAAACCTTGCTGCCCACAACCATTTATCGATGCGAACTTTTGTTAGTTCATTGTCACTCAATCTGATTAACCTTCTGCCTGTGAGGGCATAATATGCTCGAAATCTTCAACCAACGGAAATTCATCATGATCTAAATTGGGGCGCTGACTATCAGGCTTCTTTATCCCATAAAGATGTTTAATGCCTTCCCGTTGGGCTTGTCGCAATACTGGCAAAGAATCGTCAAACAACAAGGTTCGTTCTGGATCATAGGATTCCAGGTTCTGTAATTGTTCCCAGAATCCATGATTTTCTTTCGCAAGATTTAGCTGATGAGAGCTAATACACTGATGGAAAAACACGTCGATACCTGTCTGCCCCATTTTTATATTAAGGCTCTTCGGGTGAGCATTGGTAACCAGCACCAGGCGCTTATCGGAAAATCTCAATTCTCTTAGCAGTCTCTCCACGTTTGGTCGGATGGAGATCTTATGCCTGGCCTGGATCTTTAGCTCCGGAATATCCAATTGCAGTTCCCGTTCCCAGTGATCCAGGCAGTACCAGCTGAGTGTGCCGTGCACTGCTTCGTATTTCTTGCGAATAATGTCGGTCGCTTCTTCCTCTGTGATTCCGTTATTTCGGGCATAGTTCTGGGGAACGAGATGGAGCCAGAAGAAATTGTCGAAATGGAGATCAAGAACTGTGCCATCCATGTCGAACATAATCGTGTCTATGGCTGACCATGGAGGCATATCAATTTCCTGTTAACTTTTTCTTGGCAAGCAAGAGGCGGTCGTGCAACATGCTCCAAGCTTATCGGACCAGCTTAACAAAGAGAATCCTTAAAGCCAGCTTCAATCATGTGGAAAGAAAACGAATTAGATGCGCTACTGCGAATTGCCATTTCAGCCGGAAAGGAGATTCTTTCTGTCTATGAGCGAGCCGGCGATATTGAAGTTGAAATCAAGGACGACAGTTCGCCGCTTACAGAAGCTGATCGTCGTGCCCATGAACTGATCGTCGAAGAGTTGCAGCAGTTCTCCCCGTCGATACCTATCCTGTCTGAGGAGTCGGACAAATCCGCTTTCGCAGAACGGAAGAACTGGTCACAGTTCTGGATTGTCGATCCCCTGGATGGCACCAAAGAGTTTATAAAGCGCAATGGCGAATTCACCGTAAACATCGCCCTGGTTAACAATGGTGTACCGGAACTGGGGATAGTTCATGTGCCTGTAACTGGCACCAATTATCTGGGTAAGTTGGGCACCGGAGCCTGGAAGATTGGAACCAGCGGTGAATTTGATGAGATCTCGGCCTCGAAATTGAACAGCGCTAGTGGCCCGGTTCGGGTAGTTGCCAGCCGTAGTCATCGCGGTGAATTGGTGGACAAGCTAATCGCCATCATGGAAGCAGAGCTAGGCCAATGCGAAGTTGTCAGCATGGGTAGCTCACTGAAAATCTGCCTTCTGGCAGAAGGCAAGGCCGATATCTATCCGCGCCTGGCTCCCACCTCAGAATGGGATACCGCCGCAGCCCATGCAGTATTGAATGCTGCCGGGGGAGAAATCTACGACACTTGCTTCGAAGCACTCCGCTATAACCAGAAGGAAACTCTCCTCAATCCGCATTTTATTGCAGTTGCCGATCCCAAGTTTTCCTGGTCATCACTGCTGGCTCCCGGCCTCGATTAGATTCTCTCCGATAACGTAATTTTCCTGTCGCATTGGCGAATGTTCTCTATGCTTTAGATAAGGAAGCTTGCAAATCCTTTTCGTAACAAAAGCAGTTCAGGAAGTTAGATTATGTTAAGAAATGTGCGTCGCCCACGTTCCCACGTACGCCCAAATTATGAAGGTGCCAATGCAGTTCGCGACAAACTGCTGAGAGAAATTGCTGAAATCCAGAGCAAGTTGGATAACCTGAGTGGTTCGCCTTCCCAGACAAACCTGGTAGTAGCTCAATCATTTAAAGAAATGATCTATAGCCACAATGAATTGCTGAACAACCTTGCCCGTCAGAAAGACGAGCGCGCCAGTTTTGGTGTAGATCGAAAACTGCAATAGTCGGCGCAGCCCTTGTTCGCTCGGTCTCCTTCCCTAGACAATCAAGCCCAAAAACGGTAGCGTTTCAGCTCTCATATTTCCCGAATTGCAGGCTATCCCTGAATTCGTTCCACATTCTTTTTTTTTAAAGACCAGTTGACAGGCAGCTGGACGATTGAGGCTATCGATGCGAAATCTCGTTTTACTTATTCCTTTATTTCTTGTTGCTTGTGGGGATAACAACAGCTCTCCTCCGGCGGTCGTTACTGAAGCAGCGCCTGAAGCTGTAGTTGATACTGCACAGGCTGAAACCGAACGCCTGACCCAGTGGCTGGATGAACAATGGGAGGAGCAACTGGATTTCAGTCCCCAGAACCGAACCTCTCTGGGTATAAAAATTGACTACGATCGCCTCGATGATTACACCCGGGAAGCAGAAGACGAACAGCTGGAATGGTTACGCCAGTCAGTGGCCACCATGGAAAATGAGTTCGACTACGAAGACTTAACCGAAGACGGCAAGTTGTCCTGGGATATGTGGGCCTACTCCCTTAACCGTGCCGAAGCAGGAGTGCCTTTTCGCGGGCATCGATACCTGTACGGACGTGGCGGCATTCAATCTGGCTTGCCTAATTTCCTCATTAACTTCCATCGGGTAGATACGCCTGAAGACATGGAAGCCTACCTCGCCCGCTTGAGAGAGATGGATCGGGTATTCGGCGAGGTTTTGGAAAGGGCACAGGCCAATGCGGCGGCCGGTGTGCGGCAACCGGCATTCGGTTATGACTTTGCAATAGATGAAATTGGTCGTATCACTTCCGGTGTTCCTTTTAATACCGATGACGACACGCCCAATTCGCCACTATGGACCGATGCACAGACAAAAATTGATGGCTTACTGGATAGTGAACTTATAGATGAAGAGCAGGCGCAGCTCTATCGTGATGAAGCGAGAGAAATCCTGGAAGTAGAAGTAGCCGCCGCCTACCAGACTATCCTGGCCTGGCTGGAAGTAGACAAAGCCAATGCCAGTGATCAGGCCCAGGGTGTGTGGGCACTTCCCAATGGTGAGGCCTATTACAATTATCGCCTGGCCCAGATGACTACGCTGGACCTGACCGCGGATGAAATTCACCAGATTGGCCTGGCTGAAGTCGAGCGCCTGTTAGGGGAAATGGAGGCGATTAAAAACGAGATCGAGTTTGACGGTACCCTGCAGGAATTCTTTGCCTTTGTGCGCGAAGATCCCAATAACTATTACGACTCTACCGATGAAGGCAGGCAACTGTACCTGGATGATAACTACGCTTATCTCAATGCCATTAATGAAGTTCTGCCTGACTTTTTTGGTCGCCTTCCCAAGGCAGATCTGGAAATACGCCGGGTCGAGGCCTTCCGCGAACAGGATGGTGCGGCGCAACATTATTTTCCTGGCACACCCGATGGTGCCCGTTCCGGAGTCTACTACTCCCACATGAGTGATATGAGCTCATTGCCGAAACACCAGGTTGAAGACGTGCTTTATCACGAGGGTAATCCCGGGCATCACATGCAGATTGCTATTCAACAGGAACTGGAAGAGATCCCCCGTTTTCGTACCCAGTATTTCACCACTGCTTATGTTGAAGGATGGGGACTCTATGCAGAATGGCTGGCTAAGGAGATGGGTGGCTTTGAAGATCCAATGTCCGATTTCGGTCGCCTCGGCGGCGAAATATGGCGAGCGATTCGTCTCGTAGTCGATACCGGCATTCATGCGAATCAATGGACCGAAGAACAAGCAGTTGATTACTTCTTATCAAATTCCGACAGTTCCGAAAGTTCGGTACGCTCGGAAATCAAACGCTACTTCGCGAATCCTGGACAGGCTACGGCATATAAAATTGGCATGATGAATATTCAACAAGCCAGGGCAAATGCCGCAGCGGCACTGGGTGATGATTTCGATATTCGAGCCTTTCACGATTTAATTCTTGGCGCCGGTGCTTTGCCTTTACCTCTAATGCATGCGCGGGTTGATCGATGGGTGGCCGAAGTACAGGCAGCGAATTAAGACAATGAAAGTACTAAAAATGAATAAAATTTTATTAGCACTTTGTTTTTGTGCACCCGCCCTAGTTAACGCGCAATTGGATTTCGCCTCACCTGCCAGCGTTGGCATGTCCGATGCTGCATTAGGGAGAGCAACAGAAAGATTGCAGCAACACATCGATGATGGAGAAATTTCCGGCGTTGTTGCTGCCGTTGCCCGGGATGGCAAGATTGTCTACTTCGAGTCCCTGGGCCTTATGGATATCGAGCAGGCAAAACCAATGCAGGAAGACGCGCTAATGCGTGTTTATTCCATGGCACGGCAGGTCACTACCGTTGCCGCCCTGGTGCTATACGAGCAAGGTGCCTTTGCCATGGACGATCCCATCAAGATGTACTTGCCGGACTTTGCTGACCAGCGTGTTCTGCTGGATTCTTCCAGTACCGACATAAGTCAAACCAGGGAACGGGTCGGTGATATAACTGTCCAGCATCTTATTACTCACACTTCCGGTTTGGGCAGTCGCAGTTCGCGCTTGTATCGGGAAAACAATGTCAGGGATAAAAATATTTCCCTCGATCAAATGACAGCGAATGCAGCACGTATTCCCCTGTTTGAAGATCCTGGTACGGTATTTCGTTACGGTATTCACGCAACCATTCTCGGCAAGCTTATTGAAGTATGGGCGGATCGCCCCTTTGAAGAATTTCTGCAAGAAGAACTACTGAATCGACTCGACATGCGCAGCACGATGTTCTGGGCTGACGCTGATGATCGCGATCGCCTGACGCTTGTGTATCGTCCCACTGATGGCCGTCTCGCTCCATACCAGATCGAATCGATTCCCTACACCATGGAGCCACGATTGATCGAGGGCGGTGTGGGTCTTCTTTCTACAGTTGGTGACTTTATAAATTTTTCCCAGATGATTCTCGACGGTGGCATGTTCCAGGGTGAGCGCATCCTGCAACAGGAAACTGTCGACATGATTTTCGAGAATGCAGTGCCGGAACAGGCGATGCCAATTGGGAGTAGTGGTTATTGGGCCGGCTCCGGCTGGACCTGGGGCGGCTTTAACCTGGTGCTGGATGCCGACACTTACAGTTATCCAATATCCGAGGGCACTATCTGGTGGGATGGTTCCGCCGGAACCCGCTTCTTTATCGACCCGGTACAGAATACCGCGATAGTCATCATGGCCCAGGTTTCACCATCAAGAGGTGGTGGATTTCGGGAAAATTTTTCAGAACTGGTTGATGCTGCCATTACAGAGCGCCGCTAAGCAGCAGAACTCGTCGCCCTGAATTCTAGATCATTGATAAATAGCCAGAAATTAGTTTGTAACCCCCTTCGATTTCGTGCGTCTAACACTTATATAGCTGCAGCAGGCACCGTTCTTGTGCCTGCTCGAAATAGACTAGGGTGTGAGAAGCGAGGGGAATTCTAAAAAATGATTATTGAAACTGAAGGTCTGATTAAGTTATTCCGAACCGAAGAGGTAGAAACGACTGCCCTGGATGAAGTGGATCTGACAGTCGAAGAGGGCGAGTTCACATCCATTATGGGGCCTTCAGGATGTGGCAAATCTACCTTGCTGCATATTCTCGGGCTTATCGACAATCCCGACGGTGGTAAGTATTGGTTTCTGGATGAAGAGGTGTCTTCTTATTCTGAACGGCAACGTGCCAACCTGAGGAAGGAAAACATCGGATTCGTGTTTCAGAGCTTTAATCTCATCGATGAGCTAACTGTCTATGAGAACGTGGAACTGCCTCTTATCTATACCAAGACTCCAGGGAATGAGAGGAAAGCAAAAGTAGAAGAAGTTTTGGAAAAGATGGACATGGGCCATCGCGCCAAACATTTCCCCCAACAATTATCCGGAGGTCAACAACAACGCGTTGCCGTTGCACGGGCCATCGTTAATCAAACCAATCTAATCCTTGCGGACGAACCGACTGGTAACCTCGATAGTGAGCACGGTGAAGAAGTCATGAAAATTCTTTCCGGTCTTAACGATGAAGGAACAACCATCGTCATGGTGACTCACTCGCCTGAAGATGCAGCCGTAAGTAAACGCATCGTGCGCATGTTGGATGGAAAAGTAATTTCGGAATCAGCGAACGAAGAACAAGCAGCCGTCGCTTAATCATTGATTTTTACAATCGAGGAATAAGCGCATGTTTAAAAACTATCTGTTGCTTACGATCAGAAACCTGATCGCAAATCGTCTCTTTACTTTTATCAATATTGTTGGTTTGGCAATAGGCCTTGCCTGCGTCATCTTGATTGCACTATTTGTTCGTCACGAAACCAGTTTCGACCAGCACTGGCAAAATGCAGATCGCACTTACAAGGTAATGCGCACTTTTCTCGGTGGGCAAACAGCACCTGAACTCAGGCTGGCAACCAACGCACCACAGACTGGTCCGCTCCTGGCACAGGATTTTCCCGAATTTGAGCAAGTGGTTCGGTTGCAAAATGCCGGACAGCTTCTAATTTCTGATCCGGAAACAAATGAATCCTTTTTTGAGCTCGGGCTGCTCTTCGCCGATCCCAATGTATACGAAATTTTTGATATGCCTATGATATCCGGCCAATGGGAAGGTGCCCTGGACGCACCCTTGCAGATGGTAATTAACGAATCACTGGCAGCCAAATATTTTCCTGATGGAGACGCAGTCGGTAGTTCCTTGATAGTTTCCGGTCAGGCGCCAATTCAAATAAGCGGAGTGATAGAAGATCTACCGGAAAACACTCATATACAGGCCCAGGGATTCATAAGTATCTCCACGCTGGCCGCAATGTTTGGCGATGGCTTTCTGGAAAACTGGGGAAGTAACAATTATCACACTTATGTTTTAGTTCCAGAGAATTACAACATTCAGATTTTTTCTGATGCGATTCCTGATTTCATGAACAGGCATATCAATGAGCGAGCAACGGAGTTTACCGATTTTGTTGTCATGCCTCTTAAAGACATCCATTTGCATTCACAGCGAGATAATGAAATAGCAGTTAATGGCAACATTGTTACTGTTTATACCTTCAGTGCTATTGCGGTGGTTATTCTACTTATTGCCTGCTTTAACTTTATGAATCTGTCGACTGCCCGCTCGGCCAGTAGGGCAAGAGAAGTGGGATTACGGAAAACCCTGGGTGCCGACAAGCAGCAGATTGCCATGCAATTTCTTGGCGAATCAGTGCTTCTCAGCACTATCGCAGTTTGTCTGGCAAGTTTATTGGTTTTCTTCGTGTTGAGCTGGTTCAACAATCTCATTGGGCTAAATCTGACATTCAACTTGTTAAATGATTTGCCGCTCACATTCAGTCTGGTTTTATTGGCAGTAGCCGTAGGAATTATTGCTGGAAGTTATCCGGCGCTTTACCTGTCCGCATTCTCTGTATCAAAGATTCTAAAAGGTGAGCTTACAAAGGGTGAAGGTGGAGCAGGTCTCCGCAAAATTTTGGTGGTAACGCAGTTTTCCATATCGATTGCCTTGGTTATCGCATCTGGCATCGCTCTTTCGCAATTACAGTATGCACTTACAATGGATCCTGGATTCACCAAAGATCAGATTTTGTTAGTAAGAGGCAACGGTTTGGAGGGCTTAGGTTCAAATTATGAAACCATGAAGCAGGAATTGCTGGCCCATCCTGAAATTGTTTCAGTGACAGCCGCCAACCTCATGCCAGGAGATCAGAATACCAATTCCACCGGCATTCGATACGAAGGAGGAGACCCGCAGGGCATGGGCATGCCTTATCTGAATGTGGATTATGACTTTTTTGAAACTTTTGAAATCGATATCCGGCGAGGAAGGAGTTTTTCAAAAGATCGGGGAACGGACTTATTCCAGAATCCTACGGAAGATAATCCCAATACGACAGCGGCGTACATTTTGAATGCCCACGCGATCGAGCAAATGGGTTTATCGCCTGACGAAGCTTTGGGCAGTTGGTTCGAAGTTGCGCGAGCACAAAATTTCGACCTGGCTGTGCGTGGCCCAATAATTGGAATAGCAGACAACATTTATTTCTCTTCGATTCGAGAAGCAGTAAAACCTGTGTATTACGCAGTGATGGAACATGACAACCCGACTGGAAATTTTCCCAATTTTGGTCAGATGGCAGTTCGTATGAGTGGCAGCAGTGTGGCTGACACAGTAAATTTTGTAGAAGAAACCTGGCAAAATTTCCTCCCTGGCGCACCTATCCGCCACGAGTTTATGGACAGAAAGTTTGAAGAGCTCTACCAGTCAGAACAAACCCAGAGCCAGATTTTTACTGCCTTCTCCATCATGGCCATTTTCGTTGCTGGACTCGGCCTGTTCGGCCTGGCTTCATTCCTGACTGAACAGCGAACAAAAGAGATCGGCGTACGCAAGGTACTTGGAAGTAGTATGATAAGCATTGTCGCCATGCTCACTAAAGACTTTACCAAGCTGGTGTTAATCGCCAACCTGATAGCCTGGCCAATTGCCTGGTATTTCATGAATGGCTGGTTAGAGAATTTTGCCTATCGTGTATCCATGGGTCTCGGAATTTTCATATTTGCAGCAGCTCTGGCATGGCTTATTGCAGCGCTAACAGTAGGTAGCCTCGCTGCAATAACAGCGAACCTGAGTCCAACCCTGTCTTTGAGGCACGAATAATGGATTCCAAAAATATTGAAGAGAAACTTCTTACAACTGGTGCGTTTCAGCGAGCCTATAGTGTTGCCGTCTCAAATCCGGTTGACGCGCTGCGAACGGAATAGTTAGATAGGCAAGTAACAGGAGATTTATTCCATGGCAATGGACCGAAAAATAGAAAAGAAGAAACGACCACTGTGGCAGTGGGGGCTGATTGCGGTCCTGGTTTCTGGAGCAGGATTCTATTTGTATCAATTACTGGCGGATGCCTCGATTCGCACTTATCGGGTGCCTCAGGAACAGCTCATTATCTCGTCAGTACAATTCGGTGCATTTGAAGACCTCATTCCCATCCGGGGGACGATTCAACCATTTGAAAGTGTATTTCTGGATGCGGTTATCGGAGGCTCTGTTGATGAAGTGTTTATAGAAGAAGGTGCGTTCGTCGAAGCGGGACAGCCTCTTGTACAACTTTCAAATACTGCAACGCGATTACAAGCAGCCCAGGCCGATGCCGGTACCACGGAACAGTTGAACTTTCTTAACAACTTAACTACAGGCTTCGAGTACCAGAAGCTCAATACCGAAAGACAGATCATCGATACGGAATATCGCATCACAACCCTGGAGCGACAGAAAAAGCGTTTCGAGGCCCTGGTGGATGACAGTCTTATATCTGAGGAAGAATACGAAGCGATAATCGATGAGTTGGCTTATCAGCACAGGGTTCACGAAAACCTGGAAGCTCGTCAAATTGTAGAAGGCACAGAGAGAGAACGAAGGCTCACCGAGATTTCCGCACAGATTGAAATGCTGGAAGAGAATCTCGAAATTTCTCAAACCAGTTTTGAAAGTTTATTAGTACGGGCACCCATATCAGGCCAACTAACTTCTTTCCCGGTTGAGATTGGAGAAAGCAAACAAACCGGACAACGCCTGGGTCAAATCGACGTGGTCGACCAATACAAGATTGTTGCCCAGATCGATGAGTTTTATGTTTCGCGAGTAGCGCCTGAGCAAACGGCTTCCTTTACCCTCGCAGGTCAGGAATTCGATGCCCGCGTAATCAAGGTCTATCCGGAAATTACTGAAGGTACTTTCGAAGTCGATCTGATTTTTGTTGGGTATACTCCTGACAACATTCGTCGCGGCCAAACCCTGCAAATGGAATTAACCCTGGGTAATCCGGTTGAATCTTTACTCCTGCCGCTGGGTGGATTTATTCAGGATACCGGAGGCAACTGGGTGTTTGTTCTGGGTGCGGATGGTCAGTTTGCCTATCGCCGTGATATCCGTGTCGGACGCCGCAACAACCGTTTCGTTGAAGTCAGGGAAGGCTTACAGCAGGGCGAGCGAGTCGTAACTTCCAGCTATAGCCAGATGGAAGATATGGAACGGATTCAACTCACGCAATAAGGCTCTCCACTTTCCAGATTTTCTCTTAACGCTGAAGCCCGGCGG
The DNA here is from genome assembly GCA_964616225.1 of uncultured Pseudohongiella sp. Lineage (GTDB taxonomy): Bacteria > Pseudomonadota > Gammaproteobacteria > Pseudomonadales > Pseudohongiellaceae > UBA9145. Next base: position 244,831 of record CAZTTE010000001.1, read on the forward strand.
AATTCTCTGTTGCCTTGATCAGTGTTAATCTGTGAAGCCCTGTTTAGAGACTATGCTGCATGGAATTCGAGTATCTCGCCGATCGTCCCGAGGAAGTGCCAAGGGTAATCGCCTGGTGGCGCAGTGAATGGCGCTCGCGCATGGGTGCAGACATCGAATGTCTGGAGTCACAGCTGAGAGAGTCCCTGAGCAAATCGGAATTGCCCATTCATGTTCTCGCAACGATTGATGGCACTCCCGTTGGTATCGCCGCCCTAAAATTTCAGGAAGCAACAGAATTATTTCCCGACCTTCATTATTGGTTAGGCAGTGTCTTTGTTGATACAGATTATCGTGGTGAACAGGTCGCTTCTAAACTCAGTTTGAAAATTCTTGAGTTGGCCAAAGAGAAAAATATTCCACACCTTTATTTGCAAACCATTGACCTGAGCGGTGGTCTTTATGCAAAACTAGGTTGGGAGCCGGTGCAGGAATTCAATTACAAAGATGAGCAGACCCTGCTCATGCTAAATAGTCTCTCGTGAATAAGAAAGAAGATTATCCAACTCTTATAAAAATGAAGGTCATTCGTACGCGGCCCGGTCATGAGATGATCATGGCCAACTATTTTGCGGTGAATGAAGAGCATCTGAAGAAATGGAGCCCATCAGTACCTAAAGGACACCACTCAGTAGAATCCTGGGAACGAAGACTGAAAGAGAGAGAATTGGAATTTGAAAGCAGATTATCAGCACACTTTATCGGAACTGACGAAGCAGAATCCCATGTTATTGGCAGCTGCTCCCTCAGTAATATCGTGCGTGGTGTATTCCAGGCCTGTCACATGGGTTATTCGGTAGCCGAGCGTTACCAGGGGCAGGGTTACATGAAAAAAATTGTTAGTCATGCCGTTGGCTATGCCTTTAATGACATGCAACTGCATCGCATTATGGCCAACCATATGCCAGCGAATAAAAGGTCCGCGGCGTTACTAAAAAGCTTAGGCTTTGAAAAAGAAGGCTATGCCAAAGACTATTTGCTGATAAACGGAAAGTGGGAAGACCACGTGCTCAATGCATTAGTAAATAGAAGTATTCGGAGGTAACTGTGACTGCCAGCGAAGACAAGAAAAAAATAGATGCCTATATAAAGAAGCATAAGCAATGGAGCGCTCAACTTTCCGCTGCCAGGAATGTGATGAACTCAACGGACTTAACAGAAACTGTTAAATGGGGAACACCTCATTATACCTATGATGGGAAAATTGTAGTGGGACTGACTGCTTTCAAGAATCATTGCGCGATCTGGTTTCACCAGGGTGTGTTTCTAAAAGACAAAGCCAGGAAACTGCTTAATGCGCAGGAGGGAACCACCAGGGGTTTACGACAATGGCGTTTCGAAGAAGGCGATAAAGTAGACGCCAAGCTGCTGAAATCCTATGTAGTGGAATCCATTAATAATCAGAAAGCGGGTAAGAAGATTAAACCGGTAAAGAAGAAACTGCTTGTTCCGGAAGAGCTAAAGGCTGCATTCAAGAAAAGCGCAAAATTAAAGAAAAACTTTGATGCTTTGACTCCCGGTAAACAAAAAGAATATGCAGAGCATGTAGGCTTGGCGAAGCAAGAAAAAACCCGGGCCGCAAGACTGGAGAAAATTACTCCAATGATAAACGCTGGCATTGGCCTCAACGAGAAGTACAAAAACTGCTAGCGTTTTTTGATCAGAGGAAATGACTCAATGATTGAGTACCTCGCACCTTTTGGAAGAGTCTGCGATTCATACAGATTGAACTCCGTGGCGGAGAACGTCCCCCATTCAGAATCCCCATAGGCCATCATTAACCTGGAGAGATCCAATTGCGCATTTTTGTTAAATCGCGCGACAGTAACGTGAGGCAGGTACGCCTTGCGTTCGACTTTAAATCCCAGGGTCGCACATTTCTTGTCCAACAACTCTGCAAGCTCGCTTAATGATTCGCTGCGCTCCACACCCAGCCAGATTGAGTTGCTGAAGAATCCCAATCCACGACAGCTCAGCTCGATCGGAATATTATCCATATCTACGGTAGACAGTGCTTTTATCAGGGCGGGAACCTGTTCATGTTCCGTAGCTCCCAGAAATTTCAGGGTTACATGGAGGTTTGACTCGTCCACTACCCGTAACTTGCTGCGCGGCTCGGAAGCGATGTGATGAAGCGTTTGTTGCAAGGAGCGGATTTCCTTCGCCAGTGGAAAACCAAGCCCCAGAAAGCAACGTAGCTTTCCATTCTCATTGTTAACTCGCATAAGTCGCGTATGAATTTCCTGCGTAAATACGAAACACCTTTATCCTGCCTTACATCGCAATTGCCGTCCATTTCGACTAGAATCTGCAGTCCGCCAGCACTACCGGAACGAAGAGAATAAGAATGCATAACCGGCCAATCTACAACAGTGATCACGAACTCTTTCGCGACAACGCCAGGCGATTTTTTCGGGAAGAACTCGAGCCCAATATCGATCAGTGGGAGAAAGAAGGCCGACTACCCAGGGAGTTCTGGCGCAAAGCCGGCGAGAACGGATTCCACTGCTGTGGAATTCCTGAAGAATACGGTGGCCCGGGCGCGGATTTCCTCTACAACATGGTGCTTTCCGAAGAAGTAGGCTATGCCGTCGGCGGCGCCAGCGTTGGTTTTTCCGTGTCTTCTGACATCGTTGCCTATTACTTACTCCACGGCGGAAGTGAAGAACAAAAACAACAGTGGTTGCCGAAAATGGTTACCGGAGAGGCAATCCCCTCTATAGGTATGACCGAACCTGGCTGTGGCAGTGACCTCAAGGCAGTACGCTCTACCGCAGTCCGCGATGGCGATGAATACGTCATCAATGGCCAGAAAACCTTTATAACCAACGGACAGAACTGTGATTTTGTTTTATTGGCTTGTTCTACCGACCCTGAAGCCGGTGCAAAAGGAATTAGCCTGATCATCGTTGAAGCCGGTCGTGAAGGTTTTAGTCGTGGTCGCAATCTGGAAAAAATTGGCCAGAAAGCGGCGGACACTTCGGAATTGTTTTTCTCCGATGTTCGAGTTCCGGTTACAAACCTTCTGGGTAAGGAAGGCGGCGGCTTTGCCGTGTTAATGAACGAGCTCCCGCGAGAAAGAATTACCATAGCCTGTCGAGCCTTTGCAGAAGCGCAAAGAGCCTATGAGATGACTATCGATTACGTAAAAGAACGTAAAGCGTTTGGTCAAAAGGTTTATGAATTCCAGAACACCCAGTTCAAACTGGCCGAGATGAAAACCGATCTTGCAGTAGGCTGGGCCTACATCGATCAATGCCTGGTGAAAATAAACGAAGGCAAACTAACTCCTGAAGAAGGAGCCATGGCTAAACTCTGGACCACAGAAACAGGCAACAAGATAGTGGATGCCTGTCTGCAACTGTTCGGAGGCTATGGCTACATGAGCGAATATCCGATTTCACGTTTGTATGTCGATTCGAGAGTGCGAAGAATTTTTGGTGGTACTTCAGAAATAATGAAACTGGTAATTGGAAGAACCGTTTAAAACTATAGAAAGAAGAAGTAGAAGAGGAAAGAATAATGAGTGGAATTATCGCCTACGGATCTTATATTCCCCGGGGCAGACTCAGTAAAAAAGCAATTGCCGAAGCAAATTCCTGGTTCGATGCAAGCCTCAGGTCATTAGGCAAAGGTGAGCGGGCAATCTGTAATTGGGATGAAGATAGCATCACCATGGCAGTAGAAGCGGCGAACAATTGCCTGGCATCAACCGATACAAATCTTTCTTCTTTATACTTGGCTTCAACCACTTTTCCGTTTCTGGACAGACAAAACTCAGTGGTAGTAAGCGAAGCACTCAACCTGAACAATGGAATTCGGACCATGGATGTGGGTGCATCACAACGGGCCGCCACCTCCGCGCTTATATCCCTGTTGGAATCCAATGCAGAGGGGAGTTCCTTGCTGGTTGCGTCGGAGCACCGGCGCAGCAAGGCAGGGTCACGGGCGGAAATGCTCTGGGGCGATGCAGCTGCAGCTGTCATGGTGGGTTCCGACAATGTCATTGCCGAATGCCTGGGTGTCGAAACACTGGCGGTGGATTTTGTCGATCATTACCGCGGCGAAGACTCCAGTTTCGATTACGATTGGGAGGAACGCTGGATTCGTGACGAAGGCTTTATGAAGAGTGTTCCCACTGCAGTAAATAAATTACTCGAATCCTGTTCTGTTACGGCGGATCAGGTTGACCATTTCATCCTGCCAACGGACCAGGCAAGAACGCCGGCGGCACTGGCCAAGAAACTTGGTATTAATCCCGAAGCGATCGTGGACAACCAGATTGCAGAAGTTGGGGTTGCAGGTACCGCCCAATCCATACTGCTGTTGGCAAAGGCCCTGGAGAATGCCAAATCCGGAGAGCACCTCCTGGTAACAGGATTTGGGCAAGGCTGTGATGCCGTCCTGCTTAAAGCTACCGATGCCATTAGCAGCTACAGTCCAACGGTAGGAGTAAGTACGGCTATCAACCGACGGCGGGAAGAAAACAACTACAACAAGTTTCTCAGTTTTAACAACCTGGTTGAGCGGGACATCGGCAAGCGGGGCGAAGTGGATAAGCAAACTTATTTGTCCGGCTACAATCGCAGAAAGGATTTATTGACTGGCTTTGTCGGCGGTAAGTGCCGGGAATGTGGAACGGTGCAAATCCCCCGGGAAAAATACTGTGTAAACCCGGAATGTAATGCCCTGGATAGCCAGGATGCCTATTCTTTTTCCGACAAGCAGGGCACGGTAGCGACCTGGACCGCCGACCGCTTAACATTTGACTGGAGTCCACCCGCTTACTTTGGCATGGTACAGTTTGAAGGTGGAGGCAAGATCATGATGGACTTTACCGAGGTAGAAGAGGGTTCTATCGATTCCGGCTCTAGAGTGTCGGTGCATTTCAGGATTCGGCAGTTCGATCCGGCACGGGGATTCCGTAAGTATTTCTGGAAGGCAGTTATAGAAGAATAGTTTTTCATTTTCGAAATTAGAACGATTAACGATAATTAGTGAAATCTGGGCCAATCGTTTGGTTAAGAGGTAGAAATCAATGGCCAAGTTTTTCAATTTTCAAACTCTAAGTCATACGTTTAGGTTAGGGGCATAAAATTATGGCGTCAGGAATAAAAGATAAAGTAGTCATTTTGGGAATGGGCTGCAGCAAGTTTGGTGAGCGTTGGGACTCAAGCCCTTCCGATCTCATGGTGGAAGCCTTCGAAGAATGTATCCAGGACGCTGGCATAGAACGGGAGCAAATCGAAGCTGCCTGGTTTGGCGCAGGTATTGATGCCTTTAATGTAGGTTCTTCGGCCATGCCATTAGCCATTGCCTTGCGACTAAACTATATCCCTGTTACCAAAGTGGAAAACATGTGTGCCACCGGAACGGAAGCGTTCCGCGGTGCAGTCTATGCCGTTGCTTCTGGCGCCTGCGATATTGCACTCGCTCTCGGCGTCGAGAAATTGAAAGACACAGGTTACGGAGGCCTGCCACAACGGACTCGCGGTTTGGAAAATGACATGTACTGGCCAAACCTTTCAGCGCCCGGTGCATTTGCACAACTCGCATCGGGCTATCAGTCCAAGCACAAGTTGAACAAAGACGATTTAAAACGTGCCATGGCTCATGTCTCTGTTAAGAGCCACGCAAATGGCGCGAAAAATCCCAAGGCGCATTTGCAGCGGGAAATTACGGAAGAGCAGGCAGTCAATGCACCATATATTGCCGAGCCGATCGGACTTTATGACTGTTGCGGTGTGAGTGATGGTTCTGCCTGCGCCATCGTAACTACACCAGAGATTGCCAGGAGCCTGGGCAAAGAAAATCTGATCTCGGTGAAAGCACTACAGCTTGCGGTATCCAATGGCACAGAATCCAGCCACGATAGTTGGGATGGTTCGCACCTGAAAACAACACGCATTGCCTCACAACGGGCCTATGACGAAGCTGGCATACGTAATCCAAAAGATGAGATCACCATGACTGAAGTTCACGATTGTTTTTCAATTACCGAGCTGGTCACCATGGAAGATTTACAACTCGCCGATGAAGGTAAAGGCGTAAATGCTGTACTCGATGGAAATTTTGACTCCGATGGTAAAACGCCGTGCCAGATCGATGGTGGCTTAAAGTGTTTTGGCCATCCCATAGGTGCGTCTGGCTTGCGTATGATTTATGAGAACTATCTGCAGCTTAACGGTCGCGCCGACAAGCGCCAGTTGGATAGCCCGAAGATGGGCCTGAATCATAATCTCGGTGGATTTCCCCATCAGAATATCTGTTCGATATCCATAATCGGCCCATACAACTAAATAACATGATGACACACGTCCTGGCACGCTACGTTTCATTGCGTGCTCGCACGGCTCTCGCCTATCTAATTGATATGTTTCAAGCACGTGCTCCCGGGTGCGTCCTCAAAGTCATTCGGTCCTGAACTACTAATTAGCGCGATGCAGGATAAACAATCCAATCCAGTTCACTGTGTAGATATCGGTACCGATGTTGCTAGCGGTGTTATCGATTCGCTACGAGCACAAGTGCACAATGGCCTGCAAAACATCAAAGTTGCCTGTACTGTCGATGGAGAGTTTAATTCTGTCTTACTCGACCAGCATCAACTGGCCTGCTATGAACTCGCTTTCTGCGAGGCAGAGCTCACCGCCGCAGACACGCTATTAAATTTCAACAAGCAGACCCAAAAGCAATCGATTGAATTTTCGATTGCGATTTTCTTCGCTGCCGAATCCTTTCAATCTGTGATCGCACGCCTGCGAGCAATTCACATCGATGCCGGAATTAGCGCAGAGGAGTTGATCACGCTGGAAACGAGCGAAGAAGTTCAGGCACTGTATTCAAGCTGTGACGGGAAATTTGTTGCCGCACTTGGAAGCAAGATTGCGGGAGATGAGATCACCAGGCTTGCGTCAGGGCTGAATGAAGAAAATGAATTAGTGAGAGAAACATTCTTCCGCTTCGCCAATGATGTTGTTGCGCCTTTAGCCGAAGGGATTCATCGCGAAGATAAAGACATACCGGAAGAGATAATCAAGCCAGCCGCAGAACTGGGCTGTTTTGGAACCTGTATCCCGGAACGCTTCGGCGGACTGCAGCCAGACGACAAACCCGACAGCCTCGGAATGATTGTGGTTACGGAAGAACTCTCGAGAGGTTCATTAGGCGCTGCCGGTAGTTTGATAACCCGCCCCGAAATTGCAGCACGGGCTTTGCTGGCAGGTGGAACCATCGAGCAACAACAACATTGGCTGCCCCGATTGGCTTCCGGTGAAATGCTTTGTGCAATTTCCATTACCGAACCAAACACCGGATCTGATGTTGCCGCCGTAAGCCTTAAAGCCACGCCGACGGAAGGAGGCTGGTTGCTGAATGGCAGTAAAACCTGGTGCACCTTTGCCGGTAGGTCTGAATTGATCGTCGCACTGGCCCGCACCAATCCAGAGGCCTCCCTGGGCTATAAAGGGCTGAGCATGTTCCTGCTGGAAAAACCTGCATACCCGGGACACAGCTTTAAACACGATCAGGAACAGGGCGGCACACTCACTGGCAAAGCCATTCCAACCCTGGGCTATCGGGGCATGCATTCCTACGACTTGTTCTTCGAAGACTATTTCGTACCTGCAGCAAACCTGGTTGGCGAAGAAGCCGGGGAAGGTAAGGGCTTTTATTACACCATGGCCGGATTTTCCGGAGGGCGAATTCAAACGGCGGCGCGGGCTACAGGAGTCATGCAGGCGGCGTTTGAAAAGGCAGTCAGTTATGCCAATGAAAGAGTGGTCTTCGACCAGGCACTGAGTGAGTTTCAACTGACCCGGGTAAAGCTGGCCAGAATGCTCGCCACTATTACCGCCTGTCGCCAATTCAGTTATGCTGTCGCCCGGCAAATGGACGAAGGGCAGGGGCAGATGGAAGCAAGCCTGGTAAAACTGTTTAGCTGTCGCGCCGCCGAATGGATAACCCGTGAAGCATTACAGATTCATGGTGGTATGGGATACGCGGAGGAAAGCGCAGTATCCCGATACTTCGTTGACGCCAGGGTGCTAAGTATATTCGAAGGAGCTGAAGAAACTCTGGCTCTCAAGGTGATTTCTCGCGAATTAGTTGCCCGCGCATAACAATTAACATTAGGTACATATAAAGAAGGAAGAGACAGAACAATGAGTGCTCCACTATTGCAAGATAAAGTCGTCATCGTTACCGGTGCCGGTCGTGGTATAGGCCGTGGCATTGCCATGCTGGCCGCAGCGAATGGCGCTAAAGTTGTTGTCAATGATTTAGGAGGCGCGGAAGATGGCTCCGGTGCGGACGCCAGTCCAGCCGATGATGTCGTGAATGAAATCAAGGCAGCAGGTGGTGAGGCCGTGGCTTCCTATGGCAGCGTCACCGATTGGGATGCCGCCCATGAAATCGTCGATATGGCCGTGACCACATTCGGACGCATCGATTGCGTTGTAAACAACGCCGGTAATCTGAGAGATGCAATCTTTCACAAGATGACAGAGGAAGATTTCGACTCCGTTATCAACGTGCACCTCAAAGGTACATTTAACGTGAGTCGTGCTGCCGCAACACATTTTCGCGCACAAACCAGTGGCTGTTTCGTCAATATGACATCAACCTCGGGATTGATCGGTAATTTTGGTCAAGCCAACTATGCCGCAGCCAAGCTTGGTATCGTCGGCTTATCCAAATCCATGGCATTGGATATGGGTCGCTTTCGTGTCCGTTCGAACTGCATCGCACCTTTCGCCTGGAGTCGATTGATCGGCACCATTCCAACAAATACCGAAGAAGAAAAAGCCAGGGTAGAAAAGATTCAGCAAATGACGCCGGACAAGATTGCACCACTGGCGGTAGCACTCTGTAGTGACAATGCGCAGGACGTGACCGGACAAATATTTGGTGTGCGTAATAACGAGATATTTTTGTTTAACCACACCCGTCCCATTCGCTTTGCCCACACTGCCGAAGGCTGGACACCAGACTCTGTGCTGGATCGCGCCCTGCCTGCCTTTAAGGCGGACTTCTTTCCATTGGAAAGGTCGGGCGATGTGTTTAGCTGGGATCCAATGTGAGTAAATTTTAAGCGCCTTGCTAGGTAGTTAGTAATTTGGAACACGCGATAAATACATCCCTGTACGCTCGGCTTCGGCATCCATGCCTCAGACGGTTCCAAATCACCAACTACCTATCCAGGCTTAACTCACTGCATGCTTTAAAGTTCAGGTAGCCAAACGTTTACGCTACTTTAAAAATTTCATTAAGAATGAGATTTTTGTAGATGCACTAAACCAAGGAGATTGCGATAGGTAGCTTTTGAAAAACCGTTTGCAGCAGGGATGCTGCAACCGAGCCTACATGGATGTATATTCGGCGTGTTTTGAAAAAGCTACCTATCTCAAGCTCCGGAAAAAGATACTATCGAAACATAGACTTGTTTTGTCGGAACAACAATATAGTAGAAAAGAACTAACAACTAATTGCCAAAAGAAAAAATTATGTCATTCAATCCCGAATATTTACTGAATCGAGATTTCGGTACGATCCGAGAAACTTACACAGAAAAGGATTGCATACTCTATGCCCTGGGTGTGGGCATGGGGCTTGATCCCCTGGATGAAGAATGCCTGCGCTTTGTTTACGAAGACGGACTAAAAGTTTTACCAAGTCAGTCAGTCATCATGGCTCACCCGGGCTTCTGGGCAAAAGAAGAAGACATGGGTATCGATTGGGTCAAGGTGCTCCATGCTGGCCAGGAAATCAAATTTCATAATCCTATTCCTACTTCCGGAACGGTGGAAGCAACAACCCGAATAACCGAGATTGCTGACAAGGGCGAGAAGATTGGTGCGCTGATCATTTCTGACCGCGTCGTTAAGGACGTAGATACCGGTAAAGATATCTGTACCTTGATTACGACAATTCTCGCCAGGGGTAATGGAGGTTACGGTGGCGATAGGAAATCATTGGTACCCAAGCCAGATGTAGTGCCAACTCGAGATCCCTATGAAGTTTGCGATTTACCAACGCTTCCCCAACAGGCATTGATCTATCGATTGTCCGGTGATTACAACCCACTCCATGCTTCACCCAGCGTAGCCCGTAGTGCCGGGTTTAAAGCGCCGATATTGCACGGTCTCTGCACCTTTGGCGTTATGACCCACGCCCTGGTGAAAACCTGTTGCGATTACGATCCGAGTCGATTCAAGCGCATGCGCCTGCGCTTCTCTGCGCCGGTATATCCTGGAGAAACGATCCGGACAGAAATCTGGCAGGATGGTAATGAGATTGCTTTCCGATGTAAGTCGCTGGAGCAGGACAAAATCGTCATCAACAACGGTTACTTGCTAATAGACTAACGGAAATCCCGGTGCAGCATATTCTCAAAGGCTTAAGAATTGTTGAAGGCAGCGCTTTTATCGCTGCACCTTCCGGTGGAATGACGCTGGCCCAGTTAGGTGCCGACGTAATTCGTTTTGACCAGATTGGTGGCGGCATCGACTATCGGCGCTGGCCGGTTACCACAGAAGGTAAGAGTCTTTACTGGCATTCACTGAATAAGGGCAAACGTTCTATCGCTGTAAACTTTCGCAGTGAGGCAGGAAGAGAACTCATTCAATCTATAATTACGGCATCAGGTGATGACAATGGATTGTTTGTTACCAACTTTCCTGCCAAAGGCTGGTTATCCGATGAATCGCTACGAAGCTTGCGCAGTGATCTTGTTTACGTAAACCTGGTTGGCGATCGCCATGGTGGTAGCGCGCTGGATTACACCGTAAATAGCAAGATTGGTTTGCCGTTCTTAACCGGCGATGGAGAGACTGCCGTTAATAATCCTTTTCCTGCCTGGGATGTAATAGCCGGCCAACAAATCGCCATTGCATTGTTGGCCGCCGAAAGACATCGTCGCCTGACTGGTGAAGGTCAGTTCGTAAAGCTCGCGTTGGCGGACGTTGCCATGGCGACCATGGGGCATCTGGGTTACATCGCCGAGGCCGAATTAAACCAGGAGTCTCGCCAGCCCGTGGGCAATCATATCTTTGGAACCTTCGGCCACGACTTCGAGTGTAAAGATGGGCGGCGGGTCATGATAGTCGGTGTTAGCCCCAATCAGTGGAATGCCATAATTAAAGTTACCGATACAGAGTTGCAGGTTATCGGTCTGGCGCAGGATTTAGATCTGGATTTTTCCCGGGAAGGAGATCGCTTCAAAGCGAGGGAGCGCCTGCGAGAACTTTTCGCGCCCTGGTTTAACCACAAGAACTACTCGGAAGTGGCTCCAGCTTTAGATGAAGCCGGTGTATGTTGGGGTCCATACCAGTCAATTGAAGAATTTGTTAGCAACGATGAAGATTGTTCGGAAGCTAATCCTTTATTCGATCGAATCGAACAGCCGGGAATTGGTTCCTACCTGGTGCCGTCTCAGGCCATGCAATTCGCTGGATTGGAAACTGAACCACCGAAGCCGGCGCCATTGCTTGGTCAACACACCGATGAAATTCTTGCAGAGATACTCGGCCTGGATAGTGGTCAGATTGCCAGGTTACATGACGACGAAGTAGTAGCTGGAGCCAGTGAATAACAGGAAGCATTAAAGAATGGAAACAAATCAGCCAGTACGAATAACCGATCTGCTTTTTACCGCTGCCGAAAAGTGGCCAGAAAAGCCTGCCATCACTTTTCTTGGCAAAACCCAGAACTGGATAGAAACCAAAAATCGTTGTGTAGCCGCTGCAACGCTTTTTAAAAACCTCGGTGTTCAACCCGGTGATCGAGTTGCTTTTCTCGGTTTAAATTCCAACGTCTGTTTTGAATCTTATTGGTCACCGGCTCTGATTGGAGCAACCATGGTGCCGGTCAACTTCAGGCTGGCGCTACGGGAGATGATCGAGTGCGTACAGGATTGCACGCCAACAGTATTAATTGTCGATCCCCATTACCTGGATCAGGCGCAACAGATAAAGGAACAATGCCCGAGCATTAGCGCTGTCGTTTGTTGCGGTGATATCGATCCGCCCAGTGGCATGTTGTCTTATGAACAGGCCATCTGTGACATCATTAACGAAGAAGCCTATGGCGAACTGTGCCCCAGTTCAGATGATGAAACAGTCATCATCTTTTATACCGGTGGCACTACCGGAAGATCGAAAGGTGTGATGCTCAGTCACATCAATTTCAAATACAACACGGAGTGCTCCATACCGCTTTACCGCATGCAGCAACACTGGGCGTTCCTGATAATAGGCCCGCTGTTTCACCTGGCCGCTGGGTCACGGGTATTCAGCAGTACTGCGCTGGGAGGGCATGTCATTATTCTTCCCAGGTTTGATGTAACGCAGATGCTGAAAGACATAGAGAAGTATCGAATCAACTCGGCGACCCTGGTGCCCACTATGTACCAGATGATTCTGGATCACCCTGAACTCAGTGACTACGATCTTTCGTCTTTAAAGATGCTGGCTTCCGGTGCCGCACCGCTATCCATTGCCTTGTTAAGTCGCATTCTTACAGGCTTTCCCAATACAGAATTTTTCCAGACCTATGGCATGACAGAAGCGGCGCCCATTCTTACCAGTCTCGATTCGAAGTATCACGTTCTGGAAGGACCGAACTCTAGCAAGCTCGGGTCGGTCGGTCGTGCAGTGAACCACGTGGATTTGATTATTGCCGACGAAAATGACCAGGAGGTTGCGCCCAATACCGTCGGACAAATTCTGGCGCGGGGTAAAAATATCATGACGGGTTATTGGCACATGCCGGAACAAACCGCGGAAGCACTAAAAGACGGTTGGTATCACACTGGTGATGCCGGCTATCTGGATGAAGAAGGATTCCTGTTTCTTGAAGGCCGCGTTAAAGACATGATTGTCAGCGGCGGAGAAAACATTTACCCCATCGAAGTGGAGAATGTGCTGGAAGATCATCCGGCGATTCATCAGTGTGCGGTTATCGGTATTCCACACGAGACCTGGGGAGAAGCAGTCCACGCGGTCGTTAAACTCGAAAATGGAGCACAATTGTCTGAAGCGGAACTCATAGCCTTCTGTAAAGAAAACATCGCCAGCTATAAATGCCCGGTGAGCGTGACCTTCCGCCAGGAGCCAATGCCGCTTTCACCTATTAACAAGATCCTGAAAACCGAATTACGTAAACCCTTCTGGCAAGGGCGCGATTCGAAGTTAGTGTAGTTGCCAGGCAAGTCCCAATTTTTTCCCCGCATTTCTCTTCGTCGTGAAAAATCCCTGTCTATACTTATAAAACCATGCCAGGAAGGTGTGGGGTATTAGTTCATGGATTAGAGCATGTTGTCTGAAGAGCCGTATTTCGAGCAATCCCGGGATGTCACTATCTTTAGTAGAGCCAGTCTCCAGCTTAGCTTCGATTTAGTGCGCAAAAAATCGCCACAACTGGCCCTGGATGTTCGCGATATTACCGGTGGCGATTCATTGCCCCGCGCCTCGGAAGATGGAGACGGTCCAAATGGAGACAATTTTCGGGTTGGCCTGGGATTGTTGCAGGTGCGTGCGGTAGTGCAGGGATTAATGGAATTTACCCAACCGGATGCGGTGGATATCCAAAATCCGGAAATCAACATAATGGCCAGGGCCTTAATGCAGGACTGGCTGGTTCTTGCTTATCATCAGATGTCTTCACAGCCTCTGTATCCTGACCGTCAGCAAGAAGGACCACCGGAACTTAACTAATACAAAGCTAGGTAGTCCAGCCTCCCGCAAGTGGGATTAACTGACCTACCATGTGTTTACAGTTTTCACTGGCGAGATAGGCTGCCAGTTCTGCCGTTTCTTCTGCTTTGCCCACCTGGTTTGTTGGCACATTGCGTTTCACGTGATCCAGAAATTTTTTATTATCGAGAATATCGTCGGGATAGTAGGTGTTATTGTTGATGTAATTCTGGGCGATAGCATTCACCTGTATATTACTACGGGCAAGTTCCAGGCCAACGGCTTTGATGAATCCGTTCTGCGCACCTCTTGCCGCACAGTAAGCGGCGTTATTGGGGATGCCTCTTAATGGTGCCGCACTGGTAATGGCAATGATCTTGCCTGACTTCCTCTCCACCATCTGGGGTATGGCGGCCCGAACCAGATACATGAGTGGATGCACCAGGGAGTCGAACAGCTTGTTCCAGTCACTGTTATCGATGTTCTGCACCGGTCCGGTCATGGGTGGTTCAGCCAGGTTTGCCACCAGGATGTCTACCTGCCCCGCCGATTTAACCAGCGCTTCACATTCCTCCTGGGAAGCCATGGGATATTCACCAGTTAAAACTTTGATTCCCTGGGTTTCAAAATTTTCCTTTATTGCCTTGCCCATGTAGCGATCGACGCAAGTTATCAGTGCTGTTCTTTCCGCCATTGTTTCTTCTCTATATAGCTGTAGATTTATGGCCCAGAAATATCCCATGTCGGGTTAAACTAAGCAATGCAATGTGAGTTTATGAAGTGACTGACCAATTAAGCAATTACAGGCGGCGCATAAACGAATTAGACCTTGCCCACGAAGTAGAATTTATTCAAGACCTGGTGGCCGAATCGGTTTTCGATCCGGCCCTTCGGAACAAAATTACCGCGCAAACAGCAATCCTGGTTAGTGATCTACGACGTAAAAGCGCTACTTCTTTTCTACAATCCTTTCTTGGCGAATACGGCCTGTCCACAGCCGAAATAAAGAAAGCATTAGAGTCCATGCAGAATGAAAAGCTGGCGGTAGACATACTCGAAGGAGTTCCCCGTAGTGATGCCCTCAATGGCTACACAGGTATCGATGCAGTTTCTTTTTATGTTACTGACACAAATTAAAGAAGAAGGCAGAAGAATCAGACAGGCACTGACGACGCGAGATGGGAAAATCATACGGTTTATCGCTGAACAGATAAGCCCAATGGATTATGTGCACGAAGTCCATGTGTGTAATGACATTACCAGTTAAGGTGGCAATGTCGAACTCATGTCGATGAGCTAGTCAGGGGCTTGTTCGCGTAATTCGATTAAGTGCTTAAGGAATCGTTCCAGGGTTTCGTATGGTTGGCAGCCCACCACGGCCAGGTCGTTACTGTAAAAAGTCGGCACTCCGGTAACGCCAATTTCCCTGGATAAGCGCCAGTCCTCATCCACTTCGTACTCAAATTCCCGTTCTTCCAGGACTTTACGCGCGGCATCTTCATCCAGCCCTGCTCTGCTTGCAATGTTCACCAGTTCCTCGATATCACCGATGTTTACGTTATCGACAAAGTAAGCCCTATAAAGCAAATCGTGAATTGCCTCTCCACCAGCCTGGGTGTCTGCCCATTTCCCCAGCTCCTGGGCCAGGCGGCTATTGTAAGTGTGAGAACGATCACCGTAGGGAAGGCCCGCTTCGGCCATGAGCCCTTTCATTCGCTCTTTCATCGGCGTCAGGTCTCGCCCGGGAAACAGGTCTTCAAGGCTGCGACCTTCCTGGGGTGTATCGGGATGCAGTGGGAAGTGTATCCAGCGAATCTTTACCGGATAGTTTTCTTTTAATTTTTCAATACTCTCGGTACTGAGATAACACCAGGGTCAGACGTAATCAGTGAATACGTCTAGTACTATTTCTTCCATTTCACTTACTCATTTAATTCTATTAGAGGGGCAAGCCTAAAAACCAATCACCAAATCCGCTCCACACTTCAAACCAGCCTGGCGAAGGAATGAGTGCGAGAATAGGAATCTGTGTCGCTAAGCAAATAATTAGTAATGGAATAAACACGTCTCTGCGAGAGTGAGCCTTCCAATCCCAACTGATCAGGATCAGTATTAAGATATTGGTTGCACCAAATGTTAAAAATACCGATGGGATATCCGTTGAGAAAAAATTATTGATAATGCGTGCAAAGATCGGATCGATCATTGGCATTACAGTCCCTACCATCCAGCGGGCATGCACATCTGGGCTTTTTCGGTGTCGAATCGCATTGAAATAGATAATCAAAAACTGAAGCAATAAAAATATTTGAAGGGCAAGCAATAATGGGCCCAACTGCTCTCCCTGGCGTTCCCCGCAGGTATGATGCGCTAATAGAATCGTAGAAATTGCAATGACAGGCACAATCGCATATGAGGTTTTTCCAAGCTTGCGATGAAGATCTCTGTTGCCAGCGCGAATAAGGCTTGCCTGCGCCACCAACAAAAACATCCATGCAAACATAGCAACACCATGTATGTGATGGACGGTTACGAAAGATGAAAGTTCTCTTACAAAAAAGTTATAGCCAAAGGCGACAATGGCAAAAGGAATGAATGCCGCAAAAAAGAAAGCGCCGTTACGGTGAATGGAAGCGGTCAAACTCATAGCTATTTTCCTTTTTATTATTCATCGAAGACTATATTTACCCTGCGGTTTCTAGCTCCTTTATTCTCGATCTTGCTCACCCTCACTGCACCGATTTCTCCAGAAGCTTTAACATGAGTGCCCCCGCAGGGTTGTAGGTCCACGCCTTCTACATGCATAAGTCGCACTCGGCCTTCACCACTCGGAGGTTTGACTGACATAGTACGTACCAAATCCTGCTGTGCTTCCATTTCTTCGTCGGTAATCCAGCTGGCACTCAAGGCATGATTCTCCGCAACGAGTTTGTTTAGACCTTCAGTCAGTGCTTCCTTATCGAGCTTTACATCCTGTAAGTCGAAATCGAGTCGACTCTTTTCTACACTAATAGAGCCACCAGTAACTCCGCCCTCAACCAGCGAACACAGCAAGTGCAGACAGCTGTGCATACGCATGTGCTTGTAGCGTCGTTCCCAATCGATTTCTGCTGTGACTTCGGTGCCTGCTGGCGGCGGGTTTTCACCGTCGGCTAATACGTGGAGAATGCCGCGACCGTCTCTGTCATAGTAGGTGCCGACAACTTGTACCGAACTACCGTCTGCAGTGGTAATCGATCCGATATCACCCGGCTGTCCTCCACCCTCGGCATAGAACACGGTTTGATCGAGGATTACGCCGCGCTCATCTGCTTCCACCACTACAGCAGCACAGGATTGCACATAGGCATCGTCACGAAAAATTTCTTTCGTCATAGGTCATCCAATAAAGACTATCGAATAGTCTAATCGAGAGAGTGTAGTGGGAAGATAGCTTGAGGGAAACTATTTGGCTAGCGAATTAAACCCACTAAAGTTATTGTTTCTGCTCGCTCAGGTAGTGATAGATAAACTGCTTGAGCTGCAATTCACTATTATCGTGGAGCTGTAAAAACTTGCATCTTACAAAACTTATATCTGCAGATTCATCGTAAACGCAACCCAGTACCTGAACACGGGATTCGATTATCATCTCGCTTGGAAGCTTGAGTCTGCAGTCTGCAATGATTTCAGATGCTTCGGTATGTTCCAGAATATTACCGACGAATTTAATTTTCGCCCCGGTTTCGGAAAGGTCTACGATTTTACCTGTAAACAGATTGTCGACGTTTGCGTAGAAAGAAACAGGAATGGATTGCTCTTTGTCGAAGTTTATTCGCACGGCACTGCGCTGTTGGGAAAAACGCATACTTTCCGGAAAGCGAAAATTACACAGTTTGCCAGTAAGTACTTCACTGCTGTCTTTTTGGGCGCACTGAAAAGTAATCGATAGGCCACCGTTAGTTGCACGGAAGTAGGTTTTACCTTTTCGATTACCACTTAACTTCGAAAATTCGCCCAGCATAGTTAGAGTGCTCGAAGCTTCATCGAAAGAGACTATCTGTGCGGGAAATGAAGATATCTTACTACCCTTCAGAACCAGGAAGTCAAAGATCCAGTCAAAGTTACAGGCTTGATCAAGAATGTCATTGATTTCACTGGGTTCAGTGATCTCGCGACTGTCCTCGTTGGTGTTGTCTAAGAATCCTACCGGCTGCATTGTTCGTCGTCCTAAGAAAATTCTTACAAATATCGCTGCTAACTACTTGCTGCCAAAGCGAATTTAGTCAATCAGCACGACGTAATTTAGGATGGAAAGTGGGAGAAAAGAGTTACCGACGTCACACTCTTTTAATGGAATTACCAAAGGAAAGACTGAAAACCCGCAAAACTGGGATTGGAACCACACTTTCAGGCTTTTTTGCTCAAGCTGTAGGAATTAGTCGCAGGATCTGGCCCCCGGCGCCATGTTCGATCAAAAGGTAAATTGTGCCATCGATTCCCTGTTCGACATCGCGAATGCGCCCGACACCTTCAGCCAGGGTTTCTCTTTCTACAAAGCGATTGTTTTCTATAGTCACTCGAAACAAGGCTCTTAGCTTCAAAGAACCCACAATAAATTCGCCTTGCCAGTTGGGAAACTGTTCACTGTCGCTAATGATGAAACTGGATACGGCAGGAGAAGGCGTCAAATCCACAACCGGTTGTTGAATGTCAGACAGTTCGAAGGGAATACCAAGGTCTCTTCCATTTACCCGGGTGCCGTCGTACTGCAATCCCAGTGAGTACAATGGCCAGCCGTAATTTTCACCGGGCAATAAACGATTTATTTCATCGCCGCCCCGTGGTCCGTGTTCGCTTTGCCAGATCTCACCGTTGACTACATCGTACTCCAGGCCCTGGGGGCTGCGGTGACCATAGGTGTAAATACTTTGATAAACATCTTCGCGACCATAAAAAGGGTTATCCGGGGGAATACTGCCGTCGTCATTTACGCGATGAATCTTGCCGCATGGCGTGGATAAATCCTGTATGCCGCCGCCCTGGCCTCCGCACTTCATGCCGAGTGAAAAGAAAACATGGCCGCGATTGTCGAATGCAACACGCCCACCAGCACCCACGTCTCCGGCAAAAAAGTAATCTTCTTTCGGCGCTTCCCAGATAACTTCCTCGTCGATCCATCGATTAGCTTCGAGTCTGCCCCGCACCAGGCGATTCATGGAAACGGGACGCCCCTGTTCACGGCTAATTTCATTGCAATCTTCGCAACGGTCGCTGTGGTAAAGATAAATCCAGCCGTTGTTTTCATAGTCAGGGTGTAAATCAATATCGAACAACCAACCCATGCCCCGCTCGATATCGATGCGGGATTCCAGCCGATAAATGTCATCGTAGGCAGCTGGTGTGCCTTCTATTAATTCTGACTTGCTGCCATCGGTATTGATGATGCGCACACCGTGAGTTTTTTCCGTAACAAGAATCCTGCCGTCGGGTAAGGGAGCAATAGAGAATGGCAGTGGCTCTAAATCTGTGACAACTGTTTCGAAACGAAAGCTGTGATGCTCGGTGGCAAACTCTTCGGTGGGAATTTCCAGTGGCGCATCGTAATTGGAAGTTGCATAACCAACATTGTTTCGGGTTTCGAGTATGTACATCGCCAAGCCGGCGATTTCTACTGGCGCAAAAATATCGCGCCAACTCGGCATGCCTGCAGTGGCATAACCGGTAGTAATGCTCTCGATGATTTCATCCATGGATTCGCCATGGAGCAAATCACCGCGAAGCGGGGTTCCCTGGGCAGCGCCTTCCAGATTTTCACCATGGCAAACGGCGCAGTTTTCCTGAAACATCAAACGGGATTCGGTTATCCCGGAATAAGCTTCTGCTTCTTCCAGCGGGATGCCAGTTACCTGGGCGAAAGAACTAGCACAGGTAAATAGAAGGAAGAGTGAGAAAAATTTTCGAATAAGTACCCTGAGCTCTTTAATCATGGCCATTATTTTCATTATTGTTACCTGGTTATGAAGGCAGCGTATCTAATAGCCCTAACCTTATGCCCAGCGCAGCTGCAATGCAATTCCAGCAACCATCTACTCTGACTCCAGCGTTCGGAGTATACTGCCGGTCTGCTTTACAGGCGCGATGCCTGTAATACGACAAAAATAGACCGAACAATAAACTCGAGGAGAGGTCCATGCGCAAACTCATTGCACTATTTAGCGCTGCAGCCATATTTAGTGGTTTAATTTCAACAACTTACGCTCAGGACGGTGATGCCTTGGCGATTCTGGTTCCTGGTGGCGGTAACTACAGTCGTCCTATTGCAACTGATTCAGCCGAAGCCCAGGCCTTTTTTGACCAGGGTATTCGTATGGCCTGGAGCTTTTATTTTCCAGAATCCATCGCTTCCTATCAGGAAGCAGCCCGACTGGATCCAGACAGCCCAATGCCACACTGGGGTATTGCCCACGCAGCTGGCCCCAATCCCAATAGCCGTTATGCCGGCATGCCGGATGATCCACAAGGAGCTGGTCTCGCTGCAATTCGTCGAGCAATGGAGCTTGCCAATAACGGCACTCAGCGGGAACGGGATCTGATCAATGCGACCTTTGTGCTTTATAACAAAGACGCCATTCCTGACCGAGTCGAAAGAGACTTTGCATTCCTGGACGCCATGCGCCAGTTACATGCGCAATATCCGGATGACGCTGACATCGCCACTATCTTTGGCGAAGCCTACATGAACACCACACGCTGGGATTACTGGGAAGCGGATGGCTCACCGAAGTCTGGCACTATCGAAGGCAAGGCTGCCCTGGAAGCCGCCATGGAAATCGAACACGATCATCCAGGCGCTAACCATTTATACATTCACTTAATGGAAGGTTCTGACCAGCCCGAGCTGGCAATGCCATCGGCACAGAAACTGGAAGGCACTGTGCCAATCTCTGGCCACATGGTGCACATGCCTGGTCACATTTACCTTCGGGTTGGTGAATACGAGAAAGCCATTATTACCAATGAGCGTTCACAAATTGTAGACGATCAGTTCGCAGAGATTTGGGGCGATAACAACTTCCCAATGATCGGCACTTATCCGCTTTCACACAAAATCCACAAGCCACACGCACTGGACTTCGTTCGCTACGCGAACATGTTGCAAGGTAACTACGAGGCTGCTAACGAAGCAGCAGCGCGAAATGCGGGTAGTCAAATTCCAGGACAGGGTTCTGATAAGACTATTGCCCACGAATGGGTTATGGACAAAGTGTTTGGCAATTGGGACAAGATTCATGCAAATAATCAGGCCAATAAGGAAAAGGCCGTCACTCCTTACCTGGTAGGTATGTGGTCTTACGTCATGGGCAGTGCACACGCTGCCATGGGTCACATTGGGCCGGCCGAAGCAGAACTCGCAACATTACGCGAACAGATTACTGCCGATGGTGTGAACGATTCAGGCGTTGGTCCAACACCAGCTGATCACGTACTGAGTCTTGCCATGCATGCACTGTTAGGTGAGATCGAAGAAGCCAAAGGCAACCTCGACGGCGCCATTCTTCATTATGGCCACGCCATTGAGTATCAGGACAACCTGAACTACACCGAGCCACCTGATTGGTCACAGTCATTGCGTCTCTACCTGGGTGCAGCATTACTGGATGCCAACCGTCCTGAAGAAGCGGAAGAGGTGTATCGCAAAGACCTGGAGTGGAATCAGCGCAATGGCTGGACAACTTTCGGTCTTGGCCAGGCATTGGAAGCACAGGGCAAAGAACAGGAAGCGATTCTTGTTAACCGACAGTTCGAAGGACTGTGGCGCAACGCCGATGTTGAACTAGAGCGTTCAAGACTCTAATTCAACGCAGTTCAAAGACCTTAAGAAATGCAGAGCTCCGCTCTGCATTTCTGTCTCTGGACCTGAAAAAAACGAATCGAAAAAACAAATAGAAAAAAACGAATAATACTAGGAGGAGTAAATGAAACTCCCGGGCACATTGCTAACAATTCTGTTGTTCTTCTCAAGCGTAGCTGCCTACGGGCAATCTGATATGGAACCGGTGAACGAGTTACCGAACCCTTATCAGATCGTCACCGGCCATTTGAAAATGCCCAATGGGCGTGACTGGGGTTCAGTCAGCGCTATCGACATCGATCCCGATGGAAAATCGGTTTGGGTTGCCGAACGCTGTGGTTCTGATTCCATTCGTGGCGGTTATCCGGTGCGTGGTTGTGCCGAATCCGATCTGCCGGTGGTACTCAAGTTTAATTCAGATGGCGATATGGTCAGGAGTTTTGGCGGTGGCATCTTTGCGGTACCCCATGGCTTTCACGTCGATCATGAAGGTAATGTCTGGGTAACCGATGCGCCGTTTAACTTACCGCCAGGCGTAGTAGGCAAAGGCCATATCGTGGTGAAGTTTTCTCCCATGGGCGATCGACTGTTAACGCTGGGCACACCTGGCGTACCGGGTGATGATCGTAATCATTTCAACATGCCGTCCGATGTGCACGTTGCACCTAACGGTGACATCTTTGTAGCCGATGGTCACGGCGGCGATAGTAATGGTCGCATTGTGAAGTTCGATGCCAATGGCAATTTCTTGATGGAATGGGGTCAGCCAGGATCAGCCCCCGGGGAATTCGATACACCCCATGGCCTGGCCATGGATTCACGGGGCAGACTGTTCGTTGCTGATCGTACCAATAACCGCATCCAGATATTTGATCAGGAAGGCAACCTAATCGATGCCTGGTATCAATTCAGTCGTAACAGCGGTATCTATATCGATGACAACGACATGCTCTATGCGGTGGATTCTGAATCCAATATTGCTTCTGGCCATGGCGATTGGCGTCGTGGCATTCGCATCGGCAGTGCCAGAACCGGCGAAGTGCATTTCTTTATTCCCGATCCTTTCGATGCCAACTACGGACCCTATGCTGGCAGCTCCGGTGGCGAAGGTATAGTCGCCGATAAAGACGGCATCATTTATAGCGCGGAAGTTGGACCGCGATCGGTGAAGCGCTATTTTCGATTCGAATAGTTTGCTCGCTGATTAGCAAAATAACCAAGGGCCAGACAGTTTTCTGGCCTTTTTTGTGCCAGAAATATCATGGATTAAATCAAGTGAACACTGCTAGGAAATACTGAGAAACTCATTATCTCCCCGCACTAAAATATTCGGCTTAAAGAAGAACGTGAAAACATCGAAAAAGACTCGGGCGCGTCTTCCACAGGCAAAACTGATTTTGCTAAACCCTATGAAGGCCACCTTCTCGACGATATAAAGGCGCTAATCGATAAGGCTAATGGGGAAGCAGACGAAGAAAGAAAAGGCGAAATTCTCAGGGAAGCGAGAAACATCGAAACTCAATTGATCATGTCTTACGAAAAACAGGGCTACAATATGCTCGCTGCCAGTACACAACAGCTGATCAGGGAATACGAATCGAAAGCAGCCGCTAAATAGCATAGTATTTCTACCATGACGACTTCTGACCCCTACGAAAATATTCCCGATGTCCGCGATGGCCTCAATAAGAAGGAACGCATCATTCTCTATTGCCTGAAACAGGCCCAGGAAGAATTTGGCGAGCGAGGCGTGCCTACCATTACTCTGTATGGGCGAGTGGTCGAGTATATTGACATAGACGAGCATGAATTCCAGACCATTCTCAGTCGCATGGTCGGCCTGACTCGAAACTCTGATGGTTCGATGTCTTACGGTTGATCTGCCTGCTCATTCACGGTAGAAAGTCACAATAGTATTACGAGGATATTCTCTATGGCACTGAAAGCTCGCTGGCTTGTTATTTTATGTCTGGCACTGGCAGCACTACTTAGCTACACCGTTGGCAGTATGTTTAGCCTGGTATTTTTCATCGGTGTCGGAGCGATCTTCGAGCTGATGTTCTGGTTCAAACTATTCAAGCGTAAATAGAAAAATGGCCAAGAGCCTTTTTTTATCTTTTGTTTGGGCTACGCAAAGTACCGGTAGAAACCCGATCCAGGTTTATGCAGGAAGGCATCCTGTTCGATGAAGAAGGTACCAGCTGCGCCCTTGCTTTCAGGAACTTCAAGGGAGAACGAAAGCAATCTTCGCGAGGATGGCAGACCATGGTTGCGGGTACACTGGTTATCGCTAACCAGACCTTCTACGCTCATCTCCCTTACACCATACTCTGTAATAAGCCTCTGAACGAAGCAGTTAATCACATAAGTATGGAGCTGAAAGAACCAGACTGGCTGATAATGAAGTTTGAAGTGGAAAAGCTATTCAACAACAGCTCCGGTGAGCTCAGTTGTCATTGGCGTAGGCCAAACGCTGAAGTCATCTATCGACACTTAACTGGTCTGAAAGAAAAACAAGGCTGATTATTGCCTCTGGAGATCACCATGGCGAGATTTCAAATTTGGGTTCGACAATTATTAATAATTCTCCTGCTTACTGGCTCTTATTCTGTCGTGCTGGCCCAGGATTACTATGCGCTGGATGCAGTGAGCCCCATCGATGCGGGTAACAGTCTTTGGACAGAAGAGCTCACCTGGATAGAGGTACGGGATCTTATTGCCGCTGGAAACACTACAGTAATCATAGGCACCGGCGGTCTGGAGCAAAATGGTCCTTTTACAGTGACTGGCAAACACAATTACGTGTTGGAAACCGTGTTGCCATATATCGCCAGGGAAATAGGCAATGCTCTTATTGCGCCGGTGGTGAAATTTGTTCCTGAAGGCAGCATTGATGAAAAGTCTGGACACATGGCGTTTCCTGGTACAGTGAGTCTTTCTGCGGAAACCTTCGAAGCACTGCTCATGGATATAACAAGGAGCTATGCGGCCCATGAATTTACCGACATTATCCTGCTGGGCGATAGCGGTGGTAACCAGGGCGGTATGAGAAACGTTGCCCAGAAACTAAATGAGCTCTGGCAGGAAGAAGAAACCAGGGTACATTTTCTTCCGGGGTTCTATAGCGAAGACCAGTGGAGTTACGAGTTCCTGAAAAGCAAAGGTATAGTGCAGATTGACAATACGCCGCCTGATGGGGAGTCAGCAGATAGGCCGACGGCAACCCGTAACCAGATGCATGATGACATTTATTACGAAGCTCAGGCAGCCGTGCAGAATCCCGACTTTATCCGGGCCGAGCAACGGCTGAACTCAGATTTATTCTCTTTACATGGCGTAGAACTTAACTCGGTCGAGTATGTGGTGTCTCTTGGTCATGAGTTAGCGCAATACCGTGCTGAGATTACTGCAGAAGCATTTCGCAACTCCCTGGCAAGATTACGCTAGAATTCTTTGGTATGTCGTACACAAGTAAAAGCATCTTACAATTTCTAAGAGTTTCACTCTTTTTGGCGATAGTGCTACCTGAACAGACTCTTGCCCAATCCATGGATGGGGAAATCGACTACCTGATTAGCAAAGTCGGCAGGGAAGGCTGTTCCTTCGTGCGCAATGATCGGCGTTACAGCGGCAGAGATGCCCGGGCCCATCTGTGCTCGAAAATGCGACGCAATGCTCACCTGGTAAACAATACCGAAGATTTCATTATTAAGCTTGCCAGTTCCAGTGCTACTACTGGAGAGCCATATATCATTCGATGTCGAGGCGAAGAAGACCAATTAGCCGGTGACTGGTTTAGTAGTTTATTAAGTAATTATCGACAGCAAAGGTAAATAGAATTTCATGGAAGAAGACAAATCCCTCTTCACTCACCGTATAGCTACTGAAGCAGATGTTCCCGCCATCATTAAGCTCATGCAGCTATCCATCGAAGAGAACATGAAAGAGTTTCTTTCTGCGGAAGAAATCGAAGCCAATAAGGAATCCATGGGAGTGGACCAAACCCTGATCGACGATGGGACTTACTTTGTAATCGAAGCTATAAAAGACAGTGAGACAGTCATGGTGGGTTGCGGTGGCTGGGGCAAGCGCAGAACTTTGTATGGTGGCAATCACACCGAAGGGCGGGATGATTCCTTGAGCGATCCGACTTCGGAAGCTGCCCGCATTCGAGCAATGTATACCCACCCGCAATGGACCCGGCAAGGTATTGGCACCCTGTTACTGGATCTCGGGGAAGGGGCCGCACGAGAGGCTGGATTCAAAACTATCGAACTGGGGTCAACGGTCCCCGGATACCCTCTCTACCTGGCTCGTGGCTATGTTGAAGTTTCCCGGGAGACCAAGATTGCCGCCAACGGCCATGACAACGTCATCATCAAGATGGAAAAGCGCCTCTAAAAAAAAGAGGTGAATCTGTAAACAGAAACACCTCTATAAGGCACATGAAGGCCGTTCGGGGGCGTTACTCGTAACGCAACACCATCGCCGGTCTCACCCGAGCACTCTTTATGCTCTGGGAAAAAACGGCTGAGAAAGCGATTGCTACTGAGAGTCCAAGACTCACCAGGAAGGGTAAGAAGTTAATATTTACCTGGGCTGCAAAAAATGACGTGTAAACCTGGCCCATTATGAATCCCAGTGGCCAGGCCAGTGCGTTCGCAATAAGAATCGGCTTGGCAAAATCCAGCAGTAGCATTCGCAACAGGCGTTTGCTGCTGGCTCCCATTACCTTGCGAATACCAACTTCACGCTGTCGGATATTGGTAATGAACGTGGCATTACCAAGCAGTCCAATACTGGCGACAAAGAAACCGAACAGGGAAAGAATTCCTATGGAGGCACTGATGCCCAGAAACATGCCATAAGTTTGATAGAAAATGTCATCGACGAGCTCTCTCTTAAGCGGCACTTCTGGCA
The DNA here is from genome assembly GCA_964616225.1 of uncultured Pseudohongiella sp. Classification (GTDB taxonomy): domain Bacteria; phylum Pseudomonadota; class Gammaproteobacteria; order Pseudomonadales; family Pseudohongiellaceae; genus UBA9145. The sequence goes on from CAZTTE010000001.1 coordinate 271,315, forward strand.
TTAACTGGTTCCATGTATCATCGATATGCTGCAGTCCTGCATTCAGTTGCGAGCGATCCACCTTAACTATCAGGTAATTCGCCTCTTGCGGCTGCAACATGTAAATATGTCCTTCCACTCCGAATGAACTGAAATCCAGAAACTCGTATTTGCGATCACTCATCGCTCCGACGACCACCATCTCCACAGTAATTGCATCACGATTGTTGTTGGCCTGGTAACGACGGTAGAAAGATTGACCCACAGCATCAGAACCGTTTTCCCAACCGAGAGATTGTGCCGCCATGTCGTCGATGATTACGTTAAACGGACCGCTGGAAGAATTGAGCTCCCCTGAGTTCGGTAACAGGTCGCTGCTTCTTTCCCGTGAAAAATCTCGACCGGCATTGAGCGGTTGCGACATTGTTTCAACATACTCATAACCAACCGAGTGGATGGATAGCAAAGCGGTTAATCCGTTTAAATCCCGTTCGCGAGAAAACGTAGAAGCAGAGTTACTTATGGACCAGGGGAGTATATCGACTTGAGTAACAGAAATTACCGACGGATCCCGTTTCAGTTCTGTTGCCAACAGATCAGGATCAACTTCGAATGTGTCTGCCGGCACATTAATCGCAATCTTTGGATTTAAAACATTACCATCTAGTTGCTGCGTCATGGCCTGGTTCTGCATGAACATAACCGTTGCCAAAATCATCAGGGTGCCGGAAATAAAAAACTGGGTTCCCACCATGATGTTACGCATGCGAGAGGAATAACCGCTGGATCCTTTCGGGCGCATCATACTTACCAGTGGAACCAGGGCAGTTCGCAATGCCGGATAGCCACCAGCGATGGCGACGATGGCCGCAATGACGATAACAATAGATCCCCAGAGTGAAGGCGCAAACAGCAGCATTGGACTAATGCCTACCATGTTTGTCGACTGCAGCTGGGACAAGACAAATCCCAGGATTGCCATGGTGACAAAGAGCGCAATGACCAGAAACAGGAAGGTTTCGAAACAGTACTGAACGAAAATCGACAGGCGTTTAGCCCCGAGAATTTTCTGTACCCCCACTTCCTGGCTGCGTAAAGACAATTGCGCAACCACTAGATTCGAATAGTTCAGACAGCCAATGAGTAATACCAGGGCGCCGGCTACAATCAGAATATCCGGCAGATCAAACCCGCCGGTTACGAAGGCCAGTTGTGTCGGTACCAGTTCATTGATTGGTAGAATCTCGAAGGTCTGAATTGCTGCTAGCTCCTCAGGCATAGTGTTCTGCACGAACTCATCGAGCTGATCATTGAATTGAGCAATATCCAGGGGGTAGTCTTCCGGGAACTCGATATGAACAAAATCGGATTGGTTTCCCCAACGGTCCTGGTTCGGATCTCCGCCATTCTCAATGATGCTCTGACGCACCAGATCGTCAGGTAATTCGATTGGCATGTAGAGATCGGTATTAAAGAAGGCGACACCCGCAGACAGGTGTGAAGGGAAGTCCGGTTGCCTCGCAACGGCGGCCACAACTACATCATGTTCGTTCTCAACGATGAAACGTTCTCCAACCACATCCGTACGGCCGAAGATAAGCATCGCACCTTCTTCCGTTAACATGGCGGAGTTGGGCGGCAGGTCTTCGCCCGGCGCTAAACCGTAGACAGTTTCCAGGGGAAAGATATCGAAGAATCTTGGCTCGACATACTTGGTATCCAGGGTAGTGGATTGTCCATTGTAGTTAACCGCCTGGGGAAATCCTGAAGTCGCACGCACAATGTTTGGGATATCAGGAAACGTCGTGCGCAAATAACGTGCGGCAGGCTGGTTAACAATGGGAAATCGATCGGGAAGTGGGCTATCACCTACCGAACGAATCATGAGATTGAAAATTCTATCTGAGTTTTCAAAGCCACGATCGAATCCATCGGCATAGTTCGATAAAAGTATGGCAGACAAGAAACAGCCAAAGCCGATAGTCAGGCTGGTAAGGCTAATTACTGAATGCATCTTAAAACGCATCAGCGCCTTAAGTGCCATCTTGGTGTAGTGAGCAATCATCAGTAGTTTCCTTTGCTTACACCTGGGACTGTTCAGTATCTTGCGGTGTGTTGTCAGACACTACAGAGAGCTTGGCACCCGCGTCTCCACCGATGACTTCTCCGTCAAGCATTTCGATAATGCGATCTGCTCGCGCTCCGTGTTCTGGTGAGTGAGTCACCATTAAGATGGTTGCGCCACGCTCTTTGAGTTTGTTTAGCATGGCCATTACTTCGTCGCCATTCTTGGTATCGAGATTTCCCGTTGGCTCGTCTGCAAGAATAAGCTTGGGATCACCAACAACAGAACGGGCTACTGCAACCCTCTGTTGCTGACCGCCGGACAATTCCTGAGGCTTATGCTTGGCCCGGTTTTCCAGGCCAACGAGTTCCAGGGCATCGGCAACTTTCTTGCGCCGTTCCTTTTTTGGAATGCCCAGATAGAGTAGAGGGAGATCGACGTTTTCTTCAACCGTGAGGTCGTCGATGAGATTAAAATTCTGAAAGATAAAACCAATATTGGCTTTTCTCAGGTCTACCAGGTCATTTTCGGAGCGGTGGCCGATTTCTTCACCATCGAAGAAGTATTCACCACTGCTGGGTTCGTCGATCATACCTACCACGTTCAGAAGCGTTGACTTGCCACAACCCGATGGCCCCATTACGGCAACAAACTCACCTTTGTTAATGGTCAGATTAATGTCATTGAGCGCTGTGGTCTCCATATAAGCTGTACGGTAGACCTTGCTTAAGTTCTGTAATTTGATCACTGCCAAAATCCTCGAACTCGATTCGTTATTGTCAGGCGGTTATTGGCGGCATTCCCCAGTAGTTAGTAAGACGTTGTAAATGCAATTCGGTTACTATCAATTGATAAATGCTTTTCCGCACTTCAAGATGCGTACCGCCCGTTATCTGCCCTATACCTGCTTATTCCTGAGCGAGATCCATGCCACATGGATAAATTTAAATAAAAACAACAGCTTATAAAAATGAGGCAGAACAGCTGATGGTAAGTTAAACCAGTGCCTTGCTTATTTTACCAATTTCTCAGCACGGAGAGGCTGAGCGGTTATAATTCCAGCCCCCATATTCTGCATAAGTTGATCAACAGAAGAGAAAACTATGAATACCATGAGATCTTTCCCGGCAGCCCCTGCTGCATTCCTGCTCTGTTTCCTGTTCTTTTTGCCCGGTTCATGGGCACAGGAGCACTTTAACTCGAGCGGAAACACAGCCAGTGCACGTACCGCGCAGTTGCAACAGGAACTACGGTCATCCTTGCCGTTTGAAGATGAGCGGGATTTTGGGGAATCCCGGCGTGGCTTTATTGCGGCTCCGGATTATCGCCAGATCACTGCTGCCAACGGCAGGGTAGTTTGGGACATGACTCGCTATGATTTTCTTCTAACGGGGGAAGATCACGACAGTATTCATCCTTCCTTACAGCGCCAGGCAACTTTGAACATGAATTATGGCCTGTATGAGGTCGTTCCCGATTTCGTTTATCAGGTTCGTGGATTCGATCTCGCCAATATGACCCTGGTAAAAGGTGACACGGGTTGGATTATCTTCGATGTCTTACTAACAGAACAAACTGCGAATGCGGCGCTTAGCCTGGCTAATGAACAACTTGGTGAGCTTCCGGTAAGAGCCGTGGTCTATTCCCATTCCCATGTAGACCATTTCGGTGGCGTGCGTGGTGTGGTGAGTGAAGAAGAGGTTGCCGCCGGTGATGTGCAGGTCATCGCACCCATTGGTTTTATGGCGGAGGCGATTTCAGAAAATGTCTATGCCGGTAATGCGATGTCGAGACGGGCAGGCCTGCAATACGGCCGCAATATTCCTTCCAGCCCTTTCGGCCAGGTGGATTCCGCCATTGGCAAGGGACTTGCCGCCGGTACCACCGGTCTGATTGCGCCCACACTGGTTATCGAAGACGATTTTGAAGAGTACACAATCGATGGCGTCACCATGGTGTTTCAGAATACACCGGGCACCGAAGCACCGGCGGAAATGAATACCTGGTTTCCCGAACAGAAAGTTTTCTGGGCGGCTGAAAACATTACCGCGACGGTACACAATGTCTATACCTTGCGGGGCGCACTGGTACGTGATGCGCTAAGCTGGTCAAAACAGATTAATGAAGCACTCTATCGCTACGGGCGTGAAGCAGAAGTTCTGGTTTCTTCCCATAACTGGCCACGCTGGGGCAACGATCGCATTCAGGAAGTGATGCGCGCGCAGCGGGATGCCTATGCCAATCTCAATAACCAGGTGTTATTTCTGGCAAACCAGGGCGTAACCATCAATGAGATTCACAACGAATACCTTGTCCCGGAAAGTCTGCAGCAACAGTGGAATGTGCGTCAGTACCATGGTTCGGAATTTCATAACTCCAGAGCCGTTATCAATCGCTATCTCGGTTACTGGGATGGTAACCCGGCAACTCTTGCTCCTCTTTCCCCGTCAGATAGTGCGCCACTCTACGTGGAAATGATGGGTGGCTCCGTTGAAATTGTTTCCAAGGCTGAAGAGTTGTACGCCACGGGTGAATACCGATTAGCCATGGAAATCCTCAACAAGCTGGTTTACGCAGAACCTTCGAACCAGGAAGCGAAAAACTTGCTGGCAGATGTGTTCGAACAACTGGGTTATCAATACGAATCCGCCAGCATGCGTAACGTGTTTCTAGCCGCAGGACAGGAACTACGTAATGGTATGCAAACTATCGCTGCTCCTCGAGGTACCAGCCCCAGCATGGCCAGGGCAATGACCACATCCCAGTGGTGGGATGCGGTTGCCACCCGAGTTGACAGCGCACTTGCCGATGGCAATGACTACATCGTTAATTTTATTACTCCGGACACAGGCCAGACTTTTGTCATCGAAATGAGCTCGGGAACACTGATTAACATAGAAGGATTCCTGGCTGAAGATCCCGATGCCACTATTACTATTAATCGAACTGATTTGAATACGGTAATTATGGGGCAGGCTACCCTGCCAGAGCAGTTACAAAATGGTATTGGCTCGATAGAAGGGGATGCTTCGGTATTACTCTCTCTCGCGTCAGTTTTGACGGTGTTTGATCCCGGCTTTGAAGTAATGCCCGGCACCTTGCCGTAGATTGGCAACAAAAAGGAAGACAGAGCCGTAGATTTTCATTAGCTCTGAGCTAATTGAATCAATTCCTTGTTGGCCGACAATTAGCTCATAGGTTGAAGAGCTAAGAGGAAGCTAAACAATGAATCTAAAGACGGCTTACATGGTAATGGCAGTGCTGGGTGCTGCCATTCCAATAAACTTTTTTGTTGGATTTGCAGGAAATGAGGGGTTCGATCTGATTGCCTTCGCCCAGGCGCTATTTTCCAACGGTGCATCAGCAGGTTTTGCTACTGACCTGTTCATCAGCTCATTCGTATTCTGGCTGTTTATGTTCTCCCGCGAAGAAGGGCCAAAACCCTGGCTGTATATCGCGCTCAATCTGACAATTGGTTTGTCTCTGGCTCTGCCGCTCTATCTGTGGCAATCGGAACGGAATAAAGCATAGTTTTAAGTTGGGCAGCCGATAGTTTTAGCTAAGCTCGAAGAAACGAGCTTGCCTATTTACTCTCCTGGCGACTCAGATTGGATTACAAATGACCGCATTAAGGTATCGATACCAAACGGCAGAAATTGGTAAACACGATATTCATTACCGGTGTCTTCGCGATAAAAGCCAATTTGAGGACTTCTATGGAGAAGCACAGTCTGTCGGTATATCTTCGACGGATTGGCCTATCTTCGGACTGGTTTGGCAGTCCGGTGAGATACTCGCTGAGTTAATGACACAGATTAATATAGAAGGCCGGCGAATCCTTGAAATTGGTTGTGGCGTTGGATTGGCCAGCCTTGTTCTAAATGAAAGACTCGCAGATATTTCCGCTACTGACATCCATCCTTCGGCTGGTGACTACTTGCAGTACAACACACAGCTCAATAATGGAAAGCACATTCCATTTTTCAGGACAGCCTGGGAAGACGACCAGAATGCAGACTTTGGGCAGTTCGACCTGATTATAGGAAGCGATTTGCTCTATCAGGAGCAGCATTCAAAAAATTTATCTCACTTCATTCAGCATTTTGCAAAACCGAAATGCGAAGTAATTATTGTTGAAGCAGGCCGAGGATTTCGGAAAAATTTCATATTCCGCATGGGTTCTCTGGGTTTTTCAGTAGAGCAAATAGGGATTACAGATTTCAAATCTGATTCTGAAAAATTCAAAGGCAGGGTCTTGCAATTTAGAAGGAATATGTAACTTTCCTATTGGAAAGAGGTTGACTGATTATTAAGCATTCTGTATTGTGCAGCCAGCTTGAAACCAACCATTTATTTATTCTACCCATTTCGTCGTTATCTCAGAATTACTTCGTCCTGTAGTTTATAAGTAACTGCCCAATTTCTTGCACGTCGTTCGTGCATATACGAACTATTTATTATTTACTATAGGAAATTACGCATGTCAGAAAGAGTCACTGGAACCGTTAAATGGTTCGATGAACAGAAAGGTTTTGGATTTATCCAAAGAGAGTCAGGAAAGGATGTATTTGCTCATCATAGCAACATCGAAGGTACTGGCTATAAGTCTCTCGCCGAAGGACAGCAAGTAGAATTTGTTGTTACTCAAGGCGAGAAAGGCCCACAGGCAGAAAACATAATTGCCGTTTAGGGTTAAGACCATGCAGCACACCTGTGGTGTGCTGCAATCCCTTTAGATTATTCTACAATCGCCTGTTCGATGCGATCTGCCAGTGCCTGAGATTTCGCAATTTCTTCATCGGTGAAATCTGGCTGACGGGGATCATAGAAAGAAAAATTCAGGGTACCCACGACTTTGTCTTCGTGGAAAAGTGGAATTCCCAGGTAAGCTTCCAACTGCATTGCCTCATACACTGGATGCAACGTTAATTCGTGCACACTACCAACGTGTGCGTAGCGCACCATCTTTCCTGTATTAAATACATCATTGCAAAAAGTGTCTTCGGTAACGAATTGCTGACCCTGGCTTATTACATCGAAATCCGATGCGATATCAATGACAGTATATTCAGTGTCGATAATCTGGGCGATTATTGCGAAATCAGCGTGCAGCTCATTTCTGATCTGTAACAGCTCAGAATGAAAATCTTCAGAAAGTTTCATAGGCCTCTACTACTCCTTAAAAGCAGTACATTCCCTAAAACTACTTAACTCTCCTACATGAAAAAGACTGCTTGTATGCTAAGAAATTCTAATTGTGCGTGGAAACTGCGCATAGTTTTCCCAACGACTGACTTTTTCTGGCATTTCTTCTTCCGTTAACTGCACGTTTCCATTTGCATCGGTTACGCGTGAGACGAGAGTATGATCGCCTGGCGATGCGTCCCAATCGAGGGTAAACAACTTCCATGAATACTGCGACGATCGCGAATCGATAGTTGCTTCCTGCCAGGGTCCGTCGTCAATCTTGATTTCTACGTTTCGAAGCGGCGTGCCATCGTTTAAAACAAAACCGGTAATCTTGTGTGTACCACCCAGTCGGGTAACCCGTACAACCGAAGACTTCAAATGAATCTTGGTAACAGAGTTTTCGACCCAGCGCTCCTGTCCACCGACGACTTCTTTCTTCAGGGTGACATAGTCGCGACCCATGAATTTGCCCATGTAGCGACGATCCTGTACATGAATCTGGACCAGCCATTTCACGTTAGCAACACCGTAATAACCAGGGATCAAAACACGTACCGGACGACCATGGATTTGCGGAAGCGGCTCACCATTCATTTCCATGGCTAACATGTTTTCTTCGCGCATTGCTGCGGCAACAGGCAGGCTGCGTGCAAATGCCTGCTCCACTTCGGTATCGCGAATTTCTTCGACACCAATATCGCCACCGAAGAATACAACTTCTTCACCACCGTCCTGGATTCCTGCTTCGTTGAGAATGTTGCGCAGTGCAACACCGCGCCAGTTAGCATTGCCGATCAAGCCATGGTAGAGCGCTGCCCTGTTGCCACCACATTCAAAACCGGCATCGATGTCGAATTGCGCCATGGACTGCAAATCACTCAGGGAAAGTCCCAATTCCTGGTTTACCAGTCCGGTAACTCGCAGGCGATAGCTATCCAGATCTAATTCCGGCTGGCCGTAATGCTGAACCACATAGAAGTCGTCATTGTCGGTATAGAAATCATCGATCATGCGGGTGTCGAGGAAATGGGTGCCGCCTTGACGGGCAGGCCCACGACTAAAATCTTCCGGCATGTCGGTAAAGGGAATCAACTCTTCTCCCTGGGCTAATGCAGGAAGAATCCAGTGAGGAAAGCTGGCAACCGCGCCAGCCGCTATCCCGGCATTAACAGTTTTCTTAATAGCATCGCGACGATTCATTTTTTCATCGGTCATTTTTTGATCCTCGGTTCTTAATCTATTCTTACTATTTTTCGTATTCTGAGAAGTCGTATGGCTTCCAGAAGTCTGCTCTGAATCCGTTAGGATCAGCCAGGATTTCAGCCCGAGCTGCCGTTACTTCATCGACGGTTAGTTTCTTAAAGTCATCCGGTAAAGTGTCAGCGTTGAACTGTTCCAACATCCAGTTCAGTACATCCGTTAACTCTGCATCGGTAATTGGCGCATGGGCAGAACCGGGAACGCGTGCTAGATAGCCGCGCATCTCTGGCACGCTCATCATCAACCCCAATTCGCCATGTAATGTTGGCACATTTGGTGGATTGCCTTCCCCCATGGGTCGATGGCAACCGCTGCAGTAAAGTAAATAGTTTATGCGTGGGCTCGCGGCGAAGACTGATGGAGCGAGTAACGTAAAGACAACTGCAATTAATGTAAATCGCTTAATCATTGAACTTCTCTATTCGGTTTCGTCCTGTGCGCCCAGCACTAGCGAAACGGTACAGTGATAACTGGTGTTTTCAGTACCAAAGCACCATAGCACTGTACTGCTATTACTATTGAAATAAACTGGCTTATCACCTTCGGTGTTGTGACAACCACAACGCGCACAAACTGCTTTTCCGCAACAATCGTTATAAGACATGAGATAGGCACGACCATCTACAGGATTCGTACAGGTGCCAACCCAGGTTATTGGCGAAGCTTCGGATCCGGGGGGACAGGAAGTGTAAGATCCTCCACAACAGGAACAAAGCGTTCCACTCATGGCACAGTAACGCCAGTAGTCACAGCTTTCAGGATCACCCACTTCCAGTACCGAATCCTGGGCAAAGGATCTTGCCACCGGAAGTAATGGAAATGATGCCGCCCCTGCGATGAACATGCCTAACCTGGACAGGAAGTTGCGGCGAGAAAGCTTACGCGCCAGCGCCAGACTCGTGCGCCGGGCATTGTCATCAATCCAGTAGTAGGTGCGATCAATTATTCTGTCTATTTTCATGAGCTTTGTTCCACTGCTGATGTTGCATATTCTGATTCGGAAGAATCCATTTGTGCGCTTACATACTCCTGCACAGTTGCAATGCCGCTGTCCATGGATTCGATTAAACTTTCCAGGTGTTCCCTGGTATTAACCAGGCCTTTACTCTGCAATGTCCCGTCAGCGCCAATTAACACTGCAAAGGGCAGTTTGCTGACTTGATAAGTCATACCAAGCGCTTCGGACACGAAGTAAGGATAGTCTTCGATCTTTAAATCTTTTACATATTGTTTGTGTTGGTCCAGGTTTTCGCCATCACTGCCAAAAAACAAACGCATGCGCGGCTGTTCAGACTTTGCCAGGGACTTGGCTGTTGGTACCAGGGACTTACACACCGGGCAGGTTGGTGAGATAAACAATATAAAGGAAGCGAGACCGCCAGCCTCGTTGCCGCCGATGCGATGGCTGCTACCGTCGATAGCAGTGAGTTGCATCTCATTGGTTAGTTCACCGACCTTGGGGCCATTAGTGGGCTGTAAAGCACCGGCCGGTGCTACCCGTTCATGGAGGATTCCTATCTGACGCGTAAGCGCAAAAACCAACAGTGACAATACGACGACTATCAGCCACAGCACAATGTTAGAAATGACTAGCGCTTCAACCACTGACATTCCTCCAGGCACCGATGGCATTGTGATTGCTCAATAACTGGTTCATGGCGCTATAAATAAGCAGCACTGCCAGTAAACCGGCAACGATACCAAAATAGTCCATTGCTCCTAACACTCTTTCTGTGGAAGGAAGAGTCGCAGTAATAGCCAGGGCAATTAGCAGGTAATTGCGCATTACTAGGCCAAAAGACAGTTGCTGAATTCCGCTATCCACTTCAGTTTTGCCCGCAAAGGCAGAGAAGCCACAACCGCAATCGATATAGGTTCTGCCGCGATACAGGTTAATGGAGATGACTACCACATAGACGCTTAGCAGTACTGCACTTGCTAAAGGAATTAATGCCGAGTTTCCAATTAGCCAGGAAACCCCAAGAATGGTTTCAGTTATTCCTATAACGACAACTGCCAGTGGCGCCCAGCTTCCTGGTAGTACTTGATAAGCTTCGACAATGCCCTGAAAACGCAGGCGATTACTCAGCTTGTGCACGCCCGCAACAATAAAGAGCAGGCTGAACCCCAGGGAGAGTAACAATTGAATAAGCGGATCAAGCATTGTTCTAACTAGAAGTCCTCAAAATGAGCGGCATCAGGAATTTGAATAGAACGCTCTTTATTAAAAGTCAGGGCGTCGTAAACATGGTTAGCGCCGCGGGAATCTAAAACCAGCAATTTAGGTTCGTCTTCCTGGGTAACCATGATGCTGTTCGCCGGAGGATCCATTGGGATTCGGCCAACCCGACGTTGTAAATTGGAATCGATAACCCAGATTTCCGTTCCCGGTTCATGATGAGTATCGATTGGGCCTTCATGCATGGCGATATAAATCAGGCCGGTGTCATGGTGGGCAGCAATGATTTCGTTGCGGCCGCCTGGTTGCCAGGCTTCTTCACCTTCCAGGTGGGGCTTCCAGCCATCGCTGATAACTATTTCATCGTCGTCTGTAGTGGCGTGAAAGATCACTCCGCGGTGAGTAACCAGCCACCAACCATTGGCACTTGAAGCGACCCGATCGAACACGGCATCTTCAATAACATTGAAGAAAACATCGCTGCGCACACGATTCTCTTCGAAGCCACTAATATCCAATTGAATAAGTTGTAGCGTGCCGTCACCGCATACCTGCATAAAATCATTATCAGCGATTGGCATAATTACCGCGCAACCAGGTGTAGATGCTTCATAGACAAAGACGCGATCTTCTACGTCGACAATCGATACTGAATGCCCTGGATTCATGTTCAGTATTGCGAGGTGACGACCATTATTGGTCAATCCCAGGTGATTTCGCACCTGGAGTCTGGCCATATGATTTGGAATTTCTATCTCCGCAATGGGGCTTAGATTCTCATAGTCATAAATGGCGACGATATCAGTACGTTCACCACGGACCCCCCTCGCGAGATAAGACTCGGCGGCATAGAATTCCCGGCGTGGCCAGTAGTGTGTCACTGCAGGCGTATAACGGGATAGGGAAAGCATGCCGTGCATCTCGCCAGTCGTGGCATCGAAGATATAGCCGCCACTACCGGTGGTGCCGATGAACCAGTTTTCACCGCGTTCAGGCATGGTTTCTACATAGATTTCTTCCGGAGGAATTTGCCCGAAAGCGGCAGGCGCCAATAGCACCAGGCCCAGAGCAAGTTTAGAGATAATGCGCATTATTCTTCTCCTTTCCCGATCACCAGGGCGTGATCTTCGCATCTCTTTATCAGGATCCCTGAGTGTATCGCAAATATAGGGGAATGGCTCTATTTCGGGAGGTTTCGGTCAATCTGTTATGAGACTATTTGGGACCAATTGCGCCTAATCAATACCTCCTGTAATCGATTCTCCGTATACTTGCTCCATAAACAATAAGAAGCAGGATCTTTTATGAGCTCCGATACCACTCTCTCCAATTCTGATCTTAATCTTTCTGTGTTAACCCGTAATCGACGCACGCTCGGGGCAGGCGCCATTATCAGCCTGCTTCTCTTTCTGTTTCTGGAGGTTTATTACGGCTGGCGACAGGGGGCCCTTTTTATTGTTGGGCTCGCGGCAGGCGTAATTCTCTATCATGCCGCATTTGGTTTTACCGCAGCCTGGCGTGAGGTCGCCAACACCGGAAGGGGAGCGGGCCTGCGCGCCCAGATGTTAATGCTCGCCGTTACCGTTCTGGTTTTTACACCACTTATTGCCCAAGGTGAGATATTCGGTACCAATCTTAGAGGCTCGGTTGCACCGATTAATGTTGCGGTAATCTGCGGTGCATTCATGTTCGGGCTGGGTATGCAGCTGGGAGGTGGTTGCGCCTCTGGCACATTGTTTACCGCCGGTGGTGGTAACAGCCGCATGTTTATAACTCTTGCAGCTTTTATTGCTGGCTCCCTGATTGGTACCTGGCAATGGCACCTATGGCAAGACGTACCAGGTGTCCCACCAATAGCCTTATCCCAAAGCTTCGGCACGCTTGGAGGTATTGCAGTTAGTCTTTTACTTTTCGGGGGAGTCTGGTTTGCGACTTTACTCTATGAAAAGAAAAAGCATGGGGAAGTAATAACTGAGCCCCGTTCGGGATTTTCCGTTCTCCGTGGACCATGGCCATTAATTGCAGGTGCGCTCGCCCTGGTGCTGGTGCAACTGGCAACGCTGGTATTGGCAGGTCGTCCCTGGGGAGTCACATCGGCATTTGCACTGTGGGGAGCAAAAATTGCTGGCATGACCGGCCTTGACGTCACTCTCTGGCCATACTGGAGCCGCCCCGGTGCTGCGGCTTCTCTAGAGCAAAGTATTTTTACCGATGTCACTTCCGTAATGAACATCGGCATTATGTTAGGTGCACTAATTGCTGCCGCGCTCGCCAGAAAATTTTCACCCTCGACTAAATTACCGGCTGGCCACGTAATGGCAGCAATAATCGGCGGGCTATTGCTGGGATACGGTGCGCGTATTGCTTTCGGTTGCAATATCGGCGCGTACTTTAGTGGAATTGGTTCAACCAGTTTGCATGGGTGGTTGTGGTTCGCCGCGGCTTTTACGGGAAGTGTTCTTGGTTCCAGACTCAGGCCGAAGTTTGGATTGACCTAGTTGTCTACATCCAAAGTGAATTGTGTATCGACGCCATTAACGCGAACTGTGTAAGTACCTGCAGGAAGTCCGCTGACGGGAAGACTAATCGTGGTTTCGAATGGATCGATAACCGCGATACAGGACTCAGCCGGTCCCAGTGTTGTTTCCGCTAACACAACAATAAACATATTGTCCTGTCTGCCAATTGCCGGAGTTTGCAAGTCCACGCAGGGTACTGACTTGTTCCCGTTTACCGTGACGCTCACCTGAACCGGAAACGACTCCATGATGTTAATGGTTAAGGATTCTATTGATACCAGGTTTGCAGATTGTGCAGCGACTAACTGAAAACTGCCGTCGCCGGAATGGTCCAACAGGATGTCGTTGTAATACGCTGGATTGTCGGCATCCAGGATCGCGCCTTGCGGCACGGTAAAAACATCATCTTGGTAGGTTGCCGGCTGAGCAGCAATAACAGGACTTATCAAAAATAATAAAGTATTAAGTATTTGCCTCACTATCTGAAATTCTCCCAAGGCTAGTATTTAGTAAGGTGGCCTAATAATAAATTAGCAATTTCCTGTTTGGTAAAGACCAGATCGAATTTAAAACATGAAAATTTCGTAGACCTGTCAAATTTTCTTCATGTCTTAGTCAATTAGTCAGAACCAGTAAGTATTGAAATCGGGAAGACTGCCAGTGTGCTCGAACTAATTTATCAAAACTGGCTCGGGATTCTGTCTCGTAACATACAATTGGCTATATCCGAAACTTTCCGGTGAAGGATGTGAAATTCGAATGCCTCCATCAATTTGTTCAGCCAGGATTGCGCCCGAATTTTCACAACGCATTGATTCGTCTGGTGTGCCACCATTTTCCAGTATCACTCCAATTTCCCGGAATAACATCAGGCATTGTGCGAATGCACTTATGGCGATCTCACGTTGTTGTAATTCAGGGCTGAGACTTGCAGCTGGTCCGGATTGTGAACGGTACAGTTGAAATGCCATCACACTAAAGCAGAGTACGATTACTATCCATTGTATCTGCTTCGCATTTGATTTTTTTTCTGGTTTAGTAAAATTGCCTGCGGCATCTGCTGTTTCCAGCTGAATAGTAGATTCAGGCTGTTCGTGTTGCTTGGCCTGGGAATCTACAAATTTTTCAGTCTCTCGAACAGCAACACATTTTTCACACAAAACCTCACTCTCGAGATAGTTTGAACACATGCCGCACAGAGGCTTGTCGCAAAGCGCGCAATTATCTATTGCCGTTACATTTGGATGGTCCTGACACTGCATGAGGCGACCTACAATAATCTAGCCGTCGGGCTAACTGTAGTGTAAAAGCTTGATGCTGCAAAGTCAGGCAGCATATGGACTTTCCCAATTGTGACGACGTTCGACAGAAATTCTCGTATTTCTCTCAACCAATCGGGTTAAACGCTGGCAAAATCATCTGAATCTAAATCCATTAGATTTTTGGCTCCACTTAACATGATTTCCTTATGTGCCTTGGCCCTTGGCAGAATCCGCTTGTAATAAAAACGTGCGGTTCTAATCTTGCTTTCGTAATACTCTTTATCTTCGGTACCGGCTTCGATTGCTCGATAGGCAGCGTCCGCCATAATCGCCCAAAAATAGGCTAACGTGACATAACCTGAATACATTAAATAATCTACGGAAGCGGCGCCGACTTCATCGCGGTTCTTCATGGCTTTTAGTCCCAGCTTGTGGGTAAACGTTCCCCATTCACTATAATATCGCCTCAATGGACGAATAAACTCAGCCATCTTCCGAATTTCATTATCGCGACAGAATCGATGAATCACCCGGGTCCAGTAACGCAACATCTGGCCCTGGTTAGCCAGTACTTTTCTACCCAGCAGATCCAGTGATTGAATGCCCGTCGTGCCTTCATACAACATGGAGATTCGTGTATCTCTAACGATTTGTTCCATGCCCCATTCAGAGATATATCCATGGCCACCGAATACCTGCATGCCAAGATTGGCCGCTTCATATCCAGTTTCAGTTAAGAAGGCTTTGGCGATGGGAGTTAACACGCCTAATAGTGCATCAGCTTCGGTTTTTTCTTCTTCCGTTGCGTCGCTATGCATTATGTCGGCTTGTTGAGCGCAGTAATAAATCAGCGCGCGACCACCTTCACTAATGCATTTCTGGGTCAGCAACATCCGCCGCACATCGGGATGGACGATAATTGGATCCGCTGGTTTGTCGGGATAGACCGGACCAGATAAAGATCTCATCGCCAATCTGTCCCGCGCGTAAGGAAGAGCGCCCTGGAATGATTGCTCGGCTGCAGCCACGCCTTGTAGGGCTGTTCCCAGGCGCGCAAAGTTCATGAAAGTGAACATACACTTGAGCCCTTCGTTGGGCGGCCCAATAAGGAATCCCTTGGCGCCATCAAAATTTAGTACTGCCGTAGCATTCCCATGGATTCCCATCTTGTGTTCGATAGATCCACAATTAACATTATTGGATTCGCCGGTAACTGGATCGATCTTTGGCACAATGAAAAGTGAAATGCCATTCGTGCCCCCCGGAGCCTCAGGTAAACGGGCCAATACGATATGTACAATATTGTCTGCCATGTCATGTTCGCCGGCAGAAATAAATATCTTTGTACCGCTGATGTTGTAACTGGCATCTGCATTTAGTTCGGCTTTTGACTTTAGTAAACCAAGATCAGTACCACAATGAGGTTCCGTCAGGCACATGGTGCCAGTCCATTCCCCGCTAATAAGTTTGCTTAAATAAGTTTGTTTCTGTTCTTCGGTGCCGTATGAAGAAATAGTAAGTTTGGCACCATGGCTTAGCCCCGGGTACATTCCCCAGGCCCAGTTGGCAGTACTCACGAGTTCATTAATTATTACGGCAATAGATTCAGGTAGGCCCTGGCCACCATACTCGGTTTCACCAGCCAGGCTAGGCCAGCCACCCTCGACATACTGTTGGTAAGCTTCCTTAAACCCAGGAGGGGTGGTTACCTGTCCTTTGTCAAACCTACATCCCTGTTCGTCACCTACTCGAAACAGTGGAGCGAGCACTTCTTCGGCGAATTTTCCACCTTCACTAATGATGGCGTCGATCAAGTCCCGGCTGGCGTCTTCTGCACCGATTCTTGCGTAGTGCTGTTCAGCATTCAGAACGTCGTACAGGGTAAATTGGATATCTCGAATTGGGGCTTTGTATTCTGGCATAACTACTCAACTGATTGACTGCTACTAACTATTGTAGATTACTCTCCGATCTACTCCCATGGTTTTTACCCGTCTTTTCCCCTGTGTTTTACAGGCGATTGTTTGTATAGTTGATCGAAATAAGAACAAAGGGATTCCCCATGAAAGCGATTCGATTCCTGTTAGCCGCTGTTCTTGCTTCTTTATACATAAGTATTGCTGCTAATGCGCAGTCACCACAATTCGAACTCGATTTGGAATGGCCTCTGCTTCCGCTCGGCGATAACTTGCTTACAGGCGGTATTGGCGGCATGTGCATCGATAGTCGCGACCATGTCTATCTATTGAATCGCCAGAATGTGGTCGAAGCTGATCTGGATGGTGCGCAGCTGGCACCACCTGTAATAGAGCTCGATCCCCAGGGCGCAGTTGTCAGGGGTTGGGGAGACCCTGACTTGATCGGCCCGCGCTTACACGATTGTCATGTAGAAGATGACGGTAGCATTTGGATTATTGCCGCTGGCACAGGATACATTCAAAAATACAGCAATGACGGCAGTGAACTGCTCATGCAAATCGGGGAAAGCGGCAGCTTCGATTCCTCCGATGGCACGCGCCAGGGTCAGCCGCTGAATTCCGATAGCGCACAGTTCTTTCTGCCATCTGCCATAGATGTTGATAATGCCACTGGTGATATCTATGTTGCCGATGGAGAGTTGCCCGGGGGCAATGCAAGAATTGCCGTACTAAATAAGGAAGGAGAATTCTTGCGTCAGTGGCCGCTGTTTAGAACAAACTCCGACCGTGATATCACTCCTTTGCCGCACTGTTTGCGTCTCTCTAATGACGGTTTGGTTTACGTTTGTGATCGACAAGCGGACCGCATTCAGATTTATGACCAGCAGGGCAACTTTGTAAGAAACATCTTTGTTTCTTTTTCACCTATCTCGTCAGTGGTCGGTCGTGTCAGTGGCAATAGAGGATCGGCAGTAGTACTTGCCTTTTCTCCCGATGAAGAACAGCGCTTTATGTATGTCATTAATCAGAACAGCGTAATGATCGATGTTATTGAGCGGGAGAGTGGACAGAGAGTCTCGAGATTCGGAAATGGCCCCGGGCGATATCGCGGACAGTTTACCCTACCTCACGGTATAGGTGTCGATTCCAGTGGGAATGTTTATATTGCCGAACAGGAAGGTCGAAGAATCCAGAAATTTTCTTTAATAGACTAGCGCTGCAAGTCTAAATACTTAGCAAGTTCTTCTTCGCTGTAGCCCAAATCACGTAGCACTTCTTCTGTGTGTTCGCCGAGCTTTGGTGCCGGCCCCGGTTTTCTTTTAGGGTAACCGCTAACTTCGAATGGACTGTTCACGGTGCGAATCGATCCATACTCCGGGTGTTCCAAAGGCACGACGATGTTGTTCTCTTCTTTCTGTCGATCGTTTACTGCTTCGTCGTAGTTGAATACTTTTGAATGGGGGATATCGTACTCGGTCAGTCGCGCTAGCCAGTAGTCCATGTTTTCTTGAGCAAAGGAATTACTAATCTGTTTGATCAGTTCGGGCATATTCTCGACACGTTTTTCAGCTGTGCTGAATTTTTCGTCTTCGACAAATTCCGGGCGGCGTATCGCCGTACAAAAATCAGTCCAGTCTCTGACCGAATTAACCAGGGTAAGCTTTAATAGCTGGTCGTCTTTGGTGCGATAGTTCAGGGAAATAAAGTTATAGGCCTGGTCTCTGGGTCGTTTGTCCCGGTATTCCGCATTGGCCAGTCCGGCTTGAATCATTACCGAGTTAGCCCAGGTACCGTTGGCTAACAAAGACGATGATACCTTGCATCCTTCACCGGTTTGTTGGCGTTGATACAAGCCAGACATAATGGCAGCAAATAAACTCATGGCGCTGGGATGATCGCCCGCTCCAAACGGAAAAGTACTTAGCCATCCTTCATAGGGAAACAAGTGCAATTCGATGCCAGATCGCGTCCAGTAACATACGGTGTCATAGCCTGGTTTATCTTTTTCTTCACCCTTCTCGCCATAACCCGTTGCCAGGGCGTAGATAATTTTCGGATTGATCTCGCGTATGCTGTCGTAATCAATCTTTAACCGGTTTACAGCATCCAGGCGGTAGTTAGTAATAAAGACGTCCGCCTCTGCAGCTATGCGACAAATCGCATCGTGACCTTCATCGGTTTTAAGATCCAGCACCACACTTTTCTTATTCCGATTGGTCATCTGAAAGGCGTAGGGCATTTCCGATAGGGGCAGGCCGGCAATCTTGTGCCAGTTCCTGTTCAGATCGCCGGTACCCGGTGGTTCTATTTTTATGACATCTGCACCGAGATCACTCAGCACAACACCTGCGGCGGGTCCAAAGACCATGGTGCTCAGTTCAACTACTTTGATGCCTTCAAGCAGGGAAGGATTATTCGACATTATTTCTTCTTGATATTACTGGCTGGCGCAAAAGGACTCTGAGTATAGATTATCAGCGCTTCACATAAAAACGCTTATTCTGAATCTGCTTATTGCTGGTTGAACTGATATGCTAATGGCCAAACTATCTTTGAAGTTCCACTTCAAATCGATACAAGAAGAATGAAGAGAAGCAAAGAGAAAAAGAGAAAGGAATAGCAATGACTGAATTCTGTAAAGTTGAAAAAAGGGACCGCGTCCTCCTGGTTACCATTAACCGTCCGGAGAGACTCAATGCCTTGCATCCACCGGCGAATCTTGAGTTGGCAGAAGTCTTCGATGATTATGCAGCGGATGACGACCTCTGGGTGGCAATCATCACCGGGGAAGGGCGCGCTTTCAGTGCGGGTAACGATTTACGCTGGCAGGCTGAGGGGAATGTGCGTCCGCCCATGCCATTGGGATTTGCCGGCCTCACCAGCCGATTCGATCTGGTCAAACCAGTTATTGCCGCGGTTAATGGAGTTGCCATGGGTGGCGGATTTGAAATTGCATTGGCTTGCGACCTGATCGTTGCTTCAGATAAAGCAGTGTTTGCCTTGCCTGAGCCAAAAGTAGGATTGGCCGCCCTGGCCGGTGGGCTAAATCGTTTGCCACGGATGATCGGGAGCAAGCGCGCGCTGGGCATGATACTTACCGGCAAGCACGTACCGGCAGAAGAGGGCGAACGCCTTGGCTTCGTCAACGAAGTGGTTCCCCATGACCAGCTTATGGATCGAGCCTTTGGAGTTGCCGATGAAATTCTTGCCTGTTCGCCGCTGTCGATTCGGGCGAGTAAAGACGCAGTCTATCGATCACTGGATTTCGCTTCGCTTGAAGAGTCGATGAAAGACATGCGCAGCGAATATGCAGCGGTAAAAGCCATGATAGAGAGTGAAGATTTTATCGAAGGGCCGAAAGCTTTTGCGGAAAAGCGGGCGCCGAATTGGAAAGGACGTTAAGGGGAAGAATTGAATGAAGCTTTACCATTGCCCCAATGCCAGGTCAGTACGTCCATTGTGGGCCCTGGAAGAACTGGAACTGGATTACGAACTGACGGTAATGCCGTTTCCTCCGCGCTTTGCTTACGAAGGATACCTGGATATCAATCCTCTAGGCACGGTACCAACTTTCATCGACGGTGATTTGGTAATGACGGAATCGACAGGCATCTGTCAGTACCTGGTTGGGAAATACGGTCCAACAGACTTGTGTGTTACACCCGATGAACCAGAGCATGGGGAATATTTAAACTGGCTCTACCGTTCCGATGCCACGTTCACCTTTCCCCTGGCAATTGTGTTGCGTTATACCCGCCTGGAACCGGAAGAGCGCCGCAATCCGCAAGTTGCCGAAGACTACGCAATCTGGTTTCACTCCCGGATTCGTTCGGTGGAAGCTGCGCTGGAAGGAAAAGAATTCCTGGTTGCCGATCGATTTACCATCGCCGATATAGCCGTTGGTTACGCATTACAATTTGGCGCACGCCTCGGGCTCGATGACCGCTACAAGCCCAATTGCCTGCGTTACCTGGCCGGCCTCAATGAACGCCCGGCCTATAAGCGATCCCAGGAGAAAGGCAGGCTGCCGGAATAGCCAAATTCTGTTACGGCCTTTATCTATTTTGCTAAAATGGGCGTATATGTTTCTAAAGGGCCCAGGGTTGGCGCCCGCAGTGGAAAACCATGAAAACTTTATTAGTACTAATTGCTGCTTCTTTTATGCTGGCTTCATGTCAGTCTGCGGACAATAGATCTTTCCGCCAGATGTCTGAAGAAGAGCTTATCGCCTATAACACCACCGTCGCCCTGGGAGACAATGTCTACTGTTTCGAAGATGTGCGCACTGGCTCATTTATTCGTAAAAAGTACTGCCTGACTTTGCAGGAAATCGTCGATCAGGTTAATGACAATTCACATACCTTAGGGGTATTAAACTACGGTGGTCCCGGTCCCTTCCGCGGTGGCGGAATTGGCATTGGCGTAGACTAGCCAGGCAGCATTTTACATATTCCTAAAGGGCTACTTCTTCTCTATCGCCAAAGGTAGGGATAGTGTCCAGCGTGTGAAAGTTTTCCCAGGGAATTTTTGCCGGATCCATGGTCCAGTACTTGTTGGCTTTTGCATAACAACAGTTTCTGTTTTCTTCCTTAGTACCTGAAAGCTCTGCTTCTTTCAGGCGGCTTTCAATTTCATGGAGTTCTTCGTCACTGTCTACCTGGAAACCAAGGTAGTTTAATCCCACCTTTCCACAGCTGGTGGAGATTGCAAAATTAACTGCAGGGTCATCCAACATCCATTTGGCGTAATCGTCTTTTACGACACTGGCATCCTGTGCAAACAGGGTTTCATAAAAATTAATCCCTTTCTCAAGATCATCCACTGTGACGTGTACGTGTAGTCTTTTCATCATAAGCTCCTTAACAGTTGCCAGAATTCAATTGGCCCATGCAACAGTCTTCAATCAGGAATGACATCAAGTCATTCATACTCGAAAAATTCGCCGAATAAATAAGTGAGCGACCTTCGCGGGTTACCGAAACCAATCCCGCCTGTTTCAAATTCTTCAGGTGGAAGGACAGGGTGGCACCGGGAAGATCGAACTCTTCACCAATAATCCCCGCGGTCTGACCTGGCGGGCCCTGTCTTACCAGATAACGAAATATTTCCAACCTGGTTTCGTGGGCCAGCGCTGCCAGCGCTTCGGTCGCCTCGAATATTTCCATATTTCCAATATAATGGAAATATAAAACCAGAACAAGCTTTTTTCACACTGTTTGATTAGCCGCCTAATTGGCAGCAGATAGCTGCCCGATGCGCCCTACATTCTGAAGACACCAAACTTGGTTTCTTCGATTGGTGCGTTGCGTGAGATTTCCATGCAACGGACAATGATGTTCCTGGTTTGTGACGGTTCGATTACACCATCATCCCAGAGTCTCGCAGAAGCATAGTAGGGATGGCCCTGGGTCTGGTAGGTATCCAGGATCGGTTTACGAAATTCATCTTCCTGTTCTTTGGACCAGGGTCGATTTTTCTTTTCCATCTGGTCCCGCTTGATCGTGGCAAGTACTCCGGCAGCCTGCTCCCCACCCATGACAGAAATACGCGCGTTGGGCCACATGAACATGAATCTTGGATCATAGGCACGACCACACATGCCGTAATTTCCTGCACCGAATGACCCGCCAACGATCACCGTGAACTTTGGAACCTTGGCACAGGCTACCGCCATGACCATTTTCGCGCCGTGTTTGGCAATGCCACCTTCCTCGAAGGCTTTGCCTACCATGAAGCCAACAATGTTTTGCAGAAACAGGAGTGGAATCTTTCGCTGAGAGCAGAGCTCGATGAAGTGAGCACCCTTGGTTGCCGATTCGCTGAACAGGATGCCGTTGTTGGCAACAATGCCAATGGGATGTCCGTCGATATGGGCAAAGCCACAAACCAGTGTCTTGCCATATAGCGCTTTGAATTCATCGAAATGGGAGCCGTCGACAATGCGGGCAATAATCTCCCGGGCATCATAAGACAGGGCAGTGTTTTCCGGCACGATGCCATTAATCTCTTCGATCCCATACCTGGGTTCTTCAATATTCGCTGTTGCAGTATTCGCTGGACTTCGATTTAAGTGACTCACGATATTGCGAGTAATCTCCAGGGCATGCTCATCGTTTTCCGCATAGTAATCAGACACACCGGATTTGCGGCAGTGAACATCGGCGCCACCCAGTACTTCTGCGGCAACAACTTCTCCCGTCGCTGCTTTAACCAGCGGTGGTCCTGCCAGAAAGACAGTTGCTTGATTACGGACCATGACGCATTCATCAGACATGGCCGGCACATAGGCACCACCAGCGGTACAGGATCCCATCACTACCGCGATCTGGGGAATTCCCTGGGCGGACATGTTTGCCTGGTTAAAGAAGATGCGGCCGAAGTGATCCTTGTCGGGAAACACCTGGTCCTGTCTCGGCAGGTTTGCTCCTCCGGAGTCCACCAGGTAGATACAGGGGAGATTGTTTTGTGCGGCGATGTCTTGTGCCCGCAGGTGTTTCTTTACGCTGATGGGATAATAGGTCCCTCCTTTTACTGTCGCATCATTAACAATTATGACGCAATCGATGCCACTTACTTTGCCAATGCCGGTGATGATGCCGGCGGCTGGTACATCTTCGCCGTATACGTTGTAGGCAGCTAGGGCAGAAAATTCCAGAAAATCAGTGCCATCATCGATTAAAGACTTGATGCGATCTCGTGGAAGTAATTTTCCCCTGGCCGTATGTTTTTCTTTTGCAGCGTCTGGCCCGCCTGCTTCGATTACAGCTAGCTTTTCCCGTAAGTCATTGATCTGAGCCTGCATGGCAGACTCGTTACTGGCGAATGAATTACTGTCTTTGCTTATCTTGGTTTCAATTACGGCCATGGGAAACTCCGGAATTCAGTTTCTTTTCAGGACTAGGCTGACTCTCTAAACAATTCTCTACCAACAAGGATTCGGCGAATTTCCGAAGTTCCAGCTCCAATTTCATAAAGCTTGGCATCCCGGAGAAGCCTCCCCGCTGGAAATTCATTGGTATAGCCGTTGCCACCCATCGCCTGAATAGTTTGCAACGCCATCTGCGTTGCCTGTTCAGAAGTAAACAAAATGAGAGCCGCACAATCTTTGCGACTGGTTTCTCCACGATCACAAGCTGCAGCCACCATATAGAGGTAGGAACGTGACGCATTTAAGGTGGTATACATGTCTGCCATCTTGCCTTGCATGAGCTGGAACTCGCCGATGGGCTGGCCGAACTGTTTACGTTCATGCAAGTAGGGGAGTACTGCGTCGAGACAGGCTTGCATGATGCCAACCGGGCCCGCCGCAAGAATGGTGCGTTCGTAATCCAGGCCGGACATGAGTACACCAACTCCTTTACCTTCAGTCCCGAGCACATTCTCCACTGGCACTTCGCAATCTTCGAATACCAGTTCGCAAGTGCTGGAGCCACGCATACCCAGTTTGTCCAGCTTCTGTGCCTGGCTAAAACCCTGGTAGCCTCTTTCTACGATAAAGGCAGTAATGCCGCCGGAACCGACAGTATCGTCAGTCTTTCCATAGACAACATAGGTGCTTGCTTCTGGACCGTTGGTAATCCACATCTTGTTACCATTGAGGACATAGTGATCACCTTTGAGCTCTGCCTTGAGTGACATGCTCACAACATCGGAACCGGCTCCGGGCTCGGACATGGCCAGGGCGCCAACGTGTTCTCCGGCTATTAGTTTAGGCAGGTATTTTTGCTTCTGCGCTTCATTACCGTTGCGGGCAATCTGGTTAATACACAAATTTGAATGAGCACCATAAGAAAGACCAACTGCGGCTGATGCCCTGGAAATTTCTTCCATTGCTAAACTATGTGCCAGGTATCCCATATTAGAACCGCCATAGGCTTCATCTACGGTAATACCATGTAATCCTAATTCGCCCAGTTTCTTCCACAGGTCTGCAGGAAATTCATTATCTATGTCGATCTGCTCTGCTCGCGGTACTAATTCGTTCTGGCAAAACTGAAAAACAGTATCACGCAGCATGTCTATTTCTTCGGCGTGGTTAAAATTGAGTGTTGGGTAGCTGGTATTCATTCTATTCCTCGATAGCGTTTAAACGCCGTACTCACTCTGCGTCTAACGCGTTGAGGCAAATCGTCTCAGTCTTCTTTAGATCTTTCAGCATGGTGTTAATTTCTTTTTTTTGCTGCTCCAGTTGCACACGTTTCTCCTGAATCTTCTGTAACAGTGATTCCAGTTGTCGTGTATTGGCTGTTTCTGGTTGGTACATTTCTATAATGTCGCGACTCTCTTCCAGGGAGAAACCTATCTTCTTTCCCCGCAGTATCAGCTTCAGGCGAACCCGGTCCGCCGGACTAAACACCCGCGTACTGCCATTTCTTCCCGGTAAGAGCAATCCCTTCTCTTCATAGAAACGGATGGTTCGGGGAGTAATCCCAAATTCCCGGGCTAGATCGGAAATACTGTAAGCATCGGTCATAGCGCAGCTCTTTACTCAACAAGAAGTAATTCTTGAGCTTAACTTACGTTTACGTTAACGTAAAGTAAAATAAATCGGGAAATTTCCCGGAATGGACCGGAAACAGCGGCAGAAAGCGGTTTCCCTGGCTTTCGATATCTTTTAAATTAGTGGGTTCAGGCTAAAAAATAGAAGATACCCACAACAAGGAACACTCATGTCATCCTCAGTAAGCTATGCCAGCGGCCCTTCAGATAAGCCCCTGCTTGGCACACCTATCCCCAAACTTTTTGACCGGATCGTTGAGCAATACGGTGATCGGGAAGCTGTAGTTTCAATTCATCAGGATGTGCGGCTGACTTATTCCCAACTTGCAGAGCGGGCAAACGAACTGGCCAGGGCTTTTATTGCCGCAGGTTTTGAGAAGGGCGATCGGGTAGGCGTGTGGTCTCCCAACAATGTCGAATGGTTAACAACACAATACGCCACAGCCAAGGCCGGCATCATATTAGTCACCATAAACCCGGCTTACCGGGTACATGAATTGGCCTATGTCCTGGAACAATCCGGTTGCAAGGGCCTGGTTCTGCAAAATCAGTTTAAGACCTCCGATTATGAAGCAATGATTTCTGAACTGTGTCCTGACTTAAGGAGTGTAGAAACAGGATCATTAAGTACAGAAAAATTTCCAAACTTGAACACTGTAGTTTCAATGACAGCTTCGGAAGTTGCGGGAATCTACGACTGGTCCGAATTTCTGGGCCTGGCAAAAAATTGTGATGATGAAGTATTAAGTGCGCGTCAGGCAGATCAGGATATGGATGACGCCATAAATATTCAGTACACAAGTGGCACAACTGGATTTCCAAAAGGGGCAACCCTTAGTCATCACAATATATTGAACAACGGTTACTTTGTTGCATCGACTATGAACTTCACCGAAGCAGACAGATTAGTGGTACCGGTACCACTCTATCATTGCTTCGGCATGGTAATGGGTAATCTTGGTTGCCTTACCCATGGGGCCTGTGCCATTTATCCCAGTGAAGGATTCGAACCGGAAGCGGTATTGCAGGCTGTGCAGTTGGAAAAGGCAACGGCACTTTACGGAGTGCCGACTATGTTTATCGCCGAGCTGGCCTTGCCAAACTTTGCCGATTTTGAATTGTCGACATTGCGTACTGGCATTATGGCGGGAGCACCATGCCCGATCGAAACCATGAAACAGGTTAATGAGTTAATGCACATGACCGAAGTTGAGATAGCCTATGGTATGACAGAAACCAGTCCGGTCAGTTTTCAAACCCGGGTCGATTCGCCCCTGGATAAACGGGTAAGCACCGTGGGAAGTGTCCATCCTCATGTCGAAGTGAAAATCATTGATCCGGAAACTGGCAGTATGTGTCCGGTGGGAGAAATGGGGGAACTGTGTACTCGCGGATATTCTGTGATGCTGGGTTACTGGGAAAACCCGGAGGCAACTTCCACGGCAATCGACAGCAATGGCTGGATGCACACCGGCGATACCGCCATCATGGATGAAGATGGGTACGTGAATATAGTAGGAAGAATCAAGGACATGATTGTACGTGGTGGCGAAAATGTTTATCCGCGAGAAATTGAAGAATACTTAATGACTCACGACAGTATCGAGGCAGTGCAGGTAACAGGAGTGCCGGATCTAAAATACGGCGAAGAGATTATCGCCTGGGTGAGCCTGGTAAGTGGTGCAGAATTATCAGAAGAAAACGTTAAGGAATACTGCAAGGGGAAAATTGCCCATTACAAGGTGCCCCGTTATATCCGTTTCAGCGAAGACTTCCCCATGACCGTAACCGGCAAAGTGCAAAAATACAAAATGCGGGAGATCAGCATTCAGGAATTGGGATTGGAAGAGCAAGCGACAGCATAAGAACCATAAGGAAAGAGGAAAAGAGTAGTGATTTATCCCCACGGTGATATTGAAGAAATCGGAACCGATACGTTTATGGTTAGAGGCAGTATTAAACTCAATCCATTAATGCGTATTACTCGCAACATGGGAATTATTAAGGAAGAGAATGAATTAACGCTGATTAATCCAATTCGCCTGAACAGGAAAACAGAAAAAAAACTCAAGTCGCTAGGCGAAGTAAGAAACATCATCAGGCTGGGTGCCTTTCATGGCGTTGATGATCCTTACTATGTCGACAACTTCAAAGCGCAGTTCTGGTGTCAACCCGGTGGCACCACTTACACCGAACCGGTAGTGGATATTGAAATCGGTATGGGTGGATTAACACCGGTTCATGAATGTGAGTTTTTTCACTTTGAAGGCACTACACAGCCCGAGTGCGCACTGTTGTTAAAGCGTGACGGAGGTATTTTGTTCACTTGCGATGCGATTCAGCATTACGGCGATTACAGCTATAACAATTGGCTGGCAAAAATAGTTATGCCCCGCATCGGATTTCCCAAAACAACCATAATTGGTCCGATCTGGTTAAAGCTAATGACGCCGGAAGGGGGGAGTCTGGAATCGGAATTCCAGCGCCTGTTACAACTCGAATTTAAAAGTCTCCTGTCTGCCCATGGGACTTTTCTTACACAGGGCGCCCACGAGGCAGTCGAAAAGGCCACTTCCGCGGCGTTTAGTGAAGATTAATCGCTGTTGATTTTCCTCAGAACTGAAACTCTGAAACCCTCTGTTTTAGAGGGTTTCAGGGATATTCCTCTGTTAGAAAAAGGCTTATTCCAACCTGTCTCACTATTTGTTTGACCAAAGTGTTAAGTAGCTATCACTTTTTAAGCTTCTCGGTGATAGCACTTTACTTTCTCCAATACTGTCATCAGCAAGGCATTAGTATTTGGAGGTATTCAGAGCCATGATGAAAAGCCATGCAGCCCTTAAAGTAGTGGCAGTACTTGTTTTAGCCCTGGTATTTATTTTCATATTTCCATCTCAGGCTGCTGCTGAGCCAGCCGCTTCCAGTTTCGTGAGTGCAGTTCTCTCGAACTAGTTCCGTTCACGAAACCCTTTCCTCCTGAACGAACCGCTATAGCGCTACACAGCAATAGGTCCTAGAATGCAGGCACAGGTTTTAACCTCGAACTGCTCAGGACCTCTCACTTGATTAAACGAATTCTCAAGACAACTGTCATTGGATTAGTCACCCTGTTGCTGGTTGTGCTCCTGCTTGCTGCTGTTAGTTCGACGCTGTCTCTCGATCGCGACTTCAATCACAGCCGTGCTACCGAAGCATTGGATCTCTATTCGAATCAATTAGCTTCGAATGTGGCGACTCAGATTGTGCGGGTCGAAGCAAATGGATTCGAGTTTCGTACCAGAATCGCCAACGAACGTCGCAACAGTCAGGATCAGGAAACCGTCATTCTGCTCCATGGGTTTCCTACAACTTCTGCCATGTGGGAACCGCTCATCGGCCCACTTGCCGGTGCGGGTTATCGAGTAGTTGCCTTCGACCAGAGAGGCTACAGCCCGGGCGCACGTCCACTTGATTCCGCTGCCTATCGTGTAAATGAACTCCTTAGCGATGTGTTCGCTGTGGCTGATGCTATCGGTGCTGAACAATTTCATCTAATCGGACACGATTGGGGATCAGCAGTCGGTTGGGCTACGGTCATGGCGCAACCGGAACGCATTCTCACCTGGACTGGCATTTCTATTGCTCACCCGTCGGCCTTCGGCGATGCCCTTGCCAACGATCCTGATCAGCAATCCCGTAGCAGCTACTTCCTGTTATTCACCACGCCCTGGGTACCGGAGACGCTATTTACTCTCAATAATCTGGCGCTGTTGATGTCTACCTTCACCGATATGCGTCCTTTCCAGCAGGAGGAATACCATGCTGTTTTTTCCGAGCCGGGGGCCCTGACCGCGACATTGAACTGGTACCGGCAGATGAATGCCAGCCAGGAAGGTGGTGCAGAAGCTGATCCCTATATAGCTGTACCAAGCTTTTTCATCTGGGGGAATGATGATCCTTCTGCGGGTCGGACAGCGGTGGATGCCCAGGCACAATACATGACAGGGCCCTATACCAGGCTGGAACTGGCCGGTGGTCACTGGCTTGTCACTTCCCATGGGAGTGTGATTTTGCAACCTCTGCTGGAACATCTAGCCTCGATCTGATCGATTTTCAGCAGGTCGCAATAGCGCGAACTTCCGTGGAATTGGCCGATTCCCGTGCTTATTGATTGAATTCCGACCAATGCTGGCGCTATGATGCGGCTATTGCGCGTAGGTTTCTGGCAGCAACTGCCCAAGAACCCTATAACTTATATAAATAGAAGAATTAATCACGCAACCAGCCATATAAGGCTGCGGGAGGAACTATGAAAACTACCCGACGTGGATTTGGAACCATTGCCCTGGGCGCGGCTGTTGGAGCCATTTCTGGAACTACCGTTTTTAGTCGTAAAGCCAAAGCTCAAACACGAGCCGCCCATGCTTCTGGCGTTTATGACAATGGCATCATTCAACTGAATCAAAATGAGAGCGCCCGCGGTCCTGGACCAAAAACAATGGACGCGATTCATTCTCACACGACTAAACGTGTAGGGCGTGGATATTCTCCAGACCATGTGAATGAACTACTTCAGGGCATTGCAGACTACTACAATATCAGTACTGATAATGTGCAACTGGCTACCGGTTCAACCCCATTACTGCAAGGCTCGGTTAGGGCTTTCTGTAGTGCAGACAAAAGATTTGTAACGCCGATGCCTACTTATTCCACCAGTCTGGGTACGGCTCGCACTATTGGTGCCGGTACTCTGGAACTGCCGCTTGGGAATGATCTCGGTGTCGATCTGGACAGCCTGGCTGATAGCGCCGCAGGATCTGGTTTGCTCTATCTCTGTAACCCAAACAACCCTACCGGAACAGTTCATGGACCAGATGCGGTTGAGGCATTTGTCCGTCGGGTGATGCGGGAAAATCCCGATACCTATGTTCACATCGACGAAGCCTATATTAACTATACGCGACCAGGGAAAATGGAAACTGCACTGCCATTAGCTTTGGAATTCGATAAGGTATTTATTACTCGCTCATTCTCCAAGGCTCATGGCCTTGCCGGAATGCGTATTGGCTACGCCCTCGCCCAGGAAGAAACTCTGGCGAAAATTCGCGGAGCCTGGGGCATGGGTGATGTAAACATGCTTGGCGCAGTTGCGGCATTGACTGCCCTAGAAGACAAAGAGCACATCGACTGGGAAGCGGAAGAAAATGCGGCAATTCGTGACGAAGTAATCGGTTTCTTTCGCGCCAGAGGCATGGAAGTACCAGATTCCAATACGAACCACATCTTCGTAAACATTGGCATGCCAGCCGCGAAGTTCAGAGAGGCCTGTCTGGAACATAATGTTCTGGTAGGGCGGGACTTTCCACCACTAGAGCAAAGCCATTGCCGAATTTCTCTCGGTAGCAGAGAAGAAATGAAAACTGCATTGGAAGTATTTGCACAAGTATTGGGTTAAGCCTAAGTACTAAAATTCGAAAAGGGACTGAGTTGATTCTCAGTCCCTTTTTTGTTCCAGGTTTAATATAAAAAGACAAGCCGTAATCCCTGGTAAAATCAGTGGAATTGTTAGCGCACAAATAGTTTGGAGACGTTTACCATGAGTCAGCTTAAACGAATCGGTTTACTTATTGTTGCAAGCTTAATCACTGTTTCGAGTGTATTCGCGCAGGATCATAAAGCTACAGTAATGCAATACGTCGACGATAACGCTGCACTCTATGGCGACGTCGCTCAACAGATTTGGGACTGGGCGGAAGTTGGTTATCTGGAAACACAAAGTGCCAACCTTTTGCAGCAACAACTGGCCAATGCCGGTTTTGAAATTTCCTCGGGAGTTGCAGGAATACCAACAGCATTCGTGGCCTCCTGGAGTTCCGGAACGGGTGGTCCAGTTGTGGGTGTATTGGCAGAATACGATGCATTGCCTGGTATAACCCAGGATCGAAACCCATTAAGAGATGCCATCGATCACAAAGCAGCCGGTCATGCCTGTGGTCATCATTTGTTCGGCACCGGATCGGTAGCCGCTGCCATCGCTACAAAGATGTGGATGCAGGAGACTGGTCAGGTTGGCGAGATAAGACTTTACGGGACACCAGCGGAAGAGGGCGGTGCAGGGAAAGTTTATATGGTTAGAGATGGCCTGTTTGACGACGTGGATGTTGTCTTGCATTGGCACCCCAGTGATGGAAATTCTGCAGATGCCCGCAGTTCACTGGCAAACAAATCCGCCAAGTTTCGATTCTCAGGATTGTCTGCTCACGCCGCAGGCGCTCCTGAGCGAGGTCGCTCTGCACTGGACGGGGTTGAAGCCATGAATCACATGGTGAACCTGATGCGTGAACACGTACCGATGGAATCCAGAATTCATTACGTGATTACTGCAGGTGGGGCAGCGCCCAATGTGGTTCCAGATTTCGCTGAAGTGTATTACTACGTACGTCATCCCGATCCGGTACAGGTTAACGAGATCTTCGAGCGTGTTGTCAAAACTGCACAGGGCGCTGCGCTAGGTACCGGCACCGATATGGATTATGAAGTGATCCATGGCATCTACAATGTCCTGCCAAATATTTCATTGCAGGAAGCCATTCATTCAAATCTTACTCGCGTCGGCGGAATAAATTACAACGCAGAAGAGAAACAGTTCGCAGAGACATTGCGCAACGCTTTACCACAAAATGCACCACCGGTTGAATCGGCGGCATATGTTCGACCCATGGTAGTAAACGAAAGAGGCGGCGGAGGGTCGACCGATGTTGCCGATGTAAGCTGGGTAGTAGCGACTGGCGGAATGCGCGCAGCAACCTGGGTGCCAGGCACCTCATCCCATTCCTGGCAAGCAGTCGCAGCCGGCGGCACTTCCATAGGTAACAAGGGCATGATCGTGGCGGCCAAGACCCTGGCAATGACGGCCGTTGATTTGTTCACCAACGAATCGCTGGTTGATAGTGCCCAGAATGAATACCAGAACCGGCTGCCCGCCAACTGGGAATACGAGCCCCTGCTGGGCGATCGCCCGCCACCACTGGATTACCGCCTCCCGGCGGGTGCCGGTAATTAATCGCAAACTTTCCGGCTAGTTGGAAATGGCCTGAGATGGTCATTTCCACGCCACTTTCCGCCGAATTCTTTTGCGGAATCGGCTTAATAGGAATATCCTCCTAAATACGCTTGAGTGGCTCCCGCAGGAGACCAGGAAGCCCCAAAAAATAGGCTAAAAAGCCACTATCGAATCAAAGTTCGAATTAGAGAAAGAATAAAGAAATAAAAGGGGAATAAGATGTCCAACAATCAGCAATCTTCCAAGGGAATTGATCGCCGCAGTTTCATGAAGGGTGCAGGAATGACGGCTATAGCTGGTGCTGCCGGTACCGTTGCAACTGTCGCCAGCACAACCGCTTCTGCCCAGGAATCATCTTCACTGGATATTCCAAAACTGGCCAATGGCAAATACGATTTCGACACTATTTATAATCGCGTCGGTTCGAATTGCTCCCGCTGGGATTCACCTCCACGCAATTATCCAAACGGTGAATTCAAATATGGCATGGGCGTTGCCTCGATGGATTTCGAATGTGCACCCTGTATTACCGAAGCCCTGCAGGAACGAATCAATCATCATAGCTGGGGCTACATAAGTTCCACTGAAGGATTGCGTGACGGTATTCTGCGCTGGAATGGTGAGCGCCATGGAGTAGATCTGGCACCCGAAATGGTCACCATTTCCGACGGGGTTTATCCTGGCATGATCGCCGCAATGCGAGCCTTCGTTCCCCGCGGTAGCAAGTTATTGTTATCAACGCCTGCCTACTCAGGTTTTTATTCCATGGCTCGCGGCGCAAACGTCGAGATTGTTGATAGCGAAATGAAGTATGTAAATGGCCGCTATGAAATTGATTTCGATGATCTGGAAGCCAAGATGACACCAGACATCCGCGCCATGATTGTTTGTAATCCACAAAACCCAACAGGTAACGTGTGGACAGAAGAAGAATTGTTGCGAGTTGGTCGACTCTGTTTAGAGCACAACATTGTCGTTCTTGCCGATGAGATTCACTCTGATGTGATTCGTCGCGGACATAAATACACACCTTTCGCCAGCCTGCCTGATGAGGCGGTTGTAAATAACAGTATTTCTTTCAACGCAATTAGTAAGACTTTTAACCTGGCGGCTATGAAAAATGCTTACTACTACTCGAAGAGCCCTACAATGATGGGTCGAGTAAACAAGTATCATCGTGCTGAGTTAAGTACTCTTGGCGTAGTGGCTAACGAAGCTGCTTACAATCAAGGTGCAGAGTGGTTCGAAGAAGCTAATGCTTACATGGACGACACCCATTCTTATATTGAGAGTTATATTAAGCAGTACATGCCTACTGTTGGTTATACCAGGAACGAAGGTACTTACATGACCTTCCTGGATTTCTCCAAAACCATGGAATCTGTCGGCGCCAAAGAGATGTACGAGTCTCACGGTAAGGCAAGCCCGGAGCATTACTTCCAGGACTGGTTGGTATACAACTCAGGAGTTTATCTGAATCCTGGTTTTAGCTATGGTGACGGCGGTGCAGGCCATATGCGTATGAACATTGCTTCCTCCCGAGTCGTCATTAAAGAAGTACTGGACGCTATGGCTGCAGCAGTCAATAACGTGTAGCAAATTAGACTTACGAGTGTTTAACAGAAGAAGGATTCACTCTTAAAGAGTTTTTGAAGGGACGCTAAACGAAACATCTACTACAAACCTGAAAGGCAGTGTTATTTCTAATAGCACTGCCTTTTGCTTTTCTGCTTGTAGATAACTTACTCAATCATAAATGATCGATTCAATTCACTATGCCAGCATAAGCACCATCGCCGAACTCCTGCAGAAGAAGGAGATATCCCCGGTCGAGCTTACAGAATTCATGCTCAACAGAATCGAGAGAGTGGATTCCAGTCTTAATAGTTACGCAACAGTATGTGCCGATCACGCCATGGAGCAGGCGATCCAGGCAGAACAGGAAATTGTTGCAGGCGACTATCGCGGCTTGCTACATGGTGTTCCCATTGCGGTGAAAGATCTTTGTTTTACCAGCGGTATTCCTACTATGGGAGGCCTGCAAGTACGCCGCGACTTCATCCCTGATTTCAACGCTACCGTGGTGAATAAACTGTCTGATGCAGGATCAGTTTTGTTGGGAAAGCTCAATCTCACGGAAGGCGCCTTGTCTGGCTATAACCCGGACTTCGACATTCCTCTTAATCCATGGGGAGCAGAACTATGGGCAGGGATATCTTCCTCAGGCTCTGGCGTAGCCACGGCTGCAGGTCTGTGTTTTGCTTCGCTGGGAACCGATACCGGTGGCTCCATTCGCTATCCATCCATGGCTAATGGCATCGTCGGATTGAAACCTACTTACGGCAGAGTTTCTCGTTACGGTGTAATGGAGCTGGCAGCTTCCCTCGATCACGTAGGACCAATGACCCGCACCGTTAAGGATGCTGCAATCATGTTCGACGCAATTGCTGGTTATGATCAAAACGATCTTACGAGTTTGCACTCAGAATTTCCGCAATGTCTTACGCAGCTATCCGGCGACATTAGCGGTTTAACTCTTGGTGTCGATTACGACTATTTGAGTGACGGCACAGATCCAGGACTTGTTGCGGCGCTCGAATCTGCAATCGAATGTTTCAAAAACCTGGGAGCAAATATAGTTGAAGTTTCAATGCCGCATTTGGACCCTTTGGAGATTAGAAATTTCTGGTTACCAATTTGTGGTTACGAAGCGGCAAGTGCTCACAGTGAAACCTTTCCAGCGCGAGCTGATGAATATGGCGGCTATTTGAAAGGAGTTTTAGAACTTGGCCTGTCCATGAGTGAAGCGGATTATCAAACCGCCATGGATAAACGCAAAGATTTCTCTGACAGATTCGAAACGGAGCTTAACAAAGTCGATGCAGTCGTCTGCCCCGCTGGTGGCTTTGTCTTTGCGGCAGATAAGCAAGCCCAGTACGGCGATGCAACTGCCATGAAAGAAATTATCAGGCATCTTCAAGGTCAGTTTACTATTCCGGCAGATCTGGCCGGTACACCTGGACTGATTCTGCCTTGTGGCTTTTCTAAAGATAATCATCCCTATGCCATGCAATTACTCGGCGCAAAGCATTCGGAAGTGAATCTGTGTAGACTGGGCTTCGCTTATGAACAGGCGAACGATTGGCATCAAAAACATCCATCTGTTTAGCAATGCAAATATTTGAAAAAGGACAAAACAATGGCGGAATATGTTCCACCTGAAGTATGGAAATGGGATGCCCCCAGTGGGGGGCGGTTTGAAAAAATAAATCGACCTACGGCCGGCGCTCAATATGAAAAAGAACTCCCGGTCGGCAATCATCCATTGCAGCTTTATTCCCTGGGCACACCAAACGGCGTGAAGGTAACTGTGATGTTGGAAGAATTGCTGGCTCTAGGTCATGAAGGTGCCGAATACGACGCGCACCTGATCAAGATCAATGAAGGAGAACAATTTAGTAGCGGCTTTGTCGCAATAAATCCGAATTCTAAAATCCCTGCGCTCTTGGATGTCAGCACTAACCCTCCAACACGAGTTTTCGAGTCAGGAGCGATTCTTGTCTACCTGGCAGAAAAATTTGGCGAGTTTATCCCAACGGAACCAGCGGCAAGAGCAGAATGTTTTTCCTGGATGATGTGGCAGATGGGTGCGGCACCATTCCTTGGTGGAGGCTTTGGTCATTTCTATGTGTATTCTCCCGAGCGCTGGGAATACCCCATTAACCGTTACGCCATGGAAGTAAAACGACAGCTGGATCTTTTGGATCAGAATCTGGCGAATCGAAGGTTTATATGTGGCGATGAATACAATATCGCGGACATTGCCATTTACGGTTGGTATGGTCCACTGGTTATCCGCACCTTATATAAGGCACAGGAATTCCTGGATGTGGCTTCTTACAAAAATGTAGTACGCTGGGCCAAAGAATTAGAAGAACGTCCGGCCGTAATGCGTGGGCGCAGGGTTAATCGAACCTGGGGGCCAGAAGAGTACCAGGTGCCTGAGCGACATGATGCCAGCGACCTGGATCTACCAGAGTCTTAACGCTGAAATACGCATTCACTAGACTTTTATAGCCGTAGTTGATTAACTCAGCTCCAGAATAACAACATAATCAAAGTAACTTTATAAAGAAGGATGACGATGAAAATTACTAACTTTTTCCTTGCGATAGTTTTACTCGCCACACCTTTGCTGGCCAGCGCGCAATTGTCGCCGGTTCAACAGAAGGTGCAAGAGATCATGGCTATGGACCATCGTAGCGATGCCGAGCTGGCCCGGGATGATGACCGCGATCCTGTTAACGCGATCGATTTCATGGGTATTGAAAATGATATGACCATTATCGAATTTATCCCGGCAGGTCAGGCCTATTACACAAAGATCCTGGGGCCATTGTTGCGTGACAATGGGCACCTGATGGCAATCGATAGTGAAGGCACATTTAATCGCTGGGGTGATTGGATCGAAATGCCGGAAATGGGCATGGTGCATCCCATCCCCATAGAGATGAGTTACAACGGTGCCGAAGGCCGTTACGAGATCGGTGAATTGAATTTTGGTTTACCGGCAGGCACGGCAGACAAGTTCCTATACATCCGTGAGTATCACAACTTTAACGCAGAAGATAATGCACGTATCAATGCGGCAGTATTCGATTCCTTAAAGTCAGGTGGTGAATACGTGATCATCGATCACACTCGACGCCACATGCAGGCAGAGGATCGCGTATTGGGCAGGCGTGAAGATCCTGTGACTGTTATTTACCAGGTACAGCAAGCGGGATTTGTTCTGGATCGTGTCTCCGACATGTTCTTCCAGGAAAGTGATGATCTCACTAAAGAGGTCGGTGAGATCCCAAATATGACCGACAGGTTCTTCATGGTTTTTAGAAAGCCTTAAAAGGAACAGAAGTCCAAAATAGAAAGCCCCGATTCATCGGGGCTTTTTTGTTTCTGCAGTAAGAAGTTAACGCGAAGATAGTCCACCTATCCAGATCGGGCTGGACCAGGCAATGGCGTCATTCGCCTGTTCTACTTTAAAATAATAATAATCTCCTTGATCGGGAAAGCTTGCATCTTCAAAGGTAAAGCTCACTTCTCTTCGACCTTCCGTAATGACCCGGCGCAGGGTAATAGCGTCATCAGGATAGTCCTGTGCCGGTAAAGTTCTGGTAACTTTCGCTTGAACTAATTCACTCAGGGCAAACTCAGTTTGCGTCGCAGGAATAGTTGCGCGTTCGCGAAAAAAAGGTGGGGCTGAGCCAGTCTCTGTCGCTTCCTCCAGATCAAAGCTGAGCGTCGTGTTAGCGCTTATATCGGAAAGTGAAAGCAAAATGGAACTGGTATCACCACGGGTTAAGGTGCGGAAGCTAATGGTATTGTCATCAACTACCATCGCCTGGGTGGTAGGATTGAAGAAATCCATGGACTCGGCAGCAGTTACGGTAGCACCGTTAACTATGAGATTGCCGCGCCAATGACGCCAGCCCCGGGGAGCATCGCCACTGTAATAAGGTGTTGGATCAGATGAAAAGCTAACGAGAATGTCTTGCCGATCATTCACAGCCTCATCGAGTAAGTATTCTTCTTCCCAAATTACTTCATCGTTCTTGAGTAACTGAACAGATTTGATTGGGGCCGTGCCAATTACCCTTCCACTTATAGATCGGTTTGCACTGTAGAGAGCTCGTTGGCCCATACCAGTCCCATTTACATCGAAATCCAGAATAATGCGATCACCGGTAGTGGCATAAGTACGTTTCGCTTTCATGCCATCGAAGATTGCATCACGGGAGCGTTCCGGGGCCAGCACTGCACCCAGTCCACCCCGTTGCGCCAGGGAATCCCGATGGGGCGCAGAGTAACCGGGCCGCGATAAATGATCGTCCGATGCTGCAACTACTCCCACCTCATGACCGTGGGACAAGTAAGCTTCCATAAACCACTGAAACGAGCCGTGCATGGACATGATTTCAATTAAGGGTTCCAACTGAGGATCCGATTGACGGTAGTCACCGGGATTATGGGCGTGGGGAATAATGACAATGTCGTTAGGGTCATGCCTTTCGTGTAATTCAGCATAAAGAGAAGACAGCACTGGAAACTCCATGGCTGATACCGGTGTCTGATCTTCGATATTGCGGAACAGGACGTTGTGGTGACCGCCGAAGCGGGCATGCCGTGTCCATTCCCAACCCAGGAAAGGAACAAATTTTCCTGGCTCATCGTATTCCGCACTGGTGCGACGGATCAGTTCCCATTCACCAGCATCGAGCCAGACGTCATGCTCTGAATGGGTAACATAATCTAGACGCGCATCATCACGGGCGAAGCGCATGAAATAATCGACAGTCCCGATTCCCTCCGAGTAGCCGGAATGACCGTGAGTGTCGCCCCAGTAGATTCGAAACTCCGGATCTTCTTCAACCAGGATGGGATTTCCCTCGCCGCTGATTGAGCCGTCTACACTGCGAATCGACATCCAGTAAGCACCGGGTTCGTCTAAAGCCAATTCAAGTACAGTAATTGCATTTGTTCCGGCGGCCGTAGTCGCAACCAGTTCATCATTCAAAAGAACTTCGAATGCAGGAACTTCTCCCGTAGCCCGATTAAAA
Source organism: uncultured Pseudohongiella sp. (assembly GCA_964616225.1). Lineage (GTDB taxonomy): Bacteria > Pseudomonadota > Gammaproteobacteria > Pseudomonadales > Pseudohongiellaceae > UBA9145. The sequence continues at coordinate 309,846 of CAZTTE010000001.1, forward strand.
AATTGATCCTGGGCGCGAACCGATAGCTCGAAAGTTTCACCGGGCTCTACCACGCTCGGTGCGAAACCGTGCACGCCAGCGGTATCGTCCCCAACAATTTCAAATGGGGTTATAGGCAGTGAACGCCATTCGCTGCTTCCATCCAGATCGACATATAAGGGCAGGGGCATTCGTTCACTTTCAAATGTTGGTGTCATTATTCCCGGGCCACCCTGGCTGCGATCACCATAGGTTATTGTGACACTTGAGCCTCTATCAAGCTCACCCTCTGCTACGCGAAATGCAATGGCCGGTTGTGGTCCGCGAAAACCACCATGGGGACCGGTGGCCATTATTGTTTCGCGTTCAAACACAGCATCATCGTCATCGGTGCTTATGCTTACATAACCGGCGGCGCCGGGGTCGTCGGTTTGAAATCGCCCCCAATTGGCATTGAAGTGTCTCGCTACCCAGAAACCACCACCGGTTTCCACCGGACGGGTGCCAACCCGCCAGGTCTGTCGTAACTCCGTCATGGAGCTTACCTGGTGAGGGCCAAGGGTATCGGAAGTTAGTAAGCCCAGGGAGCCATCTTCATCCCGCAAGATAAATTCACGAACAAACCTGTCGACATTGCGTGACTGATTAACGGCTTGCCGCCCGCTTGGAGGGATTGTTGCCTGTAGGCGAACTCTGGGGGCATCGACCCCAACTTCGCCTCCGGCCAGGGCATAGGCGTCGATCCAGTCAGCAAGCAAATCCGCCCTGTCCACAATAGTTGATTCATTGGTCGCTTCCGTCGCGACGTCACTTTTCAGTTGTTCGACTCGCGCTCTTAATTCCGGATTCATGTAGTCATCGGGCCTTACCTGCTGTTCATTGTCAGCTGAGCAGGCATGGAGAAACGCAAGCGATGCTGCAGCCACTATTATTCTTTTGTTAAGCATTGATAGAGGGGTCGCTGACATAGAGGTAGTATCCCTGGAGCTTCGAATTAGAGGCTAAACCGCCTTGATTCATTGTGCAACTTAACCAGAATTCTATTGAAATGCAGCATAGGGTGGATAACACTATTCCTGATTCCCACGCTAACAATAAAAAGAAGATGCTATGAAACGCAGACAATTCATCAAGGCAAGTGCCGGCGCCGCAGTATTGTTCAATCCTGCAAGTTTACTCGCACAATCCTTCGATTTGCTTATACGAGGTGGGCGGGTTGTTGATCCTTCCCTTAACCTGGATATGGTTGCAGATGTTGGCGTTATTGGCGATCGCATCGCAGCAATAGCGCCCGGCTTGAGTGGATCCGCCAGTACGGAAATCGACGCCCGGGACAGAATCGTCATGCCAGGCCTGTTGGATATACATGCCCATTACGCCCAGGATTCGGAAGGCCCCCATATCTGTTTGTCCGATGGCGTTACCGGCTGGGTGGATGCCGGTTCAGCGGGTGCTGATAACGTGGACGAAATCGTGGCAGTCGCCAGGTCCGCACCGCAAGCCGCTCGAATACTTCTGAACATTGGCAGAAGAGGCGTGATTCCCGAAGGCGATACCGCAGATATGTCCTTGGCCAATGTGGAAGTAGCGAAAGCGGCAATCGCACGCAACCTCGATTATGTTGTTGGGGTAAAAGCGCGCATGACCGAAGGTGTTACCGCGAACGACATAAACGTAATTCGGCGGGCACAGGAAGTGGCCAGCTACTTTAATCTGCCATTGATGATTCACATGGGCCAGTCTGCTTCTCCCATGGCGGACCTGTTGGCAGAGCTTAAATCCGGTGATGTTGTTACGCACATGTACGCACCACCACCCAATGCCATTATCGATGACAACGGCAACATTTTCCCCGAAGTGTTAGAAGCGCGTCGACGGGGTATCTTTTTCGATGTGGCAAACGGGCGAATCGATCATCTGCGTTGGGATACCTTCGATGCCATCATGGCCACTGGATTCTGGCCTGACACTATTTCAACCGACGGATTTTCTACCAGTCGTAGCGCGCCCAGCGTAAGAGACTATCCGAACATCATGTCCAAGTTCCTCAACTTCGGTATGCCTTTAAGTGCAGTGGTTAAATCTTCAACGCTGAACCCTTCCCGTGTCTTTCCCTTCTTGCGTGACAAAGGAACACTTAATGTTGGTGCAGTTGCGGACATCGCCATTCTGGAATTAAGAGAGGGCAACTTCGAGTTCGTTGATAATTACGAAAACGTCCGTTATGGCCCGCAGAGGCTATTTCCCTTTGAAACCGTCCTGGCAGGAAGAAGGGTGCCGAGAGCTTAAAGACAGGTATTAGATCGGATTTCTGTTTTTGGAGACCGGCAAGCTCTCGAGATAATCCTTGAGTTGCATATCGATGGCTTCTTCATCCACTTCCAGAAGCCCCAGCACCTGACGAGTAATCAGCAAACTGGATTCCAGTACTTCCGGGAATACCTGGTTGGCGCCCAGAGAGATGAGTTCATCGTAATGGCCATGATCCTGGCAGCGTACAATTATGGGGATTGTTTGATTTGTCTGTCTGATTCTGGAGATGGCATTCTTTCCCTCTTCGATTGACTTGAAGGTCAGTACCATAAGTTTTGCCGAAGCCAGTCTGCAGTGACCTAATATCTCAATATTATTACTGTTACCGTAAACGATATTGCGCCCATTCTTACGATTTTCTTCTACCGTTTCGATATTCGTTTCTACCGCTATGTAGGGAATTTCGTTGTTTTCCAGAAATCCGGCCAGCAAGTTACCAAGGCGGCCGAATCCTCCGATGATTACATGATTTTCCAGTTGCAAATTTACGGGCAGGCTGCGGGAAGATTCTGAGCCCCGGGGAAATATTTTCTCCCCAATCGAATCTGCGTGACGAATCAGGAAGGGACTGATGATCATGGTGAATATTGCGATGATGATAATAAAGGATGCCTGGTCTGGCGGTAATACCTCGTTTACCAGTGCCAGGGTTAACAGGGCCAGGCCAAATTCCCCGGCTTGCGCCAGATTTAATCCAACAGTAGTTGCGTCACGGAGAGAAAATCCAAGGAGCCTGACTATTGTGGTAACGGTAATGCTCTTGATTAACACCAGGCCAATAGTAAAGAGAAGAATGCGAGGCCAGTAGTCAAACAACAAGACCAGGTCTAGGTTCATTCCGATGGTTACAAAGAATAATCCAAGCAAGATATCTTTAAAGGGCCGAATATCACTTTCGATCTGGTACTTCGTAGAACTTTCACCGAGCATCATGCCAATGATAAATGCGCCAAGTGTCATGGAAAGATGAAAGGTATGGGTAAGCCATGCAGCCAGCAATACTACGACTAAAGTTGTAAGCAGAAAGATTTCTTCTGAATTGGCCTTACTGACTTCCTTAAAAACCAGGGGCAAAACCCAGGCCCCGGCAGCAAGTAATATTGCAACCAGAACTACCGCGCTGCCGGCAGCTGTCAGTAAGGCGCTTCCCAGGTTTTCTCCAGTGCCGCTGGCGAGCACTGGCACCAGCACCAGAAACACGACCGCTATAAGATCCTGAAACAGCAGCACGCCGATAGACAATTGCCCGTGCTGGTTGTGTAGCTGACGGAGATTGGAAAGCTCCCTGGTGACGATTGCTGTAGAAGACAGCGCGAGACTACCTGCAATGACAATTGCAGTAGATACATTGTTGCCCCAGAGGTACACCGCAGTAAAAAACAATGTCGTACAGACAGCTACCTGGAATCCGCCCACTCCAAATACAGCAAAGCGCATGTGAATCATCTTCTTGAAATTGAATTCCAATCCCAGGGAAAACAGCAGAAAGACGACTCCGAATTCAGCGATGAAACTGAATTGACCAGGATCTTCTATAAAACCCATGGCGGAGGGGCCGATTAGTATGCCTACTATCATGTAGGCAACGATGCTTGCCATGCGAGCGCGGCGTAACACCAATACCCCTAACAGGGAAAACGAGAGAACGATTAGGTACTGCTGGAATAAAACTTCTGACATAGATTCAAAAGCATTGATTTCAATATTTGAAATCAAGCCATTTACTTAAGCTGGTAATCCTATTCTACTTGAGTTGTTAACTTATCTTCTATGTCTAAATCAGCGCCGCGATCGATAGCGTGCTGAAAGTGAAGCCTTGCAGATGCTTCATCTTCTTGAGAAACGTAATAGTCACCCAATGCTTCATGTGTAAAAGCCGTTGCAGGATAGTTAGCCAGGTTCATTTGATATAACGCTAAAGCAGTGTCAGGTTTCTCATTGGATAAAAACACATCCCCAATAAGATTTACCCAGCCAATCGGTGGAGAGTGTTCGTAACCGAATCGAGCAGAGACTTCATCAAAATGATTTGTAATTAGACTTACCGCAGCATCAGGAAAATCTTCATCTTCGGAGCTGGCCATGGCAATTATCTCCATACCAGGGTCGTACCAGGGAAACATAAACCTGAAAGCGTCGTATTCAGATATTAGTGGAACACTGCCATGGGTGTCATCGCCGTAGTAAGCCCAATCGAAATTTAGTCCATTCGTAGTATTAGATTCCGCGCTTCGAGCAAACTGAAAGATCGAGCGAATGTGGGTTGTGCTTTCTTGAGTATCGCTATCCAATTCTTCCAGACTCATGTCTGCAGGTAAGGTATTGGCAATTGATACATAGAGGGATTTACCAGTGAAATCGATTTCATTAAGCGCTGCCTCGGCCCTGAACAATACGCTTTGTTCGTCCCACCACAAACTTGGATCGATGGAAATATAGTTGGTAAACACTTCGGGCATGGTGATCAGCGCTTCGATTGCCATCAGGCCGCCCAGTGAATGGCCGATGAAAGTTCGATACTGGCTTGCCGGGTAGTTTTCTTCGACATGGGGAATGACTTCGTTTTCAATAAAGCCGAGAAATTCCGTTCCACCGCCGGAAGTTCCTTCGGTATGGGTTGGGGTCAGGTCACGCATGCGATCTGTATTTGAAATACCTACAACAATCATCTCCGGAACTTTCTTGTTGCCATTAATTGTGCTGAGTTGCCGAATCATGCCGCTGACGGAATGGAAATGACCGTTGCCATCTAACAAATAAACTACGGGGAACAATTGAGTATTGGTCTCACTTTGCGCTCTCTGGGGTAAATACACCCAGAGATCTCGCTCTTCGCCCAGAATTGCCGATTCGATGGTATCGATATTGCCTATGACGATGTCGTTGCTGCCTTCTTCGTCTACAGCTTCTGGTGTAACGGCGACAGTATTTTCATTGGTAGCTGGTTGACAGGCGAACAAGAAAACACACAGAACCAAAACGATTTGTTTCATAAGCTGGATACCCTGTTGGTTGAAAGGTCGGAGTGAGAAAACCAGTTCTCACTCCGAGAAAGTGCAACGCCTAGTCGTTACCGCCCCCACTTGAACGCCGGTCACTTATGATTTGTTGATAGTCTTCATCGGTCAGGTAAGTGATGTTTACGTGGGCGTGATACATATCATCATAACTGCGTTGACCCCAGCCAACCCATTGTGTGGAATCCGGGTTATGGGGATTGTCTGCTGTGTTGTCATGCCAGGCGGTAATCTTCAATATCGTTCCTGCTGGCAGCACTGGCGCCGAATCTTCTGAATAGACGTAATTTACGTGCCAATTGAAATTAAAGTTATCGACATGACTTAGCATTTGCACCTGTCCGTTAGGAAGTATCGCTTCCATCGACATTGCCTTACCGCGAATGTGCATATGGGGTTGATAGTTTTCTAGCCTGGCTTGAGTAGCTAAAGGTACATAGGCATGGTGAGTCGTGATCTTGCCCGGCGGAATATCCAATGTATCCATGGCCTGCATTACACCCAGTGCCTGGGAGTAAACGCGATACTTGGGTACATAGCCCTCTTCGTGAAACCAGATTCCCAATTCAGTTTGCGCGGTTATTTCCTGCCCAACGGAATGATAGTGATTGTCGAAGGCAATGCGCGAACCGGCTTTCATTAACTTACCGGTGTTCTCCCTGAATACGTCACCAATTTTGCCGACGGCAAACTCTGTTAGATAACTACCACGGCCGGGCACATCCACGGCAGGCGTGAAATCATCCGCTTCTTCTTCCTGTTGCAAATAAACCACGGCATGGTGGGTTACTGGTCGGGATTCCATGGTTGGCCTGACTTCCATGCCCGTGACCCAGCGGTCTTCCGTGAGTCCGGTTTCAATAATCGGCGTCCACCATTGATCCTGGCCCTGGGCTGATTGTGTCCAGGGTGTTGAGCGAATTATCAGGTCGGGTTCGCGGCCATACTTTTCCGCCAGTCGCCAGATATCATCGGAAGGCCAGTCTATTGGGGTAGGTAGATCTTCAGGATTTCCCTGGGGAGCACCCGCGTCTACCCAGGCAGAAATAGTCGCGATCTCTTCATCGCTTAGTGATACATCATTATCGTATTCCTGGATGCCTACGGTTTTATCCAGATGCCAGGGTGGCATTTCCCTCGCGACTACTCTTGCTTTTATAACCGGTGCCCAGGGTCTGACTTGTTCATAAGTCATCAGGGCCATCGGTGCCATTTGTCCGGGACGATGACAGGTATGACAATTTTCCTGCAGTATGGGTGCGATATCTCGACTAAAGGTAATTTCCTCTTGTGCGCCTGTTGCGCCAGCTGCACCAAGCATTAAGACACCAGTAATTAATGCAGCTTGAGTTTTCCAAGGTGTTTTCATGTTTTTCACCTTTACTATCGAATCAAATTGTAGATTCGAATTTCTATTCAACGTTTACTTTAATGTAGCCATTTGTCCAGCAGCAAAAGAAACCGCCAGCCATGATAAAGGCCTGCCCACCAGAGTCATCCCAGGCCAAAACCCTCAAGACATATTCTCCAGGAGCATCAAAACTGGCTTGGGTTGTTGCCTTACCATCTTTTAGTTCCGGAGTGTCATCAACAAATTCCACGTTACCCGCACCTCGATACTTACCGAGTACCAGTCCATTTCTCGCTGCCTGTCCGGCGGAACGGGATTTTTTCACCCCGTCATCTACTGACCAGATATTCAGGTCAGTACTGGTTCCGACGGTAGTAGAAATAGTAGAAGAATAAATGCCCATGGGACCCTGACCAGGCTCACCGTTCTCACTGAATCTCACTACCGGGGGAGTGTTGCCGCTAGTGATTTCTTCCAGAGCGGTTATCTCCCATTCCGGTCTTAAATGTCCGGGAATAACAATGGATTCGCCACCGGAATTGAGTCGCCAGCTTAATTGTTGGTCACCAAAATCAGCGGGGACTTCGATGGCGAAGACACCGGTATGGCGGCGGGGATGAAAGAAATCGGGTTGACCACGATCTTCCGGGCCTGGTTCGAAGCGATTGTCCTCGCCGATGGGAATGGACAAATGTTCTTCGTAATTGCGATTGAAATAACCAAATACCAGGCTGTAGCTTCCATTGGCATTGGGATACCAGCCTTCGAAGGAGGGAGACACGCTCTGCCCCTTACTGTGTGGCAAGGGAGCATCGACTAGGTTGCCCTGGGAGATTCCCATTAGTGGCACAACAAGCAGGCAAATAGCAGCAACAATCTGGAACGAGCTTTTCATTATTAGTTCTTAACCGTTCTCAATCGCCCTAGATTGGACCTCCCGGGAGTTACAGTCAAGCCTTTACAGGCCTGCAGCGCGCTGGATGCGCTGGTGCCAATAGGCTGTTTTAGCTAGTATTCTGGATGTTTACAGAGAGGTTTTCAGATGGCGATCATTTCCCGGAAGTGGGCGAAGCGAATTGGTATCGGCGTAGTAATTTTCTACATTGCTCTCGTTATGATTTTTGAAACTCTGTTAGGCATAGCCCAGCCACAGGCCGGTGGCACAATTGTTTTGACTTCATTCAGTGACGAGGGTGAAGCGATCGATCGCGTGGTCTCCCGCCTGGACCGAAATGGTGAACTATTCGTGGCAGTTAATCACTGGCCACGTGCCTGGGCCCGACGCATTCAACGTAATCCCGATGTGCAAATCACGGCGGATGGTGAAACCTGGAATTACACTGCGGTAGTCCTGGAAGGTAATGCCCATGATCAGGCCGCCAGTGATTTTGCGGTTCCTTTTGCTTTCAGGTTTCTCACAGGATTCCCGCCGCGCTATTTTTTCCGCTTCGATCCCAAAGCAGATTTAAGTGCGGCCAACAGTAGTGGAAATGAAATGGATAATGAAACAGTTGAGCTGGCAGCGCGGTATGGTGCCACCGTTCGAAATATCGAAGCCAATGGCATAAACCTGCGTATAGTCGAAGCGGGTGAAGGGCCGCTGGTGGTATTGGTACATGGCTGGCCGGAATCCTGGTACTCCTGGCGGCATCAGTTTCCGGCATTAAGTGCAGCAGGTTATCGAGTCGTTGCGCCTGACATGCGTGGCTATGGAGGCTCGACAATTCCAGACCCGATCGATGATTACAACATTAAAGAGTTAACGGCTGATGTAGCAGGATTGATTACTGCGCTGGGAGAAGAGAGTGCAGTATTAGTAGGACACGATTGGGGAGCACCTATTGTCTGGCAAACAGCCTTGCTGCATCCGGAAAAAGTGAGTGCGGTAGTTGGCCTTAGCGTTATTTACCGTGGTCGGTCACAGACTCGACCAGATAGACCTTTGCGTCAGGATCCCGATGATGAATTTTTCTACATCAGTTATTTTCAGGAACCCGGCGTCGCTGAAAATGAATTCGATGCCGATCCCCGTGCGCTAATCGCGCGACTCTACACCTCCCGCTCTCCCGGAACACCGACACACCCGCCTGAAGTTAGCGATACCAGAGCGAGCGCAGGGGGATGGATAAAACGCCTGGGAGAACCAGTTCGTTTGCCCGACTGGTTAAGTGAAGAAGATCTAAATTATTACACCAGTGAATTTAAGCGGGCTGGATTCAGAGGCGGAATAAACTACTACCGCAATGGCAGTTTGAATTGGGACTTAACACCTGAGTTAGCTGGTGCAAAAGTTACTCAACCAGCGATATTCATTGCCGGCGAACTGGACATTGTTAATCGTGGCGCTGCTGCAGAAGAACTTGAAGCCGCAGCGGCGCCACACTTTGAGGATCTCAGGGAAGTGATCCTGCAACCAGGAATCGGTCATCGAAATCAGCAACAGGCACCGGAAGATACCAATCGGCGCTTGCTTGAATTTTTGGATTCGTTGAATTTGTCATAAATGCATTAACAAACACTATAAAAAGCATTGCTAAAGGTGGTGTTATGAAAAGTTTTTTCCGGGGTTTTCTTGCAGTGCATTTGTTACTTCTCCATTCTACGCTTTTCGCACAGACAGACTTCACACCCCGTTTAACCGAGTATGGCCACCCGGATTTACAGGGAAACTGGACTACTGAAACCGCCACCCCTTTTGAGCGACCCGAAGAACTGGGTGACAAAAAAAATTATAGCTATGAAGAAGCAATGGAATGGGAAGCCGAAAAAATCGCGGAACTCGATAAGCGGGAAGCGCCACTGACAGGAGATATTACAGCCCCTGAAGCCAGGGAGTTCGTAAGCAATACGGCTGAAGATCAATTCAAGAATCGCGTATCTAATATTCTGGTAGTAAATGGAGAGTACCGAACTTCAATAGTTACTGAGCCTGCAAATGGCCGCATGCCATTAAGAGAGGACTGGCTCGAGAATACATTTACCGGAAAATTCCTGGCACAGGGTTATGGAGAATTGGATGGACCAGAAATGGCAGGCCCCGGCGCCCGTTGCCTTCTGGATTTCGGCACCCTACCACCTGCCGTTCGGATCGTACCTCTCAGCCCTAATTACCAGTTCGTTCAAAACGAGAATTATGTCATTCTCTATATAGAGGCCGGAGGCGAACTCCGCATTATTCCTTTAAGCGATCAACACCAAACGTCTGCGCATATGAAATGGCGGGGAGATTCCATAGGACATTGGGAAGGGAACACCCTTGTCGTTCATTCGACAAATTTTCATCCCCAGTCCGAATCATTTGTTATGCGCAGCTCCGAGTTGTTTGAGGCCGTTGAGCGATTTACGCTGGTTTCTGAAGATGAAATTTTTTACCAGTTTACGATCACGGATCCTGCTATCTACACAGAACCATTCAGCGGCGAACTTTCGATTCGTCGTATGCCAGCAGATGAAAAAATTTATGATTACACCTGCCATGAAGGAAATTATTCCTTGCCAGGAATTCTTGCCGGCGCCAGACGCCAGGAACTGGATGCGGCGCAACAAGAGAGTGTAAGTAGCCAGTAGTACAAATCGTTTGATTCGGAATGTAGAGAGACTGGATTAACAAATTGGAGTAACAGGAATGATTCGAAAATTTACCGGCTTCATTCTTTTAATAATGATCAGCGGAATTGCATCCGCCCAGGGCTCATATCCTGCACAGTCCGTCGCCTGTAATCCGGACAGCGACACCCTGTTTGTTTGCGGCATGATAAATCCGGAAGATCTGTATCAGGTTCCCGGAACTGACTGGGTCATTGCATCGGGCAGAATTTCCGATTCGGCAGGACCACTCTATGCAGTCAATATTGATAACCATCGAGTGGAAGAGATCTATCCTCACAATGCGGCGGTTCCGGATTTCTACCAGAATATTTACTCGGATTGCCCGGGACCGATTCTGGTATTTCAGCCACATGGCCTCACCCTGCGAGAAGGCAGTAACGGTAATCACACACTCTATGTCGTCGGTCATGGTGAACGGGAAGCCATCGAAGTATTCAACCTCGATATGAATGGTGAAGTGCCGAGTCTCAGTTGGACCGGTTGTATTCCCGCGCCGGAAGGCACTCGCCGCATAAATTCCATTACAGCTTTGCCTGGAGGATATTTAGGCGCAACCAATTTCGATACTGCTGGTGGCCAGCTGTGGGAATGGCATCCCTCTACCAATTGGATCGAGGTGCCAGGTTCTTCCATGCCGGGACCTAATGGCCTGGTGTCGTCTCCCGATGGTAACTGGTATTACGTAGGTGGCTGGAGTGATCGCGCATTGGTGAGAGTATCAAGAGGCAAGTCACCGGTAGAAGTTGACCGTATTCCCGTGGGTTTTAATGTAGACAACGTGCGCTGGAGTAACGATGGCCGGGTTATCGCGGCGGGGCACATTACCCGCTGCCCTGATGAAAACCCCTGTGAGCTTTCCGCGGCCCGCGTGGCAAAAGTTCATCCGTCCACCTTCGAGGTAGAACAACTGGTTGATTACAAAGGCAACGGCTTCTTCAATGTCGGTACGGTGGCAATCGATGCTGATAATGAAATCTGGATTGGTGGTATCTATGGTAGCTTTGGTATAGCCAGGTTTCCGCAGTAAGGCATAATGCAATGCAGTGTTTCTCTTGCGGTAACTCAAATCAAGAACAGGTAAAAGACTTGTACGGGTATGCGGTTTGCGATTCCTGCGAGCCATCCCTTGGTCTCTATAAAGATCACACGATTCAAAAACACGTAAGAGAATTTGAAAAGAAAAGAGAATCTGTACCCGAGAATCCTACTTATGCGCAGGAAGTGGATTATCGCGTCAATGCCATGGAAGAAAAGTACATTCGCGCGCGCTTACAGCTTCTGCATATTCAGGCACGTTTAAAAGAGCTGGAGAAGCAGCACTGATGCCAAAAGACTCGCCAGGTAATACTTTTACGATCCTGCTTGTTTCCTGCTGTTGCCAGCGTAGTATCAGCCGCTAACCCAGATACCAACAATCGCCGGAAATTTCCATGAAAAAATGGCTGCCCCTGATCCTTATTTGTCTTTCCCAAAGTGCATTTGCCCTGGATGAAGCAGAGCTTGGCGCCTACCTGGAACAGATGCGTGAAGAGCGTGATATGCCTGGGCTGCGCGCCGCCGTTCGTACTCCTGATGGCAACATCCTGAGGGTTGCCGTTGGTCTCGGTGACAAGGAAAACGATATTCCCTTAACAAACGATATTGGCATGCCTGGCGGCAGTACTGGAAAAACCTTTGTAGCAGTACTTACTCTTATGTTGTTTGAGGAAGGTGTGTTGTCACTAGACGATCATGCTTTGAAGTGGCTGGGCGATACAGATTGGTATCATCGATTACCCAATGCTGAAGACATTCAGGTTCGCCACTTACTTTCCCATTCTGCAGGAGTAAGAAACTATCCAGACAGTTTTCGTTGCAGTGTAAATTCTGTATGGCGAATCATCAGGCGAGGCAGCAACAAATTTGAACCTGAAGAATTAATCGGATGTGGTTTGGATAAAGAGCCCTTGTTTCCCGTTGGTGAAGGTTATTACTACACCGATTCAGGTTATCTCGTACTGGGTCGCCTGATTGAAGCCGCTACTGGTAGAGAATATTTTGATCTTCTGCAGGAACGTATTCTTGATCCATACCAATTGGATCAGATCACACCACAGGACAGGGAAGTACTTCCAAACATAACCACCGGCTATGCAACCGGAGCTCGCACCTTATGAGACGATGGTACAGCGAAGTACAATCCGGTCAGTGAATGGACTGGAGGCGGGCTCGTTACCAATCCGACAATGTTAGTTCAGTTTTATGGAGCACTTGTTGAAGGAAAAATCCTGAAGCCGGAAACTCTGGAGCTAATGTTAGAAGGAGAATATGACAACCCTTCAGATCCAATGTTTCATTATGGTTATGGTTTATTCGTCTATGACCAGACGAACTCTTTCGGACACGCTGGACTCTGGTACGGTTACAGAACCTTCGTTGAGCACTTTACTGACACAGGTATAACTATCTCAGTGCAAACCAATCGAGATGGAAGAGTTGGATTGGCTTCAGTAGCTGAAGGCATCCACAATATGCTCAGGGATTAACTGCCAGCGCTATCCATTCCGGATCTGTAGCTCGTGATGACGCAGCAACAACAATGTATTGCTTGCCTTCATGCATGTAGGTCATTGGCGCGCCGGTAGTTCCTTTTTCCAGATCCAATTCGAAAACTGTGTTACCTGAAGACTTATCATAAGCCCTGAATATCGTTCCCCATCGCCAGGATTCATCAAAACCTGAACCACCGGGATCATAAGCTCCTCCGCCCGGCACTGTTCCGATTACTGCATCGCTGCCTTCACCAACAAAAAGTAAACTGCCAGTCACCAGGGGAGCAGGTCGATTCGGTATCCCCAGGGGAGGAAGATCCAAATCCCTAAGTAGAGGATGATTGCGGGGGCCATCGCCATTGGCAACAGACCATTCCAGTTCGCCGCTATTCATATTAAGTGCAGTAATACGACCATAAGGCGGTTTGATAATTGGTAATCCTTCAATATTTGGCGTATCTGGCGCATCTCGCGCAGTAGTATGTGTCATCGTTGCTGACGCAGAAGTAGCCGGTGCGATGCCAAGATTGCCGGGGTTCGTATAGGAAACCGCGAAGTACAGACCAGTTTCCGGATCGAAGGCACCTGTATTCCAGTTGCCGGATCCCCAGGCATCCGGTTGAGTGATCGTGCCCTGGTTGCCGTTCTCTACATAAGGAGAAGGTGGTGTATACAAAGGGCCCAGGGTGAAGTTGGCAACAAGTTCCAGCGCTTGTTCTCTAAGTGCTGGCGTAAAATCGATCAGGCCATCTTCACTTATCCCCTGCCGATCGAATGCCGGCGGTTTACTTGGGATAGGTTGAGTTGCTGACGTGGCTTCACCTGCAACCGTTGACTGGGGTACAGCAGTCTCGACGATTGGCCAGACCGGCTCGCCATTGGTTCGATCGAATACATAAACGAAGCCATTCTTGTTGGCCTGCATTACCGCTTTGATTGTACGACCATCAACAGTGATATCGCCGAGAATCGGCGGACTGGAATTGTCATACTCCCACAGGTCATGATGAATCATCTGGAAATGCCAGAGTCTCTCACCAGATTCTACATCCAGTGCCACTAAACTGTTTGCAAACAGATTGTCACCAGGACGATGCCCACCGTAATAGGCAGACGTTGGTGCGCCTAATGGAACATAAACAATACCGAGTTCATTATCGGCCGATAGACAACACCAGGAACCGAGATCTCCAGACCATTCCGCGGAGCCATTTTCCCAGGTGTCGTAACCAAACTCTCCCGGTCTGGGCACAACATTAAATTCCCATTTAAGTTCGCCGGTTCTTACATCGAAGCCGCGAATATTTTCCGGTGCCGCTTCCTTGATTGAGCCACCATCACCAGCACCGTTTAAAAACCCACCGACAACTGCCGTATTGCCTACAACCAGCGGTGAAGTAGTGAGTGCGAAATTGTTTGCGTTTTCCGCGCTGTAAGTAAGATTGATTCTGCCGGGTTCTTCACGACCGAAATCCGGAAACGGTTCGCCGGTCTGTGGGTTTAGTGCGTAGAGATAGTTTCCTCTAACCGACAATATGCGTTGATCGATTCCCTGTTCCCAATGGGCTATTCCCCGGGCACTAATACCGGCTGCTTCCAATAGGGTTGCTTCGTAAGGATCCTGGGTCCAGATGGTTTCACCAGTGGCCGGGTCGAAAGCTTCAACCAATCCAAAGACATTATGGGCGTAGAGAACACCGTCTATATAGAGAGGTGTCGAGCGTAAGTTCTTTGTTCCCGCGAGGCCTTTATAGTTTTCCCTTAACCAGGATGCCGTACCATCCCGTCGCCAGGCTACTACCAGTTCGTTAACATTGTCAGCATTAATCTGATCCAGTGGCGAATAGCGCTGAAAATTATTGTCTCCACCAAAATAACTCCAGCCGCCTTGTTCTAATGACTGCCCGTTGGCAAGCAATGGGAGAAATATAAATGAAACAATATGAATTTTGGTTTTTCTGAAAAATAGATCTCTTATTATTGGCATGGCGTAGCTCTTTCTGGATCAGCTCAAGTTTCTAACTGTGAAAATCAATTTAGCGGGCTCTAGTCATTACTGCGAGCACTTTAAATCCCTGTTCTATACGATCTGCCGTTTGCCGTTCTGCATCTTCAGGGCTGGAAGCAACAATAGGATAGCCGCAGGCGATGTTTTTACTGAGGCACACTGCCAAGACTTCCTGCACCATCGCTTCAACTTCGGGTGCGTTTGGGCCATCGGCATCGATATAGTTTGCCATATCGGTCGGTCCGACAAACAACACGCCGACACCGGCAACTTCAACGATGTCTTGCAGGTTGGCGATACCCCGGGGTGATTCGATCATGATCATGGCGATCAATACACCATAGTCTGCCGAGCCCCATACGTCATCTTTCTCGTATTGCATTGAGGCTATAGCTGCTTCGGCCTGCTCTTCAGTCTCTATGTCCGGAAAAAGAATTCCATAGGCGCCCGCTTCGATAATTTCAGGCACTACCTGTTCCGGGTTGTCACGCATAGAAAGCGGAGGTCTAACAATAGGCGCTGCTACCGGAGATCCATCACCATCACTCAAGTCATAGATCATTCTTCTTAGCAGACTGAAGTTGATTTCGTTGTACTGTTCATCGATGACAATAAAATCGAGATCGAATCGAGGATCGCGGGTAAAAGTGCCAATGGCAGCTTCACCTGCATTCAATTTATTAATGATGGGATTTAGATTGTCTTGCGAGAATGCGAATGAACTTATTGTGCAGCAAGAAGAAAGTATTACTGCTTTCAATAAGTTCATTCGATTAAGGTTCATGGTTATGCCCTGGCTTACTCCGATGGCATTCGATGGAGCGCGCAGATTTTATTGCCAGCAGGATCTCGAAGATACGCGATATACATCTTCATACCACCACCTTCCCTAACACCGGGTGGATCTTCGATAGCCACGCCACCATTTTCCAATCCAGCTGCGTGCCAGGCATCGCATTGCCCGGTACTTTCGGCGGCAAAACCAATGGTGCCACCGTTGGCGTGAGTTGCCGGTTCGCCATCGATTGGTACCGATACGCCAAATACTCCAGTCTTGGTGCGATAAAACACCCGACCTTTATCGTCTATAAATCCAGGCTCTACACCCAGAGTCCCTAGTGCTGCATCGTAAAATGCTTTTGCTGCTTCGACGTCATCCGCGCCGACCATGACATGGCTAAACAAGATTACATTCCTCTAATTAGTTCATAAAACGAGTCTGGCAGAGTATCAGATGAATAGGGCTGGAGTCATCGCAAAACGTTTGGCTTGATCCAGGAGTTTGTTTGAGTGACTGTCGCCCGCAGGGAGCGGGCGCCAAGCCTACAGGGATGTATTTACGGCGTGTCACGAAAACAAATTCGTGGATCAAGTGTGCACTGCTGCTTTATGAAAGTGCAGACGAGCGAGATTCATTACTACAGCAGCTTGCAACCCTCCGGGCTTCCCTCCCTCGGTAGGAAGCCCTGCAATACGGTCTTCCTAAGTCGGTCGGTGCTACGCTTTAATTGCTTAAGTAATGATTCTCGCTAGTCTGCTTTCGACATCAGAGACTTGCTTCTACTTATCTTTCATTACGTGGAGTAGATACATCCACGGAAGAATTTTGCGAAGGGTCGGGGTAGGGGAGCCAGCTCCAGAATGGCAACATCTGAATCTCCATGCTGGAAGGATCGAAGTTATCTTCCATCCATTGGTCACGGGTGGCAACAGCCTGAATCTGATCGGCACGGGTTTGCAGGCAGTCGTAGCACACGGAACCGGGAACGAAATGTTCTTCGTCCTGGGTGTCCATGCCTCTTGCCAGCATCAGTTCTTCCATACGTTCGGCAGTGTGTAATTGCGCTTTGTAGAAATCGGTGTAACTAAATCCTCTGGCGATGGCCAGGGGTGACCAGCCATCGTCGGTTAATGCTCCAAGGTTTGCACCTCTTTCAACCAGGTAATCCAACACCAGGTTAACGCCGCGGAACCCGACACCGTGTAGTGGTGTTTCACCGCGATAGTTGCGCGCATTAACATCGTTACCCTGTTCCACACAGATGCGAACAGCTTCCAGTACTTCTTCTTCCTGTCCGGTAAAGGAACCACCATCTTCACCCGGATTCCAAATATGTAATCCGGCAGCGACCATAAGAGGTGTCGTGCCATCGGCAGTTGGAATATTGGCATCGGCACCGTATTCCAGAAGTAAGCGCATCGCCTCTACGTCGGTTACTTTCGCAGCCAACATGAAAGCGGTAGCCCCGAGTCGATTGAAACGATTGCGTTGACCGTCTCGAATGCCATTGCGGGTCATGCGCGCATTCACGTCAATGCCCGAGTCCAACAATTTTTTCATCAGTTCGATGCTGTCCAGCGTACCGGCTGCGAACGGACCCGGTGTGCCAAAGGCAAGATTCATTCTTCGGGTTCGCACTGTTTGATGCAGTGCATTCCAGCCTGCATCGGCATGGTTTACGTCGGCTCCGCGGTCAATTAAATGTGCTGCCAGTTCCCAGTTAGCATTTGCCGCCGCGATTACGATCGCGCTTTGCCCATCGGATACCCAGTCATTCACATCGGCACCGGCATCGAGCAGTGCGTCGACAGGCTCTTTGTGTCCTGCCCGCACTGCAAACAACAAGGCCGAAAATCCTGTCGGAGGTGGATAGACAAATGGTCGGGTAGAGCCGCGGGAAGGGTTATTGGTTTTCACCTGAACATCGGCGCCAAATTCCGTTAAGACCCGAATTGCCGCGGCATTGTTTTCTGCGGCTGCCCACATCAGGGCATTCTGGCCGCGAGACAGTTCTCGCTGATCGGGATCGGCACCGTTCTCAAGCAATACCCGAACGGTTGCGGCGTCGCCGGTACGAGCCGCTGTCATTAGCAGGGATTCACCTTCCGGCATGGCCTGGTTTGCATCGATTCCGGCTTGCAGTAACAGGGACATGATTTCGTTATTGCCATTTTCTGCAGCCAATGCGCCTGCTGTTACACCATAACGATTAGAGACATTAGCATCAGCTTCGTTGGCTATAAGTAAGCGAACAATATCCGTGTAGTTGCCCTGCGTAGCCCATTGCAATGCGGTGGTGGAATCTGCCGAAGCAGCATTTGCAGATACACCGCCTTCCAATGCGGAATGCACTGAATCGATATCGCCTTCCATAGCTGCCTGGATCAAGTCACTTTCTGATGCAGCAAAACTGATTATTGAAAATCCAAGAGCAGCGGTGAAGCAAACCAGTCGATTACATATACGGAGTGAGAATGCAGCGAACATTATTTTTAGAGGTCGCCTAATGGTCCAGTGCTGTCGGCAATGCTTGCCACCTGCACATCGACCTTATCCAATAATGACAGGCCCAGGTTCATGAACGGAGTGTGCATTGGGTATTTCAGGTGGCGACCGCCCTCCAGTTTGCCACGTCCTCCACCTACCAGAATTACGGGGAGGTTGTAGGGTGTGTGATGGTCGCCATCACCCATACCGGTACCGTAAACAAGAATACTGTGATCGAGCAGCGTGCCATCTCCATCCTGGATGGTAGCGAGGCGATCAACAAACTTGGTAAAGAGCGATACATGATGGGTATTAATACGCGTGTACTGCTGAATATTATGGGGATTCAACTGATGATGAGAAACAGTGTGGTGTCCTTCCGGTACGCCAATATCTGGATAGGCCCTGCCACTTAACTCCCGCGCCATTTGCATTACGCTGACTCGAGTCACGTCCGCCCTATAGGCCAGCGCCAGCATTTCAAACAGGGTATCGATATGCTCTTCATAAATTTCGGGAACACCATCCGGTTGCTCTACGGAAGGGAGAGGGCGGCTGGCATTATTCTGTTCGGTCCGTTGTATGCGTCTTTCGATTTCCCTGACGGCAGTCAGGTATTCATCAACGACTAGCTTGTCCCCTTGCCCCAATTCGTTTTCCAGTTTGCTTATGCTGTCGGAAACTGAATCCAGAATGCTGCGGTCGGTTCTCATTTGCGCCATGCGCGCTTCAACGCTGCCACCGTCACCGAACAGTCGTTGAAAAACTACACGGGGATCTCGCTCATGGGGTAAGGGTGTAGTGGGTGAACTCCAGGAAGTCGAATTCTGGTAAGTGCAACTGTAGCCGTTCTCACAATTGCCAACGGTATAATTTGAATCGGAAGTCAGTTGCAGTGAGCGCAGTGAAGTCTCCTGGCCGAGCACGTCGGCAGCGAATTGATCCACTGTTTTTCCGGCTTCTATATCCGCTCCCTCGGTGCGCTTGGGGAGTACTCCACTGAGCCAGCCACCGTGGGCGCGAGTGTGCACCCCACCGCCTTCATTCGGGCTAACCAGCGAGCTATTACTCAATCCACTTACAACAACCATTCTGTCTCTATAGGATTCGAGTGGTTTCAGGATTGGGGTAATCTGGTAATCCTTGCCGCCGTCACCTTCAGGGTGGAAGTTCGGCAGAAACATGCCGTTGGGTGCATAAAAGAATCCCAGCCGCGGCGTTGGATTTGCCGGTGTATTGGCGACAGCAGTCATCGCCGGTACCATCGCACCCAGTAAAGGCAGGGTCATCATGGTACCCATACCACGTAGCACAGTCCTTCTGGGCAGGGCTTTCTTCGTAATAAAGGTCATGATTCCGATCTCCTGTGGAGGAAAGGATAGCTGACTACTATACCGGTAATAATAGCCTGCATTCCATAATTACTGGTCTCGGCGTCCCGCACAATTTTGCGGATTGCCGGCATGTCGTAATACTCGAGCCCACGCCCAAGGGCATAGGTCATAAGCTTTTCGGTAAAGGTACTGACAAATCTTTCGGGCTGGGCCACCAGGGCTTGCCGCAGTTCAGCAGCACCATCGAAAGAAGTGCCGTCTGGTAGCACGCCCGAGGTATCGATCTGGTTAAACCACTCATCCACCTGGCGAAAGCGACCGATAGCATCGAATCCCTCCAGGGCAAAACCGGCGGGATCGATCATGGTGTGACAGGCGGCGCAAACCGGGTTGGAACGATGTGCGGCCATGCGTTCCCGCATGGTGGCAACCCTTGCTGATGTTTTGCGGTCATCGAGGGCCGGAATATTCGGCGGCGGATCCGGTGGCGGTGTGCCCAGTATATTGTCCAGAATCCACTTGCCTCTCAAAACCGGGGAGGTGCGAATGGCATGGGAGGTTAGAGTCAGAATACTGCCATGTCCTAACAAGCCTTTTCTCGGACTGTCATCTGCCAGTTCCACTTTTCGAAAATGGGATCCCTTGATGTTTGGAATATCGTAATGGCCTGCCAGGCGTTCGTTGAGAAACGTGTAGTCCGCTGTTAGCAGTTCCAGTACGCCACCATCATCTCTTACGACACTGTCGAAGAACAATTCAGTTTCGGTAATCATCGCTTGCCGCAAAGTTTCATCGAAGGCAACCGCATAAGGTTCACCCGGCCGCACGATGGTTGCCAGGTTTCTGAGTTGCAACCACTGGCCGGCAAAGTTTTGCGTTAGCGCTGTCGATCGCGGATCGGCAATCATACGAGCAACTTGTTGTTCGAGTTGTGCAGGATTGCCCAGTTGACCACTTTCCGCGAGAGCCAATAGTTCTTCGTCAGGAATTGATGACCATAGAAAGAATGATAGGCGTGATGCCAATTCAATGTCTGAAACTTGATAAGGCATACTATCTTCGACATCGTCAGGATCGCTTTCGATTCTTACCAGGAACTCCGGACTGACCAGGAGCCTGCGCAGGGCGAGCTCGATACCATCTTCGAAACTACCACCGTCATTGCGGGCCATGGAATAAAAATCCAGTAAGACTGAAATTTCATTGTCGCTTACAGGTCGACGATAGGCTTGCCTGGCGAGTGACGATAGGATGTTCTCAGCACAGGCAGCTTCTTCGCTGGCATTGGTAGGTGTACAGGTAAATATTTTTTCCCGGCTTGGTGTGTCGCCAGCGCTGCGAAAATTAAACGGCCCTTCAATAGTTAAACTACTTACGAATGGCATCGACCCCAGTGGTCCACCTGAATTTCCTGCCGTCCGTGGATTTTCAAAGCGTTCACGAACTTGTTCCACCAGTGCGGGTGGCCTGCGGTAAAAAGCAACACCAACATCGCGAGGACCTGTTGCGACTGGAATGCGTAAATCTATGGATGAAGAATTAGTAAGCTTGATCGTTTCGATGGGCACACCGTCGATTGTTAACTCCAGACGATGAGTATCCACAACTCCTCGCGTTCCACTCAGTTGCACAGTCAAATCATAATCTGCGTCCACCGGAAACTGGTGTGAAACTAACATGCCTCCGCGAGTACCAATGGGAAGACCGGTGGTGCGGGCGTGTTGCTGTTCATCCTGTTGGGTACGAAAGGTTTGTGAGATTGGCGCCGGTGGCGGACTACCTACTGCAAGTCGGCTGATAGTACGACTCGCTTCAAGATAGCGCTCCATTAAAGATTGCGACATGCGCAACACGCCGCCGATATTATCGAAACCATAGCTGGCGTCGTCGGCAGGTAAAAAGTTATCTACTTCTATATCCAGAGCCAGAAGATCGCGCACAGCGTTTTTGTATTCGGCGCGATTCAGGCGGTGGAAAGTGGCTTTGCGGCCCGGGTCAGGATTAACAACTGAAGCCCGATCAAGTTCTGCTTGTAACCACTGTCGAAAGTTTTCTAACTGCGCGTCAGCGGGTCTCGGCATGCCCGCAGGCGGCATCAAACCGGCGCGCAGTTTTCTGACTACTTTCTCCCAGTGGTCAGCGTCAGAGGGAACATCGTTCACATCCAGTGTATCCAGCGCCAGGCCCAGTGCCCGCAGCTGGCTGCCCAGGGGATCGGTTATGGTGCTGGGATCGGCATCGACGGTGCGCTGGTTATGGCAAACCACGCAGTATTGGTCCACCAGCTGACGATACTCTGTTTCCGGTTGGGCGCCTGATTGCCCGCTGCACAAAAGCAGCATCACAACAGCAAACGCAGCATTCACGGGGGCTGCAGGGCTTAGAGATTGTCTGATATTTCGCGCCATTTTTTAGACCTGATTTGGCTACCCAATCGGACTGCGCTGGACTTCTTATTATGCGGAAAACCTTAACAAATTCAGCGAGTCTAAGCATTAACAAATAGCTGAGTGGAAACTGAGAAATGTGAGAATCTGCCAGCTGCCTGGCTCGTTTTTGGCGCGGATGAGGTATAGTTGCTGGAACAAGAAGAATTCATTACATGAAAATTATTATCTCAATTGCCCAGGTCCTTGGCCTGGTAATCCTGGTTCCAGCGGTGGTCGTGGTAACACTATGGTTGGACGCTAGGGGTGACGATGGGCCTTCCGTAATTTTCCGTGGCGGTGTATTCACCAGTGGAGAGGTTTACCAGGGACCGGAACCGGACTGGAGTTTTACCGACGACATTCGCCTGATTGAGTTGCAACTTAACGCTACCCGGGATTCGCGAACCACTTTTATCATCGAAAGTAATGGGCGCATCTTTGTTACTTCAGATTACATGGGTACAGCATTGGGAAGATTGTGGAAGAAGTGGGCGGTAGAAGCAGCCGAGGGTAATGGCGCCGCCGAAATTCGAATAGGCGATACGCGTTATCTACGAACAATGCGACGAATTACCGAAGGACCGGAACTCGATTGGGTGATCGAGGCAAAAATTGCCAAGTACGGAGGGATTCTTACTCAGGAAATGATCGGCTCTGGCGAAACCTGGGTTTTTGAATTTGAGTCCAGGGATGGTGATTAAAATTTTTATACTATTCGAATTACTCGATTGCTCATAAAGAAGTAATAAGGGAAACCAAATTTACTTCTATTCCTAATTACTTCACTTACTTCCAATCCGAACCATCATAATACCGCGTTCCGCGATGACCCTTGCGTGGAACGACTTTCTTAATTTTTTCGCCGGGGCACTTCACCATAATTAACGTGCGCGGCCGGCCGGATTTAGGATTGGTTGCGCCGGGAATGAGCTCGGTAATCTGCAATCGACCACGCAATTCATCATTAAAAATCGTGTAAACGAAATCACCGACTTTCAATTTGGAGGGATTGCCCGCCATATGAAATTCGAATTCCTTAATCGAGTCATCGTAGAGCGACTCGATACCTTCATCGCCTCTACTGGCAGGAATAGTTTTTGTAATCCCAAAACTCACATCTTCTCCTTAACTGGGCGGAGCTTCCTGGCTGCCACGTACCAGTCGGCCAGGTCGCGCACCAGTTGGCTTGCCATCGCGGTATATAGTTTCACCGCTGACAATTGTAGCGACATAGCCGTCAGCGTATTGCATTAAGCGCCTGCCACCGGCGGGTAAATCATAATGTACTTCCGGTTTATGCAATTTCAGTTTTTCCATGTCGATGACATTTAGATCTGCCTTGTAGCCTGCAGCGATTACTCCACGATCGTTAAGACCAACAGCGCGAGCAGTATCCCGACAATGAGCTTTTATTACCCAGGGTAGTGAAAGTTTTTCGCCACGACTGCGATCCCGCACCCAATGAGTAAGCATATGCGTAGTAAAGCTGCCATCACAGATCGATCCGCAATGGGCGCCCCCGTCGCCTAAACCCAGAACTGTATCGGGGTGCTCCATCATCTCCTTCGCAGGATCCAGGCTGCCTTCGCCATAATTAAGAAAACAATAGTAGATCATGTTGCGGCCGTCGCCGTCGGTGAGAATTTCATGACAGAGTTCCAAAGGATGAATGCCACGCTTCTCTGCGAGTGAGGCGATGCTTTCAGAGGGAGATGGTTCATAGTTGGGTTCATCTCCCATGACATACATGTCCTGGTAACGCTTGTGTACTTGCCGCATAAATGGATTGGTTTCCAATAGCGGCTCTTCAATCAAGAGTTGTTCTTTAAATAATGGATCACGAAGTTTTGCCAGCTTTTCTTCCAGGGGCAAATCATCGATTGCCTGGTAGGATGGGTGTGCACTGAACGGATTATTCGTAAGTTCTAAGCCAAACAGCACGCCAACAGGTCGACCGCAAACCTGCGCCTTGAGATTTATACCTTCCTTGTTTGCTTCTTCAATCGTACCCAGGATATTGCGCCAACCGTCTGTCACCCGATGATGCTGGGCAACTGAGACCGACAGGGGGCGCTCAGATTGTTTTACCATTTCTCTCAAAATGTCGAACTCACTATCGCTGCCTTTGAAATCCGTAACCACTTGCATCACACCCGAGTTGGTTATACCGACGCCCCTGGCGATTCCTACCATCTCATTTATTTCTGCCGTAAGTGTTGGCGTAGGATCTCCGTCGGCAGTTTGATGGTTGAGTGTGCGTGAAGTTGAAAAACCCAGGGCACCGGCTTCGATGGCTTCCGTAGTAAGAGCAGCCATCTTCTCAATATCTTTTTCAGTCGCCGTTTCTCGATTGGCGCCGCGATCTCCCATCACGTAAACGCGCAATGGACCATGGGGAACCTGCGCAGCAAAATCAATGTCATATTGACGCTCGGAAAGGCTATCTAAATATTCGGGAAAGCTTTCCCAATTCCAGGGAAGTCCTTCTGCAAGAACCGGGTGCGGTATATCTTCCACTCCCTCCATTAAAGAAATGAGCCGTTCTTTATCGTCCGGCCGACAGGGAGCGAAACCAACGCCGCAATTGCCCATTACCGCCGTGGTCACACCGTGATTAGATGAAGGGGTTAATTCTTCACACCAGGTAACCTGGCCATCGTAATGGGTATGAATATCGACAAAGCCCGGTGCAACGATGAGGCCTTTGGCATCGATTACATTCGCCGCGTCCTCATCGATTGCGCCAACGGCGGCGATCAGGCCATCCTGGATAGCAATGTCTGCCGTAAAAGGTTCTGCTCCGGTGCCGTCCACAAGCAGCCCGTTCTTGATTAGCAAGTCGTACATTTTTAAGTGGGCAGTTGAAACTCGTCGGCAAAGATTAATCCACCTTCCGAATTATCGGTACGCAAATGGATTATTTCCTGATACTCAGGGGAGTTGTACCAGCCTTCCAGCGCTTCGCGCGTCGGAAATTCCAGTACAACCGTAATTGCTCCGGGATTTCCTTCGATAGGTGTACTGTTTGGACCGGCCACCAGAATTTTTCCACCGTGAGACATAATCGTAGGACCTACGACAGCCAGGTACTGATTGTAACCCTCTTCATTTGTTACGTTGTAGTTCGCGACTAGATAACTTGCCATTCCTATCTCCTAGTAAGTTTTATCCATACTGACTTCCTATAACACTAAGGCAAGGCCAGGGCAATAAACTCTGCTGGATCACCGTAGCTCCCTATTGCCACAACAATATACTGTTTGCCTTCGTGCATGTAACTCATGGGGCCGCCGGTGGTTCCCGAAGGCAGCTCCATCTGCCACACAATATCACCGTTTGATTTGTCGTAGGCCCTGAACATCAATCCCCACATATTGGGCATGGTTCCCCCGTGCAGGTTACTTCCTTCCCCTATAAATAAAAGATTCTTGGTGACCAGGGCAACCGGCCGACTCGCAATACCCAGGGTTTGCAGGTCGAGGTTTTCCAGGGAAGGGTGGTCGCTAAGTGAATCGCCATTGGCCACCTGCCATACATGTTCACCGCGATTCATATCGATAGCGGTGATACGGCCCCAGGGAGGTTTCGTTAAAGGGATACCATCTATATATGGCGCTTCGCGATTAGGGCTCCAATATTCCATCTCACTGTCTTCCTGAGTAGCACGTTCCAGGCGATAGACTCGTGGTATGTCATTGGCAAAACCAAAGTAGTAGCCGGTATCAGGATCGAAAGCGCCGGTATTCCAGTTTGCCGATCCCCATGATCCGGGAAGAGTAAGCGTGCCCTGGGTACCCCCGACTTCTTCGCTGACGATCGTGGGTGGAGTAAACATAGGACCTATAACGAAGTTGGCGACTTCAGCCCTTGCTATCTGACCAATTTCCGGGAAGTCGATGATGTCGTCCGGTGTAATTCCCTGGGTAGCAATCGGAGCCGGTTTGGTGGGAAAGGGTTGGGTTGCTGATAGCATCTCTCCCGGCACATCCGAAACTGGTACGGGTCTTTCTTCGATAGGCCAGACTGGTTCACCGGTAGCTCGATCGAAAACATAAATAAAACCAGTTTTGTTGGCCTGCATTACCGCGCGAATTGGTCGACCTTCAACCACGACATTTCCCAGAACCGGTGGGCCGACATTGTCATATTCCCAGACATCGTGGTGCACCATTTGAAAGTGCCAGACCCGTTCTCCCGTTTCGACATCCAGTGCAACCAGGCTGTTGGAAAAAAGATTGTCCCCGCCGCGATGGCCGCCATAATAGGCTGCAGTAGGTGCAGTAAACGGAACGTAAACCATGCCCAGGTTTGGATCGGCACTCAGGCAGCACCAGGCTCCAAGGTCGCCCGAATCCCGGGCAGAATCGTCTGCCCAGCTGTCGTATCCAAATTCGCCTTCCCGGGGTACGGCATGGAAAGTCCAGAGCTGTTCGCCACTGATTACGTCGTAGCCACGCACGTCTTCCGAAGCCACGCCACGCCAGCGGGTTCCGCTGTCGCCAGCACCATCTATCGTTCCGGCAATTACAATGACATCGTTTACAATGATTGGGCCACCGGAAACATAACTGAAATTGTTGGATGAATCCGGAACCAGGTTTATTCGACCATCATCAGCAAAAGAAGAAACGATTTCTCCATTAGCCGGGTTCAGTGCAATTAGATCTCCTTTGCGAATAACGAAGAGCCTTTCTTGTGAGCCATTGCTCCAATATTCAACACCACGGGAGCTCTGTCCCTGTACTTGCTGCAGCTTGTTCTCATCCGGTTCCTGTACCCAGAGCGTCTGACCAGTGGCAGGATCGAAAGCCTCAACCAGACCAACTCCATTGGATGAATACAATACGCCGTCTACATAAATCGGAGTCGCACGCAGATTTCCCGATACCCTTAAGTTCGGGTAAGCATCGTTTAGAGACTCATCAACCGCTGGGCGACGCCACGCTATTTCCAGTTGAGAGACATTTTCCGCATCGATCTGTGCAGCCGGACTATAGCGTTGGAATGAGTGATCACCGCCCCAATAAGGCCATTGAGTCTGGGCAATTGAAACCGAAGAAAAAAGTAGAACGAAAATTGCGCTGGAGAGTTTTTTCATAATTAACTTTTCTTTTGCCTGTTTAGACTTTTTTGGACTTGGTATTTTGTATCTTAAGGCTGTAATGTATTTGCAGCAGACGCAAAGCGCTCCAGGTTTAATTCCGATCGTACCGCTTTACCCAGGTCGGTTTCCATATCGTCTATGGGTATTCCCATTGAATCAGCAATTCTTACCATGCGTTGAAAATTAGCCGCGACTCCGGCGGCATCGACCAACACGGTAGCATCTGCGTTTTCCAGAATTTGTTGGCGTGATTGTTCAAGTAGTTGCGAATCTCGGCTGGCAACCGCTTCGCCTAGCAGCATGAGTTCTTTTCCAAATTCAATGCCGACAGCCGCGGCATCCTCATCACCATTTACACCCTGCAGATCCACTTCAGTTTCAGTTGTCATTGAGCTCGCACGGAGCATCGAAGAATGTGCATTAGTTCAGTAAAAGCACTCATTGATGGCTGAGACTCTTGCGGCAACAAGCTCCATTTGCATGCGATTAATACTGCGATCGTCCTGTTTGACAAGATTGGCCATTCCCTGAACAGAAAGATACTGCGCGCTTGATAATGCTAACCAATCTTTGACTGCTGCAGGAACGAGGGAAAACGCACGAACTACATTTGCGGAGCGGCCATTTGGCCAGAGATCGGCCTCCGGACCGGTCAGTCCCTGCTTCGGCAGCATCGGCACAAATCCCGTACCAGTTTCCGCCTGGGCAGGCCTGTAGTGGCTGGGTTCACCTGCAACTGGTTCAGGCAAGTTCTCCCGTTGTAAATCGAGCGCCCAGTGAAATTCATCGATACTGAAAACGCACACTACAATTCCAGCCAGTTCGACATAGGCTTCAGTGCTCAGTCCCATTTCGGGTAAATCAGCTACCCAGGATTGTGTAATTCGAGTTTGATCCGTAATAATGCGATGCACCGCGTCAATGGCAACTTCCGGGAGATCATTAAGCGAATCGTGACTGCCCTTCACGCCGTAGGGAGACAGGGCGGCTTGGCGCGATTTGCAAAACTCGCAATTCAGGGCAGCTCGACTCTCGCTGGCGATTGCAATGCGTTCCTCTCCCGTCCACCAGGAACCGGCATTTGCAAGACGCTGCCAAAACTCGCGATGCTCTTTCTTTATATCTTCCCTTATCGGATAGGGAGAATCTTCGTAGTTGAAATAAGTCATGCTACTTTCCCAAAGAGATGTAGGAGTAGTTTGCTCTTTTTTGGAGAATAAATCTCCTAAATTATCAGGCTCGCATCCATTCGAAAGGAAGCTGCCTATAGCAATAACCTTGGTATAGAATAGGCTTCCTGTTAGTTTGATGAGGAAAAATCAGTGCCTATCCCAGATTGTATGCAAGGACGCTTGTCAGTACCCGCCGTAGGTGCTCCGCTATTTATTATTTCAAACCCTGATCTGGTAATTGCCCAATGTAAGGCGGGTGTAGTTGGTTCATTTCCAGCGCTTAATGCACGACCTGCTGAGGTACTGGAGGAATGGCTGATTCGTATCAACGAAGAGCTGGACGCATACAACCAGGAAAATCCGGATAGCCCAGCGGCTCCTTATGCGGTAAATCAGATCGTCCATGGTTCCAACGACAGACTGATGCATGATGTTGAGATGTGCGTTAAGTATAAGGTGCCAGTTGTCATAACTTCCCTGGGTGCGCGACCAGAAGTATTCGAAGCCATTCATTCTTACGGTGGAATCTGTCTTCATGATGTTATTAATAATCGTTTTGCCCACAAGGCAATCGAGAAAGGTGCTGACGGATTGATTTGCGTGGCGGCTGGTGCGGGAGGACATGCAGGAACCTTATCGCCGATGGCATTCATTCAGGAAGTCAGGGAATGGTTCGATGGTCCAATTCTTTTATCGGGTGCAATTTCCACGGGCAATGGAATTCTTGCTGCCCAGGCAATGGGTGCAGACCTCGCCTATCTAGGCTCTGCTTTTATTGCAACGAAGGAAGCCAATGCTGATCCGAAATACAAACAGGCGCTGGTCGACTACGCGGCGTCTGATATTGTTTACACAAACCTGTTTACCGGCGTACATGGCAATTACCTGAAACCATCTATCGAAGCGGCTGGCCTCGACCCTGATGACTTGCCGGAAAGTGATCCTTCCAAGATGCAGTTCGGATCTGGAGGTAGTAGCAAATCCAAGGCATGGAAAGATATCTGGGGTTGTGGCCAGGGCATTAATGCCATTAAGTCAGTAGTGTCTGCCGGTGAATTAATAGAACGCTTAAAGCAGGAATACGAGGAAGCCCAGCGCAGAGTCCTTGCTGCTTAAAGGCTAAAAGGCTGTTTACTCAATGGATAGTCCGCGCTACAGTGCTAAGAATCGAAGATAAAGAAACCAAGAGATGATCGCTATGACATATAAAAGAAAGAAGAATCTACTCGCAGTAATCCTGTCCTGCTTTTTCATTCTTCCTATCCAGGGCATGGCTCAGAATTTTGACGATGTCGAAATCACTACCAACCACGTTAAGGGTAATATTTATTATCTTGAGGGCAGTGGCGGGAATATCGGCGTAATAGTCGGTGATGACGGCGTGCTAATAGTAGACGATCAGTTTGCTCCATTAACGAATAAGATCGAAGCGGCGATTACAGACCTGACCAAACTGCCGGTAACGTTCGTGGTTAATTCTCATTTCCATTATGACCACAGTGATGGCAATGAAAATTTCGGCAGGGCTGGAGCTTTCATCGTCGCACAGGATAATGCCCGTCGCCGTATGGAATCTACGCAAGTATTATCCAATGGCTATAATCAGGAAGCCTATGACGAAATTGGTCTGCCCAAGATTACCTTTTTCGACACCATGCGCTTCTATTTCAATGGCGAGCCGATTGAATTAATACATACCGGGCCAGGTCATACCGACGGTGATGCCCAGGTCTACTTTCTTGAATCGAATGTAATTCATACCGGCGACATGTTCGTGCGCTATGTATTACCATTTATCGATCAGAATAATGGTGGTTCACTCGATGGCATGATCGAAGCCACCGATAGACTGGCCAGCATTATTAACGACGAAACCATTATTATTCCCGGCCACGGGCAATTGTCGAATCGCGATGACTTGCTTAACTACCGCAATATGTTGGTTACAATTCGAGGCAATTTGACTCGCGCCAAAGTGCAGGGATTATCACCTGCCGAGATGTTGGAAACAGAACCGGCCGATGGCTTCGCGCCAGCAGGTGATGGAACCAATGAGTGGCTACTACGAGCTTACGACGAATACAGATAAAAAAGTAAAAGTGTTGCAGTTAAGAAGCAGAGTAATGGTTGTTACTCTGCTTTTTTTTTGGAGAAGAGTAAATGTCAGACCAGGAAGCAATTCAAAGCACGATACAAACTTATTTTGATTGCATGTACGAATCCGACGGAGCAAAGGCCCATGAAGCCTTTCATCCTGCGGCAAAGATCACCGGTTACACCAAAGATGGCTTGCAACAGATGAGTGTCGATGACTTTGCAAAGTTCGTTGATTCGAAATCGCCTTCACATAAGGAAAATGGTGATCCCATTGTCCTGGAGACATTGTCATTGGATATTGCAGGAGATACCGCTGTTGCCAGGGTGAGAGATGAATATATCAGTTTAACCTTTCTCGATACTCTTTCGTTTATAAAAGTCGATGGCAAATGGCTTATCTACAATAAGCTATTTCATGTTGAATCGTAGTTAACAAACAATCATTACAATTGCTGTTGAAACAGCCAGCTAATTAAATCTTCATTACTGTAAGCAGCATCCCAGGAATTATGATTAACCCCCGGGAGTTCTGAGTAATGAACTTCCGCGCCGACTTCTTGCAATGCTTCAGCCATGTTCCTGGATTGTTCTACCGGAACCACTGCATCGGCATCGCCGTGAACAATCCAAACCGGTTTGTCGACAAGATCTTCTGCCAGTGTTGCAAATGAACCCTCACTATTCCCCAGGAAATTAGGGAAGCGGCCACCAAGATCGACAAAGCCACAAATTGCAACCAGTGCCGCAAAGCGTTCCGTATGATGATAGCCGAGATACCAGGTGCCATTGCCGCCCAGGGATAAGCCAGTCAGGTACTGCCTGTTTCGGTCAGTCGAAAATTCATTGAGGGTTGAATCAAGAGCCGCTATCGCAACATCTGCCGCTGTTCCTTGCCAGGATTCCCCATCGGGAACCTGGGGAAACACCGCGATGGCTGGCCAGCTTTGCCAATCGAATCGAATCGCCCGCCCCAGACCAACATGGGTTGGGGCCAGGCCGTCCTGACCGCGTTCTCCGGCTCCATGCAGAAACAGGATTACCGGCCATTCGATATTCGGGTCGTAATTCGCCGGCACATAAACCTGGTAGCGATGCGCTTCCCCGGCTACGGAAATCGTTCGATCCAGGAAACCAGTCTCATTTTGGGTAGTAGCGGTACAACTTGTTAAAAACAATGCACCGACGAGTAGTAACGGCTGTAGTAGTTTCATTGCTAGAGAATACCTCTGGCAATACACGGTATGAAAACTCTCAAGAAAAGTAAATCAGAACTGACTTGATCTTCACTCCGGTAATCGTCCAACATGTCACTTCCAGCTCATGCTGGAAAAAAACAATAGGGAGAGAAAATGGCAAAGAAGTGGCGCATCGTGGGGATTGATTTCGAACATTTTCATATGGGCGACAATTTGAGAATGGCCCACGAACATCCAGCCGTGGACATCGTTGGCATTTGTGATGAAAGCCGCGAACGAATGGAATGGAGTATTAACAACTTCAGTATCCCCGAAGACAGAATCTTCTCTGACTTCAAAGCCTGTATGGAAGAGACCAGGCCCGATATTGTCATACTTTGTCCGGCGACCGGGCGTCATGCAGAAGCGATCGAAGAGATTGCTCCCTATGGAACGCACATCATTATGGAAAAACCCTTTGCTTCCAGCCTGGCAGAAGCAGACCGAATGATCGCTGCGATGGGAGCAGAACAAAGACTTGCCATTAACTGGCCATTAGCCTGGCATGAATCCCATATTACTGCCAAAAGGCTTGTCGACGAAGGCACTATCGGCGATGTCATCGAAGTGCATTATTACGATGGCAATCGTGGACCGCTCTGGCATGTTGCGGATAAAGAAGAAACGACCGCCGAACAGGTTGAAGCGGGAAAACCCCATAGCTGGTTTTACAAAGCCGAGCTGGGTGGCGGCTCATTGTTAGACTACCTGGGTTACGGCACAACCCTGGGAACCTGGTTTCATGGAGGCAAGGCACCGATCGATGTAACGGCAATGATGCATGTGCCAGGTGGATTGGAAGTGGATGAACACAGCATTACCGTCGCGCGCTATGAAAAAGCTCTCTCCAAATTTGAAACTCGTTGGGGTACGTTCTCTGATCCCTGGACCAGTCAACCCCAGCCAAAATGTGGTTTCGTAATCGTCGGCACGGAAGGCACTATTGCGAACTATGACTACCAGTCATCCATTAATGTGCAAACCCGAGAACAACAGGAAGGCTTTGAAGTGCAGGTGGATACAATAGAATCTCCCTATCAAAACCCTGTGCAATACGTTATTCACTGCATCGAAAACGACTCACCAATTGAAGGGCCTTTATCACCTGCTATTAGTAGAATCGGTCAGCAAATTGTTGACACAGCTTTTCAGAGTGCAAAAGAAGGCCGCTGTTTAGAACTAATCAAATAGAGAATCCGCAAATGAAAAAAGGACTAAAAGTTTTTTCAGTTGTATTACTGCTTGGCAGTTTCCATGTGGCTGCGCAAAATACGCAGCCGGAAATAGAAATTGCAAATCCGAATGCAATGTTTCTCCAGCAACAAAGAGCGCTGCCACCAACGGAAGTTATCGAACAGGGCGAGGCCCTGTACCAGGTTAATTGTCGACTCTGCCACGGTCCCGATTTAAGAGGTGGCGAACAGGGCGGTTCAAACCTGCTACGGTCCGATATTGTCCTGGTAGATATAGCTGGTGAATCCATTGGCCGGGTTGTCACCGAAGGGCAGGGCAGTATGCCGACCTTTACTGATTTTAGTAACGACGATATCGCCGCCATTGCCGGCTACATTCACTCGATCAAATTCGAATCGGAAGGCCAGGGATCTACACCACCAGTAGACTATGATCTTGATATATTGGTTGGAGATGCAGAGTCAGGCGAACGTTATTTCAATCAGGAATGTGCCAGCTGTCACTCGGTGACCGGCGATCTAAGCGGCATTGCCACTCGCATTCCCGATGATTACATCATGCAGAACACCTGGGTCGCAGGCGGTAGACGTCAGGCGGGACGTGGTGGAGTACAGACCATGGTAACAGTAACCACTCCAGGAGGAGAAACCGTTAGCGGACGCTTGCTGCGCTATGACAATTTCTTTGTCAGTTTGCGAACGGATGAAGGTGCTTATCGCAGCTTTTCCCGTCGCGGGGATTCGCCGCAGGTAGAACTCGATGACCCACTGTACCGCCATAGAGAATTATGGTCGGAGTTAAGTGACAGCACCATCCACGATGTAACAGCTTACCTGGAGACAATAAAATGAGATATCTGACCCTTTTTATTGCACAACTTGTTTTTACAACAACTATAGTGGCCCAGGAAGTTGTTGTTGATCCTGCTGATATAGCGAACGCTCTCGATGGAGACTGGGATACCTATTCCGGTGATTATTCAGGACAACGCTTCAGTAACCTGACCCAGGTTCACAAAGAAAATGTGTCGGATTTAACCCTGGCCTGGACAACCGAAGTCAATTTCAACGTAAGACGAGGAAATATTGCTGGCACTGGCATAGTTACCCAGATGGGTGGTGAAGGTCGCGGCGATATCGATATAAGAAGTGGTTCAATAAAAGGTTCCATTCTGGAAGTAAATGGCATTCTCTATGTGACCGCACCGGACCACGTGTGGGCAATGGATGCACGGGATGGCAGTGAAATCTGGCATTACCATTGGGAGACTCGAGGCGGTACCCATATCGCCAATCGTGGTGTGGCCATCTGGAATGATTCGCTAATCTTCGAGACGCCTGATAATTATTTGGTTTCACTCAATGCCTATACCGGCGAAGAAAACTGGCACAGCGAAATAGCCCCGTTTGAATTGCAGTACTTTTCAACCATGGCGCCCATTACGATTCGTGATCGGGTAATCGTCGGTACCGGTAACGATCTGGATCAACCGGGTTTCCTGCAGGCCTTCGACGCGGCCAGCGGCGAACTCATCTGGCGTTTTTATACAGTGCCCATGAGTGAAGACGATCCTGGTATTGAGACCTGGCCAAATCTGGATGCTGCCAGTCACGGTGGCGGTAATGCCTGGGTGCCCGGTGTCTATGATCCAGAAACCGATCTTTATATTTTTGGTACTGGTAATCCGACTCCCGGCTACACCGGCGTGGCAAGACGCGGGGATAACTTGTTTACCTGCTCACTGGTGGCGGTGAACGTAAGCACTGGTGAACTGGAGTGGTACTTCCAGACTTCTCCCCATGACACCCACGACTGGGATTCGGCCCAGACGCCAATCCTCATCGATGGCGTTATTGATGGGCAACCACGCAAACTGGTTTCCACCGCTGCCCGTAACGGCTTTTTCTTTACGGTCGACAGAGTTACCGGTGAACATATTGTGACGAATAAATATTCACGCACCGCTAACTGGTATTCCCATGTCAGGGATACGGGGGAACCGGAACCGAATCCCGATAAGGAAGCCCTGATTCCAGGTACCCTGGTATCGCCTGTGGAAGGTGGGGTGGCTAACTGGCAACCGCCGGCGTTTAATCCTGAATACGGCCTTTTCTACACACAGGAAAACAACGGCTTTAACATGCTCTATCTTTCCGATCCTGATCCGCGGGGATCAATGGGTCTGGGCGGCAAGATTCGCGCAGAAGTCGGTTCCATCGACAGTGCTTTTCAAGCCATCGATTATCGCACCGGTGAAGCTGTCTGGCGTCACGAATGGCCCGGGGGTGGTGGCGTCAACGCCGGCGTACTAACTACTGCAACGGGATTGGTGTTTACCGGCGATGGAAGAAACAACCTGGTGGCATTCGATGGTGCCAATGGCGATCTGCTGTGGCACTCCCGCATAGGAAATATAAGCAACGCGCCCCAAACCTATATGGTCGATGGCAGGCAGTATTTGCTGGTTGCGGTGAGGGAACGATTGTTTGCCTTTGTCATGTACTAATTGGAATGGTTTCGGGTAATAGTTTGAATCGACCTTTGATGTTTCGAATCAGTCTGGTGTTGCTGGTGCTTGCATTGTTGCCTGCCTGCGCAACAACGCCGCCCCAGAATGAACTGGAACCATTTCCTCGTCAGGCCGATTACAACTATTTCCTCTCCCTGTTACAGGATGCTTCCTTAAACACCGTCATACTCGATGATGCGGGATTCACCTGGCCAGAGATAGATGAACTTGGTGATACCGCCGTGCTGGAATTCAGACTGCGAAATTCCCGGGGGGAGAATCCAGCCCTGCGCATTAACTATGGCTCTGAATCCTTTGTTCAGTATTTTGAGGAAGGCGGCAGCGGGGTGCGTTATCTCGATCTTTCTTCCTTAATGGCCGCAGATATTTCCAGTGGTGATACAGTTAGCATCAGTTCTGAGGGAGCAAACTGGGTTAATGGTGAAGCAACACTGGCTTCATTCGATAACGAAATTGATCTGGGCAATAGAACACTTGTTATAGCTCCCCATCCTGATGATGCAGAGATTGCCGCCTACGGAGTTTATCAGGCTACTCGTGCCGATGTAGTAACAATTACCGCCGGAGATGCAGGGGGCTCAAATTTTGCAGCAGTCTGGCCCGATGCCGGGGAACAATATCGCGCCAAGGGCAGGATTAGAACCCTCGATAGCCTGACGGTTCCATTACTGGCAGCTTTAAGAGCCGATCAAATCAGAAACCTCGGTTACTATGACGCAACCCTGCGGCAATTATATGAACAACGTCCAAGTACCGTTCCGGCACCGTTGGCCGAGTTAGAAAATCCCGGTTATTTTCGCCAGTTCAATTTTGATGAGGAGTTAAGCGAGAGACCTTTTAGCTCTAACTGGCCATCACTGGTGAATGACCTGTTCATGGAGCTGGAAAAAGTACAACCGGAAATTATTGTCGCTCCCCATCCTTTTCTCGATCGACACGTCGATCATCAGTATGCGGCAATTGCCTTATTCGAGGCATTACATCGCTGGGATCGAGAAGTAAAAGTGCTTCTCTACACCAATCATGCCGTTGGCAATGAAGCATTTCCATTAGGTCCCAGGGAAGGAATGATGGGACTGCCTCCCTGGAACGAAGATAATCTCTATATAACCGGCATTTATTCTCATCAACTGGATAGAGAAACTCAGCGGCAGAAGCTGATCGCATTGGAAGCCATGCACGACCTGCGGCCCTTCGACCCCAGGGATGGATCCAGGGTTGAACCCGTTAATTCACTGTTCGACTATTTCAGGCGGGGACCTCGTCCCAATGAAATCTTCCTGGTTACCAACCTGATAGGTGTGCGGGTTATTCGAGGTGAATTTCTACAGACAAATACTCCGCAACGTCTGCAAATTGGAATGTGAGAAATGCAGGGTATTGCTGTTACACTTGCGCGAGCAAAAATTAGAATAAATCTCAGGCCAGAACTGAGATGACAGGGGAGACAAGAATGAATTCCATAAAAAGCCGCCTGGGTATGATGATGTTTCTTCAGTATGCAGTCTGGGGAATCTGGTTGCCCGTATTGGCTACCTACCTGCAATCGCCGGTGGTAGAAGGGGGGCTTGGCTTTACCTCCGGACAGGTAGGGTGGATTATTGGTATTGCCGCCTCGGCAGGTGCAATCTCTGCACCGTTCATTGCCGGGCAATTTGCCGATCGCTACTTCTCCACTGAAAAATTTCTTGCATTGCTTTTGGTGTGCGGCGGCATTGTAAAGATCACCCTTTCTTTCCAGGAATCCTTTAACGCCTGGTTAATGCTATCGATTGTTTACAGTGTCTTGTATATGCCGACACTCTCCCTGACCAATTCCATGGCGTTTGCCCATCTGAAGAATCCCGATAGCGAATGGCCCCGTATTCGTGTCATGGGAACCTTCGGCTGGATTGCAGCGAGCTGGTTGTTTCCGATGATCTGGTTGCAAACCAATCTGGAGTTTCAGATCCTGCCACCGTTTTTCGTAGGCACAGAAGTTCCTGATGCTACGGCCCGGCTGGCAGACACATTAAAAGTTTCCGGAACGATTTCTATCCTCTATGCAGGTTACTGCTTTCTTTTACCCAATACGCCACCGAAGAAAGAAGGCGTGGAAAAGCTGGCATTCAAGAAAGCCTTCAGTTTGCTATCCCACAGGTCCTTCGCAGTGCTGGTCGCCGCCAGTTTGCCAATCGCGGTTATCCACCAGATCTATTTCATGCAGACCGGCCCTTTCTTTGAGAACCAGTTGGGCTTACTGGTTACTTACATCGCGCCGGCAATGACCGTAGGCCAGTTTGCCGAAATCGGCGTTATGGCATTTCTCGGTTTGTTCCTGGTCAAGCTGGGTTTCCGCTGGACCATAACCATTGGGGCGCTGGCCTATTGTGCGCGCTATGCGATCTGGGGATTGATTAGTATGCAGGAACCCTCTGGTCCTTCGGTGGATGCAGCCGGCCAGTTTGTCTGGACCAGCCCGCTTATGATTGGCATCTTCAGCCAGATCCTGCACGGCGTCTGTTATGCCTGCTTCTTTGCCTCTGCCTATATGTATGTCGATCGAATTGCTGATGTTGATATTCGCAATTCCGCACAAACTGTATTCGGCATTATTATCCTCGGCCTTGGACCGATGCTGGCGGGGCCATTCCTGGCAATTCTGGGTAGCGTGTTCGGTGAAGCCGGTGTTGTTACGGACTTCGCAGGCATGTGGTTTACCCTGTCGGTAATCGCATTATTAACGGCGGCATTGGTGGCATTCGCATTTGAAGATGAGACCCAGGGAGAGATCGCCCCTCAACCTGCGTAAGGAAATTGAACGCTGGAAAAGAAGGACTATTGGCTGTAACTGGCTTCGGTTACTCCTCCCTGACAATTATGTTTTTGAACTAGTTAATGCTAAAACTCGGTCGCCATCTCATTGCTATCGTTTTTGTTTTTTCCCATCTGGATTACGCTAACGCACAGCCGTTACTTAGTGGGCAAGAGCTGGCGTCGATTAATGCCTGGTTAGAATCATCACGAGCATCGAATCCTGACAACACTATTCCCCGGGCGATGCTTCTGCTTTTTCAACGAAGTTTCGAATCCATTGATTTTGTTACTGAAGAACAGTTGTCTTCGGAAGACACTGCGATCGCTCTCAGTATCAGGGCGGTGCAATGTATACATGAACGAACCCTTGCTTATTGCGCTGACAACAGGGCTGCTACTGAATGGCTGATGGCAGATGAGGATAATCTACCACCCTATCTTCTACTAATGCAGTTAGCATTAACTAATGAAGATGAAGAAACCGCTTTGTCTTATTTGCAACAAGGCCTGAACGCATCCAGGGTCAATGCCTACTACTTCGAGAGATTCTTCCTGGTGCAAGAACAGCTTCGAAATATGAGGTTCAGGTCCGGCAGAAGAAATTTTGTGGCGGAACTTGTTGTGTTGCCATCATTACAGGAAATCTATGGTTCCTTGCGCCAGAGCTGTCTGGCTAGAGTGGAGCAATCACCGCAGTGGCTGGATGCCTGTCTGGGGCTTGCAGACAAACTCGAATCAGGCAAGACTTTCTATGCAAACGTATTGGGCGCCGCCATCCGCCGGGATGTGACTGCTTTAACTTCTGATGACGAAGCATTAATCGCTGCCGCGATAGAACAACGGGCGAGTTATGATGAAGTAAGAGTGGTCGCGCGGGATGCTCTGGACTGGTGGATAGATCCTGAAGGGCGTCCGCAAAGTTTCTACCGGGATTCCCTGGAATCAGGCGAACTCAACGCTATTCATCGGGCGATTGAGCAGCAAAGCGCGCAATGATAACTGATCAGCTATTGAGGTCTTAGTCTGACCTGATCAGCATAAACTCTAACTGCCGCCCATCGATGTAATAAACATTCTCGCCATCGAAAAAAGCATCTTCTTCCAGCATAAAGCGCACGTCCTGTCCGTCCCATTCCGGAATGCTGACCGTGGTATTCAGTTCAATAGAGTGAGCGGTATTTTCAAGAAGCGGGTAATCGCCTCTTCCAACCGTGTCTCCCTGGTTATCCCACATGCCGATTGTTGGTCCGGCACCATGGCCGTGATAGCCAATAGGGTGGGTATATATAGATGGACGAATGTCTTCTTCTATGGCCTGGGCCCGGGCTGCACGCAGGATTTCATTGCCAGTGCGGCCCAATACAAAGTTATTGGTGAGAATATCCTGTAGCCGGTTACTGGTAGCCAACCCGACCCGGAGCCCCGCCGGAGCTCGTGTTTCACCCGGCTTCAAAACATAGGCGTGCTGTTGGGTATCGGTATTCAGTCGTAAGTAAGTAATACCGAAGTCTACATGGAGCAAATCACCTGGAAGAATAACCCCCTGGCGTTCCGTGTTGGTAAACAGATCCATGAATTCGCGAACATCTTCCATTTGTCTCTGGATGCTTACGGAAGGGTGAAACCAGGCCAGTAATCGCAACTCACGAATTCGATCTTCATACCACCACATCAGATCTTCGGTTGTGGTTTCACCGGGTGTGATTACTTCATTCGAAAAACCTTCAGCAATAATATCGTGGGCTAATTTGACTATGGATGGATAAAGTTCCATCTCTGCTTTCGTGCGTGTTTCCAGCCAGGCTATTGCCAATCGTTCGGCGGAAACTATTCTGGATTCCTGTTCGTCGCTTAATGCCCCAACCAAGCCTTCATATTCTCCATGACTAAGTCCATCGGCCAACGCAAAGTCGGAGGAAACATTGATGCCGATTCTTTGTGGATTCTTTTCAGCAATGAGATCGGCAAGTGCCTGCCATTGATCCGGCTGTTCTTCCGGATTCCAGCGGGCCTGGAAATAATCACCAACAGCGTAGCGGGAAACAGCATAACCTTTGGCTCCATCGTCGCCTTCGTCAGCAAACACCAGGATAGTTCGCCTACGTGCTGCACGAGCGTCGCCGGGGAGCATGGTCATTACTACCGGATCTTCGTTATATTCCCGCGCCACCAGGATCCACATGTCTATGCCTTCCCGGCGCATTAGATGGGCGGGTAGAGTTTCCAGGCGAACAGCTAATAGTCGATCGATAGTTTCCGCCCGTTCCTTCATGGAAAGTATCGAATCACCAGTAGCTCCAAGGGTGGAGACGCTGAGCAAAGCCGAACAAAGGAGAAGCAGTAGTGCTGAAACTGTTCGTAACATGATATTCCCCTGCAATAAGAGGCATAAAGGTACCATCATTTTATTATTCAGTGTAAAAACAAGTTTCTGTATCAGCGAAAATTACACCAGTTGCTGACATTGCGGAGGAATCAAATGAAGCCCAGAGGTCTGTTGCTAATCATATTAGTTGGCATTGTCACGCCACTTTCCCTGATAACTGTCGTAAGTGAATTTCAAGCACAAAAAGAAAGCATTGCAATCATCGGTACTGGCAACGTGGGTTCTACACTGGGAAAAATATGGGCCGCCAAAGGACACGAGATAATTTATGGATCCCGTTCACCTACCTCTAATCGCGTACAACAATTAGTCAGGGCCACCGGAAAAAACGCTATGTCCACGACCCAGGCCGATGCAGCCAGCCGCGCCGATATCGTCATGATTCCAATTCCGCCAGGGGCGATTCCGGAAGTGATGGAAGCGCTGGGTGATCTCGAAGGCAAACTTATCATTGATACCACTAACTGGTGGGACTTCGAAAAAGGTTGGGCGATCTCGCCGCGAGATCCACGGGATTCACTCGCACAACAAGTTCAGGCACTGGCGCCTGGTGCGGATGTGGTTAAAGCATTTAACACCATGAATTTCGCCGTCATGGAAGATCCATCAATTAGTGACGGGCCTGTTACGGTTCCCATCGCCGGAAACAATACTGCAGCCAAGGAAAGAGTCGCTGCCCTCGTTAGAGACGTTGGACTGGAACCATTAGATGTTGGACCGCTGGCAGCGTCAGAATATCTGGAAGAGATGTTGAGGCTAGCCATAGGCTTTCGCGAAATTAATCCTGGCACTGCTTTTGACTACCATCTAAGACTACGTCCGAACTAGCTATTGTTATTATTTTTTAACGTAGCGTTCAAAGACTTCGTTGGAACTAAGCGGAAGTGAAGTTGTGTCATTGTGCCCGCAGTAACTATTTAATTCTCAGGCCAGCAATTTCTGCAATTAGCCAGATTATTATGGTTCCCATAGATTAGATGTGTGATTATACATTTCGAATCTAGTTTCATTTGAAACCACTTCAACTAATAACAATATAAACTCTTATGGTAATTTGCATTCTTACGAGTTCAATAATTAAGGAGCTCAACATGCTGGTTCGTAACACCTATAAACTCATTTCACTTTTCACCATTTCCTTGTTTGTATCCTTTTCAGTCCACGGCCAGGACGCACCTCCCGGCAACTTGATTGTGGTAACACCTTGCACAATCAATGACGGCAACACCGTGGCAGATGTTATTGCCGAAGCTCGCAATAACAACATTGGAGATGGTGGTCCCAACCTGATTTTCTACCGCTATCCCGTTGCCAGTAATGGTGCACCGTCGAATCGTTTAATGCGGGTTGTTTACTGGTCGAACATGGAACATTGGGCTACTAGCGGTGGCGCCGGAGGCGATACCCGTTTAAGTAGAATGCTGACCTGTGAAAACACCAACCGGACCTTCCACAATAACTGGAATGTGGGAAGTGGGGGCAATGCTTATAATGGCGGCGAGAATGACTCTTCCCTAGTGGCGGCGAGATTTTGCACTGTGGCGGCGGGCGTTACCGTGCAGCAGTTTATTGCGGAACTCACAAATTACGCGGAAATGTATCGGGATGAGGGTGATGCAACCCTGATGCAATTATCACAACGATTCCTCGGGCCGCGACCTGACGCTGAAATGGGGACCGCGTTTACTATTCGCACCGTTGGCACCGATGCTGCCGGATTAGCGCGTCGTTTCGATATGACTGTGCCTGGAATTGGAACGCCAGATGGTCCGTTCGAAATAACTTGTGGCGATGCTTCGCTGTTCAGGAGTTACGTCACCCATTGGGGGCTATAGTTAGCTTCAGAGCGAGTTAGTCAATCGACTAACTCGCTCTGGGTTTTATTGCTCCAGCGCTTGCTGTTCTAACACTCGCGCACCCATTAGAATATCCATTACTGCCCGATTCCCTTCGTGACAGGCTGATTCGTAAAGTTTCTGTCCCGGTGGCATACGGGTGAATGGAAGTTCTGCTACTACTGGTTCGGTGTAGGTAAGCGGATCGTTAATGGTGTAAGAGTAAAGCAGTTCGTTTTCCGACACTGCAGTAATTCGTTCTGTCACTTCAAATTCTTCCGACGCAGCAATCTGGCTTACGGTATGCTCTGGTCTGAAGCTATTGGTGTGAATCACCAGAGTCTCACCTTCCCAGCGTCCTATTGAATCACCCATCCATCTTTGAATGGGAAAGTCCGGATGAGATTTGTCCAGCTTCACAATGCGAGTCTGAATCGCTTCTTCGCTGTAAATCATTACATAGTCTTCAGTTTGCACTATTTGTAAATGGGTGCCGTCAGCATTGGTCATTGTGGGCAGGGGTGGCCCGAGATGGAGACAGCGCTCTCCGGGAGGGCGTGCTTCCGGACCATCAAAATTGTTGTTCATCATTTCGAAATAGCGGGCTCTAAACTCCATGCTTTCATCCCGCAAAGGAAAGCGGCCGTTTTCCGGTTCTATGATTAAGGAGGTGCGCAACTCGCCATTGATGCGTGCTACTTCTACGGGTAAGTCCGGTAAGAAATTGGTGTCGGTACGGAATTCTATATCGCCCCCAACTTCCGGTGCGCCACGATCGGGGTCTACCGGTGCTTCTCGGGCAATTTTACGATCGATTGCCCTTTGCTCGAATGCTGCCGCTTCTGCCTCAGTATAAGCGCGCTGGTTACCGAGGGCTTCCGGTCTTTCAACCGGTGTGGCAAAGCGTTTTTCCCATAAGCCTTGCAGATCGGGTACGCCATACTCCGTGCGAGGCGCACGGTAGTCGGTAGACTGGGCGAGGACAAAGGCTGGAAAAATCGCGACAGTAAGAACTAAAGCTATGAACGCACCTTGGGATTGCTTGTACATAGTCAGACCTCTTGGGCAATGAATCAGATCATGCCATTGAGTGCGATGTTAATTCAATTAGCTAGCCTGAAACTTTTGCGAGCAATTTCTGAATGATTCTTCTATTTCTACCAGAGCCTGGTCCTGATTTAATGAGAATCTTTTCAATGAATAGGTCTGCAAAAATTCTCTCACTACTTGCTGATTCGATTCGGTCCAACTGGCAGGCAGGTTTTCCGAATAAGTAGTAGCAGTCCATGCTGCATTAGCAGGTAATTTGGTGAGTCCCAGGAAACGTTGCCAGAGTTTCTGCCAGCGTTGCTTGCGGGTGTCCAGCTTGGCCTGTTCACCGCGGATTCTTCGATACTCTCGAATAAACAGGAAGGCCAGGATTAGCAATCCGCCGTAGCGAACCAGGTTGGCGCTGAGTTCATCCTCTAATATTCGATCGATCAGTATTTGCCATTGCCCCGCTAGGCGGTGATATAGGGTGCTAAGGCTTGAAGACTGGTAACCACCGAAAAACGCAGTAATGCTTGGTGGCGTCGGATCGATAGTGTGCCAGTAGCCATCAGCATCTTGCCACTCTACCCAGCTATGGGCATCCCTTTGTCGTACCAGCCACAGTTCGGAAGAAAGCCGTTCGTGCAAGGCGTAACCACCGACTAATCGACTGGGGATACCATTTGCCCTTAGCGCCAGGCTGGCGCCGGTGGCAAACCAGAAACAATAGGCGGGTTCGTCATTCAGGTAAAAATCATGAAATGGCGCATCGGCATCGAAATTGGTTTGCAGGGAGTACTGCCGGCTTACAAAATAGCCAAGTATGTTATCCACGGTTTCCTGTTGTGATTCTGCCGCGAACAGTTCGCTTCTTTCTTGCAGCTCCTCATCCCAGAACTGCGGTAAAAGTAAATGTTGCGGATGAGATTCTTCCGGGGCAGGTTGATTATCCAGTTCAACTTCCCAGCGGCGGTCAGAGCCACGATCGAAATCCAGCGTCCACACATCCGCCGCATTTTTGTTCATTGTTGAGAATCGCCCCGCAACAGAACTGGTTCCTGGCGGAACAAATATATAGTTCTCATTGGTAAGGCTGTACACAGTCATGTTCTGTGACTGGAAGCTATTGTTTACTGCGTGGTTGTTATCAATGGGATAACGCAATTCACCATTGGGCAAACTATCTGCATCCAGCACGCTTAATGATTGCAATGTTCGAGGTGGTGGTTGCCAGACAAGGTTTTCGTCCAGATACACCATTCGGTTACCAGCCAGGTATTGGCTTGGTTGTTGTTCTGACTCGATGCGCATAACAGCGCGATTGGATGGTTGCAAAAATACTGATGCGCGTAACTGC
This sequence comes from uncultured Pseudohongiella sp., assembly GCA_964616225.1. Taxonomy (GTDB): domain Bacteria; phylum Pseudomonadota; class Gammaproteobacteria; order Pseudomonadales; family Pseudohongiellaceae; genus UBA9145. Next base: position 354,423 of record CAZTTE010000001.1, read on the forward strand.
TGGTAAGGTGAGAATCCGGTTTGTGTGAAACCATCACCTTGTGGAAACAGATTCGCCAGGGCTGCAATTACCGGACCCTGCCCGACACCGAGCGCGAAAAGCGTTGCCGGAACAACAATTACCAAAGGCAGTAAAAGTAATACCCGTTTATAGAAGTGGCCATCAACCCGGTCAGCCATCAGCACCAGACTTGCCAGTAAAATCCCAGCGATGGAAATTGGCGCGATTGGAATGCCACCCAGCACATAGATAGTGCTGTCCGGTGGTCCCAGCAGGAGAATTATAATTAGTCCCCACACCAGTATGGTCTGGGTATCTTTGTCTATGGCTGTGCTTGAGTCCTGTTCCTTGTTTACCGAAAACAGCCACAACAAATAGAGTAACAAGCTCAAACTTATTCCGGCCCCCAGGCTATTGGTCTGCGCCCAGGAACCTTCTACCGCCCAGTCTTCCAGGACCTGGCTGCCAAGAAAGCCACCGGTAGCAAACAGGACAAACAGTAAGCCCCAGGTAGGGCGAACAGTCTTAATAACGCCAGTGGCGACGACGAAACTCGCGCCAGCTCCTATCCAGGAAACCAGTGAAAGTTCCATGGCGATGCCAAGATGGAAAGAGAGCAGGGCGAGGGAGCCGGCAATTAGAAATCGACTGGGAGACATCAGCTTTCCTCTTCCTCAGTATGATTCTGGATTTCAATAAAATTCGATCCAACCGGTAAACTGTCAATATCGTCATCGGTTTCAGGAATCAGGAACACAAGCACCAAAATTCCCTTGCTCTGCCATCGTTCTACCAGCGATCGCGCCTCGTCAGTCCAGCGACCGATTACCAGTATTTGTAAGCCATTGTCTTCCAAAGCCTGCTGCGGGAAAACATTGCCCTCAGACAGACAGGCCCGTTGCGGTTCACAGGTCGCTATTTCCTTGTAGAATTCTAGAATGGTTTCTACTCCATGCCATTCATTACCCGTTGCCAGGGCAGCAAGACTGAAACCTTCGTTCTGTGCCGACAATCCGATCTCCACTGCCAGTGCAAGACGATCATCCAGCGGCGTGTCATCCACCGGACGTCGTTGCCAGGCCAGAAAATCTTTTAAGGTCAGATCGACAATGATGTGAACGCGATCCCGTCGAATTTCTTCAGCGCCTTCGAAGATCTTGCTCATGGGTTTGCCAAGGCGACTGCCGGCGCGATGATCGAGTCGCCTTAAGGAATCTCCCATCTGGTACTGCCTGGAATAGGCGTACTCCAGAGACGGAGCTTTAGGGGAATTGTCCGAACCAAGGGAAAGCTTCTTGGTGGCCTGGTCAGCGATATGTCGCAACGACGGAATCGAAACTTTCAGTGCCGGAGCTAAAACATAAACATCGCTGTATTCAGCGATGCGTTTGGTAAAGCGGGTGAGGAAAAATGGGAAGTAAGTTTGTACCGCCACGCCGGATAGTTTCAGCAGCCCGCGACGTTGTGGTTCAAAGCTAACGGTTTGGGTCGTTTGTTGTCCCGGTGCTAGCGCAATCTGATGAGGTAAAAACCATTCCCGAGGCCAGTGACCGTAAGGAACAAAAAGCTCTCTTACCGAAAAGTTGTAGAGGCTAAATCGACCGCTATTGCTGATACTGATTTGTGAAGTCAGGGGCTCACCGGCAACTGCAGTAGTTGGTGTATCGCGCCGCACAATAATTTTTGGTCTGAATACAAATCCTAAAACCAGGCTCCATACTAAAAGTCCAAATCCAAAAGCGGCAGTAAATAACAAGTAGTCACTGGTTACCCGGTAGCTGAAAATAAAAATAAAGAAGGAGCAAAGTAGTACCACCTTGCCGGAACGGGTAAAGGTGTCGTAGTAAAAAAGCCGCAGGAATCGGGTTAACAGTCTGGCACGTGCCTCGAAGCGTCTCGGTACAAGTCGCAGATTGGCGAACCAGCGCAATAGGCGCCACCAATGAATAAGAATGTTTTCTTCGGGGATCCGTACCGGTCTGTCAGCGAGTTCATTCATAGCGCTTGTTTTTCGCCCCCTTATTTAACTGGCGAAACTGTTCCATCTTCTCTTTTATCCGAATTTCCAGGCCGCTGTCCCTGGGATAATAGAACTGCTCTGCATGAATTTCTTCCGGCAAATAGTTTTCACCGGCGGCGAAGGCATTATCTTCATCATGGGCATAGCGATATTCTTCGCCGTATCCCAGGTCCTTGCTCAAGTTAGTAGTGGCATTGCGTAAGTGTAAGGGCACTTCGAGGCTGCCGTGTTCGGCAACTGCTTTGCGCGCCGCGCCGAAGGCTTCATAAACTGCATTGCTCTTTGGTGCGCTGGCTAAATAGACCGCCGCCTGCGCCAGCGCCAGATCTCCTTCCGGGCTACCAAGTCGGGTATAGGAATCCCAGGCATTCAGGGTTATTTGTAGTGCCCGGGGATCGGCCAGGCCAATGTCTTCAGTTGCCATGCGATTAAGACGACGGGCGATATAAATCGGATCGCAGCCACCATCCAGCATTCGTGTTAACCAGTAAAGAGTCGCGTCCGGTGATGATCCGCGCACTGATTTATGTAAGGCAGAAATCTGTTCATAAAAACTGTCGCCGCCTTTATCGAAGCGCCGATAGGATTCTTCTACTACTTGCGCAATGTGTTCATCACTCACCTGGCATACGCCGTCTACCACTTCCGCCATGTCACTCAACACTTCGAGATAATTTAAGGTGCGACGAGCATCGCCGTCGCCGGTACTGGCCAGCGCAAGTTTCTGTTCATCAGTCAGTTTCAGATTTAGTCGACCCAGTCCTTTATCGGAATCAGCTAGTGCCTTGTCGATGACCCCCAGTAAGTCAGATTCCGTTAATGCCTTGAGTAAGTACACCCGCGCGCGAGAAAGCAGCGCATTGTTTAACTCGAAGGAAGGATTCTCGGTTGTAGCACCGATAAACAGGATCGTGCCGTCTTCGATGTGGGGCAGAAACGCATCCTGCTGGGCCTTGTTAAAGCGATGTACTTCGTCAACGAATAGTAAAGTTTTGCGGGCGCTGTTGGACTGTTGAAATTTAGCCTGTTCGATTGTAGCGCGAATTTCTTTTACCCCCGCCAGCACAGCAGAGATGGATTCGAAATGGCAGTCACAGGTGTTCGCTATGATTCTTGCCAGGGTGGTTTTTCCTACACCGGGAGGCCCCCATAGAATCATGGAATGAGCCTGTTGATTGGCGATGGCCTCATAGATGGATTTTCCAGGGCTCAACAGGTGGGCTTGCCCGACGAAGTCTTCGATGGTCTCCGGGCGCATGCGCGCCGCCAGCGGCTGATAGACGGAGGCGGCGGATTCTTCCTGTGGCAGTAGTGAGTCCATGCCCTGATTATAAGTGCAAGCGAAAAAAGGCTGCACCCTTTATAATTCTCTCCCGTGGGAATGTACTGATTCAGGGAGAAACACCTCGATGGCTAGCCCGGCGTATTTTGAAGACTTTCAAGCAGGCATGACTTATGAATTTGGTGAATACCATGTGACTGAAGAAGAAATTCTGCAGTTCGCATCGATGTATGATCCCCAGCCATTTCATCTGTCCGATGAAGCAGGCCAGAAGACTCTGTTCGGGGGTTTATGTGCTTCCGGGTGGCACACCTGTTCCATGGCCATGCGCATGATCGTGGACAATATGCCCAAGGGAGATACCGGCACCATGGGTTCACCCGGTATCGATGAGTTGCGCTGGATTAAGCCGGTTTTTCCCGGAGATACGCTGCGCATGAAAACCACGATTCTGGATAAGAAAGAATCCCGCTCTCGCCCTTACATGGGCTCCCTGTTTATGCTTAACGAGATGTTCAATCAGAATGATGAACTGGTAATGAGCAACAAACCCATCGTCATGTGCAGGAAAAGAGAAGCTAACTAGAAACTGTTAGCTGGGCTGTTTGTTAGCCTGCCAATCCGCTAACTGGGCGTGAGCCTCTGCGCTATCGAATGAAGAATCACCTTCACCGGTTTTTGCAGTGAGTTCGATGACATAGCCGTTTGGATCCCGGAAGTAAATAGAATGGATGAAGCCGTGATCCGCAACGCCGCGGGTTTCGATACCTGCTTCTTCACCTTTTGCTTTCATCGCCATCATATGGTCGTAATCGACTTCCAGTGCAATGTGTAAATCAAAATCGTGTTGCGCTTTAAACTCAAAAGTTTCATTGGGTGCTTCGAAGAAGGCCAGGTAGGAACCATCCCCCATCTCGAAAAAACTGTGCAACACATTGCTGGCTCGTCCGGTTTTAGTAGTCTTGATTTCCAGCACGTGCATTAACTTGAGGCCAAGGAAGTCTTCATAGAACTGACGTGTCTCTTCCGTATCACGGCAGCGATAGGCGTTATGGTGTAAGCCTTTTATCATCTTGGTACTGTTGTACGCTCGATTATGTTTTGCAGCAGCTCATGGGCATGGGTACTGTCGCTATCACGACCATGCCTGGGTAGAACGCGATGGTCCCAAACCGGCGGGATTAGTTTTTGAATATCCTCAAGCAGCACCTGGTTTCTACCCTTAACCAGCGCGTAGGCTTTACAGGCAGTTGCTAAATGCATGGAAGCGCGGGGCGAAATCCCAAGCTTTATTCCCTGGTCTTCTCTGGTTGCCCGAGACAAGTGGATGATATAGCGGGCAAGGTCTTCATGGAGAAAGACATCTTCACAATTCTGGCGCAAGGCACGGACGTAATCAGCAGTTAAAACCGGAGCAGGATCATGTTGGGTTGCATCGCCATAGTCTCCCAATAAATGTAGCTCCGACTCGAGGTTGGGATAACCAAGACTGATGGACGTTAAAAATCTATCCAGCTGCGCTTCCGGCAATGGGTTAGTGCTGTCGAAATCGATTGGGTTCTGGGTGGCGATTACAGTAAACAAATCTGACAGTGGATGGTTTACCCCATCTGCCGCCACAAAGCCTTCTTCCATGGCCTGTAAAAACGCAGACTGACTGCGAGTTGGCGCACGGTTAATTTCATCAGCCAGAAGAAAGTCGGTAAATATCGGGCCAGGAGAAAACTCAAACTTGGCTTCGCTTTGATTATAGACAGCGCCGCCTAACACATCGGCGGGCAAGATATCGTTGGTAAACTGGATACGATTGAAATCGAGCCCGAGAATTTGTGCCATGCTCTTGGCCAGCGTGGTCTTACCGACGCCGGGAACATCAACTACCAGTACGTGACCCTTGGCGATAACACTCGCCAATAACAGCTCGATCACAAAGTCTTCCCCTAGCCAGTGTTGGGCGAGCGACTTATGTGCCTGGTCGAGGAGAGACAACAGCTCCGTTAATTCGTCCTGTGATGTATCTGGCATTTATTCTTGGTACTGTTCTTGGTATCGCTAAAAATGGCACATTCTAGCAGCACTCATGGTTCCGATATGTGCTGTAATCTACAAAAAATGGCTAATTTTCAGCTGATTCGACGCTTTTTTCTGCTGTCAGGAAATAGAAAACCAGCCCTGAAGCGATAATGCCGAGACTGAACAATCCTTCTACCGGGCGCATGAGTAGGGTAAAGGTCAGCGTCCATCCGGTAAGAGCAAGAAAGATAATTGGCGTCAATGGATAGAGAAAGGCTTTATAAGGTCGCTCAATGTCCGGGTTGCGAAAGCGCACCACAAATAAGCCCAGTACCGTAACAAATGTATTCAAGGCCATGGTAAATCCTGCGAATACTAAAATGGATTCAAAGGTCGAAGAAAGAATAAAAAGTATGGCGATAGAGGATTGAATATAAATCGCCGTGGTTGGTATTCCTGCGGAGTTAACTTTGCCAAGAATCTTCAAGCGCGGGAAGTCTTCACCGATTACCTGGATAACCCTCGGTCCTGCCATGGTCATCGCGCTAACGGTTGAGATTAGAAGTAAGGCCAGCGCAACACCGAAAGCGCCTCCGGCAACCTCGCCGAACGCAACTTGTGCGGCAATTGCCCCTACTTCTACTTCACCCACCATGGCATCCATTGGTGCGGTATACAGAAAAGAAAAATTTAAAGCCAGGTACAGGATAGTCACAATACTTGTGCCAGTAATTAACACCCAGGGCAGGGTTCTTTGTGGATTCTCAATTTCGCTGGAGAGATAAGTCGCTGCGTTCCATCCGGAATAGGCAAAGCTGACATAGATTAACGCTACCGCAAAGGTGCCACTTGTAATTACACTGAAATCACCTGTTACCGGAGTGAATGTTACTGCCTGGGGAGTATCTACTACGACTAAAGTCGCCAGGATAAAGACAACAATCACCACTACCTTGAGAGTAGTGAAGATGACTTGCGTGCCGCCACTGTATTTATGGTTTGTCCCATGAACCACTGCCAGCACAATCAAAAGACCGACAGCAAAACCTTTTTCGATGATATCGCTTACTTCGCCAAACAGGGATGAAGTGAAATAGGCAGCAAAGGTCATGGCGGCCAGGGCCGTGGGCGCAGCAAATCCAACTGCAGCGGAAATCCATCCTGAAACGAATCCCGCTGCCGGGTGATAGATACGGGACAGGAAATTGTATTCGCCACCTGAGCGCGGGAAGCTAGCACCGAGTTCGGCATAAGAGATTGCACCGCAGAGCGCAGCAAGACCACCTACTGCCCAGAGCAGCAAGAGTGCAAAACCAGAACGAATGTCTACCAGCTGAAAGCCGAGACTGGTGAATACACCCGTGCCAATCATGTTGGCAACGATGATGGCGGTTATGGTGATGTAGCGAAACTTTCCCGATGCCATTGGCTTACTGTTCTTCCTTGCAAATGCCTAGTCAGAAGGTATGGGCCGGGTTTCCCCGGGAGTAATGAAGATATCCTGGCCTCTCAGTTCTGGCGGTCTTCTGATTGGATCAGCAGGAATGGTATCCGGAACATGGATACCAACACTGCGCAGGGCTTTGATTCGATTATCCAGAATATCCCGTCCCGCGGCGGTACTTAAAAACCAGTAGGGAGGGAAAGCCATATTGGGTGAGCGCTCATCCCAGTAGTCTGCATCGATTGCGAAGTGATCGTCTCTTGGGTCTGAATCTCCCAGGTGCAATACCGTTGAATTGTCATTCAGGGTTACCCGCCAGGCGATGTTTTCCACATCCATCATTCTCATGGGATAGCCGGAGTGAGGTATACGAACTGCCTCCACCAGCAGGTCATCTTCGCTAAAGGTCACCGGCGCATCTTCGAATCCCAGGCTTACAGAGTTCACCCGATCAAACACTGCCGATCCGCTGTCGCTGGCTTCGGAGCGCATGGCGATAACGGCCTGATTGGGAGCATAGAGTTGAATACCAGGCTGCGCTTTCATTAGCTGGTAAATTTCTTCCGGTGAAAAGTGATCACCATGATAGTGGCTGATAAAAATGGCATCGACCCCGTCGAAGGGCGCATCCCCGGTAAACATAGCCGCTTTCATTTCTTCTGGTGGTAGCAAGTACTGTCCGTAAGTATTGGGGAAGAGAGGATCGAACATGATCTTGGTATCACCGTCGGCCACCAGTACACCTTCATTGGCGATATAAAATGCTGAAGGGCCTTGTGCCACAGCGATAGCCGAAATGCTGCTACAAATCAGTAACAGGCAAGTTGTGAATCTTTTACTGATTGACATGGATTATCCTCGATTAGTTGGAGGCACAGGGTTCCGAGGTGCCAAAGTTTCGAAATACCTGGGTGTTTGGATCAACCTGAACTACGGCAGTTCCGGAAACAGGATAGTGGCTGCCATCGGTAGGAATAGACACCATTCTACTGCGCCCATCTTCGATAATTGCTACGGGCATCCTAAAGTGCAAGTCTGGATAATTCTCAAAGGATAAGCGAATACCATTATCTAGTCTTTCTTCTTTTAATACCGGCAAGTCTTTCTTCTTTATATAGGTGTCGAAAAACCAGTCTAAATCTTCACCATGTTCTTCACTGGCGATGCGAATGAAATCCTCGGTGCTACGGCTTGTGGGCGTAATCGGGTAGCTAAGCGACCAGGGGTCTGCAGTGTCATAAATCAAGCGCCGAATTGAACGCCAGAATTTTTCCTCGCCCATCAACCAGCGCAATGTATGCAGGGTCCAGCTGCCCTTGTAGTAGGGATCGTTGGTATCGTGATAGCTTTGAGAGACGATTCCCTCCGGCACTACCGGTTTACAGTTTTGAATTTCATTGTAGTTATCCCACATCCTGCTCCAGTAAGCTGCCTCGCCGATAACATCACGGGCATAGAGCGGCTGCATGTGCGCCGCAGTACCTTCATGCAACCAGAAATCACGACTGGCTTCCTGTGTCATCAAATTGCCAAACCACTCATGGGCAAATTCATGTTGCATTAGCCAGTCGAAGCCATGGGGGTCTAATCTGAACTCATTGCCATAGCCATTCATGGTCTGATGTTCCATACCTAAATAAGGTATTTCCACGATACCTATTTTTTCTTCTCCCCAGGGATAGGGCCCAAGAGTTCTTTCAAACCAGGCAAGTTGCTTAACAAAATCTTCGGCTATCAATTTTTCAATCTTCTCCATGTCTTCCGTTACATGGTAGAAAATGATTGGAGTTGAATTGTCTCCAGTTAACCCATTGCGGTGTTCGATTTCGTATTTTTGAAACGGGCCAATATTGATCGCCAGGTGATAAGTTGAAATAGGGTTTGTTGTTCGCCAGTGATAGGTGGTTTTTCCATCGCTGCTTGCTTCGGACAGCAGCAGTCCATTCATTACTGCAACCAGGTTTGAAGGCACCGTAATGTGCATGTCCGCACCGTCTTCCGGCTTGTCGGAGATGTGATCCTTACAGGGCCAGTACAGGTCGCAACCCCGGCCTTGCACCGCCGTTGCAATCCAGTGTTCACCGCTTTCAGTTCTATCGAATACGAAGCCCCCATCCCACGGTGGATTCTCTGCTATATACGGTCTTCCCGAATAGCTGACTGATGTCCTGAATGTTGATCCTGACGTAATTTCCTGACCGGACAAGACCAGCTTGCCGCCTCGTTTTACAAAGCTGGCACTGTTGTTATTGATGGTAGTGGACTCGATGGTAAAGCGCGGGTCGAAATCCAGTTCTATTTCACTTAGCGCTTCTATTGCAATGGCACGCATCTGCACATCGCCATTTATGAATTGCTGATCAGGATCAATCTTGATGTCCAGTGTGTAATGTTTTACATCGTAAGAGGCTTGCAGGGCACTAAGCTCACCGTTGGAGATTTCGGTTTGAGGATGTAAGGGGGGATTACTGGCGCAGCCAATCAGCAAAAGCGAACCCATAATCCAGCTTAATAGTCGTTGCTTTCTCATGGGCGCAGTGTAGCCTTTGCCAATATGAAACTAAACCATTGAATAAGCCTTAAAGAAATGTATTGAATTTAGAGCTGAGTCCGGTAGTGCTCCGTCGCCAAGATGCTTTCCTGCTTCCTGTACTTCATTAGTGAAGGCAAAGTAATCGCCCATAATTGCATTCTGTTCATCTTCAGATCTCGATGGCATTATTGATTCGTCCTCGTATATCAAACAAATGTATTTCATAGTGTTCTTCCTTCTATACTAGGGAACAGATTTTTGTACCTGACTGAATATCAGACTGCACAGGCAGCCAAGGTTTTGGCACGTAACTTCTCGATGCCTTAATACCTGGAGGTTTGAGCCTGTCACTTTGCGACATTTGCCAAGATCCCATACTCAATATGCAGCCACGGGCCATTCGCTTCTGCTATAGTAAGCCCAATATCTGGCAATTCTACTTAGACGCCTGAATACAGCGGAGGCAAATAATGAAAAGAGACCTGGCTGAATTTACCAAAACCCTTATAAATACTGGCTTTGCTGCGATCTGTGCCCTGGGGTTAGTCACCACTACCAGTGCCCAGGATTGGCAGCCTGAAATCCTATCCGACGGCCAGCCCAATATTACCGGCATGTGGAACAATGTTGGTGCCACGGCAACACCCGTGGAAATGCCCGATGAATTTGAAGGCAGGGTTCCAACGGCAGAAGAACTGGCCGAATTTATTGCCCGTCGCGATGAAGCTCGCAAGGGTAATGTCTGGCAAGGTTTCGAAAACAGTTCTGGCGTGGGCGCCTATGAGAACTACTGGTTCGACTGGTACTGGTCTGACGCTGTCGCCGATGCGCCGGCGCTGGTTGTCGATCCACCTAACGGGCGTATACCTGCCTATACCGCCGCAGCGCAGGAAGCGATTCGACTTAACGTCGTGGAAGAACACGATTCAGCAGCAACCGTTGAATCCGGTGATCGCTGTTTGTCCCGTGGTGTCTTCGGCATGATGATGCCCACCGCTTACAACAACGGCAAATTAATCATTCAGTCGCCAGGCTATGTGATGATTCACAGTGAAATGATTCATAACGCACGCATCATCCCCATTGATGCCGGCGATCATGTCGATGACAGGATAAAACTGTGGGAAGGCGATGCCCGGGGTCGCTGGGAAGGTAATACCCTGATTATTGAATCGACCAACTTCAAATACGTGCGTAACATGCGCGCCCCCGGTCGAGGTAATCCTCCCCAGCATGAAGGGCGCAAGATGATCGAAACCTTCACCTTCGAAGATGAAGACACATTACGCTACACATTAACCGTAGATGACCCCTTAACCTACGATGCGCCCTGGACCGTCGCCTTTCCTTATCTTAAAGATGACGACTACAAGCAGTATGAGTATGCCTGTCATGAAGGTAACTATGCGATGGAAACCCGGCTAAGCGGCGCTCGCGTGGAAGAACGGGGAATCGCTGAAACGGGTAGACAATAAATAAAGAGGGAACATCTACTCGTTCACTAAATCTGCCTGATGGAACGAAAGATCTAACACAGTCGTTGATTGACTCATTGAAATCTCGCTCTTAGTTACTCAACCGACCAAACATCTAAACTTCAAACAAAAAAGTGCATTAACCATGCACTTTTTTGTTTGTCCAGAAGCAAAAACTATAAGAAGAATCAGTCATGAAAAAGTTTTACTCGATTTTTCTCGCCGCTCTATTTCTTAGTGGCTGCGGGCAGGAACAAACTGAGACCACTGAAACAATTGGTGAGTGGCGTCACCACGGCGGTAACCATCGCGGTGATAAATACGCACCCCTGGATCAGATCGATGCCAGTAATTTTGAACAACTCGAAGTAGCCTGGCGTTACCGCAGCCCAGATTTGGACTTGGCGGAAGAACTGGCCTATCCAACTGGCGATTATCGTGCAGTGCCGCTGGTTATCGATGGTGTCATGTACGTAAATAGCAATCACGGTTTGATCTCCGCTCTTGATCCAATTACTGGTGAAGAATTTTGGGTGTTTGATCCTAAGAGTTATGAGTACGGTCCACCTCTGTTCTCTCCGTTGCAAACCCGAGGCATCGAATACTGGACTGATGGAGAAATAAAGCGGCTGTTTATAGCCACAGCAGGTAAGCAGCTGGTATCTGTTGATATCGTTACCGGCCAGCCCGATCCTAATTTCGGTGATAATGGCTTTGTCGATTTGCGACAGAACTTTGGCCGTCTCGAATTCGAGATGAACAACATCACCCACGGTGCTCCACCCATCGCCGTGGGTTCTACAGTTATAGTCGGCTCAAAAATTTATGACTTCTCCATGTTTAACCGAAGTCCTCCGGGTCATGTTCGTGCTTATGATGCTTACACCGGTCAGTTTAAATGGCGTTTCAATACCATTCCGCAGGAAGGTGAGTTTGGTAACGAAACCTGGGAAAACGATTCGTGGCGAGTTACAGGCAACACCAATGTGTGGACTTACATGTCAGCCGATGAAGAAGCTGGAATTGTTTATCTGCCAACTTCCACACCGACCAACGATTACTGGGGTGGATTTCGTTTAGGTGAAAACCTGTTTGCGGAATCTATTGTTGCGCTCGACGCAGAAACCGGTGAAAGAATCTGGCATTTCCAGACTGTGCATCATGGCGTGTGGGATTACGATGTTGCTTCTGCACCAAATCTGGTCGACATTGTTGTCGACGGCAGACCGATTAAAGCAGTCGCGCAGGTTTCCAAAACTGCATTTACTTACGTGTTTGACCGAATCACTGGTGAACCGGTATGGCCGATTGAAGAACGTCCCGTTGCGCCTAGTACGGTACCAGGTGAACGTCTGCATCCAACTCAACCTTTTCCTACCAAACCGGCGCCGTTCGATCGGCAGGGTATAAGTGAAGATGACCTGATTGATTTCACACCGGAAATTGCTGCAGCAGCGAGAGAACTTGCCGAAGAGTTTGTACTCGGACCTATTTTCACGCCACCGATTGTGCGCGGTTCAAATGGCAAGCGTTCAACCTTTGTTGTGCCGGGAGCTGGGGGCGGCGCCAATTTTCCAGGAGCTACGGTTGATCCGGAAACCGGCATTATTTATATACCGTCGGCAACTCGACCCCACGGTATGTCTCTGGTGCCTCCACCTGACGAAACTTCTGACTGGCCCTACGTCATTCAGATGGATCGCCAAGTGGGGCCCTTCGGTTTGCCTCTGTTAAAACCACCCTATAGACGCATTACTGCAATCGATCTAAATACCGGAGAGCATGTCTGGCAGATTCCTTTTGGCAGAGGCCCTTCAAATCACCCCATGCTAGAGCATCTAGATCTTCCTCCATTGGGAAGTCTTTACACCGATGTTGTTGCCGAAGGTGGGGTACTAATTACCAAGAGCCTGCTGATTTCCTATCTGGCTCAGAAAGATGAAATTGATCCTGAGGCACACGGCTCGATTCTGGTTGCTCATGACAAAATGACCGGCGAACTTCTGGGAGAAGTCATGGTGGACCAACGCCTCCACGGGCCGCCCATGAGTTATCAGGCAGATGGTAAGCAGTACATAGCCGTGGCCGGGGGTGGTCGCGATGACGACAATGCACTGCTGGTTTTTGCATTGCCGAATTAACTAAGTGAAGGCAGAGGTGAAACTCTCTGTTTTCCTCTGCCTCCGATCTCGTTCAGGTACCTGAACGAAACATAAATAAATCCTTATACCCCTTAAGCAATAATTCATATTCGCTGTTGTAATCTGATACTCGCGAATCCCCGCCGACTCGCTGCGGTTATACATAAACAGGGGGCTATAATGATTACAACGCGCGATTTCTTGAGTTTGCTGAAACCTTACTTTTTCCTGGCAGGATTGAGTGTGGTGTCCTGTCATGCTGTTTCGGCACAGGATGCCGACACCGATACCAGTTCTTCCAACGCCATTGATGCCAGCGCATCACTTTCTACCGGTAGTACTGCCGACGCAAGCAGCGATACAGCCGCACTGCAACAGGCAACTTCGCCGGAGCTCGGCGGATTGCCGGTGGAAGAGGCACTCTATTCCCCGGATCAACTCCAGGCCCTGGTTGGCCCCTATGCTTTATACCCTGATGACTTGCTGGCAATCGTGCTGCCCGCCGCCACTTATCCCCTGGAAATAGTGCTGGCCGCGCGTTTTCTGGAACGGTTTGAAGCAGATGAAAGCCTGGAGCCTGAAGAATCCTGGGATGATTCTATCGTGGCGCTGCTCAATTACCCTGAAGTCATCGAGATGATGAATGACAATATCGATGAGACCTGGCAGCTCGGCGAAGCAGTTATAGGCCAGCAATCAGATGTGTTACAGGCCATCGAGGATTTTCGTCAGCTTGCCTATGACGCGGGCAATCTCCAGAGCGATGAACGACAGACTGTTGAAGTTGTGCAGGAAGATGAGCAGGAAGCCATCGTTATTACTCAGGTAGAAAAAGAAGTCGTTTATGTACCCAGGTACATAGTCGAAGAAGTCATCGTCGAACAACATGTACCGGTTTACCATTATCATTCGATTCCACGGCCGGTTTACTACTACCCTTACCCGGTGGGTCATCGATTTCATTCAGGTTTTTTCTGGGGAGTAACCACTGCATTCTCAATTGGCTGGTCTGATTATTTCTTACACGTTTACCATCCGAGCTATCGTTATCATCCCTATTATGGTCGTCGTTATTACTACAACGACTACCATTATCGACGGCCAAGCATAAACATATTTAACAACTACTATGTTGATAACAGTTTTCGTCGCATAAGAGATCGTCATCGTTACGGAAGTTACTGGCGACCACAACGACATTTCGGATCACGCCCCTATGATTATCGTTACAACAACTATTATGTTGGTGGTGGCGATGCAGGCGGGCGTGGTTACAACCGAGGTCGAGGAGGCCAACGTACTGTCGCTGACTTTGCCGACGACCGTCGCCGCTCACAGTTGAATGGTCAGCAGATTTCCAATTCAATTCGGGTTAGTGGTTTTGGTGCAGAAACTAACCGGCGTCTTGGAGATCGTCGCGGTGGTGGCAGATTAAACGGTCAACAACTGACCAGTCCCGACACCGATGCAAATGCCTTAAGCGCAGCACGTGGAGCTCAAGCCGGGCGCTCGGCACAATCCACTTCGCCAATTCCTCGCGGCTCAAGAAGAGAGAACGGTAGGAATGCTGAGAGTTTTAATGCATTAAGAAACGGTGGATCACAAACAACTCGGCAGCAAGCTACTGATCGTTCTGCCCTGTCCCGGGAAAATTCACGGCAGAATGCACGGACGAACACGCGTCAAAGTGTTCAAAGGAATTCGCGGGAGAACGTACAGGAAAATCGCGGCGCAACTTTCGATGCGTTTCGAAATCGTTCCCGCAATCGCAGTGTTACTTCCAGAAGTAACTCTGGTCGCGTAGCCCCGAGAGAAGACAGTTCGTCATTAGTGGCTCCGTCTAACCGGACTACGACTACGACGCAAACTCGCAGACCAACTCGCGGAACCAACAGGCCGCGAATTAGTTCTGACCGGGAGCGCCGAAGTGTTACGACTAACTCCCGTAGCCGCCCGACTCAAATCCAGCGGCAGCCACAACGACAGGCACAGACTAGCAGGTCTTCAAATAACGTGAGTCGATTTAATAACCAACGATCCCAGCGCAGTGCCAGTGGTCAGGGCAGCAGGCGATCGGCAGTTCAAAGCAGGTCGCCGAGTCGATCACGATCTCAGCTATCAACGCCTTCCAGGCAACCGAGCGCTCGTTCCAATAACCGCGGGAGTTCCAGCTCCTTTAACTCAAGCAGGCGCGGATCTTCCTCGATGCAACGACCACAGCGATCGCGACTACAAGCTTCCCGGCCGCAAGCCAGAAGCCAACCGGCGCCTCGATCAAATCGATCGGCTGCTTCTTTCTCCAGCCTACGCTCACCTGCCGTGGGTGGAGGCGGAGGACGCGTAAGAGCGAATCGACGCAATCCCTAAACAGAACCTAAAGAAAGCAAACAAGAGGTTGGGGCAAACATACAGCACTGTATTTTTAATCCGGCCTCTTTAGGTTTACCCCTTCAGGTTTTGGTACACTGACCAAAATCATTCTGGCGGAACAACAACAATGAAAATTGCCGCTCGCTCTTTCTTCTTTATAGTTTTTTGCCCAATACTCATCAGCTGTAGTTCTGAAAATTCCAGGCAATCAAGCGAATCAGCCGCAGACTGGCGCCATGCCGGTGGCGATCACAGCCAGGCCAAGTACGCGCCTCTGGATCAAATAAATGCGGATAACTTTTCAGACCTGGAGTTAGTCTGGCGCTGGCAGTCCGCGGACCTGCGTTTACCGCAAGGGCTTGGTTACGGCACCGCGGACTATCGAGCCATTCCACTGGTTGTAAACGGTACCATGTACATAAACACCAACCATGGCATGGTGGCGGCGCTCGACCCGGCAAGCGGTGAGGAACTGTGGTTAATCGATCCTGAAAGTTATCGTTACGGACCACCCATCCAAACCAACATCATGATCCGGGGAATTGAATACTGGACTGATGGCGACATTGAAAGAATTTTCGTTGCGACTCTTGGCAAACAGTTGCTGTCCATCGATGCGCAAACTGGCCTACCTGACCCTGACTTTGGTGAGGATGGGTACATCGATCTTAGCCAGAATCTTGGCCGCCTGGAATTTGAATCTAATTTTATTACTGCCGGTGCCGCACCAATCGCAGTTGGCAATTCCTTAATCGTCGGTTCGAAAATCTTCGACTATGGCATGTATAACCGATCACCTCCCGGTCACGTTCGCGCCTACGACACTTATACTGGTGAACTAAAATGGCGTTTCAATACCATCCCCCAGGAAGGTGAAGAGTTTACCGAGACCTGGGAGAACGATTCATGGCGTACCGCAGGTAATACCAATGTCTGGACATTCATGGCCGCCGATGCAGAAGCTGGCATTGTTTACTTACCGACATCAACACCCACCAATGATTACTGGGGAGGTATGCGTCTGGGCGAAAATCTTTTCGCCGAAGCGCTGGTTGCACTGGACATCGAAACCGGTGAACGCCTCTGGCACTTTCAGACTGTCCACCATGGCCTATGGGATTACGATATTGGTTCGGCCCCAAACCTGGTGGACATTATCGTCGATGGCGAACCCATAAAAGCAGTTGCCCAGGTTTCTAAAACAGCTTTTACCTACGTGTTCGATCGTATTAGCGGAGAGCCGGTGTGGCCCATCGAAGAACGACCGGTGGCACCCAGCACTGTACCAGGAGAGCGAGCACATCCGACCCAACCCTTTCCAACGAAACCGGCACCTTTTGATAGACAGGGAGTCAGCGCAGATGACCTGATCGATTTCACGCCGGAGATTGCAGCAGAAGCGCGGGAGATCGCCAGCAATTTTGTGTTGGGACCAATCTTCACGCCTCCGATTGTGCGCGGTGACAATGACAAGCTTGCTACCTTTGTTGTTCCCGGTGCCGGTGGTGGGGCGAACTTTCCAGGTGCGAGCATTGATCCGGAAACGGGCATTCTCTATATTCCATCGGCAACCAGACCGCACGGCATGTCCTTAATCGAACCACCACAGGGCACTTCCGATTGGCCCTACGTGATTCAGATGGAAAGACAGGTTGGGCCTTTTGGATTACCACTGCTTAAACCACCTTACCGGCGCATTACCGCCATCGATTTAAATACCGGCGAGCATGTTTGGCAAATCCCATTCGGTATGGGCCCGGCAAATCACCCATTGTTAGAGCATCTCGATTTGCCGCCCCTTGGCAGTGTTTATGATGATGTGGTCGCCGAAGGTGGAGTACTTGTTACCAAATCGCTGCTGATTTCATTCCTGGCCCAGAAAGATGAGATCGATCCGGAAGCTTATGGTTCCATTCTTGTGGCATTGGACAAGATGACTGGAGAAACAGTCGGGGAAGTATTGGTTGAACAAAGACTGCACGGTCCGCCAATGAGTTACATGGTGGATGGCAGGCAATACATTGCCGTAGCTGGTGGTGGCAGAGACAATGACGACGAACTACTGGTTTTTGCTTTGCCGGATTAACTCCCATGAAACCATGAGTTGCATTTTTAACCAAGGATGCGCTGGGCAAGCAATTCCTTTGAACCAGCACTTGCAGCCCTCCGGGCTTCCCTCCTTCATTCAGGAGCCCTGAAATACGGTCTTCTTCAATCAGTCGGTGCTACGTTTTTATGCTGGATCAAAGGAGCTGCTTACCCATCGCTAGTGCTAATCATTGAGCAGCATCCCTTCTTGCTTAAGCTTGGCACTGGATTCGAAAAGCCAGGGCAGGGCATTGTATTTGCGCGACTAGCGCCCAGGGAAGGAAGCGCGGGATGGGCCAGGGATGGCCCATTGGAACGAAAATACAATGCCCTGGCCTGGCTATCACTGGGACTAAACGAACCAAACTTTCACTAAAAGTTAAGGGTTTTGGACGGTCTCCAGAATTTTGTGCTGAACAACATCGCCATTTCGGAGTTCACCAGCATTGCAAAATAGAATAAAGTGGATATTCGCGTAAAAACCAGAGAATAAGCTGGAGCAGACCTCATGAGAGGACCAAGAATAAGAGCCCTGCAGGGGCTGGGCGCAGCGGTTTTACTGCTTGTTAGTACTGTAGCTCAACAAGCGCTTGCTCAGAGTGGCATCGTTTCCTGGCAAGACGACTTGTCCCCCATTGCTAATACCGATTGGAATTATGATCGCGCCGCACATTTGCTGGAACGAGCAGGATTTGGCGGTACGCCGGACGATATCGAACGGCTGGCCGCTATGTCTCCCCGGGAAGCGGTGCGAAGCCTGGTTTATTTTGACCCGTCAGCTAACAGTCATTTGCAGCTCTTTGATCATTCTGGAATACACGATCCTGGATTAGAACCTTTTCCTCCCAGTCGCCCAGCAACCACTAACCTTGCCAAAGAAACCGGCGAAGCATTAGGCATTAAAGTGAAGCCTACGGGTAATCGTCGCCTGCAACCGGTGGTAAATAAATTTTTCTATTGGCTCCGCGCCAGTGTGTTGGAAACCAATCGAGTCGCCTACTGGTGGGCGAATCGTATGGTGGCTTCCGAAAATCCGCTGCAGGAAAAAATGGCCCTGTTCTGGCACGGCCACTATGCAGTAAATGAAAGCAAGGTCCGTGACTATCGCAAGTTGTTAATGGAATTGGAGTTGTTTCATGAAATGGGTACCGGAAACTTTCGCGACCTGATGGTGGCAGTGGCGAAGGACCCAGCCATGCTTTCTTTCCTGGATGCCGGAGTCAATGTTAAAGGTGCGCCCAATGAAAACTTCGCCCGGGAGATCATGGAATTGTTCACCATGGGAGTGGGTAATTACAGCGAAACTGATATTCGCGAAGCAGCGCGCGCCTTTACCGGATGGAATTATGTTGATCTTGAGTTTGTTATCAATGAAGAACAGCACGACGACGGTGTTAAACAATTTCTCGGACGCAGTGGTAACTTCAACGGCGAAGAAGTCATCGATATCATCATGGAGCAGCCGGTTACCGCGGAATACATTGCGGGCAAGATGTATCGCTTTTTTGTAAGAGATGATTTGAGTTCTGAACTTCAGGCAGAGCTGGGTGATGTGTTTCGCGATAACAACTATGAAGTAACGGCATTGTTAGAAACCATTTTTCTTTCCAGGGACTTCTACAGTGCGGCATCCGTTGGTACACATATTAAGAGCCCGGTGGAGTTAGCAGTTTCGACTTACATCAAACTTGATTTGGAAGATGCACCGGGTGTGCCTGATTTTAATTCCGCAACTGGAGCCCTGGGTCAAACCCTGTTCAGACCACCAACGGTAGCAGGTTGGGCCGGTGGCCGCAGCTGGATTACACCGGGCTTACTTCTGGAGCGTGGCAATTTTGCCCGTGACGTATTGTTCCCGGACATAAACTTTATTCCTGGGGATCGCCGCAATGGTAGTCGCGAGATTCAAAGTGTTGCCCGTCGTATTCGTGAAGGAATGGATATTACTTCTGCCACACAGCCAGCCAGTATCGGGGAAGGGCAGGTGATGGCGGAATCCAACATGCTGGCAGACAGGGATGAAGACTTTAACACCCGCTACGGCAGTTTCCGTGGATGGCAAATGGCAATCGAACGAGTCAAGCCGATTCCGCGACATACAGCGCGTCTGAATCTCAGCAAAATGGTGTTGGACCAGCAACTCACGAACACTGCGGAAGTAGTTGATTACTTCATTGCGCGGTTTATGCGAGTTGCACCTGGAGCCGATGCCAGGAATATGTTGATAGATTTTTTGAGTAATGAAATCGGTTCGACGGATATTGTAGAAGCAGAATCCTATATGGAAGATTCTCTGCGTATGACCTTGCATCTATTAATGAGTCAGCCAGAGTATCAATTGAGTTAATACAGAAAAAATTCCAAGAAGAATCTTATGAGCACTAAAGACCTGTTTAAGAACAAAATGAAGCGACGGGAAGTACTGGGCAAGGGACTGGGCGCACTAGGTGTTGCTGGACTCACTGGATCGGCGCTGGCGCCGTCCATGTTTGGTCGAGTTGCCGAAGCGGCAGCAACAGCAGCCGCCAACGGAAAGATCCTGGTAGTTCTCGAATTGTCTGGAGGCAACGACGGTTTGAATACCGTAGTGCCTTATGGTGACGATGCCTATTATCGTCACCGGCCAGAAATTGGTCTGCCGCAAAACGAATTGCGGATACTTGATGATCACTTCGGTTTGAATCCAGGAATGGCAGGCTTCGAGAGTCTTTATAAAGACGGTAAGATGGCAATCGTCCATGGCTGTGGTTATGAGAATCCATCCTATTCCCATTTTACGTCCATGGCTTACTGGCACACCGCGGCACCCAATAGCGGCGAAGAGTATGGTTGGGTAGGACGACTGGCCGACGACATGGAGCCATCGGCACCATCAAACTACGTGGTTAACGTAGCGGCGCGGCAATCCCTGGCAGTGCGCAGTGAACGCCATGTGCCAGTGGTTTTCGATCAACCCAATCGCTTCATGCGGGAAGCCTTTCATGAAGAGAGAGATGCGCTGGATAGAGTGCCGGATGTTGGCAATGTAGAAAATCCATCCCGGCGTTACCTGCTGGATATCGCCCGCAGCGCTAACGATGCTTCGGCATTGGTAAGACAGGCCTGGTCAAATTACAGTTCGCCAGTCGATTACGGCGTTAACAGTCTCGATCTGCCGAAAGTAGTTTCTATGATCGATGCCGGTATGCCCACCAAACTGTATTACGTTTCTTATCGAAATAATGCCTTTGATACACACGTGTTCCAAAACAATGTGCATCGACGTCTCTTAACTTATACCTCCGATGCAGTTGCGGCATTCATCAGAGACCTGGAAAGAATCGGCAGAGCTGATGATGTGGCGCTAATGATCTTTTCTGAATTCGGTCGTCGTGTACCTGAGAATGTTAGTTTAGGTACCGATCATGGTGCTGCCAATGTCATGTTCGTGGTTGGTAATCAGGTTAAGGGTGGGCACTACGGTGATATTCCAAGCCTTACTGATTTAAATCCGGAAGATAACCTGGCTTACACCACTGACTTCAGACAGGTCTATCAGACCATGATTCAGGGTTGGTTAGGACACAATGGAGGATCGGGACTATTGAATGGCAGATTCCAGCCGTTCGATATGTTTGCTTGAGTAAATCTCAAATAGAAACTTGGACTACTTTCCAGTTCAAGTTGGCAAACAGTCTCGCTCGCTATTGGTACAGCGCCTTTCTGCAAAGGAATAATAAGAATGAAAAAAACAGGTATTTCTTTTTGCACTGCATTACTAATCGGTTCCTGCGCACCCTCAACAGAAGAACCGGTAAGCGAAGTCATAGGTGAATGGCACCACGCCGGTGGCAGTCATTTCTCCGATAAGTACGCAGCACTGGATCAAATAAATCGTGACAATTTCAATGAGCTGGAAATTGCCTGGCGTTGGCAGTCAATCGATGTAAACCTGCCAAGAAACCTGGCCTATGCCACCGGCCATTATCGAGCAGTGCCACTACTAATAGATGGTGTGATGTACACCAATACCAATCATGGCCAGGTTGTCGCACTCGATCCCGCCAGTGGTGAACTCATCTGGAGTTTCGATCCCGAGAGCTATGCCTATGGCAGACCGGTATTCTCCCCCGCGCAGACCCGGGGAATCGAATACTGGACCGATGGCGAGATGGAAAGAATCTTTATTGCCACTCTCGGCAAGCAATTAGTATCGATCGATATCCATACCGGCCAGACTGATCCAAATTTTGGCGAGGACGGTTACGTCGATCTGCGCGGTGACTTTGGCAAACTGGAATTCGAAATCGATAACATCACCCACGGTGCGCCACCGATTGCAGTCGGTAATTCAGTAATCGTTGGCTCCAAGGTTTTCGATTACACGCTTTATAACCGCAGTCCCCCGGGACATGTCCGTGCCTATGATGCCTATACCGGTGAATTCAAATGGCGTTTTAATACGATTCCCCAGGAAGGTGAGTTCGGCGTAGAAACCTGGGAGAACGATTCCTGGCAGGAAGCGGGCAACACCAATGTGTGGACTTTCATGTCTGCCGATGATGAGGCGGGAATCGTTTACCTGCCTACTTCGACTCCAACCAACGATTACTGGGGTGGTAAACGACTGGGAGAAAACCTGTTTGCCGAATCAATCGTAGCCCTCGATGCAGATACCGGTGAGCGCATATGGCACTTTCAGACAGTGCATCACGGCTTATGGGATTACGATGTTGCATCGGCACCCAACCTGGTTGATATCGTCGTCGACGGCGAACCGATAAAAGCCGTTGCCCAGGTTTCCAAAACCGGCTTTACCTACGTATTCGATCGCCTCACCGGGGAACCGGTTTGGCCAATCGAAGAGCGACCGGTGCCACCCAGTAATGTGCCTGGGGAAAGAACCCATCCAACCCAGCCATTTCCCACCAAACCAGCGCCTTTTGAAAAACAGGGAATGACGGAAGAGGATCTCATCGACTTCACGCCGGAGATTCATGCGGCGGCCCGGGAGATTGCAGCTAAACTGGTTCTCGGACCGATTTTCACTCCACCAATTGTTGCCGGTACCGACGGTAAAGATGCTACGGTGTTTCTGCCCGGCGCCGGGGGAGGAGCAAATTTTCCCGGTGCCAATATCGATCCGGAAACCGGCATTCTCTATGTGCCTTCCCATACCCGGCCCTATGCCATGTCGCTGGTACCACCGGATGATCCCGCTTCCGATTGGCCTTATGTCATTAACGTGCAACGCAACATCGGCCCCATGGGCTTGCCTCTAACCAAGCCACCTTACCGTCGCATCACGGCAATTGACCTGAATACCGGTGAGCACCTGTGGCGGGTTCCGTTTGGTAAAGGGCCGGCTAATCATCCACTCCTGGAGCATCTTGATTTACCGGATCTGGGCAGTGTCTTTACCGACGTGTCTGCGGAAGGTGGCATCCTGGTGACCCGAGGCCTAGTCATCTCCCATCTTCCCCAGAAAGATGAGGTGCACGAAGATGCCGACGGCTCGGTACTGGTGGCCTACGATAAGTTCACCGGAGAGAAAGTGGGTGAAGTCATGTTGGATCGTCGACTACACGGCCCGGTCATGTCCTATCTCCATGAAGGCAAACAGTACATTGCTGTTGCCGGGGGCAGATTCGATACGGCGGAGATGATCAGTTTTGCTTTGCCCACTGATAGACGATAATCCTCTTGAGCCATTAATGGTGATTACATTTCTCTAAGCTGCAGTAAGTTACTTTGGCGCTCTTTTCTATTCATTTAGTACTTCATTTTGCTGTACCTGCGAGTATTACGGTAGCTTTCTTTCGTAAACACTGGCAGAAAGCCTATCTGGTAATGATGTCGACAATGCTCGTTGACATCGACCACGTATTCGCCGATCCCATCTTCGATCCAAATCGCTGCAGCATTGGTTTTCATCCATTGCATGAACCAGTGGTAATGCCCTTATATGTTTTACTCACGATTCATCCTAAATCTCGTTACCTGGGAATAGGCCTGGTAATCCATATGCTACTCGACTCTGTGGATTGCCAATTCACTAACGGTGTATGGTTTGTTTAGCAATAAAATACTTCGGCAAAAAGTAAATGTAGTTCACATATTTCTAAAATTCATACTAAGTACTTGTGTAAGAGTTAATTTATAATTCCGTCCGAGGGACACTCTTTACACCTTTCCAGATTGCTCCTCATATCGTTTGATTCGATTGAAAAGATTTAGGAAATAGCCTGTTGGCCTGTTACAACCACCCAAATGCCCCCACTGCAGCCCATTGCAATCGATGTAGATTGGAAATGTGCGGTCAGTGTACTCAATTTCTCGATCAGGGTGAGTACTGCGAAAAATGCTCAGAGGTAGTACGTAATGAGGAATTCGTTAAGACCCAATCCAAAGAACTCAACAGGCCGGAAACGGAAGCAGCAGTAGGAAAGGCATAAGAAACTTTCGTTCCTCCTTCCGGCAGACGCGAAAATGATCGCATGTTTGTCTGGCTAGGTTTCGGTGGTTCATCCGCAATGATTTTCGTGGCAATGCTGCTTTACTCTTTCCCACTATTGTTTGAGAGCGCCGAAGCCCAGGCGTTAAGAGAATCTACCCAGGCTTTAGAGGATTGTCGCTTAATATTCGAAGAAATCGGTTACCTGCTTGAAGATGGCCAAACACCGCCAGATTCCATGCATTGTGAAGAATCCAATGTGCCAAATATCATTAGTACCCAGGAGGGGATAGTCAGGGTTTCTCACCCCAATCCCCGAGCCCATGGTCTCTCGGAAATTTACGTGACCAGCGATTCCCACGAAGTGATCTATGTGGAGTAATAGAAGGGTGAATATAAGAAAATCAAAAGCCTTTACTCTAATCGAGTTAATGATCGTCGTTGCCATCACTGGCATTCTGGCATCCGTCGCTTTGCCTTCTTATGACATGTACCGTAATCGCGCAGCCTTTTCGGAGGCAATACTGGCTATAAGTCCTTACCGGACCTTCATAATTGTTGGAATTGAAGCGGGACGATTCAATGACATAGACGAAGTCGATGAAGGCGAAGGTGGCATCCCGGATAGCCAGCAACGCACCGCTACCCAGCATGGTATACATGTACATAATGGTGAGATTCGAATTACCTGGCGTGATGACGATTCAGCTCTCGATGGCGTGAACTATACTCTGGAAGCCCAGAGCATAACGCCGCCTATCCAATGGGTAGAGGGTGGAAATTGCTTTACTCGCGGCATCTGCTAGACAGAAAAATTCCCATTTCCCTTAGCTCTCGGGCTTTTTTAACGTAAAATTCGACAACTTCGCCCCGAGTGTGGGTTTCCCGCTTAATTCGAATGGTATGTTGAGCCTATGCGCAGAGCAGCTAACAGAATTCAGGTAATCCTGGCCCAGGCAGCAGCGGTATTGCTGATTGCATCCAGTGTTCATGCCCAGGACATAGTGGTTACTCACTGCGACGGCGCCTGCCCTCAATACCAGTCATCCATGGCGGCCACCCGGGCGAATGTCGTGATTCACCACGTCTATGCGGCGGGATTGAATGGCGATACCGGATTAGCTGATTGGGTGTCCTATCGTCTGACCAAAGATGCCGTCGGTGTTGCTTCATTATTGCCAAGAGTCTGGCAGCCGGATCGCTTACTGGAATTTTCCGGAGTCGAGGACGTATTGGAAATTGGCTCATCGGAATTACGTCTGGCAGAGCTTGCCGTCAGCAACAATCCCTACGCCGGTATCGGTGAAATCCCGGAACAGGAAGAAGAAAGTGCCAGGCTGGCACCCATGACATCATTTGCCAACACGCCTTACTGGTCAGACTTGAACAGTCTGAGCAATATGGTACCCATGCCAAGACCTTTGCGGCTGGGACCATGGTTACAACTGGAACAACGACTCAACGAACTGGTCATGAAAAGGGAAGAGCTACAGGTTATTAGCGGCCCGTTGTTTTTGATCAGCAACTTGACCACCACTCCAACTTCTACGGCGATCGAACCAGCTGCTTATTTTAAAATCGTCGCACAGCAAAATGATTTTATAGCTTTCGTGCTACCAAAAGAATTGGGTCAATTCGATTCTTACTGCGGTCATGTAGCAGACCTTGACCAGTTAGAGGAAATGGTTTCTATAGACTTTTTTCCTGATCGTACCGTAAGCCAGTCAGACGCATTACTGGCTGATCTGAACTGCAGTAAGTAACACATTCCATCCTTAACAATCCCACTTTCATCTGCTCAGTGCTCTTGTAGTTATCGGCGCGCCGTATAAAAATGGTGGGCATGTAGAATGGCCTAAAACCACTATAAAAGGAGCCCTACATGCCTCAACTGAAGTCTTTTTCTGCCCTGGCGCTTCTATGTCTAGGGCTAATGATTCCATTGCCGGGTTTCGCTCAGGACAATCCTTACCAGGTTGAATATTACTGGGGTGAATTGCCCGGCGGCAGAACCATGGGGGTAGTTACTGGGGTACAGCCTGACCTCGATGGGGAGCATATCTGGATAATCGAAAGGTGTGGTGCCAATCAATGCGCCGGTAGCGACTACCACCCAATTCATAAACTCGATAAAGACGGCAACACGGTAAAAAGCATCGGCGGTGGGTTGTTTGCATGGCCCCATGGTTTCGACATGGATGCTGACGGCAATTTCTGGGTTACCGAAGGAGCGCCAGATGGAGATGCCCGGGGAGCCCCGGGTGCAGAAAGAGGCATGGGTCACCAGGTAATCAAGATTAACCAGGACGGTGAAGTCTTGATGCGCCTGGGTGAGGCCGGTGTTCCCGGTGACGATGAAACCCATTTCAATGGACCCGCCGCAGTTCTGATTGCACCCAATGGCGATATCTGGGTGGCCGATGGTCATCGCGGTGGTAATAATCGCATCGTTAAATTCAATAGTGAGGGGGAGTTCCTGTTCCAATTAGGTGGTGGCGTTGATGACACCAGTCGGGAAAGCGGTCGTTTTAATGACCCCCACGATTTAAAGATGGACTCCCAGGGAAGATTGTTTGTTGCGGACCGGGGCAACAATCGTATTCAGATCTTTAACCAGGATGGAGAACTGTTAGACATCTGGACCCAGTTTGGGCGACCCAGTGGTTTATGGATCGAAGAGAATGGCAAGATCCTGGTAGCCGATGGCATGTCAGGTGAACAATGGAATCGCGGTTGGGAGAGAGGCATTCGTATCGGTGATGCAACTACCGGATACGTCACAGAATTTATTCCCGATTATGAAGTTGAAACTGGCAGCGGTATCGAATTCCTGGCTTCTGACGATGACGGCAACATCTACGCCGGACAGGTAGGTCGCCAGCGTTTCGAAAAATACGTTCGGGTACGACCTTAAGAAATAATGGAGAAGTAGAAATGAGTTTTGCACCAGGGATATTAAACGGTAAGTCCGCAATCGTAACGGGCGGTGCCACCGGTATAGGTAGTTTTATTGTGCGCAAACTCGGGCAACTCGGTGCAAAAGTTGGCATCGTTTCCCGCAAGGAAGAAAACCTTGTAAAGGCAGTGAAAGAGTTTAAAGAAGACGATGGTATCGAGGTTGTCTGGTGCACCGGCGATGTGCGTGATCCCGACGGTATAAAAAAATCATTCGATGAACTGGCCGGTGAAATCGGCGGCATAGATATTCTCGTGTGCAATGCTGCCGGAAATTTTATCTGCCCCACGGAAGATCTTTCCTGGAATGGCTGGCGCACTGTTATCGAGATTGACCTGAATGGCACCTTTAATTGTTGCCAGGCTGCACTCATGCATTTGAAAGCGGCAAAGGATGGTGGTCGAATCATCTCCATCAGCACCGGTCAGGCGGAGTTCGGTTGGCCCGGCGCGGCCCATGCAGGCGCGGCAAAGTCCGGTATTCAGAATTTGATGAAAACTCTCTCGGTTGAATGGGGAAAGTATGGCATTCGCGCCAACTGGGTGAATCCAGGCCCAATAAAAGGAACGGAGGGTGTTGATAGGCTCATCATTCAACAAGGGCTGGAAGAACAGGTAGCGAAAAGTATTCCGCTGGGTGTATTCGGTGAAGGTGATGATATTGCAAACGCAATTGTTTACCTGTCTTCAGATACCGGCCGTTATGTGTCGGGCACCGGTATTGCCGTTGATGGTGGTAGTCAATGGCAACGAGGTCGCTAATCAACCTGTTTCTGAATCAAGTAACTCAGAGTTATGTTGGCTCACTACTGCTTTTCTATATGAGAAAAGAAATACCAGGGCGGGCGTTTATCTTCTGCTGTACCTACATGCTCAAACTTGGTGAGTGTTAATCCGCTTTCCTTTAAAAATTCTTCCAGACCTGAAGAAAGTGTTTCTCCGGTAGGAATACCGAATTGCAGATTCTCGCTGTAGTATTTGATGCCTCCGTGCATTGCTTTACTAATTCTTTCGTAGGGAGGATTGCCCACGATTAGATCATGGGAAAAAAAGTCGGCGCCAACTGCACTTCCAACAGGTAAGCTTGCAATTAGATTAAAGGTATCACGTACCGCTTCTTCAACCAGATACATAGTGACACCTTCCCACAGGATGTAAGTTGTTAGATTGGGATTAAAACCAGAATCCAACAAAGCTTCCATCCAGGTTTCCTGATTAAAGTCAGTCTCAACGAAAGTTACATGATCGTGGGGTACGTCCGCTGCCTCTAAGGCTTTCTTTTTTGTATTGAGTGTCGGCGGCATATCGACTTCGAAACACTTGATATCCAAATCTTCAGCCAAGTCGTAACAACGGGTGTCGTATCCGGCACCTAACACAACAAATTGCGTTGCCGGATTATCTTGTCGGGTTAGCACTTCTTTAATCGATTCATCAAAAAAATAAGTGCGGTGAGACATCATAGTGGCAAGCGTCGATGGTCGAGGTCCCGGATAAGAGAAAGCCGAGCCTTTGTACCCGCTCACTCGACTGGCAAGTCTCATAGTATCGATCATAAGGAAACGCGCCACACCTCCATAAGAAGGCAGAAACTTTGCGATCTTGTAGGCAGTCTCGTCGCTGCGAGTTCCGGCAATATGCATTGCGAGCCGACCCCCAAAGGGTTCGTTAGCAGTGCCAGAGATATTTTGCGGGATACAAATCCGACGAATTCGCCAGGTGTAAATAATCACGCCGATAAGGAAGAGTGGCAATAGAATCACCGCAATGATAATAAATAGTAGTAGGCGCATAGTAGGGTTTCTAGGGTCGCGGGAGAGTGTACCCCAAGCAATACCCCTTTCCCAGCCCAGTAATAACGGTGCACGCAGGTTTATGGAAATCCTGTCAACCAAATGCAAACTCCAATCGTCAAACTTCCTATAGCAATAATAAATTGGGTAGTTCGGCCGCCACTATGGAAACCAGCGCAGTTAAAATCACTTTTCGTTCACTGCTCAAGCACAAGACCAGCCTGGTGGTGAATATTGTGGGATTGAGCCTTGGTATGATCTGCTCGATTCTGATTATGCTGTTCGTGGTGGACGAACTGAATTTCGACCAATTCCACGACGATTCTGATCGTATCTATCGCATGCGGGTGGAACGATTTTCTGGTGGTGGCGCGCCCGAATTCACTTCCACCGCTTCTGGTCCCATGTTGCCCGCCGCACGGAACGATGCAGCACAGATCGAGTATGGCACCCGACTCTTTCTCAATCCCATTAGTGTCAGCCATGAAGATATCGTCTACTTCGAAGAGCAGGCCTATTTTGCCGATGCCGAGTTTTTCGACGTTTTCACTTTTATCCCCCTGGCGGGGAATTTAACAACAGTACTGGAAGCGCCAGATAGTTTAGTGCTAACCGAATCAACAGCGCGGCGCTATTTCAGCGAGGTAGATGTAGTTGGTCGCTTACTGGAAGTGCGGGATCGGGTGATGACCGTGCGGGCTGTTATCGAAGATGTACCCACACAATCTCATTTTAACTTTGATTTACTAATCTCCTTTTCAACATTGGAATCGGTAGACGGCCCCAGCATCGAATGGGGTTGGTGGTCTCTTCAGTATCATACTTATCTGAAACTCTTGCCTGGTACCGAAGAGGCAGTGGCAGACATTCTCTATGAAATGCCATCCCGCTACGTAGGTGAAGAAGAGGCCGGAAGCGGTTATCGACAATTTCTTGTACTGCAACCATTGGAATCAATCCATCTCAATTCCAACTATCGTTTTGAGTTGGGCAATAACAGTACCAGGCAAACAGTATTTGTTTTTGCCGCAGTTGCGATCTTCGTGCTTCTGATTGCAGGAATTAATTTCGTTAATCTATCTACGGCGAGGTCGGCAGAGCGTGCCAAAGAGGTGGGATTGCGAAAAACCCTTGGCGCAGAGCAGTCACAGCTCATAAGACAGTTTCTGGGTGAATCAGTCGCGATTGCTGTGTTGTCATTAGTGCTGGCATTAGTCGCAATTCAGTTTTTATTACCTATCTTTAATGCGCTTGCGGAAAAATCCCTGACGCTCAACTATCTGGAACAGTGGCCTCTACTTATGGCTTTGCTTATTTGCGCCATCGGAGTAGGCGTTGTTGCCGGTTTGTATCCGGCATTCGTTCTTTCTTCCTTTGTGCCAGGGGATGCACTGAAAGCAAAATCATCGAGTGGTTCCAGTAAGTCATTGCTACGTCAATGTTTGGTGGTACTGCAGTTTTCAATTTCAGTGATGTTGATTGTTGGTGCCCTGATTGCGCAGCGACAGTTGGACTTTATGCTGAATGCAGATATGGGATTCGATAAAGAACAAACACTAGTAATCAATACGAACAATACAGGTTTCTTGAACACCCAACTCGATCCGCTTAAGGATTCTTTGCTAACTATTCCAGGCGTTAGTTACGTAACCGCTTCCGCGTCCATACCCGGTCGATCTATGCCTACAAATGTTGCAGATCTCCAGCGTGGTCAGAATGAAGACGGACAAACTTTCTATTTCTTGCCGGTAGATCATGATTTTATTGAGGCATTCGATATCGAGATAATTTCCGGGCGTGGATTTTCGCGAGATTTTGAATCCGATGTCGACAGCGCCTTTGTGTTAAACGAAGCAGCCTACGCTGCACTGGGCTGGAATAATCCTCAGGATCCTATTGGGCGAGAACTAACACGACAATTTGGTGATAGCCGAGTCATTATTGGCGTTATGCGTGACTTTAATTACGCGTCTCTGCAGTTTGATGTTGAGCCGCTGGTTTTATACATCCGGGATGGAGAATACTCATTCGTTTCGATAAAACTGAGCTCTGAGAATTTAATAAACACGATCAATGATATTGAAGGGGTTTGGAATGAATTCGAGCCGGAGCTTCCTTTCGAATATTTTTTCCTCAGCGAAGATTTTCAGGAACAATATCATTTGGAAGTACAGATCAGTCGCTTATTGCAGGTGTTTACACTATTGGCCATCGGCATCGCCTGTTTGGGACTGTTTGCACTTGCTACTTTTACAACGGAGAAGCGACGTAAAGAAATCGGTGTGCGCAAGGTATTGGGAGCCAGTGTGTCACAGATAGTTATTTTGCTTTCCCTGTCTTTTTCCAAACCGGTTTTAATTGCGTCTGCAATTGCATTACCAGGCAGCTGGTTCTTGTCCAATCAATGGCTAAACATTTTTGCCAACAGGATACCAATTAGTTGGGATATCTTTGGCATCGCCCTTGCCCTGGCATTATTCGTGGCCATGGCAACAGTTGCCGGCCAAACCATCAGGGCAGCGCTCACGAATCCGACCAAGTCGATCCGTACCGAGTAGTTAAGCGTACTGTGTAATTAAGGAAGTGCCAGGGTCACTACCGTATTCGTCGATACCACCGAAACATACTGTTTACCATTAACGGCATAAGTTAATGGACTGGACCGAATAGTTCGGGGCGTTTGATAAACAAACAGAGTCTCGCCATTTTCAGCATCCAGCGCATGGAAAGCGCCACTCTCCAATCCCTGAAAAACCAGGTCGCCGGCAGTAACCAGATTTCCACTGGCACCTATCGCCGACTGCGCCGGTAATTCAGCCTGCCACACCTGTTCACCATCAACCGGGCTATAAGCAGAAACTGTTGTCGAAGGAGGATAGGCTTCGGATACACGATCCAGGGTTGCGTAATTTTCAGTATGGCCGCGACTGTCTGGACCTGGTGTTAAAGAATCACCAACTGGCTGCACCGTTAGACTAATTGCTCCATTTTTGCCGGTTATGTAAACCAGTTGCGTGCGCGGACTGAAAGAAGCAGAACCAAAACTCGAACCACCATGGGCCACGATATAAGGTTCGGTTAAAGAGTAAGGCCAGTAAATTTGTTTACTGCGGGCTGCCAGTTCCGGATCGTCGAAAGGAATAAAAGTTGCGCATAAGGGATCCATAGGAATGCCGCGAGCAGTATGGGGTATGGGCTGGGTTGGGTATACCACTTCGCCCGGTACGTCAGTTTCTGTTGGCATGGCTGTTTCCGGCATTGGAAACAGCGGTTCGCCGGTTTCCCGGTGCCACATGTAGAACAAACAATTTTTGCCACCAGCAGCAACTCCCTTAACAATTTCACCTTCTTCGTTTGTAACATCAAACAACAGAGGTCCCGTGACATGATCCCAATCCCAAAGATCGTGATGCACCGCCTGAAAGTACCAGGCCAGTTCGCCGCTATCGATATGCAGCGCAATGGTGGCGTTGGTAAAAAGATTTGCACCGACTCTTGCCGAGCCATCGTAATCTGGAGAAGGATTACCTGCATTCACGTAAACCAAACCAAACTCGGTATCGATTGCCGGAGGGGTCCATACACCACCACCAGCACGCTGACCGATTCCCCAGGTATCCCGGGCAATTTCCCAACCGGAATCGCTGGGTACCTGCGGTACCGTGTTGAATACCCATTCCACCGCCCCGGTAATTGCATCGATACGAATAACCAGGCCGCCAGGAATATGACCTTCAGAAAGTGCGGCAGCAACATACATTTTGCCTTCATGCACCGTGGGAGGAGTCGTTAGGCGATAACCCAGGTTAATGGGATCGGTATTGCTTGGATAAACATCTGGATACTTATGCCGTAATGCGTCCGTAATAACTTGTACAAATCCGGTATCACCAAAAGAACGAATCTCTGCACCGGTTTCCGCATCGAAAGCATAAAGATCGGCACCCCGATAGGCATAGATACGGCCATCGGCGTAAGTCGATCCCCTTACCGGGCCACCTGCCGGGCCCCGGCCAAGTGGCCGTCGCCACAGTTCTTCGCCACTTCCAGCATCGAGTGCAAACATGGTGTTGGCCGAATGCAGATACATTACTCCGTTTGCTACCAGGGGAGTAACTTGCAGAATCGAATCCTGGGGGCCGGGAGAAAAAGTCCAGGACTCGGTCAGATCCGACACATTCGATTTGTTAATCTGATCCAATTCCGCATAACGACTGTTATGGATATTGAGATTCTGGCTGGGCCAATCGTAGCCTGCTTGTCCATATAAGTTAACACTGGTAACGGACAGGGCAATTGCGGCCAGAGCGACAATTTTCAGAATTACAGGATTGGAATGAAGGGGATTTTTGGCAGTCAGGGCTCGTTGTGGCATCGACTCTACCTCGGGGTTTTATATTGTTGTTATACCTGTGAGGGCTGTTTCCAGGCCCGGTTTTGAAGCGGTGATGAACTAGTTGAGAGCATACAGAATAGCCAGGAATTTGCCCATATCTATGGATTTGAGGGCAATTACTCCGTTGTAGCCCCAAATATGGCAATCTGGATTTTTTCTTCGCATGTTTGTACCAGTTCACATGTTTGCGCCAGTTAAATGAGTACACTCAGGGTCGGATAGTTGCGTTCTTACACGCTTGGGATTGAATGGAAAACTTACCGCTCACAGACTGATGTTTAGCGGTAGATACCCAGAGAACAGTTTAGAAAGCCTGAACATGCCTATCAATATCAGAAATGCCGATGAGAACGATTTACTGGCCGTCAGTGAGCTTTACGCTGAATGGGGCCAGACCGGTAATTATGGGTTGAACGATCAGTTACTGGTTGCCGAATTTGGTGGCGTCATACGGGGTGCAGTGCGCATAGGGTTCGAAGAGCGAGCGCTGGTCATTCGCAGTCTCTATGTGCAGCGCGGTTTTCGCGACCAGGGCATCGGCGCAGCTCTGCTTGAAGGGGTGAAGGAAGAGCTCGGTGTTGCGGAAGCTTACTGTCTTGCCTATGAGCATCAAAAGAATTTTTTTGCGAGAATCGGATTCATTCCGGTGGATCGAAGCCATACTCCTGAATTTCTCTTAAGTCGCCGGGAAAGTTTTATCGGGCAGCAACAGAATATTGTCATTTTGAGACGATCTCTGGGGTTTGAAGTTAAGGCGGTTACCGCAAGCGATCTGGATTCGGTTATGGCGCTTATTCGGGAACTTGGTTTACCCGAAACACGGGCTTTAACCAACAATGATGCGCGCATGATCTATAACAAGATCCTGGCAAGCGGTGGGGAAGTACTGGCAGTGTTCAGAGACGGAGAAATGCTGGGAACCTGTACTCTTAATGTTTGCGCCAATCTAAGCTGGTCTGGCAGGCCTTATGCCGTTATCGAAAACATGATTGTCACCGAATGCGAACGCAAGCAAGGAATAGGAAGTTGTCTTCTACTCTTCGCAAGACGGCTGGCCAGGCAAAAAAACTGTTACAAAATTTCTGTGATGAGTCCGAAGCAACCGGCTGATTCAATTGCATTCATCGAAGCGGTAGGATTATAGAACAGTAACGCCGGATTTCAGTTGAGATTCAGAAGCGGATAAATTAGCCTCCCTCAGGATTGGAGTTCTATCTGCCAATCCGATTAAACACTCAAAACTCATTCAGCTTTGGCGCTACTCTGTATTGCCTATAGCGCCACATCATGGAAATAAAAAGTGGAAGT
The DNA here is from genome assembly GCA_964616225.1 of uncultured Pseudohongiella sp. Taxonomy (GTDB): domain Bacteria; phylum Pseudomonadota; class Gammaproteobacteria; order Pseudomonadales; family Pseudohongiellaceae; genus UBA9145. Next base: position 388,674 of record CAZTTE010000001.1, read on the forward strand.
CATAAAACTGCAGGAATTATTGCCGCACTCTGTCGACAGCGTGTGGGAAATCATCTCCGATGTTACACGTTCAGACTGGGTGCCAGCGGTGGATGAAATTAGCGAAAGCGATGGAATCAGATCTTTTTCCATGGAAGGCATTGGCGAGGTCCAGGAAAAAATACTGGTCAACGACGGCGAAAATTATCGATTGCAGTATTCAGCGATCAAGACACCCAACCCCCTGGAACATCACCTGGCCACTATCGAACTGGCGGATCAGGACGGCCAGTGCCTGTTTAGCTGGACTACAGAAATTGCGCCGGAGCGAGCTGTAGTTCCCGTGGAGCAGGGCATGAGGATATCCCTGGATGGCTTGAAACACGTGCTTTCCAGCGCCGATTAAGCTATTGTGTCGACACTGAATTTCTACAAATCACGGAGCATTTCATGAAAATAATAGGCTCATTGATTTCTCTCATCTTGACCTCTTTATTTACCCTTGCTGTGGTAGCCCAGGACTATGAAGTTCCACGTACGGAATGGGGGCAGCCAGACTTACAAGGAGTATGGAACTGGTCTTCCAATGTACCCATGCAGCGTCCGGCCCGCTTCGGAGATCGACAGTTTCTGACTCCTGAAGAAATTGAAGAAGCAGCCCGTCGCCGTGCAGCGGCAGATGCCAACTCCGATGCAGCATTACCCATCGAAGGCGTGGATGGCTCTTATAACGATTTCTGGGTCGAGAATGCGGGCATAGGTGATAACGTTCGAACTTCCCATATTGTGTACCCCGCAAATGGTCGAATACCCGATTTGCAAGAAGGAGTCGTAGGGCAACAGGGTGTGTATGGCGGTGCAACTACCGGTGAAACTCGTCCGGTAAGAATGACTGCCGGGGGAATCGGCGCCGATGGTCCGGAAGATCGAGGCTTATCTGAGCGCTGCATTATCGGATTCAATGCTGGCCCTCCCATGATTCCAAGTCTCTATAACAACAATCTGCAAATTTTCCAGAACCGGGACACTGCGGTGCTCATGACTGAGATGATTCATGATGCACGAATAGTTCCGATTTACGATTCTGCGGAAGAAATGGAATCCTTACATGATGATATCCGTTTCTATACCGGTGACTCTCGCGGCTATTGGGATGGAGATACCCTTGTTGTTGTGACTAGAAACTTTAATGGTCTTTCGGCGAGCTTCGGGCAAGCCGGCACATCCTATGACAAGGTACTCACAGAAAAATTTACCCGGGTAGGTCCTGTTACTGTGGATTATGAATTCACGGTCGATGATCCAAGCACCTATACCGACAAGTTCACAGGTATTGTTTCCATGACTAAAGTGGCAGGACTGCTTTATGAATACGGTTGCCACGAAGGTAACTATGGTATGGAAAACATTTTACGCGGTGCCAGGGTTGAAGAACGATTGGCCGCAGAAGGTCAGTTGTAAATGCGATTAGTATTTAAAGTAGTTTTATTATGCCTGGCTACTTTCGGTGGTCATGCTTTCGTTCATGCACAGCTTTCCATGGGAAACGGCCTAAGTAATTGGATTAATGTAGAAGACGTTAAACGAGAAGGGGGGAAGCTCACCTTTTCCGAAGTTCAGATTGAAGGTAACGGATTTCTGATCATTCATCCGTTTGAAAATGGCGCTCCTAATGGAGACCGTGTGGTTGCTTCCACTTTTCTAAACAGTGGTAAAAACGAAAACGTAGAAATAGCCGTGCACCAGGGCCTGGAAGCAGGGGAAATGTTTATCGTTATGCTGCATTCTGATTCAAATAGTAACGGCGCCCTGGATTTCATTTTCATCGATGATCGTAATGTTATGGACTTGGCTGTGTTCGAAGGCGAGACTTTGATCGGTCATGCCATCCCGGCTCCTGACTAATCTTATAAGATCGTTATTGTTAACTGACTTACTCCATAATAATTAGAAACAAAAAAATGAGCTAAGAAATGAAACTTACTTTCGCAAGATCTCTCTTACTGGTTCTCCTGTTCATTTCTTCTTTTTCTCTGTTCGGGCAGACGGCAGAAGATGAAGTACGAAAAAATCAGGAACTCTCCCTGCGCCCCACCAGCACTATGCCCAATCCCTATGGACTGACAGAGAACTGGCCGACTCTCTTGCCGGGTCAGGAGTGGGGCGCGGCAATTGGTCTTATTCCCGATGATACCGGTGGCCTGTGGATGATGTTTCGCTCTGAGCCGCCAATCAACTACATTAACGCTGATGGCCAGATCACCAAGAGTTTTGGTGACGGCATGATCGTGCAGGCCCATGGTTTCTGCATGGACAACGATGGCAATCTCTGGGCTGGTGATAGTGGACCTTTCGGTGATGATCCTTCCACCGCCGGCCGCGGTTTTCAGATTCACAAGTTCTCCCAGGATGGAGAACACCTGCTAAGCCTGGGAGAAGCAGGAGTCTCTCGCGCCACTGAAACCACCTTTATCGGTCCGACGGCTTGCGCAGTTTTAGCTGATGGCAACATTCTTATTGCCGATGGGCACTGGCCACGACCTTCCAATGCCCAGCAGGATGGCGATCGATTAGTGGTTGTTACTCCGGAAGGAGAATTCGTGCGCGCTGTTGGCAAGATGGGAGCAGGTCCTGGTGAATTCATGGGCCCTCATACCCTGGCAATCGCTGCCGATGGTCGGGTGTTTGTGGGTGACCGATCCAATAATCGTGTGCAGATATTCGATCAGGATTTAAACTTTCTCGATGACTGGCGCCACTTCGGTCGACCCAGTGGTATTACTATTCTCGATGACGGTACCCTGGTGGTTGCCGATTCCGAATCCGGTGTGCCTATTCCCGGACCAGACGTCTCGCCGGAAGGTGGAGGACGGGTGGCGCGCAATCCTGGAACCCAGGTTGGTATTCGTATCGGTCGTGTAGATGGGTCATTACAGTATTTCGTTCCCGGTACCCGACCTGAAGGAATGGCCGCCGATAATCGCGGCAACATCTTTGCTGGTTTGACCAGTGGCTGCGATCTCAGTCCATCTGGTGGTTGTCTACAAAAATGGGTGTTTCAAGAAGATTGATTGCAGAACAGGTGCAAAGCAGTGTCCACTAGCAATCGCTTCTTACAATTGTTCTCGATTTTCTTATTTATCGTTGCAGCACCACTCGTTCTGGGTGGGCTGCAATTATTATTTCTCGGTGGTTCTTTTTATTACCTGTTTGCCGGCCTTGCACTTGCTTATACCGCCTGGCGCTTGTGGGAATCCGATCCGCGGGCATCACTGGTTTACGCATTTCTTTTCTTTTTTACCATCGCCTGGTCATTCATGGAGTCCGGTACAAATCTCTGGGCTCTGGCACCACGCATCTTGCCCTGGGCAGTACTGGGTATTCCGTTTTTAACACCCTGGGTGCGTAACAATCTCTACGACGGCAGTCCGCCACCGCTATTCGCTTCTTCCATTGCCAAAGCCGCTGTTCCCCTGTCTGTGGTCATCGTTATTTTTGTCTTTATCGATGGCACAGGATTTGAAGTCAGGGAGATGACAGTGCGCAGTGGAATAAACACGGTTAATACCGATACCGATTGGCCTAGTTATGGAAACTCAGCCAAAGGTACCCGCTACTCGCCTCTGGATCAGATCAATACGGACAATGCAGCAGAGATTGAACTTGCCTGGACTTATCGAACCGGTGCCGGTGGTGCTTTCAAGGCAACGCCACTCATGGTGGGTGAACTACTTTATATGTGTACTGGCGGCAATCGTGTGGTTGCGTTAAACGCCGAGAGTGGCGAGTTAGCCTGGCAGTTCGATCCCCTGATCGATCCGGCACACTTGGCCCAGGCCCGTTACTTTACCACTGGCTGCCGCGGTGTTTCCTATTACGAGGCACCTCCCGAATATAACGGCGAATGCCAGGCACGCATTCTTAGCAATACTACCGATGCAAGATTAATCGCTGTCGATGCATTAAGCGGCGAGCGCTGTACCCTGTTCGGAGACCAGGGGGAAGTGAACTTAACTATTGGTATGGGCAACGATCCCCGCATAGCCAATTTCCAGACTTCACCTCCAGGCATTGTAAGTGGCAATGTCGTGGTCGGTGGCTGGGTGATTGATAACCGTTCCGTTGGTCCACCGTCTGGGGTAGTGCGCGCCTTTAATGCCATTAGCGGCGAGTTTGCCTGGGCCTGGGACATGGGTCGGCCCGGAATAACAACCGAACCATTGCGAGGAGAGGTTTACACTCGTGGAACGCCAAACGTGTGGTCCTTGTTTAGTGTAGATGAAGAGCTTGGGCTGATTTACGCGCCGACCGGCAATGAAACGCCAGATTACTTCGGTGGCTTTCGCATGGAAGTGAGCGATGAATACGCCAGTTCCGTAGTGGCAATCGATGGGGCTACCGGTAATGTGCGCTGGTCTTATCAGACTGTGCATCATGATATCTGGGATTACGATGTTCCCTCTCAACCAAGCTTAATCGATTTGCCAGGAGAGAATGGCGAAAAAGTAAAAGCGGTTATTCAGCCCACCAAGCGTGGTGAGATATTTATTCTGAATCGGGAAACCGGTGAACCCTTGTTTGATATTCAGGAATTGCCAGTCCCCCAAACCGGTGGCGTGCCGGAAGATTACGTTGCAGCTACCCAGCCATTCACCATGGATCTCCCTATCTGGCGCATGCAATTGGATGAAACCAAGATGTGGGGAATTACGCCCCTGGATCACATGTGGTGTCGCATTGAATACCGCAAGATGCGTTACGAAGGCCATTTCACTGTACCAGGAGTAGGGACAATACTGCAGAATCCCGGTGCAACCGGCGGGTTTAACTGGGGCTCCATCAGTGTTGATGAGGCAAACAACCTGATGATTGTAAATCCACTTTACATGGCCAATCAGCTAACACTTACACCAAGAGATGAGTTACCGGAAGGCGTTGTTGGTAGTCAGCTCGGTACACCTTACAGTCATAACACCCAACGCTTCATGTCGCCTCTGCATGTGCCCTGTATGCAACCACCTTATGGCACACTGGGTGTTGTGGATCTGGAAACCAGGGAATTGCTCTGGCAAAAACCTATTGGCACTGCCAAAGAAACCGGGCCACTGAATATTCCTACTCGTCTACCCATTACCGTTGGTACGCCACAAACCGGTGGCACGGTAACTACCGCCGGTGGACTAATCTTCAGTGCGGGTGCTTTTGATAATACTGTGCGTGCAACAAACCTGATGAATGGCGAAGAACTCTGGAATCATTCAATACCCTATACGGCTCAGGGGACACCCATGACTTATCTTTCGCCGGAAGGAAAGCAGACCCTGATCGTAGTCGTTCCGGTTTTTAACTCCACCCGCGGATCGGGATATGAACCACTCCGTGCAGAGGAAGAAGATCCTTTGGGTGGTTATGTGTTCGCGTTCAGGCTTCCAGATTAATTACGCTTCGCGATCCACAATCTCAAACAGCCACATAAATTCCTGCGTAACTGCTAGATCGGAAGTTGGCTCTGCGCCTCGTCCGTACTTGCGCCAGGATTCCCGCAGCACAGGCAGAATAATTTCACCTTCGGTAATGGGAACCAGGCGCTGTTCGTAAAGCGTGTCGTCTACCCGGAGGATGATTCGGTCATCTTCCTCCAGGCGCTGGGGCCATTGTTTCCACAGTTGACCATACCAGGTCTGGCGACGACCGCTGGCAACGAATAGCCTGCCGTCTACAACCATGGTCCAGATGGTTTTACTGGTACCGAGATTGAGTGTTTCCATCTCAATCTCTTCCCGCTCCTTGAGAAAAGTCCACTCTTCGGGAGGAGTAGCAAATTCACCACTGCGAAAGGGACCGCCAGTACTTATGGTAAAGCCCGGCCAGAATTCGATAGGGCCGTCATGCAGACGCATATAAACAAAGAAGAGACCAGCGGCAATAACAACGCCGATGAAACTGAATCCGAACCATTTTAAAGTTTTTCTCATTGATTGGTTCCAGGCAATAGTTTGTTTATTAATCGAAGATCGTTTCTTGCGCCAGGTATTGCGAAATATGTTCAGGCACCTCGATATCTTCTTTCAATTCCGGACAGTTTTCTACGCCGCTGATTCGGGTTTCCAGGTTTACCACGCCTGCCCAGGTATCCGTTTCATAATCAGCTTCTTTATCCAGTGGTGGGCCTGTTCTTATTTTTGCAGCGGCCTCATCGATAGGAACTTTTACTACTAATGTGGCATTTAATTCCTGCGGTGTTGCTTTTCGTATTGCCGCCGCTCTTCCCGGAACCATGAAGTCGACAAACGCATCCAGCAATTCTTCTTTTTCTTCATCAGCAACTTTTTCTGCCTTGCCGAATAGTGTGACCGAGCGAAAGTTAACCGAATGTTTGAATCCGGAGCGGGCCAGAACAAGACCGTCTGTGAGCGTTACGCAAATGCTCGCAGTCTGCCCGTCGAGTAATGCATTCATCATCTGGTTCTTTAAATGCCCGTGCAGATAAATGGCATCATCGATGCGAACATAGGCGGTAGGAATGACACGAGCTTCACCATCGACGGTAAAGCCAACATGGCAAAGAAATGTTGAGTCGAGAACCTTTTCTATTGATTCCTGATCATAAACCGCGCGGTTATCGCCGCGCACAATTTTGGTTTTGGACTCGGGTGCGATAGGAGCCATGGTTTAATACCTGTGCTTCGAGAATTAACGGTAGCGCAACATGGTGCGATTGATTTGTGAAACGCTGGTGACGCCCAATAGTTTCATATCCCGTTGAATTTCTTTGCGCAGATTTCCAAGGGCTTTTTCTACACCGGGTTGGCCGGCTGCTGCCAGTGAATACAAGTACATGCGACCACCGGAACAGGCTTTGGCACCGGCGGCAATGGCTTTTAGTACGTGTGTACCACGACGCACGCCGCCATCGAGAATTACATCAATCTTGTCGCCGACGGCATCGCTAATTTCGCTAATCTGATCGAAAGGGGAGCGAGAACCGTCCAGCTGTCGGCCGCCGTGATTTGACACCATGATGGCGTCGGCACCGATATCTACCGCTTTCTGTGCATCCGCTACACTCATGACACCTTTCAGGCAGAAAGGACCGCCCCATTTGGCGCGCAAGTCTTCGGCGTCTGCCCAGTTCATGGATTGGTCCAGCATCTCGGCGAAATAGTCGCCAACTGACACCGACACGTTTGATCCTTGTTGAACAAAATCCTTGAGTTCGGCCAGTTCAAATTTTTCTCGGAAGAAATAGTTGAGGGCCCATCCCGGGTGAACGGCAAAACTTAACAGGCTACGCAATGTTAGGCGAGGAGGTGAGGTGAAACCCGTGTAAAGATCGCGTTCCCTGTTACCGCCGGTAATTGTGTCCACCGTTAATGCCAGTGCATTGAATCCGGCTTCCTGTGCTCTTTCTACCATGGCATCGTTAAGGCCACGGTCTTTGTGAAAATAGAACTGGAACATTTTTGGTGTAGAAATGGTTTCTCCAATTTCTTTTAGTGAAACTGTTCCCAGGGCGGAGACACCGAACATGGTGCCAAACTTCTCGGCCGCCTTGGCCACGGCTCTCTCTCCATCATGATGGAACAACCTCTGCAAGGCAGTAGGAGAACAGAACACAGGCATGTCGAGTTTCTGTCCCAGCACCTCGACGGACATATCGATATTTTCAACACCGGCTAAAACGTTCGGCACTAAATCACAATCATCAAAGGCAGAAGTATTGCGCTGATAAGTGATTTCATCATCGGCCGCGCCATCGATGTAATGGAAAATAGGACCCGGCAGCCGCTGTTTGGCGAGCAATCTCAAGTCTTCTACGTTGTGACAATTTTTTAACCGTCTAAACATTGCGTACTCGTTCGAAAAGCAGGGGCCGATTCTATCCTTTATTCACACTTCCTCAAAGAATCCTGGGGAAATTGTTGGATATTCCAACTTGGGGTACTCTGCCTGACTCGGATTTGGATATTGCACGCAGAAGGCAAGGGAGGGGTGATGATCTATAACAACGTAATGCTTACAGTTAAAAATGCAGATGATATAGCAACTGTGCGAGAACTCCTGGCAGAACAAGCGCGACTCTCCAGTGAGGAGCCGGGCTGTCAGCGCTTTGAGGTGTACCATTCCCAGGTAGATCGGCAACAGTTTCTGCTCATAGAACAATGGGAAACAGAGGAACACCTGGCACTACATAAAGAAGCGAGGGCTTTTACTGAATTGTATCTCCCGAAGGTAATTCCCCTGGTGGAACGCACGCCCCATTTGTCGGATTTGGTCTGGCCTTAAGGCAGACTTACTGCTTTTCTTTCAACTTTTCCTATACACTCAGTATCCCCTGATACGAAACATGAAATTTCCGTTCAGGCTGAGTTGAGCCATAGAGGCAGGAGTACACCCTAATGATATTCAGAAAATTATTCTTCACATGTACGATTTCGAGTTTCCTACTAGCAAGTGCAGTGACACAAGCTCAATCTTCCGCGGAAATTGTGCACGATGCACTGAATGCCAGTGGCAGACCGGCGGAAGATGCTGCCGATGATGCGCGCCGCATGCCCCTGGAAGTGCTGGCCTTTGCTGGTATCGAAGCAGGTATGACCATCCTGGAGCTGGAAGCCGGTGCCGGTTACTACACTGAAATCCTGTCCCGGGCAGTAGGATCCAATGGCAGTGTGATCATGCAGAACCCTCCTTCATTCGATAGTTTTTCCGGTGAAGCCGTGCAGGCTCGTCTGGCAAATAATCGATTACCGAATGTGACTTTTAGTCGAGTTAACTTCGATCAGATAGAAGCCGCTGATAACTCAGTCGACATGGTTACCTGGATTCTGGGTCCACATGAGTTATGGTTTGAAGCAGGTGGAGTAAATCTTGGTGATCCTGAAGACACCTTCGCCCATATTGCCAGGGTGTTAAAGCCGGGCGGTGTTTTTCTTGCAGTTGACCATAATGCAGAATCGGATTCCGGCGTTGAGCTGGGTGGAACCCTGCATCGAATTTATGAGGGCCATATAGCAGAGCTGGCAGAAGGAGCCGGGCTTTCATTACTACGTAGTTCAGATATTCATGCGAATGAGAACGATTCACTGGATATCGGTGTATTTGATCCTGCCATTCAGGGTCGCACTGACAAATTCGTATTGCTGTACGAAAAATAAGATTTACAACTCATGGAGAAAACAATGAAAAAAATCCTAAGTGCATTATTAATCTGTTTTGGATTAGTTGGATTTGTACATGCGGGAGAAGCCCCGCAGCCTTGTGGTCCAGCAGGAGATCTTTCCGAAGAGTTCTCTAACAATGTCGATCCCAATGCTCGCTGTTTTGAGCTGCGCATGTATACCGCAGAACCTGCAGCCAGTGATGGATCAGGCGGTATCGACAATCTTCATCAGCGTTTCCGTGAAGAAGAAGTAGCGATATTCGAAAAGCACGGCGCCGAGATTGTCGCTGTATGGCAGCGCCTCGATGATCCAAATACTCTGGTTTGGATGCTGGCCTATCGTGACCGCGCACATCGTCAGGAAGTGTGGGCCGCTTTTGCCGCCGATCCAGCCTGGCATGCATTGAGAGAGAAGTATCCTGTCCCTCTATCAATCGAAGCTTACATGATGAGCACAACGGACTACTCGAACCTCAAGTAAGTCTCCATGTTTCGCCGGAGTAATTCTCCGGCGAAGCAGTTTCACCTGGATCCGGTCATACTTAAGACCAACGGCAATTGATACGGTATTGGCCAATGAGTATGTGGTTTGCTCAATTCTTTGGAACGCGGCGACTGGCCGCTGCCCAACCTCTATCGGGCTATACTTTGCAGCCTATATTTTTCTTTGTTCTAGCCTCTCTTTTATCCGTCTCTGCAATCGGTGCTGAAGATCAATTATCTCGAGTTGCAGCTAGCAACGAACAAACTCAACAAATCGAACTGTTTCAAGCAGAGATTGAAGAACTGGAGTCCGAATTTGGTCCTTTGGATCAATCACTGATTGAACCCTTAAGCGGACTGTCAGATCTTTATACCGAAATTGCTAATCTCGAAGAGGCGAACAGGCTTCTTAACAGGCAATTACAACTTAGCCACGTTGCTGAAGGTCCTGAGACGTTCAGCCAGATACCGATTATTGAAAAGATGATCGCTAACAATGTGCGCATGAATGACCTGGAGTCCGCCAATAACAATTTTGAAAACATTCGCTTTGTTTATTCCCGCAACCCCGAGTCAACGCCATTACAAAAACTGGAAGCCATGGACGAATTACGTCATTGGTATTTCACTGCGCTCAATCTGGATGAGAAACGAAATCGCATAAATTATTTCCGTCTCTCCAGAGCCGTGCTGGACGATATGATGACAATCGCGGAAGACGAGTTTGGTGGAGATTCCCCCGAGATGATTCCCTATCTCTATAAATCAGCATTGGAAAAATATCACCTGCTAACTTTTCTATTTTCCCATGATGAATTAGGTGAGGATGCTTACGATGACATCTTCGAGCCAGAACAAATTCAACCGGAAGATTACCTGAGGCAAGGCTACGACATCGTCCAGGACATACGCGCAATAGTGCAGCAGTCCAGTGATGTCGAAGCCGACGCCATGGCAGCAGTCTATGAAGCTGATTATCGAATGTTGCTGGGCATTGGATTGGCACAAAGATCTTACCGTGAGGCCATGGAGTTATTCGCCGAGGCTGGTAAGAGTGAGCAGGAAATAGCAGATTTCTTCTCCCGCCCGGTGGTGCTGCCCATAACCGAGTATTTCCTGACCATGGACGAGGCCTTAGCTGCTCAGGATGCAGCTGGTTATCGTTACACTCGAGGCACAGAAGACGATGACCCAGTTGTGCATCTGGGCAACTTCATCGCCTGGGATGAATCCCTGTTAAATGCGGCGAAACCGGCACCGCCGGAAATACTGGCAGATCTTGAAGAGGAACTGCATCGAGTGGATATACGCTTCACCATTTACTCGCGGGGTGAGACCAGGACACCTGATGTGGAATCATCGGAGCCCGATACCCGCCAGCCCAAAGTCGATGGCAGCGACGCGCTGAAGATGATGATTTTTCGACCTCGGTTTCGCGGCAATCGCTGGCGTACTCTGCGAGGTGCAACAATTTCCTACTGGTACCCTCCTGAAAAGTAGGATCGGCTATTCAGCACGATGTAGCAAGCGCCAAGCTTTTAGGTAAGGAATAGAAGTGAGCACTCAACTGGAAAAATGCGAAGTATTCAAGGAACTACATAATGAAGAGCAGGCCTGGCTAATACCCAATCCCTGGGATATCGGTTCCGCCAGGGTACTACAGGGCATGGGATTTAAAGCACTTGCTACTTCCAGCTCCGGATTTGCTTTTACCCTGGGAAGAGGGGACGGAGCCGTGAGTCTTGAAGAAAAGATTCAGCACTGTGCTGATCTCTCTGCAGCGACTTCGATTCCAATCAATGCTGATTTTGAAAACGGTTTCTCCGATGACCTGGAAACAATGCAGTCAAATATTCGGCAAATCATCGCTTCAGGAATCGCCGGGCTTTCCGTTGAAGACTTCAGCCGAGACCGCCAGGAGCTCTATGGTTTTGAAGAATCCGTAGAAAGAGTGCAGGCAGCGGTCGAAGCAGTCAGATCAACTGCTGTACCAGTATTATTAACTGCCCGGGCAGAAAACTTGTTGAGGGGCGTTGATGATCTGGAGGATACGATTCGTCGCTTGCATGCCTTTTCAAAAGTCGGCGCCGATGTGCTTTATGCACCAGGCATTAAAGATCTGGAACAGTTGCAGCAAGTATGTGATGCAATCGATAAACCATTCAATGTATTGGCGCCGTTTATAAAAAATTGTACGGTGCAGCAGCTTTCTGCTTCAGGCGCAACTCGTATTAGCGTCGGCGGTGCATTATCACGGGCAACGGTAAAACCGCTTTTAGATGCGGGAAATGAAATGCTGACTAACGGCAGTTTTAATTGGGTGGGTGCCCTTGCCAGTGGCAAAGAAATCGATCAGCTACTGCAGAACTAATCAGACAACAGGCGACATACCACCGTCAGCGTTTATAGCTGTCCCGGTAACATAGCTTGCCATGCCGGAGCAGAGGAAAACGATAACGTCGCCGGCCTCTCGCGCTTCGCCGACTCTGCCCATTGGTATTCTCGAATTAAACTGATCATAAAACTGATCGAGAGTCAGCTCCGGATTGCGTTTAGCTGCGTCTTCCCAGCGTAATTTGTGCTGGCGACTTCGCAAGAAACCAACACATACCGTGTTAACTCGAATGCCATGTTGTGCGAACTCGAAGGCCCAGGTCTTGGTTAAGGATATTCCTGCTGCTCGTGATAGGGCGGTTGGCTGAGTACCGGCAGTTGGTGCCTTGCCGCCAGGCGTGGTGGTATTGCAGATACAACCCTTGCTTTGTTTCAAGTAAGGCAAGGCGTGTCGCGTGCAATAAATTGCGCCTTTTACCTTTAGATTTATGTCTTCATCGAGCTGTTCGTTTGTTAAGTCTTCCAGGCGTGAAGCAGAAGAGGTACCGGCATTGTTTACCAGCACATCGATTCTGCCCCAGTGTTCCACTACCTTTTCGATCAGAAACTTAACTGAATCTTCGTCACGCACGTCGGTAGCGATTCCGATAACTTCCTTGCCACTCTGGGAGGAAATTTCGGCAGCTACCGTATCGAGGTCGCTCTGGGTTCTGGAGGCAAGTGCAACCAATGCCCCTTCCTGTGAAAATCGTTCGGCAGCGGCTCGGCCGATACCTTCACTGCCTCCGGTAATTATCACGACTTTTTCTTTAAGCTGTAAATCCATAGCTACTCTTTCTTCTTATTAGTTTAGTGCTAAGCCACACTAGTCAGGTAAGGCGTAGGCAATCACATAGCCGCCAGGCGCTCGGCTTTCATCCAGGTTGTCTACCTGGGATTCGAGACTTAGGCCGCCACCCCCGCCGGGTACAGTCACGATAACGTATTGTTTGCCTGTTTCCGGGCTCACGTAAGACATTGGTGTCGCATTAGAAGAACCGGGGAGAGCATCGGTCCATACTTCTTCGCCATTGAATACGTTTATCGCACGCATGGTACTGTCGACGACACCACCCATGAAGATTAGCCCGCCGCCACTCACCATAGAACCTGCGTTATAATACATGCCCATTGGCAAAGGCAAGCGACTGGGAATTCCTAATGGACCCTGATCTTTCGCCGTGCCCAACCCCCGTTGCCACAACACTTCCTGGTTGGCCAGGTCCACAACTGCCATCTCTCCATAAGGGGGCTTTAAGCAAGGGGTAAAAATTGGAGACAAGAAGAAGAATGAATAGGCTGCATAAGGTGTGCCTAGCTGTGTACCTCCGATTCCGAGTATCTCATTGCCAGTAACTTCGTCTTGTGGATACAGGCGAACGACGCTTGGATTATGCATCGAATTAACCACCATTAGCTGGTTTAGCTCATCGATTGCAACACTTCCCCAATTCATACCACCAGCAACGCCGGGATAAAGTAGCGAACCGCCAGTAGTTGGTGGAGTGAGTGCTCCTTCATAGCGAAGATTACGGTACTGAATGCGGCACAGTGCCTGGTCCATCGGCGTAATACCCCACATATCCGCTTCGCGAATATAGTCATGGGCAAAGTTTGGCATGCCTACGGAAAACGGTTGCGTCGGTGAGGAAGTTTCATCCGGCAAATCCGTTTGTGGAACCGGTAACTCTTGAATCTCCGTTAGCTGTTCACCGGTTTCCCGATCGAACACGAAAATTTCAGCGCGCTTGGTTGGAACGATTACCGCTTTGCGCACTTCACCATTAATGGGGATATCAACCAGTGATGGCTGTGATGGGACGTCATAATCAAAAATATCATGGTGAGTGGTCTGGTAATGCCATCTCACTCTTCCGGTTCTCGCATCGAGAGCCACTATCGAGCTGGCATAACGCTCCATGGCTTCAGTTCGATGTCCGCCCCAGTAATCTGGGGTGGCATTACCGGTGGGAAGATAGATTAAACCTAGCTCATCATCGGCGCTGGTTAGACTCCAGACATTAGGCGTTCCGCGCGTATAGGAATCACCTTCAGGCGGCAAGCCAGGACGATCTTCACGACCCATATCCCAGGCCCATACCAGGTCGCCACTAATGGGATCGAAGCCGCGCACCACGCCAGAAGGTTCATTGGTGCGGACGTTATCAAATACCCAACCGCCAAGAACGAGAACACCACTTGCTATCGTTGGCGGCGAGGTAACAAAATAAAAACCCGGTTCTACTTCACCCATGCCGGCGAGAAGATCTATTTCTCCGTTATTGCCAAAATCGCTACAGGGCTCTCCGGTGTTTTTATTTACAGCGATTAAACGGGCGTCGGTAGTGGCGGTGAATATGCGCTCTTCGCAAATACCTAGGGAACGAAAATTCGGCGCTTCAAAATAAGTTACACCCCGACAGGTATCCCAGAAGCCAACGCGTGGTGAGTTGATCTCGGGATCGAAGCGCCAGCGTTCCTCTCCGGTATCCGGATCCAGAGAAAGAATGATGTTCTGGCCGGTACAGAGATAAAGCCCATCGCCTACCTGAATTGGTGTTCCTTTAAACTCACCCGGAACGCCAGTGCGAATTTCCCAGGCTCTTTCCAATTGATCTACGTTGTCGAGATTAATCTGATCGCTGGGTGCGTAGCGTGTTCCTTTCTTGGTGGCGCCATAGTGATTCCATTCGCCTGTCTCATTGTTAACGACACCGGTTCCTGCGGCACTCGGTGTTCCTACATAGTAGTTGGCATTGCTAATGTAGATAGCAATAAACAATACGGCTAATACACCGGCTGCAATCCTGGTTTCCCGTTTAGCAAGTAGAGATTCCGGTTGTTCCTGTAGCAATCCCCGGCGCACATGAGGCAGAAGAAACCACAAGCCAATTACACTGAACATCGCAATCCTGGGCATTAAGGCCCAGGCATCCAACCCCACTTCAAAGATAGCCCACAGGTAGGTAACTGCGAGAAATATTCCGTAGAGTTGAGCGCCGCGCTTATCGCCTTTAAAGAGCAGGTAGCCACAAGCGGCCAGGACTAATCCCGCAAGGGTGTAGTAGAACGAACCGCCGGCTAACAAAAGGATAATGCCGGGCCACAAGGTGAGTAGGGCGATGATTGCGATTACGACCGCGAGACCCCGCGGCCTGGAATAGGCAGACTGAGAATTTGTCACATCAGGCTCCTTGGAACTGACAAATTAATTTCTAAAGCATTAGCAGGGAAATACCTTACAAGTGAGCCTGAATGCTAACACACTCAAAGAAGTGCTTGGGAGCGGTTCCCCCGGAGAGCTATTTCATCAAATCATTAATTTCTTTGACCAATGATTCAGCGGCATTCTGCGATTCTTTAAAAAATTTGGGGAATATGTGCTGGAAGCCGCGGATTATCGGGACTTCCGTTATTTCGGGTATTTCGCTGCAAAGGGTGAGATTAGCTAAGGCAGTGGCTAATTGGCGAAGTTCGCCAATTAGCGGAGCACCGGGCCTAATCCTTGCAGACTATTGGCGAGTGCCGCTAACGCTAAAATTTCCTTGCTGGGTATAAACGGTTCCTGCCAGGCGATTGCCATCTACCGTGCCACGAAAATTTACTCTTTCAGCTGCCGCCGCGTCTGGAAAATCCCATGCTTCTGTCGACCACGTTATGCGACTGCCCGCCAGGTCGATTTCCTCAACACGAAGCTCACTGCTTCCCGATATTGTAAGAGAGGGCTCTGGGCTAATAGTCCAGGTAGCATTGCGGTTACCCTGATCAGTTTCAATGGTGATATCCCAAACTCCTGCGCTTACGGGTGTGATATCGCAGGAAGACAATGCCAATAAGAGAAACAGCGTGATGAATATGCGAAGCAGGGTCATGACAGTAAGACTTATTCTATTAACTGATTATATTTTTATCGGCCGGTTTGACGTATTTTATGCCTGATTAAAGCCCATGTTAGCACTGGAATCGAATGGCTGCTCGGGCTAGGCTAGCTGTGAGGTTTACCAGGTTATAGCCATGGATAATTCGGGCCAATCACTAATCTCATTGCCGGTTGCCGTGCTGACCAGGCAATCATTTCGGCAGCAGGCATCGCTATTCTGGTACTCCCATCGCGAAGTGTATGGGGAGGATGCCTACCAGCGTGCCAAAGTTCTCTGGGTAGAAAAAAACCTGGAAGAAGAACCCCATCCAACTGACATTGCCTGGCTGGATGATATGGGTGCGCCTTACACCGTCGTAAAACCTTCCTATGAAACTTTCGATTGTCCCAGTCACGGAGTAAATGTGCCGCTTAATATTCAGGCGGCAATCTTACAGGTAATAGATGATTATGATTCCGAGCAATTACTGGAAGTGCTCGATTGCGATATGTTTCATCTGCGCCCTGCTTCCAAGATCGAACTCGCTGACGATGAGATCTATGAACAATGGCATCTACACAGCTTAGGTGAACGACGAGACATCATTAGTCCCTACTTCAAAAATAGTGGTGCTTATTACAACGGAGGATTTGTACCAATAGTTGCTAAGGCTAAAGCCATTAAACAACTACTGGATCCCTGGGCGCAAATTCACATAGACATACTGAATCGCGATATTCCAGATCGCCTGAAGTGGTGGGCAGGGATGTATGCATTGCAAGCTGCCTGTGAAAACTGCCAGATAAAAATGAAAGACATTAATAGCACTTATGTTCCTGGCAAGAATGAGTTAACGCAATCCCATTACATCGCTCACTATTCTGTCGACAAGATATTCGACAAGAAAAAGAGGGGATGGCCCTACGAAAACAAGGATGAGTTTCCCGTTAACTTGTATTACAACCGTATTGCGAGTTGGCTGAATGATCAGCCGGAGAGCGATGACCCAATAATGGTCCTGGAAGACAAATGGCGGCACTGGATCGCCAAGTGCTTGTTAATGGAACATCCGGAAGAATCAATCACCGCGAACCTGATGGAAAAAGGTTATGCAAAAGAACTAATATGAAAGGCGCGACCGAAGTGTATCAGCGTGAGATAAACAAACTTGGAGAAGAAAGCCACGACCAATGGAAGGCTGCCAGTAGCCAGGCATGGCTGTTGAGTCTTTACGAAAAATTGTCGAGGCTTGATGAGGCCTTTGGTGAAATAGAAAGAATTCCACCACCGCCCTTCAAAGACTTTGTCAAAGATTACCTAAGCAAGAACAGACCGGTAATTCTGACCGACGCCATGGAAGATTGGCCTGCCTACCAGAAATGGAATCTCGACTATTTTCGCCAGGTTCATGGAAACAGTGTTGTCAGTATTCAGGATGGCAGAGATTCAGATCCTCATTTTGAACGTAATCAGAAATTCCATCGCAGCGAAATCAAGTTTTCGAAATTTCTGGACCGGCTGGAAAGTACTGAAAGTTCCAATGACATTTACATGACAGCTGGCAATATGAGTGAACACAAAGACAGCTTCATCAAAATCTTTGCCGATTGTGAGTCGCTCGATATTGGTGACGGCTATCTGGCAGGCCCTCCCGATGGAAGCCTGTGGATAGGGTCTCGGGGGACGATTACGCCCCTGCATTTCGACATGATCAATAATTTGTTTTGCCAGATTATGGGTCGCAAGCGGGTGCGCATGGTTCCTTCCTGGAGTATGCCCTGGGTATATAACGATTATCATGTGTACAGTGATGTAGATGCGGCGAGTCCCGATTTCTCCCTTCATCCACTGTTTGAGAATGCTACGGTTTATGACTTTGAGATTAATCCCGGGGAGATTCTTCTCATTCCCATCGGCTGGTGGTATCACCTGGAGTCACTGGATATTACAATTAGCCTTACTCGAAAAACATTGCGACTAAAGTAGGGCGCGCCATCGGTAAAGATCTCATCAGGCAGTCGCGCAACTTTCAATTAGGCCAGGTTGAATAAGATTAACTAAAAACAAGAAATTTTCTGGAGTGACAATGCAGGAAAGGAAACTTGGAGAGCTATCGGTTTCGGCAGTAGGCCTGGGGTGTATGAGTATGTCCCAGGGTTATGGAAGTGCTGACCGGGATGAATCAGAACGGGCACTGCACCGGGCATTGGATGTGGGCTATACCTTTCTCGATACCGCCAGTATCTATGGCATCGGGCACAATGAAACCCTGATTGGTGAAGTGCTGGGATCACGCAGGGATGAATACATTCTCGCCAGTAAATGCGGAATCATAAACAGGGATGGGAAACGGGGTGTGGATTGCACGCCGGAGAATGTTTTACAGACTCTGGATGAAAGCTTGCAACGATTGGGCATGGACTACATTGATTTGTATTACTTGCATCGTCGTGATCCCAATGTGCCTATCGAAGAAAGCGCGGGTGCGTTAGCCACGGCCGTACAAGCGGGAAAGATTGGGCATATCGGTTTATCCGAATGTTCTTCGGAAACAATCCGCAAGGCTCACGCTGAACATCCGATCTGTGCGGTACAGTCAGAATACTCTTTATGGACTCGTGATCCGGAATATAAAGTTCTGGATTGCTGTAAAGAACTGGGTATTGGTTTCGTTCCTTTTAGCCCTCTTGGTCGGGCATTTCTGGCAGGGGTAGTGCGGGATATTGAAGAGTTGGAAGAAGGCGACATGCGTAAGACCATGCCTCGTTTCAATGGTGACAATTTCGAGCACAATCTGAAACTGGTGGATGAGTTCGAAACAATTGCCGCCGACAATTCCTGCACGCCGGCGCAATTGGCCCTGGCCTGGGTAATGGCGCAAGATCCTGACTACGTGCCTATACCCGGTACCAAGCATATAAAATTTGTTGAAGAGAATGCCAAAGCTGCAGAACTCACCATTAGCGGGGAAGATCTGGAAAGAGCCGGTGCGATATTCGCAGACGGTGCTGTCCTCGGCGATCGTTATCATCCAAGCCAGATGATTTCACTGGATCCCGACGAATAATCTTACGAGCTCCGATTTCGTCGACTGGCACTGAGCTGGAAAAGCAAAAGGGGTTGCAAGATCTTGACGTCTAGCACAATTCTTAAAAAGTGAAAAAGTAGTTACAAGTTGGAATTCAGGTTTTCGATGCAACGATCAGATGTAATCTAAGCCGGCCGATCCAGCGTAAATGTCGACTCGCCATCGACTCGTGTGTAGTCGTTATAACCCAGACGACCAATAGGCAACATCCTGGCTACATCGATTAAGCCTTCGTCGGTAATAAATTCGTCATTAATGTGAATTCCGATGACTTCGCCAAACAATACTTTGTAAACATCGCTTTCATTCCAGCCTGGAATTTCTACCGTCTTTATATACTTGCATTCCAGATGGACTGGAGCTTCGGCAATTCTTGGCGCGGCAACCAGCGAGGAAGCAATAGCTGTTAGTCCGGTCAGTTCAATCTCGTCACTCTCCGGCGGAAGCGAGGCAGAGGATTGATTCATTTGCTCTCGCGTATTCCAGTTCGCGAGATTACAGACAAACTCACCGGTGGCTTCTACATTGCGGGCAGAATCTTTGGTTTTGTCATCGGTAGTGCCTATACCGGAAGCAAACATGACTGTAGGTGGCGAGTAACAGACGGCGTTAAAGAAACTATAAGGTGCGAGATTGAACACCCCGTCTTTATCTACGGTGCTTATCCAGCCTATAGGTCGTGGAATGACCAGACTGTTAAAAGGATTTTTTGGCAGTCCGTGATTCTCTTTTCGCGGCTCGTAAAACATGAGGCCCTTCCCATTAATTTGTGAAGGGCGAATGATAAAGGCAGGATTGAAGACAGTCTATTGTTGTTCCGCTTCCAGGCGTCTGGCCCCAGCTAATATGCCTGGTAAGGAATAATTCCCTTCGTGACAGGCAAACTCATAAACTTTTTCTTCCGGTGCGTTACGAACCATAATTCGTTCGCCGCTAAATGGCTGTGTGTATGCTTTATCGTCAGTAACCGTAAAGGAGTAATGGATCTGGTCATCGCCAACCAGGGTATAGCGTTCAACCACTTCGAATTCATCTGAGATGGCAATCGATCTGGATGAGGATTGTTCCGGCCTGAAATTTTTCGAATGAACCACGAGCGTATCGCCTTCCCAGCGAGCAACCGGATCACCCATCCACTGGGGTATATCGTGATCAAAATGCTCATCACCGATGCGAATAATGCGGGCGTCGTGAATCATTTCCGTCATCACCATCAAATAGTCTTTTGTTTGCACTATTTGTAAATTCGGATTCATCATCATCGGAGTAAGCGAAGGAATCGCTGCCCCAAATATTAAGCAACGTCCAGACAAGGGTTGCCCTTCGGGACCATCGGTATCACTTAAACCGCTCGCCCTGCGTTGAGCATTGAAGTCCAAGAATCCTTCACGCTTCGGAATTCTGCCATCACCTGGTTCGAAGACGATGGAAGTATTGTAGTTGCCATCTACCGGGTAGAGTTTCGGTTCAATATAGTGTCCCAGGAAAGCATCGTCAGCTTCCTGGCCAATACGGGCCCCTTTCTCGGGAGCGCCACGATTTGGATCCAGGGGTGCGTCCTGGCGTTCAAGCCGCTCGCGCATACGCTGCTCGAGGTCTGCTACTTCTTCGGTTGTATAGGTCAGTTTGTCAGCCAGATTTGCCGGGCGCTGTAACGGAGTGCGGGAACCGAAAAACCAGTAACCCTGAAAATCAGGATGACCATATTCAGTTCTCGGTACATTCCGATCAGTCAATTCGATTTCAGCCTGGATTACAGTCTGGCCGTTTAGCAAGAAAAAACTAAGCAGGGCTAGAGTTAATAGAGAAAGCAAGGACCGCATACCAGTTACCACCTTACATAGCTTATATAGAGAAGGGCGCATTATAGGCCCAATGAACAGCACTGACCTGAGACATGATGTCGCATTGCAGCCAGTCTATTCTGCAGAATCTTTAATCAGGAATGCGATGATCGATATCAATGTTTTTGGTACTCTTCGCTTTCGAATTGAAATGCATCCATGAAAGAAGAACATGTCGAAGCCCGCGCCAATCAGAATCCAAAGTACCTGCCCTCATGACTGCCCCAGCGCCTGCGCCCTGGAGGTAGAAAAACTCGATGAGAAAACTATAGGTCGCGTCTATGGTGCAAAAGATAATTCTTATACTTCCGGAACGCTCTGCGCGAAGGTCGGCAACTATGCTGAACGGGTGCACCATCCAGATCGCCTAACAACTCCCTTAAAAAGAGCCGGCAAAAAAGGTGTAGGAATAGATGCCTTTACTGAGATCAGTTGGGAAGAAGCATTAGATGAGGTTGCATCTCGCTTCCAGGAGCAAAGTGAAAAGTTTGGCAAGGAAACAGTTTGGCCCCATTTTTATGCGGGCACTATGGGCCTGGTGCAGAGAGATGGTATTGAGCGACTGCGACATGCCATGGCTTATTCCCGGCAGCATTCCACAATTTGTTCTGCCGCCTCCGATGCTGGTTGGAAAGCCGGTACCGGTGTAAAGCGCGGTGTCGATGCCAGGGAAATCGGTGAACAAAGTGATGTAATCGTATTGTGGGGAAGCAATGCAGTTCATACCCAGGTCAATCTCATGCATCATGTTGCCCAGGCCTGTAAACGCGGTAGCAGACTCGTCGTCGTAGATCCTTATTTAAATGCTACGGCGAAACGTGCCGACCTACACATTATGCTCCAGCCGGGCAGCGATGGCGCATTGGCCACGGCCATGATGCACGTGCTGTTACAAGAAAACCTGGCCGACAGGGAGTACCTGGCAGAGTACACCGACTTTGGTTCCGAGCTGGAATCTCACCTGGCGGACAAAACACCGCAATGGGCCGAATCGATCTCCGGTGTGCCCGCAGACACCATCATCGAGTTTGCACGGCTTATTGGTCAAAACAAGAAATCCTATTTCCGCTTCGGCTATGGATTTACTCGCAGTCGTAACGGCGCATTCAATATGCATGCCGCATCCTGTCTTCCAGCCATGACCGGTGCATGGAAGTACAGGGGAGGGGGAGCTCTCTACAGTAACAGCGAGTTATTCAAGCTGGATAAATCTCTTATTATGGGCACGGATATGGTCGATCCCAACACCCGTGTCCTGGATCAATCCCGTATCGGTGAAATACTTTGTGGTAATCCGATCGATCTTCAGGGTGGTCCGCCGATTACGGCACTGCTCATTCAAAATACCAATCCCATGATGGTGTCGCCTTCTTCCCTAAAAGTTAAAAAAGGTTTCGAGCGAGATGATCTTTTCATCTGTGTCCATGAACAATTTATGACTGAAACTGCAGCCATGGCTGACATCGTTCTTCCGGCAACAACTTTTCTCGAACATGAGGATATCTATGTTGCCGGTGGTCATACTTTTCTCCAGGTGACGAAACCTGTTATCGAGCCCTATGCAGATTCGAAATCAAATCACTTCGTGATTTGCGAACTGGCCAGGCGCCTGCGTGCCGAACATCCGGGATTCGAGATGAGCGCCTGGGAAATTATCGAAGAAACACTGAAGAAAAGTGGTTTCCCGGATGCAGAATCGATTTATGAACAAAGATGGCTGGATTGTGCGCGGGATTTTGAAGAAGCCCATTTCCTGAATGGCTTCGAAACCCCCGACAAAAAATTTCATTTTGCGCCGAACTGGTCGCGCCTGGGTAAAGTGAATGCGAGCTTGCCAGGATTCCCCGACCACTATTCCGTTACCGACAATCGCTCGGAAGACAAGCCCTTTCGCCTGGTAACAGCGCCAGCCCGGCAGTTTTTAAACAGCAGTTTTACTGAAACACCAACTTCACAGCGCCGCGAAGGAAAACCCACTGCAAAGATTCACTCAGCCACCTGTGCAGCACTGGGATTGGAAAATAGTGGCTTAGTGCGCATAGGCAATGACCTGGCCTCGGTGTTAGTGCATGTTGAAGTGTATGACGACTTACAGAAAGATGTAGTCATCGTTGAAAGTATCTGGCCGAACAAAAAATTTGTTGAAGGCGTTGGCATCAATTCACTGGTGAGTAGCGACCCCGGCCATGGAATCGGTGGAGCGGTTTTTCACGACACGGCAGTATGGTTGCGGCGAGAAGAACATCCGGCGTCTTAGCTTTTTCTAAAGGGTTGCGTCATTAAAGACAGATACTCGATAGAATGAGTGTCCTGCAACCCATCGATACCAATATTCATTTCTTCATGACCCATACCCGGCTGCGCCCGGTAGGTACCAAATATTCTGTCCCACCAGGGAAAATTAAATCCGAAGTTATGACTGTATTCGTCTGGATTGGTGGAATGGTGCACTCGATGAACATCCGGTGTAACGACAAAAAGTCTTAACAGGGAATCGATTCGTTCTGGTAGCTTCCAGTTACTGTGATTAAACATTGAAGTAGCATTCAGCAACACTTCTGAAATCAATACTGCAATCGCTACGGGTCCCAATACAAATATCAACAGGAGCTTTATCAGACTGGAGATAACTATCGAAAAGGGGTGAAACCTGATGCCAGTAGACACATCGTAATCCAAATCAGTGTGGTGCATGCGATGCAGTTTCCACAGTGGCTTAACAGCATGGAAAATCCGATGTTGAAAATAAATCGTAAGATCAAACAGGAGCAAGTAGAGTGGAATACTTATCCACATTGAAACATTTAACAGGTTGAACAATCCCCAGTCATTGTCTTGCGCGATAAGCGCAGCGCCCACTCCCGCCATGGGAAGTAACACGCTCACGAGGATTGCATTGCTCATGCTAATGCCAAAATTGGTGACCCAGCGTTTCGATTTTGGGTAATGCAATTTTCTGCGTGGGGAAGCGACCTCCATAAGCATTAGAAGAAATACGACAAGTAAAAATATTCCAATACGCACTGTCGATTCTGAGTTTACATCTATACCATTCATACTATTGTCGCTCCTGCCCGGCGGATTCTTCCGGCAGTAAGCCACCAAAATTCTGAATATAGGCCTGGTTCAGGATCTCGACGACCTGGGGTGTAAAAAAGTAGCGATGGATAGATTGGATGATGAGCCACTGCGCATCCATGTCTTCCCGCACTTCCGCCATCTCGGCGCTGTCTGCGGCGAGGTAAGCGACATTGTAATCCGGTTGCAAACGTTCGAGACGAGTACGGCGATCCTCGATGTCCTCGCGGGCATCGTCCGGTAGCAATTCGTAATAGGTGGAAATGACCAGGTCGGAGTCGCTGTCAGCATCTAAAAGCTCGACTCGATCGATCAAGTCGCTATCGATCGTAAGCAACACTTCTTCTGCAGCATTCAGGAGAATGGAACTGAGAAGAAAACTCATTCCAGTAAATAGTAGGAGAGAAGCTTTAATGTAAGTGGCGCCAGGCATGGGTCTATTATGCCATGCCTGGTGGTCAGTTTAGCGGGAAAAAATTAGTCTAGGCGCGGTTCAGGGCTTCTTCGTTTGCCGCCTCTTCAATCGCTTCCTGATTTTGCTGTTGATACTCCTGTAAACGTCGCGCCTGTTCGACGACAAAAGCACGAATGGATTCCAGCTGTTCGGATGAGATCACATCTTCGAAATCCGGCATGCCCACTTGTGCACGACTACCGCCGATTACAATCTCCTCCATTTCCGAATGAGTATCGAGGTTCATTAAACGCAAGTCGGGAGCAATAACGGCAACCTCGTTTGGTACACCAATACCGCCGTGACAGCTGGCACATTGCGCGTGATAAAGATTATCGCCTTCACGCAGTTGTTCCTGGCTATAAACTTCGTCTGGCAATTCCGGAACTTCCGCCTGAACAATTTCCGCTATAGGTAGAGCATGATCTCCATCCAGTTTGAATACTAAAACTGTTCCACCGAGATCGATTGCCCGATTACCATTCATCATGGTGGCTACGTACTGGGTGCCATCGATCTGATAAGTCATTACTGATGTGGATCGGAAAGTTCCGGGCGCCGTGTAGCGCCATAGCAATTCACCATCTTCAGTATCCCTTACTGAAAAATCGCCGGTTCCTTCCGGTTGGAACAAGACATTGCCTCTCGTTGCAACGACGCCACCGTTGTAATCAGAGTCCAGTTCCTGTCTCCACTTGTAGGTACCGGTAATTGGATCGAAGGCACCGACGTAGGCCTGGGAAGGAGGGCGGGGTCCAGCCTGTTCTATCAGGCGTCGACGATATTCGCCTTCACCCCAGCCAAGACTTAAACCCCGTTCCCGAATTTGATATTCACCGGTTTCGACAAATCCTTCGTCCAGGGAATAAAAATTGGCGATGTCGTGATAATAGAAATACATCAGTCCCAATTCGTTATCCCAGGATTGAGGCTCCCAGTTATGGGCGCCGGAATTTGCCGGCATTATCCACTGTGGTTCAACTTCATAAACAACATCGGGATTTTCAACGGGTCTACCGGTTTCCATGTCGACATGGGTAGCCCAGTCGATACCATCGGTATAGGGGAGTGCTCGCAGTAACTCGCCATTACTGCGATCGATAACATAGAAGAAACCATTCTTTGGTGCTTGTAATAAAACCCTGCGCATGACACCGCCAAACTCGATTTCTCCCAGGGTCATATCCATGGCGGAACTGTAGTCCCAGTTATCGCCGGGTGTAGTCTGGTAGTACCAGTTCATCCGACCGCTATCCACATCAACGGATACAATAGTTGAAAGAAACAGATCGTCGCCGCCACCGGGTGAGCGAATGTCTCTCGGCCAGGGGGCACCGTTGCCAACTCCTATATAAAGGGAATTAAATTCTTCGTCATAAACCAGGGAATTCCAGGCAGTGCCGCCACCCCCGTATTTCCACCATTCACCACCCCAGGTTTGGGCTGCCATCTCCATTTCGGGATGTTCAAACGGTTTACTGGGATCTCCCGGTACCAGAAAAAAACGCCACGCCACTTCACCGGTTTCGGCATCGTAGGCGGTGACATAGCCCCGTCGATGTCCGGATTCGCCGCTACCCTGTCCTATATAAACTTTTCCTGCGGCTGCTCGTGGTGCGCCGGTGATGTTAAACCTGCCGAGACCTGCAGGAATCCAGGTATCTATATCCCAGACTTCTTCGCCGCTATTGGCATTGATAGCAATCAGGCGGCCATCGAAAGTCCCCACATAAACCTTACCTTCGTAAACTGCTACTCCCCGATTATGGGCAGGACCACAGCAAGCCAGCCTTATGTAACTGCGGTCGACTTCTGGGTCGTATCTCCAGATTTCTTCTCCATTTGTGGCGTCCAATGCATAAACCACACTCCAGCCGTTGGACACATACATGACACCGTCCACTACCAGCGGTGTGCCCTGCATGCGCATATTGTAGTCACCGATTTGTGTCGACCAGGCAAGGCCCAGTCGATCGATGGTGTCGGTATTAATCTGGGTTAGTTGGGAAAAACGTTGCTCTTTAAAGGACTGGCCATAGGTCAACCAGGCACCAGGCTCTGTTTCTGGAGAGGCAATCACACGCTCATCGGTAACATTGCCGCGGCCCTGGGCGATTGTATCTGCTGCAACTAGAGTCAAAGCAGCAGATACAAAACAGTAAACGAATGGCGAGAGTTTCATTGGGAGTTGCTCCGCTTGTTTTTGTTATGTTTCCTTAGAAAAATCTTATTTATTCAGCTTACTTCATGAAATCGCATTGGTAAATGCCAGGGCAAGCTCATTGGCTGTTGTACGATTCCAGGTCTCATTTACGCCCAGAGTAAATCGATTATCAGCATTAGGCCGACCGAGTAATATGCCCTGTTCTGCCAGGCGTTCTCTGAATTCTTCTCCATCTGTACCAGAGAGGGTCACTCTGCTTAAGTTGGTTCCATTAGGAATTCGCGCGATATCAAAAGCTGGATGTTGATCGATTGCCCTATAAAAGTCTTCGGAAAGCGCGACGGCTGAACCCAAACGTTCGACGAATCCATCCATGTAGTGTCGCGCTACCAAAGCAGCCGACCAGCCAGCATACAAATTACCACCGAACATGCGGCGGGTATGGAACATATTTTCCAGATCGGCTTTATTGCCGGCGAGGATTGCGCCAATCCCGCAATTGAAATATTTCCATAGAGAGAAATACACCATGTCGAAGGGTTGAGCGTATTCAGCGGGTGAAATTCCAGTGTAGGCGGAAGCGATAAACATTCTTGCGCCATCCAGGTGTGTACCAATTCCCTTATCTTTTGCAAATTCCGTAATACGCTTCGTTTCTTCCCAGTCGACCATCTCACCGGCTAATCTGCGTATCGGGCTTTCTATCAAGATTGCGCCAACTTCCGCTGTTACGCGACCGCCTTCGGTGCGATCGATAACAGCCTGAACTTCTTCCAGTGTGAATGTCGAGCGATCCTGAGCGAGTGGAATCAAATTTAGATTGGAAAGATTCTGTGAAGCGTCGCCGGTGTCGTTATAGACATGGCTAAGCCCTGGTACGATTACTCTGCGCTTGTCGCCGGCTAATTGGCGTAAGGCCAACTGATTGGCAAGGGTTCCCGATGGCATGAAAACTGCCATTTCCTTGCCCAGTAATTCTGCGCAGTAGGCTTCAAAGTCTTCTACTTCACCGCCGAGCAGATAATTGTCTGTCTCAAGCTCTTTATCCTGGCATAGAGCGTTCAATAATTCCGTGAATTCTTGAGGCTGCAGGCCTATACCATCGCCACTAAGGCGCACTGATTCACTTGATGATTGGGTATTTGATTGCGCCAGGGCCGCTTTGCTTAGGCCAAGGGCGGTCGCTGCACTAGCGGCTTGAACTAATTCACGGCGAGTAAGCATAAAGGCTATACCTCTTAAGCGTTCGGCATTAGAGTGAATCTAACGCAAGTCCGAAGTCTTAGGAAGTAAAGCCTTCTACTTTAATTCAGCTTGCAACAGATTCTAGTTATCGCGGCTCATAGACCATTCAGCGGTTGTGCCCATGGCGGCAGCAACACCGCTTATTGAATCGCCATTTACTTCAGCGCTCATAGCGTAGGTCATGGATGAGCCATCACGGTTAATAATGAACGAAATGGAATTGCCATCAACCTTTCCGTCTTCAATTGGCCAGGTTCTCCCTCCGCCGAGGTCAAACTCACCTGAAAGCACATCGCCGTCAATTTTCATTGTGACTATAGCCGAGACTGCGCCCATCGGGCTGGCCATAGAAAAATTCCAGACTCCATCGGCCGCTGATTGGGCCAATGCAGATATGCTAAATAGAGAAACAACTATCGCAATTAGTATTCTTTTCATCTCGTGCTTTCCTCCTGCTATTTTTATCCAATTTTCCAAGGGTTAATTGGGCTTCAATTCCACTAACTTAACAAATAGTATAAACGTACTGAATCCATGATTGGATCACTAAACTAGAGTATGATTAGCTTACGCAGGTGCTTAAATTGTCTCTAATTACCAGCACACCGCATTGATAACAAACGCAGTTTGGAACTAACTGCACCAGGTTTCATAAATGTCTGCCAGCCAATCAGAAATTGTCGGTCCTTTTACCGATGCCGTGCAACAGGCATCAACACTCTTGTGGACTATCACTTCTGATAACGTCCCAAATGACCTGCATTGGGATAGATTGTTAATCACCTTGTTCCTGGCTATTTGCTTGTTTGTTTACTATCGCGGAAGTGGTTCTAAGAATGCCAAAGGGGAAGTGCGGCGAACCGGGCTGCTAAATTATTTGCTTCCGAAAGATATTTACACTCACGTGTCTGCAAGAGTGGATATCTGGCTTTGGGTGCTAGAACGAGTACTACGCCCGGTATGGGTGGTAACCCTGTTCGCAACAGTGGGGCCTATTACCGAACAATATGTAATCGCTTCCTTACAGTGGATATTTGGAGCGACTCCAGCCATTGATCCCAATTATGCATGGATGCTGCTTTTCGCCTTGGTAAGTTTGCTTTGTTATGACTTTGTTTTTTATCTTATTCACTATTCCATGCACAAGATTCCTGCATTATGGGCAATTCATAAAGTACACCACTCTGCAGAAGTGTTAACGCCTTTAACTCGCTATCGGGAACATTTTCTTGCTGGACCAATCTGGGCTGCAGGGTCGGCATTTAGTTTTGCATTTGCAGCAGGAATATTTGCTTACCTATTCGATGGCGGAATTACTCAGGCTACTATATTAGGCGCAGGATTCTTTTCGTTTATCCTGGGATTAACCGGCGCATTCCGACACTATCACATTCAATTACGGTATCCCCGCTGGCTTGAAAAATGGGTCCAGAGTCCGGCGATGCATCACACTCACCACAGTTATCTAAAGAAGCATTGGGATACAAACCTGGCTGCAGTTACCAGTATTTATGACCGGATGTTTGGTACGCTTTATATTCCTGAAAAAGATGAATACACGCCCTGGGGAATTGGACCTGATACACAGGATGAATATAGAAGCTTTGTGCAGAACACCACCGGTCCATTTCGGGATTGGTACAAGATGCTTACGCGAGGGGACTCACCTCAAGCGGGTGCAGTGAACACCACTGAAGAAACTGCTTAGCGTTGAAACAGGTAAGAAAATTTCACAAAAAACTGATCGCCATCTCTGCGTAAATCGTTGGCTACTACAAGCTCCCGCTCTCCTTCATATTCGATGATATCGAAATTGCTGCGGTTCGAGTTATATCCTACGTAAAAAGCCGACCAGGGATTGATCACATAGCGCAAAAGGACATCGAAGTTTAGATTCTCATCGTCTTCGAGTCTTGTGGCTGGGCCAGCTTCGGTTTCATCATATTGCGCAATGAAGCGTAGCGATAATTCTTTGGTGAATTGGTAGTTCCAATTACTGCGAAAGATTTCGTTAGTAAAAACTTTCGCACCACCACCGCGATTCTCCAGCTCGGTAAGGAAGTAGGTATTGTTTATGCTCAAGCGATCTATTGGTCGCCAGAGGAAAGTAAAATCGATACGGCTGGTGTCAGCAACATACGGCAGGGTACCGATAGGAGGTACCAGGTTTAAGGCCCGGCCTTCACGATAGCTGGCGCGAAAGGTTGCAGTCTGCAATGTGCTATCAAAAATGTTTACCTGGTAGGTTTCGTAGTCATAACGGGTATTGGTGATAATGCCCGGAAAATCTTGTGGTCTCAGGATTTCTGCATAATCGGTAAAAGAGAAACCGATGCCAGTGGTGGCCCAGTTTAAATTTAGACTAGGACCAAGCTGGTGGTAAATCCTGGTACCGTCGTTGTCATTTAAATAGACATCAGAAAATCCCGTGCTCCAGCGATTTAAACTTGATCCTTCTGGATAGAAATTCAGGGTCACATTATTGTGTATACCCGACGTGTCTGGCTTAAAGAAGCGATTCTGAAATCCTAAATCAGTACGAAAGTTGTCAGTAGTCTCGATGAAATGGGAATGACTGTTTACTGTTCGACCGGAATGATTAATCTGGATATTGCGCTGGTAACCCGTGGTTGCTTCGCCGCCCAAAGTAGGCTCACTATCCGTGCCCACTAACTGCATCTGGGTAATCCAGTTGTCAGTAAGCTTTAAGCGCGCATCCAGACTGGCCACCCGGTTATAGCCTTCCGCCAGTTGCCTGTCACTCAAGAAAAAACCAACCCGGGATTGATCGGATATATCCCGAAATCCTCGAATGATTCCGATATTAGCTTTTTCACCGGCCAGGGGATCTCCGGCATCGCGATTCAATCCGGGCTCTTCATCGTTTATGAATATCGCACCTAACCCATAATCGCCTTCGCGGCCGGTGAAGCGGATACCGCCTTCCGGATCAATGATGCGACGGGTAAATAACAGATTCGAATCAGTGGCGAAGAAATCGGCGTTTTCAACAAAGAAGGGCCGTCGCTCCGGAAACTGAACTTCGAAGCGCTCGTTTACCGTTACCTGGGGTTCATCTGATTCAACCTGGCTAAAGTCAGGATTTAGAGTGACATCCAAAACCCAGGAGTCATTGAAAACAAACTTGGCATCCAGTCCAACGTCCTGTTCGATAGTGTTATCAAATTTCGGTCCACCTATGGCCCTGGTATCTAAAGCATCAACATCACGAGCAAACAGAAAAGGTATGAACTGTGAGTTGTTGCCAGGAGAAACATTCTCAATTCCGCGAAGTAACGCTGTTTGATTCAGTCGTCCTTCGATTTCTATCGTGTACTCCGGCCAGAAAGAAAACTCACTGGTACGGGGGATGTTTCGTCCAAACTGAATTCGCCAAAGTTGTTCATCCGTATCCGGAAAACGCAAGGAGCGTAAAGGAATCGCCATGCTCACCATGTAACCTTCATCGGTAAGCTGACCATCGCTGTACCACACCGATTCGAAAGTCGTATCATAGCCAGCGCGCAATGAAGAGCCTTCAGTCCAGCGAGCATCCCATTGAATACCCAGAGGCGTAGCATGGAAAGACAAAGCGGTGCGCTGATCATTAAAGGTATCGACAGTTAAACCAACGCGGTCATCGCCACCGATATTTTCCCTGGACGAAAGGTTGGCCCTGATCAGTTCAGGATTGGTATCGAAGGCAAGCCAGATGGCATAGAGATTGGTCTGATCGTAACCAATATAAACTTCGGTTTGTTGGGTGGCGGGTTCGCCATCATCAGGCTCTCTTTGAATAAAGTCGCCCACCCTTGTCATTGACCGAGCCAGGGCCGTGCGGGGTTCCATGCCTTCAAAATCAGCTAAGCCTGGTTCGCCTTCGATGCGTGGGATGGAGATGCCTTCTTCCGCTGCAAGCGCTAACAGGGGGGAGCATAGGAGAAGAACACATAACGACTGCTGCAATGATTTCATGGCCGATACCTAAGTTTACTGCTGAGACTCTTATTCGACGCCGAATAGTAGAGGCTCGGGGTTCAAGCGCAAGCTATTATTGCAATTTATTTCATAATAAGTAGGCCGGAAATTCAGGGTTTTGGGGGGCTTGAAAGCATTCGGCGAATTACTTTGAACAGGATATGATAGAACGCTAAAGGATTCGGTCTGATTCAATTCAGTAGATTCAAAGTCTCCAGGGCATGAAAAAATGCGACGATCCCTACTCCTGATTTTCCTATTCCTTGTTTCGGATGTTACTGCGCAGAATGCCAGTGACAGCATTAGAAGCTGCTTTAATCACTCTGGGAGTATTCTGCTTCAATTAATTCGACGGCTGTTTCGAAATCATTTTCCAGGGCAGAATTGAATGCCCTGCTGACAAAAAAAGATAGCAGGCGCGAGCTGGCACGATAGACAACCGAAACCTGTAGCAGAGTTCCTTCATTATTAATATCCGCTAATTCATAACTTGCCAGTGAGTAACTGAGAGGAACATCAATGGTGGATGCTTCCATGTCAGTAATATAAGCGTAAGCAGTGGGAGGATCATAGCGAAGAAAGCGTTGCACCAGTTGCTCCCCGTTTTCCATTGTGGTGATACGTAAAGATCCAACTCCAGGACTATTTTCTGAACTGAAATTGTCGTGAACGAAGGATACGGCGGTGGCATCGTCCGTATAGTCCTGCACTCGCTGACTCAAAAATTCGAATACGAATTCTATTGGCGCATTGATTTCAAACGAAAGGGAATGATCGGGATCAGATTGCAGCCTGAGAAATTCCTGCTGAACGAGATCTTCTTCGATTGCGGTGGATACACTTGTTACCAACAACAATGCCGAGACTGGGACAAAAAATTTGAAGAGAGATTTCAAATTAGCCACTACCATTTTTTTTGAAAGCTGCTTTCATGCGGGGAATATTCAGTACAAACAAAAAAATTGCCAATAGTAGTAGTACGAACCAAAGCAGGTTTTGTATCATCGGATTTTCATCGACGACAGGATTGCCTGTAATCAAGGAGAGGATGTCCCGAGGCACTTGATACTCGACCCCAACATAGTCGTTGAATTCACCTCGAACCTCGCCGGTATCGTAAACCACTGAAAATGGTCGGCTGATATCAATCTCGGGATGCATAAACATGGCTACGGCGAACTGGGCATGCCCGGCGATTCTTCCTTCCGCGGCAGAGCCCGCAAAAACCACGCGATCGCCTCGATTAGGATAGATTGCGTCGTCCTGGATTGCGGCGAGGCGCATCTGTTGCAGGCGCGGAGTATTGCCATTAAGCCCCAGCAAGAGCATATGGCCGTCTTCAATCATCTCACTGGCAGTACGATCTGAATTGGAGTAATCGCTGGCGCCCACCAGTAATTCACCGATCCTGTAATGCCCCATGTATGCCAGTGCGAAATTAAGATCTGGTTCTCCTTCAACCGGAGCTGCAAACTCTTTAACAAAGCCATTCTCGATATAGTCTTCCCAGCTTTGGTCTTGCAGGCTTTGTAAGGCGGCTATTTCCGCATTGGCTTCAATCACAAAGGAAGAACCAGGCAGATAGGCCATGGCTACTCGTCTCGTGGCATTGCGCAATCCCCGCGCCAGCGCCCAACTGCTAATGGTTGCCCGGGAAATTCCATCGATATCTACCCGCATACGAAACTCATCGGCGATTGATTTACCGACGAACTGTTCCGGAAACCCGGAGTCGACAATGAAGTCGCCGCGCACGTGTTTGTAAGATTCCAGATAATAGAGAACCCGCAAACCGGTTATCACGCCGGAGAGATCCATACCCACTAATAAATCAATCGGGCCGCTATAACCCACTTCTTCCGGTGGTAAGTCAGGTGTAGTAAAAACATAGCCAACTAATTCAGCGGTCGAATCTTCACCTGACCGGTAAGCATGATAAACGAGAGGGGTTCCCTGTTTTTCTGAAAAAGAATCTGCCAGGGGCATTACTTCGAACAGCCAGGCTTCTTCGATGTTTTGCCATTCATCCTGGGAGATAGATGAATGACTGAAAGAAAATAGGAAGAAAGAAATCAGGAATAGTGTGACAAAAGACAAGTGCGCTCGCTGTCTTAAACAGAAACTGCGAGCTAATGGTTCAGGCGGCTGTGCTTTCAATATGTTCAATCGGTGCGCCTTTCTGCATCGCCGCCACCAGGCAGCCACTGACTATTAGTAGAGTGCCTATAACAGTTGTTATAGTTACGGTTTCTCCAAATACTAACCAGCCAAGAATCGCTGCCCAGATGAACGCGGTATATTCAACCGGTATCAAAGTATTTGCCGGCGCCCTGGCATAGGCCCAGGACATCATCAGCAGAGATATGAGCCCTAGTATAGCGGCCAGCGTAATCTGTGGAGCAAACTCGGTAGATGGAACCACTGCCAGGAACGGTGACAGGCATCCGAAGAGAAAGATTACAGTACAATTATGGAAGAATGCGATCTCGATTGGTTCTGCAAGCAATGCCTGTTGCCGTTGCAGGATCAGATTGTAAGCGTATAACACGGCGGATAATAAAATTGCCGCAATGCCGTAACCGGTTTCTTCATCGTATTCTCCGCTTAACCTTCCGGTGACAATAATGATCGCACCGACTAATCCGATAATCGAAGCGGCGACTGAGCGTCCGCTTATGTGCTCACGCAATATGACGACGGCCAGGTAGAGTGCAATAAGTGGTGCAATAAATGACAGACCAATGGCTTCTGCCACCGGCAAATACTTCAAGCCCCAGAAAAACAGAAAGGCCATGATGGAGATGATAATGCCACGCCACACATGGAGCTTGATGACACTGTTATCCGGCCATCTGGGTCGTTGCCAGAAATAAAGCGCAGCCGCCAGAAACGCCGTAAGCATGCTGCGCCAGAGCATGGCATTGTAGGCACCCAGTGAAATGGACAGTCCTTTCATGGTGACATCCATAGCGGCATAGGTAGCTATACCAACAACAGCCACCGCAAAGGCAATGGGCAATGTTTTGTTAAATGACCGCATTAAGAAGAGTGGAAAGAATCAATAATATTTAGTGATTCCACCACGCCAGGTCAGAGAAGGAACGAAGATCCAGTTCGTGAGTCCAGACTGAGCGGTGTTGCTGATGTATATGGTAATAAGTATCAGCAATTTTTTCTGGAAGCATGAGTCCATCGTGTTCCATGCCTTTGCTTTCTCGCAACTGCTGAAACTTTTCTTCACCCAGCATCTTGCCCAGGGTGTCCGGGGCATCCACCGAACCATCGATCACAATGTGGGCCACGTGAATTCCTTTCGAGGCATATTGTGCATTGAGTGATTGGCATAACATTCGACGACCACCCATGGCAGCGGCATGGGAATGCTGTCCGGCATTACCCCGCACAGCGGCAGTGGAAGAAGTTACCAGAATCGTTCCTTTACCTCGTTCTTCCATTAGCGGACACAGCACTGATGCGATCCGAAACAGGGCAAAAGTTGCCATGCGCCAACCCAGTTCGAACACTTTATAGGTGGTTTCTTCCAGAGAGCGATTGCCTACCTGCGCACCCAGATTGAAAATAACCACTTCGATTGGGCCAATCTCTGCCTCTACCTGGGCGACGCGTTCTTCAATAGTGTCTTCCTTAACTGCATTTAATAAAAAGCCGGTTGCTTCGCCGCCTTCGTCCTGAATCTCTGCAACGAGCTTGTTCAAGCCTTCTTCGTCACTGCGTCGACATAAGACCGCATGGAAACCTTCCCTGGCAAATCGCTTGCCCACTGTGCCACCAATACCGGCACCAGCGCCCATTACTAAACAAACCGGCTTCATA
This sequence comes from uncultured Pseudohongiella sp., assembly GCA_964616225.1. Taxonomy (GTDB): domain Bacteria; phylum Pseudomonadota; class Gammaproteobacteria; order Pseudomonadales; family Pseudohongiellaceae; genus UBA9145. Next base: position 424,217 of record CAZTTE010000001.1, read on the forward strand.
GTTTTCTCCCTAATTATCGAGCCTTCAGGCCCGCGCCGTTGGACGGGAAGTTACGCGTTCCCACCATTGGGTCAAATTTGTCATTTCTTCGGGAATGCGAATGCCCAGGGCAGCCTTGGCCATGACAAAGGCACATTGTGCGGTGATGTCGGCAATGGTGTACTCACCGTTGGCTATGTACTGCTTGCCTTCCAATTCGTTCTCCAGCCATTGCATTTTTTCCTTAATATTTGCGGCTTCCACTTCAGCCATCTCCGGCACTTGAGCGATTCGGCCTTTAAATAGATCAGCCGTGTGCCGAAACACATTGATTATGGGGTTGAGTAGTTCGAACTCCATGCGGCGTTGCCACATTTCCACCATGGCTTTGTCCAGCGGGTCTCTGCCTAATAGCGGTGGTTCCGGATGCATTTCTTCCAGGTACTTACAAATAGCCATGGATTCTGCAATGCAAGTTCCGTCGTCGAGCTCCAGCACCGGCATCCGACCCAGAGAATTTTTTGCCAGATATTCTTCAGTCTTGTTTTCATTTTCCATCATATTGATTGGCGTCATTGGAATATCCAATCCTTTTTCCGCCATGAATATGCGCACTCGTCTGGTATTGGGTGAAGCCGGTAAATCATAGAATTTCAATGTTTAGTCCTCTTAGTCGTAGATCGGAGTCGGGAAGGGATGCTTAATGAGTTGTTTGTTGCGTGCCAATCCCTGGATTGTTTGCTGTTCTTACTTCTCTATTTCATACCACAATTCAACGAATCCGTTTTTGAAGGCTATTACGTCTTTTAGATGTAATGGGTTCTCATTAGCGAGATTATCGAAGAAAGCTGTTCCTTTTCCTAATAAGTAGGGAGTAAATGTAATGCAAATCTCATCAGCAAGACCACTATCAATAAAGTCTTTTGTTAAGACACTACCGCCAACCAGCCAGATGTTCTTGTAAGTCTGGCTAATGTCATCAAGTAGTTTACTATTTTCTCCGGAGACAAAGTGCACACTCTCTCTTTCATCAGCAAGCTCACGGGAGGTGAATACATAGATCGGTGTATCTCCGTAAGGCCAGCCTAGCCTGACTGCCATCTCGTAAGTGCGGGAACCAACGATATAACAATCGATTGAATTCAATACTTCAGTTGAAAGCCTTTCCGATTCTTCTTCGCTAATGCCTTTGTCGTAACTGTCCGGAGATTCCAGCCAGGAGATGTCGCCATCTTCACCTTCGATATAGCCATCGAGACTGGCGACCATGTGAACAATCACTTTCGAGGAAGGCCCGGCCATTTAATCTATTCCGAGCGCATCCATTTCCTGCCTTCGCTCTCCACGAAGTAAATTTCCCATACCGTAATTCCCTTCATTGCATGAATACTCATACATCAATCCATCAATCTTGGTCATGGGGATCATAGCGGTAACTTTATCGGTAAAGGTTGAAGGATCATCGATAGTGAATTCGTACTCGACCGTTGTAGGCCCAACTCGAGTAAACCGCTCAATAAGAAACTTGTTATAGGAATTTCCGTAAGGAGAAGTGAGCAAACTTTGAGTAAAGCCATTAAAGTTTTTGGTTTCGACTACCAGTGTATCGCCATCCCAGTATCCTCTGGAATCGCCAGACCATAAGCGAATATCGTCGCTTAATTCGTGATCTCGATCCAATGGCACAATTCGCGCATCATGGACCATCTCAGTCATGATGACGACGTGATCACGATGCTGGAAAATTTGCACGTTGTTATTGTAACTACTTGGCATGAATGGTGGTCCCGCATTAAATCCTTTTATACAACGTTCAGACAATCCACGATCTTCCGGACCATCCTTTGCGATACCACCAGCCAGAATCCTTACCGGCCGTGTACTGGGATAATCTTGACTAACACCACCTTGTTGAAAGAAGGCGCCTTCTGCGATTTCCGGTAAGCGGCCATTTTCCGGATAAGTGATTAAAGAGGTGCGTAAGTCGTAGCCAATAGCTGCACGTTCATACCAGAAGGAATTGTAGCCTCCTACGCCATCGAAGTGAGATTCAGCCCGGGCTTCAAACGCTGAAACCGAACGTTCGCGGTTTTGCTCGTTTTCTTCCGCCGTATAGAACTCACGATTGCCGAGACCTTCAGCTCGTTGCACTGGCGTGTGGGATGCAAAATTCCAGACACCTTGCAGGTCTGGCTGGTCATACTCGGTTCTTGGAACTTGATAGTCCGCTTGAGCGATAAGGCTGTGACTGAGGATGAGTAAACAGCCGCCCGCGAGAAAGGAGATCAACTTTTTCATTGTTCTACTCCATTTATTCTTTGTACAGAGCTTATCAAATGGGAAGCAAGGAACATACAGTCCCGGCGTTGGAATGGCTATAAAACATGCCTCCAGGAATCGACAGAACGAAGCAATTTCGGGCGGTTCCGGGTAGAATTCTCTGTTACTTTTGGCCTCGCCTATTTATCCTAGTAGGCAGGCTTATCAAAGGGGGGTAATCCCAATGAAGATCAGATTTTTTCTAATACTTTCCTCAGTTGTCGCAGTCTGTGGCACTGCTTCAGCCCAAACAGATTCAGACTACAGCGTACCCAGAACAGAATGGGGGCAAGCCGACCTGCAGGGAGTGTGGAATTTCAGCTCCAGCACGCCTATGCAGAGGCCTGAACGCTTTGGCGAACAGGAATTTTTGACGCCGGAACAAGTGCAGGAACAAATAGAGCGCCAAGCGCGGGTAACTGCATTGGCGGATGCCCGTGAAGCAGAATTGATAGTCGATCCTGAACCACCACCAGCGGGGGAAACACCACGGGGTTACAACACTTTCTGGATCGAGATGGGAACAGCTGGCGATAACGTCAGAACATCCCATATCGTCTATCCACTCAACGGTCGACTACCGGAAGCGGTAGAAGGTAATCCGGTAATCGCCGGAGGACTGGGGCCTGATATTACAGGTGAAAGGCCAGTGAGATTTATTGTTGGCGGAATTGGGAAAGACGGCCCAGAAGACCGCGGTACTTCCGAGCGATGCCTGGTGGGTTTTAATGCCGGGCCTCCGTTTCAACCAAGTCTTTACAACAACAACATGCAAATCATTCAACATAAAGACAATTTCGTGATCATGACCGAAATGGTACATGACGCGCGTATTGTGCCCCTGGTTGATAAACCGGAACTCGATGATGACATTCGATTGTGGTCAGGTGACTCTGTGGGCTATTGGGATGGTGACACCATGGTTGTCAAGACCAAAAACTTCAACGGCATGCAGGCGGGTTTTCAAAGCCGGGGAACTAACTTCGATATGGTTCTTACGGAAAGGTTCACACGAGTTGCTTACGATATCGTAAATTATGAATTCACCATCGAAGACTCTTCAACTTATACCGACAAGATCTCGGCCATTGTTCCGATGACAAAAGTTGCCGGCCAGATTTACGAATACGCTTGTCATGAAGGTAACTACGGAATGATTAACACATTACGCGGTGCTCGAATGGAAGAGAGCAGAGAAGCAGAAGGGAGTAACTAGTTATGTATTTCAAGAAAGTATCTGTGCTGCTTGCAGCGCTTATCAGCAGTTCATTAATTTTTGCGCAGACTGAAACTGCTTATGAAGTACCTCGCAATGAACATGGGCAACCTGATTTCCAGGGAGTGTGGAGTGCTCGATTCAGCACACCACTCGAGCGGCGCGAAGGTATGCCCTTGGTAGTTTCCACTGAAATGGCAAATGGAATAGCCCAGGCGGCCTATGATGCTGCCTTTGCTGGAAACACCGATCCCGATATCGACATTCTTGGTCCTCAGACTCTCGCCAGAGTTAAAGGCGAGTTTCGTTCATCGGTGCTCGTGTACCCTGAAAATGGAGTCTTGCCTTACAACCAGCATGGAATTGCAAATTCTTCGTTTGGATACTTTAAAGATGATCACGGATTTGATGGTCCGGAAGATCGCCCTGGGGTAGAACGTTGTATCGAAGGTTGGGGTGCGCCTCCTATGCGCGCATTTCCCTATGAGATCTTTTATGGCTTTGTACAAACCTCCGACAAGATAGCAATCGTAGCGGAAGAGAACTCGCCTTTACGAGTTATTCATATGGATGGCGCTACACGCCCTGAAGTAATTCGCACAATGGAAGGACATTCCATCGGGCACTGGGAAGGGGACACGCTTGTCGTGGAAACTACTCACTATAGCGATACGGTACCAGAACGAGCAGCTACGGGCCGTCCTATGCTGATCAGTTCAGAAGCCAAAGTCACTGAGCGGTTTACCCGCGTTTCTGAAATAGAATTGCTGTACGAATACACGGTAGAAGATCCTGTTTATTACAGCGATGAGTTTCGCGGAGAATTTTCGTTTACCTGGGATGACTCAGGCCACATCTATGAATACGCCTGTCATGAAGGAAACTACAGCATGACCGGTGCATTAATGGGAGCGAGAGTTCAGGAAGCCGAAGCCAGGGCAGCAGAAAGTCAGTAAGTCCAATAAGTTAGGAAACTAAATAAGAAAAACAAAAAGAGGAAGACCTCATGTCTAAACTGAGAAACCTTTTCGCCACCATAGGATTACTTGCCTGTGGCTTGTTTGTGTTCACCTCGCTCTCCCACGAAGCCACACTTACTGAAGCTACCGATGTTGTTTACAGCGAGTGGCAAAATGTTATACATGCGCCGGAAGGTCGTGTAGACCGCCAGGTAAAGGTAGTGGATATCGGCAACTCCAACGTTGCGGTAGGTGTGCTGTTTCGTGACAAGATTGAAGCTACCGATGAGCCGGTTAGCGGGATCGTCCATGATCATGTGTCCGAGGTTTACTACATTACCAAAGGCTCCGGTGTGCTTGTAACAGGCGGAACCCTGCTTAACCGCAATGAAATTCCAGCCAACACCGATATCGTCGAAATATTAGTTGGCGAAAGTTTTGCGACTTCTGTTGCCCGCGGCGATGGCCAGGTGAGGGAAGTGCGTCAAGGAGACATTGTGGTAATTCCTGCCGGCGTTTTTCATGGCTGGCATTCGGTAGATTCGAGAGTCGAGATGATTAGTATCAGACCAGATCCCGAGAGGGTGTTACCCGAAGGATACGTTAATCCTTACACCGAATAATCAGAACAATACTGGGAATTTGTAAAAGGGACGGAGTAAAGCCACTTCCGTCCCTTTTTTGTCTGACCTTTTTTAAGTAGAAGGTTTAAGGAGAAGAATAATGAAAAAGTTTTTTTATACCGGAAGTCTGCTTGCCATCCTGCTTACAGGTACTACTGATTTTGCTGCGGAGCTGGAAACTGAATTCCTGAACTCCAGCGAGGCTTTTTCCCAGGTGGCTACCGTCAGTGCCAACGGTATTAAAACAATTTACGTGTCGGGGCAGGTTGGAATCAGGAATGGAGAAGTGCCTGATTCATTTGCCGAGCAGGTGGATATTGTCTTTGCCAATATGGCAGCGCAACTGGAAGCGGCAGGCGCTTCCATGGCTGACGTCTTAAAACTTACCGGCTTTATTGTTGATATTGATAGCGATCGACTTGCGGCCTATAGCGCAGCAAGAAGCCAACATTTTTCTTCCGAGAATCCACCGCCAGCTTCAACATTGATTGGCGTTTCAGGATTAGTATTTCCGGCACTGCAGGTTGAGGTAGAAGCGATTGCGGTAATAGAAGAATAGCTGTTCTGTTAGTTTTCTACCTGTGCGCCTCTCAGCACATTGGGAAGCGCATAATTGCCTTCATGACAGGCAAATTCGAATATCGGCCCGGCCGTCACGCCTCGTGATGCCTGGTCCGTTGTCATGGGGGCAGAGATGGTCCAGGGTTGGGTGAACATTTCCGGATCATCCACAATGACCTGGTAATCCATGTTTTCTTCATCGATTCGAGTCAGTCTTTCGATCAGGGTTAGGCTGCCACGGGCGCTGCGCCAGGGCCAGGCCCAGTAGTAATCAAGCTTGTCGGCAAAGTTCCTTGATTCGATGACTAGCGTGTCACCTTCCCAATGAGCACGTGCATCCCCTAACCATTGCCCGATCCTGTCAGAAATAAACGGCCGATCATCCAGGGGTATAACTCGAAACTCATGGTACATCTCGTGGGCAATGACGATGGTGTCTTCGGTTTGCACGATCTGGTAATTCATGTTGTATGGTTGTAGTGCCACCATGGTAATGCCATCGGAAATACAACGTTCGCCGGTGTCGAGGTCCGTATAGTCGTTAAATGGTCCCACGCCGTAACGAGCGGATTGGGCATCAGACCATTGTTTCTTTTCTGGATGCCAGGGAATGCGTCCGCTAGGTGGATCGATAATTAAGGAACTGCGACCGTCATCTAAAGTTACCGTGCCGGGATCTAACCAGAAACGGTTATAACCTCCTGGTGTACCCGGGTCTGGATTGGCACTGCGGGACAGAAAGAATTCTTCCTGTTCTTTTTCGATAGCGCGTCGTTCTTCTTCTGTAAGAAAAGGCTTGTCTTCCAGCGTGACTGGTCTCTCCAGTGGCGTCACAGTCGCGCCAGTCCATACTCCTTGCAAGTCAGGTGTGCCCCAACTGGTGCGAGGCACGTCTGCTGTACTTGTCAGTGGAAAGCACAAGCAACAGCTTGTAATTACACATGTTAAGAGTTTTCTTTTCCCAGACATTGCTTACCCCTTTCCTACTTTTTGTTACCAAGGTGCTTGGCAAAGAAATTAACCATTACCCAGTGCACTTCGTCGGATTCTGGTAGGCGTGGATTGAATGCAAAAGTGGCGTGACCTAATCCTTCCCAAATGTGCAGGTCAGCGTCAACACCAAGATTGACCAGCCTGGTGTGAGTCGCGATCACGCTGCTCATGGCAAAGTCTCGTGTACCACTGATCAACAATGACGGTGGGAAAGCTGCTAACACCTCATCGTAATCTCCTGGTGCAAGAATTGGATCACTTTCCATAAAGCCAGCGAAGTAAGGACTCGTGGTGGCGTCCATAGGATCGATGAGCTCTCGCGGGTTACCACCTATGGCCGAGCTAATATAAGCGCTATCGCTAAATCCCGATTTAAAAGTTCCAGGATTGCCAACGGTCATTGGTGCACCGAGGCAAAACATGCCAATAGCCGCTGGCATCGGCATTTCATTGTAGTGCAAATAGGCAGTTACTTGCGCGGTAAGCGTCGCCCCGGCGGAACAACCGTAAATGCCAATGTTATGGGGCTCATAGTCTTCCAGTAGTTCGCGATACACCGCTATAACATCTTCGACACCGGCAGGGTGGCGATGCTCAGGTGCCATGCGGTAATCAGGGCTAACGACTTTGATTTTTCCAAAGTCAGCCACCTGCATGGATTCAGTATGGGCAAAATATCTCGCACCTACTGTGTAGCCACCACCATGGATGCTAATCAAAACCTTGTCTTCGTTTTCTGGTGCGATACCGTCTTTCGGTGTCCACACTTCGGTATAAACACCACCGATTGTTTCCACGGCCATATCCACCGGATGTTTTGCGCGGGAATCCTTGTAGAGATCAGTTTCGTAATAATTGTCTGCAACACACTGTCGTGCTGATGCTGTATCGTCGGTGTCAAAAAGATTAGGGCAACCCTCGTAAATCTCGACAAACGCTCTGCCATAAACCTCACGGAAATATTTCATGGCGGCGCGGGATTCTTCACTGAAGTATGAAGACTCGGGTAATTCGAATGCAGAAACCTGGGCCAGGCCTTCTTTATCAACTGTGCTTTATGCCAGCACCTGACTCTGGGCCAAAATCATGCTCACTAAAGCAAGCAGGAATACACGTAGTGCTTTCATAGGAACACCTGTCTTTATTTTTTTAGATGTTGCAATTTAACCAGCTTGACCTGAATGAAACATACTATTCGTCTCGGCGGGTATGTTGTTCACGGCGGACTATCGACTGCGCCAGCGATCGATAAGTACCGCAAGAATAATGACTAATCCAGTTATAAGTCGTTTAAATGGCTCCGATACGCCGAGCTGGGCCAGGCCATTCTGTAATACAGAAATAATTAAAACACCGATAAAGGCTCCGATGATAGAGCCGCGCCCACCCATTAAACTGGTCCCGCCGATTACGGCAGCGGCAATCGCCGAGAGTTCCAGGCCAATGGCGGCGTTGGGATCTGAAGCACCCAGGTACGCCGCATTCATTAACCCACCGAGACCGGCCAGTAATCCGGAAATAACCAGCACCCAGGTTAAATAGGGTTCCGTACGAATCCCGGAAATCTTCGCGGCGGTTTCGTTAGTACCAATGGCAATCAGGTAGCGACCGAAGACTGTGCGGGTTAGAGCGAGTTGTGCCAGCACAACCAATGTAAGTGAGATGAGAAACGATGCAGAGACACCAATTCCCGAGATTGGGAGCGCCATTTCCTGAATGTTCGGTCCGATATAGGCCGTCTGGGAATTAGTTACCATGTATGCCAATCCCCGACCGGCTTCCAGCATGCCCAGGGTTACGATAAAAATCGGTAAGCGAAAATAAGCGCCGAGTACGCCATTAACCAACCCGGCGCAACCGCCCGCTGCTATCCCTAACAATGCGGCGATAAAGAGAGGTAACTCGAATACAGTAAAGCCCACGCCTATTACTGCACTGGACAGGGCAACGATAGAACCTACAGAGAGATCGATACCACCGCTGATCAATACCAGGGTCATGCCAATGGTTACTACTGTCAAGGCAGGTAACTGGGTCAGTATCGCCGTCAGGGTTCCGGTAGTAAAAAAGTTATCAGCAGCAAAGCCAAAGAAAGCAATTAAAAGAAGCAGGGCGATGAAGATGAACGACTCTTCAAACATTAGGCCTAACTTTTCTAAAACGTTTTCTTTCATTTTTTCAGTTTTCATAAATCGTATGGTTTAGCGCTAGCAAGCGATTCTTGTTCCCTGATGTTCGCTGAATGCTGCTTCTAACAAAGTTTCTTTGTTCCACTCACCACGCTTGAAGATTGCCGCCACTTTCTTGTTGGATAAAACCAGGATGCGATCGCACAGTGCCGTTAACTCTTCCAGTTCACTGGAGGCAATGAGCATGGTCGCGCCTTCATCCCGCAGCTTTCTCAGATGATCGTGGATTGCAAGTTTCGACGCAACATCCACTCCCCTGGTAGGTTCATCCAGCAACCAGACTTTTGCGCCCGTTTCCAACCAGCGAGCGATAAGTACTTTTTGTTGATTGCCACCACTTAACCGGTCGATCACTTGCAGCGAGCCTTCGCATTTTACTTTGAGACGTTCTATAAGTTCTTCACTAACCTTGAATTCTCGTTTGGGGACAATGGTGGAGAGTCCTCCTCCAAGTCTTCCCAATCCGGCAACCGTGGTATTCAGGGAAATAGATTTGCCAGAAAAGATTCCCTGGGATTTCCTGTCTTCTGCTATCAAGGCAAGCCCATTTTTAACAGCGGTACTGGGGCTATCGATGGCAATCTCTTCGTCTTCGTCATGCAGCAATACCTGGCCCTGTCGCTCTATTCCCAGGCCAAAGATCGTGTGCAATAACTCCGACCGACCAGCGCCTGAAAGTCCCGCTATACCCAGCACTTCCCCAACATGGCACTGCAGATCAATTGGATTAGGTAACTCTGCACTTGCTAGTTGTTTGATTCTAAGTCGAACACTGCCTTGCTCCCGGGGTTTATCGTCACTGTGGAGTAGCAGATCCTTGCCTGACATCGCTTTAATTAACTCATTGCTATTAAGCGAACTACTGGGAGCCGTTAACTGAATTTCTCCATCCCGTAATACCGAAACAACATCACAAACTTCCAGTACGTCATCCAGCCGATGGGAAACATAGATAATGCTAAGTCCTGCTTCGGCTTTATCTTTTATTATTCGATGGAGTTTGTCCGCTTGTGGTCCGGTTAAGGCCGAAGTGGGCTCATCGAGAATTAAAAGCTTCGACTGTTCCTCCGGCATGGACAATGCCTTGGCAAGTTCAACCAGTTGTTTCTGCGCAAGAGACAATTGAGCTACAACTGTTTTCAGGGAAACCTGATGGAGACCAACAAGTTCCATTAAGTTTCTTGCCTTTTCTTCTAACTGCTTGCGATCGACGCCAATAGATTTTTGTGGCAGTGCTGAAAGTAAGATATTTTCGGCGACACTGAGTGTGTCGATTAGACTTAGCTCTTGTGAAGCAAGAGCTATTCCCTTGTTAAGTGAATCTCTCCTGTTGTTTGGAGAAAATTCAGTTCCTTCCAGCTTGAGCTTGCCACTATCTCTTTCCAACAAGCCGCAAATAATATTTGTCAGGGTAGATTTGCCAGCACCATTTTCGCCAACCAGGCCATGAATACTTCCAGGCTGCACTTCCAGGGCTGCATCGTTTAGAACCGGTGCCGCGAAGCTCTTGCAAAGGCCTTCTACAGAAATTCGTGCGCTCACAGCGATTCGGCAGTGATTAACTCGAGTGGAGTTTCCCGGTCTTCCGGTACTACGCCGGTAGCAATAACTTCGAGGGCATACTCGATTCCAAACACCGCTAGTTGATCACCAAACTGATCGACCGTTGCTATTACGGTTCCCGCTTCAATGAGTGGATGTATGGCAGAAATATTATCGAATCCAGCGATAACGATGTCGTGATCCAGTGCGGCTACTCCTACCGCAGAGGCAGCACCCAGCGCCATGTTGTCATTGGCTGCAAGAATGACATCCAGTTCCGGATACTGGGACAGAATTCCCGCAGTAACCTGTGCCGCGCGAGTCTGATCCCATTCGCCGCTTTGCAGCGTCACTACTTCCATGCCAGCTTCCGCTACTGCCTGTTCAAAACCGGTACGTCTTTGGATGGAGTTGAATGCCGAGGTAATTCCTTCAAGTATGGCGACTTCGCTGTCACTGCTTAATCTCTCCAGGGCATAATCCCCGACCATCCTGGCGCCAGCGAGATTACTTGGACCGATAAATGGAATTTGTAAATCGTATTCCGCGAGGATTTCAGGTTCCAGGCGATTGTCGATATTGATTACAACTATCCCGGCGGCACTGGCTCGAGCAAGTGCAGGTACCAGGGCTCTTGAATCTGCCGGTGCAATTACAATGGCATCCACTCCGGAACTGATCATCTGATCTACCAGGGCAACCTGTTGCGCAAGATCACTCTCATTGCGAATGCCATTCACGATTAGTTCGTACTGGCTGGCATTCTCTCCATTATGTGCTTCGGCGCCCGCAGCCATGTTGACAAAGAATTCATTGGCTAGCGACTTCATCACCAGGGCGACAGTAGGAACATCATCGCTGCTTCCCGATTGCGTATCACCTGATTCGTCTGAACCACATGAGACTAAAAAGACAAAGAACAGGCCGGCGAAAAGTGGTTTAGTTGTTCTCATTACAGAGTCCATCTTCTATTTATACGCTAAAGCATAACACGCTATTGTTTACGCTCGCTCTTAGAGTTCGTGAGCGTGTGGCATCGAATCCTGGGCGCCCAGGCGGGTGACTGCAATTGCCGCTGCCTTGCAGGCAAAAGCCAGACTTTCTTTAAGGGTTTTACCACTTGCAAGTGCGGCTGCCAGGGAACCATTAAAGCAATCCCCGGCGGCAGTGGTATCGATGGCATCCACCGGTACGGCAGGAATAAACTCTCTTCCTTCTTTATTAAGCAGCAATACACCTTTTGCACCGAGCGTAATGGCAACATTGTCTATGCCTTTTGCTACTAGTTTTTCGGCAGCACTATTTGCTGACTCTTCATCCTGCACAGAAATGCCCGTTAATATCTCGGCTTCAGTTTCATTTGGAGTAAACAGGTAAGTGCCTGCATAAACAGCATCGGGCAGTTCCTGCGCTGGGGCAGGATCGAGCACCACCTGGCAATGTTTTTTATTGGCAAGTTCCACTGCTCTGGCAACAGCCTCTATTGGAATTTCCAGTTGTAAAAGAACGAGTGAATTATCTGGAATTGAATTAAAGGCCTGTTCGATCTGTTCATTGCTCAGGGTGCCGTTTGACCCTGGCGCTACCACGATATGGTTTTCACCTTTTTCATCCACGCTGATCAAGGCAACTCCGGAGGACTGGTTCCCATCGCGAGTAATGCAGCTACAGTCTATGCCTTCTGCATTGAGCCGCTTTATCGCCGAATCGCCGAACATGTCTGTTCCCAGGTTAGCTACCATGGAAACATTAGCCCCGAGGCGCGCCGCGGCAACTGCCTGGTTGGCGCCTTTACCTCCTGCAGACATGAAAAAATCACCGCCGATCACGGTTTCACCACTTGTGGGAAGCGCTGGAGTCTTGACCACCATGTCCGTATTAATGCTTCCGATTACCGCAATGGTCGTCGAATTCGAGGCATTGGTGCTTGAGTTCATAATCTACATCCCATTAATATCTGTTGCTTCTGAATGAAGTAGATTTACCATTCAGGGATCAAACCCTACTTCAAGAACGCAGATGGGTAAATGACTAATAATCTCAACAAAAGGGAAACAGGGTGAATATAAAAAATGGGCGGCAGAGCTTGTTGTTAATCCCGCTTTTAACTTGCTTGTCACTTGGCTCTATAGCTGTACACGGGGCTGAGGAAACAGTGACAATTTCAACGGAAGAATTGAGAGACAAGATTAAGGGAGCCTGGGCTGCACAAACCATCGGTGTTACCTATGGTCATCCTGTTGAATTCAGATTTAATGGGGTGCGGGTACCTCCAGAAAGAGAAATTCCCTGGTATGACGGCTACCTCCTGGAGACCTTTAGCGACCGCGCCTATGTTTATGACGACATCTACATGGATCTGTCTTTCGTGCAGGTATTTGAAGACGAAGGTCTGGATGCAACTGCGGAACAACTGGCTGGATCTTTTGCCAATGCCGAGTTTAGTCTCTGGTTTGCTAACCAGGTTTCCCGTTACAACGTGTTAAATGGATTAGCGCCGCCCGAATCTGGTCACTGGCTCAACAACCCCGCCGCCGATGACATCGATTTCCAGATCGAAGCAGACTTTATTGGTTTAATGACGCCAGGCATGGTCAATTCCGCCAGCGAAATTAGTGATGCCGTCGGTCACATCATGAATTACGGCGATGGCTGGTACGGCGGTGTATTTATTGCGGCCATGTATTCCCTGGCATTTATCGAGGATGATGTAGAAGCGATTGTGCAGCGAGCGATCGATGTTATTCCTGAAGAGAGCACATTTCACCAGATCATCGACGATGTCATTGCATTACATGAAGAAAATCCTGATGACTGGAACTATGCCTGGGAAGGAATCAGTGCCGAGTGGGCGGAAACCGATCTCGGGCCACGGGGGTTGAATAATCCTTTTAACATCGATGCCAAGATCAATGCCGCCTGGGTAGTTCTCGGACTGCTATATGGTGATGGCGACTTCGGTCTTACTATGGAGATTGCGGCAAGAGCAGGGGATGACGCCGACTGCAACCCAGCTTCCGCCGCTGGCATCCTGGGCACCATTTATGGCTACGAAGGGATTCCGGAGTTCTGGATGCAGGGCCTGGATGATGTTGAGAATCTGGATTTTGCCAACACAACTATCTCTCTGAATGAAGCTTATGAGATGTCTTTCCGCCATGCCTTGCAAGTGATTGAAAGAGAAGGCGGCCTGGTTAGTAATGCCAGTGTCACGCTGCCAGTGCAAACTCCAGAGATCGTGAGATATGAAGAATCCTTTGTTGGTCATTACGCTAAAGAGCGCCGCGAATTAGCAACAGGAGGGGTGTTTGATCGCCAGTTAGAAGAAATTGAGGATTCTTACAGTTTCGATTTTAACGGCATAGGCTTTGCCATTCTCGGTTCTGCTGAGCTGGTGGAAACTGAAGAAGCCGACGAAAACGAAAACATAGCTGAGGCAGTTACTGAAGAACATATCTACGAAGCAGAACTCTATGTAGATGGTGAGTTGGTAGAAACCGCCTTGCTACCAACCAACTTCGTCAAGCGTCGCTTTTACCTGTTCTGGAAGTACGACTTACCCCCGGGGGATCACGAAGTGGAAATGCGCTTAACCAATCCAGTGGAGCATGCACGAATACTGTTGGATTCCATCGTAATATACGGCAATGAACCCTTGGCGATGAATTAACAGTGCGCTATCAATTTGTGAATAAAACCAGCAGCTTACTGTGCGCGGCATTCTTCGTGATTGCTGCGCCGGTGTACGCCGATCCCGTAAAGATTATTTTCGATACCGACATGGGCAACGATGTCGATGATGCGCTTGCGCTGGCAATGCTGCACTCCTTACAAAGTCGCGGCGAAAGTGAGTTGCTCGCGGTTACTCTCACCAAGGATCATGCGGAAGTCGCTCCCTACGTCGATGCCATTAACACCTTTTATGGTCGCGGTGATATTCCCATTGGCATTACTGACAGTGGCGTAACCCCGGAAGAAAGCCGCTTTACCGGCGTCACCTTGGAAAGAGATGGAGACGATTATCTTTATCCCCATGACCTGAATCTGGAGGATCCTGTTCCGGGAGCCGTTGCCTTGCTGAGAGAAACACTTGCCAGTCAGGAAGATGGTTCCGTGGTCATCGTGCAGGTAGGTTTCTCCACCAACCTGGCGCAATTGATTGAGACGGAAGCCGATACCTTCTCAGGGCTAAGTGGCAAAGACTTAATTCGACAAAAGGTCCGGCATATTTCAATCATGGCAGGTGCTTTCGAGCCCATAAACGACGGCACTCATCTCGAGTACAACATCGTTCAGGATATTCCTTCTGCGCAATTTCTGGCAGATAACTGGCCAACGCCGATTTACTGGAGTGGTTTCGAAGTTGGCCTGGCGATCCGCTATCCAGCCATTAGCATCGAAGAAGATTTTTCCTACCTCGATCGCCATCCTATTCCCGAATCCTACCAGGCTTATATACCTACACCTCACGAACGACCTACCTGGGATCTGACAAGTGTGCTGTGGGCCGCCAGGGGAGATCGAAATTATTTTGGAATTTCTGAGGCCGGAAAGGTTACTGTTCTGGATGATGGGGAAACGGTCTTCGAATCAGATCCCGAGGGGTTGCACTTTTATCTGACAATCCCGGAGTCTGACGTGAGAATGGTACAGGAACTGCAGGCAGTATTGGTAAGCGAACCGCCTGATCAATAACCTTTTTCGAAATCAACCTGGTACAGCAGATCTTCGCCCTTGAGATAGCGTTCGAGATTTGCCAGGAATACTTCGGCAATATCCCTGGGATAACTCATGGCCGCGATATGGGGAGTAATCTTCAGGTTCTTGGCAGTCCATAAAGGACTCTCTTCAGGTATTGGCTCTCGTTTAAATACATCCAGCACCGCGCCGGCAATCTGGTCTGATTCCAGGGCTGCACATAAAGCCTCGTCATCGATGAGGTTGCCTCTGCCGACATTAATCAGTAACGCACTCTCTTTCATAACACCAAGCGCAGAAGCATCGATCAGGTTCGTTGTGCTCGGTAAGTCCGGCAGGATTCCGATGACGTAATCACTCTGCTGTAAAAACTCAGTCAGCGAATCCTTTGTGTAAATATTCTCGAAGGGAGAAACCTCATTTCCACTACTGTTATAGCCAATTACTTTAACCCCCAGTCTTGAAACCGCATTGGCCAGATCTATCGCAATAGAACCTGTGCCCATCACCCCCATGGTCTTGCCTTGCAGCCGACCGCTGCCCCTGGCCTTCCAGAGTTTCTGCTCTTGTTGCTCGTCTCGTTCTTCGATGCGTAACTCCTGGTGCAGGATATGACCGATTACATACTCGGCCATCTGTTCGCCAAACACGTCTTTCACGCCGGTAAGCACATAGCTCCTGGCGGAATGGTTAATGAGTGGTGTCACCCCCGCCCAGGTAGATTGAATCCATTTTACTGGTGGACTCTGGTCCAGAATGGCCGCGGCGAAATCTGGCCGCGCCAGCAATACAGGCTGACCATCGTATTGCGCGACACTGTCTTCGATAGTCGTTGCTACTGTGTAGTCGATGCCTTCTCCTAACCTGCCTTTAAACAGATTGGGATATTCGGCACCGTTGTGTGCGGCTATAAAAAGTGAAAGTGATTTCATTGCTAACTGGATTTTTTATCAGGCTATTTTAAGCTGAAGGTGAAACCGATTACGTCCTCGATGTCGTTGGGATTAAGGGATTCATAAAATCTTCGCGCGACGAGATTATTATTTTCAGTACCCAGCCAGACTTCTCCACAGTCATTATCTTTCGCAAATTGAAGTAGAGCTTTCATCATGGCAGTGGCTACACCTTTTTGTCGGTGATCGCTGCATGTATCTACTTCGTCTATATAGAGCCATTTCTCGAAGTCATAGGGTTTCTGTTCGATTCGGCCTGAGCACATACCAGCCAGTATCTGCTGCCCGTTTTCTTCCAGGTAGCAAACAATGAAGACGGTGTCTTCTTTCTTTAGATAGGCCTCCAGGGATTCGCTGGAATAATCATCCACGTCATTCTCATCGCCCCAGGCAGCCATATTAATCTGCTCGGTTAGTTCCGTCAGATTGTCATTGGGGCTAATAATTTTTACTTGTAGACTTTTCATAGCTGCTAAGATATCACCTGCAATAAATAAGTGAATGTCTGCATAGAGCAAGTATTTAATATGACTGAAATGAGAACCGATGGAAACAATTGTTTTGTTTGCGGGCCGGGTAATGATGTTGGCCTTAAGCTAAAGTTTCGTATTGAGGACGATGTAGCCAGGTCTGAATTTACGCCAGGGCCAATGCATTGCGGGTTCGATGGGGTAACTCACGGCGGCATTATTTTCAGTGTCCTCGACGACGTCATGGCCAATTGGGTCTACTTGAAGGGCATTAAGGCATTCACAGCTAAATGCGACATTCGTTATAAAGATAGTCTACCTACTGGTACAAAAGTCTTATTGGAAGGTCGTTGTACCAAGAATCGTGGTCGGCTCATCGTTATGGAAGGCAAGATGATTCGTGAAGACAATAAGGAGCTCGTCGCCGAAACCCAGGCCAGCTTCATGGTTGAGGCCTAATGCGCATTACAGCAAAAGATGCGCCTTGTGGAGCGGAAATCACTGACCTTGATCTAACTCAGGCGCTTTCTTCTGAGCAAGTTGACGAGATTCGTCAGGTCTGGCTCAAACATCAGGTTCTGGTTTTTCCTGATCAGGAATTAAGTGTGGATGATCTCGCTCGCTTCACTCTTTACTTCGGCAATTTTGGCGATGATCCCTTTTTCAATTCCATCGATGCTCACCCGAACATCGCTGCAATTCGCAGGGATGCCAATGAGAAGACATCGCTGTTTGCAGAAAACTGGCATACCGACTGGAGCTTTCAGCCCAAGCCGCCCATTGGTACCTGTCTCTATGGGGTAACTATCCCGCTACAAGGTGGCGACACTTTATTCGCCAATCAACACAAAGCCTATGATGAGTTGCCGCCAGAACTTAAAGAGAAGATAGAAAACCTCACGGCGGTGCATTCTGCCGCATCGGGATATTCTCCTGATGGTCTATACAGCGATGAAAAAGAGTCGAATACAGGTCGCAGTATGGACATTGTTATTTCAGATGAGGCTCGACGCACTCACGCTCATCCTTTAATTCGTCCTCATACAGAAACAGGAAGACCAGCGATTTACTCAACCGCGGGTTACATAGAGCGATTTGAAGAACTGGACGAAGCTGAAAGTAAAAACCTGTTACGAGAACTTTATCGCTATCAGGGATCCGATCAGTTTGTTTATCGTCACCAGTGGCAGCCAAACATGCTGGTGATGTGGGATAACCGTAGCGTTTTGCACAAAGCAACCGGCGGATACGAAGGCTATGATCGGCTGCTTTATCGAACCACTATCTCTGAATTTGAATAGTGCTTTACGACTAGAGTAGTTCTCGGCCTAATCTTCCCCTGGGCACACGATGACCCGCATCTAACACGAAATCCGGTCCGATCGAATCAATAGTCGGGGTACCACTGCCCTGCATGGTGATGAGTAACTCGCGATTCAGTAAATCCAGTACTCTTTCCACACCGGCCTGGCCGAAAGCACCAAGACCCCAGATATAAGGGCGTCCGATACCGATGGCGTCCGCACCCATTGCCAGGGCTTTATAGATGTCAGTGCCACGACGAAAACCGCTGTCCACTATTATTGGCACCCGACCATTAACGGCAGCAACGATTTCCGGTAAGCACTCGATGGTTCCCCGGTTGGTTTCCGTTGCCCGCGCACCGTGATTAGAAACCCAGATGCCATCGGCGCCATTTTCAATTGCCAGGGTCGCATCGATGCCGACTTCGATTCCCTTGATAAGAATCTTCATGTCGGTAACTTCTTTCATGCGACCAATCACTTCCCAGGTAAGTGAAGGATCATTTAACCCAACGCCTTGCATATCAAGGCCATCGAATATCGGTTTGGCCTGGCCAGTGTGACAATTCGAGCAAGTGCGGTTGTCTTCACGCATCAGGATGGATTGGGTTTCTGTATTACGACCTGCAGGTAAATCGATAGTGAAAGCAACCGCCGTCGCACCAGCACGTTCTGCTCGTTGCAACATTGCCACGGTGTATTCCCAGCGATTGGTTGGATAGAGCTGGAACCAGATGGGTCCGTCCCGTGCTTCGATGACATCCTCGATGGGCGTCGAGGCCTGGGTCGATAGAGTCATATGATGATTCCTGGCGGCTGCTGCTCGCGCCACACCAATTTCTCCTTCTGCCGGATTAAAGGCGCGGTGGCTACCAACCGGACAGATAAAAATTGGGGAATCCGCCTGCGCTCCCAGAACATTGACAGACAAATCGGGCTGACTTACGTCCACTAATCTTCGTGGCTTGATCTGAAAGCGAGTGAATCCAGCGCGATTCGCTCTTAAGGTATTGTCGCCATCGACCCCGGTGGCCAGGTAACCGAAGTGGGCCGGAGGGATTTTTTCCCTGGCGACAGCCTCCATTTCGAAGACGTTGATGACTTCACTGGGATCAGTCAGGCGTTCACCTAATGTTTCCTCTACTTCCTGGGCGAATGCTTCGTAGCTGGTTAAAAGGGGGCTGGCTGCTAGAAACTTCAAAAATTCTCGGCGCTGGGTCATGCTACCCTCCATTAAGAGACTGTCTGTTTTATAGTTCAGATGGAAAGGCTAAAGCTATCTGCGTAACAGGCAGATGTCTAGTCATGAAATCCGTGTTCCAGGATGCAGGATTTCGCCTATAATAGCGTATTGATGAAATCGAATTACCGCAGGGGTTGTTCCCCAGGTCGTACAGTCGATACTTTAAATGGATCAATAAGTTAAATTACGCGGTCCAGTTCTTGAGCAATAACTGAGAGAAGTGAATCATTGATTAGACAGCCCCTGCTAGCAGCAAAATTTAAATTGGCAATTCACAAAGCGATTGCAGCATTAAGTCTTTTGGTCATAGCTGGATCAGTTTTCGCCCAACAGCAAGACGATTCCACGGTGATTTATGAGGCGAGTTATTTCGCCCAATACAATCCCGTCACCCTGACCGACATGATTCGTTATATACCCGGTGGCGAAACAATTCTAAACAGTCGCTTTGGCCCCGGAGGCGGTGGCAATTTTCGCGGATTCGGATCCAGTGATTCCCAGGTTCTGCTTAATGGCCGCCGCATGTCCGGCAAGATTAATAATATGTCCTCTGCCCTGGCACGTATCCAGGCGTCACAGGTCGAAAGAATCGAACTGATTCGAGGCAATGCGGAAGGACTCGACATTCGCAACGAAGGAATAATCTTTAACGTCATTTTGGAAGAGGGGGCAGAAAACAGTTCTTCCAGTTTCCTCGATGCGGGATTTAATGACATCAACGGTATGGATGCCGAGCCGAGAATTCTCGCTTCCTATAACGCCAGTCGCGGCCCTTTGGAGTTCGGGCTGAGTTATCAATATGAGAACAGACCTCGATTAAACCTGGTAGACGAACACGTCCTGAATTCTGATCGATCGCTACGGGAATTTCGCGATCTCTTCAATGCCCAGACTCGTCGCAATCACATCGTGACCGGAAACTTTGCCTACACTTTTCAGAATGGCGCGCTACTGCAACTCAATGCACTGATCTCCGACAATGCCCAGCGATATGATCGTCATGAGGATCAGTTTCTTATCGGTGATGGGGGAGCCCTGGTTCCAAATGCTATCGAAGTAGGGGACATTGCCAATCTTAATGATGAAATTGAAATTGGTGGCGACCTTGAATTCAATGTTGGCAACATCGGTCGTTTGAAAACACTGTTCGTAATCAATCAGCGAGAAAATGATGACACCATCGAACAGGATACGATAGCCAATAATATTACGTCCCGTTTCTTTTCCAGCATTGCTGATTACGACGAAGAAGAAACCATTATTCGTTCCTCGATGACCAGCGTTATCGGGGCACATACCCTGGAATACGGTGCAGAAGCTGCCTTCAACCGGCTGGACCGCACCTGGGCTTTTAACGACGATCCCTTCGCCAACGCTATCGTAGAAGAAGACCGCTACGAAGCCTTTATTACTCACAGTATTCAGCTCAACGACAGGTTGAGTTTGCAATCTGCGCTCACTGAAGAATATTCGAAGATATTCCAGAACAGAGATAGCCAAACTAACGATCGCAGCTTTCGTTACTTAAAACCCCGATTTGAAGCCCGTTACGATCTTACTCCCACCGATCAGTTTCGCTTTCTGGCAGAACGTTCCGCCAGCCAGCTCAACCTCAATTTATTCGTAGCGAGTCGTAATATCGATGATGAGCTCATTAATTTCGGCAATCCAGATCTGGAGCCGGAAGTAAGCTGGTCATACTCCCTTAGTTACGAAAGAAGGTTTGCCAACGACCAGGGATCGATTGAAATAAGATACAACTACGAAGACATCTCTGAACACATCGACAAGATTCTGATTGGTGCCGATGATTCGGGCACCGGTAACATCGGCGATGCCTGGGAAAAGAGCCTGAATGTTAATTTGAACACTCGCTTCGGCTTTATTGGTGTTCCATCGGCAGTACTTACCCTGTCTTATACTGCCTCCGATACGGAAGTGTTAGATCCATTCACCGGTTTAAAACGCCCGACAAGATTTTCTACTTCTGATTATTTCAGGATTAACTTTCGACACGACGTTGAGGGAACGAACTTTGCCTATGGCGTAAGAGCTCACAGGCGTGCACAAAGACTGCGACAGGATGTCTCTCTTTATGAGTCAACTGACTTTAAGCCACATCTCGACGAGATGTTTGTCGAGTACAACGTCACTCCAAACGTTCGCATTCGATTAGCCGGATCTCACTTCTGGAGTCGAGACTGGCGTGTGTTCGAAAAAGCATTCTATGATGGTCACATCGCCGACGGCGTAGTGAAGCGCTACGATATCCAGGACTGGATCATCGATCCTGATTACACACTTAGTGTGCAGGCGACTTTCTAATTTCCACTTGGTACCTACTGATTAGCAGTATTGCTGCGTTTAAATACTGTTAGCAGGCTTAAGCTTGCTATGAAAACTACTATAAGTGGTACCAGGGCAACCAGAATTTGCAGGAGTAGTTCACTGGGGTTGATAGCAAAGTAAATTATGGCCGGTACTGTAACTATCAAAAGAATGCTTCCGGTCATAACCATTAGCACCCACAAACATACCAGCAAAATTCTTTTCACTTTTTCTGACAACCCGACTGGTCCAGGGTAGGCGAACAGACTACTGGAAGAATTACTGCTGCTCTGACCTTCTTTGTGGAACGTATCATCTGCGCTGTTAATAACTGTGACTGGATCAAGATCGCAAGGCTCGGCTCCCAGTGTCTCAGCAACTGCTAATCGCGATTTCAAAGATGCACTGCCATCCAGCTAAATGCGCTGAATCGTGCGCAGGCTCACGTTGGCTTCCTGGGCGAGCTGCTCCTGGAACCATGATTTATAGAGGAAGGTAAAGGTCAAGAATAAGATTCCTGACTTCGCCAATTACATCCCCGGTGGCGCTGCTTCTTCCATTTGCCACCAGGTTTCCGGAAACGACACCTGGTCTGGCCATTGTTGTTCCAGGGTATCGCCGTCATAAGCCGACCGTTTTGAATAACCCGGTCTATATCCACACTGTTACGAATATCTTCCAGGGGGTTGGAATTCAAAATAACCATGTCTGCTAACTTGCCTGCTTCAATTGATCCGAGATCTTCTGGAGCGCCGATAATGTAAGAGGCGTCGATTGTGGCGGCGCGTAAAATTTCCGCGGTGCTCATTCCACCCATGGCAAAGGCCCACATTTCCCAATGAAAACTCATGCCTTGCAATTCGGCATGGCCACCCACACCGACCAATCCACCAGCTCGTTGAATTTCTGCTGTGGCAGCCGCGCCTTCCCGAAAACGAAACTCGTCATCACTTAACCACACAGGCCGACGCCGGGTTAGTTCATTGAGGCGATTACGGGGATAGAAGCGTTGTAGTTTTGGATCGTCGTTTACTTCTGTTCGAGTAAAGAAATACTCGCGCATACTCTCGGCGTTGTATTGCACGATCAGGGTAGGCGTATAAGCAGTACGAGTTTGCGCGTAGAGTTGCACCACATCATTGAACAATGGTGTATCGGGCATATTGTGCTCATTACCGTGCATGCCATCGATTGCATGGGTCAGGTCGAGCTTTTGGTCTGCGCCACCCTCGGTAGTTGGCATAAGCCCCAGTTCCTGGGATGCCTTGACCACCCATTGCCGCTGTTCCCGGTTGCCTGAAATGTAGGCCTTAATGTTTGGCGTGTTGTAGTGATCGCTATAACGTCGCAGGTAACTGTATACAGCATCGTAATTCTGGAAATCATTCACACCAAAGATGCCCGGGCCAGTCATGAATGCCCGCTGGCCGATTACCTGACCGCTCTGTTGCATATCACGATAGACGAAATAATCATGATGGGCAGTCTGTACATCCAGGCCCGATGTCACACCGAAGGCCAGGTTTACCGCAACTGACCAGTTTGTTGGCTCGATGACGTCACCGGTTCGAAATTCCCAGTGCGCATGGGTATCGATCATGCCCGGGATTATCCATTTGCCATTGGCCTCAACTATTTCTGTCCCATCAGGAATATCGACTGTGCCCCTGGCGCCGATTGCAGCGATTCGATTATTGCTAATGAGTAAATCCTGGTTGAGTAATGGATTACTCATCTGGGTAAGTGTTTCGCCTGCCATGGCGATGATATTGGCACCGCGGATTAGCAGGTTTCCCTGTGGTGAATCGCGTTCTACTGAAACTGCAATGCGGGTTGCCAGAACCGACTCGTGTTCGTCGAGAGGTTCAAAGTTTTCCTCTTCTGCTTCTTCTTCGTTTTCATTGTCTGACGATTCTTCATCCTCATCGGAATCTTCTTCCTCGCTTCTGAATTCGATGGAATCCAGATCTCTTTCGAAAACTGTTGATCCCAGTGCCCACAAAATTGTTTCGCCGTCGTCACTCCAGCTAATGAAGTCGGCACCGATATCGGTAAGTCGGGCAACCGGTGTCGATCCACCTCTAACGCTGACTTCTGGCACCGCAGCACCCACTCGGGGCACACCCACGACAAAGACCTGCTTGATGACATGGGCGAGTACATAGTTGCCATCGGGAGAGATGCGCAGCTCTTCCGCACTAGGTGCATCTTCAGGAAACCGATTTCCCCTGGGTCCGGTCACTTTAATGTGCTCGCGTCGATCGCCGCCTTCCAGGTTTACCGAAAAGAGGGTGCCTTCTTCCGACAGGTAAATACGATCTTCTTCCGGACCGAAATGTGGTACCCGGGCATCGCCGATTTCCAGCACAGTCTGTTCATCTCCGCCATCTTCGTCGACTGAAAACAGCTCCAAAGGCACGCCCAGGCCACCGAATTCGCTATAGGTCTGGTGGCGCATCCATTCATTACCGCGCAAGCCCCAAACCCTTTCACCGTCTGGTTGCCAGACTATGTCCGTATAGAAGGCAGCATTCTCGGTGAGTTGTTGCGGATTGCCGCTACCGTTAGAGCGTATCTTCCAGATATGGCCGCCGTCGTTTGCTGACCAGCTTACGAAAGCGATCCAGCGCCCGTCAGGAGAATACACTGGTTTAAAGGCCCACATGTCTTCATCGGTAATTGCTTCCGGTTGATCCTCGCCTTTTTCCAGTGTGTATAGACGGGTCAGCACACTGGCCACGTAATTTTCTTTATCAGGATCGAGATCTACATCCTGAATCAGCGTGGCTTCAAAGGGGTCAGTTGGCACACGCCAGTGCTTGGTTAAATCCGGACCGATTTCAAGATCGACGTTTGCCGTAAATGGAATCGTTGTGCTTTCTCCATCTTCAATGTCAATTCGCTGAAACTGGCCGCCGCTGGATAAGACGATGGCTTCGCCGTCGGGGCTAAAGTTATATCCGGGCAACATGCCGCGGGTAGAAGGTCGAAAATTTTCCTGGGTATCCCGCTGGACCGGATAAGTTAGCCAGCGATCTTCTCCGCTTTCCAGGTTGCGAATGCGCAAGCCGGTATCGGTTTCGAATCGGGTGCCGTAAACCAGCCATTGGCCATCGGGGGAGACTGCCGGTCGTAATCCGCCGCCTTCACCGCGGGTGATCTGGATGCGCGCGCCGGTATTTATATCCAGGCGTGAGATTTGGGTTACTGGAAAATTATCCATCGGTGAATCCGGACCACCGAGCCTTTCAGCGAAATACAGGTAGTTTCCATCCGGTGAAAATACCGCACCAACACCCGGAGCATTCTCTGAACCACCATCGTCATCCTGTTGTTCGATTACTACACCGGTTCCACCATCGATATTAAATTGAACGAGTTCGATTTCCCGTGCCCGTTTGGTAACGACGATATACTGCCCATCAGGACTCCAGGTGGGACTGATTAGAGCGGCATAACTTTCATCACTGAGCTTGATCGGATCACTGCCATCGATATTGGCAATCCAGAGATTGTCTTTACCATCGCGGTCACTGATAAAGGCAATCTTGCTTCCATCCGGTGAAACTACCGGTTGAGCGTCGAATCCCATTCCGGTAGTAATGGCTTCCGCTTCGCCCCCATCTATATCGAGGCGGTAGATATCACCAAGCAAATCGAACACAAAGGATTCGCCGTCCGGCAACATGCTAACCGAAACCCAAGAGCCTTCATTGACAGTAAACTGCAGGGATTCCGCATCTTCTTTCAAGACCAGCTCCTCCGCTGCTTGCGGGGAATTACTGACGGAGTGGTTTAGGGAAAGGGCCAGGAGTAATACCAGGCTGCAGGATCTGAAACTATAGCTGGCGGGAGTCATGAATTTCCTCACTAGTGGTCTATGAGCCGCAATATAAAGAAGCAGGATTATATAGGGTTAGCTTTCAATTGGAGTCAGAGCCAGAGCTACCCCAAAGATTTCTCTCGCTTATCAATAAAACAATATACCGCTTAACTAATCAATTTCGAATTCTGCACAAAGTCTGAAAAGCGATTTGCCAGGAGTGTTGTAGCGCGACTAGCGTTCATGGATAGAGACGCGGGAGGGCCAGGGATGGCCCATGGAGCGGCGCAACAACACTCCTGGCAAATCTGCTTTTACGCCGTGTTATTTTTAATTCATTCCACTGCCTTTTTTAGTATGCTTTGGCCTCCGAGTCGCAATCTCCAGGAGATAGAGTGTTAATGAAGTCTTTGAAAACACCAGGGTCAGGATACGGCAAGATATTCAGAATAGGCACGATACTGGTTGTGCTTGCGGTTGCTGGTGCTGCCATAGGCCAGTCAAACCAATCACCATTTCCCCGGCAAATGGCCTGGACAGCCTACAATCTGGGCACTACCGGTTATAACCAGGCGGTAGCCATAGGTGCCATGCTGCGGGAAAAATACAACCTGACGCTACGGGTAATTCCCGGCCAGAACGATGTATCACGACTGCTCCCCTTACGAACCGGGCGGGTGGATTTTACTGCCAATGGCGTTGCCACTTATTTTGCCCAGGAAGGGGTATTTCAATTCGCGGTTTCCGAGTGGGGCCCCCAGCCATTGCGCCTGTTAATGACTTCCAATGGGTTGAGCAATCAGGGAGTGGCGGTAGCTTCAGACACAGGAGCACGAACCACCGCCGATCTACGCGGACTGCGAGTACCGTTTGTCAGGGCTGCGCCAGCTTTAAATGTTTCGATCGAAGCCCATATGGCCTGTGCCGGATTAACCTGGGACGATGTGGTGCGGGTGGATTTCCCCGGCTATGAAGCAAACTGGAATGGATTGATTAATGGCGATGTCGATGTGGCTTATGGCACTACCGTATCGGGCCCCCCGTATCGACTGGAAGCATCACCTCGAGGCATTACCTGGTTACCGGTTCCCCATGATGACCAGGAGTGCTGGGATCGTTTATTGGCAATCGGCCCCTATTTCACCAAACACATGGCGACCCGTGGCGCCTCCATTAGTGAAGACAATCCCCATGAGGCAGGAACTTATCCCTACCCGTTATTAACGACCCTGGAAGAGCAGGACAACGATCTTGTTTATGCGCTCACCAAGGCTATTAACGAAAACTACGACGACTACAAAGATTCAGACCCCGGCGCTATTGGCTGGGCACTGGATCGACAAGTTTTCGATTGGGTCGTGCCTTACCATGAAGGTGCGGTGAACTACTGGCGTGAGCTCGGTGTGTGGACCGATGAAATCGACGCACACAACCAGGAATTGATTCGTCGCCAGGAAGTACTGGCGACGGCGTGGGCTGAAGCTTCTGCTCGGAACATCCGCGATGCCGAACAGTTTCAAACTGCCTGGATGCAAATTCGCGCGCAACACCTGGAGGCAGCCGGCTTCGATCCGGTCTGGCGCTAGTGTCAGCTAAGCCCAAGGAATTACCCACAACGCTACGCTGGCTGACTGGTATCGCTGCCGTCGGCAGCGCATTTCTGGCCATGGATTCCTTGCGCTTGTTTTCCGAGCGTCCCTTACTCGAATTCATTATTACCGTACAAAACCATTACTACTATGCGTTAATGGGCTTGTTGTTGCCCCTTTGTTACTTGCTAAACCCGACTCTAAAAAATCCTAAAAGCATTTTTATTGATGGCATCCTCGCTATCGCTGCATGCGGTGCCTGTATCTTTTTCTTTATCAACGCCGAAACTATGCTGGACTTTGGCTGGGAGTTTGCCGCTCCCGATCACGCCGTGTATGTGAGTTACCTGCTGTGGATTCTCATTATGGACGCGGTGCGTCGCAGTGGCGGCATGGTCCTGTTCGGGCTGGTCCTGGTTTTCTCCCTTTACCCTATATTCGCCGAGAGCTTACCCGGACCAATTTCCGGTATGGCGTCGACACCAGCAGAGACTGCTGCTTATCACGTCATGAGTATCGAGAGCATTCTCGGATTACCTTTCCGCGCTTTCGCCCAACTGGTCATAGGCTTTCTGATCTTTGGTATCGCCTTGCAGCAAACCGGGGGAGGCCGTTTCTTTATTAACCTGGCCTTCGCCATCTTTGGCCATGTTCGTGGTGGATCTGCCAAGGTCGCCATTGTTTCCAGCGGCTTAATGGGCTCTATGAGTGGCAGTGTTATTACTAATGTATTAACTACCGGCCAGATGACCATTCCTGCTATGCAAAACAACGGCATGGAAAAAGAATACGCGGCTGGCGTGGAATCCTGTGCCTCAACCGGTGGCGTGCTACTGCCACCTATTATGGGTTCCACCGCATTCGTAATGGCGACATTTCTGAATGTGCCTTACACCACCGTGGCATTAGCCGCCGCCATTCCAGCTGTACTTTATTTCTTTGGATTGTTCGTACAGGTAGATGCTTATGCGGCGCGGAAAGGATTAGTCGGCACACCAAAAGAAGAACTTCCGAGTCTTGGTGAAACCATGAAGCAGGGTTGGTTTTATATCGCCGCCTTCATGGTTTTAATTTTCCTGCTGGTGTATTTGCAAAGAGAAGCAGTGGCACCGTTTATTGCCACCGGATTGCTTTTAGTCCTGAACCAGTTCTCGACCGATCATCGCTGGAACATCAAACAGCTTGGTTCATTCCTGGTGGCCACTGGCAGATTGTTGATGGAGTTATTAACTATCATGGCAGGGGTGGGATTAATCGTTGGTGCCTTGTCGGTAACTGGATTATCCGGAACCCTGGTTAACGACCTACTCTATCTGGCCGGCGATTCAACGTTGCTCTTGTTGCTAATGGGTGCGTTCAGTAGTTTTCTCTTGGGTATCGGCATGACCGTAACCGCCGCCTATGTATTTCTGGCAATCGTTTTGGCGCCAGCGTTAATCCAGGGCGGATTGGAACCAATGAGTGTGCACCTGTTTATTCTTTACTGGGGCATGCTTTCCTTTATTACTCCACCCGTGGCATTGGGTGCGTTTGCCGCGGCGAGCATTGCAGGTTCCTCGGCACTCGCCACCGGTTTCACAGCCATGCGCCTTGGCAGCATTATTTATTTCATTCCCTTTTTCTTTGTGCTGGAACCAGCGATAGTCATGTCCGGTTCTTTAACCGACACGCTAATCGCTACGCTTAAAGTTGCTATTGGTATCGTGCTAATTGCCAGTTGCCTGCAAAGCTATCTCATCGGTATTGGATTTATTGACCGTCAGGGGCCAGTGGGTATTGCGGGTCGCGTATTCATCGCAATAGGTGGCGGTCTGATTGCACTACCGGCAACAGAGGCGATTAATATTGGTGTTGGGCAAGTCACTCTGGTAATTACTGGCACGGTGGCTGCGGTAGTGGGAATCCTGATGAGTAGGGCCGGTGCCACTGCAGCGGAATCCTCAATTGTTGCCGATTCCTGAAATCGGCAGATCCCTAATTTTTCCCTGAAAAAACCTGCAAAATCCCGGTTTTTTACGGCTTTTCCATCCATACCAACATTGTTTTGAAATGCTGTACCACTGCATGTTCAATAGCATAGTTGCCCCAAAACAGTGTCCTATTTTGATACAAGTGAATAAAGCAGGGGTTTTTCCATAGCAAACAGGCAGGAAAACAGGCGCTTTAAGCTGTTATTGCCGGTTGCCGGTTGCTGGAGGCCTTTATTTTCTTCATACTTGCGGGGCTGGTTACACCAAGCCGCAATACAGGGGAAGTTAGTAAAAACGCTAACGGCGTATACAAACAGGGAGTTCGATAATAAGAATCATTCTTTCCGTATAGAAATTCCACGATCACGAACGCGTGTGGACCTTAAATATTTAGCAAATTTCCAATAATCAAGGGGGAAAATACATTGCGCAAATATATTCCCGGCAAACGAAAAGCTTTATCGCTTGCCATAATGCTTGCTGGATCTACCCTGGCTCTGCCAGCGGTTGCACAGCAAGACGAAGAAGTTGAAGAGATTGTTGTAACGGGTTCCTTTTTACGGGGCAGCCCGCTAGACGCTCCATCTCCAGTTGATGTTATTGACCGCGACAGCATTGAGGCACAGGGTGCTTCAACTATCTGGGACGTTATTAGCAACCTGGAAGTGAATCAGGGTTCCGATACCAGTGTGGCGGGCTCAAATGATGCTGGCCAGTTATCTGGTACTGCTTCGGTAAACCTCCGTAACCTCGGTGGTAACTCTACCCTTACACTAGTAAACGGTAAGCGTTTTACTCCGGCGGCGGTAGTTAGCAGCTCCGGTCAGGAATTCGTTGACCTTAATTCCATTCCTCTGGTTATGACTGATCGAGTTGAAGTTTTAACCGACGGTGGTTCCGCACTCTACGGTTCTGATGCGGTAGCCGGTGTGGTAAACATTATCATGCGTACCGACTTCGAAGGCCTGGAGTTATACGCCGATACCCAGGGCATCGATGAAGCCGGTGGTACTTATGAAGATACTTTCAGCGGTATCTGGGGTACCAGCTTTAACAACGGTGATACTCGCCTGGTAGTTTCCGGTGAATACTTCGAGCGTGAGCCGGTGCTGCTTGAGCATTCCAGTTACTACGATCCTGAACGTGTCACTTCCACTGGTAGAGTAGGCTCCTTCGGAATTAGCACACCTTTAGGTGGCAATATTAATCCGGCCTATATTCATCCCGCACTAACTGCGCAGAACACGGCAGAACGTTTTGGCTTAGGTGAAAGTATTAGTGGAACTCGTGGTTTTGTCTGGGCTGACCCGCTTTGTGAAACCCTGTCCGGTCCAAACGGCGATTTCTTCATTGATAACCGCTTCACCGGTGTAGGCCGCCGCAGCGGTACCTGTGTTGAAGACACCATGGACGAGCAATTTATTGCCATCGGTCAGGAGCGCTCCAGCTTTGCTGCCACTTTTGAGCACACTTTCAGCGAGAATGCCGAGTTCTATTCTTTCTGGCAGTACTCGGATGTTGAAACAACCAGAGAAGGTAGCGGCTACGCATTCTCAAGAACGTTGCACGCGATCCCCGGACCAGGATTACTCGGGGTTCTTGCTCCCTATGTAGGCAATGCTCCGGTAACCACTCCAGCGGCTAACAATCCCCATCTGGTTTCAAATGGTGGTTTTGGAGAAGGCTTCCTGACACCAGGCAACTCTATCTCCACCGGTTGGCCAAGAGAGGGTGATGACCGTATCACCGAAAGTGAGACCATGGGTGTTCAAATGGGCTTGCGCGGCGACTTCGAATGGGGCGACCGGGCGATGACCTATGATGTGTCTTATTCATTGAGTCAATCCAGTATTGAGCAAGAGTACGAGACGATGATTCGTGATCGTACTGAATTGGCCTTGTACGGATTGGGAGGTCCGAACTGTACACCAAATGGAACACCAAACTTTAACTTCCTTGCTGTTCCTGGATTCGGTGCCCTTGGCGGTCTCTTCGATATCGTCTTCCCGAACTATATTCTGAACACTAGAGAAAATTGGTCCCAGGCTTTAACCAGTACTAACCACGGACAGGGTGGATGTGAGTTTTTTAATCCCTACCTGACTTCTTTGGTTGATCCAAGCCTTGCAAACTCTCCTGAGTTGATTGAATGGATTACTGCAAGAGACCTGCTACGGGCAGACAAGCGCAATGAGCTTGAAGTATTTGATGCAGTTGTTACCGGTGAGTTGTATGAAATGGCTGGCGGCACAGCGCAGTTTGCAGCCGGTTATCAACATCGTAGCCGTCGCGCAACTGGTAAAGCACCAGACCTGCACTTTCCTGGTCTGACTGTAATCACTGGTTATGACAGTCCTACTCCTTTCGGACAACCGAATCAGTACGCGACTGAAATCACCAATAATCTGGAGTGTGCAAACTGTATTTTCAATTTCGCCGATGAGCGAGACGTGGATGCAGTATTTCTCGAATTGTCTCTACCATTTGCTGAAAATGTAGAGTCACAGATTGCACTACGTTGGGAAGACTATGGAGGCGCAATCGGCAGCGACGTATCGCCTAAGGTGGCATTGAGCTGGCGACCAATCGATGAATTGCTACTTCGTGGTTCTTACTCACAATCATTCCGTGCACCCAATATCGGTGTGGTGAACCAGGCTTTTGAAGCTTTTGGTACAACGCTTCTCGATCCACTACGTAATCAGGATGTACGTGCCGGACTATTGCCAGCTACCAATGAGAATGCGCAAAATAATTTCTCATTTACAGTGGGTAAACCAAATCCGAACCTGGGAACTGAGAATGCAGATACTTTCAATCTCGGTATTCAATGGACACCGTCTGGTGATCTGGATGGTTTGAGCATCGGTGCTGATGCGTGGCGATTCGAAGTTGAAAGCCGCGTACTGCCACAAATTCCAAGGGCAGCATTGGATCCGGAAATTGAGCTTTTCAACCAGGTTGTTAACGATCCTTCCAATTACATCCTTAATGATTCATTACCAATTGATGCCCGCGGACCTGATGGCAATCCTATTGCTTGTGATCCTGCTCAACTGACAGCAGATTTTGGTATTGATTCAGCCGAGCGTCGTAACTGTGTAGTAAGTCCATTTGCTTACCGAATCTTCAATGAAGATGGTTCGCAAAACATTCAGCGTAACCTGAATGATACTAACGGTGGACTGATTACAATCGCCTTACCTGCGGTTAACGCCGGTAATATCGAAGTTCAGGGTATTGACCTTTCTGCTGGCTACAGCTGGGATACTGATTGGGGCCAATGGAGGCTTGGACTCGATTACACTCACATTGATGAGTATCTGGTGAAAGATGTACCAGGTCTGGAATTAGGCTTACAGGAAACAGGAAAAACCGATGCGGCTGGTACCGACGGTGAGCAGAATATTGTTCGCGAAGTGCCAGACAATAAAGGAACTATCAGCTTAACCTGGACCAATAATAACCATCGCGTGTCGATTTTTAATCGCCACATTGGTTCTTACCAGATTCTTGGTCACCGCGCATATATAGCAGAAGATCAGAGAACTCCTCTTGATCTGCAGTATGCACGAGGTATGGTAGATAGCTACGACACCTTCGATATTCAGTATGCTTATACTCATGATTGGGCTAATGAAAATATGGGAACTGCAAGATTCACTCTTGGCATTATCGATGCCACGGATGAAGAGATCCCTCTATTCAGACGTCAATCATTTGATCCTTCTGTATTCGATGGACGTGGTCGACGCTGGTACGCAAGACTGCTTTGGAGCTTCTAAACTCTAAAGCTGTTTAGCAGCAAGCAAAACAAAAACGGCGGTGGAAACACCGCCGTTTTTTTATGTCTTTTAGTAAGGTGAAGTGTTCAGGAATTCTTATTCCTCACTTAGCTGCACCGATGAAATATTATCGTCGGGATTCCTGTCGATCAGCTTGTTGAAAGGATCGATTCCTGCAGAAACTGGTTCGCTGTCTACAGTAATCGTAAAATTTTGATTCTCCGAATCGATGCGATGTTTCGCGATATAGAGAACTTCGGGAATTTCCGTTTCTTCATTTTCTTCACCGAGCACAGCCACATCGATTAGCGCATCCATCGCCACCGGCACTTCTTCTCCTTCGCCATCCGCTTCGAACTTGGAGGCGATAGCATTAATAGTGACTTCGAAACTGCCATCGTCAAGTTGCCTGTAAGTATTGTCTTCCGTGCGCAGGTCGAAGATGACAATTTTTTCAAATAGATCGGTAATGACCGATTGAAATTCGGGGTTGGCGTTCTCACGAAACTTGGTGATCAGATCTCGAGTAGTGGGGTAGGGTGGACCCTGGAAACCCCATTCACCGATAAACTCTCTCAGAATTCTGTTAACAGTCTCTTCGCCCAGGTAATCCTGCAAGGCGTAGAGCACCAGGCTTCCTTTACGGTAGTGAATATAGCCCTGGTTCTCTACCAACATTAAGGGTAGTTCTTCCAGAACTTCTGCGCCGCGACTATTGAGGTAATTATCCAACTCGTACTTCAAGAAGCGCTGCATATGGGCCTGCCCGTATTCTTTTTCCATAACCATAAGAGCAGAGTATTGAGACAGGGTTTCGGTTAGCACTGCGCTACCTTGCACATTGGCGCCGATAACCTGGTGAGCCCACCACTGATGGGCCAACTCATGTGCAGTAACATAGAAAACATAGTCGATGTCAGCAGGGTCTCGAATATCCGCAACGAATCCTATGTTTTCTGAAAACGGAATCGTGTTTGGAAAAGACTGGGCAAAGGTTCCGCGCTGTCTTGGAAACTCAAAGATTCGATACTGGTTATACTGGTAAGGACTAAAATTCTCCGTGAAGTAATCCAATGACTTCTTGGAGGCTTCGATCATGCGATCGACGTTGTACTCGTGTTTGTAATACACCTCGATATCGACATCGTTCCATGTGTCCGCCTTCATTTCATAGTCGGCCGACAGGAAGGAGACAAAGGGCCAGATGGGCTCATCCATCTTGTAATGGAAATAGCGACGACCATTTTCTTCCCACTCTCTTTCCAGGTAGCCCGGCGTTACCGCCATCTGATCTAAAGAGGTGCTGACGATAGCCTCATAACCTGAGCGCATTCGAATCGTGCCGAATCCCTGGTCGTATTTGCTCTCGTCATCAATACTGGCGGCCCGTTCCGCTGGTGGCAGGTCGTAGCGCCGGCGCCGGTTATTATCGAGAAGCTCCGCCCCCTTCGAATATCCCGGAGTTGGAAAAAATTCGACATTGTTAAAGAAGGTGCCGCTGCTCAGAAGTCGTGTGTTTGGCGAGTTATTTACAAATCCCGGGGTTAGCCAGGCGATGTCGAAATTTGCATCAAACGCTGCCCCGGGTTGCATCGGCTCGTTTAGCGAGTAAATGTAGTAACCAAGCCTGGAATCACTCAGGGTATTTTCCGAGTTAGGAATAGTTAATTCGTTAACAGTGATATTCGGCGGTATGCTGAAGTGCAGCTCAGAAATAGCTTCATCAAAATTATTCTGTAGAGAGTAGCGACCAGCAACAAAGGCTTCTTTCTCGTCAGGATAGATTTCCACTTCAACATACATATCGACGATGTCAGGTATGAGTTGGTTTTCATACTGCTTGTATGCTTTTTCGTAGTCTGCTGTTCTTTCCTCTACATCGAGAGCACTAATCCGCTCGTTAAGTATGTTGGTGTTGTAAAAAATATAACTACCGGTAGCCACAAACCCTGACAGGCAAACAATACTGGCAGCCGCAACAGAAGGTGTAAGCCTGGGCTTAATGCTGCTCCAGGAAAAACGATTCTTCAGTTCGCTGCCCCGTTGCCACAATAAATGAACCACGATCAACAACATTGCACAAAAGATAGTCCAGTAAATCGAGTACCAGACGAAGGCGCTCAGATTGGGGCCGAAGCCGGTAAAGATGGAATAGGGTATAAAGGGTGTACTGAACAGGTAGAGATTATGATCGAAGCCCTGCTGCGGCAGGATCAGGCTGCCGACGAAATACAGCACCACCAGAAACATACCAATGTATCGATTTCCCGTGATCACCTGGGTAAACAGGGCAAGCACACAGGTAAACCAAATTGGAAATTGAAAGAATGAAAAGAGGCCAAAGATGTACTGTGAAATACTAAAATCGAAATAGCCTTTAAACGTCTGCACCGCCATTGCCGCTACAATTGCTGCAAGCAACATGGCGGCAATTACCATCATCAGGCCGGCTAGCTTGGCAGCAATAATTACCCAATTGGGTTGCGGCATGGAGTCGATCATTTCCGACACTTTTACAGTTCTTTCTCGCACCAGAAGTTCAGAAGAATAGAAAATCAGTACCGCCACCAATGGCAGTGAGTAGCTTCCATTAATAATCAAA
Organism: uncultured Pseudohongiella sp.; assembly: GCA_964616225.1. Taxonomy (GTDB): domain Bacteria; phylum Pseudomonadota; class Gammaproteobacteria; order Pseudomonadales; family Pseudohongiellaceae; genus UBA9145. The sequence continues at coordinate 459,363 of CAZTTE010000001.1, forward strand.
ACCATTGCGCTGGTTGTTGGGTAAACGTCTGTGCCAAAAATCCCGCCCAATCCCAAAATGGCGCTTAAGCTAACCTGTAGAATTCCCAGCAGCAGTAACACGATAAACGCTTTGCCAACAATCACGTTGTAAAACTCAATTCGTAAAAGCGAAATGAATTGATGCAGCTGCGCTGCGAAACCGAACTGTTGGGTAACGTTAACTTCTGCTGTCGGTGCAGGTATGTAGTCTTCTTCTTTCTTCTTTCTTTTAAATCGAGCAAGTAATTTCTTCAGCCTGCCCTGTTCGGTGGCAAACTCCAGAGAAAAAGGAAAAAACCGATAGGCGGCCAGAGAAAGCAGAACCATTAGCACAACAACAATAAGGCGGTTATAAAGAAAACTCCCGCTTACAGGCATGATCTGCTCGTTCATCTGGAATGGAGTCCAGTAGCGAGTGATTTCGGTCAGGGCAACCTGCCCGAATGGATCGAGCAAACTCAGCAGCCGAATATCTTCGGGATCAACCAGCGAAGCAACCACCGATTGCACCACCAGAACAAGCAACAGAACTAAAAAGCTTGCCACTAGCGATCGTGTTAATGTTGCTACCAGAAATGTAAGCGTTGCCATTAACAAAATGTTTGGAATTGCGAGAGCCCAGGTGGCGAACCAGTATGCATCCAGTCGCAGTGGTCCCACTCGTTCCGGATCAAGCCAGGGCATGAACTCGCCGAGAAACACACCGAATCCGGCGGCGAAATACACGAATAAGGAAAATGTGATCGCACCACAAAATCGACCGAACATGTATTCAAATTTGTTTACCCGGGTAGTCAGGAAAAGTTCTGCAACATTTTGATCGAAATCTCTCAACACCGGGCTGGAGGCGAAAGCAACACCTGCAATGATAGACGTTAGAAAGCTGATGCTGGCCAATACATTAATGACGTTGAAAGGGGAATTGATGTAGATGTTAGAGATGGTGCCGCCAATGGAAATATTGTCAGAGACAGTGGCACCGAAACTCAGCAGAAACATAATGGCCGAGACAACGTAAACCAATGGCTGCCTGGCATGATAGTTCAGTTCGAATTTAAATATTTGAGCAAACATAGGGAGAGTCTCTTATTGAGCCTTAAGTTTTAGGTGGCCAGTTTCATGCAGCAATTTGGATTTTGTGTTCGTGCAGCGTTGAAAAATAAACATCTTCCAAACTTGCACTGGTTGCCTCAAAATCCTCTCCAGGATCCTGTTCGCTCATTACGTGTATTTTTGTGCGCCCTCCTACCAGGGTTGAAAATAAAACCTGGTGATTTTCTTCATATTTCTGAACTTCGTTGCGATCGATAACTTTGGCATAGACCGAGCCTTTCAGCCTGTCGATGACTTCGTTCGGGTGGCCATTCAACAAAATTCTTCCGCCTCCCATTATTGCCATGTCCGAGCAGAGGTCGCTGACATCATCGACAATATGGGTCGACAGGATTACCACGGTTTCTTCGCCGATGTCCGCGAGAAGATTGTGAAATCTGCGGCGTTCTTCCGGATCTAATCCAGCGGTCGGTTCATCGACGATTACCAGTTGAGGATTTCCAATCAAAGCCTGGGCAATTCCGAATCTCTGCTTCATCCCGCCGGAATAAGTGCTCACAGCGGTTTTCCTCACATCCCACAGATTGACCTCGTTCAACAGATGATCGACAAGATCACTGCGTTCCTTCTTATTAGCAACACCCTTTAATACGGCGAAGTGATCCAGCATGCGCTGGGCTGAGATGCGCGGATAAGTACCAAATTCCTGTGGAAGATACCCCAGCACCTGGCGCAGGGATTCCTTGTCATTGAGGATATCAATCTCACCCAGGAAAGCCGTGCCTTCATCTGCATCCTGCAGGGTTGCCAGTGTCCGCATCAGGGTCGATTTTCCGGCGCCGTTAGGCCCCAGCAGGCCAAACATGCCCTGGGGTACTTCCAGGCTGACACCGTCCAGGGCTTTTACTCCGTTGCTATAGGTTTTGCTGAGATTCTTGATGCTTAACATGCTGTTTCCTTTATAGAAAATCCGGTGATAGAGATTAGGCCATAATCCCTGGTATTAATTTCCAATAGACGCATTTTGCAAGGAATCGTTACTGAAACCTAGTGAAGAAAGTCAGATTCGGATTGGCAGGAAGAATCGCTCATGCGGTCGCAAAAATTACTCTCCACGACCTGTGCTATATCAAATCAGCCCGCCTAATTAGTCGCTATTCTATGGAACAGTTGAATAACTATTCTAAGGTAGCCTGATGAAGAAATTAATTAGATCTGTATTAGTAGTTGCACCCTTGGCCATGTTTCTCACTCCCTTCTCGAGTGTCGCTCATGAGGCAGGAGATATTATTCTCAGGGTAGGTGCTACCAATGTCGCTCCCGATGAAAGCAGTAGCTTAATCAGTACCGCAGCAACCGGTGCACTTGGTGCTACTTCAGTGGGCGTAGGTGATAATACCCAGCTTGGTCTTAACCTTGTTTACATGGTATCGGACAATATTGGACTCGAGGTATTGGCGGCGACACCGTTTGAGCATGATCTATCTGCAGCGGGGCTTGGCGCTTACGGATTTAACGCAACGGACCTGGGTGAAACCAAACAACTTCCACCGACGCTGAGCGCTCTCTATTTTTTCGGAAATTCCAGCTCCACAATTCGCCCTTACCTGGGAATCGGAGCGAATTACACGACATTTTTTAGTAAAGAGCTTTCCAGTAGCGCCAAATCAGTACTCGGTGCATCGAGCCTGGACCTGGATGATTCCTACGGGCTGGCCGGAAGAGCCGGAATCGATATCGACTTGCCGGGAAACTGGCTGCTGAACGCCTCGGTTTGGACCATCGATATCGATACAGATGCCAGTTTTAGCTCTGCTCTGGGGAAGGTAAAAGCCGATGTCGAGATCGATCCATGGGTTTATATGATTTCAATTGGCTACAAATTCTAGAGCTAATTCCTGGCCTCTATAGAAGTATCACGATTGATGGATTTTCCTCCATTCTGAGGAGGTGGGCTGCTATTCGCCAAAGCGCCGAAATACGGGCCTGGCAGCCTGAAATCGACCCCGGAAAAACGCCCTGAAAAACAATGTTACAAGTTGAGCGGGGTAGTCTCGAAATACACTGACATATATCAATATTTTGCCTATCCAGCTAACTAGACTGATTCATGCAAATCCTTAGTTTGAATTGAATAACCTGCTAATGAGTGACACAGGGTGTCATTAGAATTAAATCGGAGTGAATCATGAATAAAACCAGAGTGTTAGGGCTATTTTCCGCACTGGCGATGCTGCCTATGAGCGCATTCGCCCAGGATGGAGACCACCCCACATACGCCAATGAAGTTTCCAGAATCATTCAGGACAATTGCCAGATTTGCCATCAACCCGGGCAGATCGGTCCTATGTCATTTACGAGCTATGAGGAAGTCCGCCCATGGGCTCCCCTGATTCAGTTGAAGGTGGCTAGTCGCGAGATGCCTCCTTATCAATATGATGGGGACAAGGGCATCCAGGAATTAAAGAACGACTGGCGTATGTCTCAAGAAGACATCGACACCATCGTGGCTTGGGTAGACGCCGGATCACCTCTGGGTAATCCCGAAATGATGCCGCCGCCACAGGATTTTCCAGCGGTTGGTGAATGGAGATTGGCTGATGAGCTAGGCCCCCCAGATCACATCATCAAGTCTTCTCCCTGGGATGTTCCTGCCAATGGTCAGGACCTGTGGTGGGAACCAGAAGTTGATGCCGGTCTGGCTGAAAGCCGCTGTATTAAGGCGGTAGAAACACTGCCTTCATCGGCAGCTCACGGTTCCACCCACCACGCTAATTCTCACTTCGTAGTTAAAAATGAAGAAGGTGAATGGGTAAGAGGCGATCGTCTCTCCGAATTTGCTTTCGGCAAGCTCGGCGAAAAAGTACCGGAAGGTGCCTGCCGTAAAGTACCTGCAAATTCCAAAGTTGGTTGGAGTATTCACTACTATCCCGATGGAACTGCGGTTCCAGATGATCAGGTTTCTGTAGGCATCTGGTACTTCGATGAAGAAGATGAATTCGTTGAAGAAGAGGCTTATCACCAGGATCTCCGTGCTTACAACTTAAGCGGCGGTGGTGACTTCCTGATCGAACCACACGGTAAGCTGATGACCCAGGGTTTTCATTCCTTCGATCACCCGGTTCGTCTCGATAGCTGGCAGCCACACTTACATCTGCGCGGAGTTGCCATGTCCCTGGAGATCTTCGACCCCAGCACTGGACGACGGGAGTTAGTGAGTATGGCGTCTGACTGGAATGCAGGCTGGAACCACAGCCACACTTATGAAGATGGATTCCAGCCATTAGTACCCGCCAACGCAACCATCATCTTGACTGCCTGGTACGACAATTCAGCTAACAATCCTCACAATCCGGATCCGGATCAGTGGGTGGGTGCAGGTCAGCGCACAACAGACGAAATGTCCCACGCCTGGATAGCGGTTACGCATCTTGATGACGAGGGCTACGAACAAATGCTTGCCGAACGTAAGGAAAGAGATCAGCGCAGCATGGCGGGTCGTGGAGGTGGCGAATAATGAGCCTCTTAAGAAAAAGTCTAGCAATTGCACTTACTACGCTGTTGGTAGTGCCAGCACTAGCACAACTGCCTGAACATCTGCGTGATTATCCGCTCGGCGCGAGAAGCGCCAGCGGTGAAGCAGTCGCTCCGATGTTTAACGGCTGGATCCAAAACGAAGACGATTCTGTAACCATGATCTTCGGATTCGCGAACCAGAACCTGGAAGAAAAAGTTGATGTTCCTCTTGGACCCAATAACTTTATCGAGCCAGCTGAGTTCGATGGCGTACAGCCAACCCATTTTCCTGTGTACCGTCGACCTGGTTTCGTCGGTCTGCAAGAGCGTGGAGCATTTGCCATAACTGTACCTGCTGACATGGCCGGCACTGAAATTGTGTGGACGCTGAATTCCGGTGGAAAAACCTATTCGGTACCTGGTCGGGCAACGACGGCGGCTTACGAGATGAGTGCCGGTGAAAGAGCGCTGGGTACTTTGAAGCCAGCGATTCGCTTCAGCGCTACTGGCCCAGAGAGTACGGATCCCGTTGGAATTTATGCCTCGCGCATTACAACCACCGTTGGTGCGCCGGTAACGCTATCGGCGCTGGTTCAGGACCGCGGTAACCGCGCGGATTATGAAGACAACGAGAGTCTCTTCTATCCATTGGGTACTGAGTGGATGCTGCACCAGGGTCCTGCGGAACCCAATATTGAAAATGCCAAGATCACCGGGCGTGAACGCGCGCAAGAAGGCGGTGAAAGTGGTGCAAGTGCTAGCAATGGCTGGACCGAGGTTACTACTCAGGCTACCTTCTCTGAGCCAGGTGACTACGTTGTTCGGCTCAGAGTCGACAACTTCTCGGCACCCGATAGCCAGTTCGACAATGTTTGCTGTTGGTCGAACGCCTATGTACCGGTGACGGTTACACCATAGTAAGAAACTATTAGAGTTTGAGAAAAATCCCCGGATTGCGAAGATCCGGGGATTTTTTTTACTCGATTGAGCTGCTGACTATCGGTGTTCCCTTTACAGGCTATACCCCGATGGAATGCTGAGATGGCAGGCCTGCCTTTTACGGATGGGGCCAAAAAATTTGTTTTAGATCAAGGTAATCACCGATTCCCAAAAATTAAGAAGCATTCGTAAAACTTTGAGAAGAATTTCTGCAAATAAATGATTCTAATCAATCCAACAATTAACCCATTCCTGCACGCTTCCTTTAGCTGGAGCTGAGCAAGAATGAATCCAGCTTTGAGAATACAGCTTTAAGATAGGAGATAGAAATGCGAATTTTATCCTTGCTGAGTAAAGTATTACTGCTCGCTCTTGCTTACCTGGTTTATGTACCATTAACCGTGGCTCAGGAAGTCACATTCCATAAAGATATCGAACCCATACTGCAGCGCAGCTGCCAAAACTGTCATCGTCCCGGTGGCGTTGCTCCAATGTCCCTGGTTAGTTACGAACAGGTAGCGCCCTTCGCCGGACTTATTGAATACAAGACAGGCTTGCGTGATCGAGCTGGCGCTATGCCGCCCTGGTATGCAGAGAAGGACATTGGAATTCAAAACTTTAAGAATGATCCTTCTTTAAGCGATGAAGAGATCGCAGCGATTTCAACCTGGGCCAGGACTGGCACTCCAAAAGGTGACGAAGCAGATGCACCCCAACCACTTGTTTTCGATGACAGCATTAAGTGGAAGCTGGGTGAACCGGATCTAATCGTTAATACTGAAGATTTCTTCATGGCTGCAGGTCGCCCGGACTGGTGGGGCGAAATAGCCAGCGTGCCTACAGGTCTTACCGAAGACCGTTATGTTAAGTCAGTGGAGATCGTGGAAATCAATGATGTCGGTGTTGGAGCAGAAGCTTCTGACACAGTTGGCGGTTTATTTATATTCCATCACATGATCTGGCGTACCGAAGTGCTGGATGAGAATGGTGATGTAATTCCGGGTCAGGCAACAAGTTGGCCGGTTCACGAAGTAGGTAGAAACGGTGATGTCTTCGATCCCGATGCGGGTCCGTTGCTGAGAGCAAATTCCGCTTTCTATACTGATTCTGTGCACATGCATTCCAATGGCCGTGACACAACCGGGCATCTGCAAATAGGTTTCACCTTTCATCCTGAAGACTACGAACCAAAGTACCGAAGTGCCATTAGCATCCTGGGCAACGGTGTCGACATCAGTGTTGAAGGGGATGCAAGAGACCAGGAGCTACATGCTTACCAGGTATTATCCGAACACACCAAGGTAATCACGTTTGAGCCACACTTACACGCTCCCGGCGAGCGGATGTGTCTCGAGGCAATCTGGGGCTATTCTGTCGAAACCCTGTCCTGTGTTGGTTACGACCATAACTGGGTAAGAGGGTATCCCTATGAGGATGACTACACCCCGTTATTGCCAAAAGGCACCATTCTTCATATCACCGGTTACTTCGATAACACAGCCGCCAATCCCAATGTGCCGGATCCACGTAATTGGCAGGGATCAGGTAATCGCTCAGTAACCAATATGTTTATCGATCTGGGCATTCGAGTCACGATGACAGACGAACAATTCATGGAAGAAATGGAAAAGCGGCGCACCAATCTCAATCTTGGTCCGAACGATCATGTTATCGGCTGCCCTTTATGTCTAACACCACTGGTTTGGCCAATTGAAGAAGAGGCAGCGGCCAGTGACTAATGATTACTGATTTTTCTATACGAAAATTCGTTAATCGAAGAAGAAATTAAATCTAAGAAATTAGAAGGAATGCTCCCTAGAGGGTGAAATATGAAAGCAAACAGATTGATTAAAACACTTTCCTTTTTAGGCATTGCAGTCGCTACACTGCTAGCTAACATGGCACAAGCTGAGCAGCCCTACGCTTATGCAAGAAATACTTTTCAAAGTGGTCAACACACCGAAGTTGCTTATGAAGGCTGGCGAGAAAATGATGACGGCACCATTTCATTAACATTTGGTTACTTCAATCATAACTGGCAGGAAGAACTGGATATTCCAATTGGAGAAAATAACTTCTTCTCGCCGGGACCGGTCGATAGAGGACAGCCTACCCACTTTTTACCCCGTCGCAATCGATTCACATTCGATGTGATCGTGCCCAGCGATTTTGGCGACAGTGAGCTGGTGTGGGAGGTTACCTCGCCAAACGGTTTAACCCGAAAAGCTTATGGAACCCTGCGTGCTGACTACAAGATCGATAATATGATTATCATGTCTGAAACCGGCGCACTGGGTGCTGGCTCATCAGATGCGGAAACACGGGCAAATGTACCACCAGCAAATCAGCTAATTGGTGACGAGATTCGTACGGTAAGAGTGGGGGAAGCTCTTAGTTTTCAGACTCAGGTTTCCGATGACGGCGTACCCAAACCATTCGATCCAATGCGCCGTGTCAGGTTAATCGGTGGTGCAGCAGCTGCACTGGCTACGCCCGAGATGGTGCGTAAGCGCATGATGATGACACCTCCACCAAAACCAACTGTCGCGAAAAACAATGGTTTGTATTTGTCCTGGAATGTTTATCGTGGGCCAGAAACCGACGCACCGTTACAGGAAATCGTGCACTTCGACCCTCCCCAGGTTAAGCCATGGGAAGATACGCGACCTTCGGCGAATTCACCCTGGAGCTGGTTGTGGGTGCCACCGGAATTGCCGGAAGACGGTGTTATTGATGTCTCCGTTACCTTCGACGAGCCCGGCACCTATCTGCTCTGGGGAAGAGCCGATGATGGTGGCTTGTATTCGGATCAATACCTGACGGTAAACGTGACTCCTTAATTATCGACAGGAAGTTTCAGTCCAGAGACATTTTGAGAGAGGGAAAGCTTGCTCTTTCCTTCTCTCACTTGTTCAGTGCTAGTTGAAACAATTATCAGATCCGGTATGTATAAACACCAACCAGTTTCCTTTGCAGTATTGCTGTTGTTAACAGTTGCAAGTACGGCGTCCTTTGCACAGCATGGATCCCATACTATGTCTGCGGAGGGAAGCGCACTCCTGGAATCCATGCCCGACAATGATGAGGTGCTCGGTGTAGCGCCCAAGTCCATCATGTTGCACTTCGATTCGGCAGTGCGTTTAGTGAAGCTGGTAGTTAAAGACCCCAGCAAAGGCAAGGACGGGCTCGATATCGGCTTTCGCTATCAGGGGAAAACGGGAATTCACTATGAGCATCCCTTACCAGATCTCAAGGACGCAAATTATTACCGGGTCGAATGGGCAGCGTTTGATTCAAATGAAACATTGCTCAAGGGAGCATTCCATTTCTCATTTGGGGAGAATGCGCTTCCACCTTCTCATTACCTGAAACAGATGGAACATCCCAATCAGATTATTTCTCCTGATTATCGCCTGTTGCAATGAAGCAACTGAGAAGCCATAGCGCTTCAACTACAGAAACATCCTGACACTTCATCCTTCCACAAACCTGAGCTCTTTCTTCTATTTATTGCTCGTTATTGCTGTTTATAGCTGGCTCATAGTAGGGTACGGCCCAGCTTAGCAATAAAAACCTGGAGTCATATGTCCGGGTTTCGAAAAGCCCCCTCTAATGGCATACTGCCAAGAATTCAAAAACAACAATAATTCAGATGCGTACTTTACTCACTCTACTTTTTACCCTGTTTCCAATATTCCTATTGGCCCAGGAAAGTATTCCAATCATCTTCGATACAGATTTCGTTATGCCACCGCAGGATGACAGCCTGGCATTAATGCTTGCCCTGCAGTCACCGGAACTAGAAATACTTGGTATCACTACGGTCGCAGGGAACGACAGTGTAGAGCGGGCAACATCTGATGTTTTACGCATGTTAGAGATTGCGAACCAACCGGCAATTCCGGTGTTTGTTGGAGCCAACATGCCCCTGGTCCATGATGTCAGTGACTTCGCCATCAACAATTACGGAAACTGGTATTCCGATGAAGTACCACCGGTTCCTTCCGGGGGTTACGCGACCAAACTAGCGGAAGAAGAGTCTGCTGTTGATTTCATTGTGCAGACAGTCATGGAAAACCCGGGCGAAGTAACCATAGTTGCGATCGGTCCCCTAACTAACATTGCCCAGGCTATTAGAGCCGAATCTGAATTTGCAGCTAACCTAAAACAGCTCATTATCATGGGAGGAGCTATCGCCGCACTTCCCGATGGTGCCGGTAACATAACCCCAAATGCCGAGTTTAATTTCTGGGTAGATCCAGAAGCGGCAAGAGTTACCCTGCGCTCTGGAATTCCCATCGAGCTTTCACCACTTAATGTTTCCCGGAAATCCTCATTGACCAGGGATTGGTATGAGAAGATGGTGGAGGTCGAGAATGGGCTTACCGCTTTACTCGCAGAGACATTGGGTCCACGTTTCCAACAGGCGCCTGACCGTTCCTGGTTTATGTACGATCAGATTGCCGTTGCCAGCCTGATTGATCCCACCCTGGTTACGACTGAGTCCCTGTATGTGGATGTGAATATCAATCATGGCATTAGTTATGGTGTTTCCGTGGGCGGTCGCAATGTCTGGCCCGGTGCCGAAGGCTCGGTGCAAATGAATGTGCAATACGATCTGGATTGGCCCAGATTTATCGAGATGTTTATCGAGCGCGTGCAGCGACCGCTGCCCTAGTGAATCTGGACTTAAGCTGTTTGCAGGTTGAGCGTGCTGCGATCCAGGGGCTCGAGTTTTTCTTCGGGGTCGGGGGATGGAATCGCCGAAAGCAGCAAGCGCGTATAGTCATGACCGGGATTGTTAAACACTTCTTCCACCGGCCCCTGTTCCACTACATTGCCTGAATACATTACCAGGACTTCGTCGCAGAATTCCCGCACTACTCTTAAATCATGGGCGACGAACAAGTAGGTGAGACCAAATTCCTGCTGTAGTGTTTTTAACAAATCGAGAATTTGTGCCTGTACCGAAACATCCAGTGCCGAGACTGACTCGTCGCAGACAACCAGGCGTGGTTCCAGTATGAGCGCTCGCGCAATACCTATACGCTGTCTCTGTCCGCCGGAAAAAGCATGGGGGAATCGCGACGCCGAAGACGGATCCAGTTGCACTCTTTCCAGCATCTCCAGCACTCGTTGTTTGCGCCAGGCCTTATCTCCGAGCTCATGAATTATCAAAGGTTCTTCCAGGATAGTCTGCACGGTCATACGCGGATTTAATGATGCGAAAGGATCCTGGAAAATCATCTGAATCTCGCGGCGTAGTGGTAATAACTCCTTTGCCGTTAACTCGTGTAGATTTTGCCAGCCGTCTTTACTGTTATAGCGCACCGACCCGGAATCGGGATCCATGGCACGAAGAATTGAACGTACCAGGGTAGTCTTGCCTGAACCTGATTCACCAACAATACCCAGGGTGGTGGATTCATTAACATCGAAGGAGACAGAGTTGACGATTAATTGATCTCCAAAGGATTTACTGAGGTTTTCAACCGAGAGTAATTGAGCCATTACACAAACTCCCTTAGCTGGCGACCATCTTCGGCGGTGGATAGGGCAGTACCGCTGCCAATGGGCGCACCGTCTGCCCAGTTTTTCAGATGGGTATCAGTGCTTCCCTTCTGCTCAAATCCTGGCATGGAAGCCAGTAGATGGTTGGTATAAGCATGGCTGGGATTTTTCAATATCTGCTTAACGTCTCCTACTTCCAGCACCTGGCCGTCATACATAACCACAACGCGATCGGCCACCTGAGCGACGACCCCGAGATCATGGGTAATAAACAACACCGAATTCTGCAACTGCTGTTGCAGTGATTTTATTAGTACCAGAATCTCTGCCTGGATAGTGACGTCCAAAGCAGTAGTTGGCTCATCACAAATCAGTAATTGTGGATGACAGATTAACGCCATGGCTATGACTACTCGTTGCCGCATTCCTCCGGAAAACTCAAAAGGATACATACGCATCTTGTTTTGTACGTCGGTTAGTCCCACCTGCTCCAGCATGGTCGCCGCTTCCGACCAGGCAACTTCCTTGCTTACATCGCGATGACAAACTACCGCCTCTGCTACCTGATCACCGATTCGATGTACCGGTGACAGTGCCGTCATGGGTTCCTGGAACACCATGCTCACCAGGCCACCCCGGAGCTTAATTAGTTGTGGATCTTTTTCCGATAGCGAAGTGATAGAAATCGGTTCCGCTCCCTGGGGGTAAAGCACTATTTCGCCGGATGTCTGGGCAGAATCCGGCAGTAGTCGCATAATGCTATTGCTGGTGACTGATTTTCCGGAACCCGATTCGCCTACTACTGCAGTAATACAATTCCTGGGCAAATCGAAAGAGACATCTTTCAATGCAGTCACACTGCCAAGTTCGGTTTTGAACTCCACCGTTAGATTTTTTATTGAAACCAGATGATCACTCATTTTCCAATTCGAACCGATCTCAAGCTTTGCTCAGACTGCTGTAAGGATCTGCCGCGTCCCGCAAACCATCACCCAGCAGATTAAATGCGATAACCGTAACTACAATAAATGCGCCGGGCAGTAACAGCCATGGCGTCATCACAATAACCTGGTAATTCTGGGCCTGTTGTAACAACACACCCCAACTGACCACCGGGGCGCGCAATCCGATGCCAAGAAAACTCAATGCCGTCTCGCCGAGGATCATGGCTGGAACAGCCAGGGTTGCTGTAGTAATTATGTGGCTGACAAAGCTCGGCAGCATATGGCGAAACACGATACGCCTGTCGTTGGCGCCAACCAGTCGCGCAGCAACGACAAAATCTTCTTCCCGCATTGCCAGGAACCTGCCACGCACCTGTCGCGCCAGGGTAGTCCAGCCAAACAGGGATAGAATAATAGTTATGCCAAAGTAAGTAGCGAGTGGCGACCAGGCTGCCGGGAGGGCAGCAGACAATGCCATCCACAGCGGTAGCGTTGGAATCGATTGCAGTACTTCGGTAATGCGTTGCACGACATTATCAAACACACCACCCAGGTAGCCAGCGAAGCCTCCCAGTAAAACTCCCAGGAAAAGAGTAAGCGCTACACCTAGTATTCCTATGGATAAAGAAACCCGGGCTCCATAAAGAACGCGGGAAAACATATCCCTGCCCAGGGAGTCAGTACCAAACCAGTGGATATAGCCCTGACTTTCTTGATCGACCGTAAACAGGTGGCGTTCCGTAGGAATTATTCCCCAGAACTCATAAGGCTCGCCGCGGGCAAAGAAGCTGATTTCATAACGGGTTGAAGTGTCTTCCTGGTACTCCCGCATCCAGGTGTCTTCATTGATATTAAGTTCCCATCCATATACAAAAGGCCTCAAGTGAAAATCACCTTCAGCATCGAAGAAGCGAATGTCCATTGGCGGCGCGTTGATTGCCCTGGCGTTTCTTTGATCCGGTGTATAGGGGCTGATGAATTCGCAGAAGAAGGCAAGCAGGTAAAACAATATCAGCACGCCACCCGCCACCATGGCTAACTTATGGCGCCTAAATCGTAACCATGCGAGTTGGCCCGGAGTCAATTCGTTAAGTTCGTTCATAACGAATCCTCGGGTCCACCCAGGCAAGCAACAAATCAGAGAGCAACATACCTACTACCGTTAGTACGCTGAGTAACATAATGAGACTACCGGCGAGATACATGTCCTGGGTTATCAACGATTGAATCAATAAAGGTCCGGTAGTTGGCAAGTTGAGTACTACTGCAACGATGGCTTCACCGGAAATTAATGTTGGCAATAACAAACCAATAGTGCTGATAAATGGATTGATGGCGATACGCACCGGATACTTCAAGAGTAACTTCAGTGGTGGCACTCCCTTGGCGCGCGCCGTCGTTACGTAGGGCTTTTCCAATTCATCCAGTAAGTTGGCACGCATCAGGCGCATGGTAATGGCCATACCTGATGTGCCAATCACAATAACTGGAATCCACAGGTGTGCTAATAAATCTGTAAAGCGTCCCCAAGTCCAGGGCGCGTTAATGTATTCGGGAGAGAACAGGCCGCCAAAGCTCAAGCCAAACCAGTTGTAACCCAGGTACATCAGAATAAGGGCGATAAGAAAATTTGGTGTGGCGAGCCCAATCAAACCCACAGTGGTAAAGGCATAGTCGGCAGTAGAGTACTGTCGCACGGCAGAATAAATTCCGATGGGCAAAGCCAGTAACCAGGTAAAAATCAGAGCGCCAATGGAAATCAGCAAGGTATATCCAAGCCGTTCCCACACCAGTTCATTTACCGGTTGCGCGTAGAGGTAGGAAAAACCCATATCACCTGTTATGAAGTTACCAATCCAGTACAGGTATTGAATAGGCAGCGGCTGGTCCAGGTTGTATTGGGCCCGCAGACTCTCGATTCGGTCGTCGCTCATGTCGACGCCGGTGGCTTCCAGCTGACCCACCGTGGAGGTGACGATATCGCCTTCCGGCAATTGAATAACGATAAAGACCAGTACGGAAATAACGGCCAGGGTAGGGATCATGCCCAGCAAACGGCGCAGTACGTAATTCTTCATGAAGTCACATACGGTCTCACTGAGCTAAATACCAGGTGGCGGGGTGATAGGGCATGGTCCAGCGGATATCCCAGCCCCAAAAACCAGTATCAACCACGTTTCTTAATCTGTCAGAAGTTACCACGGGGTGGGGTGCCATACCGATGGTACCTATAGTCCAGACATTCTCTGCGTTGGCGGCAAGAATCTGTTTGCCAAGCTGAATCCGTCGTTCCGGTTCCATGGAAGTGCTCATTTCATCTGCCCACTCTTGCAATTGGCGAATTTCAGCAGGAGGCTCCTCACCCAGCTCGCCGCCGGTTAAGTACCAGCGGGACCACTCACTCCAGTGGGCCAGGCTGGCGGCCAGTTTTCGGGGGACCCAGAAGTCAGGATTAATAGGAAACAAGATGTCGGTGGTACGATCCGCATGCCACAGGGTCATTTCAAATTCACCGGCAATGGCCCGGGCATATTGCAGATTACGATCGATAATGCGCATGCGTATATCGACACCGACCTCATTCCAGTAGCTGGTGACTAATTCCATGGATACTTGCTTGGGTGTTTCCGTTTCAACAAATTCCAGGGCAAAAGTCATCTGGCTGCCATCGGCAAACTCGCGGAAGCCATCGTTGTTAACATCAAGCAAACCCATTTCGTCCAATAACGCATTGGCAGTCGTGGGATCATACTCAGTGTAAGCTGTAGCAAATTCTGGTTCGAAGTAATCGCTGTTGGGAAGAACCGTGACCTGTCGTGGCGTGCCACGACCGAAATAAATTATTTCATTCATCTCGTCACGATTGATGGCGATAGACAGTGCCCGGCGAAATCTTACGTCTTCAAATAGTTCCCGTTTCTTTTCGTCGGCGTAGTTCATATTGGCCTGGATAGACAAATCGCTGCCGTGTATACGATTCCAAATACTGACTTTAATGCCGCTGTTGCGTTCGCCCAATTTTAGGAGCGGTATTTCTTTGGTCTGCATACGCACACCGGAAAAATCCAATTGACCGGTGGATGCCTGCCCTGTGGCTACTGCATTGTCCCTGATGTCCTGCGCTTCGATAGTGTCGATATAGGGGAGTTGTTGCCCTGCGGGATCGATCTTGTGGTAGTAGGGATTGCGTTTGTAAGTGTATAGACCAGGGGTAAGACTCTCTGCCTTGTAGGCACGCATAGTAGGTTGATTAACCAGGTCCGGGAAACGGCGCTGTTGCATGCTGGTAAAGACGAAAGCGGACCAGTTACTAAAGCCCATCTCCTCCATGCGTTCTTCAATAATCGCCCTGTCTGTATAGCTAGGGTGAAAATTCTGGAAGTAATGTTTCGGTAACATAAACAGGTCTGGCGATTGTGCCATGTAGTTTATGAAGAACGGATTGGGATTCTCAAAACTAAAGACCAGCGTTAATTCATCCAGTGCGCGTAACTCCACACCAACAAAATCACGGAAGGTAACCGGAAGAAACTCGGTATTGAGTTGCAATTCGTTTACTACGAACAGGAAGTCTTCAGTTGTTAAAGGATGTCCATCAGACCATTTCAATCCCGGGCGTAATCTAAGCGTTAGTTCGCGACCGTCTTCGCTGTAGGAAAAAGTTTCGGCCAGATTGGGCAAGATGGTCTTGAGATCCGGCGCAATGGTGACCAGCCCTTCGTGGGAGGACACCATAGGAATATCATCGGCGATGATGTGAGCCGTCCCCCCGTAGCTACCGATATCATCCAGTGGAACTATGACCATCGGATCATCTGGTAGTCGCTCTTCAATTGCGGGTAAGTCGGCATCCTCTAAAAACGGGCTCTGGCTAAATCCTGAAATACCCAGTTGGGAAGCGGTTTGAGCGGGCTCGTACCAGGCTTCTGGATACTCCGCGGCGTTTGCGGACAGGGTTTGCAGAGCGCAGGCCAGAACCAGTAACGATACCTTCATGTTTCTTTTATATAGAAAGGATCTAAATGGAAAGGATCTAAATAGGAAAAAAGACTCAGGAGTCATTAGTCCCGTCCCGCCAGCGATGAGGTCGATCTTTTGGCCATAATTGAATCATGACACCATTTGCCGAATCAGGGTGAATAAAAACCCTATCCGTACCCACGCCGATTAACTCCACTCCTTTCTCCTGCAGGGCATTCACCGACCTATCCAGATCATCCACTTGCATGGCAAGCACATGGATGCCTTCCCCTTTCTCCCTGAGGATCTCTGCTACCCGGGATTGGTCATTGGTGGGGGCGATAAGCTCCATGAAAGTGCCATCAGCTAGAGGGAAAAATGCCTGGCTCAGGCCATGCTCTTCATGGGTGACTTCGTACTGAAGGGGCAGGCCAAACTGATCCCTCCATTTCTCAATTGCCGACTCGAGATCCGCAACCACCAGGACCACGTGGTCCTGTCCCAACAATGTAGGTTCAATCTCAGCTTTGGTCATCATTGGTACAAACTCGCCTAATTAGCACTGACCGTAAGTGGAACGGACAACAAATTTGAACGAAGCATTGTATGCATGGCAAAGCACGTTATTATACCTGTACAAAAATAACAAGCTGGTGGTCATCGAGCAGGCTACCGGTATTTGAGTAGTTTTAAGCATATAAGGCTGTCGAATTTTTCATGACCAGTGCCAATAACAACATACCAAAACGCACCCGGCTGTCGCCGGAAGCCCGCCGCAATCAAATACTGGACGTGGCTAAACAGGTCATTGCCAGCGACGGCTTGCAGAAGTTTTCGCTTAAGAAATTGGTGGCCATTGCTGGAATAAGCGAGCCCTTGTTATTCCACTATTTTTCTTCCGGCGAGGATTTATTACAGCAGCTCCTGATCAGGGAATATGACGCCTATTTAGACTCCGTCAAAAAGTCACTGGATAACGCCAGTACCCTGGAAGAAGTCTGTCGGGTATTTGTCGCTCGCAATTATGATCACCACGATGAAGACGTGGTAATGGACATGTTGCTTGCGGAACCGGACCTGGCCGCGGTGGTTGAAGAAAAGCAGGAAGAACATCACAAGCAGCGGCGCAAACTTCTCGTTAATGCAGTCGCAGAAGATTTAGGCATTAAAAGGAAAAATGCTGCCATGCTGGTACGCATGGCTTCGGCCTCGTCCATCGCAGCAGCGCAATTTGCCCATGACAACAATATCGGGAGAGAAGAGGCCATCGAAACCGCGATGGAATTCATTCAGCAGGGATTTGAGTCTCAAAGCGCCAAATAAGCTAGCTTTTGCCACGCAGCTTCACTATTCTATTGTTATAGCTCAACTAAAATAAGCTATTTTGCGAGTAGACTATATAAAGACGAAAGACCTGGCAGATATATCCGGAGATCGTAAGAGTAAAAGTAGGGGTATTAGAAAGTGCACTACACGGCAACAGTAGCAGATCATGAAGCAGGCACACTTCCTAAAGAGGTTCTTGCTGAAATTCACGAAGCGATTTCAACTACCGGCTACGCCCTGGTTAGTAATCTAGTCTCGAAAGAAACCCGCGAGTTACTACTGCCTACCATACTCGAAGACGTTGAAACGGTTCGTGCCCGTGGCGAATTAACTCCTCACGAGCAGCATACAGGGGTCGGCCATTTACAATTAGGCTTACGCAGATACGCTCCCTATGTTTGCGCTGACCTTGCAGCAAATCCACTTATCGAAAGTGTGGTGGAAGAAGTTCTCGGTGATGGTGCCTGGCTTGGTTTTTATAACGGCAATGTGAATTGTCCCGGCAGTACGAGCCAGCCATTACATTTCGATCGACCCTATTCCTGGAAGACACCGGAAGAAGCAGAAGCCCACGGTCAGACCTGGCCACCTCCCACCACGACGCTTTCCTGTTCGGTAGCTCTGGCGGAAATCACCGAGGAAAATGGAGCGACAGAAATCTATCCAGGTTCTCAGCGTGAGACTGAAGTTGCCACATGGACTACCAATCGACTCAAGGACCGACCAGATTTGATCGAAGCATGGGGTCCACCGGGAAGAATGGAAATTCCAACTGGTGCCGTTTGTTTTCGTGACCCCCGCATGTGGCACCGGGGTGTACCGAATCATTCCGACAGGCCCCGTGCAATGCTCGGACTCACCTATCATTCCGGGCTGGCTAATCACTGGCGTGGTCGACTGGTCCATGATATCTCTGCAGAAGACAAGGAGCAGATCGACAACAATCCTGCCCTGAAGTTGTTAGATGAAGGTGGTGTAGGTGATGGACGACTCGTGTTTCATGAAAGTGCCCGTTCCGCGTTTGCAACGGATTCCATTCATGACGTAAATCGTAATGTGAAGTTTGTTGCAGAAGAAGTGAATCATCTGGTAGATGCGCATTCCAGGGGTGGTGCCCGCGTCGGCACTGAAGAGTAGTTTCCGTGGCCAGGGTGCTCTTCATTGGCGGCACTGGTGAAATCTCTTTCGCCTGTGTAGAGGCAGCTGTAAAAGCAGGGCATCAGCTAAGCGTATTCAATCGCGGCAATAGCAAGGAATCATTAGCCCCTGAAGTTAAAAAAATAGTCGGCGACATAAACGATGATGCACTCTACGAAAATCTAGCCGCAGAAAAATTCGACACCGTTTGCCAGTTCATTGCCTACGATACAAATACTGTAAAGCGCGACATAGACACTTTCGCAGGCAACTGCGAGCAATACATTTTCATTTCTACCGCATCGGCATACCAGAAGCCCTGGACCGAAGGCGTCATCACCGAAGCAACTCCCCTGGATAATCCATTCTGGGAATACAGTCGCATGAAAATCGACTGTGAGAAGCTGTTAATGCAAGCTCATACAGACAACAAGTTACCCGTAACAATTGTTCGTCCCAGCCATACCTACCGCAAGCGCTTGCCGGGCACCTGCTTCCCCGGTGACCACATGGCCTGGCGCATATTGAATAACAAGGCGATCATCGTGCACGATGATGGCGAGTCCTTGTGGACACTGACCCATGCTGATGACTTTGCCCGGGGGTTTATCGGATTAATTGCTAATGAGAGCGCACTGGGCGAAGACTTTCACATTACCAGCGACGAAGCTTACAGCTGGAACGAGATTCTGAAACTGGTAGGAATTGCCATGGATTGTCCAATTACGGCAGTACACGTACCTGCAGACACCTTGATCGACTATAGCGAGCTCTGGCGCGGGCCATTGAAAGGAGACAAGACAAACTCCCTGGTATTCGATAACAGCAAGGTGAGATCGGTAGTAGCTGAATGGAAATGTGAAATCAGCCTGCAAGAGGGATTAGCAAGCGCGGCTGAATTTACCAGGGCATTAATGGCGAATAATTATCAGCCAGATGAAAGACTGGATTTGCTGATGGATCGAATCCTCGATTCCAATGAAACAAGTTGAGCTGCTTCATTCCTCCAAAGATTACTGAAACGAATTAGTTATCGTTCTAGAAAGTGGCAGTTAGCCACAGCCAGAATTTATCCACATCCGCTTTGCTGGAGCCAGCATCTCCGTTCGAGTAGCTGGCATATTTAATGCCGAGGGAAAGATTGTCCGATACCGGGTAAAGGAACTGTAAATCCAATTCTCGACCAAGGTCATCAATGGTTGCCGTAGAATCTTCTGCATTGAAATCGTGGAATATGATCGACCAGTTACCGCCCAACATGCTGCCACTCAAGTTCAGGTAGGTATCGGTTAATCCCTGGGCTGGGGTAGCAAGGAATGTGTCTGCCCAACCGTTATGAGCGTGCAAGGTAGAGAGAGGTGTCGAAAATCCGTATCGTCCGTTATCTGCTCCCAGAATCTCGTAACCAATTCTGAGATTGACTGGATCAAGATTTACTACTGCTTGCAAAAGCAAATAGTCTGCATCGTAATTTGCAATAGCAGTCTCTGATTCCTGCTCTGCGTATTCCACCAGGCAAGTTGTGTCCAGGCCGCTTAGCTCCCTGGATCCGGAAAGACGAAATCCAATTGTGTCCAGGGTGTTGTTATCGACTTCCAGAAAATAGGCATAGCCGGTGAACGTTCCAATGGCACTAGCGTAATCTACATGCCAAAGATGATCATCGGAATCGATGTCGGCATCTTTGGCGAATATTCTTTTACGTTAATCCAGGTGGTTGTAATCGATGCGCCAATCTTCACTCGGTCGCAGGGTGAAACTGACTGCATCAAAAGTCTGGCAGTCCTGGCGCCAACCAACGTGGCCGACGAATCTGTGATTATCGTAAGTGATAAGCTGGCGTCCAATCCTGGCGGTGAACCCGTCATTACTGTATTGCAGCTAACTTTGATCCAGCTCGGTTGTTTCAGGATCAGCAATTACCCCATAGCGACCAGGTTTAAAATTGCTGGGACCCACCGAGTAGTTATCTATCCCCGACACGATCTGGACGTTTTCCGCTTCGACAAAAGCAGAAGAGCCACTTACGTTTGGAGAAGCCCAGGCGAGTTTGGAGCTCAGGGTCAGTGCTTCGGCATCGCTCAATCCACTACTGGTATCGACTGATTCAACTTGAGATTGAAACGACCGCTAGAGCTACCTGACCCGGATGCGTCTTTAGTCTGGGCCAGAGCAATTGGAGCCTGCGCAATTGTTATACCGAGAACAAGCGTTAGAAATACTAATAGCCTGCAGAGCATTTAGCCCTATCCGCAAATAGAGTTATTTGCGATAAGTGAATGCAGAACAGTCCGGCTACTCATGATTGAAATCAAAAAGGAGCTAAACTGCAGCAATAGGGGGGGTTAAGTAATTGAGTCTATTGTTCCCGCGCGAGGCAAACCACAACCTGGCGCTTGCGAGATCCACTGTAAGGATATCTGCCATGCATAACGCGATGGTTATCCACCAGGGCCACGTCGCCATCCTGCCAATCCAGGGGAATCGTGTAATCTCGCGCCAACTTCGCCAGTTCCGTAAGTGCTTCTTCCGGGATTGCTTCATCATTGCCAAAGGTCAGGGCATTGCCGATGTTTCCGCCGATTTTTTGCCAGCCGAGATGAACAGCCAATACTTGGTTATAGAATGATTCACTGCCATCAGGAAGTTGCTTTACTGCCGGAAGAACCGGAGTCGTAGTTACCAGGGAATTATCTTCCTGCCATTGCCAGCTATAGCCAAGCTCCCGCAGTTTTTCTTCCGCTTCTTCACTGGTCTCTACATTCAGTGTGCTATGCCAGCTACGCCCCTGACCAGAAGACAAATCTTCTTTCTCAGGCATGCGCAGTCTGTACTTGAGCCCGAGTGATTGAAACTGCGCTGCCCATTCAGGATGTTTTTCTTTGAAGGCGGCATACAAAAGATCGGAACGACAAACTGGCGTCTCACCGCCTGCTTCAGCTGCGCTTAAACAACAAATGAAAATCTTTTCCGGAGAGATAGGCGTTTGGGCCATCTCGTGATGCAGGAATATTTCTACATCCGGTGGTGCTTCATTGGCGGTAAATACCCTGGGTGTGAAGTTGATGCGTACGGCATTGGATAAAGATTCTTCGTAAGTGAAATCTTCGTAATCGAATGCAGCACTAAAAGCATCGAAATCTTCAGGTGTACTTACGGGAAAACCGCGAAACAAGATGGCACCGGCGCTATCAAGCTCATCTTTGAACTGATGGATATTTTTTTGCAACCAACTCAGAACACCAGGCATATCTTCAATGCCTGACTGGTTGTTTTCAACGAATGGAAAATTGAATTCAGTCATAGATCGGATGGAAAGTGTTAAATGCGCCTTCACAGAAGACACCAGGATCATTGTATCTGCGGTTTTGATTGAGTGCCGAAATTCCATTCATTTCATCTTCGCTTAACTTGATATCAGCGGCAGCCAGATTCTGGTCCATGCGCTCAGGATTCATGCTCTTGACCACAACGGAAGTACCCCGCTGCACACCCCAGGCCAGTACGACCTGGGCAGCAGTGCAATCTTTTTTCGAAGCGATGTCCTTTACTATCGCTTGTTCCAGAATAGACTCGTCCTGGCTCGCCATATCCAGCTCAACATAAGATAAGGAACCAAGAGGAGAGAAAGCCGTTACTTCCAATCCATATTGCCTGGCCAGGCGAATGAGTTTTTCCTGAGTGAGGTAAGGATGGGACTCAATCTGTAATAGTTCAGGTGCCGTACTGCAATAGTTCATCAGGTCATGCAGTAATCCACTGGAATAATTGCACACACCGATGTGTTTGGCTTTGCCTGTCTCTTTTAGTTTCTCCATTGCTCCCCAGGTGTCACTAAGGGGAACACGACCAGGCACCATTCTCGGTTCAGGAATCGTCAGATCAAAAAACCACTCCGGTGGATAACGGGTTTCGAAGGGCACGAATTCCAGGGCAATTGGAAAATGAATGAGATAGAGATCGAGATAATCCAGTTGCAGATCGTTCAGCGTGCGATCAATTGCAGGGCCAACATGGTCAGGATGATGATAGGTATTCCAGAGCTTCGAGGTCACCCACAAGTCTTCACGGGTACAAATACCATCCGTAAGCGCTCGTTGAATGCCTCGCCCGACTTCTGCTTCATTGCCGTAATCACAAGCGGCATCCAGGTGTCGATAGCCGCATTTGATGGCTGCATACACGGTGTCTTCACACACATCGGCGCCGATCTTCCAGAGACCAAAGCCGACAGGTGGTATATCTTTTATGGATTCAAACGCCATATTGTTTCTTCTTTTATTCCTTCCTTTCTTATTGCTTTAAGAGTGAATCGATTTCAACTGGCAGGCCAGTTTCGATTGATTGCTGACCGGCTAAACCCAATACCACCGACATCAAGCCATCATGGGTAGTTACCCTGGCTGGTTTGCCTTCTTTTACTGCTTCAATAAACTCAACATGTTCAAGAAAACTCGAACCATGATGCATGCCGGTATGTTTCACTCTTGGATCAAGTTCAATTGGCACGGCTTCGCCCTTGCTTCTAAAACCTTTGTCGCGCTTGCTGATGAAAAGCTCGTCACCGGGAACCGTAGTTTCCAGTTTCCCCACGTCACCGGTAACCGCAATATTCTGCTCGTGACGGGATCCTTCCGCAAACATACAAAGATCCAGCATTGCACGCGCGCCGCTGTCGTACTCAACGATGACATAAGCATTGTCCAGAATGTCAGGAACCTCGCCATCGTATTCTTCGTCGAGATGATTAACCGATTGGGCACCGGATCCCAATACTCTTTTCGGGTTGCCCGGAACCACCTGGTTCATCAAGTCGAAGAAGTGACAACACTTTTCGACCAGTGTGCCACCGGTATTGCGGTTAAATCGATTCCAGTCACCCACCTTTTTTAGAAAAGGGAACCGGTGCTCACGAATGGCACACATCTTCACTTCGCCGACTTCAGGTAAATGCTGGATCAGGGAACTGATGGTGGAGATGTAGCGATATTCCAGCCCCACCCACACGACGCCTTTGTGAGACTGGGCCGAGGCATCCAGTTCGATAGCATCTTCGAGCGTGGTGCACATGGGCTTTTCCAGCATCACGTGCTTATCGGTCTTGAAGATATCGCGCATTACATCGATATGGGTAAAGTTGGGAGAGGCTACCACCAGCGCATCGATGTCATCGGCGTCGAGGATATCCTGGTAATCAGCGTGTACCCGAGGGGAGAATCGATCACCGCAGGCTTTTAATGCCCATTCACGAGGCTCTTCATTGGGGTCAGCAATCGCAACTATTTCAATGTCATCGATACCGACCAGGTTGCGAATGTGCTCGCAACCCATCATCCCGGTACCAATAATGCCGTAGCGCAGAGTCAAAAGGCTGTCCTCCTGCAATCGAGTTCGTTATCTTGTAGCTGAATTTCCTATTAAAGCATAGCTATAATAGCGGAGCCAGTGACACCGGGATTGCTCATGGGGCTTTTGTGAAGAGTTTAATGGCCGCTCAATTCGAAAAGTATTGAGGAATTCTATGGGGGGCAAAAGTCGAGTTAGAGCTCTACCGGTTCGCCATGGGGCGTGCGCAGGTAGGCTTGTTCCCACGCTGACTTAATGTCGTCTAAAGCAGATTGTTCCGTTACTTTTTTTGTCAGGACTAATTTTTCCAATGCTGCTACCCAATGATGGTAGTACCGTGATCCGTCATCGGGATCACCCTGTTCGGCGGCCAGTTTTAATTCGTCAGCTAAGGCTTCCGCCCACTCAGGCCAGCTAAATAGCCCCTGTTTGGAAAGGTCCACCGCCATAGCAAATGCCTGGGCCTGCCAGGGTTCAGTAAACACCGGACCGTCTTCGTCACGAGGCAGTGAAGGCAAGCTATCCAGCTCGCTATAGAATTTCTGTTCAGCTTTGCTCAAGGTAAGATTCCCAAAAATCTACGTAGACCAGGTCGTTGGCGTGACCTTGCTCCCCCCACAATTCACGCGCCGTAAACTTAACCGTGTAAACCTGCTGAGGATAATTTCCCAGTAACTGACCCTGCGCGTCAGTGTCTTGCAGGGCATAGACACCGTTTACGGAATGGATAATTCCAGTTTTGTCTCGGGTGTAACGAGGTACCCTGGTGTGACCAATTGGATTGGCTTCTTTAACTCTAATAGTATCGCCAATATCGAATGCAGCTTCGATGTCTATATCGAGCAAACCAGATCCCAAAGGCTCGGAAGTAGCGGATAAAATTTGAGGCCGAGGTCGACTTGCATCAGCTTCGCCCGCTTCAATTTCTTCCACAGTTACCAGGTCGCTATTAACCAGGCGATTTTCTACTAATGCCCAATACCATCGCTCGTAATAAGACATGCGTAAATAATCTTCTGGAGGCAAGGCTTCCAGGGCAAAGCGAAATCCTGGCCAATCTCGCCCCTGACCCCACTGACCAGTATTGAAGATCAGGCCATAGACCCGTCCTTCCCATTCTTCATGAAATACCGGTTCGTTCTCTTCGGGATTAATCGGGCCGAAGCCGTGCATACCGCCCATGTCATGAATAGTATTCATTGTTCAGTTCCTGTTGCCGACACCCTGGCAACCCCAATCATGGAATTCCGGGTGACAAGCTCTGCCAGTTCCTCTTCTGACATCTGCTCGGTACCGGCTGGTTGTTCTGGCAGGACTAAATAGCGCATCTCAGCAGTACTATCCCAAACCCTCACTTCCACATCGTCCGCGATATCTACACCAAATTCTGCCAGTACTCCCCGGGGGTCGATTACCGCTCGAGATCGAAACGGGGCTGATTTGTACCAACGGGGAGGTAATCCCAGTGTTGGCCAGGGGTAACAGGAACAGAGAGTACAAACCACCAGGTTGTGGACCTGGGGTGTATTCTCAACTACAACCATGTGCTCACCTTCGGGACCCAGAAATCCCAGTTCACCGATGGCAGCCGTTCCATCCGCCAGCAGACGTTCTTTATAGTCGGGATCTGACCAGGCTTTTGCCACAACCTGGGCACCGTTGCGTGGTCCAACCCGATTTTCATAGGTATCTACCAGGGCATCGATGTCTGCCGGATTGATCATCTCTTTCTGAACCAGCACGGTCTCCAGTGCCTTGACCCTCAAGGCAATGTCGTCGGGAACATGACTATGATCTTCTGCCGAGTCCTGGCCGTGGCTTAAACTGGCATGACCTGCTGCAGCCCCCATGGCTGCAGTGGTGGCGGCATCGCGCATGAATTTGCGTCTGCTTAATTTTTGTTTTTCAGAATTGGTCATTACAAAACCTCGTCTTTTCCAGCTATTGTAAAGCGCTGGCCCCGAAAATACAGCGCTGAATTGGTGGGATTGAGGCTTGGATTTAACGATTGCTCCGAATCACCCATTGATTCGTCATTCGATTTAATTATGCTTGGTATTCTGATAAGAGGAACCAGGCATGAAGAGAATAATAATCCAGCTTGTTTTGCTAAGTGCTCTAAGGACTGCGCAATTGGCCAGCGCCGACGGAGACCATAAGGTTTTTGAGATCAATGATTTTCAGCTGGAGAGCGGAGCTGTCCTGCCGGTAGCCAGACTGTCCTATGTCACTCATGGATCATTAAATGCCGCCCGGGATAATGTTTTACTGGTTCCTTCTTTTTATGGGGGCGACCATCACGGTTACGATTTCCTGATCGGTGAGGGAATGACGCTGGACCCTTCCCGGTATTTTATTGTCGCAACGGACATGTTCCAGAATGGGCTTTCAAGTTCGCCCAGTAATACACCGCCTCCATATAACGGGCCAAACTTTCCGGCGATTGCTATTCGAGACAATATCGAAGCAGGGTATCGATTACTGACGGAAGAATTTGGTGTGTCTTCGATTGTTGCCGTGCTGGGATTTTCAATGGGAGCACAACAGGCTTTCCAGTGGGCGGTAAGTTACCCGGACTTCATGGAATACTCGGTAGGTTGGTGTGGCTCGGCGGTAGAACATCCCCATGGTGTGATGCGACTGGAAGGATTCAAGGCAGCAATCATGGCCGACGCGGCTTATAACGGTGGCAACTACACTGAACAACCGGTGGTGGGACTGGCAGCAGCCGGCACCCACTGGTCAGCCTGGGGAATGTCCCAGGAATGGTATCGAAACAGAGAGTTTGAACAGATGGGCTTGAACTCTCTGGAGGAGGTAAACAGTTTTTTCCAGACTCTGTTTTCGAGCCTGGATGCCAATGATTATATCTGGCTGGCAAATACCTGGCAGAATCACAACGTAGGTGATACGCCAGGTTTTAACGGCGACTACGCAGCAGCTTTAGCGTCGATAAAGGCAAAAGTGCTTTATATGCCCTGTGAAACTGACATGTATTTTCATATCGATGCCTTAAGACATGAGGCTCAGTTTATTCCAGGAGTCCAGTTTACAGTCATACCTACTTCCTGGGGGCACTTTGCTGGTGGAGGAAGTTCACCTGCCGATGCCGATTTCATCAACGAAACAATCCTGGAGTTTTTAGAGTAAAAACTCTCCAGTATTAATTAGTTTTATCAATCCACTTTCAGAATTTTAATCGCTAATTGCCCGGTACTATGACTTCAACCTTATGCGTTGCACCAGTTAAAAAATGTTTTACAGCTTTGCTTGTTCTTTTATCCGTAGTTGCCGCTACAACTGTGCTCGCTCAATCTTCATGGCAAACTGATTTCGACAGCCTCGGTCCAACTGTTAATCAAATTACAACTTCAGGTGGCCGCGTCATCAATTATGTCGATGATGGTAACGAAGGGGGAACGCCAGTCGTGTTTACTGGTGGCCTTGGTACGTCGGTTCGCGCCGTCCGCCTTTTGGATTTCCTGGAAACAATGCGTGCTGAGCTAAACCTTCGTTTTATAACTGTGGAAAGAAACGGCTTCGGGCAAACCGAGTTCGATGCATCATTAAATATGAGCGACTATGTAAATGACGTTGAGCTGGTTTTATCTCATCTGAACATTGACCGCTTCGCCTTGTTCGGTATCTCTGGTGGCGGGCCTTACACAGCCAAGATTGCCGAGAACAATTCGGAAAGATTATTGTCGATCCACATGGCGGCAACAAATCCTGCCATTGGCAATCCGCAACGTTGTAATAACTCGCCAGCCAGTGCTTATACGGAGATGTTGCGTTACCCGATGGAGTTTTTTGGTTTTCCCGAAGACAGTACCCTGCGTCAGATCGAAGGCTTCCAGGCTACGGCCTTCGACGAAGCAGCAAGAGCGCACAACCTGAGAGGGCAATCTGCCGATCCTGCTCCCCTGTTACATGAAATCGGATTGTATTGTTCCGAAGACGAGATGGATTCGGCCCATATCACCGTACCGGTTTACGTGTACCTGGGTATGCAGGACGCAGTGTTGAGAACATTAGATCCTGAAGATTGGCAGCAGGCCTATCCCAATGCTGATGTAACTGTGAGAACCTATCCCGATGGTGGCCACGACGTGCAGTATCGCCATCTCGACCAGATACTACTGGATCTGGCCGGGGAGGATGATCGGGTATTGGTCTGTGAAGATGGTGTCGAAAAGATGCTGGCAGCGGAATCCATTCAATCCGGCACATCGGCGCCACTGGGTCTTTGTGTCTGGCAATAAGCGATTGTTGATTTAATCAACTATCGAATCCAGAAATATCTGCGCTACTTGTTCAGTTTGTCTTCTAAAGTCTGCAGTATTTTTCGCTTTCTTTTTGATTCCCCCCAAAGCGGAAATCAATAACTCAACAAATGTTTTTGGGGTGAGTGGTGTATTTTGAAAACTGGCCTCACCTGTTTGTTCTGCTTCTTTCAGTTCATTTGCAAATGCACTAACCAATCTGGCAAAGCCTTTCATCATCACATCTGCTGCCAGACTTAGATTAGTATCCATCAGTTCCTCACCATGGGGAGAATTGGATACTGGCTCGTAATACACTTTCTCAAACAGCAATAAGGCCTGGATGAATCGGGTTTTTAAGTTCCCCTTTTCTGACAGAGCCTCAATCGCAACATCGATAGCCTGATTCAGTCGATAGTCTGAAAGCTCGCAGAATAAATTCTCTTTATTGTCGAACATCAGGTATAAGGCGGGGCGGGAGATTCCTGCGGCCTGTGCAATGTCATTCATGGTGGTACGTCTATAGCCATAGCGGGCAAAAACTTCGGCTGCAGCTTCGAATACTGCATCCTTCTTCGCTTGAGATTGCGCTGCGGACTGTTTTGACTTGGCCATAAAGAATTTTCTGGGTTAAGTGCACTTTCGAAATTTATAGTGTAGTATTGTGCCATTACATTCTGACAAATGGAACCTAAAATGTCAGAATGTTAGAAAAAAAAATACAACGAAAGCAGCAAGTTCCAGCCTCTTGCTGCTTGTTTTTATTGGCAATTTTCATGCAATATCAACAACCCAGGCTGAAAAAGAATTCAATCTGATTTAACAGTTGGAGAATTTGATGAGTACGACTTTTAGAGTTAATGGCGTACAGCAAACGGTGGACGTGGACCCGTCCAAGCCTTTGCTGTGGGTTATTCGTGAGCAACTAGCGCTCACGGGAACCAAATTTGGATGTGGAATCGCCCAGTGTGGCGCTTGTACCGTCCACATCGATGGCCAGGCCATGCGTTCCTGTGTCACACCCGTATCTGCTGTCGAGGGTAGGGAAGTTACAACTATCGAAGGATTATCTTCGCAGTCCGGCAATTTGCATCCGGTACAGCAAGCATGGATCGACCAGCAGGTGCCGCAGTGTGGTTACTGTCAGTCCGGTCAGATCATGTCTGCCTCGGCGCTGCTTGCGAACAACCCTAATCCCACTGATGCCGATATCGATGTAGCTATGCAGGGCAACATCTGTCGCTGCGGTATGTACGGACGAATTCGTAACGCCATCAAGTCTGTTGATGTTGCGTCTTCCAATAACAAACTCTTCTATAACGTAGCCAGTGTGGACAGCGAAAGCGTGGTAAATGGTGCGGAGGAGCTTGATCATGGGTAAGTGGACCAGACGTGCATTTATAACTACCGGTTTAGTCGCCGGCGGTGGAGTTGTTGTAGGCGTTGCCATGCGACCCGGCAACCAGGTTAAAGACCTGGCTGGTAAAGTTGGGGACGAAGGTGGTCAGTTAGTACATTCCTACGTCAAGATCGACTCCGACAA
Organism: uncultured Pseudohongiella sp.; assembly: GCA_964616225.1. GTDB lineage: Bacteria > Pseudomonadota > Gammaproteobacteria > Pseudomonadales > Pseudohongiellaceae > UBA9145. Next base: position 488,920 of record CAZTTE010000001.1, read on the forward strand.
CACAATCACGGCAATTATTCCTCATTCTGAAATGGGTCAGGGAGTGCAAACTGCATTGGGCCAGATGTTGGCGGAAGAACTGGATGCTGATTGGGATAATCTTCTTACGGTCGAAGCACCGGCTATTGGTGAATACAGCACCTACTCTGCAGGCCGTGGCTATCTACTCGCTGGAATCGACTTTCCAGAAATTTTAATCCCAACAGTTGATGGTGCCATGATGCGTGTTGCGGATTCCCTTAACATGCAAATTACCGGTGGCAGCATGAGTGTTCGTACCACTGGAACATTTGCTATGCGCATTGCCGGTGCTGCAACCCGCGAGATGTTGCAGGAAGCCGCTGCAAGTTCCTGGGATGTTCCGGTAAGTGAAATAACTACCGAGAACAGTCATCTCATTCATGCAGCTACTAATAGAAGAGAGCCATATTCAACTTTTGCAGCAACGATTGCAGAAATGACTCCTTCTCAAACACCAACGCTTAAAGATCCTTCGGAATACAGAATTGTTGGTACTCATAAACCACGTCGTGACATTCCGGCAAAAGTTGATGGGTCATTACAGTTTGCCCTGGATGTTCGAGTTCCCGACATGGCTTATGCATCGATTATGCGTTCACCGGTTTCAGGTGGCAGCATTGACAGTATTGATGCAGGTGCAGCACAGGCGATGGAAGGTGTTATCGATGTTGTTATCGTTCCGGAATCCACAGTGGAGAGTATGCTGGGCGGCACTATTTCAGGCGAAGCTGTGGCAGTAGTTGCCGACAGTTACTGGACTGCTAATCGGGCGCTGCAGGAAATTGAAGTTCAGTGGAGTGAAACTGGATTCGAATCTACTTCCAGCGATGACATCTTCGCCCAGTTTGATCGCGATATCTCTGCAAAAACTGAGCGCCAGACTGATCGTGTACAAGGTGAGGCCGGTTCGGTTTTCTCAACGGCAGCGAAAGTAATCGATGCTGACTACCACGTTCCCTATCTTGCCCACACCTGCATGGAGCCGTTAAACGCAACTGCAGATGTGCGCGATGGCCAGGCGGAAGTCTGGGTCGGTTGCCAGAATCCTCTAGGATTTCGCCGCGACGTAGCACTTATTCTTGGCCTGGATGAAGAGGCCGTTACTCTGCATAACCATGCCATGGGTGGTGGCTTTGGCCGCAAGGCGCGTCCTGATTATGCAATTCAGGCGGCACAGATTTCCCAGTTAGTTCGCAGGCCAGTACAACTCATCTGGTCACGGGAAGAAGATGTGCGCCAGGACTTTTATCGTCCTGCAGTACAGAGTCGTTTCCGTGCTGCCTTCGATGCAGACAACAATCTGCTCGCCTGGGAAAACACTTACACTAATAAAAACGAGCCAATCGAAGCACCGTTAATTCCTTATGCTGTACCAGCGCAGGACATTGGTTTTGTAAGCAGTCCCACTCATGTTCCTTTCGGTGCATGGCGTAGTGTGGATCATTCCCAGCACGGTTTCTTCACCGAATCCTTCATCGATGAAGCAGCCCATGCTGCAGAAAAAGATCCATTCGAATTTCGTGCAGAACTTCTGCAAGACAGTCCTCGACACCTGGCCGTGCTAACAAAAGCGGCTGAAGAAGCTGGCTGGAGTAGAACACTTCCAGCAGGACGGGGTCGCGGAATTTCTCTGCAAGAATCATTCGGTTCCCTCGTTGCGCAGGTCGTAGAAGTAACGGCAGAGAATGGTGAGGTTGCAGTGGATCGTGTGGTCGCGGTAATCGATCCTGGACTGGCGGTTGCACCTGATGGCATCGCTGCACAACTGGAGTCCGGCATTATCTATGGACTGACTGCAGCACTGCTGGGTGAGATCACCATCGAAAATGGAGCAGTAGTACAGAGTAACTTCGATAATTACCCCTCGGTAAGAATGAACCAGGCACCTGAAATTGAAACCCACGTTATCAATAGCGGGCACGCTGTAGGTGGTGCAGGTGAGCCTGGTACTCCAGGCATTGGGCCAGCATTAGCCAATGCTGTTTTTGATGCTACTGGTGTACGGGTACGACAATTACCGATAAACAACTTCGACTTGAATACTACCGTTGAAGAAACTGGCGACGTTGCATAATCGTCGTTGCTGGAAAACCGGGGCCAGAGTACTTGTTACTCTGGCCTTTTTGTTTTCGGGAATCGAATAATTGAATACGTTAAAGCGATGCTTTCAATTTACCAACCGCTGTATGAAATGGTGGGGCGTATTTTTAGTCTTGCTTCTATTCCTTTTTCCTTAAGCGCGCGTTTGAAATGTATTTCCATTTCATCAAAGGCACGGTCCCAACTGACTGGAGTGAATTCGCTATTCTTGTCATACACGCCGTTAGCCATTCTCAACATCGGTGAGCTGAGACGGTCTTCGCCATAGAGAATGTTTCCGGCGTTATAACCTTTTACACAGGCCAGTCCTCTATTTACTTCGCCGTCGGGATCGCCATAAGTACCAACGACTTCACCGTTCTGCGTGCCAACCAATAAAGAACAACCGGTACCACAGAAGCGGCAAGGCGCCTTGTTCCAATCGATACGATTGTCACTGGCAACTAAATTGAGGCCTTGTGCCTTAACAGTGAGAGGAGAACTGGCAGCAGCAAGGAATAAAGATTGTCGTTTGAGAAAATCCCGGCGATTGATTGTCATTGCTATTGCTTATTTTTTGAGGACACCAGCCCATTGCTGAAATTGGAAAGATCGGATTCGCTGCATCTCCATCTAAGAACCTTGCAGGCTCAATCATTCACCATTCATGGGCTCCCTAAATTGATTTTGATCAAATCAAACACCACAAGAAGTACAAATTCAGGCTAGTGGCGATGCCCGATCTACTTGCAATTTTTCCGTTGTCCAATCTGCAGTGATGAAGCTATCGGGATGCCTGATTCCGGAGCTCTTCAAATGGCTCCCAGGCCCCATTTTAAAGGGCTTCGGGAGGCTCAAATATTGATTAGACCTCTTTGATTAAGGTCAATTTCAGCGCCTCATTACTGTGCTCTCATAAGGCTGTAAATGGCGGAATTACGGACGGCCAGATCATTAGCGATGCCACTATTCGCTACAACTGGATCAGGAAATAAAGAGACCTTGCCCTGGGCGAGCCGGAGACAGAATTAGAAAAAATGAGTAAGGAGTAACAAAGGCTCCAGCGGGAATTTTCAGCGCAGCAAACCCTGGTCGAAACGGAGGAAATGGGGTTTTGAACCACGCAGCCGACCACTATGGCGAGATTCAATACTTGCCAGAATCCTGGATAATGAAAAATTCCTTCTGGGTAACTGTAAGGGTTCTCGGTTTTCTTCTCGCTCCGATTCTTGCGGCAACTATTACTCTTGGTTTGTTCTATTTCATGCATACCCTGATCGCGAGTGGGGAGAGAATTGATAACAATGTAAGAGTGATAAAAATTGTCGACGCCACCATGCCAGAAGTAGAAATGGTAGTAATTGAGGAAATCGACAAGCCGGAACCGATCGTTGACGTTTCGGATCAACAACCGGAAGTAGTGAACAAGGAAATCAGCCTCGATACCGGCCCTGCTTTAAACATCGCTCGGGCAGCAGTGGATTTAGACACCTCACTCGATCTAACCGTTGCCACCATCTCGGCCACCGATGGAGACTATCTACCACTTGTAGCATTCCCGGCAGAGTATCCAGCTCGTGCCAGGCGCCAGGATATAGAAGGATGGTGCATTGTGAGCTTCACTGTTAACGGTCAGGGCAATGTTGTCGAAGAAACCATCAGGGTTGTGGATTCTGAACCGCCGGAGATTTTTGACAGAGTTTCCGTGCGAGCGGCATCAAGATTCAGGTTTCAGCCTCGTGTAAAGAATGGCGTCGGGGTCGATGTGCCGGGCGTTCAGTACCTGTTTAAATTCGAATTCGAAGATTAGGTCTAATCTTTTCACAAATATCTTTATCAGCAACAACTATATGCGCACAAAAATGCCGGTAATGATTAAACCGAGCACAGTAAGTGCCCGTTAACGAATCAATATTTTGGGTGGAAACTCTTTACTCGCTTCAGCTCATTTTTAGCGAGGATCACTTGGCCAAATGATTTCCTACAAAGCGCTTCTGACCGCGCTAATCACTGCGTTAACGTGATTAGCATAGTCACTTCCTGTGGCAGTTGGCGCATTGCTATGGATCGCAATTACAAGATTTTTTTCTGTATCCATAACAATATGCTGGCCGAAGACGCCATTGGCTTGATAGGCATCGCCAATTAACCACCACAAGTAGCCATAGAATGGCGCGCCTTTGGAAGGTGACATGGATTCTTCGATCCATCCTTCCGGTACGACTCTGGATCCATTTGCCAACTGACCATTATTCAAGACAAATAAACCGATTCGGGCATAGTCCCTCAATGTTGCGCTGATGCAGCATCCGCCAGTCTCGCCACCACCAGGAAAGTTAAGCAGCCAGTTTGCATCTGCTGCCATGCCAAAGGGTTGCCAGATTTTGTGTGTGAGATACGTTGAAGCATTGTTGCCGATTGCTGCGCGCAGAACTTCACCAACTAGATTGGTTTCTCCTGTATTATAATTAAAGACTTCACCTGGAGGATGTTCTGTATTTAAAGTAGCGAGATAGGAAACCAGCTCGATTCCAGTTAGGCCTCCAGCCCTCGCCACATCTGAACCAGGATCCGTGTAGTCTTCATTCCATGCAATGCCGGAAGACATTTGTAAAACATTCTTTATTGACACATTTTCATAGCCAGTTCCGCGAAGTCTTGGGAGGTAATTTGAAACAGGTTCATCAACGCTCTCGATGAAGCCGTCTTCAATTGCAGCGCCGATCAACAACGAAGTTACAGACTTGGAAACGGAGAAGGATACCCAGCGTGTGTCCATGTCATTGCCAGGGGAGTAGTGCTCATAAACAATTTCACCATTTTTAACAACTAATATCCCCCTGTTTGCGGACTTCGAAGTGAAGTCATCGATAGAAAATGTTTGATTTTCCACTTCGTAAGACAGCTCGGATAAATCAGTTGGATTGCTTCCGAGAAGCAAAGGTGAATTGCTTGCAGGAATCATGCGTGACGGCAATATTCGATCCATGTTTTTGAATGCTACTAGTCTGTCTGCATCACTTAAAAACAATATACTGGCTGCTGAGCCAGTCTCGTTCCTTTCAATTAAGTCAATTAAGTTTTGCAAAGTGTCTGATTCGGCTGCGATTACAACATTGCCCAGTAGCAGGGAACCGGAAAAAAGGACGGCTTTGAAAATTCCTTCAGGCATCTTTTACTCCTTTTAGGTTTTCAATTTCGAATGATCGGACATTCTAGTTCTATTGCGATGGGGAATATAGAGAAGACGCTAGGCAAATCGGGGCTTTTGCGCCGCTTGACCCTCCACTGGCTAGCTGGGAAAATCCAATCACTAATTCCCTAATTCTGACAATAATAATGAAGGGGCTCGCTAATGGTAATTCGACTTAAGCCCACTGTTTTCCTTACTTTACAGGCGTTTCTGGCTGCCCTGGCACTGAGTGTTTCTGCCAGCGCCCAGGAAATCGCTAACTATGATCCAGAAGAGGCCTGGGATGGCAATCCCGATATAAATGGTGTCTGGCAGGCCATAGGTACCGCCCACTGGGACTTGCAGGACCATGAAGCCAGTGCAGGATTGCCCGAAATGGGCGCAATTGGTGCCGTACCTCCGGGCCAGGGTGTTGTAGTTGGAGGAGAGATTCCTTACCTGGATTCGGCGCTCGAACAAAAACAGGCTAATTGGGATAGCAGACCCACAGGCGACCCGGAAACCAAGTGTTATCTGCCCGGTGTGCCTCGAGCCACTTACCTGCCTTATCCGTTTCAGATATTGCAGGGCACCGACAAGATCATGATCGTGTATGGATTTGCCGAGGCGAATCGCACCATACATATGAACGTAGAAAATCCGGAACCGGCACCATTAGATACCTGGATGGGTCGCTCCCATGGTCATTGGGAAGGCAATACTCTCGTTGTCGACGCGCGGGGATTTAATGGCGAAGCCTGGTTCGATCGTGCTGGAAATTTTGCCAGCAGCAATCTTGTGGTAACCGAACGTTATACACCGATCAGCGCAGATGCCATGTTGTATGAAGCAACCATCGAAGATCCAACAGTGTTTTCTCGCCCCTGGCAAATCCGCATGCCTTTATACCGGCGTCTGGAGCCTAATGCGCGAGTTATCGAATACAAGTGTGTCGAATTCTCGGAAGAGATTTTGTACGGCCACTTAATGAAGCGAGAAGAGAACGAAGATTAATCACAAACTTTTTAGTTAAACGAAATATAAAAGAAGAGAAGACTAACGAAGCGGAGGTTCGCACCATGAAGTGTCGTTCCACATACGTAGAAAGTACAAAGTTAATCGCAAAGTTGATTGCTGCCCTGGCGGTTGCTTTTCCATTTGCACTTAATGCCGCTACACCAAACCACATTCAGATTGCGCTATCCAGTACCAATGAAGCAGTAAGCTGGTACGAAGAACATCTGGATTGTGAACGGGTAGTAGGCCGCAATGATGCGGTGGTTTGCGGTGATACCAATATCGAATTTTTCGTCGGCCGAACGGTGGGCGGAAGCCAGGGATCTGCAGTCGATCATATTGGTTTTTCCGTTGAAGACCTTGACGCGAAAATGGCTGAACTTGAAGATGTTGGAGTGCGTGGTTCTGGTGTTCGGCTAATTCGCTTCGATGACGGGGCGCTGGTTCGCGATATCCCGGGCCTCTTCAAGATTGCATTCATCACCGACCCCTGGGGAACCAAAATCGAATTGGTAGAGGATGAGGATGTCATCGGATTCCATCACATTCATTTGAATTCAGTGGACCCTGCCGCAGCGCTCGACTGGTATGCACAGGTTCTGGACGGTGAGCGTGAAAGCCTGAAGGGCATGCTGGATGGTGTTCGCTTTGACGATATCTGGGTGCTGGCGACACTGTTTACCGACGGTCGACCTGGAATTACCCAGGGTCGAACAATCGACCATATAGGATTCCAGGTTGCCGATCTGGATGCGGCAGCTGCGGATATGAATCAACTTAATGTTGAATTTCGCCAGGATCCAGTTGTACCGGAAGGTGGCCGTTCTGATGCCAAACAGGCGTTTGTACTTGGACCTGATGGCGTAATGATTGCCGTGGTGGAACCGGGTTGGGCGGGTATCGAAGAAGAATCTTTTACAGCAGATAACAGTGACTCTGAAGAGCTCTATGTTGTGCCAAGAACACCCTGGGGTGAGCCTGATTTTCAGGGCATCTGGACTGCCGATGCAGCCCACGGTATTCCTTTGCAACGTGGTGTAGGTGCTGGCGAAGCAGGTGAACTGACTCCAGAAGAAGCAGCTGCACGTCGTGAACGTGGCACGCTAAATAGTATCTGGGGTTACGATCGGGAATGGCGTGACACTACTCTCGGTTACGTAAGATCAGCGCCTTCCACCCAGGCCGCAATGGTTATCGATCCACCTAATGGTCAGTTACCAGAAACCACTGAAGCCTATAAGCAACTGGTTGCCAACGCGCCACCACGAATTCCACCGCAGCGAGCAAGAACACCAGTTGATCTGGGCACTTATGTGCGTTGTATTACCCGCGGACCCGTCGGCATGATGATGCCGAGTATTTACAACAACGGCCTGCAAATTATCCAGAGCCCGGGCAATATCGCGATTCAAAAAGAAATGATCCATGAAACCCGGGTAATTTCTACCGAACCACGTGAAGGCTTGGGTGACGGCCTTAAAACCTGGCTGGGTGATTCCCACGGGCGTTGGGAAGGCGACACCCTGGTAATTGAAGTAAGAAACTTAAATGGTAGAACTTCTTACCTGGGATCAAGCCCCGATATGAAGTTAACCCAGCGTTTTACCCGCACCGGCCCGGACACATTACGTTATGAATTTACCGTTGAAGATCCAGCGGTATGGACCGAGCCCTGGACAGGCATGTTTAACTTCGTCAGAGACGACAGTCAGTACGAACTGGTTGAGTATGCCTGTCACGAAGGTAACTATGGTATGACCAATACTTTAAGTGCTGCGCGTACGCTGGATGCACGTGAAGCCGAAGAAGCCGATTACCAGGAATAATTAGAAACTAACAAAGTATTAAATAGATAGAGGTAAGACCAATGCGAATGCGTTTACTAATCAGTGTAACTGCTGCCATGGGCATGTCTCTTTTTGCCTTTACTTCACTTCAGGCACATCATGCTTTCTCCGGTGAGTTTGATTCAACCCAGCCAATTAATTTGCGTGGCAAGGTTGTGAAAATGGAGTGGATTAATCCCCACGCCTGGCTACACCTGGGAGTGGTTAATGACGATGGCGAGGAAGAAGTCTGGATGATTGAAGCCGGTCCTCCGGGCGCATTAGTGCGAAGAGGCTGGCGCAAGGATTCAGTAATTCCTGGTATCGAATTAGTTGTACAGGGCTATCGCGCGATCGATGGCACGAACAAAGCAAACGGTCGTGAGGTGACATTCCCTGATGGTCGTCGACTGTTTGCCGGTTCTTCCGGAACTGGCGCACCAATTGACGGTGCTGATCCCACCGAACAATAGCGACAATTTCCTTTTGTAAAAGAAAAAAGAGCAAAAAGGGGTCAGAGCAAAAATACCGTACTGTATTTTTGCTCTGACCCCGACTTTTTAGCATTCAAGAATTATGAATCGCAGAGACGTACTAAAATTCCTGGCTGCAATCTCCACGCTCAATCTGAGTACTGCTGTGCGCGCACAGTCGGACATGAAAGTGGTAGTTGTTGGGGCGGGAATCGTTGGTGCTTCAATTGCCTATTTCCTGTCCAGAGCTGGAGTGCAGGTTGAAATAATTGACCGGGTAGGGCCGGCCAGTCACGCAAGCAGAGCAACCTTTGCCTGGATTAATGCTACCTGGGCAAAACAGCCGCGCACCTATCACGCCTTTAACCAGAACTCCATGAATAGCTGGAAAACCCTCGAGACTGAACTCGAAATACCGATTCTCTGGGAAGGCTCATTGGAATGGTTTGCTGATTCCGAGCGTACCGCATTGTTAGGAAGCCAAATCGAAGAACAGCTTTTGTGGGGAGAAGATGCGAGCATGCTGCGCATCGAGCAGCTAAGAAATCTCGAGCCCAACGTAGTCTTCGGTGAGCAGGAAGTTGCTTACTCGGAAAATGACGGTGCGGTGGATCCGGTTCTGGCAGTTAATATGTTGTTGGACGGGGCAAAGGCCCGAGGAGCAAGCGAACGATTTCCCTGTGAACTGCAGCAGATTGTTCGCACTGAAAATAGCCTCTTTCTTAATACATCCACGGGAGCGATTCAGGCAGATGCGGTGGTATTGGCAACAGGTGCCGATCCGGATGCCATGGAGGAGTTTGCGGGAATGACAATTCCGCAACGATCGACGCCTGGTGTAATTGCAGTAACGAATCCCATGCCGCAACTGATTTCCCGGGTGATAGCTGCTCCGGGAGTGCACTTGCACCAGATACAAGACGGGCGTTTTGTTATCGGTGAACAGGCCGGGCCCCCAGATACTGAAGCCCACAATGCAAGATTAGTAGATCAGCCAGTTGAATTTCCCACCGAAGCCCTGGCATTTGAACACGGTAATCGACTTCTGCAAGCGGCGGCGGCAGTAGTGCCGGAAATCAGCAATGCACGTTTGGAATGGGTGGAAATAGGCTGGAGGCCGCTACCCCTCGATGGTCATCCGGTAATTGGCAGGTCAACAGAAAATCCAGGCGTTTACATGGCTGTCATGCACAGTGGGGTAACCTTAGCGCCGCTGGTTGGACAACTGGCAACATTGGAGCTTGTGCAGGATCGCGAGTTGCCGGAACTACGAAATTATCGACCGGATCGTGAGTTTCAATTAATCAGGCGTTACTGATTACCAAAACCATCATCTACCATCACGTCCAGTAGTGTTGGTCCTTTACTTTTTATCGAATCTTTAAGAGCCGCCGGGAAGTCTGCGGCTTTATCTATTCTTCTTGATTTAACTCCCATAGATTCGGCGAGGGAAACGAAATCCAATTCGGGTGAATGAAAATCCATGCCAATGAAATTGTGATTGTCGTGAAATGCGATTAATCGCTCTTTTAGAATACGGTAGCCACGATTGTTAGTGATGACATAAGTTATGGGCAGCTCGAGATTCGCTGCGGTCCATAAAGCCTGGATGTTATACATCGAACTGCCGTCACCTATCACTGCAACAACAGGACGATCAGGTAGCGCCAATTGAATTCCCACCGCGCCCGCCACAGCGAAGCCAATACCACCGCTGGCAAGACCAAAATAACTCCGGGCATCACGGCGTGCCAGATAGCGCAACATTGTTGTGCCAGAAACCAGGGATTCATCGACAATGACTGCATTCGAGGGAATGGATTCTGATATCTGTAACATCAGTAGTTCGGGATCGATCGGTGTGGAATCGAGATCAGCTGACTCTATTAAAGATGTACGATGCTGTTCCCGTTGTGCAGACCAATTGTTAGTTCCTAATTCAGTAAGCGCAGCGGCTGCTTGTTCTCGTTGCTCGGAGGATTGCGAGGAATTTATTGCTGGTACCAATGCTTGCAGAGTTGTTTTGACATCCGCGCGAACAGCGAATTCAGTGCTATAGTTTTTTCCCATCTCCCAATCACGCAATCCCAACTGCACGATGCCGGTGGATGCAGGCATGGGATCCACTTCGCTATAGACAGACATTCGTAGCACGTCGGCCCCGACGCAAATCATTAAGTCATGCTGCTCGAGAAGTGCTCTGGCCTGTGCCTGTACTCGAGGAACTGTACCCATGAAACAGGAATGTTCGGAAAAAGCATGGGAACCATAAGGAACCGTTTGCTGATAGATTGGTGCACCAAGTGCTTCAGCAAGATCACCAACTTCTTCCAGGGCATCATGAGTAGTAACTTCATGACCGCTGACAATAATCGGTGATTTTGCTTCCAGAAGTCTTTGAGTAAGGGCTTGCAAAACTTCATCTGTTGGTCGCGCCGTTGTATCAACTCGCGTTGCGGCGCCGAGATCCAATGCTGCTTCCTGGTTGAGAATGTCACCCGGCAAGGAAATAAACACAGGACCGGTTGGAGGCGTTAAGGCAACTTTCGCGGCACGGTGTACGATGCGGGGCAAATCTTCCAGTCGTGTTACTTCAACTGCCCACTTAACCAGGGGTTCTGCGATAGGCACCAGCGGGTCGTACAGCATCGGTTCTGTCAGACCATGACCCTGCTCCTGTTGGCCCGCTGTAAGAATTACCGGCGAGCCAAAAAACTTGGCATTGTAGAGGGACCCCATGGCATTGCCGAGGCCAGGTGCAACGTGCACATTACAGGCGCTTAACATTCCAGTGGCCCGGGAGAATCCATCGGCCATGGCTACCACAGTAGCTTCCTGTAAACCGAGTACGTAATTGAGATCGGGATGCTCTGGAAGCGCATCCATGATCGGTAATTCTGTAGTTCCCGGATTACCAAAAAGGTGAGTAACCCCTTCCTGCTTAAGAAGTGATAAGAACGCTGATCTGCCTGTGATTTTTCCTGACTGTGAACTCAAGTTAAACTCCTGGCGAAACTAGAACGAAAACAATGACGATTCGTAACAAGCAAGTTTTCAATCACAAGTGTACTTTGCTTGGAAAGTAAAAACTTTGCGGGTAATCAGTCGCCTGAATATTTTGCCCGATCACGAAATTGTAGCTGTCGACTATCAGCTGAAATGTCGAATCGAGCTCTTCCAGATTTTGAGGAGTGTATAGTAATACATAAGCTTCCCATAGCCGATCACCCGTCCAGGGATGAATTACTCCCCAGCAAGCCTCGTGCGCATCGTTTGCGCGCTCGAGCTCAAGGGCCACATGCAAACTTCCATCAGGATGGATATGACCAAATTCTCGTCCGCCGAGCAAAGCGTCAGACAGCACTATGTTCGCATTATCACTCAACCACAGGCACAGGGTTCCAGAGAAAGATGTGACAGATTCCTGTTGTTCCACTTCCGGCAGGCTGAATATACGTCGATACATTTCCGTGACTACATCTGGCACTGGTTCTGCGCCAATCTGAAAATGGGGAACACCGTCGGTAGTTTCCGGTCTTACGCCACCCCGTGTAGTTAATGCGGTATAGACCAGGTCGACGCTCTGTACCTTGAATACAACTTGCGGGGATTGAGTCACCAATTCCAGGGTCGCCGTATAGACTTCACCGTTATCTATTTCTATCTGGTTCAGGATCAGGGTCTGGGCGACGGCAGCGTAAGTACCTGAAGTGCTGGATTCCTCAGTAAGTTCTTTTGCTTGCTCCAGTACAAACTCATACTCTTCATTCAATTCGATGCGGAAGACCAGTTCATAGGCTTCGGATTTGCTCACATTGACTCGAGGGATTGTAAGCGTGTCACTTTCTATGTGAGAACGATCTGCCAGCGCCCAGGAAGAAGAGTTCAACACCAGGGTGGCAGCGAACAATCTTACAATTCTTACTGTGCTTACTATTCTTACAGGCAAGTGCATTGTGGGTAACCTGCTTGTTTATGCAAGAAAACCCGGTCTAGCACCGATTACAAAATGAAAGGAGATTGAAACCTGTCCTTTCTAAACCAGGCATTCTGTTTCTGATAAAAGGGAATGCAAGTAGCGTGCAATCTCTTCCGGCGCACTTTGCCCGGCAGCTGTTTCAGCCTGGGGATTGTAGTTGGTATTGGTGTTCACGTCGTAAGTCCAATACTCACCATTAGCATCGAAAATAATTTCAATACCGGCGATGCCAATATCATTCTGCTCCAGGAATTTTTCGTAGGCATCGATATTCGGAATCAGGAAATCTTCCCGTATTTTGAATTTTTCGTATTCGCCAGTGGGACAATTGGATTCCAGCTCACAGGCTTCTGCCGGGCATAATTCGAATCCCTGTGATGTGTCTACTTCTACACAATACAGAAATTTCCCGTTTACAAATTCCATGCGGAAGATCGATTGTGTTGGCGAGGCGATATATTCCTGCAACAAGGTAATGCCATCAGGAGAATTATCGAAGTAATCACCAAAGAGATAATCTCCAAGCGCATCGCGATTATCGAACTTCATGACTCCAAGACCTTTACCGGCGCGATTGTGTTTGGTAATTAACGGAAAACCAATTTTGTTTGCACCGGCGAGCAACTGTTCCTTTTCAATAGCACAAAAAGTCTTCGGTGTTTGTATGCCCAGTTTCTCCAGTTCCTGGTACTGACGCATCTTGCTGATTTCAAGATCCAGAGCTTTAGGTCCGTTAACTACGGTTCTGCCATGCCGTTCCAACCAGGCAAGAATTCCTCCAACCAGTTCCGGTGTGTAGCGATGACCGCGGGTATGGGAAGAGGCGCTCATTCGATTCCAGTAAACAGCATCCGGCGGAGTACTTGAAAGATCGAGACTCATTTCCGGTACGTACCAGATCTGGTAATCAAACTCGTATTTTTTCAGGGCGGACTCGAACGGTTCAATCCATTCGTTGTTCTCGTGAATGATGATAATCATAGGGAATATGGGGGTTTCAGCTCGATTGTCTCGAACTGTTCTCAGTATCTCAGGGGACGGCTATCCTATCCTAAAAATAAATGCTTTTTCCAGTTTTCCCGGCACAAAGAAAAAGGGCCTGGTCGCGAAACCAGGCCCTTTCTGGGTTTCAGTAAACTACTTCAAGTTACTCGTTCGCCGCCCACTGGCTCTGGTCGGCATCTTTCCAGGTCATGAACCCGAAGAACATTTCTTCCCAGCTCTGTTCACCACCGTATACGCTTATCGACGGATCCGGGTTGAAAGGATTCTGCGCTGAATTGTCAAAACCGCCATCTACCAGAATTGTTGTCCCTTCAGGCAGGAACACTGGTTCTTCATAATGGTAGGTTAATTGCCAGTTGAAATTATAGTGTGGCTGGTTAAACAAAAGTTGTTCAGTGCCATCCGGTAACTGTGCAATGTATTTCACTCGCTTACCGCGGAAGTGCATATGAGGTAATACACTTTGCAGGTACACGTCTCTATCCAAAACCAGGCTGGCTGACATTGGATGATCTTTCGCACCTGGTGGGATATTGATGTCCCAACTTACCGCAGGTCTTCCAGAGATTCTTTCTTCAGGAACCACACCTTCAGGATAGAAATAGATGCCGAGCTCTGTTTCATCCACTGTTTCTTTGCCTGATGTTGTGTAGTGCATCTGGAATACAATTGTTGAGCCGGCTTCCAGCAAAGAGCCGGTGTTTTCATCTTGCATACGGTTTAAATAACCCGGTGCATAACCTGCAAGAGTTGGCACTTCAGGATTCAGGTCCAATACGCTATTGCGACCTTCGCCCCGGGCCTCACCACCGGCCGGTGGAATCACCGATGGAATGACGTGATGTACAACCGTTGGATCACCGGGAGAAACTTCACTGCCCCGTACCCATCGGGACTCCGTAAGCTCAGTGAGTGGCACCGCCAGGTTGCGATAATCCAGTACACCTGTTGCGGGAATTTGCTGCGCGGGAATCTTCACGATCAGGTCTGGTTCGCCAAGAGTCCACTTGCTTTCAGGCCAGCTCAATTCCGTGAGAGGATCGCTGCTTGATTCCTTGTTTGAACCTGCCGCTATCCAATTCATCAGCTTCTGAACTTCCAGGTTGGACATGCCCGGTGCTCCATCGAATTTTCCAACCTGATGATCGATCTGTCCGGGGGGCATGCGTCTGGTCATGACGACTTCCCTGATCATTGGCGACCAGCCCTGCACCGATTGATGATTATTCAGGGCAAACGGCGCAATGCCATCTTCGCGATGACAGCTGGCGCAGTTCTCGGCCAGTATGGGAGCAATATCGTCAGCATAGGAAATGTTGGCCTCGCTGGTCATCTCATAGGCGATTGCACAACCGCTTACTGCTACCACTGGATTAGACACTTCCTCGCCAGCAGCGATCTGATCGAGTGCAGCAGGGAGGTGATTTGCTACAGGGCCCCGATACTTGATCTGGAATGATCTGGGGTCGTAAACAATGGCTTCGCCTGCCTGGGCAATTTCCATGGCCTGGGAGACGGTCTGGGATTCATCCATTAATACTGGGAGATCGGTACCATAGCTGGTGGCTGCTGCTGCAACTGCGTCGCGATCCCGGCTACCTTCCGCATTTAACAGCATGAACTGGATATTGGCGTCAGCATAGCGAGAGCGAACGGCTTCAAATTCAGTTGCCGCAGCCCGTGTCGCGTCGCAGCTATTGGCCTGGGTCAGAAACACCACCGCTTGCTGATCGTCGTACCAACTCATGGAATGGGAATCACCGTTCTGATCTAACAGGGTGAAGTCACCAACTCTCTCTACGGCACCAGCGATCGGAGCCAGGCAGATGGTGAATAATCCAATGACAAATTTACGCATAATTTACTCCCCAAATAGGAATCGATTTAGTTCTCTGAAAACTCCTGAAAAGTCTGTCTAAGCCAGTCATAGCAACGCTTTCAGGTCTTTATACCGCACCATCTACTTTGTTCTAATCGAAGCTAAAAGAACATGACTTAGATCAATCTGGCGTGGTTTGAGGCCAGCTAATTCAGGATTAGTGGCTGAACCATGCTGATTACTGTGGGATCACCGCAAGCAAGAGTTGGCAGATGGTGATTGTCTAGGGCACCATTAAGATCTTGTTGTTCGATTAAACCTGGAAATTCGGAGCTTTACATGGATTACTCCACCATTCTCTATGAGCTGGAAGACAAAGTTTTAACTCTCACTTTGAATCGACCGGATAAACTCAATGCCTTTACCCGCGACATGATGCACGAGCTGATCGATGCGTTCGATCGTGCGGACGCCGATGATGATGTGCACGCGATAATTGTCACTGGTGCTGGCCGGGGCTTTTGTGCCGGCGCCGATTTGTCTGAAGGTGGTAATACTTTTAATGCGGATGCACGATCAGATCGTGAAAGTGGATTACAGCGGGATGGCGGTGGCCGTTTAACTCTCCGCATATTCGAGTGCAAGAAACCGGTTATCGCTGCAATTAATGGCCCGGCTGTTGGCATTGGCGCCACCATGTTATTACCCATGGATATCAGGCTTTGTTCTGCTGAAGCAAAGATCGGCTTTGTATTCTCGCGCAGAGGTATCGTGCCCGAAGCCTGTTCCAGCTATTTCCTGCCAAAGATTGTTGGTATCAGCCAGGCCCTGGAATGGTGTTATAGCGGCCGGGTTTTTCCCGCGGATGAAGCATTAGCAGGTGGATTGGTGCGCAGCGTTCATCAAGCTGACGATTTACTTCCAGCCGCCAAAGTCATCGCCCATGAAATAGCTGATAATACTTCTCCAGTTTCTGTCGCCTTGATTCGCCAAATGTTATGGAAGATGTTGGGAGCCGATCATCCAATGGAAGCACACAAGGTGGATTCCCGTGGTATCTACTACTGTGGTAAATCTGATGATGTAAAAGAAGGGGTAGAGTCTTTCCTGGAGAAGCGTCCCGCTGAGTTTCCCCTAAAAGTCAGCAAGAACATGCCGGAGTTCTTCCCCTGGTGGGAAGAGCGTGAGTTTTCGTAAATTCTAATAAAGGAGAATTGAAGTGAAAGCATTGAAGATCGGATTGGGAGTCTTTGTAGTAGCGCTTGTTGTGCTGGTGTTTAGTTTGCCGATCACCACGACACCAGGCTTTTTCATCTTTGGTAATGCCAGCGCCGCTCCGGCAAACTGGCCCGATACCTCTTCAATTCTTGAAACAAAAATCAGGGTGCCGGGAGTTATTCCGAGAGTTGTAATTACCTGGTTCGTTGAGATCGATAACGATATGTATATTGTTGGCGCCACCGCTAACGGTTGGACTGCTATGCTGGGTGATGGTGGTCCGGTCCATATGCGTATCGAAGATTCAACCTATCCCTTGCAGGCAGAGAGAGTTGGTTCGGGTACTGACCAGGTGCTGCAGGCCTGGGAAGCCAAATACGTATCGGGCTACCCGGATTTTTTTGGCTCTTCCGCCGCCGATGAGTATTTAGTTGCTTCGGCGATTTACCGGCTCAGGAGAATGTAGTGGGTTGTACTCTGTCAACGGCGCCGTGTAATTAGAGGATTTGGCGGACCCCAAAACTCCAGGCGATAAGTGAAAGAGTGACATACCAGGACGAATACATATCGTAGCGACGATTTTTGTATATGATTCCAATCGCACTGACAATCACATATACAGCAATATAAACTGTATAAAACACATCAATAACATAATCATCCCGTATTAGAGACACGACATAATCAAGCAGCACCATGACGATAAATGTCATTAGCAGCCAGGTTCTGTTTGCTTCAAACACTTACCTGTAGTTCGAGTCACGTGATAAGTCAGCTGGATAGAGAGCAACTGTCATCATGTACATGGAGATAGTCCAGGCGATCATGATAAAGAACACCGTAAAGGTCCAGTCTTCAAAATCTCTCCACAGCAGCGCCACCCACCAATTCAATATAAGCAGGAAGAAGGTAGTGATGGTCCAGGCAACGTGCACTGAATCTATCTTGTTGGTTTTGCGGTAATGAAAGGCATTACCGAATCCAGATAGCAATTGCGTTACGCCGAGGCCAATTACAATGGAGATTAGAACTGATAAGACTTCAAATTCGGACATTGTTAAGTGTTAGCCTGAAATTTCTACTGCTAACTGATCCTCTTCTACCACTTCGCCTTCGGCAATATGTACCGCTGCGATTTCTCCGGCAACAGGTGCTTCATAAGGTACTTCCATCTTCATAACTTCGAGGATGAATAAAACGTCATCAGCTTCAACTCTGTCGCCCGGTTGAACCAGTACCTTCCAGACTGACCCGCCGGTTTCCAATTCAATCTTTGTCATATCTTGCTGCGCCTCTTTGCTCTCTTATTTAAGGCCGAATAGAAAAGTTTGCTTTACCAAGTAATGCCGGAAGCAGTGGTTGAATGCGTTCGACCCAACGACATAGCTCTGGCCTGGTCTGCCGCGGATCAATGAGATCGTGTACGCCAAATGCTTCAGCTCGTGGAAACGGTGATTGCCTTGCCGCCAGCTCTTCTTCCAACTCTTTTCTTCGTGCTTCGGGATCTGGTGCTGCAGCAATTTCTCTTTGAAAGGCAACCGCAACTCCACCTTCTACCGGTAATGGTCCGCTTTCCGCAGATGGCCAGGCGAGAACAAATCCTTCCGGCCCATAGTGGGCGGCTTGCGCAACACCGAAGGAGCGTCGAGTCATTACTGAAGCCCAGGGTACTGTTGTCATGGCAGCGGTAAGAACTGCAGCGGTGCCATGGCGAATGGTCGCTTCCCGTTCAGCCTGGCTGCCAATCATAAATCCTGGTTCGTCTACCAGGCTTACGATAGGTAAACTGAAGGTCTCACAGAGTTCCATAAAACGACGCGCCTTTTGTGCGCCATCGGTAGTCATGGAACCGGCAAGAAATTTACAGTTGTTGGCCCAGACACCAACAACCTGTCCATTCAAGCGGGCGAGACCGGTAATCTGTGAGCGACCGTAGCCAGCGCCCATCTCGAAGAAACTGTTTTCGTCCATGATCGAGCGAATGACTCGGCGCATGTCGAACGCCTGCCGCCTGTCTTTCGGCACTATGTCCAGTAAAGCTTCGTCGACTCGTTCTACGGGATCATCACATTCGACAACTGGTGCCAGTTGCTCGATATTGTCGGGCATATAAGACAGGAATCGACGGATCTCTGCGAGGCAGGCTGCTTCATCTTCGGCGCCATTGTCTACCGTGCCGTTTTTGGTATGTACTTTCCAACCGCCCAGCTCTTCCTTGGTTTTCTTTTCGCCCATGGCCCGTTCTACAACGGCAGGGCCTGCGGTCAGAATCTGTGCTGTGGCTTTCGACATGACTGAGAAATGGGAAGCAACCAATCTTCCGGCAGGTAATCCGGCTACTGCACCAAGCGCCGCAGTAGCAACCGGTACTGTCGCCATGGCTTCTGCGACAGAACGAAATCGTGCTGGGGCATTTACCGGCCCGGGTAAACTCTGGCCTTTTCCGCCAGTGCCGCCCACACTGCCGCCGGATCCTTCATGCAAGCGCACAAGAGGTAACTTGTATTGCACTGCCAGTTCTTCGGCGTAAACACTCTTACGCAAACCGGCAGGGGAAGGAGAGCCGCCGCGCATGGTGAAGTCTTCGCCACCAACAATGATTCTGCGACCGTCTACTTTGCCGAAGCCAAGCACAAAGTTGGCCGGGTCCAGGCTAATGAGTTCTCCGTTCTCGTCATAGTTACCAGCACCTGCGGTCGGACCAACTTCTTCGAAACTGCCTGGATCCAATAGCTTGTCGATGCGCTCTCGAATTGTGAGTTTGCCTTTGCCATGGTGTTTGGCGATTGATTCGGCGCCACCCTGTTCCAGCGCCAGTTCCCGGCGCCGGGAAATTTCATCTGTTTCTTTTTTCCAATTCACTATTTGTTTACATCCTTTCGGCTAGAGGCTGATTACGAACATCTTGCAGGTAGGCTGCTCTTACACTCTTTGCGGTTTTGTGTTCTCCGGAATGATGCCATCCGGGTGGCATGACAAGGTAAAGCAATTTGTTTACCAGCCCCGGTGCCCTAATTACATCTTTGGCAAGCACAACAATCTCTCCAAAATAAACATCGAAGAAGTTTCCGGAATCTATCTCACGAGTAATCCCGTATTCTATCTCCACGTCTCTCTGTTCTTCCTGATAAGTTTTAAATACCCTGTCCCAGATGTTCAGTAGATTACAGAAGTTGGTATCTATGTATAAGGGATTCCGTGCATGGTGAACCCGATGGTGAGACGGTGTCAGCATGATCTTGTTTAAGAAACCGAATCGCGCATCTTTGATCATGTTTTCCCCAACATGTATGAATGCGCCATAGGTTCCATCGATAAACATAATAATGAACAGCATCTCCGGCGGTACCCCCAGCAGAATGCATGTTGTCGTGCGAATAGCATCGGCATAAGGAGCTTCCAGGAAAAAATGCGCATGGGTAACAGAGAGATTCATCTCTTCCGGAGCATGGTGAGTGGAATGCAGGCACCAGAATAGACGCACCTTATGGCCCAGGTAGTGATAGATGAAATGCCCGAACTCCCAGACAATATAACCGTAAATAAACCAGTACCAGGTCAACTCGGCCTGAAGGAGTGCATAATGCTCGAACAGGCCAATGCATAAAACCACCATACCTATTGCAATGAATCTGCCGATGAATCTGTTGAACACATAAATCAGAAAAATAACTTTGTAGACCCTGGTCTGGGGATTTTTATGGATTACGCCCAGGGTCGCTTCCAGTATAAGTAACAGGGGAATTAAGGGAACTATGAAAGCTCGAATGCCTTCATAGGTGGTAAAGGAACTGAAGTCACCGGCTCTTAATATTTCCCAGGCCTGGGAAATACGCAGAAAGCCTAGTACTTCGTTATATATGAGTAAGAAAAAGTCCATTGCAGTCAAAGACGACTCTTAACCAGCTTGAATCTAGATAATAAACCTTTGGTGCAATTCAGTAAAAAACTGGATTTAACTGCTCTTTAAATCAGTTGGGATGCAGGATGACGTGACCTAAGGATTTTCGGCTGAATTTGAATTCTATCTATTTGATTGCTGCATGGGAATCACGCGCTTTCAACCAGTCTTCCTTGTACAACTCCCAATAATGAGATGGCCGACTGCCACCATCCGGGAGCAGGCTGGTGATTTCTCCCATGAATTGAAAACCGATGCGCTCGAGTAAGCTGGCTGTGCGCACGTTATCCAGAGCTGAAGTTTCGCAGATCAGTTCAACTCCAATAGACTCGAATAGCCATTCGAAGGCAATGGCAGCCCCCGGCCACCCCGACCCTTACCTTGCAAGTCCGGCCGGATCGCTCCTCCGAGTTCACAACTTGCCCATTGTGGCCAGAATTGAAAGTCGTGATAGGCGCAGATACTTCCAAGATGATCTCGGTCTATCATTAACAGGCCTTCGCCTTTTTCGCGCTCCTCAAGATGCCGCTCGATAAAATCCCTAACCGTATCCAGACTAATCTTTGCAGGAAGAGTGTAGATGTTGCCAGCAACTGAAGGAATAGATAGAAGCGCAGTCAGCTCTTCCGTGTCGCTCTCTACTGCGAGTTGTGCGTTTTCTCCAAATCCCTGTGCGTTTTGCACGGCCCGACGAACGCCTAATTCTTTTTCATCGCTAACAGCAGTTCGCGTGAGAGGTATTTCAGTCATTGCCAATGGAATGATGAACCAGACTTACATCAACAACGCGACTGCCTGGCTTAGGCATCACTCAGAGCTTCAGTCAATGCAGTTGTGTAGGTTGTCAGATCAAAATAGTCTCGCCACTCTTTTATCTTTCCATTCTCCAGCTCAAAGAACCCGAAGCAGGGAAGGTTTACTGGTTTTCCAGCAACCACAGTTTTATCCAATCTTTCAACCATGACTATGTTGTCTTCGGCGATAAGACTGATGATTTCCCAATCTGTCGATTCCCAGGGTCTGATAAAGCCGGCAATAAATTGCTCGATATTTTCTCTCCCCTGTACTGCGGAAGAAGGAATATTGTTATAGATTCCATCCTCTGTGAAATAGGAGGCTAATTCAGTCGGATCAAGCCTGCTCCACGCCTCAATGAATTCTCTTACAATAGTTTCGTTTTCACTAATTCCGCTATCCTCCTGGGCCGCCAGTTGTGAATGCATGGCCACTACCAATGACAGTACCATGAATAGCTTTGCTTGTTTGTACATTGAACCTTCCCGACAAAATCTAGACTTGTTGTAAATAGAATTAACTGCACCCAATTCTAGCAAAACTCAGTTAACAGAGGGTAGCCGAATATGGAATGGTCGTAATTTATACCACGGTGAATGTTGAAGCATAGCTAAGGTATTCTGATAGACTTACCCGTATAAGCGCCCTTTGAAAATCCGACAAACTACTGAGCGCATATGTTTAAAGGAGAATGAAAATGCAAACAGCACTTAAAGTAGTTGTATTCCTTATTGGAGCCCTATTCTTGTTTCTTGGATTGTCCGGCATGTTCGCGCCGGTAGGCTTCGCCAGCAGCATGGGACTGGAGGTGGCAAATCCGGAAGGTGCGGGCACAGTGCGGGCGATGATTGGAGCCCATTATGTCGCCATGGGCGGTGTGTGCTTTTATGCTGTGATACGCAAAATGCCAATATTGCTTTTACCGATAGCGGCAATCGAAGCTGTAATGGTTGTCGCCCGGGGATTGGCCGCAGTGAACGGTGAATTCAGTGCCGCCACCATGGTGCCGACTACTATCGAAATACTGGCGGCGGCGATACTTGTAACTGCAGCTATGAAGTTACCTAAAATCCAATGAAAAGAGCTATTCCACTAATTCTTCTCTGCTTTTCCTGCCTGAGTGTTGCACAGGAAAATGAATCAGGCGCGCGCATTCTTTCTGCCTATCATGGATTGGATGCTTTGCCCGGACGGGCGAATCTTTTATGCCAGATGCAAGTTGCAGGCGAAGATGGAATGCCGATTACTTTTTCCGTGCAGATTAGTGACGATACCGTAACCCCAGATGATTTTGCAGTTGAAACCAGCTCTGGAAATTCTGTAACGCCTCTCTGTGCAACTTTACGGCCAGCGATTGAGTCACTGGAACAACGCACAGTTCTCCTGGTTGGTCCATTCGGTAGTGCTGAAGCACCGCCTGTCAGTGTCGAAATAGTTGGGCAACTCGAAGATGTTGAGGGAAATTCTTTAGTAGGATTGAGAACAGAATCGATAACTGCCCTGGCATCAGGTCCCAGCCTGGTTTTCGCCGAGCGCTTTGCGCCTGATACGCCGGGTCTGGCAGATGAGTGTCCTGAAGAAACCGAACAGGCAATCTTATTAACCTGGGAAGGCGGGGTAACAGGACCACAAAGCGCAGCTCTTGCTGAACCACAGCGCAGAGGAATGACCGTGTTATTGGAAAGCGGTGAGCGTGTGAATCCCATCCATCTTGGCGACGACGATCCAGATAATCACGTCATCGCTTGTTTGGCAGAATCTAGCCCAGCGATCTCGGTCAGTGTTGAGGCTGGTCTGTATCATGATCCGGGTGATGATGCGAATCCTGCGACCAGTGTAAACATAAATTAAAACACTCAATCCCTAGCTTGCAGCTAAATTAATTCGTCTTCCGGAAAAAACCATTATCAGTAACAACGCTGTCAGCAATGGCAAAGCAAATCCCATCACGCCGTTCCAGCCAAATCCCGCCAATAGTATTCCTGCGCTTAGCGACCCCATTGCCTGCAGGCCAAATACCAGGAAATCGTTCACACCCTGAACTTTGAACCTTTCTGCACTCCGGTAACTGCGAGTCAGTAAAGTTGTGCCGCCAAGGTAGAGAAAGTTCCAACCTATCCCCAATAGCACCAGCGATCCCCAGTAATGAAGAAACTCAGGCTGTCCCCAGCCAATGAGTACGCAAAGCACCAGTGAAATAAAACCGGCCTGGATAATGCGCAAGGCACCGAACCAGGTAACTAGAAAGCCGCTAAACAATGAAGGAATAAACATGGCGAGTATATGGCTCTGGATAACCCAGGTAGTGTCATCGAGGGAATACTGTTCCATCTCATGCATACTCACCGGGGTCGCAGTCATTACCAGGCTCATCACGCAGTAGCCAACGGCTGCGGCTACGATCGCAAGTATTATGGCTGGTTGTTTGAGTACCTGGGACAGGGGTCGGGCATCATCGTCATGGTCTGCTTGTTTGATCATCGTGTTCTCATAAAAAAACAGCAGAATGAAGAATGACATAGTCATGAGCACTGCCATGCCGAGAAATGAACCAACATAAAGCGGAAGATTGGCCACGTCGCTAAAGCGTCTCGCTATATCCGGTCCGAGGATCGCCGCCACTATTCCGGCAAACATTAATATTGCCAGGCATTTTGGTACCTGCTCTGTTGGAACGGATTCTGCCACGGCAAACCTGACCTGGTGGGAAAAGGCCATGAAGTTGCCCACCATAAAGGATGCAATACAGAATGCCAGGAAGGACTCTTGTGTTATTGACCAGGCGGCTAGTAGTGCCCCGAACAGACACAGTAAATTGCCGATTAGAAAACCCGTTTTACGACCTGCTCTGGACATGAGAAAAGTGGCCGGGAGGGTCGCAGAAGCGAGGCCGACAATTTGCATCGCAACCGGCAGCGTCGCCAGTTCGATACCAGGTGCCAGTTGCGCACCAACAATTCCACCCATTAAAACCAGGATAGGGGCAGCTGTTTGCCCGAAGCACTGGGCCAGTGTCAGTACGGTGAGTGTTTTGTAATCGCGAAGACTCAAATAGAAAACTACAAATTTTAGAAACTGGTGCAAGTGCGCAGTGACCCGTTCCTATCGATGATTGATTACTCTTATTCGCAACTGACTACTTTGTCTGGCGCATGCCCCGAAAACGAAAGAATACGCCAGCCATCATCTGTGATGCCAAGCATATAAGAAACACCTCCGACAGACATGATGCTGCCGTCGGTTCGGGTACGGGTATTGGTGCCACTCACGATGGCCGAGCCTGCGCTTAAGACACAGACATTTGCTGTTCTGAAAATAGACCTGTCCCAACCCCGCTCGAGTAATCCCTGGATTGCCGAAGAGAAATATTCCATGTTCTCTTCGACGGTCGAATAGGCAAGAATGCCATTCGCACCCATGATGTACCATGGCAGGGTAAAAGCCTCGGTAGAAAGTGCCTCTGGATTCCGTTCATAATAGAGGTCGTAGTAGTACTCAACATGGCGTTGGGCCTCTGCCTTAATCAAGGCTACCTCAGATGAACTCAGGTCCTGTCCAAAGACAGAACCGCCGCTAAACAGCAGCAGGAATAATAATGTAGCGCATGCACTACGGGTCTTGTGCTTCATTTAATTCTCTCTATTTGAAAGTAACTGCTGCTTAATCATCCACCGATGGAATATGACCTTCGTTCTTACCTTCCATCTCCCATCTGCGCCAGCCGGCTAGAATTCCTGCCAGACCATGGTTGCCCTCGTGGCAGGCAAATTCGAAGATGCGATCATCCATGCGACGCATCGGTACCCTGGCAGACCAGGAAGTTTCCCAGGTGTTGGGGTCGTCCACGGTGAATTCGTAGTTAAGCGTGTTCTCGTTAATCCAGGTAATTCGCTCTTCGATTTTCATTTGTGGTGAAGTATTGCGCCAGCCATAGTCGGGATAAAAATCCCGGGTGCTAATTATTAGCGTGTCACCTTCCCACCGCGCAACGGAATGTCCGGTCCATTGGGAGTGTGCCCGGCCATGTTCATCTGCAAAAGGAATGATGCGCGCGTGATGAACCATCTCCGTCATGATCATTACGTAGTTCTCAT
The DNA here is from genome assembly GCA_964616225.1 of uncultured Pseudohongiella sp. Taxonomy (GTDB): domain Bacteria; phylum Pseudomonadota; class Gammaproteobacteria; order Pseudomonadales; family Pseudohongiellaceae; genus UBA9145. The sequence continues at coordinate 514,319 of CAZTTE010000001.1, forward strand.
TCTGAACTAACTGCATATTGTTGTTATAGGAGCCGGACACCATTGGTGGTCCTGAGCGATTATTGATAATGCAGCGATCATTCAGTGTGCGTGCTTCCGGCCCGGCACTTTCTCTGCGAATCTGCTGCGTATAGGCAGCGCGTTCTCGTCCAATCTCACTAAGAGCTGGCAATCTGCCATTGGGCGGATCGTAAATCAGTGAAGTGCGATAGTCGCCTACGGTATCGGTACCGCGCTCATACCAGAATTCGTTATAGGAAATCACGCCAGGGGGATAACCGGCACCTCCTACTGAATCGATAATCAAATCCCGATTCTGGCGGTTGTTTTCAAAGGCAGCCCATTCCTCGGCCTCTTCCCTGGTAAGAGTTGCCTTGTCTTCCAGTTCCGCAGGACGCTGCAAGGGAGTGATGGTGCGAAAGGTATAGGTGCCCTGTAAATCAGGATGGCCGTATTCGGTGCGCGGTACTTCAGTTACCTGCCCCAGTGCAGTTGCGCTCAATGAAGAGAGTAGAATGAGTAAATTAAGCCGTGTTCTTGTCATGGTTTTCTCCGGCTGAGTTAGTACTTCTTGATTAGTTCTGCGTAATCGAAACACTACTCCTATTTGTAGCGGTTTTGAAGCTCTTTCAGAGGCCATGATACATAGGGATAGATCTATTTGGGGAAATTATTCTATCCCTATTTCTCTGAAAGTCTTTGATTAGATTCTTAAGTAAGAATTTTTGGATAAATACGAAACTGCTTTAAAAAGTGTACTGTGGAAATCGTACTTGATGCGTATAATCCAGCCTGTTTAGCATTCAATTTCCCTTTGCGAATATGAAAAATATCGTATTAGTCTTCCTGCTTGCCTCATGCGCGGCCTGTGATAACAATTCTGCAGTGGTATCTCCAGAATCGGAACCTGTAGAAGAAACCACTGGTAGTTTCAGAGTAGGCAGGGGGGAAATTGGCACGGAAATAATCGAGGAAATGGAAAAACAGGGGATCGAATTCTGGCGAAACGAAGACGGTTCAATTGGCTACTTTCTGGCTGATGGTGATGCGATTGATGCCATCGCCTATTACGCGCGAGGAAAATACGCCGCCAGGAATTAATCTTTCGGGCGTTCTTGCAAATTCCTGGTCAAATTACTCTGACCCTTGTAATTTTTTTTGTCTTTTGGCTTAGAAAGTAGATCGCACTTTGAAAATAAATTCCGGGCCGGTTGTTGAACAAAGGTTTTCGATCTCCGCCAGATTACGATCGCGAAGGTAACCATTGTAGCGTTTTCGCTGGAAACAGTTTTCGAAATCCAGACCGTTATTAATCTCCACTCGATAGGTTAGGTTTCCGAATCCAACTTTTTCCGCGAAGAGGCCAAGATTGGGCCTTATCTTACCAGCACCGAAAAATAAAACTCTGTCTATATCATAGATGACACGATTGCCTCCTGTGCCACCAATGCCGCCAATACCATCTTGATAGTTCAAGCCGAAGCTGAGATTTCTCTCTGGTATATCTTGCCGATAACCAAAGCGGAAGCCGCCACGATCGAAAGGAACAATGGTGCGTTTCTTTTCAATTAACGGATCATAGAGGTAGGCATCTTCGAGATTCAGCCCGGCGGTAACTACTGCCTGAGGAAGATCTAGAAAACCAAGGCGAATACTGGCATTAAGATAAAGGCCAAAGACTTTGCCGTCGCCGATGTTACCGTTTGTGCTGACCAGATTTTGTGTATCGGTTGAGATATCGATCTTCCCAATAGAATCCCTAACGTCGTAATAGAAGAATCTAGAATTCAGCACACCACCGTCATTAGGCAGGCGATAATCCAGATTAATGTCATAGCGCCAGGTCTGTTCCTGCGCGAGCTCAGGGTTACCGGCTACTGTATCTTGATCATCGTCACGCTGATTAACCCCGGCAGAAAAATCACGGAAGCTTAGTTGAGAGACATCCTTCTCAACCGACACGCGAAGTTGAAAGCTACTATTTATATCGTAACGAAAATCCAGTTTGGGCTTAATAAAATCGAAGTCTCGTTTCTTGTTGACGTCACCTGTTTGCTCAATTTCTGAAACTTCGTAGAGTAAGCTGCTCTCAAGTGACATGCGTGGGCTTATTTGCCAGTTGTGAGTGGCGAATCCTTCGTAGCGGCGTTCTTCTACTTGTGAAATTGCATTGGGAACAGGGATTGGCCGCAGTCCGCCATGTTCTATTGAGGTGGCGCCAGGTAGATCGAGCCCAAATAACAGAGAAGAATCCTGTATTGTCTGTGCGCCCTCGAGACCCAGTTCCAATATATGGTTATCAACCAAGGACCAGGCATATGAGGAACGAATAATGCGTTCTCTATATCGGCTTTTCGTATCAAGGAAAAGATTTTTAGTTTCGAGTTGCTCTGGCTCAGAAAAATCGAATCGCTCCCGAGTGGTGTCATTGTTGCGCTCATTAACAATAAACAAAAATCTGTATTTACCTCCGCTATCGAAACTGTGCTCGTAGTCGCCACCAAGCTCCCAGTTGTTCGCTATTGCGGGTTGATCTTCGCGCTCAAGAGTAATGCTGGGAGGTGAACTTAGATAGTTGGTGATCGTTCTTACAAGGTCGGCGGAAGGATCGTTCTCGCTGTAAAGAGCATTGAAGGCAATCCTGTCATCCGGTGTTAGCTGAAAGACCAGATTGGAATTAAGTCTGTAGTTGGTTTGATCAGTGTAGCGCTTGAACGCACGCGTATCGTTTAAGCTGCTATCGGCAAGAAAACTGGTTTCGAAACTATCTTCAACTTGATAGCCAGAGCTTACATCCGCACTGAGCAGATAATTCAGTCTGCCTGCCTGCCCATTGAAAGTAAGCGTCCCCAGCGGTTTGAGTTTGTTATCATCGAAGCGGGTCAAACCGAGCTCGGCTGACATGCTCGAAGCCGAACGCGCTTCCTTTAGCACAATGTTTACCAGCTGACCACTATTGCGGAGATCAAGCTCGCCAGAAGTGCCTCTTATTATCTCGATGTAATCAACCTGATCGGCGGTTATACGATCCAGCTGGGCACTCGCCTCGTTGGCTTTACCAGCCAAGCGTTTACCATCGATAAGTATTTGTCCTTCTGCACCAAGACCGCGTTCGTTGAGGTTGAAACTAGGAACCTGATTTCCCTCGAGGGCGAGGTCTATGCCGGGTATTCGATTCAGCATATCGTTCACGGACACTGCACCATACTGGACGAAATAAGACGCAGGATAAGTGATGGTCCCGTCTTCTTCAGTCACTTCTTGAGCGATGCCTGAAGATGTGCGCAGCAATATTAGAGTCGCCATCACAACGAGTAAGGAAGGTCTAGATATTTTCATGCTTGCTTGTTTTATTTCGATGTCAGTTTTGATTGATGCGCAGTGTAGCTGAGAAAGCTTGAAAGAGGCACGCAAAGCTTAATAACTTATTGTGTTTAAATGTGTCTGATAGACATCTTGAAGATTTTGAATCCCCGATTGATCATGAAAGACATGTGATGGATCTTGCCACTCCAGAGAACCGGAAACAGATCGTCTGGCACCTCTACCAGCTGCGGTAAGTTGTTGGTCTAAGACTCGTGTTTATAAACTCTCAACCGCCCCGGCACATTTCCGCCAGAAATCGACACTACTAAATACTGTACTCCATCGATTCCATAAGTCATTGGACTTTCTGTCTGTTGCGCCGGCATGGGTAAACTGCCGAGCTGTTCTCCAGTCAGTTTGTCATAGGCTCGCAGCAAGGCTTCCTGTTCTCCAACTGCGTTTGTATAACTGTCGCCATCGCCGGCAATAACAAGGATAAAACAGGGTCAGAGTAAAAATTCTCTGAATTAATACTCTGACCTTTTTAGTCTACTTTGAGGGTGTGTTGAATACCGCTCTTATGCAGCGGCAATGCACTCGATCTCAACTCGAGTATCTCCACCCAGGCTGATGCCGACGGCAGTACGAGCTGGCTTATTTTCAGGGAAGAATTCGGAGTAAACCTCGTTCATGGCACTCCACTCAGCCATGTCCACCAGAAAAACCGTGCATTTCAAAACTTTGTCCATTGACGAACCGAAACGCTCGAGTGCGTCCTCGATAGATTCAAGAGTGCGTCGGGTTTCCGGTTGCACGCCAGATTCTCCTGGCCCACCCGTCTTACCGGCCAGAAAGATCAAGCCGCCATAGCGAACACCTTCGGAATAAGGCGCACGGGGATTCGGATTCATATACTCGGGTGCAGCGAACTGATTGTTTGCTTCTGCCGCAGTGGCAACGGGTATTTCGGGTTGGCAGGAGAGCAGCGCGATGGACGCGGTTAATGCGGCGATGATTCTAAACATGATTTTTACTCCAGGGATTTTTCTAAGTGAGACTAATAATGCGTGATGAACACACACAAATTTGCAACTTAAGCTGACGGTCTTCATGGTCTGACTACCTTAGCTCTTTATTGTCGTTGATTTCTATCTTTGTCTATTTGCAGTAAGGCAGGAAGAAAACAACTCGGTACGCACTTCGATTCCTTTTTCAGCCAGCCGTGCCTGATCTGCGCATGACACGTCAGTGTGCCGCAGTTCGACAACATCTCCCTCGCCTAAACCCGGGTTTTCAAGAAGTGCTTCTATATTTCTAAGTTCTGGATTGTAGCGAAGGTCGAGACCCATCAGCTTCGTCAGTCCACTTAGTGGCGTTATATCTGTAATGTCGTTTCCCGTTAGCTCAAGATATTCCAGATTGGAAAGCCCTCGTAAAGGATTAATGTCGGTAAAAGAATTTCCGGCCAGTCGCAGTTCTTTCAGTGCAGTTAAGTTACTCAAAGGGGTCAGGTCGCTTATATCTTGGGTGTGGATGTTCAGATCCACTAACTTGGTAAGATTGGCAAGTGGACTTATGTCGGTAACGGCATTGGTAAACAGCAATCCAGTCGCACCCATGTAAGTTCTTGGAACCTGTCCGCCAATAAAATCTCCATGACGATGCATGCGAAGTATTCTGAGTTCAGTTAATTCGCTCAGGGCACTGATATCAGTTAATGGATTTTCTGCAACTCGCAAGCTTTCTAGCATGGTCAATCCACGGACCGGGCTTAAATCTGTTATCCAATTGGTATGGAGGTTGAGATGAACGAGTCCGGTGAGTTCTGCCAGTGGGCTTATATCGGTAAGACCCCGGTTCATCAGAGCGAGATCAGTTAAGCCTGAGAGATTTTGTATCCCTGATAAGTCATGAAAGACATGGGATGGATCCTGCCACTCGGGAGATCCTGAGACAGAGCGCCGCGCGCCTCCTCCCGCTGATCTCAGTGTAGTTAATTGGGATGCAAGACTGCAGGTGAGGGCATCTTGTGGTCCAAGAGACAGGGCTTCACGAACTGCTTGTTCCAGTACCTCATCGGCGAAAGTAACAATGTCGGTTGAGGAAAAGTCGCGACAGTTGTCAGTAGGCTGCAAAACTTGCTGGGCCCAGGCTCCGGAACAAAGAGCAAGCGCCGCCGCAGCCAAAGAAAATGTTTTAAAAAGTTGATTCATGGCGAGTTTCCTTATCCGTCTTTATATTAGCGCTAGCGGAGAAGCAGATTGTAAGTACTATTAGAACTAATTTCATAGAGAATAAAGTGAGCTTACGTTCTATGGTTTGTCTAAGGCTCGTGTTTATAAACTCTCAACCGCCCCGGCACATTTCCACCAGAAATCGACACTACTAAATACTGTACTCCATCGATTCCATAAGTCATTGGACTTCCTGTCTGTTGCGCCGGCATGGGTAAACTGCCGAGCTGTTCTCCAGAGAGTTTGTCATAGGCTCGTAGCAAGGCTTCCTGCTCTCCATCTGCATTTGTATAACTGCCGCCATCGCCGGCAATAACAAGGGTTTTGGTAAGCAGTACACCCACCCGTCCAATTTGCCCGGTGCGGGGAATATCCAGTCCCGCCAACGCAGGATGATTGCGAATGGAATCCGGCGTCTCACCGTGAACTGCATCCCAGAGGATTTCACCTTGGTTCAAATCCAGCGCTACGATCTGGCCGTAAGGTGGTTTGATCAGGGGCAAGCCGTCCACCCGATAGCGCGGTGCGCGCCGTGATTGTAGATTTATGTAATCCATGTCAGAGCGGTCCGGGCGATGACTCATGGACATATTACCTACATCGGACTTGGTGAAAATGTACATAATGCCGGTTTCCGGATCGGCCGCGCCCCCTGGCCAGTTGGCACCACCGGTTTGCGAAGGCATGAATAATGTGCCGAAGGTGCCGTCGTCGGCCTCCGCCAGAGAGGGAGGTGAATAAATATCGCCATAGCGATACTGAGACAAAATCTCCCGTGCCCTGGCTTTTAATTCTGGTGTGAAATCGATTAACTCATCTTCGCTGAGACCCTGGCGAGCAAACGAAGGTGGTTTTACTGGAATGGGTTGAGTCGGAGATAGGCGTTCCCCGGGAATGTCCGATGCTGGTACGGGCACCTCTTCGATGTCAAAAAGGGGTTCACCGGTAGCCCGGTCGAACACGAAGGTATATCCCTGTTTAACTGGTTGTGCCAGGGCGGCAATGCTTTGTCCTTCAATCGTCAGGTCCAGGAGTATCGGTGCTGCTGGAATATCCCAATCCCATACATCGTGGTGAATGGTTTGAAAATGCCATTGCCGCTCACCGCTTGAAAGATCGAGCGCAACCACGCTGTTGGTGAAGAGATTATCTCCGTGCCGATGGCCACCGTAGGAATCTCCCGTAGCGGTTTCGGTAGGCAGGTAGACTGTATTCAGCACCGGGTCGATTGTCATTTGCGCCCAGACACCGCCATAACCTGTATAAGTCCAGGAATTATTCAGCCAGGTGTCATTACCGTATTCATCGGCCTCGGGAATGGTGTGAAAAATCCAAAGTCGATTACCAGTGCGCGCGTCATAGCCACGAACATGACCTTTTGGTTTTTCCCGACTGGTAGGCATCCTGCCTGCGCGAAATGCTGAGCCAATAACGACCACACCATTGGCAACTATTGGAGCGGCATGGAGTCCTACTTCACCTGTAGTCAGATCCAACTCCTGATCGAACTCCTGTTTCAGGTCTACAATGCCATCAAGCCCAAACTCCTCGATGCGTTTTCCACTTGCTGCATCCAGCCCAATCATCTGGTAGCCAGGTGTCACATATAATATTCGTCCCTTGTCGCTGCCATCGTCCCACCATGCTAAGCCGCGTCCTGATAATCGACGAGGTGCATTTGCGGCACGTTCTCCTTCGTCATGCCGGGACATCCACAGTATTTCCCCAGTCTGCGCATCCAGCGCGACCACTGCTCGTCTGCTACCGGCGGTGGTATAGAGGGTGCGATTAACCATCAAGGGCGTAGATTGAAAATTAAACTCGGGGCTGGGACCAAAGTTACTTGTGTCGAACTCCCAGGCTAAATCTAGCTGATCAAAGTTGCCGGCATCGATTATGTCCAGTGGGGAGTAGCGGGTGGAGGCAAGGTCGCCTCCATAGGTGGGCCATTCCTGATCCTGGGCGAGAGAGTGATTGAATGCACCCAGCAAGAAGAAGATAGAGCTGCAGGTAATTAGTCGGGTTCGCGCATTTCTAAACGAAGTAGGAAGGATCGGCATAGAGTATTCTCTACTAAATTTCCTGGCAAAATTACTGACGAATCGCCCTTGCACGATCATCCAACGCAAACTCAACAACTTTTTAGGTGATTAGGCCCCGAGTTGGCGAGGCGCAATCAATCTGCTTTAAGAATTGGAGAAAAAGATTCTTTTTCAGTCACTGCCAACCAGAGAGCGATTTTGTTTGGCTTCTCTCTCGGCCAGCAGCTTTTCATAGCCTTCATCATCCAGGTGAGTAATGGCGATCCAGGCATGGGACATTTCGTCACCAGTACGGCTGCCGTTGAAAACCCACTGGTCCGGATCCGGATTGTTCGGGTTATTAGCAGAGTTGTCATACCACTGCTTGATCACCAGTACTTCACCCGGTGCCAGCAGCGGCGCCACGTCAGGATCATAAATGTGGCTGTGATGCCAGGTGGCAGACCAGTTGGAAATCTGGCTGACGGCGGTGGTGCGACCGGTGGCCGGATCGAAAATTTCCAGCGACGCCGCATTCATGCGTAGATGCCCGTGGGGCTGAAAACTGTCGATTCGCACTGGATGATCGAAACTGTGAAAGCCCTGGGTCATGGTGTAGCCATGGGGTGGAATAATTAAATGGCCATTCTCATAACCGGCACGCATGGGATACTGGCGCAGGTTCTGCTGGTAAATGCCTTCCTGCTCTCCATATCCTTCGTCATGGAACCACAGGCCGATTTCAACCACATTGTCCCTTATCATCTCGCCCTGGGCAGTTGCACCAACACCACCGGGATACATGTGGATAGACCATTGAATCTGTGCATTTGAGGGTATGGTGCGGCAAACGTCGGACGGAATCTTCTCGCCCCACTTGCCCATGGCGTACTCGGTGAGCATGTCCGTACGGCGCAGTTCACCGTTTTCGTCTTCGACGAAGAGGATGGAATTCGCGTGATGCACGACCGCCGCCGCATCGCCACGGGGTTTCACCTGCACTGCCTTGATGCAGCGCGACGAAATTGTCGCAGTGAGTCGCGGATCGACAAACTCCTTCAGCCACAAGTCATTCCCACTTGCAGGAATATCAATAGATGACGAGGGTACGATCAGATCCGGTGCGCCAAACTCCGCTTCGAAGTTCCATTGGTCAGGGCTCTTCACTTGGGCGACGGGAGGAATCACGTCGATGTCCCCTCTGGGAGATCCCTGGTTAACCCAGTCCACGATGGTATCGATCTCTTCCTGCTGCATGCGCCAGTCACCAATCAGCTCCTGGATGCCAATGCCATTATCGTAAGCGTAGGGGGGCATCTCGCGATTGGCTACCTTGAGTTGGATCAGCGGGGCCCACGGTCGAACCTGCTCATAATTGGTGAGCTGCATGGGGCCGATACCGCCCTCCTGGTGACACACCACGCAATTGTCATTGATGATCTGCGCCACGTGCTCATTGTAAGTGAACTGTTCCTGGGCGAATGCGCCCTGGAACCCAGGCAGTACCGCAGCGGCGAGCAGAATTTTGCTAAGTTTCATTGGTATTACCTCTCTGGGAGCTGGTTCTCCAGTGTGCTTGAGTTGTTTGTCAATTAACTGGTACACAGCATAACCCATTTCTGGCTGGAATCCGCAATACAAAGTCTGGACATGTCGTCAATTTTTGGCGCTCGATTCAAGTCCTCTGATTAGCAATGTAAGGGGAAATAAGGGTAGTCTACCTACTAACTCAAGCAGGAAAAGGAAAGTACCCATGAGTTCTCGAGTACAGCGAATCTATTGTTTGCTTACCTGGTTTTGCTTAAGTATGCCGTTCGCATCTGCGCAATCAAATGCTATAGATCCAAGAATCGCACTGCCTTCCGCCTGTATTGCTCCCTCTGAGCAAACCGGGGGCCTTGAATTTGCTCCGGATTCTTCCTACCTGCAATTAAGCAGCGAAAACCAGGCCTATGCCTCCATCGACGGCGAACGTATGAAACGCCTGGTCGAAGAGCAGGCCGAGATTGCACGACGTTACCGAGATGCGGGCAATCAGTATTGGGGAAGGATTATTGGAACCAGCGCAGATCACGAGACTGCAGACTGGATGATGGAAGAGCTGCGTCGAGTTGGCGTAGAAAACCTGAGACTCGATTCCATTTCCCTGCCTACACAATGGCTCCCCCAAAGTTGGGAAATAGCAGTTGAAGTCGAAGGCAAAGTTACTGAGTTAAGTTCTGCTTGGCCTGCTTATGGTTCGGTTGGAACGTCATCGATGGGTGAATCGCTTGAACTGATCGATGTTGGCCTGGGCATGGCAACCGATTTCCACGGCAGGGATGTGCGCGGCAAAGCGGTTATTCTGCATTCCATTGCAACCAGCAGTACCGTGTTCAATAGCGTGCGCAGAATTGGCGCTTTGGAAAGAGCGGAAGAACAGGGCGCGGCTGCCATATTTATCGTGCTCGAATTGCCAGGCAATTTGCAAACCGCGTTCTACGATGTTGGAACATCGGTGCCGACTTTTTCAATTGGCTCTGAGGACGGAGCACTGTTACAACGTATGCTCACCGAAGCGGCTTCGATCGAAGCCGTTGAGATCCAGGTGCAGATGGTAGTCGATAATCTGGAAGGGCTGAGCACATCCAGCGTGCGCGGTGAAGTGCCTGCTGCATCACCCGATGCCGAAAAAATAGTTATCGTTGCCCATCGCGATGCGTATTTTGAGGGCGCCGCCGACAATGCCTCTGGCGTCGCTACTGCCCTGGAGTTAATGCGTTACTTCGCGCAAATTCCACAAGCAGAAAGAAAACGAACGCTAGAAATAATTGGCACACCGGGACACCATAATATTGCCAGGACAGGTTTTAGCTGGTTGTCTCAGAACCGTGATTCCATTCTCGATAACACCGTGCTGTTAATCAATGCAGAACATACCGCCCATGCGCTTATAGATCGCTTCGGTGATGATCTTTGTAGTACTAATGCAAGCGGGCCTTTTTCCTGGCGCATAAATGGTTCCAACCAATTAGCTTCACTAACTCTGCAGGCCTTCGATGAGTTTGGTGTTCCACGCTGGGCAGAGACTGGTGGGCCAGTAGGGGAAATCAGTCCCCTTGCGAATATTATTCCTTCGATCGTATTCATGCATGCAGGGCCGTTACTGCACACAAACATTGAAACGACCGAAGCTATCCCTGCGGTTAGCCTGGAAGCAACAACAAAAGCTTATGCCAGGATCATTGAGCGTATAAACGACATGAGTCTTTCTGAATTGACGCAATAGTTTGGCGCAATAGCGCAATAGAAAGAAGCAAGAGTAAACAAACAATACTGAACAGTGTCACTGACAGCATTGACCATGCGCTTCAGTGATAAGATTAGAACGAGAGGAAAACTAGAATGAAAATCACACTTACTCGAAGACTGTTGCCTCTTATCGGGGTACTTGTCGCGGTTAATGCCTTCGCCGACGATCATGATGGCGGTTCCATTATCATTCCCAAAGCCGAAGTCAGTGCCACCTTGCAGCAGGGGCTGGAAAATCTTGCTACCGGTCGCGCTGTTAGTGACATCGTGGTGCGACACATCGATGTTGGCGAGGAGAATATGGGTGTCTCGGTGGTTCAGCGAAGCAAGAAGGAGATCACAGATATTGAGACTGGTATCGCCCATGTCACGCTTGATGAGATTTACTATATCGTCAGCGGGGAAGGCACTATGGTAACCGGCGGAGAATTCGTGGACATGCAAACCAGTAACAGTGCTCTCCTTGGTCCCATGGAGCGCGGCGAAATTCGTGGTGGCGTGCTACAGAAAGTAGAACCCGGCGACATAGCCATTATTCCCAAGGGCATGCCCCATGGCTGGCACGAAATCACAACTGATAGCATCAGCTACATCATTTTTCGTGGTGATCCCGACAAAGTTATGAACATCAAGAACAGCAACTAGTTGGGAGTTAACAAAAGGGCCAAAGCAAAAATTACTTTTTGCGCTTACCCCTTGGCATCTTCATTTACAAAACGCTGAAAATCTTCTGCGACGTTTTTGGCCGCCAGCTGAATCAGGGTTTCACCGTTTTCAACCGTTGCTTGAGTTGGATCTGAACCGATTCGCCCATCAGGAAACGTCTCTCGATAACTGTAGGCATCGGTGAAATTCCCGAAGGGTGCGACCTTCGGGTCCAATTCCAAATCGCGAACCTGGTCCGGGTAGGCGGCATAAGTAACAGCCACTTCTGAAGGTGTTGCATGCATACCCTCGGCTTTGGGGTGCATCTTTTTTGCCGCGCCCAGCACTTCTGGAAATTCCCACCAATTGCTGAGTTTTAGTGTCAGTTCCGCTTGCCTGGCTGGCACTGGTTCTAAACTTCGTTGTGAGTAAACTTCAGCAAAAGCAGCTTGAACGGTGGCAATGTTGCCTCCGTGACCATTCAGCCAATAAATCTTGTTAAAGCCATGGCGCGCCAGTGAAAAAGTCCAATCACACATGGCCGCGATCATAGTCGATGGACGAAGCGTCATAGAACCCGGAAAACCCAGGTGATGTTGGGCACACCCAACATTGAACGTAGGTCCGACCAATACGCCGGTCTCATCACCCATTCGTTCAGCAATGACTTCGGGACAAATACTATCTGTACCTATTAAGCCAGTTGGTCCATGTTGTTCCATTGAGCCGATGGGGATAACAATTCCCTTGGATTCCTCAAGGTATGCCTCAATGTCTTGCCAGGTGCTGAGAGCCAACTGCATAATTCTATTCCTCGTCTGAATATACAAGCGCAGTATAGCGGCAAACGTAAAATAAAGGTGACAGAGAAAAAATGCAGTCATGTAGTTTTTCTCTAATCCCTTGTTTGTGATTGATTGCCGCATATTCAGTGCGAGATACTACTGTTTTTATTTCTGGAAGCGATCTCCCATGCCTTTATTGAGCGACCAGCAAGTCATTCAAACTGTTTTCAGGCATATCGACGAACAAACCACAGAGCTTGCCGACGATACCTGGAAGGAGCCAGTCGAGAACTACTGCTCTCAGGGACGTTTCAACCAGGAATTAGAGCTACTGAAAATATTGCCTATTCCCTTTTGTCCATCAGCGGCAATCCCTGAAACCGGAAGTTTTCTCGCAAGAAATGCAGCTGGCACACCCCTGATAGTGACCCGTGATGAGCAGGGCGAAGTACAGGCTTACCGAAACGCCTGTCGGCACCGGGGCATGCAAGTGGCTCAGGGAAGCGGCAAAACGAAAGTCTTTGTCTGTCCCTATCATGCCTGGGCCTATGGGCTGGACGGAAAGCTACAACATATTCCCCACGATTATGGATTTCCCGATCTCGATAAGTGCGAGCATTCACTGGTAGGAGTTAACGCGTTTGAGCGTCATGGCTTGGTGTTTGTGACTCAGGAAGAATCAGACAATCGTGGTGCCCTGGAAGAGCTGGATGATATTCCTCAACTCATCAGCGCCGACCAGAAGATTTTCGCCACGGAAGATTCGGTTAGTCCGGTCAATTGGAAACTGAATATGGAAGCTGCCCTTGAGGGGTATCACATCAAACCGACTCATCGGGGATCCTTTTATCCCTACGGTTATGACAACCTCAACGTAGTGGAGACCTTCGGCCAGAACAGTCGGGTAACCTATCCGTTTCGCAGGATCGAAAAACTGCGTGACGTTCCGGAGCAGGAGCGCGACATCTCGGGCCTGGTGACCTATGTCTATCAGCTTTTTCCCAATGTCACGATAGCGGTGTTGTCCAATCACACAGCTGTTTCAATTTCAGAACCACTCTCACCTACAGAGACTCGATTTCACACATTCAAGCTGAACAACAAGGGAGAGGGGGCTGAGTTATCCGAAAAAGCCAGAAAGGATGCCGACTTCGTTACGGAAACCGGTGGCAAGGAAGATGCGGCGGTGGTTGCCGGGATTCAAGCCAGTATTGGCAGCGGCGCAAATACGCACTTTACCTACGGCAAATTTGAGAAAGCCATTATCCATTTCCATAAAAACCTGCATTCAGGATTGGCGAAACTCAGCTAGTAAACCAATTGCCATTTGCGACCTATCTTTAAGAGAGGTAAGAGAGGGGTCAGAGCAGAAATGCAGTACCGCATGTTTACTCCGACCTTTTTAAGCTAATTAGGGGCCGATCTAGAGTCTTCACACTTCTTCGATTACTCACGACAGCACTTGGCTGTGCTGTCTTTATGTAAATTCTGCAATTTGTGAATAGAATGAAGTTAGCGAAGTTTTGGCCTTACACGCTATTAGTCGTACTAACAACCGGCTTATGCGGCTCAATTAATGCTGCAGAAAATGGAATAAGTATTCCTCGTATCAATGGAGTGCCAATTCTGGCGGATTTCGAGGGAATGCAACCCAACACTCCTCTTGCAAGATCCATGAGTCAGGTTGAGGGCTTCGTCCAACGCGAGCCTTTTCCTGGTCAAGCCTCCGCCCAGCTAACTGAAGTTTAGCTGGGATATGATCGGGATAGCCTGAGATTACCGCGCCAGAGTAAAAATACGGCACTATTCAGAGACTAATGAGAATCTAAGGAAGGATGGTGTCAGGGGCAGACTGGACACCATTTCAATATGTCTTACTGATCCAATGGGCTATTTTTTCGCCCAGATTCAATTTTAACGACCAATCTAATGCCCTGCAGCACGCGCGCACGGCAAAACCACAGCTGCCTGGCTGTAACAGATTTTGCCTAAGCAACAAAAGTGTTGCATAGGCAAGCCATGAATGATTCTCAGTCCTGTTATCGCACAAGAATGTTTCTCAGATTCAGAAGCAGCCCTAACAATACAGTCCCTTGAAATAGTATCTGCGAATGTAGATGGAGCAGTTGCACTTTACTCGCAAATATATGGTGTTACCTTCGGTGAAGCTGAACCTGATTTGGGCGGGACCCGAACCGCAAAACTAGTCGGGGGAGGGATGATAGGAATCAGAGGACCTCTGCGCGAAGATGAGCAACCAATTGTTCGTCCTTATGTGCTCGTCGAAGATTTTGATGCGTCAGTTGCGGCGGCCAGAATGTCTGGATCTGAAATAGCAATGGAAGCAATTGAGGTCGAAGGAATTGGTCAATTCGCAATAGTTATTCAAGATGGAGTTGAATCAGGGCTTTGGCAACTCGATGTTGCCGAATAAGGTCAAAGGGGCAAGAGTAGAAGTAGAGTGTTGTATTTGTGCTCTGATTCCTCTAATCCAGAGCTCTTTTTGTATCAGTTTGCCCGTGTTTCCTCGCTGTCAGCGATTCCCCGGCAGATAATGTATTTGGACAATGTGTCCGGCGGGAGATAAAATCTTGTCAGCTCATGAACCAATACCCTCTAGCCGACGACCTTAAAGGCGTGCAGTTAGCCAAGTGAGAATACCCATGAACTTGTTTACCCAACCATGCATTACCAGTTTTGCTCGTCGAGGATTCCCTATTCTGATAGCAGCTCTGCTATCGGGCATGGTTAGTGCCGATGATCGCGCTATTGAAATCATCGACGCCATGGAAAAGCTCTATCGCGGTGAGTCCAGTTTCGCCCACATGACCATGATTGTGGAAACTCCTCAATATCAGCGCACCATGGAAATGGAATCCAGCTCAATTGGAACCGAGAAGGCGTTCATCAGAATACTCTCGCCAAGGAAGGATCGTGGCATCTCTACCTTGAAGCTGGACATGGAGATGTGGAACTACTTGCCCAAGATTAACAAGGTTATAAAAGTGCCGCCTTCCATGATGATGGGATCCTGGATGGGCAGCGATTTCACTAACGATGATCTGGTCAAGCAAACTACCCTCACCGAAGAGTACACTCTGACCATGGAAGAGACTGATGATCGGTATCTCATCAACCTGGTCCCGAAGAGCGATACGGTCACTGTCTGGGGCAAGATTGATTACGAGGTCAGTAAAGATCCGTTAATACCACTTAGTCAGAATTTCTATGATGACAACGGCACACTGGTTCGGAAAATGGAATTCAGCGAGCCGCAGGAAATATCTGGTCTGCTTATACCGACCAGGATGGAAATGATTCCGATGAACAAAGAAGGGAACAAAACCGTCATCATTTATAACGACCTGCAATTTAATCCCCCTGATATAGACGAATCAATCTTTACCTTGAGAAACCTTCGAAGTCGTTTCTAATGTTGTTATTCAAGCTGGCCTTTCGCAATATTTTTCGGCAGCGACGTCGTTCGCTGCTGACTGCCATGAGTCTCACAGGCGGTTACGTGCTGTGCGTATTCAGCTTCTCAATGAGTGAAGGTAGTTACAACAACGCCATTGCTTTTTTCACCCAGGATCACACGGGCCATATCCAGATTCACAAAGACGACTACCTGCAAAGGCCGAAGATCCACAAGAATATCGAGGCGCCAGAAGATCTAAGTGCAATGCTGGATGCCAACGAGCAAATTGCCAGCCATACACTGCGGGTATTCTCACCTTCGATCGCCTATTCCGACACTGACAATTCCCCGGCGCAAGTGATTGGTGTTGATCTGGATCGGGAAAGAACCACCAGCACTCTCGCCGCCAAGGTTTCCGAAGGAAGCTATATCAACAGCGAGATCGATGGTGAAGGCTATTACTCTGCCATGATCGGCGCAGGCATTGCCAACAATCTCGACATTGGCTTAGGGGATGAATTAATACTCATTTCCCAGGGCGCAGACGGTTCGATAGCGAATGACATTTATATGGTCGGGGCGATAGTGGGTGACCGTAGTTCGAGTGATAGGTCCACCGTATTCCTGCCACTGGTCGCGGCACAGGAATTTCTGTCCATGTACGATGCGGTGCATGAAGTCTCCATACTGTTAAAAGATGATGGCCGGGCCCGCGCTGAGGCAGAAGCACTGCAGGCGCTGTTACCTGATTTAAGCGTGGATCCCTGGCAAGTGGTTGAAGCGACTTTCTATCAATCCATGCAAACTGACAAACAGGGCAATGCGGTATTCATGGGAATTATCATCTTCATTGTCTTTGTAGGTGTTATGAATACTGTGCTCATGTCGGTGCTGGAGCGCACCCGTGAATTCGGAGTATTGAAAGCCATCGGCAGTCGACCTGCCAAGTTAGCCGCGATGATTACCCTGGAAACAACCTTGCTGGCATCAATTAGTATATTGCTCGGACTGATACTTTCGATTCCTCTAATTCTATGGTTTACCTATTCCGGTTTCGCCCTGCCAGAACCTATGGACGTCGGTGGAATACTTATGAGTCATATCACGGGTGAACTTTCGCCCTTCGTGTTTGGCGCGCCACTATTATTGATTCTGGGGTTCGCGATAATTATTAGCATCCCGGCTGGTGTACGTGCCGCATTAAATTCACCCACAGAAGCGATGCGAAGTCACTAGTGCAAACAGTCAGCCTCGCTTTTCGAAATCTTTTTCGCAATACACGGCGCACAGTTTTGACCGTCATGCTGATAGGCTTCAGCCTGACGGCACTGATCGCTTTCGATGGCATTATGCGCGGGATGATCACCTTGATGGTGGAAAACATCACCGGCACCCTGACTGGAGAGGCACAGATACACCTTGCTGGTTATCGTGAAAACCTGGATGTCGATCTCTATATCGACAACGCGAACGAGATAGAAGAACAACTACAGCAGGATGCGTCACTGCAAGCCTACGCTCCCCGCGTAATCACCGGAGCAATGATTTCTTCCAGCTATAACGTCAGCGCGGGCCTCGTTTACGGAGTCGATGCCGAGCTCGAACAAGGCGTCAGCCAGGTCAGGGATGCCGTGGTCAGCGGTGAATATCTCAGCGGTGAAGACAACGAACTGTTAATCGGAATTTCCCTGGCCGAGTTACTGGAGGTTGAGCTCGGCGATCGCATCGTCCTGACACTCTCTGAAGTCGATAATGGTGAGTTGGCCCAGGCATTGTTCAGGGTATCTGGCATCATCGAATTTGGACTGCGGGAACTGGATGAAAGCTTCACTTTCATCAACATCGCAGCTGCGCGCCAGGTGCTGGGCATGACTAAGCAACAGACCCATGAGATTGCACTGAGTTTTATTACACCGCTGAATATGGCGAATCCAAATAACGCCTTGTTAGATGAACTTAACAGCGGAGAGATTGAAGCTTTGAACTGGCTGGATTTAAATCCAGACATTAGTTTGATACTGGAACTTTCTCGTTACTCCTCCCTGCTAATTGGTGCGATACTCTTCCTGCTGGCCTCTCTGGGCGTCATCAACTCCATGTTCATGTCCATCTATGAGCGCATATACGAATTCGGCGTGATCAAAGCCATCGGTACGCGTCCGGAAGATATTCGTAAATTGATACTGTTCGAAGCTTTTTTTATAGCGTTGATAAGCTGTGCCATGGGCATTGCCCTGGGAATCGCCATTGGTGCCTATACTTCCACTAATGGCATCTCCTTTGGAGGAGAAATAGAATTTTCTGGTATCGCTTTAAACAATGCCATTCTGTCTGAATTTCATCTTATTCAGTTCACTCAGTTTCCGCTATATGTAGTGCTGCTGACCGTAATAGCAGCCATCTACCCGGCACGTTTTGCCGGCAGGATCATCCCTTCGGATGCCTTGCATAGAAGTCTCTAGGAGCCCGTATGTCTGCAGTAATTTCTACCACTGATGTGTGTCGCTTTTTCGGTGATGAGGACGAAACACTGGTCAAGGCAGTGGATCATGTTTCGATTGAAATTGAACGGGGTGAATTCACCGCCATTGTGGGTCCCTCTGGCTCGGGTAAGACGACTCTGTTGCATTTGATTGGTGGGCTGGATAATCCGACTTCCGGTTCTGTCCATTTATCCGGTACTAATATCGCTGCCATGACAGGTACGGCACTGTCAGATTTTCGCAGGGATCATATTGGCTTCATCTTCCAGGCTTACAATCTGATCCCGGTCTTTTCCGCCGAAGAAAATATCGAATACATCATGTTGTTGCAGGGGGTGGATGCCGCGGAAAGAAAGCAGCGGGTTGCCGAGATGCTTCAACAAGTAGGCCTGGAAGGATTGGCAGACCGGCGCCCGAACAAACTGTCCGGGGGCCAACAACAACGGGTTGCGATCGCGCGGGCCATGGTATCTCACCCGGAAATCATTCTCGCCGATGAACCTACAGCCAATCTCGATTCCAAAACTGGTATCTCTCTTTTAGATTTGATGAAAGAGCTGAATGAAAGACACAACATGACTTTTGTATTCTCGACTCATGATGAAAAAATCATGAACCGGGCCAGCCGTTTGATTCATATGCAGGACGGGAAAATCGAACTGGATGAAAAGAAATAGCTTGCGACGTTACCTAACCTGCCTGTTTCTATTTCCTTTGAGCACACTTGGCGTTAACTCATTTGCCCAAGTTAACTTTTCCGGCTACCTCAAGAATTACTCCATCATTCAGGATGCAATCGACGATGGGCCTATTCAGCTAGACAGAACTTATCGCATGCAGAACAGCGGTCGATTCATGCTGGATGCGTTCAATGACAATCAGGTCTGGCAATTACACTATGAGGTCGGCGTTGATTCGACCACAGAACTTCAGGGTTTTGGACAATCGTTCCTCAGTCCCCAGCGCAACAGTTATCGACTTACCGATATTGAGCCAGTGATTGGTTCAGGAAACAGAAAAAACGTGGTGCGTCAAAACCTGGATCGGATGAATGTTCAACTTCAATATGATGCTGGCGATCTGACGATAGGCAGACAGGCCATTACTTTTGGATCTGCTCGAATCATCAATCCGACTGATGTTTTCCTACCCTTTGACGTGAGAACCCTGAACACCGAATACCGCACTGGAGTGGATGCAGTGCGCTTTCAGAAACCGATGGGACAGCTAGGTGAGTTAGATGTTGGGGTGATACTGGGCGAAGACGGCAAACCAGAAAACTCAGCCGGATTCGTTCAAATGCTCGCCAATGCGGCTGGTAACGATTATCAATTTACAGCCATGCGCTTTGCCGATCAGAATCTGGTTGGAGCGGGCATTCAATCGGCACTGGGCGTACTCGGATTCTGGCTAGAGGCAGCCCATGTCAGTGGCGATGACGACTATACCCGCGCCTCTATCGGTCTTGACTATGCCTTTAGCGAGCGGGTGTTTGGCATGGTCGAATATCATTTCAATGAAGCCGGATCAGATGATCCAGCTGATTATTTCGACTTGTTGGACGACACGGCCTACACAGCAGGCGGTGTCTTTCTGCTAGGGGAGAATTACCTTATCCCCAGCGTCAGTTGGCAGGCCAGCACCTTGCTGGGCCTGTCAGTTCAGGCCCTGGCCAATCTGGATGATAATTCGATTTTTTTTAGCATCAACGGTGATTACAGCTTGTCGGATAACCTTTATATGGGAATGGGTTACTACCATTTTGCCGGAGACGAATTGGATTTCCTGGCCAGCTTGCCGTCGCAGCAGCAGATCCAGTTCGGCTCAGAGTACGGCAGCAATCCCGATTCGCTGTATATTAATATTCGCTACTATTTTTAGCCTTCCCGGATTTGAAAATTGTTGCTCCTTTTTGCTTCCGGCTTTCCCTATCTCACCAGGCAACTTGGTATTTTCTCCAACCTGTAAATAGAATGAATTCAGTGAAGTTTTTGCTTTACATATTTTTAGTTGTATTAACAGCATCCACAAGTATTTCAGTTAGTGCCGCAGATAGCGGACTAACCATTCCTCGTATCGATGGAGTGCCAACTCTGGCGGATTTTGAGGGAATGCAACCCAACACTCCTCTTGCAAGATCCATGAGTCAGGTTGAGGGCTTCGTCCAACGCGAGCCTTTTCCCGGTGAGCCTTCCGCTCAGCTAACTGAAGTTTACCTGGGATACGATCAGGATAGCCTGTACGTTATCTTTCTGGCATTTGATTCCGACCCGGAGCTTATAAGATCCAATCTCTCCCCACGTGAGAACATTTTTCGAGATGATCACGTGGGTTTTATGGTGGATACGTTTAACGACCAGCAGTCTGCTTTTGGTTTCTATGCAAACTCGCGAGGTATCCAATCCGATTCCAGGTGGACTGAAAGTTCTTCGCAAAGAGGAGGATTTGATTCGACTTTTGATGCATTGTGGTTTAGCGATGGTAGCTTGAATAATCAGGGATACATGGTTTTGTTTGCAATACCACTTAGAAGTCTTCGATTTGATGAAGCCGATGAACAAACCTGGCGTATTCAGTTTAATAGACACATCCCCCGGTACAGAGAGGAAGCACATTGGCCTGAATATTCCGTGAATGTAGAAGGCCGCTTGAACCAGGCAGCACAGCTCACTGGCATTAATAACGTCTCTCCAGGAAACAACTACCAGCTCATTCCTTTCTTATTTGCGCGCGAAGTCGATGCCCTCGATCCAGCAGCTATTGGTGGGCCTAAATTTGATACTTACTCGGAGCAAGAAGTTGGACTCGATGCCAAGTTTGTCTTCAATGATAGTTGGGCGCTAGACCTCACGCTAAATCCCGACTTCAGCCAAATTGAATCGGATGAGCCGCAGGTTACTGTGAACGAACGTTTTGAAGTTCAATTCCCCGAACGTCGACCGTTCTTTATTGAGAATGCTGACTTTTTTGCTACGGATTCACCGCTTGTTTTTACCAGAAGAATTGTCGATCCAGAGGGCGGAATAAGATTGACCGGAAGGTCTGGAGAATACGGCTTTGGTGGAATTCTTGTTAACGATGCTGCACCCGGATTGAACAGAGATGCTGATGATCCACTTAGAGGCGAAAAGGCGAACATCGCGATAATCAGAGGGTTCAGGGATCTTGGTGATCAGGATCGCATTGGTTTCTTAGCCACTGAGCGTCAGCTGGGTGATGGTTACAACAGAGTTCTCAGTGTTGATGGCCGCTTTCTGTTAAATGAAAACTGGTCGACTCAATTACAGGTGATTGGGACCGAGAGTGAACCTTCGGCCGGAGGGTCAGAAACCAGGGGGTATCAGCGAAACTTCATGATAAACAGGGTGGGACGAACCTATACAAATCACACCCACTTTTTGGAGACTACTTCTGATTTCAGGGCTGATCTGGGGTTTCAGAACCGCTGGTCTAAGCCAAATACCTCCGGTGTTCATCAAAGTTCAGGATTAAATTTCTATCCTGAAAATTCAGTCTTAAGCGGATGGGGTGTAAGTGTATTCGGAGTCTATCTGGAGGACATGCAAGGAGACAAAATTTACACCCAGTTTCAACCGAGAGCGGATTTTCGTTTTGAGACAACGAGTATAGATTTTAGTTGGAACGACAATGAAGAGATACTTAAACCTGGTGATTTCCCGGGACTAAATTCAGTCAATTCCTATGATTACGATACCTGGCAAGTGGGTCTAAACAACAATACGTTTGAATCGGTCCAGATAAGAGGAGGGTACCGGCAAGGCTCTGCCTTAAACCTTGTGCCGCCAATTGGAAACCTGCCATTCGTTGCAGATACAAGGCGAACTGATTTGAGCGTGCTCGTCAGGCCTTTTGATCAGTTAAGTATTGATAACACTTATTTTCTTACTGAGCTTGAAACTTCAGCTGGAGCGAAGATTTTTTCTAATGAGATTATTCGCTCAAATTGGAATTATCAGTTTACCAAAGAACTTTCTTTGCGGTTCATAGCCCAATACGACAAAACCGAAGCAGGTCCGGCAACGCGTTTAGTCGATGATGAGAATTTAAATTTTGATGTCCTGCTTCGCTATGTAATCAACCCGTGGTCAGCTTTCTATGTTGGCTACAACTCTAATCAAAGTAATTTTGAAATTATAGAGGTCGAGGGTGAACGAGAACTGGTAGTGGCGAATGACTTGCGCCTGGATGGCGATCAGTTTTTTGTTAAGTTTTCGTACCTTTTTCAGCGCTAATTACATAAAGAGAAAAACGGGGCCAGAGTAAAAATGCAGCAATGCATTTTTACTCTGGCCCCTTAATTTGTTCAGGCTAAACTAATCGAAATAAATGGCCGTACCGAGTGGCATCCGCAGAATTCTTGTTTAGTTTATGAAGATGTTGGGCGAAGTTCAATTTAGTCTGTTTTTTGTTGTATAAATGGAATCGACGTAAAGACGAAGAAGTTTGCCACCAAATTTTGCCACTGATTTCGGAGTGAGTTGATGAAAAAAATTTTAAAAATAGCCGCAGCGGTCGTCGTAATACTTTCTGCATCAACCCTACTTGCTTATAACTACATCTGTCCCTGTGCCATCATGCCCGGCCGGGCTCTCTCCGGTGAAATAAATACCAATCCAGTAAATGACTGGGCATTGGCCAATGAAGTACCGCTATGCCAATTGGAAGTGAATCCACAAGACCCTCACTCTATAAATCTGAATTGCATGTCCGCGGAAGGCCGGCTATTTGTTAGCTGTTCAGCATGCGAAGCTAAGAGTTGGTCTGCCACTGCACTGGCAAATCCCAAAGGTCGCATACGTTTAGGAAACACCATCTACCCGGTTACCATGCGGCGACTCACGCTCGATGATGAGCTTGATCTCTCCTGGCAAGCGCGCAGTGCCAAGCTTGGCAATGATCCCGATACACCCCGTCCAGCTGACTGGTGGTCGTTCGAGATGGTTTCAATGTAGGGAACAATCTTGTTGTCGATAGATTGAATCAGGGCTTTGGCGGCCAGGCTTGCTCCCAAATTTCTTATTAAAGTCAATAAGATAGATGTCACTCACCCGAGCGTGACAACGTAATCCGGCAAAAATTCCCTAAAAACGCCCTCAAGCGTCCAAAATTGGCTGAGAATGTTGTAAAGCTAGGGTAAAATCCGTTCAATTTCGCCCGGGCCCGATCGGCCGATTAGAAATGTCGATCAAGCCCGGGCATTTTATGTTCAGGCTTTCCTGTTATTGGAAAAAGAAAACAAGAATTCTTTGAAATCAATTAGTAGCGACCGAAGAGCGCTCGAATAAACGTCAAGCTAAGGAAGTAATCGATGACAACTGAAACTGCAACTCACCAAGAAGCTTCATTCATGGAGTTGTTCCTGGGCCCAACGCCAATGTGGTACAAGCAGGCGGTCATTGCCGCGCTGGTACTCAATGTGCCCGCCTACTTTATTTTGGGGCCGTTGGTGACTTCATGGATCATTCTGTTTGAGTTCATTTTTACCCTGGCGATGGCATTGAAATGCTTCCCGCTGCAGCCCGGGGGCTTACTGGCATTGCAAGTGCTGGCACTGGGGCTAACGGATACCTACCACGTTTATGACGAAGTGCTACACGGGCTGCCGGTGATACTGCTTGTTGTCTTCATGGTGGCCGCTGTGCATTTTCTCAGGGAGATGCTCTTCAAGTTCATCAATAAGGTCTTATTGGGAATTCGGTCCCGAGTTTTGATGAATTTTGCGACGGTGTGCGTTGTATCCGTGCTTTCAGCCTTTCTTGACGCACTGACGATTCTCGCAATACTTATTGCGCTGGCTACTACCTTCTACCTTGTGTATGAAAGAGTGATCACCAAGGTTGGGCACGAACCTGGATTGCCTTCCGATGACAGCCATATTGAAGAATCACATTTGGAAGAACTGGAAGCTTTTCGCGGTTATCTCCGTGGCTTGTTGATGCATGGTGCGGTTGCTACCGCAATCGGTGGGGTAAGCACCCTGGTGGGTGAGCCCGAGAATATTGTTATCGGTAGCCATACCGGCTGGGATTTCGTGACATTCTTCCTGGTTAATGCGCCTGCCACGATGCCAACCCTGGTATCTGGTCTCATCATGTGTCTCTTATTGGAGCAGATTCGGCCTTTCGGTAGCTTTTTCGGCTACGGCCAGGAACTACCGGAGAGCGTGCGCGAAGTGCTGGCTGAGGAAGATCATCGCATTCAGGAATCAGAAACTGACCGGGATCGCCTGATAATCAAGATTCAAATCTGTGTATTCCTAATAATGGTCATAGCATTGTCACTGCACCTGGCTGAGGTCGGCTTGATTGGCCTCGGTATAATCATTCTCGCTTCATCCATGCTGGGTGAGACTAACGAGCATGAAATTGGCAAGGCTTTCGTGGAAGGACTGCCCTTTGCATCACTGCTGGTTGTGTTCTTCGCCATCGTTGCAATGATTAACGATCAAGAGATGTTCACGCCGGTTATGGAATGGGTATTGTCCATGGATGGCAGGATGCAGGTGTTCATGGTGTTCGTGACCAACGGCGCCTTATCTGCCATTAGTGATAATGTCTTCGTTGCGACTATCTACATGGACCAGATCTCACCTCTACTGGAGCAGGGCGTATTGACGCGGGAACTATACGATGCGCAATCAGTTGCGGTGGTAATGGGAACTGGTATTCCAAGTATGTCTACGCCTAACGGGCAAGCGGCCTTCCTGTTCCTGTTAATGTCAGGCATAGCGCCGAAGATTAGATTGGGTTATATCAGAATGGTATTCATGGCACTGCCATACTTTATCATTACGTCAGCTACGGCCGGCGTGGTCATGTATAACTGGCTATAGATTCTTACTTTCGACCCCGGGTCTAATCCCCGGAGGAACATGAATTAAACACCGAGCAGGTAACATATCTGCTCGGTGTTTTTCGTCTAATACCCGGGATTTGAAAATAAGGGCTAGCGGAATTCACCTACAATTTGTAAGTGAAATTTCCAGCGACGCTTCTTAAGCGCTTGTAAGAAATTTTGCTGGGACCAAAAGAAAAGCTGCTAGGTCAGTAGCAGCTTTAGAAGGAGTGTTATGAATGTTTTTGAACATTCATAACTTAGTTTTGAATCAGCTTTTCAGCGACTTGGAATTAGTCGCCTGCATGCACCGTCAAGATGTCGCTCTTGGCACCATGCAATAATTTGTTGGCAGTAGCTCCAAGAATGCGCCTTTCGCCGGAGTGTCCGTGACTACCAATCACGATAACATCTGCCTCAATTTCTGCGCAGCATCTGCGGATTTCACCGGCTCTGTCGCCGACCACATTATGTATTTGATCTGCCGGAATCTTATTCAGATTCCCAATTTCCTTAAGCTGTGCAGCGGCCTGCTCAACGGCATCGTCTTCCAGGGCTTGAAAGTTTTCGGTATAGACTTTCAGGGCATAACCTTCGGTCACCGGTTGCACTACATGAATCAGATGTATCCTGGCGGGGTTATCGTTGGTAAGCCTTAGGGCAGCATCCAATACTTTTCGGCTGGTCTCGGAGAAATCCACTGCCGCTAGAACTTTCGCGTACATAACTATTTCCTTCGTTAGGCTTTGAGGGTGCAATTAAAGCTCAAGCCAGAAATGCGATAGTTGACCTGGATCAACAACGGTTCTTCATGGCTTTTCAGGACCAATCTGGGTAAGGGCCTGGAGAGGGGATCAGAGCAGAATTACCGTACTGTGTTGTTACTCTGATCCCCTATTATCGACCCCAGTTATTTCCCCAATTACTAGGGTCGCACGCGCACGTACTTCCTGAGCGCTCGGGCATTTAGATGAGGGTTAGGGACTGGTTCTCCGCCGTAAACATTGCCTTCGTTATCGACAGTAACAAACTCTGCTCCGTTCCCCGGAAGGATGTTTGGATCCGCCCAGGGGAAGCGGATGAATTCATGAACCCAACCCGTCTCATATTCGCCAATGCGAATGCCCATTTCATAGCCCGGGTTCTGGACGTTGTCCGACTCGGAGTCCGCAACATAGATTCGCCCATTATTATCAAAGGCAATTCCACTGGGGCGTCCGAACTGGGTCCAGGTGGCTTGGTGGTTTCCGTCTAGGTCGAATATCTGAATGCGGCTGTTACTGCGATCGCCAACAAACAATCTGCCATCTGGAGAAATGGCAATTGCATGCAGGGCACGGAATTCTCCAGGCGCGTAACCGGTCTCTCCAAAACTCATGAGATATTCGCCGCGGCTGTTGTATTTCACCACCCGGTTGTTGCCGTTGTTGTTGTGGCCATCGGCTATGAAAACGTCGCCGTTAGCTGCCACAGCAATATCAGCCGGGGATGTGAAGTGGTTCGAGCCATCACCCTGTTCTCCAGGTGTGCCAAGGGTAATTAGCACGTCGCCAGTCGGGCTGAACTTGACTACATAATGGCCTCGATCGTCGCCAGCGGGAATGTTGTTATCACTCACAGCATCCGACACCCAGACGTTACCGTCTTCGTCAACGTCAAGTCCATGGGGCCAGATAAACATGCCGCCACCGAAGGACTCCACCACGTTGCCTTCGGGATCGAATTTCAGGATGGGGTCCAGGTCAGAGTTAACGCATTCGGAGCCGAATAGCTCAGGCCCGGCATCACAACGAACAATGGCCCAGATATGGCGCCCGTCAGGGTCGACCTTGGCTTTGCCTACTGCTCCCATCACCCTTCCGCCAGGTAACTTGGCCCAGCCTTCGACGATGGCATAGGCATTGGTAGAATTTTGGGCAAGGGATTGCTGCGGCACTATAAAAGAAGCAAGAGTGAGCACAGCAGCCAGGGAGACGATCAGCTTACGAAAAGACATGGGGCACCTCGACGTGTTTTTATTATCGGACACTCGAGTATATGTGGAACGCAGGCTGTGTCAATTGGTGAGAAGTTGATTCAGCGAGCTTGAGAGCCCAGGATAATTCGGTGGTCTAATCAGAGTGTGCTAAGAAGTGTGCTATGAAGATGAATTAGGAATAGATCCTTAGATCAACTTTGCACCATTTGCGACTTTTTTGTCAGGAACAGCCAGAATAATGCTGCCGTCCTGCTGCGCGAATCCCGTTACCAGACACTCAGACATTAATGGACCAATCTGTTTTTTGGGGAAATTAACTACTGCCGTAACTTGTTTGCCAATTAGACATTGAGGATTGTAATGCTCAGTGATCTGAGCTGAAGATTTCTTAATACCTATTTCATTACCAAAATCTATCACCATTTTTATAGCGGGTTTAATAGCTTCTTCAAATATCTCCGCAGACATAATTGTTCCTACCCTTAAATCAACTCTTTCAAATTCGTCCCAAGTCAGATCATTCATATTTTCTTATTTCAATCCTCTGCGATGTTTCAATAATCGTGTTTTATCCGGTCTACTTCGTAATCAATACGTTGTGAGTAGGGAATCAGAATGTGTTTAGAATAATTTAAGAGGTATTCTCGACTCCCAAATAACATTAGGATGTATACCTTTTCTCCAATCCAGAAAATCTTGCTGGAGCACTAAAAGATAAGACATCATATGATGCTCTAACTGCACAGTTTGGGGAATAGTTAGCTCGGCTTCAGCCTCTGCGGGACTTATAGCCGCTGCAACGTCCGGATTCATCATAGTCGCTGAAATTTGTTGTAATGAAGAAGTTGATTCTCTGGAACTTTGCTGTTGAAGAGCTATGGTATTTTGTTGGATTTGAAGAATTAAAAATATTAGGGTTACCAATACTGCAATAGCTCCGACGATTTCCCCTATCGCGCCTATCGCTTCCCAGTTCATATTCATGTCCTTTTATTAATAAGTGAAAGACTTAATCCTATCAGAATCGTTTGAGCAGATTAGAATCAAAGGGGTCAGAGTAATTTGATCTAGTGTCAGCGAAGACTGGTCGGGGCGGAATCGAACCACCGCGGAGGATTTTCAGTAGAACGCGTGACCGATTCTGTGCATGAATCAAGGAGTTATAAGTGCGAAATCAGAGTGTGCTAAGAAGTGTGCTAAAAATTCGGCACTACTTGGTCTAAAACTACTGTATTTTTACTCTGACCCCTTTTCTTCCTTTTCTTCTTCTACCCCTTTGCTTCCCCCCCCATGGTGAACTATATTGGCTATAACAGTGAAGAAGACATCGCTGATGACGCCTGATTTTATGTCCTTCTACCCTGATAACGAAACCTTCGAATATCTTAAACCAATTGAAATAGACAGCACGAGGAAAAACAAAATGTCTGGATTCCTGTCTCGCCCTTATCTTAGATCCCGTTGTATCCCGCTGACATGCTGCCTCATTTTGCAAGGGTTTATTTCCTCTGTTTCGGCGCAATCTGCTGCAGATTCCGTACTGAGTGACTTTTCACCTGTCACCGACAGTATGTTGATGTCACCACCTGCAGAGGACTGGCTGATGTGGCGCCGTACATACGGTCTTAGCGGTCATAGCCCACTTAGCCAGATCAATCGAGACAATGTTGCAGACCTCGATGTCGCCTGGAGCGTAGAGCTCGGAAGCGGCAACAGCATGACTACACCGCTCATCCACGATGGCGTGATGTTTATCGCTGATACCGAAAATCGCCTTTTAGCACTGGATGCAAGCAACGGCGAGGAACTCTGGCGCTACCAACACGATATGGACAACACCGATGCCCGCCGCGTGAGCATGGCCTTACATGGCGACACTTTGATTGTTCCTCATAACGATCTTGACCTCGTCGCTCTGAATGCCAGAACCGGCGAAGTGCGCTGGCAGCACTCAGTGGCTACTCCAGTTGCTCAAGACGAAATTCAGCGTGGCTACTACTCATTGCGTAGTGGGCCTTTGGTAGCAAATGGCATGGTAGTGCAAGGCGTTGCCGCTACTTCCATCGTCCCTGAGGGCGGCTTTATTGTTGGAATTGACCTGAGCAGCGGAGATGAGATGTGGCGCTTCCATACCGTTGCTCGCCCTGATGGGCCAGGAGGAAACACCTGGAATAATCTTCCGCTGGAAGGTCGCAGTGGCGGTTCAGTCTGGATCCCTGGCAGTTATGATCCAGAGCTTGATCTGGTCTATTTCGGCACAGCCCCAACCTATGACACTGAGCCCTTAAGACTTCATCTCGGTATCGATGGTGTGAGCAACGATGCCCTGTATACCAACTCGACATTGGCGCTGCGTCCACGAACGGGTGAGCTGGTGTGGCATTTTCAGCACATGGCCAACGATCAGTGGGATCTCGACTGGGCCTATGAACGACAACTATCAGAACTCGAAATCGACGGACAAACTCGTAAAGCCGTGTTCACAGCGGGCAAGATGGCCCTGTACGATGTGCTCGACGCCGCCACAGGCGAATACCTCACTTCTCTCGATACGGGCATTCAGAACATGATTGCGGCGATCGATCCCGAAAGTGGTGAAAAGACTCTCGCTTCAATTGCCATTCCGAACCCCGAGGACGCCAATCTCCTGTGCCCCTATATGCTCGGGGGGCGCAATTGGCAGTCTGGCGCCTATGATTCACAGAACAAAATGTTATTCCTGCCGCTTTCTGAGTTGTGCATGATGGCCGGGCCAGTAGGCGCTGGCGGTGCGTTACTCACTTCCGGCGTTGCGACCTCGGTGCGTGCGCGGCCTGATACTGATGGCAACTTCGGCCGCGTTCAGGCGATAAATATGGAGACTATGAGTCTTGCCTGGCAACATCGCGTCAAGGCGCCAGCGACTATCGCCACTCTTTCTACCGATGGCGGACTTGTTTTCACCGGGTTTCTTGACCTTACGTTCAAGGCTCTGGATGCTGAGACAGGCGAGCAACTGTGGGCCACAAATCTCGGTGCGATTCCTTCTTCCTTCCCGGTCAGTTATGCGGTTGATGGCAAACAGTATATAGCCGTGATTCGTGGCCAGCCCAGCCCTTTCTTCGGCAGTCTACTTGGCTCCAATATCAGAAGTCTGCTAGCGGATCGCAATGAGTCCATTCCCCGCCCAAGCGAAGGCCCAGCGATGATGGTATTTGCCCTGGATTGAGACCAAGCTAGCTAGGTCAGTTAAGAAGGAGGCGCGAGCTGCTTCGCAGCTTGCGAGCCTAATGTTTAAGCTACTCTTCGTCACCGAACAATGCTTTCCTTTGGGCCTCATAATCCTCGGATAGGTTGGCGAGCTCAGCCATTTTTTCAGCGAATTCAGGATTGGTTGAGATTAGCAATAGCATTTCATTTTGTAGATTTTCAAAATCCTGCGCAGATAACCCGACCAAGTCACGTTGAGTAAAGCTAACTCCAATTCCCATTATCTGATCTCGTGTTTTTTCCACTCGCAGATTTTTCAAGAATCTAGGCTCACACTCTCGCTTCATTATGTATGTGCCAGTTGGTCTGCGATAGGTGCAAATAATGTCGAACCGGTCAGAGCTATTATTAGCATTGAAAAAAGCGTATATCTCATTCTCCTTCTCACGGACACGAAGGAGCAATCTGGAGAGTGACCGTTGGCCAGTTACAGAGATTTCTTCGATAGGCCTAGTCGATGGTGTTACTTCATCGGATGATTCAGTTTCCTGTGAGGATACATCGAAACTAACTAACCCCAATATCAGAATTGCTGCAGTGGTTAGTATATTTCTCATATTTATCCCCAGAAGATACTATAAATATCGTCTAGTAGGACGAGATTTAAAGGTGCGAGTATAGCTGAACATTAAATGACTAACTATTCAATAATTCTCGCATAGGCCCTAGTGTACTGTATCGTATACTGACGAAAAGCTAATCTTATACGAAGGCGTTTAATTGCCAGCGGCATTAACTGAGCGGTTGAAATCCAGCATGCTATCCAAGATATTTGGGCACCCATAAGCACTAAAACACTCTAAATCGACTAGGAATTGATAATCGTTACCATTTGCTACTCTGTCCACCACTGCCCCTAGTCCCCCCTGGGACACAATGTTACTGGTAGCCATGATACGGGAATCGCTTTCGGAGCGAATCCCGAAATCTGAATTTGCGACTACCCAAGCACGAGCGGCTTGCCACTTGGCTTGGCAATCGGAATCATTACTACAAGTAGGAATGGTGCGATCATATTCATCTCTTCTGGCCTGCATCTCTGGTGAGGCAGCACACGAAGTCAAAAGCAGTAATAATAGTGCTGATAGGTATTTGGTTAATTTTTTGTTATGCATACAGAACTGCCCTTGCGTATTGATTAAAGTTTCTATTTTAACAAAATAGCTCAATGAATTTCCTTTTACCAATCAAGATACTCTCAGTTTTTGCCCAATAAAGGGTTCTGAGGTATTGGTATATGAAAATTGTGGCAATCGCGGCTTCAGTAGCCCAATCAAAATAAGGTCATTACCGTAGTCGGATTTTAAGATATATCGCAGCCCTAGTGGGAAAATAATCCTTGGGAGAACGTTACAGCGTTTTTTTGAAGAAGGTATACTTGAATAATTACTTACTAACTAGAATCGCAGAAATAACTATGAATGCTGGAAATGACCAAAAGAAAGATGGGCTTCGAGTACTTTTCCCTACACTAATTTATGAAGCTTGGTTTCCTGATTACCAATTAATTAAAGATGGCTTAGTTGATTTTAATCTAAAATTAAGAGCTGCCGATCTGGAAGGTCAGAGTAAATCGAAACAAGAATATTCTACTGGTTTTACTTCTTATTTTTCCCGCCAAGATTTATACAAAACACAAGAGATGGAACCTTTAGTGAATTTTTTGCAGCGGTGTGCAGAACAATACGCAAACCATCATCATTGGGATCTTGTTAACTATGAGCCCGTATTGAATTCACTGTGGGGCAACATAAATACCAAATTCAGCTTCCATGCTGAGCATCTTCATCCGTATTGCCACATAAGCGGAGTTTTCTATGTAGATATTCCTCCGGGCAGCCCCTCTATACAGTTCAAGGATCCCCGAATGGCGCGATGGATGATGCCACCTGCTGCCGATGGAAGTCGACCCGAAAATACATTTTATGCTTCAGTAGCACCAGAATCTGGAAAACTATTCATGTTTCCTTCTTGGCTCGAGCATGCCGTTGCCCAAAATATGCATGACATTGAACGTATTAGCATGTCTTTTAATTTTGAGATGCAGAAGAAGCAGCGGTAACTCAAAAGATTGATATCAAATTGGGGCAATATCCTGAAGCTAAAATGCCTCAGCCTGTGATTTAGTTTGGGTTTTTATAGAATAAAAAACGGCGATGTTCCCATCGCCGTTTTTGTAACACCTAGCTAATTAGGTGATTAGAACTGCCACAACAATCGGCCATAAACGCGTCGACCACGAGGATCAAATACCGTGGCATCGTAGTTTAGACCACCTACTTCTCGATAAGGAATATCTTCATCGAAGAGGTCTAGAATACCGACGGTAAATACCGTGCTACCTAGATTGCCGTTACTCCAGTCGTGTGCGTAACGATACTGAACATCCCAGGTACTATAACTATCGACTTTCTTTGTAGCTAGAGAGCGAACCAGATCGTTTCCTGTTTCCCACACTAAATCATACGCTAAGTCTCTGTAGGATCCGATGTGACGGTTTATGAATGTCAGGCCATGTCGGTCCCTTTGCCATGAGAAAGTAATATTCCCTTTATTATCAGGCAGCGAGCGAACATGTAAGTTGTTGCCTGAAGTTCCTGCTGCATCGAATACACCGGTATCGTTAAGGCCTAGCTCTAAACCTGGTACATCAATTAACTTGTATTGGCGCACGTGAGTGTAATCGGTACTGATTCGGAATCGTCCAAAATCGTTATCCCACGAGTAGCCAACCTTAACGTCCACACCATCCGCTTCAATCTGCCCGGCATTTATTGCTGCTAGAGTAAGCGTAATTAAACCAGCAGACTCGCTTCTGAATGCTCGACTTATGCCAACGCCCTGGGTTGTATCAGTGTATAGAGCGGGATTCACAACACAGTTCAGTCGCTCTTCTGAATCGGCACCATACTGCGCTGTTAGTGCATTAGGATCACAAGGTATGTCAAGTACAGGGGAGTCTGACGAGATTGAATCATTCAGAATGTAGTTATTAGGGTCACCTACAACTTTCTTGAATCTTTCGATCTCTGGTTGTACAGCGGAGATGGCTGGTTCAGGCAATACCCGATCCCGTACATCAAATTTCCAGAAATCCGCTTGTACACTAAGCCCATCGAGTGCGCCGTCTGGTGTCCAGATAAAACCTGCACTGTAGGTATCTGCATACTCGTTTCCTACGTAGGGTGCAGGGCCCCCTAGAGTATAAGAATGTTCAGCCTCACCATTTTCTGGGGTTGGTGGTAGCAAGCCGGCTCTTACTGCCTGGTTCGAGATAGGATCATTGAATACAACGCTACCTGCCTCTAATCCCTGTTCCACGATGCCTATATTCGGCGCCCGGAATGATTCAGAGAACGATCCTCTGACTAGCAAGGTTTCGAGGGGTCGCCAGCTCAAGGCTACTTTTGGCGAAACTTCACTACCGATGTTACCCCCGTAGTCTTCATAACGTACTGCTATCTGGCTCTCTACGTTTTCCCAGAAGGGCAAAGCCGCTTCGATGAAGACCGCCTTGGTGTCTCGTTCGTGATCGAAGTTAAAGATACAGTTTGCGCATTCAAAATTATTATCCACTTTATGGAATTCATCTGGCACACCGTTTGCGTCATAACCCAGAATTGCGTTTGGAATACCAGGGAAATTCATTGCAGGAGCTCTTGAATGCGCTTGTCTTTCGCGATACTGAGCTCCGAAGGCAATCGCTGCAGGACCGCCTCGCATATCGAATAACTCTCCTCCAACAACAGCATCAAATACGGTAAGCGTGTTGCGCTTATCTGCTCTGAGAACCGTTTCATTGATCCAGGCCATTAGCTCTGGATCGTTTGCCACGTTAGGATTAGTGAACTGAGTCAGGAAAGGGTTGTAGAACATACAATCCCCTTGACCCTGGTTATTACTGGTCAGTCCCAGCGAGATACTCTCACGGGTTGTCAGTACATAATTTGGGAAGAAAGTCTGGGTATAACCATCGCCGTAATAATTCCAGGCAGTGGGCAGCGCACCGCCCCACGGTCCAGGCTGGCCTTGCCAGTCAAAATCACTCACTCCGTTAGGAGTACAATTCGGCCCACCTAAACCAAGTGCTGCCAATTCAGTCCGTGTTCGGTGAAAGGTTTGGTAGGTCTGTTCGTTACTGGACGAACTCCACGAGAGACTTACATCGTAGTTCCAGGGGCGATCCACGTAATCAAAGTCACCACGCAACCCAAGTTGAACAATAGAACTCTCAGAGGTGGTGTAGTTAGAGCGGTCACCTGTTCTAGGAATTCCATCTCGTGGATTGATGATGGTGGTAATATTAGGTCCACCGTTGGCCAGAGAGTTGGGGTTGTTGGTGATATCTGCAGCAGTGGGTCTAGCATTGCCAAACAACGGCGCGTAATAGCCTAGTTCTGCAGGTGAACCAATCGCATAGCCACCCCAGGCTGGGTTGCCGATATAACTACCCGGCGTTGCCATTTGCACCGTAGGTCCACGTGTTCTGCTTGATCCACCGGTGTTATTCAGGCCGCCACCTTCAAGAAATATCTCATTTTCCATGTAGTTGGCAAAAGAATAAAACTCTGCTGATTCGCTGAAAGTATGATCAAACGATGCCGCGAGACTGGTACGTTCTGTATCTCTGGCAAGAAAATTAAATTGTGATACGTCCTCATAACAAGTGCCGCTGCGCTCTCCGCGCTGTTCTCTGAGGCTACCTGTATAGAATGGATTACCCTGTGCATCAGTCAGCGATTCACACAACGGATCACCAAGAACCAGCTCGTCAGTTCCACCGGTTGCGGCATTAAAGGCCATGATATCTGAGCGAACGTAGTCAGGATTGATATTGGCACCAAAAGAGGGCACAGCAATGCCAAATCCACTGACAGTAGAAACGGCGCCGTTAAACTGGCTGTTTTCATCGATGTGGTTGCCATCGAGAATATTCACCGCATCTCGTTCAAAGTACTCAGCTGATACAACAAAATGAGTGTCGTTGTCGCTACTAGTCCAGCCCCAGATACCGCTGACTGTCTGGTCGAAGGCATTGGATGCTTCTTCAACACCTTGGACGTCAGCATAGAGTTCGAAACCTTCAAAATCGGTACGCATGATCACGTTGACCACACCAGCTACCGCATCGGCTCCATAAAGGGCCGAACCACCATCGGTAAGTACCTCGATACGGTCAGTCATTACGACTGGGATCGCGTTAATGTCTACAAATTCTCCACCGCCGGTCGACGTAACACCTGCAAACGGTGAAACCCGCTTACCGTTGATTAAGGTCAGGGTCGAGTTTTCACCTAAGTTTCTCAAGTTGATCTGAGCAGTACCGTCAATTTGTCCCGTAAGCGCTCCTTCTGGGTTACCGGGATTTGTAAACGATCCTGAGTTCACTTCGAGGTTTTTGATTACATCCCAAATGATAGCCGCGCCCTGGGCTTCAATACTTTCCCTGTCAACTATCTGGACTGGGGACGGGGCATCCAATGGGGTACCGCGGATAAACGAACCGGTTACTACGACTTCTTCAATTTCATCGTCTTCTTGGGCTGTTGCTTGCAAAGCCATGCTGGCGAGGATTACCCCAGCAGCAATAGCATTACGCTTGTATGGTAAGTTCTTGGACATATTTCTTCTCTCTTTAACAGTACGACGTTGTTGTTATTACTTAGCTTGTTATTGCTGAAAAGGAACATATACCGCAAGCTACATATGATCCGATCGCTTTGTGCGCATTATGTCATTAAAAATTTATCTTAGCTGGATAGGTTACTATTTCTTACAATTGAATCAAAGGGGCCAGAGTAATTTGATATTTGGGCGGGGACCTTTCGCGTAATTGTAATAGTTATAGTACCAACCCACTTTTGCGCGAGTTGATACAAATCTGATGCAAAAGTCACGAATAAGAGAAGAATGGCCTACTATATTTTGTTTTAGGCTCCGTTATAACTCAAGATAAGTTATGAAAGACCGCTACGCGAGGTTTTGTTATGCGTGGTGCCCAGTGGGGACGATGTTTAGAAGATCACTGAAGGTTTAGGATTGGCACAATTGTTATAGATGCACGTTGGGTTTCGAACCACCTCGAGGATTTTCAGTAGACTGCTTGACCGATTTCACAATTAGATCAATACGTTAAAAGGGCAAAATCAGAGTGTGCTAAGAAGTGTGCTAAAAATGCAGTGATTGGGCGTATTCTAAACCACTGTATTTTCACTCTGACCCCAAGCTATCATTCAATCAACCGTGATCTCTTTCGAATTCGCTGGCAAGGAGATCACCATGCCATCTTCAGTAATTAGAGCGCCTTCTGGTAAGCCACCATTGAATGCCGCAATTGCCATGGCATTTCTTGGGGCAGGCACCAGATGATACAATGCGAGTAGTCCAATATCCGCCTCAGCTGCCAGGCGTGCTAAATCTGCCGTGGTTGCATGATAATCCTGAATATCGTGAAGCATGGTTGCAATTCGTGTATTGCCAGCGCCGCGTGACATAGCTTCTGCACCTTGCACCAGCTGCAAAGCCATTGCGTCATGTAGCACAACATCGGCGCCATCGGATAATTCCACAATTTTGTCGGTAACTAGGCTATCGCCACTTATCACCACTGAGCGACCCCCGTAATCCAATCGGTAACCATAGGCTGGCTCAATCGGTGGATGAGAAACTTCGAATGCAGTGATCCGCAATCCATCTTCATCCACAATGACGTCTTCTCCTATTGTGCGAGAATGTAGGACGCCAAGTTCGGGATTAAGTAGTTCTGCGCCGTGATGAGCCACACGGTAGCCTCTGTCCAATTCGTAAGTGATATTGAGACCCTCAACAATACGGTCGACACCTTCTGGCCCAATAATTTGCAATGGTGCTGGTCTGCCTGCTATCCATGAATTGAGATTGAAATCGCCGACATCGGATATATGATCAGAGTGATAATGGGTTAACAAGATACCGCGCATTTTGTCTAAAGGAATGCCACTTAGCTGTGCTGTAGCCGCAGAACCAGAACCCGCATCCACAATATATAGATGATCGGGTGTTTCTACAGCTACGCAAGCCTGTGCGCGACCTGGCGCTCGCAATGGCGAGGAAGTGCCACACAGAGTTATCTTTAACCCGTCAAAAATTTCGTTGGGGGAGGGAGCGGTCTGTGCTCCGGCAACTGTTGAATAACATAGCAGTCCAATAATGCCTATCTTGCTGATTGCATTGGTCATAATAATTTTTAAGCACCCCGTTGAAACTGAATAGTTAACTCGCAACCGGCGGCAATTATGTCATGAATTAAAAAATTAAGAGGTCAAAGTAGGAATACGGTAATTCTTTTAATTATAATGACGCAGCTTTCAGGGCGGAATGATACTAACAGCCTTTGGGCTGTTTGTCCCCTGCGGGCGGCGTTCCGCCGTCTGCGCTGCTAACGCAGCTTTCGAACCGCGGTGATTCTCATCCAACCCCGATTACCACGCATAAAAACCTCGCTATGCGAGGTTTTGGTATACGTGGTGCCCAGGGGCGGAATCGAACCACCGACACGAGGATTTTCAGTAGAACGCGTGACCGATTCATCAACTTAATCAATAAGTTATAAGTGCGAAATCAGAGTGTGCTAAGAAGTGTGCTAAAAGTTTTAAATTCTTCGTTGGATGTTCTTATCAATTAATTGCGTAAGCTGGGAGGTAGTTCTCCCTGCCAACCAATAGCAAGCCTACCCGAGAGTTCTTCTGCCAAGTCTGTATATGCAGGATTATCGATGAGATTAGTGTATTCCATTGGATCCTGTTCTAGATCATACAACTCAGCAAGAGTGTCACGCTCAGTATCCAGCGGCGTCCATTCGGTATAACGGTAGCGGGCTGTTCTGATGGTGCGGCCGTCATAACCTTCTTCATTTATCGCAGGATTATTGGTTGAGCCTGAACCTATCATGCGTCTTGACTGGGAAAATGCAGCGGACTTCCATTCTTGCTCTGGTTCATTGAGCAAAGGAACAAAACTTAAGCCTTCCAGTGTATGTGTTGGCTTGGGTAATGCTGTTAGCTCAATTAAAGTTGGGTAGAGATCGACTAGCTCAACAATTCCTTCTGATACTGTCCCTGCACCCGTGCCGTCGGGTAGTCGAACAATGAGAGGTACGCGTATGGACTCGTCGAACTGAAATTGTTTACGCCAAAGCCCGCCGTGTTCATTCAACTGAAAACCATGATCGCTGGTAACAACCACGATGGTGGAATCGGCGAGACCCAAATCTTCCAGTCCCTGCAGAATACTGCCTATATGATGGTCAGCCATTGTGACCATGGCATGGTAAGCGGCAATAGCCTGTTTCTTTTGCCTTTCACTGTGGGCAGCGTCATCCGCCACAATCCATGATCCTGGCGCAGGGATATCATTGCTGTCGTTCATTGGTGTGTAAGGCAGAATTATATCGTCAACTGGATGCTCTTCAAAAAATTGCGCTGGACCAACCCAGGGTTGATGCGGTTTGTGTAAGCCAGCGGCGAGGAAGAATGGCTTGTCACGATTCTCTGCCATCAGCTGCACGATTCTTGTGGCCGTGGTGCCATCAGGTGTCATGGGTGGCAGTTCGTGTGTTGCGCGCCAGGTGAGTGGCAGGCTTAAATTGCGACCGCCGCCAACGCCAGCAAAAATGTCACGCCGTGACATGCCATTCTCGGACCCTTCTCGCCAGGTGTTGTCTCTCACTTCTGATTCATCATCACCTGGAAGATATCCCGGGGTATGAAAAAGTTGTGAGGGGTCCCGCGACAATGCGAAATTGGAAGAATCCCAACTCACTGCGTGTTCAAAGGAGTTGTGACCTACCTTGCCAACTCTACCGGTAAAATAACCATGGTTATGAAAATGTTCGGGCAGCATTCTAAGTTGATCGCCGATCTTGTGACGTGGCCAGGTGCCTGTTGCATGCACATCGGTAGTATCAGGTCTTAGCCCACTCAAGATGGAAGCGCGGGAAGGGTTGCACAATGGATTTTGCACGAAGGCATTCTCAAAGCGGATACCTTGCGCAGCCAATCGATCCAGGTTTGGGGTGCTGGCCGTGGCATAGTGCGGTCTGTCACCAGAACCAATGTAGGAGCCCAGTGCAGTGTTCAGGTCGTCAACAATAATGAAGAGAACATTAGGCGAGTCTTCGTCTTGAAGAGCGCGAAGTGGTGCAGCCGCTTCCAACATAAGCCTTGTGGAGCGGTTCTGAGTTTGGGCGTCGGTGGCTACCCACAGACTAGTAGCCAGGAGACACCCAACTAATGCAGTCAGCTTCAAATCCCGATTCATGTGCTGCTTCCTGTGGCTTTTTTAGGAGTTGTGATTCTAGCGCTAAGCATAAGGGGTTAATAGCGACTTGTCGCGGGGTAGCCTGTCGGCCTTGAGGCTGAACTGACATATACTAGGTGCTATCGGCTTAATACGAAATACAGGAATTTCTATGAGAACTCTTCAATCCATTGCTTTGCTGTCCCTGCTTATGGTGCTGCCACTAAGTGGCAACGCGCAAACTGGTAGTAACAGTGACGAACAGCAAGTTATGTCGGTGCTCGATGATTTCATGACTACTTTTAGCAATAGCGACCCTGCTGGTCATGCCGCGACCTACCACACTCCTCATTTTCGACTCGCCCGTGGAAGTATGTCGAACTGGGCAACAGAAGAAGACGTTGTCACGGCGCATGTAAGAATTTTCGACAGGCTCAGTAATACGGATTGGCATCATTCCGAATGGGTGGAACGGAATATTATTAGCATCACTGACACGAAAGCCCATGTGGCTACGACTGTTCGGCGCTTTCGTGAGAATGGCTCCGAAATAGTTACTTTCGAATCGCTGTATATATTGATTAAGCAAGATGGACGCTGGGGCATAAAATTTCGTTCCAGCTTTTTGTAGGCGCTGGCTAATCGAAGTGAATCGAGTTGTGTATATGATGATTCCATTGAGCAAATTTTGTTTGCTGCTTGCAGGTCTGTGCTTTTGAAAAATCAAAGGCGTGAGAGTTGTTTCATTTCCCTTCGACGAAGTCTAGCAACAGATGCTCTTGAATAAATGGGGTCAGAGTAAAAATACAGTAGTTTGGAGAAAGAATAGTATGAAAGACTTTCCCTTCGATTTCGTCTAGCAACAGATGCTCTTAAACATCGAAGCAGTCAACGCGTCTAGAAAGGTGCTGGTAAGCTAAGGGAGTTGGTGCCCAGGGGCGGAATCGAACCACCGACACGAGGATTTTCAGTCCTCTGCTCTACCGACTGAGCTACCTGGGCTTTTTGGTCTGTTGCGTTTGCTTATTCTTCGTTAAACCTCGATATCTCATTCAGTCACTTACCTGATGTAAGCTCCTTCGTTCGATTTGGCTTTTGCCTGGTCTTTCCTGCGCTCGTTACGCCCAAAAATCGAGTTCTTTTCGGGCAATTCAACGAGCGGCGTATTAAATATTTTTAGGGCTCTGGAGTCAACCCGTATCTGCTACTCCTCAGGTGGCACGTAGCCTTCCGCCACGTCGTGCTCCTCGTTGGCGAAGAACTTGTCCATTTCTTCCTGCAGGTATTTGCGGGCGTCCGGATCCATCATGTTTAGCTGTTTCTCGTTAATCAGCATGGTTTGCTGGGTCTGCCAGTCCTGCCAGGCCTGCTGGGATACGGTCTCGTAGATTTCCTGGCCTTTGGAGCCGGGATAGGGTTGTACCGCCAGTCCAGGGAGTTCCTTGCCGTATTTCTTGCAGTTCACCATGCGGGTCATAGTCTTTCTTCTTTATATAGGTTCATTTAGTGCGCTTAGTAATTTCTTCACCGGAGCGGCGAGGCCGACCTCGACAGAATGATCCAAAGGGTACCAAACCCAGCGGTCTGATTCAGCCATCTGGTTGGCGATTTTCTTTACGGTGACCAACTCCGGTTGGATATCCAGATGATAGTGGGAAAAAGTATGTCTCAGTGGATCCAGGGATTTACGTTTTCTGGTAAGCGCAAAGCCCGTTTTAGCATCGCCATTGTTTTCTGGAAAGGAATAGAGCGAGCCCCAGATTCCAGAAGGAGGGCGTTTTTCCAAATACACTTCACCCTGTTCATTCTGAAAGATATACATGGCGACAGATTTCACCGGCAATTTTTTCTTTGGTTTCTTGCCAGGATAGTCACTAACCTTGTCCGAGTTTAACGCCGAGCATTCATCTTTAAGAGGGCACCGATTACAAAGAGGGTTCGACCGGGTACACACTGTCGCGCCTAAATCCATAATCGCTTGGGTGTAGGCGGCAACTTCTTTCTTTGGTGTATGCGCTTCTGCAATTTGCCATAATTCTTTTTTAATTTTGCTCTGTTCCGGCCAGCCTTCGATCGCATGAAATCGTGTCAGCACTCGTTTTACATTGCCATCCAGAATCGCGGCGTGCACATTCATGCTGAGCGCTGCAATTGCACCAGCAGTTGAACGGCCAACACCAGGAAGTTGTTCTAACTCTTCAACTACTTTTGGAAAGTTAGCTTTATGTTCACTAACAATTACTTGTGCTGCTTTGTGCAAGTTTCTCGCCCGGGCGTAGTAACCGAGCCCCGTCCATAAATGCAGCACCTGGTCGATGTCAGCATGGGCTAACTCTTCCACCGTCGGGAAACGTTCCATGAATCTTTGATAGTAAGGAATGACCGTCGCAACCTGGGTTTGCTGCAACATGATTTCAGAAAGCCAGACTCGATAGGGCGTAGGATTTTTTTGCCAAGGCAGGTCATGCCTACCGTGTTCGTGAAACCAGTTAAGTACTTTTTGGGGAAAGTCTTTCACGCCGGGCTAGTTCAGAATTCTGCGCAGCAAGCCTCGCGCGGTTTCTTCGAGATCTTCCGGTACCTGTTCGATTAGCCGATTCTGCAATTCATTACGCAATGCGTTCTCGCCAAGTTGAGCAAAGATCTCCCGCACACGGCTAAAGTCAGGGCGGCAATACTGGCTTACGTCATCGTCAAAGCGCGCGCTGCAATCTACTGGCCAGGGCACATTGTGGTAGAGCTCATTAATGGGGATAGTCTGAGTGGCTGGCGGGCCCAGCATGGCGAATTCCAGATCGTAATCGAATGAACCGGCAGCCAGGTCGATACCGCCAGTTCCGCTTAGGTCGATGTTATCCATGCGCAGCAATACTTCCTGGTTATTGGTTATGCCATCTTCCAGCAGGATGTAACCGCCGAGTTCGCTAAACTGGATGACATCTGGCCATTGCTGGATGGATTCGCCAGTGGGGCTGAGGGCAGCGATGGCGGTGAACACTTGCTTGATGACGCCAATATCCACCGAATTCTCGGTAATTGCGAATGAGGTGGTTCCGTTCAGGGTGTTCAGTAATTCGTTGGTCGTGGAACCCGCCGCGGAGTAGGCGGTTTCTACGTTAAGACGGCCAGTGACGGTGTTTAAGCGTGAGATCGCTGGCGCAAATTCGACGATGTTTAACTGGTTGAGGACCAGTTGGGTTTCCAGTGCAGCATCGTCACTGCGACTGTCTACGCGAATTAAACCCTGGGCAGTTCCCCCGTAAAGGCTGGTGGGTTGTAATTCAATATCAAGCACACCGTCTTCGACATTCGTAAACAAGTTAACGTCTTGAATGACGAGCTCATTGGCGGTAATGGATTCAATAGCCACGCTGCCAAGTACATTAAACGACTGCAGAGAATCAAATGGCAATTCGATATTGTTTCCACGTTGCGGTTGCGGGGCTGCTGCTGCCAACTCTTCGTCCGCTGTTTGGGTCTGTTCGGATTCTGACCCGCTGG
Organism: uncultured Pseudohongiella sp.; assembly: GCA_964616225.1. Lineage (GTDB taxonomy): Bacteria > Pseudomonadota > Gammaproteobacteria > Pseudomonadales > Pseudohongiellaceae > UBA9145. Next base: position 557,361 of record CAZTTE010000001.1, read on the forward strand.
GAGTAAAGGGTGAGAAATCGATACTACTGGTAATGACTTCATAACGTACGTTGGTTGGTACGAATTCCGTTGCGAAACGTATGTCACCGTTAGCTTGAATGTCGGTGCTTCCAAGGGTCGCTTCAAAATCAGCTACCGTCAGTTGAGTCGCATCACCGTTAAGTTCGAGATTGAATCCGAAATCCTGGGTTGAAGTAATTTCTCCTGAAAATGTTGCTGGTGCTTCCACATAACCCAGGGTTTGTAACAAGCCCATTACGTCGAAGTTGTTTGACTCTAATGCTCCTTCGTAACTGAGATTGTCATTAAAGTCTCTTACAGCAATTGCGCCGGTTATTAACACGGGCGTAATAGAAAAATTGACATTGGCAATATCGATATTGCCGTTATTCACATCGGCGGTAATCGTACTACGTAATCGCAACGGCAACGGCGTGCTCATGCCGTTGTTGAGAAAATCAAAATTCAGATCAACATCAAAGGGCCTGCCTTCGATATTGGTGTCCCTGCTATCGAAATTCAAATTGTTAATGCTATAGCGAAATCCCTGTTGTGCGTCCTGAATGTCGATACTGGCGTTGGCTATGCGAATGCGCTCGAAGGAAACCGAAACGGTGTCTTGTTCAACAGTGCTGCCCGTGCTGGAATTTACCACCGGATCGCTGGGGTCAGCTGACGAAAAATCTTCGACTGACCAGATATTGTTGCCCGAGCTGTCTGTATACACATTGATATGAAAATCGTCGGCACTTAGTTCCCGTACATACAGCTCGCCCCGGAGCAAAGCGCGAAAGTCGGCCGATAAGACGGCGGCGGAGGTAGAGGCCAACTCCTGGTTAAACGCTGGATTGCGGAATCGAACATCATTCAGGGTAAGACCCAGCGTGGGAAACAAATTGACACTCATGTCACCGGCGATGGTGAGCTCATAACCCGTCGCTGTGAGGATGGCCTCCTGGATGGCGAGTTTGTTTCGTTCTGTGTTAACCGAGCTGATTAAGAAAAATCCGGCTATCAACAGGACGACAACAAATCCAGCAAGTACCTTGAGAAAATTTTTGAAATTCATAGCTGAACTACAGAATAAGCAGGGATTCAATTTTACCGGAATGGATTTGGCTCTGCACTGAAACTGTCATTTCTCTGTGAGGAATGTGATAAAGGTCTTGGGATTTGTGCTTTCCCGGGCACAGAGATCACGTCTTTCCCGACTTTCACTATCCCCAAGGCGGCATTATAATGCGCACTTTCGTCAAATCAGGATGTCCGATGAGCGACGCAGCTCCTTCCGATAAGCCCCGCCGCGCAAGCGTTGAGCGGAATACCAAAGAGACACAAATCTCCGTTTCAATTGACCTGGATGGATCAGGCCAACTGAAAGTTGAGACAGGTCTTCCATTTTTTGATCATATGCTGGACCAGATTGCCCGGCACGGTCTCGTTGATCTGTCTATTAAGGCTGCTGGGGATCTGGAAATCGATGCACACCATACGGTGGAAGATATTGGTATAACCCTGGGCCAGGCCATCAACGAAGCATTGGATAAAACCGGCATTCGCCGTTATGGCCATGCCTATGTGCCCCTCGATGAAGCCCTCTCACGAGTCGTTATCGATTTTTCCGGCAGGCCCGGTCTGGAATATCACGTGGACTTTGTTAAAGGTACCGTGGGTAATTTCGATGTGGATTTGTTTCACGAATTTTTTCAGGGATTTGTGAATCATGCTTTTGTGACGTTACATATAGACAATGTTCGTGGCAAGAACGCGCATCACCAGGTAGAGACAGTATTTAAAGCATTCGGCCGGGCATTAAGAATGGCGGTGGAAATAGATCCGAGGGCTTCGGGCGTCATTCCATCAACAAAAGGTTCGTTATAGGGACGAAATGTGTCTTATCCGCGCTAGCTTCGTTATTGGCGTGCTCGAATCCTCATGTATGTTCCGTATACACTCCGGTTCTCCGCGCGCAAATGCCTCGCTAGCACGAATAATCCATCATTTCTCGAGTCAGCTTATATTTTCAATTTAGTGCGATTCTAATTTTTAAATAAATGAACAAAGTTGCAGTCATAGACTATGGCATGGGCAATCTCCACTCCGTGGCGAAGGCAGTGGAGCATGTTGGTCGCGAGTCGCGTGAAGAAGTTCAAGTGACTGTTACACCGGATGCGCAACTTATTGCAGCGGCAGATCGGGTAATTTTCCCCGGTGTGGGTGCGATTCGTGATTGTATGGCAGAAATCAATCGATTGAATGTAGGGCAGATTGTCGAAGAAGCGATGAAGACGAAACCCGTCCTGGCGATTTGTGTTGGTATGCAAGCCCTGATGGAACACAGCGAAGAAAACGATGGTGTTGAATGCCTGGGTTTTATGCAAGGCAAGGTCAGATTCTTCGGCGATGATTTAAAGGACGAAGAGGGTAATCGCTTGAAGGTGCCACACATGGGTTGGAACCAGGTTACCCAGACTCGAGATCACCCATTGTGGAATGGCGTGCCCGATAAGAGTCGCTTCTATTTCGTGCACAGTTACTATGTGGAAAGCAGTGACGAGTCAAAAGTCACCAGCACAACAAGCTACGGTAAAGAAGTTGTTGCCACATTGGCAGACAACAATATATTCGCCACGCAGTTTCATCCGGAAAAATCACAAACTGTTGGTTTAAGCTTGCTGCGAAATTTTCTCAAGTGGGATGGCCAGTCCTGATGTTAGTTATTCCTGCAATCGATTTAAAAGACGGTCAATGTGTGCGCCTAAGACAGGGCCGCATGGAAGACTCGACGGTATTTTCCGATGATCCGGTAACCATGGCGGGGCGCTGGGTAGAACAGGGCGCAAAACGATTACATATCGTGGATTTGAATGGTGCATTCGCCGGAACGCCGGTCAATGGAGAAATAGTCACCGCGATAGTGCAAGCCTATCCGGATTTGCCGGTGCAGATTGGCGGTGGCATTCGCAATCTCGAGAGTGCGCAGTTCTATATTGATGCCGGAGTGAGTTTCATCATTATTGGAACGGCTGCTGTCAAAGATCCCGATCTGGTCAAAACCGCCTGTGAAAACTTTCCGGGTAAAGTTATCGTGGGCCTGGATGCAGTGGATGCTAAGGTGGCGACAGAAGGCTGGGCGGATGTATCTGAAGTGACAGCCATTGAGCTTGCGGAAAAATTTTCTGATCTGGGAGTTTCCGCTATTGTTTACACCGATATCTCGCGGGATGGCATGATGCAGGGCTGCAATGTAGAAGCCACGGTTGAGCTGGCACGACAAAGTTCAATTCCAATTATTGCTTCCGGTGGCATAGCAAAACTTGCTGACATAGTGGACTTAAAGGCAGTTGCACAAACCGAAACAGGTGCGGGAATTGTTGGAGCTATAACCGGACGAGCTATCTATGAAGGCACGCTCGATTTACGTGCTGCCCAGCAATATTGTGCAGGCTGACGCGAGGCACTTGAAATCGGATAACTGCGTTAAAATATTTTTCGAAGCTACTCACTTATTGCAATAAGATCCTAACTTCAAAAAATATTTTGCCTTGTTCTCCAATCTCAATTGACTCGCTCGAGAAAGTAAATGTTCATCGAAAACGAATTTTACAGAAGTGGAAAAGGCGCTTAGCGAAAGCTCCGAGTTCGAGGCAAATTACTTCGCAAGCGAGGATTTTACAATTTAGTAAATGACGAGCTTAAGAAGTAATTTAACGAAGAAATCGCAGCTTGCAGCAAGCGCAAGAGAGTAACCAATGGCACTGGCCAAAAGAATTATTCCTTGTTTGGATTGCGATAAAGGGCGCGTAGTTAAAGGCGTCAAATTTGTCGACATCCGCGACGCCGGCGACCCCGTCGAAGTTTCAAAGCGCTACTGTGATGCCGGTGCCGATGAAATAACTTTTCTCGACATAACCGCAAGTCACGAAGACAGAAACACGACAGTTGAAACGGTGCGGGATATAGCCGGGCAGGTTTTTATTCCCCTGACAGTTGGTGGTGGCATTCGTAAACTGGAAGACATTCGCACCATGTTGAATGCAGGTGCCGATAAAGTTGCGATCAACACAGCCGCCGTAAACAATCCCGAATTTGTGCGCGAAGCGGCAGAGCGGTTCGGATCGCAATGCATTGTGGTTGCGGTTGATGCCAAGCAAGTCTCGGCAGAAGGTGAACCGAAGAAATGGGAGATCTTTACCCACGGTGGTCGTAATCCAACTGGCCTCGATGCCATTGAGTGGGTAAAGAAGATGGTTGACTACGGGGCCGGGGAGATCCTGTTAACCAGCATGGATCGCGATGGCACCAAGATCGGTTTTGATCTCGACCTTAACCGAACGGTTAGTCAGGCAGTGCAAGTGCCGGTAATCGCTTCAGGTGGAGTCGGCAACCTAGAACACCTGGCGGAAGGTGTTTTGCAAGGTGAAGCCGATGCGGTGTTGGCCGCATCGATATTTCATTTTGGGGAGTTCACAATAGAAGAAGCCAAGCAACACATGGCTTCTAAGGGCATCGAAGTTCGGCTCTAGTTTTCCCTTCAGCTGGAATGTCCTTCCAGCCAGTTGCATTGAGACCATTCAAATTGAAGTACTGTAACGATTAGCGCACAGGAAATTTTGAATTCCTGTGGGCTCCGCTATTTCGGACTACGTTTGCCTCGTCTTGTACTCAACTGAATGCGTTCAATGGAAGACAGATTGATTTTAAAAAGTCGAAACTTAATTGTTTCGTTGTGCGAAAGTTCCCGAGGTGCTCACTCTCGGCCGCGGCGAAAACGCATTAATACCTTTCAATACATTCAACGCTTCGTTAAGCGGATAATCAGTTACCAACACTTCTTCTGCGGAAATTAAGGCGTCGGCCATCTCGTCATTGGATTCCGCATCGCCGTTTGCATTGTCCAGGCGATTTGGTAAATCAGATTCGCTAAGCTGCGCAACACTTCTTGAACGGCGTGTCACAAATGCATTTTCAACTTCGATGTCAGGATCGATACCCTGTGCCTGAATCGATCGACCGTTTGGAGTGAAGTACAGGGAAGTCGTAAGTTTGATGGCACGTTGTTCCGCCAAGGGCATAACTGTCTGCACCGAACCTTTACCGAAGCTGCGGGTTCCCATGATGATTGCCCTGCCATGATCCTGTAATGCTCCCGCGACAATTTCCGAAGCGGAAGCAGAACCGTTATTAATCAATACAACTAAAGGCACATCACCGGCAACAGTATTGGTAGTTGCCAGGAACTCCATGTCGTTGCCTTCGATTCTGCCTTCGGTATAAACGATTCGGCCCTGATCGATGAACGCATCGACAACCCCAACCGAGGCTCGCAGTACACCGCCCGGATTGTTTCTCAGGTCGAGTACCATGCCCTTGATCTCTTCCTGCTCGGCATACAATTCTTCAATTTCTTCTTCGATTTCGTTTGCGGTATTGGCGCGAAACTGGGAAATACGCACGTAAGCGTAGCCAGGTTCTAACATGCGACTGCGCACGCTGGTTATGGCGATGACTTCGCGGGTGATGGTTAGGTCAAAAGGTTCGCGACCTTCTCTGGCAATAGTTACTGTGACTTGAGTACCGGGTTCGCCTCGCATTAATTGTGCGGCTTCTTCCGGAAGAATCTGCCGCGTCGGACGACTATTGATTTGAATAATCAAATCACCAGCTTCAATTCCGGCACGATCAGCCGGTGTATCATCGATTGGGCTAATGACTTTTATGTAGCCGTCTTCCCGGCCCACTTCGATACCCAGCCCACCAAACTCACCAGTAGTGGTTTCCTGCAACATATCGAATTCGTTTTCCACGACGTAGGCTGAATGGGGATCGAGTCCCGAGAGCATGCCACGAATTGCATTTTCGAGAAGGGTTCTGTCATCCACTTCTTCCACATAAGCCATGCGAATGCGCTCCAGTGCCTCGGTAAACATTCTCACTTCATCCAGGGGAAGTGGCAGTGGCTCGGGCTGTGTTTCCTGCGCTTGAGAAAATGCTATAGGCAATAGACCACTCACCAGTAATAGGGCTGAGAAGCCTTGCTTTACGCGCTTGGGCAATTTCATAGGGAATTCCTGCTTCATCTTTATCCGTCTGTTTTCCGTCTGTATATTCGATTGTACGAATCTGTTCAGGGTTTCAGTTTACACCTATATTGGCAAATACTGGTTAGCTTAGACCAGTGATTTTTCCGGCATCTTACAGATGACCCGTTTTTTCTGGCCTGCGTGGATTTTTCACAGAATCAGCGGAGCCAATTCTGGGGGTTCTGGGCTTCGCCGCGGTAACGAATTTCGAAATACAGCCCTGCAGTCCCGCTGCTACCACCATCGCCAGAAGTAGCGATGGTCTCCCCAGCATCCACCCATTCCCCCGCTTGCTGGGTGAGTGCCTGGTTAGCCCCGTACAGGCTCATATAACCATTGCCATGGTCAAGAATTACCAGTAATCCGGAACCGCGGAACCAGTCAGAAAACACGATACGTCCGGCATGCACCGCTTGCACCGGAGTTCCCTCGGTAACCGCTATGGTAATTCCCTGTCGCACCAGATTGCCGTCACCATAGCGACTGCCAAAGCCGGTAGTGATTGGTCCAGCTAAGGGAGGAGGTAGGCTTCCACGTGCATCGGCAAAGGGTGGTACATCGGCAAAACTGATAATGCCTTCCATTGCCCGGCGAATTTCAGCGAGCAAGGCTTCCAGTTCTCCCTGGTTGGATTCAAGATCTTCCAGTTCAGTGTTTCTGGCAGCAATGTCATTGTTCAGTGCAGCCAGAGCTGTTTCGCGATCTTCTTTTGCATCGTTTAATGCAGCCGCTTCATTTTGCAGTGCCAATTGTTGCTCGTTTAATTCATTAAGCGTGACGGTGAGGGATTGGTTTACCTGTTCGAGTTCCACCAGGGCATTGCGATAGGAATTTATTCGAGCTAATTGCGTGTCGGAAAAAACCCGGTTGTAATAAAGCTTGCGAGAACTTTCGCCAATGTCTTCCTGGTTTAGCAAGGTTTTCAGAAAAGATTGATCATTAGTTAAATAGGCAATACGAATTGCCTGTCGCAATAAATCCCGATCGGTTTCAAGCCGGTTGTTGACTTGTGTTTGTTGCTCCTGCAAGGCAACTAATTCGGATTGTTTTGTTGCAACAACTGATTCGATTTGCGCTATTGAATGGGAAACTCGAGTCACTTCGAGTTCTGCTTCTCTTAATTGGGTTTCTGCAGCTGTCTGACGACTGCTGGCGTCATCTAACCAGGACTGGATATCGGAGATTGCACTATTAACCGAATCCAGCTCTTGCTGGGTAAGTTCAATCTCTTCCGCGGCAAAACCAGTGCTTGTCAGGAAGGCTGACAACAAGAAGATCAAACTTGTACGATGCATAGCTTGCACCTATTGTTTTTTCCCTGGAATTTAGCCCTGGCTCGCCGCCATTCGACTGTCATCCCCGGCCTGTAAAAGAATAGAGCCGGTCATCTCTTCCGGAATTGGAATGTCCATGAGCGACAGCATAGTCGGTGCAATGTCGCAAAGACTGCCTTCTGCTGTGAACTGATAATCAGGATTACCAACATAGACCAGTGGTACCGGGCCATTGGTGTGAGATGTTAGTGGTTGGTTTGTTTCCGGATCCAGCATCTGTTCAACATTGCCATGATCAGCAGTAACAAGCAGATGGCCATCTACTTCTTTTATGGCGGAAACAATACGACCCAAACATTGATCGACGGCTTCCACTGCTTTTACCGAAGCATCAAAATCGCCGGTATGACCAACCATGTCGCCGTTGGCATAGTTACAAATTATCGCGTCATATTTTTCTGACGTGATTGCATCCACCAGCTTGTCGGTCACTTCGAACGCTGACATCTCAGGTTTCAGGTCATAGGTTTTTACTTTGGGTGAAGGAATAAGAACCCTGTCTTCATTCTCAAACGGTTCTTCCCGACCGCCATTAAAGAAGAAAGTGACGTGTGCGTATTTCTCGGTTTCAGAAATGCGTAATTGCGTTTTGTCCTGACTCGCCAGGTAAGCACCCATGACATTTTCCAACTCTTCCGGTGGATAGGCGCACGCGGCATCGATATCGGCGGCGTACTCGGTGAGCATGACGTACTCACCCAGCATCGGTCGTGCTGCCCGTTCGAATCCGTCGAAATCATCGTCGACAAATGCCCGCGTGATTTCCCTGGCTCGATCGGCACGGAAATTCATGAACACCACCACATCGCCATCGTTTATCACGGCGTCATCGCTGGCTTCATCACCAACCAGACTTGCCTGAACAAATTCGTCGTCTTCGTCTCTGTCATAGGCAGCATTTAATGCATCGCTCACGTTGGGGAATTGAAATTCAGCTTTGCCTTCGGTGAGCATTTCATAGGCGGGTTGCACACGGTCCCAGCGCTTGTCCCTGTCCATGGCGTAAAAGCGACCACAGATCGAAGCGACTCTACCCTTGCCCGATTTCTGTAATGCCTGTTCTGCCTTTAATAAAGAAGGAAGTGCACTGCGTGGAGGTGTATCTCTTCCATCCAGAAAGGCGTGCAGGAAAACTTTGTTTGCGCCTCGATTAGAAGCCAGATCAATCATGGCCATGATCTGGTCTTCATGGCTGTGAATGCCGCCGGGCGACATAAGCCCGAAAATGTGCAGCGAGGTTTCAGCTACTATTGCTTTATCGACGGCATCGGTAAGCACCTGGTTTTCGAAGAAGCCACCTTCTTCTATATCCTTGTCGATTCGGGTCAGGCTTTGATAAACGACCCTGCCTGCGCCGAGATTCATGTGGCCAACTTCAGAGTTGCCCATCTGCCCCGCCGGCAGACCAACGGATTTCCCGGAGGTATCGATCAGGGTATGGGGTTGCTGCTCCCAAAGAGCATCCCAGTTTGGACTGTTGGCAGTGTGTATGGCGTTGTGATCAGTTTCTTCGCGGTGACCCCATCCATCGAGAATGAGTAGTAAGGCGGTTTTCTTGGCGCTCATTGAGAAAAAATCGACCCCTTTGAGATTGGCAAGCTGAGTAGATTCAGAAGATGGCGTTATTATCCTTCAAAGGCCTTTTGATAGCGAGCGTCTGGCGGTATTCCCCGGTTTTTAGCCTTCTTTAGCAGCCATGACACGTGTATACTGCTCGCCTTTTTAGCGGATGGGCCACGATTGAATTTAGCTGGTCGTGCCCCCAATTAATCGAGCCAGGCTCAATACAATAAGCAGTCCAGTTTTCGTAACTACTCATGGGTCAATTCGTAGAATTTATCGGTAATCACCTGGTGCTATCCACCATGTGGGTCGTCTCGTTGGGTGCAATTATCATGCACCATCAGAGAACTGGTGCCAGCAGTGTAGGGCCCCAGAAAGCCGTCATGCTGATTAACCGTCAGGATGCTGTTGTGGTGGATGTGCGCGAAAAGAAAGATTTTGATACTGGGCATATTGTAGATTCCATCAATATTCCCTTGGCGAAACTCAAACAGCGACTTACGGAACTCAAGAAACACAAAGAAAAACCCGTCGTAGTGGTCTGTAAAATTGGACAGCAATCCGGTGATGCTGCCAAGACGCTGCAGGAGTCCGGGCATGGCGAAGTCTACCGACTATCAGGTGGGCTTACTGAATGGAAAGCACAATCACTTCCCCTGGTGCAAAAGTAAGTGAGCCGGGGCAAAAACTGAAATTGAACAACTAGGATTTATCATGGCAGAAGAAGAGAACAACACACAGGCAGCTGTACCTCCAGAGGGTGCACAACAGGCACAAGGTCCACAATTTGGACTACAGCGAATCTACTTGAAGGATTCCTCCTTCGAGTCTCCCCGCAGCCCGGCTGTCTTTCAGAATCAATGGCAGCCGAAAATAAACTTCGACATCAAGACTCGCAGCGAGAAACTGGCTGAAGACAGTTACGAAGTGGTGCTAGTGCTCACGGCTGAGGCCCAACAGGATGAAGAGACGGCCTTTCTTGTTGAAGTGCACCAGGCAGGAATTTTCGGTGCGAAAGATTTTGATGACGCCCAGATGGAACAGTTACTGGCGACAGTCTGCCCTAATATTCTTTTCCCCTATGCCCGGGAAGCGATCGATGCCCTGGTTACCAAGGGAAGTTTTCCAGCTTTAATGCTGGCGCCGATTAATTTCGAAGCCCTCTATCAACAACAGAAGCAGGCAATGGCACAGCAGCAAGCTGGCGGGAATGATAATCCGGCTGGGTCAAATAGTGCCGAGCCACCAACACCAGAAAACGCTTAGTCTCGAACATACCGTCTTACTACACACCGTCTATGAAGCCTAGCTGGCGCCAGGCTTCATAGACAATCACTGCTGCGGCATTGGACAGGTTCATGCTGCGGCTATCCGGCAGCATCGGAATTCGCAATATTCTGTCTTTTCCAATTTCTTCCCTAATAGAAGAAGGAAGACCTCGAGTTTCCGGGCCGAACACCACAAAGTCGTTTTTACTAAAATCCACCTCGTTATAGGGCACAGATCCCTTGGTAGAAATGCCAAAAATCCTGCTCTTTTCGTGGGGTTTCCTGAAATTTTCCCAGCTTTCATAGGTAAAAATGCCGGCATATTCGTGATAATCCAGGCCGGCTCGGCGCATTTTCTTGTCTTCCAGGTCGAATCCGAAGGGTTTTATCAGGTGTAACTGTGAACCCGTATTTGCAGCTAAACGGATGATATTTCCCGTATTTGGGGGTATTTCTGGCTCAAAAAGCACGATCTTGATCAAAATTTAACCATCTTCAAGACAATAAAATGAACAGTGTTTATTTAACAGGACTGAATAACTTTAATTTGGCAGGTGATATTGCCCCGATTTCTTCCCGCTTTCGCCCCGCTCAAACTCGTCAGGTATTACTTATACCATCCTCGCTTGAGCAAAATTTTGCCTCGTAGTTGCTGTGAGCGCAGTAGCTTCGTTTAGTCTTAGTTCCCTTCGAGGTTATCTGTACCAGAATGAGGAGTGCCGAGTTCTTTAATCTTTCGGGTCAAAGTGTTGCGACCCCAGCCCAAAAGGTTGGCGGCATCTCTACGTCTTCCCGCCGTATGCTTCAACGCAATATCAATCAAGGTCCTCTCAAACAGCGGTGTCGCCTCATTAAGAATACCTGTATTTCCCAGGCTCAGTTGCTGATCAGCCCAGGCCTGTAATCCCTGGGTCCAGCTTCCGGTGTTACCGATTTCTGCTTCCTGTTCAGAAAATTCCGGTGGCAGGTCATTAAGATGCACTTCCCGGCTCGAGGCCATAACCGTTATCCAGCGACAAAAGTTTTCCAGTTGCCGCACGTTTCCTGGCCAGCTTAATCCGAGCAGGTATTTTTCCGTTTCTGGTCGAAGCACTTTGGGTTCGACTTGCAGTTCTTCCGCCGCAATCTTCAGGAAATGGTTGGCAAGCTTGGGAATATCTTCGCGACGATCACAAAGACTTGGGATATGAATACGGATAACGTTTAAGCGATGAAAAAGGTCTTCACGAAATTTGTGTTGTTCGACCAGTTTTTCAAGATTCTGGTGGGTGGCGGCAATAATGCGCACGTCTACTTTAATAGAAGTATGTCCGCCGACACGATAAAACTCCCCATCGGACAATACCCGCAATAACCGGGTCTGGGTATCGGCTGGCATATCACCGATCTCATCGAGAAACAGCGTCCCGCCATTGGCTTGCTCAAACCTGCCGGTGCGTTGTTGGGTGGCACCGGTAAATGCTCCTTTTTCGTGACCAAACAATTCCGATTCAATTAATTCCTTCGGAATAGCGGCGACGTTTAAGGGTACGAAAGGTTTGTCCTTGCGGGGGCTATGTTCGTGCAGAGCATGGGCAACAAGTTCCTTGCCGGTTCCGGATTCGCCATTAATAAGCACGGAAATGTTCGAGTTAGATAAGCGGCCGATTGCGCGAAAAACTTCCTGCATGGCCGGTGCTTCGCCAATAATCTGTTGCGAAGGCTCGATAAGCGTATCAGTTTCGTTCCCAAGTTTCTCTTTAGCATGGTCCAGAGCACGCTGGGTCATGGCAATTGCGTCATCAATATCGAATGGTTTGGGCAAATATTCAAACGCGCCGCGGCTATAAGATGACACCGCGCTATCCAAATCTGAATGGGCGGTCATAATAATTACCGGGAGATCGGGGTGCGATTCCTGGATGGTAGACAGTAGATCCAGGCCACTAATGCCCGGCATGCGAATATCACTAATAATCGCGTCGGGGGATTCCTGTTGCAGGCGATGCAGTAAATCATCACCGTTCTCAAATGTTTCGGTGTTTAAACCAGTCTTGCTTAGAGATTTTTCTAACACCCAGCGTATGGATCGATCATCGTCGAGGATCCAAACTGAATTATGTGTACTCATCATTTTTACAACCTTAGTTTCGTATTAGTGATGGTTCCCAAGTGGAATCATTACCGTAAATTTCGTTTTACCCGGCTTGCTTTCACACTCAATCATGCCGTGATGCTGATTAATAATGCCGTGAGTAATCGGTAATCCAAGACCAGTTCCGTCGGGACGGCCACTGATCATTGGATAAAAAATCGTGTCGATCATGTCTGTTGGAATTCCCGGTCCGTTATCGATTACTTCTATACTGGCGGCGAGACGATGAAACTTTGAGCCGATAGTTATGTTTCTGACAATCCGACTGCGGAGCAGAATTTCACCCAGGGCATGATCCACATCGGGGCTACTCAAGGATTGCACCGCGTTACGTACAATATTGAGCACGGCCTGAATTAATTGTTCGGAATCGGCATAAATAGCGGGAATACTGGGATCGTAGTCGTAAGCCAGTTTCATTCCTACGCCGCTGATTTCTGCACTTACCAGTTGTCTTACCCGTTCCAGCACTTCGTGGATATTGATCTCCCGTAATTCCAGAGGCTTGCGCGAGCCGACCATGCGATCAACCAGGTTATGCAGGCGGTCTGCTTCTTCAATGATTACATTGGTATAGTCGGTTAACTCACCTGTTGCGATTTCCTTTGAAAGAAGTTGGGCAGCACCTCTAATACCTCCTAATGGATTCTTGATTTCATGGGCGAGGCCACGTACCAATTCCCGTGTCGTCGCGTGGGCAGAATTCAAAGTTTCTTCCCGATTAATCCTTTGAGAATGTTCCAGAGAACTGATTTCCATCAAGGCCTGAGTTTCACCTTCAAACTCGAATGGGCTCAGGGTGTAGTCCACAAAAATAGTCTTATCGCGCATCACCTTCAGTTCTGCTTTGCGTTTGGTAAAACTACTGTTCTTAACTATTGCCGTTTGCATCTCGCCGATGTCTTCTTCCGCATTCGTGAAAATGTCGCCAATAAAGAGTTGCCTGGCTTTCTTGTCACTGATTTCAAGCAGAGCCTCGGCAGCGATATTGATGTAGAGCAGGCGGAGATTGCTGTCTAGCAGCACCACCCCGGTCTTCAATTGGTCTAGCAACCGTTTATGTACGTTTTCCAGGGTCACACTACAGCTCAGTAATTACTCTCAGACGGAACGCCCGCCGTCCCAGCACCCATGATGCTATGCAATAAAAAGACCAACTAACTTAGCGGATGAATCTTCCCGAAAGCCTGTAAATAGGGGGCTTGCAGGCTGCTTTGCTGATGCGGCGGAATTGTGGCGAGGAGTATGCACCAAAATAGTGCACAAATCAATTTCATCAATACCTTATTGATGGGACAAAAAAAGCCCGGGGCCAGCCCGGGCTTCGTATCAATCGACTAGTAAGCTTAAGCCAAAGCTTCTTTAGAAGTCTTGATGATGGCTGAAGCCACTTTATAAGGGTCAGCATTTGAGGCGGTTCGGCGATCTTCCAATCGGCCTTTCCAGCCATCTTCAACCGTGCCAACTGGAATTCGAATCGACGCACCACGGTCGGAAACCCCGTAGCTGAATACATCAATTGACTGGGTTTCGTGCTCACCAGTTAAACGCTGATCGTTGTCGGCACCATAAACACTGATGTGGCGATCGATGTTCTTGCCGAAGTGTTCACAGATCTGGGTGAATACGGACTCGTCACCGGACTCGCGCATTACACCATTGGAGAAGTTGGCGTGCATGCCGGAGCCGTTCCAATCAAGATCCTTGCCAAGTGGCTTGGGATCGTAGTTGATAGCCAGGCCATATCGCTCTGCTGTGCGTTCAAGCAGGTAACGAGCAACCCAGGTTTCATCGCCGGCACGTTTGGCACCCTTTGCGAATACCTGGAATTCCCACTGACCTGCAGCTACTTCCGCGTTGATGCCTTCTACGTTAATGCCAGATTCTAGGCACAGGTCCAGGTGGTCTTCGACACAGTCCCTGCCGTGGGCATTTTTAGCGCCAACTGAGCAATAGTAAGGGCCCTGGGGGCTCGGATAACCACCGCGGGGAAACCCTGGAGGCAGATTAGATTTGGTATCCCAAAGAAAGTATTCCTGCTCGAAACCAAACCAGAAATCGTCGTCGTCGTCATCGATAGTCGCGCGGCCGTTTGATTCGTGAGGCGTACCGTCTGCGTTAAGCACTTCTGTCATTACCAGGTAGGCATTGGCGCGATCAGGATCCGGGAAAATGGCAACAGGCTTTAATAGACAATCTGAATCTTCGCCAGTCGCTTGCAGCGTGGAAGAACCATCGAAAGACCACATTGGGCATTCTTCCAGGGTCCCACCAAAGTCTGATTCTATGCGAGTCTTGCTGCGTAGGCTTTGGGTAGGCTTGAATCCATCAAGCCAAATGTATTCCAGTTTTGATTTCATTTTTTAACTTTCTCCTAATCGATTTACGACTACTTGATACTAAATTCTAGGTCCGCGAATCTCTTGTCGCTTCATTTGAGTTATGGATTTTTCGCGAGGGCTCGATGCCGTAGCGAAAAAATCACCAAATCGAGACACCAGGTCTCGAATCAATTCACAGGGGTACCAATCTAATCAGATATACTGCTTTCTGAGGCTTGCCTTGTGTGCATGGGGAAGAGCAAAATGTATGCCAGCAACCATGCCGCTGCAAGGCCCGAATTTACTGGAGCTAAAATTAAACTTCAACCAAAAGAGCACTGATACAGTGCAAAGTGAATTTACATGCTTCATTAGGGTGCACTTTTTCTTGCTATTGAAAATTTCTGCACCATGAAAGCGCCAATTTCTGCAGTAGGGCAGGTTCAAGTCTGCCAACCAAGTCTATTCTGAGATCTCAATGTTGTACCTCATCAAGTTATTCCCGGAGATTACGATCAAGAGTCGTCCTGTCAGGCGACGCTTTATTCGACAGTTGCGAAAGAATATCCGTGACGTACTCAGGGAACTCGATAGTGAAGTAATAGTGACAGGCGAATGGGACGCCCTCGAAGTTGAGACCTGCAAAAGTAGTGATAATGATGTCGCCGCTATCACTGACAGGCTCAGATCTACTCCAGGAATAGCCACGATTCTGCTAGTAGATCGCCATCCTTTACCTGGCATGGATGAGATATTCCAACTTAGCCGCAGCGTTTATGGTGAATTAATAAAAGGAAAAACGTTTGCTGTGCGTTGTAAGCGAACGGGTAAGCATCCGTTTCGGTCCGTCGATGTCGAACAATATGTAGGTGGCGGCCTTAAGCAACATTGCGACACTGCTGGGGTAAAGCTAAAGAATCCCGATGTTTCTGTCTTGTTAGAAGTAAGAGACGATTTCCTCTACATCATCAAACAACAAATCCGGGGGCTGGGAGGATTTCCTCTCGGGTGCCAGGATGCCGTGCTGTCTTTGATTTCTGGTGGTTTCGACTCATCGGTCTCCAGCTATCTTTGCATCAAGCGTGGGCTGCAAACTCATTACTGCTTTTTCAACCTCGGGGGTAAAGCCCATGAGCTAGCAGTAAAAGAAGTCGCGCTATTCTTGTGGATGAAGTATCACAGTTCCCATCGGGTGAAGTTTGTATCCATACCCTTTGAAGGCGTAGTCGAAGAGATACTGAATAAAGTTGCTGATTCCCAAATGGGCGTAGTACTCAAGCGCATGATGTTGAGAGCAGGCGAAGCTGTGGCAAAGAAAATGGACATACGCGCTTTAGTGACTGGCGAAAGTGTTGCCCAGGTATCGAGTCAAACCTTGCCGAACTTGTCTGTGATCGATTCGGTTACAGACTCGATGGTGCTGAGACCACTGTGTACCAGTGACAAGCAGGAGATAATCGATATTGCCCGAGAAATAGGAACGGAAGATTTTTCGAAGAATATTCCCGAATATTGTGCAGTTATTTCTAAAAACCCAACTACCAAAGCGAAACCGGAGAAGATAAAAAAAGAAGAGCAACATTTTGACTTTGAGGTGTTGGAAGCTGCAATCGAGTCAGCACGGTATCAACTGATAACCGCCGTCGTCGAAGGTTTTAATAACGCCAATACTGAAGTCAGCATTAGAAATGAAGTCGCTAATGGTGATGTTGTAATCGATATCCGCCACCCCAATGAGCTTGAAATTAGCCCTTTCAGTTTAGCTAAGGTCGAGGTTTTGAATATTCCTTTCTATCAATTGCGCGGTAACTTTTCTGAACTGGACAGGAATACGCAATACTTACTCTATTGTGACAAAGGCATGATGAGCCGGCTCCATGCCGCCCATCTTCAGGACGAAGGCTATACCAATATTGCTGTACTCGATTTAGAAGATCGTCCCTAGACTCCCTTTCACGCTTGCCATCAGTTAAGAGCGAACGAGCTTAAATGATCGATGACTCTCGTGTATACTCGCGCGCTTTTGCAGCCATTCCACCCAAAGAAATCATCGGATGATCGAAAAAATTCGCAATATTGCCATCATCGCTCACGTTGATCACGGCAAGACCACCCTGGTAGACAAGCTCTTACAGCAATCCGGCACCCTGGAAAGCCGCGGCAAGCAGTTGGAGCGGGTAATGGATTCCAACGATCAGGAAAAAGAACGTGGCATAACCATACTGGCGAAGAATACTGCAATTAACTGGCAGGATTACCACATCAATATCGTGGACACCCCGGGCCACGCCGATTTTGGTGGCGAAGTCGAACGGGTGCTGTCCATGGTGGATAGCGTACTTCTGCTAGTAGATGCCGTAGACGGGCCGATGCCACAAACCCGATTCGTAACGCAAAAGGCCTTCGCACAGGGCTTAAATCCTATAGTCGTCGTTAATAAAGTCGATCGTGATGGTGCGAGACCACACTGGGTTGTGGATGAAGTATTCGATCTGTTCGATAAGCTTGGTGCCAATGATGAGCAATTGGATTTTCCGGTTATCTATGCTTCGGCCTTGCAGGGAATAGCGGGAACTGAGGCGGAAGAACTCGCTACTGACATGCTACCTCTATTCGAAGCCATTGTTGCGAAAGTTCCAGCGCCAGAAGTGGTAATTGATGCGCCATTACAAATGCAAATTAGCGCACTGGATTACAGTAGTTACGTTGGTGTTATCGGTATTGGAAGAATAACCAGGGGCTCGGCCAAACCTAATCAACAGCTAATCATCATCGATCGCAATGGTCAGGAACGAAAAGGCAAGGTACTTCAGGTTAAGAGTCACCTGGGACTGGAACGCATAGATGTGGATGAAGCGACTGCCGGAGAAATTGTTTGTATTACCGGCATAGAGGATTTACAAATTTCCGATACCCTGTGTGATCCCGAGCAGGTTGAAGCTATGCCGGCGTTAACTGTCGATGAACCGACGATTAGCATGACTTTTCAGGTAAACGATTCACCCTTTGCCGGCAAAGAAGGAAAGTTTCTTACTACCCGGCATCTAAAAGAGCGACTCGAAAGAGAGCTTTTGCACAATGTTGCATTGCGGGTAGAGCAGGGCAGTGAACCGGATAAGTACACTGTATCCGGCCGTGGTGAATTACATCTCGCAGTTCTGATCGAAAGTATGCGGCGGGAAGGCTATGAACTGGCGGTTTCTAAACCTGAGGTCATAGTACAAATAAAAGATGGCAAAAAGCTTGAACCTTACGAATCGCTGGTGGTCGATTGCGAAGAACAACATCAGGGAGCAGTCATGGAAGAGCTCGGTGAACGCAGGGCCGAGCTCAAAGGCCTGATGCCAGACGGTAAGGGAAGAATAAAGCTGGAGTTCTTGATCCCGACCCGAGGGCTGATTGGATTCAGGTCTTCGTTCTTATCGATAACGTCGGGATCGGGAATCATGACCCACGTGTTTGAGCACTATGGCGAATATAAGGAAACGGAATTGGCTAATCGTAAGAACGGTGTACTGGTGTCAATGGTGAAAGGTAAAACACTGGCTTATTCCCTCTTTAACCTGCAAGACCGGGGTCGCCTGTTTATCGAGCCAAACATCGAAGTGTACGAAGGCATGGTTGTGGGTTTGCATAGCCGTGACAATGACCTTGTGGTGAATCCAACAAAGGCGAAACAATTAACCAATATTCGCGCCGCGGGCAGCGACGAAAATATTCTGCTGACGCCTCCAGTCAAGCACAGCCTGGAACAAGCCATGGAATTTATCGAAGACGATGAATTAGTCGAAGTTACTCCGGGTCACATTCGATTGCGTAAGAAGTACTTAACCGAGAACGAACGCAAAAGGATGAGTCGGGGAACTGCAGCTCGCGGTTAGCCGGTATCCACATGCATCCTGCAATTCCGAGCTAGCACTAAGTTTTAAGCTGGCCTACTATTACTCCCATCTAATCCCTACGGTAAAAAATACAGCGGGCAGGAAGCTACATGTTAGTGCTTTTCCCGGAAATCAAACCCTATAAACGGCATCAGATTCGTGTGTCCGATGTACACGAGCTGTACCTGGATGAGTCTGGAGATCCCGATGGAATCCCGCTGTTATTCGTACATGGTGGACCCGGCGGTGCCTGTGATTCCAGTTCGCGTCGATTTTATGACCCTCAAATTTTCAGAATAATCACTTTCGATCAGCGGGGCTGCGGCAGATCGACTCCTCATGGGTCGCTGGAAGAAAACACGACCCAGGATCTCATTAGTGATATAGAAATGATTCGTCAGCACCTGGCTATCGATAAATGGATTTTGTTTGGTGGATCCTGGGGCTCAACACTAAGCCTGCTTTACGCACAGACTTACCCCGAACGGGTATCAGCACTAATTTTGCGGGGGATTTTTCTGTGCCGCCAATGTGATATGGATTGGTTGTATAAAGATGGGGCAAACAGGATATTTCCCGATCACTGGGAAGATTTTATTAAACCAATTCCTGCAAGTGATCGGGGCGATCTGCTTGGTGCTTATTACTCGCGCTTGACCGGTGAAGACGAGTTGGCCCGAATGGCTGCCGCAAAATCATGGTCAGCCTGGGAGGGTAACTGTTCCAAGCTCAGGCCAAGCGTCGAAGCACTGGCGCGCTTTACCAAGCCTCATAATGCTATAGCACTCTCACGCATCGAGACTCACTATTTTGTAAACAAGGGTTTCGTCGAAGAGAATCAAATTCTTAAAAATATCGGTGCTATCAAAGATATTCCCGGTCGAATCGTGCATGGGCGTTATGATATCGTGTGTCCGCTAAACAATGCACTTGCCTTGCATGATCAGTGGAGGAGCTCTGAGTTGCATATAGTCAGAGATGCAGGACATTCTGCTTCTGAACCGGGAACCGTGGATGCGCTGATAAGAGCCACTCAGGACATTGCAAAAGAATTGGAGTCGGCGGGCTAGATTCTCAATTTATTATGATAGCGCTAATTCAACGGGTTAATTACGCCAGAGTGGTAATCGAAGGAGAATTGTTCTCTGAGATAGACAAGGGTGTACTCGCCTTAATAGGGATTGAAAAAGAAGACGATAAGGCCAGTGCAGAAAAACTGCTGGAAAGAATTCTTTCTTATCGAATTTTTTCCGATGATGAAGGAAAAATGAATCTAAGCGTAAGGGATATTGATGGCGGTTTAATGTTAGTTAGCCAATTCACCCTGGCGGCTGCAACCGACAAAGGATTAAGGCCCAGTTTTTCTTCCGCTAAACCGCCTGCTGAAGCAGAACTGATTTTTGACCACTTGCTTGAATGCGCAAAATCCAATTACTCAAAAGTTGGCCGTGGGCAGTTCGCGGCCGATATGAAGATCAGCCTGGAGAATGACGGTCCGGTAACGTTTCGCTTGCAGGTTTAAGCTTGGATTTACTGGCTGGCGGCGGCTTCTTCTTCGGCCTGCCGTTTACGCATTACTCTTCCCGCAAGAATGCCTAATTCGAACAGAGCCCACATTGGCAAGGCCAGCATCGACTGGGTGAAAGGATCCGGTGGCGTGAGAAGCATGGCGATAACAAAACATCCGACGACGACATAAGGCCGCTTATTCGATAAGGAATCAGGCTCTGCTAATCCAGCCCATATACAGAGAAACACTGCTATAGGGATCTCAAAGGCAACTCCGAAAGCGAAGAATATCGTTAAGGCGAAACTCAGAAAGCTGCTAATGTCTGGTGTAACCAGCACTCCTTCAGGCGCTACTGAGACGAAAAAATTAAATACTATTCCAAACAAGATAAAGCGAGCGAAGGCTATTCCCGAATAAAACAAAACCACGCTTGAAATAAAAAGTGGGATCGCTACTTGCTTCTCATTCTTGTAAAGGCCAGGGGCAATAAACGACCATAATTGATAAAGGATATAGGGTGCAGCTAACAGGAAGGCAACGTAAAACGTAAGTTTAAACGGAGCGAAAAAAGGAGAAGTAGGATCAATTGCAATCATACTCGAGCCTTCAGGCAAGGCTTGGATTATGGGTAAGGCAACATAGTTATAAATATCATTGGCCCAGTAGAATAAAGCCAGGAACAATACAACGATAGTCACGACGCATTTCAGGATGCGGTCGCGCAGCTCGACCAGATGGTCAATAAGCGTTAATTCTTTTTCGTCTTCAGCTGACAGCATCGTCTTGTTTTACTTCTTCAGCAGGCTCTTCTTTTGCTAGCTTGGGATTGCCACTGGGTTCATAAATTTCTTTTGCGACTTCTTCAACCTGATCAGTTGCTTCTTTAATTTCTTCCTGAATGGATTTGTCGCCAGATTCATCTCCCAATTGTTTGTCAGTTGCGCTGGATGCGCCGGGATCGAAGTTGTCAGTATTAACCAATTTGTTAACGGAAGTTTTAGTATCTTTAGCAACAGATTCTACTTTGGATTTCGCTTCGTCCATCTGGGCTAATACTGATTCGTTATGCAGTTGGCGTCTAATCTCGTCGGTGTTTAGCTCGCGTTCGATTTCAGCTTTAACCTTGTAAAAAGAACGACGAAATCTGCCAATCCACAGGCCTGCCGTTTTTACGGCAGCAGGTAGTCGCTCTGGTCCTATAACGATCAGAGCGACAATGAGGATTAAAAGTATTTCGGTTGAATGAATGTTAAACATCGACAGGAGTCGTGCGGCTGACCACAGAAATTACTGTAGGAATATAAGCGTTACTTAGTTTCTACTTTCTCTGCAGTTGCTTCGATTGTTTCGCCAGCAGCTTCTTCAGATTCTTCGGAATCTGATTCAGTCTCTTCATCTTTCATTGCGGTTTTAAATCCTTTTAAGGCGCCACCGAGATCAGAACCCAAGTTACGTAACTTTTTAGTTCCGAATAGCATTACTACGATTACCAAGATAATCAGTAATTGCCAAATGCCAATTCCACCTACACCCATGATAAACCTCCAATACCAACAGTCAGCTTAGTTGTTGGTTTCAATTTTACGTGATGCCTTTTCTTCAAGGCCAGATATGTTAAACCTTTTCTCCAGTTCTTTCAGAACCTGTTCCGGCCCTAAATCCAAATGACTCAACATAACCATTGTGTGAAACCAAAGATCTGCAGTTTCATGTATTACCGCCGCTTTGCTTTCCTTAGAACCAGCGTTGCATTCTCTTGCAGCAACTATCGTTTCGTCAGCTTCTTCACTGACTTTCTCGAGAATTTTTTCCAGGCCTTTCTCGTGTAAGCTTGCTACATAAGAAGTATCGCCGGAAGCGGATTTTCTCTGCTCAAGTACTTCCGCTAATTCATCTAACACTTTGCTCATTTTAACACTCAACTCTTACTGCAAACACCTGGAGTGTCTATTTAGTTGCGTCCGATTTTCCGTACAGCTCTTCGGGGTCTTTGAGGACGGGATCTGCCGTTTCCCACTGACCATCGCTTAGTTTTAAGAAGAAGCAGCTCTCGCGCCCGGTATGACAGGCTATCCCGCCTACCTGCTCAACTCGATAGCACAAAGAGTCATTGTCGCAGTCCAAATATACATCTACAAGTTTTTGCACATTGCCGGATTCCTCACCCTTGCGCCAGAGCCTGCCCCGGGATCTTGACCAGTAGATTGCCCGACCTTCGTTAACCGATGCTTGCAGCGCATCGCGATTCACCCAGGCCTGCATCAATATACGCCCTGAAGCAGCGTCCTGGGCAACGACTGGAATCAAGCCTTCGCTATTCCAATTTACTTCGTCGAGAAAAGTAGACATTGCTTAAGTATGCGCTCTCACTGTTTAAAACACAAAAGATAGAGCCCCAGGCCAGTTAGCCCAATGGTCATTACAGGAATATCCAGAATCAGGTTATTAACAAATGGCAAAAGAGTTGTCGCAGCCAACACTAATGCCGCTATTCCAAGATTACGTGATCGACGCTTCCCCCTTTCTTCTTTTTCAGCTTGTAGTTTTTGTTGAGCTTCAAGAATTGTGTTTAGGGTACTTTGTTGGCTCGATTGCTCTATAGCTTTTATAAAAAGAAGAGGCAGATGTGGAATTTGTTCAATCCAATTGGGAATATTTTCCTGAATCTTCTCCAATAAGTTAAATGGGTTGAGTCGTTTACGATTCCAACTCTCAAGATAAGGTAGCGCAGTCTTCCAGAGGTCCAGGTCCGGGTACAGTTGTCTTCCCAATCCTTCAATGTTTAACAAGGTTTTCTGAAGCAAAACCAGTGAAGGCTGAACCTCCATGTTAAATCTTCCGGCCGTGCGAAATAATTGTACAAGCAGTTGACCAAATGAAATATCCTTAAGAGGTTTTTCGAAGATGGGCTCGCAGACGCTGCGCATGGCGGATTCAAATTCGGGAACCTTCGTATCTTTCGGAACCCAGCCGCATTCCACGTGCAATTCCGCAACTCTCCGATAATCCCGTTTAAAGATCGCCAGCAAGTTCTTGGCGAGATATTCCTGATCGTCGTTACTAAGTGAACCGATAATGGCGCAATCGATAGCAATGTATTGCGGGTTGTCTGGATTGTCGCGAGACACAAAAATATTTCCTGGATGCATATCTGCATGGAAAAAGTTGTGCTCGAAAACCTGGGTGAAGAAAATGTCGACCCCGGTTTCCGCCAGCTTTTTCAAATCGACCTTGGTCTTGTTCAGTTCTTCAATGTCGGTAACCGGGATGCCGTGAATGCGCTCCATTACCAATACATTCTTGCGCGTGTAATCCCAGTATATTTTTGGCACATAAAGTACCGGGCTGTTTTCGAAGTTCTTTCTTAACAGAGAGGTATTGGCTGCTTCTGCTTGCAGGTTTAGCTCGTCAAGAATTATGTTCTCATAATCATTAACCACTTCGATGGGGCGCAGGCGTTTGCCTAATTCAGAGCGGGACTCAATAAGTTCCGCGACCCATTTTAAAAGCCTGATATCTTCTTTAACGGTTTTCTCAATTCCAGGTCGTATTACTTTAACAACTACTTCTTCACCGGTTTTAAGCTGTGCTTTGTGCACCTGTGCAACTGACGCCGAAGCAAAGGGCTTCTCGTCCAATTGATTGAATACTTTGCCAGGATCGATACCAAGTGAGTCAATAAATATTGATTGAATGCTCGGGCTGGTAAAAGGTGGCACGTTGTCCTGCAGTGTCTGTAGTTCATCTGCAAGTTCAGCGTCCAGGAAATCTCTGCGTGTAGAGAGTAACTGGCCAAATTTAATGTAGATGGGACCCAGTTCCTCAAGCGCTTTTCGCAAGCGAAAATTCCGGGATTGCTTCGCTTCACTATTTGATGCTCCAATCCGGAAGGGAAAAAGTAACGCGCGTATCCAGCCAGTCCCGGGCTGTTCTGCCAGGAATTCATCGAGTCGATATTTGGCTATCACTCTAAGAATTATTAGAAGACGAGGCATTGGAAATAAGATTTCAGCTCTGCGGATTAGCGGGGGAGCAAAGATAGCACCTGAAAACCGGTCTAACAAGAAAGGAAATGGAAAAAAATGAGGTTTTTCAGTCGTTTACTTGATCCAGTTTCTGGTACAGCAATTCAGCTTTGGCATTAACCCGATCAATTTTGAGTCGCAGATCATCGAGTTCTTCACTGAATTTTTCGACTTCAGTTGGGTGGGGTAGCTGTTGCGATTCTTCCACCAGGTAATCATTAACGCTGCGCTTAACCCTCTGGTTGGTTTCCTTGCGCCAGGCTGAAAGATTATGAGCGAGCTGTTCTGCCTCGTTGGCCACGACATCGCCAGTAAGGCTTGCCATAAGATCTGCCGCTTGAATGTCTAGCGAATGAAAAGATTTATAGATATCCTGAACCAGTTGAGCATCGCCGGAAATAGAAATTCGAGTATTCGCCAGTGGTGTTTCTTTACTGGAAAGCAATGCCAATAAGTCACTGGCTTCGCCGGCAATTGAAGCGTCGGGTGTGACATTGAGCTCAGCCGCGCTGGCAGAGCTTAAACTCACTCGATCAGCTTCAATAAAAGTGGTGATTGCCAGGTCTGGTTTGAAAATCTGAATCGCCAAACATTCGCCTGTGAATTGCTTAAACATTTCTTGTAAATGTCGGTCGGAACCAAGCAAGCGATTGATTAACTTTTCTACTGGCCAGAGTACAGTTGAGCTAAGCAAGTCACTCATGCTGCTTTAAAGCCTAAATGTATTGCACAGATGCCATTCATGACATTGTGGTATTTACAATTAACCAGTCCGGCAGATTGCATCATTTCCAACAGAGTTTCCTGATCCGGATGCATTCGAATGGATTCAACCAAGTAACGGTAACTGTCTGCATCGCCGGTTATAGCCTTACCAGCCGCCGGCCATAAAGATGAAAATGCATCGTAAGCTTTTTCTACCAGTTGATTCTTTGGTTTAGAAAATTCCAGAATTAAAACTCTGCCACCCGGCTTGAGTACACGCTCCATTGAAGCAAGTGCGGCATCCTTGTTGGTTACGTTTCTCAATCCGTAAGCGATACAAACACAATCAAATGAGTTGTCAGCAAATGGTAAGGCTTCGGCGTTTACTTGTGCGAATTGCACATTGTGAATTTTGCCTTCATCGATAATTCGATCACGCCCAACATCCAGCATTGCATCGTTAATATCTGCCAGTACTACTTGCCCTGACTCTCCTACAATGGTTGAGAAGCGAAGTGAAAAATCGCCAGTGCCACCGGCCAGATCCAGAACTTTATGGCCAGGTCTCAAGGAACTTAATTCGATGGTAAAGCGCTTGATTAGTCGGTGGGTTCCAAGGGACATGACATCGTTCATGATGTCGTAGCGATTGGCCACTGAACGAAACACCTGGCCGACTCTTTCCTGTTTTTCTTCAACAGGAACTTCTTCGTAGCCGAAATGGGTAGTCTCGTGATTGTCAGTAGTCTTGTTCATTAGCTATCTGAGATTGGCTTAATCTGAATGACTTGTGTGTTGACAGGTAATGGTTCGCGAGTTTCGCCTGCCTCCTGGAGTTTTGCAAGATAAGTGTTCCAGAGTTCCTTTTCTTCTTCTCCCAGTTCGCGCAGATAATCCCAGCTGTAGATTCCCGTGTCATGGCCGTCGTCGAATACCAGTTTTACTGCGTAATTACCGACGGCTTGTATATTGGTCAGTTTGACGTGGCGCTTGCCGTACTGGAGGACTTCCTGGCCTTTTCCATGCCCGCGAACTTCAGCGGAGGGAGAGTGTACCCTCAAAAATTCAGCGGATAGGGCATGGGTTATACCATCGCCATAGACCAGCTCCAGCGTCGCAGATTTTTTGTGCAGGCGAATATCAGTTGGGATGATGGAGGTCATGGTTTAAAACTTAAAGAATGTAGCGACTCAGATCTTCATCCTTGGCCAGTTCGTCCAGTTGCTTTTCAACATAGGCCTTGTCGATCACGAGTTCCTTGTTATCACCCACAGCGAGATCAGCCGCTGAAAAAGAAACTTCTTCTAACAATCTTTCCATTACGGTATGTAAACGGCGTGCGCCGATGTTTTCCGTACGCTCATTTACCTGCCAGGCGGTTTCTGCGATTTTTTGGATACCGTCTTTGCTAAAACTAACCTGTAATTCCTCAGTTGCAAGCAATGCCTGGTATTGCTCCGTCAATGAAGCATCGGGCTCCTCCAGGATGCGTTCGAAATCTTCAGCAGAAAGAGGATCCAGCTCCACTCGAATGGGCAGACGACCCTGAAGCTCGGGAATCAGATCCGATGGCTTGGACAGATGAAAGGCACCGGATGCAATAAAGAGTATATGGTCGGTTTTGATGCTGCCGTACTTGGTAGTTACCGTTGATCCTTCTATTAATGGTAATAAGTCTCGCTGAACGCCTTCCCTGGAGACACTGGCGTTTCCCTGCTCGTGTCGGTTCGTCACCTTGTCGATTTCATCAAGAAAGACAATGCCGGTTTGTTCAGTGGCTTCAACAGCCTGGTTCTTGATCTCTTCTTCATTTATAAGCTTGGCGGCTTCTTCGTCCTTGACCACCTTAAGTGCTGCCTTAACAGTCATGCGTCGCGATCGTTTTCGACCAGTATTCATATTGGAGAACATGCTCTTTAGTTGGCTTGTCATGTCTTCCAGTCCAGGAGGAGCCATGATTTCTACGCCAGTTGGTACTTCAGAAATTTTAATCTCAATTTCTTTATCATCCAGTTCACCTTGTCGGATTTTTTTACGGAACACCTGGTGAGCACTCGATTGGCCATCGTCTTCATCCTGATTTTCCTCAGACCGAGCCTGGGGCAACAACACATCGAGAATTCTATCCTCCGCCAGATCTTCTGCGAGATGTTGAACTTTCTGAATCTCGGTCTCACGGATCATTTTCACAGCGACATCTACCAAATCCCGTACTATGGATTCCACATCGCGACCGACATAGCCGACTTCGGTAAACTTGGTAGCTTCAACTTTGATAAACGGAGCTTGGGCAAGTTTCGCCAGGCGGCGGGCAATTTCTGTTTTTCCTACACCAGTAGGGCCAATCATTAGAATATTTTTGGGCGTAATTTCCGCACGGAGCTCTTCATCGAGCTGCATTCGTCGCCAGCGGTTACGCAGTGCAATTGCGACGGCGCGTTTAGCTTTGTCTTGCCCCACAATGTGCTTATCTAATTCAGAGGTAATTTCTCTAGGTGTCATTATGGTCATTAATGGATCCGTGTTTACTAATTTGCGAAATCGAACTTAAGCGATTTCTAATTCTTCGATAGTGTGTGTCTGGTTTGTATAGACGCAAATGTCTGCTGCAATGGTCAGGCTCTTCTCTACAATTTCTTTTGCATCCAATTCAGTGTTTTGTAATAGCGCCCGTGCCGAGGAAAGGGCAAACGGTCCGCCGGAACCGATAGCCATGATGGAATCTTCCGGCTCGATTACATCGCCATTGCCGGTAACGATAAGTGAAGATTCTTTGTCGGCAACAAGCAGCAAAGCTTCCAGGCGTCGCAATGCTCTTTCGGTACGCCAGAGTTTTGCCAGCTCAACTGCCGCTCGTACTAATTTTCCATGGTGCTTTTCTAATTGCTCTTCGAATCGTTCGAAGAGCGTAAACGCATCCGCAGTGCCTCCTGCGAATCCAGCCAACACCTGGTCTTTGTACAAGCGACGAACCTTTCGTGCGTTTCCCTTCATTACCGTATTGCCCTGGGAAACCTGGCCGTCACCGCCAATAACAACCTTGTTGCCTCTTCTGACCGAGACAATCGTTGTACCGTGAAATTGATCCAATGGAATTCTCCTGTGTTGTGCTGCTAAAAGTATCACAGAAGGTAGAAAATATGGGCCTTCCGCCCAAATTCAATGGGCTCGTATCAGTTTTTGTACACTTAATTGGCGTCTATTCTCGAAGATAGAGAAAGGCGTGAGCGGGAGAATTACTGCAACTGGATGGTCAGGCTGGGAATATTATTGTTACGGAGTAATTGCTGCGCTTCATTGAGTTCAACGCTGGTACTGTAAGGGCCGGTTTGTACCAGAAACAATGTTCTGCCGGGCAACTCTTCGGCTTTGATAATGACGTTCAGGCCCAGGGCCAGATGGCGCTGTCTTTCCTGTTCGGCAGACTCCTGCTGTTGAAAAGCGCCGGTCTGTAACATATAGCTCCCGCCTAGTTCTTCACTCACCAACTCGACAGGTGTTGCATCGGTTGGAACTTCGTAACGGGGAAGTTCGGTATAGAACTCAAAATCTAAAGTCGCTTCTTCGTTTTGCTCTTCTGTACTACTTTCGTTATCAGAAAATTCAGAAGTAGACGCGGCCACCGGTTGCGCCATATTGAGTGGCGGAACATTGCCAGAAAGGTAAAAAAGCACACAGGCAAATACACCTATGGTGATTCCTACCAAAACCCCGGTAAACATGAGCGACCAGGCAGGTGGCGCTTCTACTGGTTTTTTCTCCAATAGTGGCTCCGGACGAATCTTGGCGAAATCTTGGGTCATGCTTTTCATTTTTTATATAAGCTGTTGATATTTAAGGCCTTTATATTTCGAAAAACCTCATGCCTCCACAATTATCGGTAAATAGGCCGGAAGCTATAGTCTCAAATAGCGCTAAATTAACCACATTGTGAGCAATCCGACAGAATCAAATCATTTCCATGGGGTCTACGTCGAGACTCAGACGTAAACCCTTTGAAAGTTTTATTTCCTCTATTTGGTAGACCAGTTGATTCAGAAACTGTTGCATTGAAGCTTTCGTATTGGCTTTAAAGAGCAGGTGAGAACGAAATCGTCCTGCTCTCTTTTCCATTGGAGCTGGAACCGGGCCCAGCGCCTGAATTTCAGATTGAGATTGTCGAATAATGTCCACCGCACTTTGATTCACCCGCCTCAGCAAATCCATAGTGAGTCTTAATTGGGGTCCTTCAGCTTTCAATAGTGCCAATTGTGAAAATGGAGGCATGGCAGATTCCCGGCGCTCGTCCAATAAAGATTGCGCCATCTCGCCGTAAGTTGATTGGGTCAACTGAGTCAGTGCTTTGTGGCTCGCATGCCTGGATTGAATAAGTACTTCGCCTGGACGATGTGATCTCCCGGCTCGACCAGAAACCTGTACCAGCGTTTGCACCATGAATTCCTGGCCTCGAAAGTCCGGGCTGAATAATCCCGAATCGGCATCGACAATGGCAACCAGGGTTATGTTTGGAAAATGATGACCTTTGGCCAGCATTTGAGTACCAAGCAGTATGCAAGGCTCACCCGAGTGAATTTGTTCCAGCATCGCGTCAAATTTTCGTTTACTTCGCGTGCTATCCCGATCGATACGAATAACCGGGAAATCAGAAAATTTTCGCGCCAGGTATGTTTCGAGTTTCTGAGTTCCTATACCCATGGTGCTAAGGCTTGGGCTATTACACTGTGGGCAGCTTTTTGGCAGGTGCTGTGCTATTCCACAATGATGGCAACGAATACTCGGCGGTTGTGCATGAACCGTTAGTTGAGAAACACATTCATTACATTCAGCGATCCAGCCGCATTGGGTACAACTCAGGAGAGGTGCGTATCCCCTGCGATTGATAAACAGTAGCACCTGATTGTTTGCACTGAGATGCTGATCGACCTTGAACAGTAGTTGCTCTGATAATCCGCTTTCCAAATACTCATTGGCGGTATCGATAACTGTAGTAGTGGATTCGCTGGCTCCACCAGCCCGTTGGGCTAATGCAAGATGAGTAAACTTGTTTTCCTTCGCATTGTGCAGGCTCTCCAGGCTGGGTGTTGCAGATCCCAGGATCACCGGAATGTTTTCTTCACGCCCGCGCAATACGGCTAAATCCCGTGCCGAATAACGAAATCCGTCTTGCTGTTTAAAGGAACCATCGTGTTCTTCGTCGACTATGATAAGCCCTGGATTTGGCAGGGGAGTGAAGATTGCCGAGCGCGTTCCTATAAGGATACCTGCCGCCCCATCTCTTGCACGAGACCAGGCTTCCAGCCGTTCGCTATCGGTCATGCCAGAGTGCAAAGTGCTTATCGGGCAGCTAAATCTTTGTTGAAATCGGGATACGGTTTGAGGGGTCAGCCCAATCTCTGGAACCAGGATCATACATTGTCGACCTTCCTTCAGATGATCGGCCATGACTTGCATATAGACTTCTGTTTTTCCCGATCCAGTTACTCCGTCCAGTAGAAAGCAGTTAAATTTATTACCAGTACCGCGAATTTTATCAATGGCAATTTGCTGTTCATGATTAAGCGGTAGCGCTCTAGAATTTTTGTCATCGATAGGCGTAAATGGTTTTAGTTTTTCCGCAGTTAGCTGGAAAAATTCGACCAGCGCTTTCTGTTCCAGGGCGTTGATTACTGCGGTGGAAAATTCCTGGTCAAGAATTTCCTGTTTGCTAACATTTCCTTTATCTGCCAAATAGTCTAGCAGGGCTTTCTGTTTGGGAGCCCGGCTAAGCCCATTCAACTGCGAGTCCTTATAAGCGTCAGCTAAACGATAGTAATCAAGTTCCTGATAAAGCGTTCTTGCACTACGAAGCTTTACTGGAGTGGCAGTGCTAAATACTTCACCAATTGGATGTTGGTAATACTGTGCACACCATTGCAATAACTGGAACAGCTTGCCGGAAAAAGTCGGCTCTGCATCAATGACATTCAGAATAGGTTTGAGTTGTTTCTTGCTGAGATCAGATTGCCTGGCTTGTGATAATACGAATCCAACAATTTTTCGTTTGCCAAAGTTTATCTGTACCCGAGTACCCGGCTGGATATCTTTGTTAATCTCTGGTGGCAGGTAGTCAAATATTCTTCTTAGCGGCGAAGGAACTGCTACTTTATATACAAGCCCTTTGTATCCATTATCGCTGGAAGAAGACATTAACCATTAACCAATTTGCTGCTGCTCTAATGAGCATACTAAATAGAAAAGCCCTGGACAGTAAATTAGATCCTGAACAGAAATTCTGCTTAGAGTGATTGTAGGGCTGGGTCAGGAAAAAAGCTTGGTTTATACTGCCGCCTTCGATGAGCGTGCCAATTTCCTGAATTACTGGAAGCAAGATGAATAATAAGAAAGTACCTAAAGAGTTGCTGGAGGCCAGAGACCGGATCGACCAGATTGACCGAAACCTGGTTGAACTTCTCGCTGCGCGCTTTGAACTTACCCACCAGGTTGGTGTCTTGAAGGCCAACCAGGAACTCAGTGCGCTGGACGAATCCCGGGAGGCGGAAAAACTGGAGGAGCTGCGACAGCTATGCAGTGACAAAGGGCTGGACCCAGAGCTGATAACCGAGCTATTCCGGCGCATCATGGAAGAAGTGGTAAAAAACCATAATAAGCTGAGACAGTAGGGCCTGGAGGCCTACGCAGCGCTTGCCAAAGCGCTTGCCAATTAGCCGCTCTCTGTTAGAATGCACGCCCCCATTAATGACGCACGAGCTGAAAGCAGATGTGGTGCCAGGGCCAGAGAGATCCTGGTAGCGACATCAACTGAGAGGAAACAGCATGAAAGCAGATATTCACCCTAACTATGGCCCGATCAAGGCGACCTGTAGTTGTGGAAATGTCGTTGAAACCAAGTCCACACTGGGCAAAGACATTCTGATCGAAGTTTGCTCGGAGTGTCATCCGTTTTATACCGGCAAACAAAAGATTCTAGACTCGGGCGGTAGAGTAGACCGCTTCAAGCGCCGCTTCGGTAGCCGTAAACTCTAATCGCGCTTGCTTGCGCTGGACTTCGTTGCGTCCTCATTTAGGCCTCGTCTACCAACCAGGTATGCCTCGGCCTGCATTGCGGGGCGCCTCGCCCAGCATCAAGCAATCACAATTATCAAATCCTAGTTTCAAAAAGTAGCTTTCTTTCGGACTCTTTCGAGAGCACCCCTCAACCTGCGTTGCGGGACTCCGCGCAGCGCACTCCTCAATCACATTTCTCACGAAATCAACTGTACAGATTCTTTCAGGATTCAGAAGAAATCGCTGTGTGATTTAGTTTTCAAGTTCGATTCAGGAATCCAGTTACTAGATGGCATGCGAGGCGAACCACAGCGAGAGCCGAGGCATACCTGAATGGCAGCGAGGTTTGAGCGCGGATTCAACGAAGCAGGGCGCTTGTAAATGGATTCCGAGACAACAATAAAGTGAGGACTCAACGAAGCAGACCGCTAACTTAGGTTCTCACTAAGAATTTAGAATCGATTAGGTTCTCACTAAGAATCTAGAAGATTGTTTCTGTGGACAGTTCCTCTTCATCTTCCTCGTCGATTTCAAGACCAGGAAGTTGGGTGTCGATCACTTCTGGCGCCTGTTCGCTGAGGAAATATTCGAAGATGGCGTTGGGATCGCCGGGGGTGGCAGGTTCGCCGGTTGATTTGTCGATGAGTCTGTCGACGATTCCATCCGGGCGACTCATGGTGTTTTCCGGTGCGTTGCGCAGGGCTTCCCGCATGTAGTCTATCCAGATGGGTACGGCAACGGTTGCACCCTGTTCTCTTTCGCCTAATGGTTCTGGCTGGTCGAAACCAACGAAGACGGTTGTGGCAATGTCCTTATTAAATCCCGAGAACCAGAGCTCGGTCGGCCCATTCGTGGTACCGGTTTTGCCCCTGAGATCACCGCGACGCAATTCGCGATAAACCCGATTGCCACTACCTTCGGTAATTACTGATTCCAACATCGAATTCAGGATATAGGCCACTCGCTCATCGATAATTCGCGGTGCTGGCATAATGACGTTGCCACCTTCTTCGGCTTGTTGAGCACAGTTATCACAGACTACGACTGGATTTGCCCGGTAGAGTAAACCGTCAGCTTCGGTGGAGATTTCTTTGATGAACCAGGGATCGACTTTGAAGCCACCATTGGCGATAGCTGAATAGCCGGTGACTATTTCAAGGGGTTGTACATCCCGACTACCCAGGGCAACCGTTAGATCATTACTGGGAAAATTCTGGGTTTGAAATCCAAACTTCGCGGCGAATGGCAGGACTTTTTCCGAGCCGAGCTCGTCGTATAAACGCACCGCGGGAACATTGCGGGATTCTTTTAAGGCGAAGCGCAGAGTGATAGGTCCGAGGAAATTATTTTCGTAATTGTTTGGACGGTAATCACCTCGAGTAATTGGCGCATCGTTAATTATGCTGGAAGGTGAATAACCGTGTTCCAGGGCAGCGCCATAAAGAAAAGGCTTGAAGTTTGAACCGGGAGGGCGCGGCGTAGTTACTCGATTTACCTGGCTGCGGCGAAAATCGTAGCCGCCCACCAGGGCGAGAACCTCACCATTGTTTGGTGACATTGAAACCAATGCCCCCTGGATATCTGGAACCTGTCCCAACTCCCAACCATCGTCGGTATTTTTTACTCGAATAAGATCACCGATCTGAACTGCATCCGCTGCTACCTGCGGAGGTGGCCAGGCTTCGTTTCTGCTTCTAAAGGTATATGCCCAGGAAATGCCATCCCAAGCTACGGTGATTTTCTCCCCACTTTTTAATATGGCATCAAAGGATTGCTCCTGGACTTCAATGACTATTGCTGGATCCTGATTCCCGTATTTAGGAACCGGTTGCAGATGAGTAAGCCAGGCTCCTATTGCGTCATCGGGGTCGGCAGGATAATTGGCATCTGCGCCACGATAACCATGGCGTTTATCGTAATAGATTTCCAGGCCATCAATGACTGAGGCGTTTGCAGCCAGTTGCAGATCACCATCGAGGCTCGTAGTAACCTCAAAGCCTCTGGTATAAGTCTCTTCGCCAAATTGTTCGTAAAGTGTTTGTCTTACCATCTCTGCCACGTAGGGAGCAGGCACTGCGATATTTCTGTTGCGGCGATCAGCGGTTATCGGCGCATCATTGGCTTGTTCATACTGCACCTGGCTAATCATGTTCTCATTAAGCATATTGCGCAGTCGTGTCTCGCGACGATCCAGGGCGCGAGAAGGATTGCTGAATGGATTACAGGCAGATGGGCAGGGCAATAAGGAAATCATCATGGCCGATTCCGCCAGTGAGAGTTCGCTGACATCTTTGCCGTAATAAACGAAAGACGCGGCACCGATTCCATCAGCACCGGCACCAAAATAAATAGTATTCAGGTAGAGCGTTAGAATTTCTTCCTTGGTGAGTTCCCGCTGGATTTGCAGTGCGAAAGGAATCTCTTTGAATTTGCGCAGGTAAACATTGTCGCTATCGAAAGACAGGTTGTTCGCCAATTGCATTGTGATCGTGCTGCCGCCACCCAGGCGACGCCCGGTTATAAATCCATAGAAGCCACGCAGCAAACTCTGCACATCGACGCCCGGGTGAGAATAATATCGAACATCTTCCGTGGCGATTAGTGCATCGATGAGCACATCGGGAATATCTTCAAATTGAACCGGATTGCGGCGGTTACCAATCTCGTCGATCAGTCGATTATCGGAGGTGTAAATCCTGAGGGGAGTTTCCAGTTGCACATCCCGGTATGTCTCAGCCGCCGGAAGCAAGGGTGCCAGGTACAGATAGGCTGCCATCGCCACCATGATGCCACCGGCAGCGCCCGCTAATGCTGACTTCGCTATCCATTTTGCAGTGATCTTTAAACTATCACTCACGATTTACAGGCTTCCGTTGACTATAATTTCTGGTAATTACCGGCTTCACGCCTCTAATTGAAGCAGAGTGCGGAGCACACGAATTTGGGCGGAATACACCCCAGGGCGATTCGATATTATACACCCGAGCTGCATATCGCCCACGTTCTGCTTGATTTCGCCCGAAACTGAGCCAGAAAGTGCCGAGAAAGCTGGTTAATTTTCACTCAATTTCGGACAATTAGATCCGCAGGGATGTAAATCATTAGACCGTTGTGTTGAGAATTTTCATCTGGCTTTAAAAAATCTCTCCTACGCTGCAGCTGACGCGGGTTTCAGGGCGGCCGACCAGTCCCTAAACATGATCTGATTCAAAGAATTGATCGCGACAATCGTTCATCATTAAATAGTAATGTTGTTTATTCTGAAAGTCTGTTAATTAACTGAAAACTATATAAATTTTATAGTTGGCCGATACTGACAATCGGAAGAAAAAATACCGCTGGGAATCGCTAAGCCATTGTTATTATTGGCATTATTCTCGGCCCAGTGTGTTTAGGTTGGCTTCGGGCAGTTTCTGAAAATTTCGGTTCTCAGAAGCCTAGAGCCAGGTTTTTTGGTCTGTGCGTAAAACGTAAGTCTGATTACTAACGTTTTGGATTTGGGAATGCCAAAGTGCTGGAAAAGCTAGGAAATATTGGAGCTTTCGCAAATATCGGAAAGAAGAACAGTACGCTTCTTGGCGTAGATATTAGTTCTACTTCAATAAAAATTTTGCAATTGAGTTCAAGTGGCAACAAGTACAAGATGGAAAATTATATTATCCGTCCACTGCCCGCGTGAGCTATTGATTTTTATCACGCCTAAAATTATTGCTGATATCGCAATTCGTTAATTCTTGATCGGAAAGGAGATTGGCAGATTTTCATCCGTCAATCTCCTTGACTGTTCCTGAACTCAAAGTTGAAGTAATAACTGCCGTGGTTTGCGCTTACACACTGATCCTATTATACAGTTAAAATTTTGATGAAATATCAAGGGAACGTTTTTCTGGTTGGGCCTATGGGCGTTGGAAAAACGACAATTGGCAAAATTCTGGCCGATCAACTGAATCTGCAATTCTTCGATTCAGATCGCGAAATTGAGCTCTCTACAGGGGCAGATATTCCCTGGATTTTTGATGTAGAAGGGGAAAGCGGATTTCGAGTCCGTGAGGCCAGGATGATTGATCAGCTTAGTGCCAGATCGAACATCGTATTGGCCACAGGTGGCGGCGCGGTGCTTGAGGAAAAGAATCGCAAGCACTTATCGGCGCGCGGCACGGTTGTTTATCTTCGAGCCTCTATTGCTCAGCAGGTGGAGCGTACCAGCAGAGATAAGCACAGGCCGTTACTGCAAACGGATAATCCTGAAAAGAAAATTCGAGAGCTGATAGAAATTAGAGAACCGCTTTATCTCGAAGTGGCCGATATTGTAATCAATACCAATAAGCGAAATGCCCGTTCTGTCAGTCACGAGATTAACAAGCAGCTTTTGCAAAACGAAAGTTAGCCCAACGGAAGTAAATCAATGCAAACTGTCAAAGTCGATTTAGGCGATCGTAGCTATCCAGTCTATATAGGTTCAAACCTGTTAGATAACAGTTCACTTCTTCTTCCTTTTATAGGAAACGGGCGAGCCGTTGTTGTTAGCAACGAAATCGTGGCGCCCCTCTATTTGGAACAACTCAAGGCACAATTGGGAGCACAGTTTAGCTCCGCCATTATTCTTCCAGACGGAGAGGAAACCAAGAACCTGGATACCATGGCGAGCATTTACGACCATTTACTACAGGGAAAATATGATCGTAAGACAACGCTCGTAGCACTCGGGGGCGGCGTAGTCGGCGACATAACCGGATTTGCAGCAGCCACTTACCAACGTGGTGTCAACTTCCTTCAGGTTCCCACCACGCTGTTGGCGCAGGTTGATTCTTCTGTGGGCGGCAAGACCGGTGTTAATCATTCACAGGGCAAAAACATGATAGGGGCTTTCTACCAGCCTCGCTGTGTTGTTGCTGATACCGAAGTGCTGCAGAGCCTGCCCGAGCGGGAAATTAAGGCCGGACTCGCCGAAGTAATCAAATACGGACTGATTAACGATGCCGATTTTTTTGCCTGGTTGGAGAACAATAGCGACGCGATCCTGGGTCTGCAATCCGAAGTAATTGCAGAAGCTGTACAAGTGTGTTGCGAGGCCAAGGCCGACATTGTGACCAAGGATGAGAAAGAGGCAGGCATGCGCGCCCTGTTAAACCTGGGGCACACTTTCGGTCATGCGATAGAGACAGCTACAGGCTATGGAACCTGGTTACACGGCGAAACTGTCGCCATGGGCATGGTTATGGCTGCGGATTTATCCAGGCGCCTGGGGTGGTTAAGTGCGGATGATGCCGCGCGGATCAGGCAGGTAATTGAGAAAAATTTTGGTATGCCGGTGGTGCCGCCTGCCGATATAACCGTAGAGCAGTATCTCGACTTAATGTCATCCGACAAAAAGGCCGAACTCGGTAAGATCCGCTTTATCTTACTGAAGGCTATTGGTGAAGCGGTAATAGAAGGTGATGTTGATAGCGAGTTGCTCAATTCAACATTAACCGCTGGAAGCCAGCTTTGCCTGTGAAAAAATATACTGAACACCTAAACCTTAGGTTTGATCCATTTGAGCCTGCAGCCTCAGGCAAGGGATTGTTTGACGGCGGCAATCGGCAACAGTTGCTGGATCAACTCATCGAACATTCGCTTTATAGCCAGTCGATAATGGCAGTCACTGGCTGTCTCGGCTGCGGAAAAACGACTCTCGCGAAGACTTTCTGCCAGAGTTTTGGTGACGAGGCCGTTTGTGCCTATGTTCCAGCTACCTTATTCATGAATAAAGGCCAGTTTCTGGAAAAACTGGGAGAGCAGATTCCTGTTCATTTAAATGACGAGGAAACTGAATCTGCAGTAGTAAGTATTCACAGCTTTGCCTCTCAATTAGATCTCGAGGCCAAGGCCTTAATGATCGTAATCGATGATGCACACGAACTGGGCAGCGATGTGCTGGGTCTGGTGACATCCATCATGAGCGGGTCCTCCACAGCGATTCGCGTATTAATGTTCGGGGAAGTGCAGTTGCAAAGAATGCTGCAGAATGCATTGGCTGGGAGTAATGATTTAACAGTAGTTGATTTCGAAATTTCAGAGCTGGGAGGAGAAGATACTGTTGAATACGTGAAATTTAAACTGGCTGAGGCCGGATTCGATGGCGAATTACCAGTAAACGTAAGTGAGCTGGGAAATATTCATAACCTGTCAAATGGGGTGCCTGGCACTATTAATGCTCTAGTCTCCAATGCACTGGAAGAAACAAATTTCTCATCAGTTGTCAGGGAAAAATTGCCAGATTTCCTGTCTTCAGGAAGTCGGTACTGGGCCGCAGCAGCAGTGCTCGTGGTTCTCTTGCTTGGTGCCGTCATCGTAATGGACCCGGATCCTCGACTGGATCAGCAGCAATCGCTGGCGGCAACGGAAAACTCAATTGCCATTCCGGTGTCTGCAGAAAGTGCAGCTGCAGCTATTGCGACTACGGAGTCCAATGCCGATCCGGTTGATCAGATAGTCGTCACCGAATTTGAACAGCCAGTTAGAACTCTTGAAGAAACTGCGGAGGCGAGCGAAGAGGCTGTAGCAGAAGTAGTCAATGCTATTGATGAATCTGCTAAACCTGTTGAGCTCGAACCGGTTGAGATAGCTACAAGCGAGGAAGCAGTCAGTAGCGAATTGCTAACAGCAGGGCCTGCGCCAAACATTAGTGCGTTCGAGCAGGAGTTGCTCGAATTTTCCGGCTCTTCATTCACCGTCCAGATTATGGGCTCACACTCAGAAACCAACGTAAAAAGATTTGTCGAAGACGAACTAACGGCAACAAAGCGGGGATATTTTGAAACCAGGTTTCAAGAAAAGCCCTGGTTTGTAGTCGTATTGGGGAACTTCGATAATCGAGCCGATGCTACCAAAGCCATTGATGAATTGCCGGCATCGATTCAATCGCTACAACCCTGGATTCGCACCCTGGCTGATATTCAGTCCGATATTCGCGAACTGAACGCCATTAATTGAGTGTAAGCCAGGCACAGGCACGCTTGTGTCAGCCATTGCCTCGTGTACAATTGCCCGCCTTTACAGCTGCACTGGCTACCTGATGATGCAGGGCCGGCAGAATTTTTCTGGCTAGTTAATGAATTAATCTTCAGAAGTACATGTACCAGGATTTTTCGTGACTCTTAAAAATGATCGATTTCTCAAAGCGCTCATGGGTGAGCCAGTCGATGTCACTCCAGTATGGATGATGCGTCAGGCTGGTCGCTATCTACCAGAATACCGTGCTACTCGAAAGCAGGCGGGTAATTTTCTGAACCTGTGCCAGACGCCGGAACTCGCCTGCGAAGTGACTTTGCAACCGCTTAAGCGCTATGCCTTCGATGCGGCCATACTGTTTTCAGACATTCTTACCATTCCCGATGCGATGGGGCAGGGTCTGTATTTCGAAGAAGGTGAAGGCCCCCGATTCAGGAAAGTTATTCGCAGTGTTCAAGACGTAGAGCAGATACCTGATCTCGATGCCGGGGCAGATCTTGCTTACGTTATGGACGCGGTTTCCTTGATAAGAAGAGAACTGAATGGCTCGGTGCCATTGATTGGTTTTTCTGGCAGCCCATGGACTCTTGCCACCTACATGATTGAAGGCGGAGGTAGCAAAGATTTTCGTGTTGCCAAGGAATTCATGTACAACAATCCAGAAGCCATGCACCAGTTATTGGAAAAGCTTGCCCTGGCCGTAACGGATTATCTTAACTGCCAGATAAATGCAGGTGCCCAGGCCGTACAAATTTTCGATACCTGGGGCGGCACATTAACGACTTCCAGTTACCTCGAATATTCCCTCAGCTATATGGAAAAAATCGTCGCGAACTTGATTAAGGAAAGAGAGGGAAGAGCAGTGCCGGTCATCTTGTTTACCAAGAACGGCGGACTGTGGTTAGAGGCAATTGCCAACTCGGGAACCAATGCCGTTGGCCTGGACTGGACGATTGAAATAGGCGTTGCACGGCAGCGCATTGGACAGCAGTGTGCCCTTCAGGGAAATATGGACCCGTCCATTCTTTACGCGTCACCAGCTGCCATACGCGATGAGGTCGGAAAAATCCTGGCGAGTTTCGGATCTGGTGAGGGTCATGTATTCAATCTTGGTCATGGGATTACGCCAGAAGTTAATCCAGACCACGTTAGTGCATTTGTAGACGCTGTGCATGAACTCTCCAGTCAATATCACGCTTGAGGCGGCTGATTCCATCACGGTAATAATCGGGCTTGGTGCCAATTTGCCCTCCGGTATTGGTAGCCCTTTCGAGACGCTTAAACAAGCTATCGAAATTCTCAAGTCAGAACACTCACTGCTGGCTTGCTCTTCTTTTTATCAGGCTGAAGCAGTGGACTGCCCGCCAGGATCCGCCGATTTTATCAATGCCGTTATCGCCCTTCGCCTGGATATAGATTATTCCCCAGGCGAGTTACTGGACTTTTTAAAAGATCTGGAAAGGAAGTTTGGACGGGATGACTCGGCTTTCCCAAACACGCCGCGGCCCCTGGATCTGGACATCCTCTGTTTTGGCAGGCTGGTGGAATCATCTTCCAGGCTGACCATACCCCATCCCAGGGCCTCCCAGAGGCGATTTGTTATGGAGCCGCTGGCTGAAATTGCGCCAGATTTAATACTCCCTGGGGAGACTGTGTCGGCGCGCAAGCTGTTAGAAACCCTGCCTTTGACCCCGGCAGTAAGCCGCCTGCCATAGTTTGACGCGATATCCTATTGAATTAACGGGAAAAATCCGATTTGGAGTAAATCGCCAGGGCTCGATGGCACCGTATTCTGGGGCTGAACCCCAGTGTACAGTGGACAAAAGGCAGTCGAATTACATGCAAATTGGTCGATGATAGTGATAAGATCTTAGAGTTGTTTGGTGTGTGCTATTTGTTAGCTTTTTATTAAGAAATGGCCCGAAAAACGGCAGCCACAGCGCTTTATCAAGGGCTCTCGAGCTAAGCTGATAGCAACGACTTATCGTTACTTTGAGAGATAAAGAGATAGATAAAATAGATAAAAAAGAAACCTGGCCCAAATGAAACCCGTCAATCCAAAAATAGCTTTCGCAGTGCTTGCAGCCATTGGCATGCAAGGCCAGCTCGCTATTGCCCAACAGGATGACGTTGATAATGGGGTCACTGCGGATTCGGACACTTTTGCCAGTTTTAGCATTGCACCGACTTCGGTGCTGAGCGAAGCCGTTGCGCCTTTGTTCGAGATTCAGCGCAATCTCGAAGCCAGTGATGTTCAAGGACATGTGGTTGAAGATGCACTGAATTTTAATTTGGGATTGGAAATTACTCCCATCGAAGGATTGAATATTCGAGCTGACGCATGGCAACAGGAAATTAATGAGGTTCCCGGAAACATAAGCAGGGATTCTCAAAGTAATCTGCCTCAGCTTTACATCGAAGATTCAGCCATTAACGAATTTAATATCGATAACCCCTTTATAGGTTCCAATCTGGAATCCAGCGGCTTCGATATTGGTGCATCCTATGTTTGGGACACGAATCGTTTCGGGCAGTTTACCCTGAGCACCAAAACCACCTATGTGCAGAATTTCGAAAATAATGGATCCTTGTTAGAGCTTATTGATAGCAACCTTGGTGATCCAAATGACCGTGTTGTTAGTCCCGAACTACAAAGCAGCCTCACGCTTACCTGGGAATTTGGTAATCATACTGCCACTGCCATCACCAATTACTTCGATTCATTTAAAGACATTAGCGAATTGGATATAGAAGAAATTAACGCCCTGGTGGATGACATTACCACCGTGGATCTGCAATACGGTTATAGTGTTGAAACGGGAAATAATGACCGGGCAATCATTTCATTTGGCATACGCAACATCTTCAATGAAAGCACTGCGCAATTTTTGAATTCCAATACTCGAATTCTCGACCAGAATGGCCGTGTCGCTTACGGCTCCATCAAGTATCAGTTTTAAAGTTTAGTATTTCTTGGTTTGGTGCGTTGGCGTTTCGGCCAGAGCATATTCACTTTTCGCCAGACAAAAAAACCCCGAAAGTTTCGGGGTTAAAGGTCTGCTCTAAATAACCGGTTGGTAACCGTCTAAACCATATGCAATAACAACATTGAATGGTTTTAAGTATATGGACTATCCGCTCAGTTTCTGTGGCCTGTTTCACAGTTCAATACACTTGTTAAACCACAGGATTTTTTGAATTAGAGGCTTGCCCGGGCCAGGCACCATACGTCAACCTGCCGTATTCCGCGGCTCTCGAGGCAGGTTGCCAGACTTTTCACCGTTGCCATGGTTGTCACCACATCGTCGATAATTGCGATGTGGTTCACACTTCCAGGCATATCTGTTTTGCTAAAAGAAAAAGCCCTTCGCTGAATTCTTTTTCGCTTTAATGCGCTCTCAAGCTCGGCCTGGGATTGCGTATTTTTCACCTTCTGGACGAGACGATCCCCCAGTGGTATAGCAGTATGCTTGGATACAACTTTGCTTATTTCCAGCGCCTGGTTAAATCCTCGCTGTTTCAATCTGGACCGGTGAAGTGGAACCGGAATCAATAAATCGGGTTTCGAAACTCTTTCGCCATTAAAGTTGCAAGTGTGTAACCAATGTCTAGTTGCGAGTGAAACTTGAATCTGCCAATAAGTTTGTTGATCGGTGATGAGTAGTGAAACAGTCCTCTGCATAAAGCAAAAGGTGGAGTATCCGTCAGGCATTTACCGCAGTGATTATTATGTAAACCTGAATCAGGAAACGGGATGCCGCAGCTATAGCAAGACTTGCTAATCCATGGGAGCGCTTCATGGCAATAGTCACAGAGACTTATAACCGAGTTGGTTGAAGTGGAGCAAATAATGCAGGGGCTGGGTACGAGCCGTCGTAACTTTTCAGACCATCCCCTGCAACCAGTTGTCGCACTTTTCTCCATTTGCTGCCTTGATAACCACAAGTAATAGAGGGAAAAGCTTAGTCCTCGGGGGAAATTTCGCTAAGGAATCGGCTCTGGAAGTATCGGTTGTTAAGTCCTTCACTTATAATTGCGGCTCTTTTTTACACCGGGAATAAATTGAACACTTTGTCATTGGGGGGGGAAAGGCAATGGCGGCCTACCGCGCACCATTAAGAGACATAGGATTTCTCTTACAAGATGTATTTCAAGCTGAAGAGATTTTCGCTGCCATGCCGGAAACGGCAGAGGTAACCGATGATCTGTCTGCAGCAATTTTAGAAGAAGCTGGAAAAATAGCCGAGCAATTACTCTCGCCAATCAATCAAACTGGCGATGAGGAGGCATGCCGTTTAGAGAATGGCAATGTCATAACGCCAAAGGGTTTTAAGGAAGCCTACGACGCCTATGTTGAAGGCGGTTGGCCGAGCCTGACCGGAGATGTGAATTTCGGCGGCCAGGGAATGCCCAAGGTGTTGTCGGCAATGATCGAAGAAATGTTTTTCGGTGCGAACTCTTCTTTCTGTCTCTACACGATTCTTACTACCGGCGCGACCTTAACCCTGAGCCACCATGCCAGTGATGAACTGAAACAGACTTATCTGCCAAAGATGCTGGCAGGTACCTGGTCTGGCACCATGTGTTTAACCGAACCCCATGCCGGAACGGATCTGGGGATTATCAATACCAGGGCAGTTCCCAATGCCGAAGGCTCTTACGATTTAAGCGGCACGAAAATATTTATTACGGCAGGCGATCACGACCTGAC
This sequence comes from uncultured Pseudohongiella sp., assembly GCA_964616225.1. Classification (GTDB taxonomy): domain Bacteria; phylum Pseudomonadota; class Gammaproteobacteria; order Pseudomonadales; family Pseudohongiellaceae; genus UBA9145. Next base: position 600,933 of record CAZTTE010000001.1, read on the forward strand.
GGAAAACATCATTCACCTGGTGCTGGCGAAGCTTCCCGATGCGCCTGCGGGGCCGAGAGGAATTTCTTTGTTCCTGGTGCCCAAGATACTGCTCAATGAAGATGGCAGCCTCGGCGAACCTAATAATGTGAGTGCAGGATCCATCGAACACAAGATGGGGATTAAAGCATCTGCCACCTGTGTGATGAATTTTGAGAATTCCAGGGGATACCTGGTTGGGGAGTTGAACAGCGGATTATCAAACCTGTTTACCATGATGAATTACGAGCGGCTCTCAATGGGCCTGCAGGGAAATGGTCTCGCCGAAAGTTCGTACCAACAGGCAGCGGAATATGCCAAAGAAAGACTCCAGGGCCGGGCAGCCACTGGACCGAAGTATGCAGACAAAGCTGCCGACCCGATCCTGGTCCATCCGGATGTGCGCAGAATGCTGCTTACCATGCGAGCCAACACCCTGGCCGGCAGAGCACTCTCTCTTTATTCGGCGTTCCAGTTGGATATCGCACGCTTTCACCCGGATGACGCAGCCAGGAAAAAAGCCAGCCAATTGGTGTCACTGTTAATTCCTGTGCAGAAAGCCTACTGCACCGACAGAGGATTCGAATCCTGTGTATTGGGGCAGCAAGTACTGGGTGGTCACGGCTATGTTGCCGAGTGGGGATTGGAGCAAAACGTACGGGATGCGCGAATATCGCAAATCTACGAGGGCGCGAATGGAATCCAGGCGCTTGATCTAATGGGTAGAAAAACAGTACGAGGGAATGGCGAACTTCTGGAGATTCTGAAAGAAGAAATAAATGAGTTTATTGCCGAGCATAAAGAAATACCTGAAATGCAGGGGGGCTTGTCGAAATTGCAGGCACTTGTAGATGATCTCAGTGCCGTAACCAACGATGTAATTTCCAAAGCCAAGGAAAGTCCCAACGAAATTGGAGCCGCTTCTTATCCTTATATGGAATTAATGGGGCTCACTTTGTTTTGCTTCATGTGGCAGCGAATCATCGCAGCTGCGCAAACAGCCAGGGCCGAAAGCGAAGGGGCTGATGATTATTTAGAAGGCTTGTTGAACAGCGGCGAATTCTTTATGAACCGCCTGTTACCGAAGTCCAGGGCACTGCTTGCGGAAATCAGGGCAGGGGCGGATTCATTAATGTCCATGACTGCGGAGCAGTTTTAGCAGAATTTACAGGGTATGAATGTGGATTGGGAATTAAATAATCCAATCCACAAGAAAGGTTTCCTGAACCAGGTCTTCGGCAAGAGGTTGATTCTTGCAAATCCAGAAAGCGTAGCGGTACACGTCCTGATAAAGCGCCGCAACCAGCGACTCATAACGCTCCTGCTTGTTTCTACCGTGTATGACCGGGCTATCGCTCATAAGTTTTCATGCTGAATTAAAAAAAGGGCGGGTTGTAGGCTCAGGCGGTGAAAGCCTGGAATGTCGCGTAATCGGTTGAATCTCTCAGGGGCAATGAGTTTGCCCAAATTGGACCTCAGCATCATGTATTGCTGTGCTTTGCCCACAGAATTCAGGAAATGACATTGTCTTACTCTATACGAGTAATTAGTTGGTTCTGGATTTCATTCTGGCCCTGTATACTTGCCCCACATTAATATTGGTGGGTCAAATGGTTAAAGTAGCAATAGCAGGCGCAGCCGGGCGCATGGGAAGAACCCTGGTGGAAGCAGTTACCCGAAGCGATGCTGACATCGAGGTTTCTGTGGCTACTGTGCTGGCTGATGACCCCTGTTTGAATGTGGATTCTGGCTTGCTGGCAATGGGTGCGAGCAATGGAGTCGTTACAGTAAGTGAACTCACTGGCCAGGTAGATCAGTTCGATGTGCTAATCGACTTTACTGAACCTGCCGCAACCCTTGCTCATATCGATATCTGCCAACAACACCAGAAAGCCATGGTCATCGGTACAACCGGGCTTAGTGATGACGAGCGGCAACAGATTGAAAATGCCGGGGCTTCTATCCCGATTGTTTTTGCCCCGAACATGAGCGTGGGTGTAAATCTCTGCCTGGATTTGCTCGAACAGGCTGCTCGTGTACTGGGTGATGAAGTTGATATTGAAATTACGGAAGCTCATCACCGCTTTAAAAAAGATGCACCTTCTGGCACTGCCCTGAAAATGGGCGAAGTCATTGCCGACACTTTGGGTCGCGACCTGAATGAGGTAGCTGTCTATGGCCGGGAAGGAATCGGTGAGGAGCGCAATCGTTCGACTATTGGATTTTCCACAATCAGGGCAGGGGATATCGTCGGCGATCACACCGTCACTTTTGCCAGTCTCGGTGAGCGGGTAGAAATCACTCACAAGGCCAGTAGTCGAATGACGTTTGCCAATGGCGCAGTGCGCGCGGCAGGCTGGGTTTCCGATAAGTCGCCAGGCGTTTACTCCATGCAGGAAGTCCTCGGCCTGAAATAGAGCCACACTTTTCTCAAAAAAGTAGCCCTTAATCGCAAAGCTTTCATAGACAAGCGAGAGCCATTTTCTATAGAATGCCCGCTCAGTATGTCGAATGCTGAAACCCAATTTTGCACAGAATTTTGAAAAAGCGGAGTGAAGAATTTTCTTCATTCCGCTTTTTTTTGGTGCGTAACTGAAAGAGAAGTATTTAGGAGAGAGAGTGGCCGGATTAGCAGTACTGGCGTTAGAAGATGGCAGTATTTTTAGAGGTACTCCAATTGGAGCTGAAGGTAGCTCTAATGGGGAAGTGGTTTTTAATACATCGATGACGGGGTATCAGGAAATCCTCACCGATCCGTCCTACGCACAACAAATCGTAACCTTAACCTACCCTCATATTGGTAACACCGGGACCAACGAGGAAGACAATGAGTCTGAAAAAGTCTGGGCTTCAGGACTGGTCATCCGTGATCTTCCCCTGTTGGCCAGCAACTGGCGTAATCAACAAACTCTCGATGAGTTTTTAAAACAACGCAACGTGGTTGCCATCGCTGAACTCGATACCCGCCGGCTGACTCGTTTGCTCAGAGACAAGGGTCCGCTAAATGGCTGCCTGCTTTCCGGTGACGCATTGCAGTCTGGTGGAGAAGAAAAAGCCGTAGTACTTGCCAGGCAATTTCCTGGGCTTAAGGGCATGGATCTGGCCAAGGTCGTGAGTGTTAATGAGTCTTATGAATGGAAGCAGGCCGAGTGGGATATAAAGGAAGGCTACCTTGCCCCGGGTGACTCCCGCTTTAACGTTGTGGCCTATGATTTTGGGGTGAAGCGCAACATTCTAAGAATGCTGGCTGCACGGGGCTGCAATGTGACTGTTGTTCCGGCCCAGACCCCTGCAGCAGATGTTCTAGCCATGTCACCGGATGGAATATTTCTTTCCAATGGGCCGGGTGATCCCGAGCCATGTGATTATGCAATTGCTGCAATAAAGGAGTTTCTCGACCAGGGGGTTCCGCTTTTTGGTATCTGCCTGGGCTGCCAGCTATTGGCACTGGCTTGTGGCGCTAACACGATAAAAATGCAGTTAGGACACCACGGCGCCAATCACCCGGTACAGAACCTCCGTGACAGCACCGTATTAATTACCAGCCAAAATCATGGCTTCGCAGTCGACGGCGAGACTCTTCCGGATAATTTAGAAGCTACCCACAAATCTCTGTTCGATGGTTCCTTACAGGGAATTGAGCGTACCGATAAACCGGCCTTTGGCTTCCAGGGTCACCCCGAGGCGAGCCCCGGTCCCCACGATGTAGCACCTCTGTTCGATCACTTTATTGAATTGATGGAACGGCAATCTAATGGGTTGAGCAATTCGGCCCAAGTAGCAGCGAGTAGTTAAACATGCCTAGAAGAACAGATATCAACTCCATTCTTATACTGGGGGCAGGCCCGATCATCATCGGCCAGGCCTGTGAATTTGATTATTCCGGTGCCCAGGCCTGTCAGGCATTGAAAGAAGAAGGCTATCGGGTCATCCTGGTTAATTCCAATCCTGCCACCATCATGACCGACCCTTCCATGGCAGATGCCACTTATATCGAACCGGTTAAGTGGCGCATCGTTGAGAAAATAATCGAGAAAGAGCGGCCCGATGCAATCCTGCCCACTATGGGTGGCCAGACTGCACTCAATTGCGCGCTCGATCTAAATCGCCACGGTATTCTCGACAAATACAAGGTCGAGTTAATTGGAGCCAGTTGTGAAGCCATCGATAAAGCGGAAGACCGTGAGCTCTTCGATAACGCAATGACCTCGATTGGTCTGGAAACTCCTCGCCATGGCATGGCCCATAACATGGAGCAGGCTCACGAGGCCCTGGAGCAAATTGGATTTCCCTGCATTATTCGACCTTCTTTTACCCTCGGTGGTACCGGTGGAGGTATTGCCTATAACAAGGAAGAGTTCGATGAGATTTGTGCCCGGGGATTGGAGTTATCTCCCACCACTGAATTGTTAATCGATGAATCCCTGATTGGCTGGAAAGAATTCGAGCTGGAAGTGGTGCGGGACAAGAACGACAACTGCATCATCGTGTGTTCCATTGAAAACTTCGATGCCATGGGCGTGCATACCGGCGACTCGATAACCGTTGCTCCGGCACAGACCCTAACCGATAAGGAATATCAAATTCTACGTAATGCATCGATTGCCGTGTTAAGGGAAATCGGTGTCGAAACAGGTGGATCGAACGTGCAATTCGCCGTAAATCCAGCCGACGGGCGCCTGGTGATTATCGAAATGAATCCGCGGGTTTCCCGATCATCAGCCCTGGCTTCAAAAGCCACGGGATTTCCAATCGCGCGCGTGGCGGCCAAGCTCGCCATCGGGTTTACTCTCGATGAATTGCGCAATGAGATTACCGGGGGAGTCACGCCAGCATCTTTCGAACCCACCATCGACTATGTTGTCACCAAGATTCCCCGTTTTACTTTCGAAAAGTTTGCCGAGGCGAATGACCGTATCACTACCCAGATGAAGTCGGTTGGGGAAGTTATGGCGATCGGTCGTACCTTCCAGGAATCCATGCAGAAAGCACTGCGTGGCCTGGAAGTGGGAATGTGCGGCTTCGATCCAATTCTTGATAGTGGTCTTTCTAATGCCAAGGAAGTGCTTACCCGTGAATTAACCGAACCCGGTGCGCAGCGCATCTGGTATGTGGCAGATGCGTTTCGACAGGATTGGTCGATTAATACTATTTATGACTTGTCTGGCATTGATCCCTGGTTCCTGGTTCAGATTGAAGACATTATCAAAGATGAAAATGCGCTTGCTGAGATTAGCCTGGCAGATATAGACCAGGCTTATTTCTTAAGACTCAAGCGTAAAGGCTTTTCCGATAAACGCATTTCGCAGCTACTGGGCATTACGGAACTGGAAGTTCAGCAGGCGCGGCAGGCAATGGGAATAAGACCGGTATTTAAACGGGTCGACACTTGTGCAGCTGAGTTTGTTTCCTCGACAGCCTACATGTATTCCACCTACGAAGAAGAGTGCGAAGCGATTCCTACCGACAACAAGAAGATCATGGTCCTGGGTGGCGGACCAAATCGAATTGGCCAGGGTATCGAGTTTGATTATTGCTGTGTGCACGCAGCTTTAGCTATGCGTGAAGATGGTTTCGAAACCATCATGGTGAACTGTAATCCGGAAACTGTTTCCACTGATTACAATATCTCCGACAGGTTATATTTTGAGCCGCTTACCTTTGAAGACGTAATCGAAATAGCAGAGCTGGAAAAGCCGGCTGGCGTCATCGTTCAGTTTGGCGGGCAGACCCCACTCAACCTGGTAAAACGGCTTGAGCAAGCAGGTGTGCCAGTTATCGGAACGGCACCGGACGCCATTGATCGTGCCGAAGATCGTGAACGTTTCCAGCAGCTCATTGACAAACTGGACCTCAAGCAACCTCCTAATTGCACAGTCAGGAGCGTCGAAGAAAGTATCGAGCAGGCGGAGAAAATTACTTATCCGCTGGTGGTAAGACCGTCCTGGGTGCTGGGTGGTCGAGCCATGGAAATTGTCTATAACGAAGAAGAACTCAAGCGCTACATGCAGGAAGCTGTCATGGTTTCCAATGAGAGCCCGGTACTACTGGACTATTTTCTCAGTTCTGCAATCGAGGTCGATGTGGACGTGGTGAGCGATGGTAAACAAGTTGTAGTTGGCGCCATCATGCAGCATATCGAACAAGCCGGTATTCATTCGGGAGATTCAGCCTGTTCTTTGCCGCCTTATAACCTGCCTGAAGATGTGCAGAACACTATTCGTGACCAGGTAACAAGTTTGGCGCTGGAGCTTGGTGTTGTCGGATTGATGAATACTCAACTGGCCTACCAGGACGGTGAGATTTATGTCATCGAAGTAAATCCGCGAGCTTCTCGCACGGTTCCCTTCGTTTCCAAGTGCATTGGACAATCCCTGGCAAAAGTTGCCGCCCGCTGCATGATTGGCAAATCATTAGCGGAGCAGGAATTTACCGAAGAAATAATTCCGAAAACTTTTGCGGTTAAAGAAGCCGTGTTCCCTTTTAACAAGTTTCCTGGAGTGGATCCCATACTTGGGCCGGAGATGAAATCGACCGGAGAAGTCATGGGGGTAGGGGAAACCTTTGCCGAAGCCTATGCCAAAGCCCAGATGGGTGCTGGTGACGTTATTGAAACCAGCGGAAATGCATTCATTAGTGTACGTGACCGGGATAAAGGAGATGTCATCGAGGTCGCCCAGCGCCTGAACGCCCTCGGCTACTCACTGGTTGCCACCCACGGTACGGCCAAGGTAATTGAGGAAGCTGGTTTAACAGTTACCGGGGTTAACAAGGTTGCGGAAGGTAGACCTCACATAGTCGATATGCTAAAAAATGACGAAATTCAGGTAGTGTTTAATACAACCGAAGGAAAGCAAGCGATTGCGGATTCCTCGACAATTCGGCGTACGGCATTAAGACATGATGTTTATTGCACGACGACTATTGCCGGTGCATTGGCAGTGTGTGATGCGGTGGAGTTCGGCAATAATATGTCGGTCTATACTATTCAGCAGCTTCATGCTGAATTACATTAAGCTCTCCCAGTAAAGTCGAATAGAACTGAACTTATATAAATCGTGATTTGATATGGCCAAGGTTCCTATGACAGTTAATGGTGCGGAGAAACTCCGCACCGAACTCAATGAACTTAAATCTGTGCAGCGACCGAAAATCTCCAAAGCTATCGCCGAAGCGAGAGAGCATGGCGATTTAAGAGAGAATGCTGAATACCATGCCGCCCGTGAGCAACAGAGTTTTTGCGAGGGAAGAATCACCGAGATCGAATCGAAACTGGCGGAGTCTGAAATTATTGACGTGACAAAGATCGATCCCTCCGGCAGGGTAATCTTTGGCACCACCGTTACCCTGTATAACCTTCACTCAGAAGAATCTGTAACCTATCAAATAGTGGGCGAAGACGAAGCGGATGTCCCGTCTGGAAAAATTTCAGTCGTTTCACCTATTGCACGTGCCGTTATGGGCAAATCTGAAGGGGATGAAATAGTTGTAAAAGCGCCGGCTGGTGATGTGGAGTACGAGATTGAGTCAGTCGAGCATCTCTAGGCTAGTTCGCGCACCAGGTTTGATAATTTCGGATCCGGTTTTTTTGCGGCGCGATAAATAAGAATGACGTGCCCAATACTTTGAACACACTCGGCGTTAAATTCAGCACAAATTTCATCACTTAACTTTTTCTTGGCGTCACGAGTCGACGTAAGAAGTTTCACTTTAATCAACTCATGATCTGTCAGGGCACGGTCTATTTCTTCTTTAATATTGTCCGTTAATCCTTTTTGCGCAATCATCACTACTGGTTTTAAATTGTGACCAATCGTTCTGAATTTTTTCTTGTCGCTGTTACAAATCGACATTTTTTTCACTCGTAATAAAAAGGCTGCGGATTCTAGCAGCTAATCCAACATTAGATAAGTAGAAAAATATGGCCAGATCTAAAAGTAGCAAGCAATGGCTAAAAGAGCATTTTGATGACGAGTACGTCAAGCGTAGTCAGGAGGATGGTTATCGCTCACGAGCAAGTTACAAGTTATTGGAGCTTCAGGAAAAAGATCGATTCATCAGGCCTGGTATGACAGTGGTAGACCTTGGTGCTGCACCCGGTGGGTGGTCACAAGTTGCGGCTCAGATTGTTGGTGATCATGGTGAAGTTATTGCCAGTGATATTTTGGCGATGGACAGTATCGCCGGAGTTGAATTCCTGCAGGGGGATTTTACCGAAGAAGAAGTCTTTCAGGCCTTGATGCAGAAAATTAACGGGGGAGCTGATTTATTACTCTCTGATATGGCGCCAAATATGAGCGGAATGAAAGATATCGATCAACCCAGGGCCATATACCTGGCGGAATTGGCCCTGGATATGGCGAGATCTATACTTAAACCAGGAGCGTATATTCTGATTAAGGCGTTTCAGGGCGAAGGATTCGAATCTTTTCAAAAGGAAATGAAGCAGAGCTTTAGATCCGTGAAAGCCAGAAAGCCTCAGGCTTCCAGGGCCAGATCCCGGGAAATCTACCTGCTGGGGGCAGGGTTTTTTGGGGGTGCCTGAATTTGCGTGCAATATTTCCCGTAAACATTAGAATTAAACCATTGGTTTTACTAAATTTTGACCCAATATTAAGCGTAAGAGAGTACCGAAATTAGTGGCTTCGCGGCCTTTTTAGAGAGTCTTTTGGAGATAAGCCTTTGAATGATATGGCAAAAAACCTGATTTTATGGATGATCATCGCCGGTGTGCTGTTGACCGTGTTTAACAACATAAATCAGGAGACTCGCGAAGACAGGCTCATTTATTCCGAATTTCTGGAAGAAGTGAGGCTGGGTCGTGTCGAAGAGGTACAGCTAGCCGGAATCAATATTACCGGTGTACGCCGAGACCAAACTGTATTTCGCAGCGTTATGCCTTTAATTGGTGATGACGCTCTCATCGATGAGTTACTGGAATACGGTGTAGCGGTAGACGCTGTTGAACCAGAGCAACAAAGTATCTGGACTCAACTGCTGGTGGCCAGCTTTCCGATACTCATAATAATCGCCCTGTTCTTCTTTTTTATGCGGCAAATGCAGGGAGGAGGAGCCGGTGGCAAGGGCGGCCCCATGTCTTTTGGCAAGAGTAAAGCCAAGCTGCTGGGTGAAGACCAGATTAAAGTTACTTTCTCTGACGTTGCCGGCGTCGATGAAGCGAAAGAAGATGTACAGGAACTCGTAGAATTCTTGCGGGAGCCGGACAAATTCCAAAGACTTGGTGGAAGAATTCCACGAGGTGTCTTGATGGTTGGCCAACCGGGTACTGGTAAAACGCTTTTGGCGAAAGCCATTGCCGGGGAAGCTAAAGTTCCTTTCTTTTCAATTTCTGGTTCTGATTTCGTAGAGATGTTTGTTGGTGTTGGTGCGTCTCGTGTCAGGGATATGTTTGACCAGGCCAAGAAACAACCGCCTTGCATAATCTTCATCGATGAGATCGATGCTGTCGGCAGACACCGTGGCGCCGGCCTTGGTGGTGGACACGATGAACGGGAACAGACTTTGAACCAGTTGTTGGTAGAGATGGACGGCTTTGAAGGTAACGATGGCGTAATCGTTATGGCTGCCACCAACCGACCCGATGTGTTGGATCCAGCCCTATTGCGTCCTGGTCGTTTCGACCGACAGGTTGTTGTTGGATTGCCAGACATACGTGGCCGTGAACAGATCCTGAAAGTTCACATGCGAAAAGTTCCAATTGATGATCGTGTAAAAGCGAGTGTTATAGCTCGCGGCACGCCAGGATTTTCTGGCGCAGACCTGGCCAACCTTGTTAATGAAGCAGCGCTATTCGCTGCCAGGGCCAGTCGGCGCCTGGTAACAATGGAAGAGTTTGAGAAAGCGAAAGACAAAATCATGATGGGCGCAGAGCGCAAGTCTATGGTGATGTCCGATAAAGAACGTCTTAACACTGCTTATCACGAAGCCGGTCACGCTATTGTTGGTCGCTTAATGCCGGAACACGATCCGGTTTATAAAGTAAGTATTATTCCGCGCGGTAGGGCTCTAGGTGTAACCATGTTTCTGCCGGAAGAAGATCGATATAGCCTAAGTAAGCAACATATTTTGAGTCAAATTTGCAGCCTCTACGGTGGCCGCATCGCTGAGGAAATGACTCTGGGTAAAGAAGGTGTGACAACTGGCGCCTCGAACGATATCCAGCGTGCTACGGAAATGGCCCGTAACATGGTCACCAAGTGGGGTCTGTCCGATGAGTTAGGTCCACTTCTTTATTCCGAAGACGATGGCGAAGTTTTCCTTGGTCGCTCGGCGGCATCGCAAGCCAAAACTGTTTCCGGTGAAACAGCGATTGCGATCGATAAAGAAGTAAGAAAGATAATTGATGAGTGCTATTCGAAAGCAGAGCAAATTCTTGAAGACAATCGAAATCTTCTGGAATTGATGAAAAGCGCACTCATTCAATATGAAACTATCGATTCCGATCAGATCGATGACATTATGGAAGGTAAGAAACCGAGACCTCCGGCAGATTGGTCCGATTCAGATGAAGATAGTGGCGGCGGTGCAAGTAAAGTCGACGAAGAAGAAGTCGATAAGTCTGGACCGATAGGCGGACCTGCCAGCGAGCACTAAAACAACTCACCTGAAGTTACACGTTTCCTGATATGAGCTTTTTCCTGATGGCTGGAAAGAGGCAGATAGATCTGTCGACTCCTCGGTGCATGGGAATAATTAACACCACTCCGGATTCCTTCTCTGATGGCTCCGAGCTGGCTGATGCCTCTGAGCAAGACTTCCTGGTCGATAAGGATAAGGTGCTGCAGCGGGTGGAAGCGTTCATCGAGCAAGGAGTATCCATAATTGATATTGGTGGTGAATCCACCAGGCCTGGTGCATCTGCAGTCTCAGAAGATGAAGAACTAAGCAGGGTAATTCCCCTCATCGAATCCATTTGTCAAAGATTCGATATCTGCGTTTCTGTCGATACCAGTTCGGCAACCGTGATGTCAGAAGCTACAAAAGCCGGCGCTGAAATAATAAATGACATTCGCGCTCTTTCTGATCCAGATGCCCTGGCTGTCGCTGCAAATTCCGATGCTGCCGTATGTTTAATGCATATGCAGGGGCAACCACGGACGATGCAGGAAAACTATCAATACGATGATGTAGTAAATGATGTATACAAATTCCTTGAAAGCAGAGTTGCAGCATGCACCGCAGCCGGAATTCAGCGAGATAGAATTATTATTGATGTTGGCTTTGGTTTTGGAAAATCTCTAGAGCACAATTATCAGCTGCTTAACAAATTAGCTGATTTCAAGAATCTCAATCTCCCCTTACTCGTCGGTATTTCTCGAAAATCCATGATTGGGGGAGTTGTAAATAGGCCGCCCCAGGAGCGCCTCGCTGGATCCATAGCAGCAACAGCCTTTGCTCTGGAGAACGGTGCGGCTATTGTGCGCACTCATGATGTAGCTGCCACGGTCGACGCAATTAGAGTACACTCGGCCTACAGGCAGGATTGAGGCACTGATTCATGCAAGCAAAAACTAAGCGCTACTTCGGCACAGACGGTATTCGTGGCACAGTTGGCAATGCACCAATAATTCCAGACTTCATGCTAAAGCTGGGTTGGGCTGCTGGAAAAGTTTTCGCCAGCACGGGTAACGGGCGCAACAAAATCCTTATTGGTAAAGATACGCGAATCTCGGGCTATATGTTTGAAGCCGCGCTGGAAGCTGGTGTTACTGCTGCCGGCGTCGATATCAATCTGACCGGCCCAATGCCAACACCTGCTATTGCCTATCTTACCCGTACCCTAAGAGCGCAGGCGGGAATCGTAATTAGTGCTTCTCACAATTCATTTGAAGATAACGGTATTAAATTCTTTTCGAGTGAAGGGTCGAAGTTGCCTGATGAGCTGGAATTCGCCATAGAAGATTTGTTGGACAAAGATGTTTCAACTGTAAATGCCCAGTCACTGGGGAAGGCTTCACGTATTAGTGATGCGGCAGGACGTTATATTGAGTTTTGTAAAAGCACAGTTGGATCATCACTTAAGTTTAATGGCTTAAAGATTGTTGTTGATTGTGCGCACGGTTCAACCTATCACATCGCACCGGATGTGTTCGAAGAGTTAGGCGCAAAAGTTAAAGCCATCGGTGTTTCACCTGACGGTCTAAATATAAACGAGAACAGCGGATCTACATCCCCCCAGGCTTTAGCAGATGCAGTATTGGCAGAGGAGGCAGATCTTGGAATTGCATTTGATGGTGATGGTGATCGAGTGATCATGGTAGACCATCTTGGCAACATCGTTGATGGTGATGAAATTCTCTATGTAATCGCACGGGATCGTCGTCGCCAGAGTATTGAGTTCGGTGGTGTAGTCGGAACGGCAATGAGTAATCTCGGTCTGGAGTTAGCACTGGATGCGCTGGATGTGCCTTTTGTGAGAACTCCTGTTGGTGATCGCTACGTGATGAAAGAAATGCAGGATCGAGCTTGGGATTTGGGCGGCGAAAATTCAGGCCACATTATTTGTCTCGATAAAACAACAACCGGTGATGGAATTGTTTCTGCGCTGCAGGCGCTTGCGGCTATCGTCAATTGCGAGCAGCCATTGGCGGACTTGCGCTGTAAAATGCGAAAGCTTCCACAATCCATGGTTAATATAAAAGTCGCAAACGCTGTAGACATAAGTCAGAACGAAACTGTTCAGTCTGCCGTTTCAGATGTTGAGTCAAAGCTCGGTAAGAATGGTCGAGTATTATTGAGACCTTCGGGAACAGAGCCCGTGTTGCGAGTCATGGTTGAAGGCGAAGATCTTGAAATAGTCGATAAACTGGCCCATGAATTATCTGAGGTAGTTGCTACCGAATTCGCAAGCTAATGCCCGCATATTTCTCTATTCACGCTCGGTTGCACGAATTGAAAGCTAGATTGTTCCAGATAGGCTTGTTGTGTGCATTTATACATTTTCACACTAATCATTCTCAGGATAATTCTGGCGTTGCATTTCGTATTTTTATTCGCTCACAATAGATTTAACTATTATTCGCAAATGAAAATACGAAACATTTCATTTGCTTAGCCAGAATTGCCCTGAGAGCGATTAAATAGAGCAATATGCGGGCTTGTGGCCCAATCATTGCAACACCCCTGCATCTTGGTTAGTATTGGCGCCCGTTTTTTGTGGCTCCGAGCGTTAACAGTGGGTAGAGTCACAATCCCTTGGAAATTAAAGGTTTGAAGCCATGCGTCAAAAACTGGTTGTTGGAAACTGGAAGATGCATGGTAGCCGGGACCAGGTAAATAGCCTGGTAGAGGGAATAATCGCCGGTGCCGAACAAGTTGCTTCCACGGTTGAAATCGGGATTTGCCCGACTTATATACATCTGGAGCAGGCTGCGAAGCTGTTAATAGTAGCTAATCCCGGAATTGGTCTGGGCGCGCAGAATGTTCATTTTGCAGAACAGGGTGCATTTACCGGTGAGGTATCTGCGTCGATGCTGGCAGAATTGGGAGTGTCTTTTGTCATTATTGGACATTCCGAGCGCAGGGAATTATTCGGCGAAGCTGATGATCTGATTGCCGCGAAGTTTAAAGCGGTACAGGCGCACAATATGATTCCTATACTTTGTATTGGTGAATCATTAGAGCAGCGTGAGCAAGGTGCTTTTGAAGAAGTAGTAATCTCGCAGCTGGATGCGGTAATAGGCGAAGTGGGGCTGCCAGCCTTACATGATGCCGTAATAGCCTATGAACCAATTTGGGCTATTGGTACTGGCAAGACTGCGACGCCTGAGCAGGCGCAAGAAGTCCATTGGTCAATTCGCGATCATCTTGCCAGTAAAGACGCTGCAGTGGCAGCAGCGGTGAGGATTCTATATGGCGGAAGCGTAAAGAGTTCAAATGCCAGAGAATTGTTTAACCAGGCGGATATAGATGGTGGCCTGGTAGGAGGAGCCTCCCTGGAGGCAGAAGAATTTTTGTCAATCTGTAAGAGTGCGGATTAATAATCATGCAAACACTAATTGTCGTTGTTCACGTAATTACAGCTATCGTTATCGTAGGGCTGGTTTTACTGCAACAAGGTAAAGGAGCTGATGCTGGCGCATCTTTTGGTGCCGGTGCATCGCAAACTGTTTTTGGTGCTTCGGGTAGCGGAAGCTTTCTGGTAAGAGCGACTACGATAGCTGCTGTAATATTTTTTGTTACCAGTCTCTCTCTGGCAATTTTTGCCAGAAACAATGCTGGAGCAGGAACAACAACGGGATTGCCTATAGTTGACCAGCAACTTCTGGAAGAAACTATTTCTACCCAATCAGATGTACCAGAGTTGGAAGAAGACCAGCCAGCGTCTAATCAGGACGACGTTCCGTCGTTGCCAGATAATAACTAGCTTGGAATGCCGAAGTGGTGGGTGAGACCGAGCGCTTTCGAAGCGCAAGCTTCGAGCAAAGGTCGAACGACAGCGATCTATGATCGCTGGCTGGAAGGGATATTGAAATAATATCTCGTAAACACTGAATATGCCGAAGTGGTGGAATTGGTAGACACGCTATCTTGAGGGGGTAGTGAGCCTAGCTCGTGCCGGTTCAAGTCCGGCCTTCGGCACCAATCTTTCGTAATTTGAAAGAAGCCTCAATTTATGCGGACAACCACTTGTTTGGTCATAAAACTGAAGCAAAGATATTCATATTTCCAACCATATTTTAGGACTGCTTCCTGAAAGGCCTTAAACTCATCTTCACGCCAATGCTCATTCCCAATGTATTCATCAAATACTATCACCGTTCCAGGAATAATTTGTTTGGAAAAAGTTTCAAGGACTGTTTTAGTTGAGCTGTAGATATCACAATCGATGTTCATGAAGCGAACTGGTTCTGGGTGTTGCTGTACAAATTCAGGAAGTGTCTCCTCAAACCAACCATCGTGAAGGATTACATTTTCAGGAACAGATGGAATAACGCCCCCAGTACTGTAAGAGCCTTTAGCTTCGCTATGCCATGATTCAGGAAGCCCTTGAAAACTATCAAAGCCGTGCACGTTCTGGTCAACTAATGTACTAATTTGACGGATTGAAGCTCCAAATCTGACCCCGAACTCTAAAACCAGTCCATTAGCATTAGCTGCATCAATGCCGAGCTTAAAACCCTGGATAATACTTCCAATAATCGCCGGTGTTTTTTTATTTTTGTAAGCAGATTTAATATAGCGCCAGGCATCTAGTCTTGCTCGATATAAACTTGGTCCGGTTTCAACGACATCAAATTGGGTTGTTGCTTTCTGCGTGTCGCCTGAGTAATCCCATAGCATTCCTAATACGAATCTGTAATTCATATTGAGTGGGTCAATATCAATAGCTTTTTCCACACATTTGATCGCCGGCATAAGGTCATCGGGATTCAACAAAAGAGCATGGCGATTATTGTAAGCCCCTGCAAAAAAAGGCGTAAGCTGGATTGCCTTGTCATAGTTCTGCATTGACTCATCCAGGCGGCCCAAGTCTTGTAGTCCAGCTCCTCTGCCATTGT
>CAZTTE010000002.1:0-52774 GCA_964616225.1 uncultured Pseudohongiella sp.
TGATTTAGTTGGTGGGCCCACGAGGACTCGAACCTCGGACCGACGGATTATGAGTCCGGCGCTCTAACCAACTGAGCTATAGGCCCTTAGTCTGCGCCCTGTACTCGTATACTTCGTTAAAATTTCTCTCAATTTCGGTCATGTGCTTATTGTACACTCCCTCATTTCTAGAAATTTTGCCTCGTCTACAAGCACATGGCTGTGTCTAAGTAATGCTTTCGGGATTCGTATATTTTTGTATCCCAAAAACAACAAGGGGCGCAATCTCTAGCGCCCCTTGTTTTTAATCTTCGCTAGTTTCTCGAATACTTCATTGTAAGTCATTTTATCCTCAGCCATGTACTTCAGTACAATCCTTCGTCAAAAATCACTTACGCCTCGTTTTCAAGTAACTAGCTTTGCTTAAAGCGCTTCGAGAAACCGCAAATTACTCGTCTAGGAACGAGCGGAGGTGATCGGAACGCGTTGGGTGCCGCAGTTTGCGCAAGGCTTTCGCTTCGATCTGTCGTATTCGCTCACGGGTAACGTCGAACTGCTTACCCACTTCCTCCAGGGTGTGATCGGTATTCATGTCGATACCGAATCGCATGCGAAGTACTTTTGCTTCTCTTGCCGTTAATGAGCCGAGTACATCCTTGGTTGCTTCCCGCAGACCCTCATCAATGGATGAATCCACTGGCGAGTCGACAGTAGCGTCTTCGATAAAATCCCCAAGATGGGAATCTTCATCGTCACCGATAGGTGTTTCCATGGAGATTGGCTCTTTGGCGATTTTGAGTACTCGACGGACTTTGTCTTCCGACATTTCCATACGCTCGCCAAGTTCTTCCGGAGTAGGCTCGCGGCCTTTCTCGTGAACCATCTGGCGAGAGATTCGATTCAGTTTATTGATCGTTTCGATCATGTGTACCGGGATACGAATAGTTCGCGCCTGGTCGGCAATAGATCGGGTAATTGCCTGGCGAATCCACCAGGTGGCGTAAGTCGAGAACTTGTAGCCACGTCGGTATTCAAACTTGTCTACCGCTTTCATCAGACCGATGTTGCCTTCCTGAATCAGATCCAGGAATTGCAAACCACGGTTGGTGTATTTCTTCGCAATCGAGATAACCAGTCGCAGGTTTGCCTCAACCATTTCCTTCTTGGCGCGGCGGGATTTCGCTTCACCAATAGACATTTGTCGATTGATGTCTTTAATCTCGGTAACGGTTAAGCCGGTTTCTTCCTGCAGTAAGCGAATCTTCTTCTGGGCTCGCAGTACTTCAGTCTTAACATTTACCAAAAGCTCGGAATACGCTTCCTTGGCCTTGATATGCTGGTCGATCCATTTCTCGTTAATTTCGTTACCGGGAAATGATTCGATAAATGTCTTGCGTGGCATCTTGGCACTACGCACCGCCAGACTCATGATTGTTCTCTCATGACGACGCAGGCGAGTAAGCACTGCACGGATATGACTTAACAGGGGATCAAACTGACGAGGCGTGAGTTTGAAACTTTTGAACAGTTCGCCGAGTTTTTCCAGTTCGGCCTTTGCCTTGGCGTCCTGGCGACCACGTCGACCAACCACTGAGCTGGTACGTTCATATTGTTTTTTTAACTCGGTGAAACGGATCTTCGCTTCTTCCGGGTCTGGACCAACATTGGCTTCATCGTCATCATCATCACTGTCGCTATCTTTATTGACATTGTCGTTAGATTTTTGGGATTCTTGGGCCGTTACAACAGGGCTTGGTGGAATCACGTCATCTGCAGTGTCCAGATAACCGGTGATGATTTCGTTGAGGCGGCGCTCTTCAGTGTCGATCAAGGCATATTCATTAAGCACATGCTCGACGGTACCCGGGAAGTAGGCCATCGCTTTCATGAGTTCGCGCAGTCCTTCTTCGATGCGCTTTGCGATGACAATCTCGCCTTCGCGAGTTAACAGTTCAACGGTTCCCATTTCGCGCATATACATGCGCACCGGATCAGTGGTTCTCCCGGCTTCATTCTCTACTGCTGCCAGTGCAGCTGCAGCTTCCGCCGCGGCGACTTCGTCCGCGTCAGAATCATTTTCTTCGTTTAGCAATAATGCATCGGCATCGGGTGCTGCCTCGAACACCTTTATGCCCATGTCATTAATCATTTGAATAATGTCTTCGACTTGATCTGGATCGGAAATTGATTCCGGCAGGTGATCGTTAACCTCTGCATAGGTGAGGTACGTCTGTTCCTTGCCCTTGGCGATCAATGCTTTCAGACTTGATTGTGGTGCAATAATTTCAGCCATGAATTCTCGCTATGGTTCCTGTGGGAATGCTGGATTGGGTGAGAAAAAGTCAGCCGAGCATTATAGCGGCGGCCGGGTGCCTTGTATATCTAATTCACAAAAGATTAGACAGTTATAGCGGCAGTCTAGTTCTGATCTTTCGGCGCAGAAACCTTGGATTTCAGCTCATCCTTAAGCTGGAGCAGTTCGAGCTTCTTAACGATGTCTGACAAGATATTGTCAAGTATCTGAAGAAACTCTTCTTCCACCCCTTCCTGGGGGGTGATCTTCTCATCCTTTAACAGCTGGGTGAGCTGACCACCTAAACTGGTGCCGTAACAATAGCCCAACATTGTGAAAGTCTCTGTATTGGGATCTTTCCTCACCATTTCAATGAGAGACAGGAGAAGTTTTCGAGCTTCATCTTCGGCACTATGAAGCGGTTCAAGGTCCTGGGTGACGGAGAGGGCAATCTCCGGATTACGTAGTAACAATTCTATGGCTTTCAGGCTGGCAGGTTTTCGATAAACACTGAGATTAGTGCCGGTGTTTTTGTTTGTCTGGCCCGGTAACCAATTTGAATGTTGTGGTGGAGGAGCTGGAGGGGGGCTCGGATCCGCAGCCGGCGAATCGGAGGCCAATAATTGATCCAGGGATTCACTGCTAACTCCAAGTATCTGTGATAAGCGATCCAGCATTAGTTGTGCATAAACTCCACGGGGTATCTGGCGAATGTATTTCTTGGCCAGGTTGCTCAGACGAGCCTTGCCTTCGATTGAATTAACGTCAAGGCCTGCTGACAGTTTTTCGAAGAAGAAGTCTTCCAGTGCTGTGGCTTCGTTCAGTTCTTGCAGAAATTTTTCGGTGCCAATGGCTCTAACATGGGTATCAGGATCAGCACCCGCAGGTAGAAACAGAAATTTTACCTGGCGGCCATCGTCCATTAGCGGCAAGGTTGTTTCCAGTGCTCGCCATGCTGCTGCATTGCCAGCGTCATCTCCATCGAAACAAAAAACCACTTCAGATACCTGGCGAAACATACGGGTAAGGTGCCTGGCACTGGTTGCAGTGCCCAGGGTTGCAACCGCATTACGAATGCCCATCTGCGCCAGGGCGATAACATCCATGTAGCCTTCTACCAATAAGAGTTTGCTGAATTTCTCTTTGGATCTCTTTGCTTCCCAAAGACCGTAAAGCTCTGAGCCCTTATGGAAAACCGGAGTTTCCGGGGAATTCAAATATTTCGGCTTGTCATCATTCAGAACTCTGCCGCCGAAGGCGATGGTGCGACCGCGACTATCCCGAATAGGAAAAACAATCCGTTCACGAAAGCGGTCGTAGTACTGACGTTCTTCTTTACTGTTTTCACTTTCGTTTTTCTTGTCACGCTGAATTATCAATCCGGCCCGTAATAGGGATTGCTGAAGTTTCTCGTCGGTACCCACTGCGCTTAACAAGTTATCCCAGCCGGGAGGGGCATATCCCAGACCAAAGTCTCTGGCGATCTCGCCGCTTACGCCGCGCTTCTTTAAATAGGAAACGGCTTTTTCTTTATGTGGATGCTGGCGCAATTGAAACTGGTAGAACTTGCTCGCCAATTCCAGCACTTCGATGATCCTAGCATTCTCTGAACTCTTGCGTTGCTGGGCTTTCGATTCTTCCCTCGGCACTTCCAGTCCGGCGTAACCGGCTAAGGTGTCTACTGCCTGGGGAAACTCCACCTGGTCGAAATTCATGACAAAGCCGATGGCGTTGCCACCGGCGCCACAGCCAAAGCAGTAGTAAAACTGGCGATCCTGGTTAACGCTAAAGGAAGGGGTCTTTTCCTGGTGGAATGGGCAGCAGGCGGTGTAGTTGTGTCCCTGTTTTTTGAGAGCAACCCGCTTGTCGATTATTTCGACTATGTCGGTTCGATGGAGGAGGTCATCGATAAAGGATTGAGGGATCAAACCTGCCATGCTAATGAGATATCGTGGTTTGTAATAGTTATCGGTTTTTCAAACAAGGATGCTACACGGGCGGTAGGGCTATGCAAAACCTTTATTTGAAATTCGCATCGTTTTGATCTTGAGCAGTTAGCGAGGGCATTGAAGTCGAGGCAAATCTCGACGAGAAGTAGGCGCTTATTGTTATAAGTCATGAATCGCATCCTGCGATTCACCCTCCTGGCAGCTAAAGCTATGCAAATTTGTTCCCGACAAATTTGTAACTGCTTTGAGGGGAGATTTAACGAAGAGGTCAATGTCCGCAGCAACTGCGTTTCTAAGATAAAGCGGATTTGATCTTCTGGCTAACTAATCCCATATCGGCCCGGCCGGCAAGCTTTGGTTTCATCAGCCCCATGACCTTACCCATATCCTGCATGCCACTCGCACCAGTTTCCTCGAGAGCGCTGGCGATAATTGCATCGATTTCTTCTTCACCCAGGGCCTGAGGCAGAAATTCCTGCAAGACTTCGATTTCAGATTGTTCCTGGGCAACCAATTCGTCCCGACCAGCGGTTTCGAATTGCTTGATAGACTCTCGGCGCTGCTTCACCATCTTGTCCAGGATGGAAGTTACTCGAGCATCATCAGGATCGATGCGCTCATCCACTTCAACTCTTTTAATTTCAGCCAGGGCCAGACGAATTGTGCCCAAACGTGCTTTATCTTTGGCACGCATGGCGTCTTTCATGGCTTCATTGATTTGTTGTTTCAGGGCACTTTCAGACATGAGAAGTGGGAATAGAAGATTAGAGCGGTGGCTGAACCGGGTTCAGCCACTGGGGATTTAATAGAATCGCTGGTTCTTGCGGCTTTCGCGGTGCAGCTTCTTCAAGTGACGCTTAACCGCGGCAGCAGCCTTGCGCTTTCGGACTGAAGTTGGCTTTTCATAGAATTCTCTACGACGCACTTCTGCCAGAATGCCGGCTTTTTCACAAGAACGTTTGAATCGTCTTAAGGCCACGTCAAATGGCTCATTCTCTTTAAGTTTTACCTGGGGCATTTAATCTCCAATTAATGAGTATATTTGCCATTACTTTGTTGGGACGCATTTGTTGCGAGCCCAATTATCTTCGTTTGAATCCTTCTCAAAATGCTCATGTACTCGCGTGTACACTCCGCTTTTTCGAAGGCTTCAGCCTCGATACTCGAGCTCTCACTGGCGTGCTCGGGATCGGATCGATTTTTCATATTCACTGCAGCCCATAAGGCCTTTCGGCAGTGAATTCAGAGGGTGCGTATCTTAATGGGCAAAGGCCCGAATTGCAAAGGATTTGGGGCGATTGGGAGGGGAAATCAGGAGGATTTGGGATATTCCCCAATTTTTGGCATGATTGCCCTTCTTTAAAGGCCGCCGATGGATTTAAGTCATTGAAAGTATTGGGTATTGAAACATCCTGTGATGAAACGGGCATCGCTGTGTATGACAGCGAAAATGGCTTGCTGGCGGATTGTCTCTATAGCCAGGTGGAAATTCATGCCAAATACGGCGGAGTTATCCCGGAACTGGCCTCCCGGGATCACATACGAAAAACCCTGCCGCTCATCAAGCAAGTCCTGAGCGATGCCGGCCTGGAGCAGAAAGACCTCGATGCCGTAGCCTATACCTCTGGTCCCGGTCTGGTTGGTGCTTTGTTAGTGGGTGCCAGCATTGGCAGATCCCTGGCTATGGGATTGGGCATACCCGCAATCGGTGTGCACCACATGGAAGGTCACCTGTTAGCGCCCATGCTGGAACCGAATCCCCCTGAATTTCCCTTTGTCGCTTTACTGGTTTCTGGTGGCCACACTCAATTGGTTCGTGTGGATGGCATCGGTCACTACGAAATGCTGGGAGAATCATTAGACGATGCCGCCGGTGAAGCCTTTGATAAGGTGGGCAAGATGCTGGGGCTGCCTTATCCCGGTGGCCCACAGGTTGCCAAGCTGGCTTTAGAAGGAGAGAGCGGTCGCTTTAAATTTCCTCGCCCAATGACAAATCGCCCCGGGTTGGAATTCAGCTTTAGTGGATTAAAAACATTTGTCCGCAATACCATTGCCGAGCACACGGTAGCGGGCGAGCTGGATCAACAAACCGCGGCAGACATTGCCAGGGCATTCGAAGAAGCCGTTGTTGGAACCATGGTTATTAAATGCCGGCGGGCGTTAGAACATACCGGACTGAATTCTCTTATCATCGCCGGTGGCGTAAGTGCCAATGTGCATTTACGGGAAGTGTTAGGGGCCGCGATGGAAAAAATTGGCGGTCAGTTGTACTACGCACAATTCAAGTTTTGTACCGATAACGGCGCCATGATTGCCTACGCCGGCTGTCAGCGACTCCTGGCTGGCCACAAGGATGGTCTCGGCATACATGTTCAACCGCGATGGTCATTGGAATCATTGCCGGCGATTTGAACAGCCGCAATTGTCTGAACAGGATTAACTATGGATATCGTTTATATTCGCGAACTCGAAGTCAGGACCATCATTGGTATCTACGATTGGGAACGTGAACAGAAGCAAGTAGTAAGTATTAATCTGGAAATGAGTAGCGACATTGCCAAAGCTGCGGAATCTGATTCCATTGAACATGCATTGGATTACAAGGCGGTGGCCAAGCGACTTATCGATTTCGTCGAGAGATCGGAATTCTTCCTGGTTGAAACCCTTGCGGAAAAAATAACGGAAATCGTGTTAAACGAATTTGATGTGCAATGGGTGAAATTGCAGTTAGGAAAACCCGGAGCGGTAACCGGCTCGAAAGACGTTGGGGTGATCATCGAACGTGGGCATCGTTCCTGATGGATAGCAGTGACTGAACATGACCCATCTCATTCTTTCCATTGGCAGTAATGTTGACGCCCAGAAAAATATCGCTCAGGCGATTGGTTCACTGCGCAATGAATTTGGGGATCTCACTCAGTCCACGGTTTACGAGAGTGAGGCCGTAGGATTCAGTGGCGATAACTTCCTGAATCTTACCCTGACGACCAATACCGACCGACCCCTGGAGCAAATCGCAAATTTGTTAAAGGAACTTGAAGATTCACTGGGAAGGGATCGCACCCAGGCCAGGTTTTCCGACAGGACCATCGACATCGACATCCTTATCTACGGAGACGAACGGGGAACTGAATGCGGGCTGTCGCTGCCCCGGGAGGAAATTCTAAAAGGCGCTTTCGTGTTAAAACCGCTGGCAGAAACACATCCCGAGTTACAACATCCCGACACAGGGCAGTGTTATCGCGAACTATGGGAACAGTTCGATCAGGATTCCCAAAAACTCTGGCCCACCGAAATAAGATTCGACAACTAACTCATCCCAATATAGTTAGCTTGCTGTTGCATAGCGTCAATCCAGCGACCCACTGAATCATAAGCGCTCAGGTCGAAGCTACCTTCCTCCGCCACATGGGTGTAGGCATAAAGTGAAATATCCGCAATGCTAAGTTGCTCGCTAGCCAGCCATTGCGTTTCAGCCAGTTGCCTGTCCATGATACCCAGTGCCTTATGGCCTCCTTCCTGCTTGCCGTGGTATTCCGCTTCACGCTCTTTTGGCAGGCCAAGGTACTTATTGATGTAGCGCGCAGTGGCAATAAATGGCTCATGGCTGTATTGCTCGAAGAACTGCCACTGCAATACCCTGGCCCGGCTAAACGGATCTGTTGGCAGGTAGTCTGTGCCATCGGCAAGGAAATTCAGGATCGCATTGGACTCGCTCAGGAATTGCCCGTTACCCAGATCTAAAACTGGAATACGGGCATTGGGATTCATTTTCTCAAATTCACTGGTATGGGTTTCGCCTTCGAGTATGTTTACATGAATCCAATCGTGCTCCATGTCGAGCAAGCTCATCAATAACTTAAGCTTGTAGCAATTACCGGATTGGATATCTCCATAAACCTTATACACGTTCGATCCCTTTTAACTAAGACTGCGACCGCCGTCGACTTTAATGACTTGCCCGGTAATGTAACTGGCATTAGTGGCAAGAAAGTAGATCATGTTGGCAATGTCATCGGGAGTGCCCAGTCGATTGAGTGGAATAGCACTGAGTATTTTTTCCCGCTTCTGCATGACGACAGGGTCATCCTCATTTTCTAATCTTGTGGGCCATAATATAGCCCCTGGCGCTACGCCATTAACCCGAACCGTTGGTCCTAAATCTTTGGCCAGGGATTTAGTCATGGTTTTTAGTGCTGCCTTCGCCATGTTATAGATGGAATGATCTGCCAGTGGTTTGTCTGCATGGGTGTCGATAATGTTGATAATCGTGCCTTCCCGTTTGTTGAGTTCTGCTGCAACTTGTTGGCTGAGAAAATAGGCAGCACGCACATTGGAATTAAACAAATCATCCCATTGACTCTGGGTGGCCTCACCAAACTTGCTCGGGTAGAAAGCAGAAGCATTGTTTACCAACACATCGATCCGGCCAAAGGCATTGAGAGAATTTGAAGCCAGTGCCTCGATGGCGGAGGGATCATTCAGGTTTGCAGAAACCATAAGCGCGCTGTTGGCCCTGGACGAATTAAAATCATTCTCCAGTTCATTGGCTTCTTCGACCGAATTATTGGCGTGGACGATCACATTGAAGCCTTGTTGATGAAACTTCGTTGCGATAACAGCGCCTATGCGTTTTGCCGAACCGGTAATTAGAGCGACTTTTGCTTCAGGCATCTGTTAGTTCCAGTTCGCTAATCTTGTCGCTGACAATTTGCAGTCTTTCGTTTCTTATTAGTTCAGCAGGGCTTCGCTGCGGATGGTCAGCCAGGAGCGCTTCCACATCCAGTGCAGATACAGCTTCCAAAATTGCTGTTAAATAATCCCGTTGGGGGTAGTCGCGATCTTCAAATCCGGTTCTGCCCCTGGCATCTGCTTCGCAGGCGAGCAGAAATTTTTCCAGGCGTTCCGGTCGGCGCAGGGCGTCCAGGGATTCAAGTAAACTCAAGACAGTAGCCGGGCGCAGCTGTTGCACTCGGTGTAGTTTCGTGTGGTGTTCACATACCAGGGCGGCGAGCTGTGCATGTTCGTTCGGTACTCGTAAGCGTACTGCGATTTGTTGCTGCAGAGGCAGGCCCAGGGATTCATGGCCATAGTGACTCGGCCATTTCGATTGTTCCGTTACCGCCTTGCCCACATCATGGACCAGGGTGGCGTATCTAACCGCCGAGTCATTACTCAATTTGGCGACCTGTTCCAGGCACATCAAGGTGTGTACGCCGGTGTCGATTTCCGGATGGTATTTTTCCGGTTGAGGAACACCGAACAGGGCATCGACTTCCGGTAATACGATTGCCAGCGCGCCGCATTGTCTCAGTACGTTGACGAATTGCTGTGGTGAAGGAGATGTTAATGCCGCTTCGGTTTCCTGCCAGACCCGTTCTGCAACCAGGGTGTCGAGTTCGCCACTGGCAACTATACTTTTCATTAAGGCCATGGTTTCTTCTGCGACTTTGAATCCCAGATGATAAAAACGAGCGGCAAAGCGAGCGACTCTAAGCACGCGTAATGGATCTTCGCTGAACGCTTCAGATACATGTTTCAGCAGTCGGTTTTCCAGATCGGCCTGTCCGCCATAGGGGTCGATCAATTCTCCCGCTGTAGTTTCCGCCATGGCATTGATGGTGAGATCCCGGCGCAATAAATCCTGCTCCAGTGTGACTGTGGCGGACGCATCGAAATCGAAGGCGGTGTGTCCTTTGCCAGTCTTTCGTTCAGTCCGGGCCAGGGCATACTCTGCTTGTGTCTCGGGATGAAGGAAAACAGGAAAGCCTTTGCCAACCTGGCGAAATCCTTTGGCAAGCAGATCTTCTGGACGCGCACCCACGACTACCCAGTCTTCATCCTTGACCGGGATACCGAGCATTTTGTCGCGAACAGCGCCGCCAACCAGATAGGTTTCCATTTTTCTAACTTTAACTGAATTTGAGCAGGATTAATTTGTTACGGAATAGAGGCGGTGGTCTTCTAATCGCATCAGGCTCAGTTCCCGACCCCAGACATAACCAGTGTCCAGCGCGTAGACCCGAGGCTTATCGGTGCGCCCCTCCAGTGCGGCCCAATGGCCAAAGAGGATTGTAGCCCTGGCAGAAATTTTTTCATATTCATACCAGGGTTTGAATCCCGATGGCGCGGCGCACAGGCCTTCTTTGATGTCGAGTCGGAGACTGCCTATATCGTCGCAAAAACGAATTCTGGTGAGGTAGTTGGTAATGGTTCTGAGCCGCTCATAGCCTTCGAGATTATCATCCCAGCGTATAGGTTCATCGCCATACATGTTTTTTAGAAAAGCTTTATAGTTTTTACCCTGTAAGGCCAATTCAACTTCGGCCGCAAGGTCGAGAGTTTTTTGCAGCGGCCAACTGGGGGCCACCCCAGCATGAACCATCAGGAAATCTTCAATGCCATCCTTCGTATCGACGCTATCGAAATGGGCCAGCGGTTTTGTTTTGAGCCAGTTGCTTAATTGATGGCAGTCGGCGGCATCGAGTAGCTTGCCCAAGGTGTCTTTGCTTCGGGCCGGTGCGCAGCCCTCATGAATGGCGATGAAATGTAAATCGTGATTGCCAAGAACGATTTCTACTGAATCACCCAAGTCTTGCAGGAAACGAAGTGTTTCCAGGGATTTTGGGCCGCGATTTACAATGTCACCAACACACCACAGCTTGTCGCTACCCGCCGTGAACTTAACCTTCTTAAGCAGTTTCTTAAGGGGCTTGAAACAGCCCTGAATGTCTCCGACGACGTATGTACTCATGTATCTGGCTACGGCTCAAAAAGGCTGCAGTATAGCATTCCTTTAAATCCGCACTTTTTCGATGAAGCACGCAATGAATTCAGCGTCTATCCAGATGCTAATGGACAGTGAGGGGCAGGGAGAGTAGAAACGCGGGAATCGGGGTCTGAAATTTCTCACCATCGGCGGTTTCCATTTCATAACTGCCGTGCATGGTGCCAAATTCGGTTTCAATAACAGCGCCGCTGGTGTAATTGAATGATTTTCCTGGCTCGATCTCGGGTTGTTGTCCGATTACCCCTTCACCAATAACTTCCTCAACCTTGTTATTGTCATCGGTAATATGCCAGTGCCGGTTTAACAGTTTTACCGCTTCCTTACCGTGATTGGTTATCTCAATAGAATAAGCAAACACAAAACGCTTCTTACCCGGATCGGATTGCTCGTCCAGGTAGCGCGTATTAACTTGAATCTGGATTGTGTCGCTAATGCTTTCCATGTCTTTCTATTTTGTGATCGCATCACTGATTAGGACGTAGTCAGCAAGCGTAAGGTTTTCAGGCCTCAAGCTGGTGTCTATCGGTAATGTCTTCAGTATTTTTTCAGAAATAAGACCTCGAAGGCTATTTTTCAAGGTCTTTCTGCGTTGATTAAATGCGGTGCGAATCACATTTTGCAAACATTCCGGGTCTTTTGCCTCATAGGGAAGCTCAGCATAAGGTTTCAAGCGGACTATGGCCGAGACGACGTTGGGTTTGGGCGTAAATGCAGAAGAGGGAACATTAAACAGGTGCTCGACTTCACAAAAATACTGCACCATCAAACCCAGACGGCCATAGTTTTTCTCGCCTGGAGAAGCCGTTAATCGTTGTATCACTTCCAATTGCAACATGAACATCATGTCTGCGATTAAATGATGGCTCTTCAACAAATGAAAAATGACTGGCGTTGAAATGTTGTAGGGCAGGTTGCCAATAACACGAAGCGATTTTTCCCTGTCGCTTAATTCACTCAAATCAAATTTGAGCATATCCTGTTGAATAATGTTTACCGACGTCTGCTTTGCAAACTCTTTCTCCAAAAACGCCGCGAGATCACGATCCAGTTCGATGCAGTCGAGCCTGGCGCCAGATGCTGCCAGTGGTTTTGTTAGCGCGCCCTGGCCGGGACCAATTTCAACGAGGTGATCAGATTCTATAGGTGCGACGCTCTCTACAATTTTCTGAATGATATTGCTGTCATGTAAAAAGTTTTGCCCAAAGCGTTTGCGCGCTTGGTGAGGCAATCCATTTTTCAATCTAACGTCTGCCAGTTCAGGTTTCACTACTTCTCCAGTGGCTCACCATTTCCCTGGCAGTAGCAATGGCGTTGTACAGGCTGCCAGTATTTGCCTCGCCAGTTCCGGCCAGGTCCAGGGCGGTCCCGTGATCGACAGAGGTGCGAATAATCGGAAGACCAAGAGTAATGTTACTGGCATTACCAAAGCCTTTATATTTCAAGACTGGCAATCCCTGGTCGTGATACATGGCAAGTACTGCATCAGCATGATCCAGGTATTTCGGAGTAAACAGTGTATCCGCTGGAAGCGGTCCGATTAAGTCCATGCCTGCGCTCTGCAATTCCTGTAATACGGGTTCAATAATTTCAATTTCTTCACTGCCAAGGTGTCCCGCTTCTCCGGCATGGGGATTTAATCCACAAACCAAAATCGTTGGGCTTTCGATACCAAATTTTCCGATCAAGTCCTGATGCAATATAGAGAGAATATTTTTTAACAGCTCCTGGTTAATGGCTTCCGGAACTTCTAGCAGCGGCAAATGTGTTGTTGCCAGCGCAACTCTTAAACCTTCGGTGGCCAACATCATCACTGTGAGTTCTTTATTGCAGTGTTCGGCCAGAAACTCAGTATGGCCGGTAAACTGGATTCCAGCTTCATTTATATTGCCCTTATGTACCGGCCCGGTAACCATAGCATCCAGTTCGCCAGCCAATACGCCATCCGCAGCAACTCGTAGACTCTCCAGCACAAAGGCAGCATTGGCAGTATTCAATTCACCGGCCAGCACACTGTCGCTGGTATTCACCTGTATGATCGACAGCTCGCCAGGTGAGTTAGACCTGGGTGTATCAGGATCAAAGGGGGAAAGTGTGAGCGGCAGATTTAAGCTGTTTGCCCGCTGTTCGAGTGTGTGGCGATCACCCACTATGACCAGTTCGGTGTCAGCCGGAGGATGTTGGGCTATGGCAACGGCAAGATCGGGGCCGATACCGGCGGGTTCGCCGGGAGTAATAGCTATTCGAGTGGTCACGAGTCATTAACCAGAAAGCCCTATTCAACGAGCTCCACAAAGGCTTCTTCCCGAATTTCGATTAACCAGTTCTGAAGTTCAAGATCGAATTTACGATTGCGCAGTGCTTGTTCTGCTTGAGAACGTGAATACTCCATACTCAAATCAGTGTCCCGTCGACCGAGAACCTCTGCTATGTGCCAGCCAGTTGCAGTTTCAAATGGCTCGCTCAATACATTTTCTTCAAGCTCGTCAATGACAAGTTCAAATTCCCGCGGTAAACCACCTTCGTTAACCCAGTCCAGATCTCCTCCGGCAACAACCGAAGTGGCATCATCTGAAAACTGTCGGGCTATCGTTGCGAAATCTTCGCCCGCCATGATTCTTTCTCTTAATTCCGTTATGGCATCAATAGTTTGCTGCTGGTTACGAATCTCATTCACCGTCAGCATGATGTGGCGGACGTTGGTTTGCTTAACAATCTGTTCGGTGCCGCCGCGTTTTCCGGCTAAAAAGATAATATGGTATCCATTGCCAGCTTCGATTGGGCCTTCCACCATACCCGGTTCCATGTTCTCGACGATTTCAGAAAACAGGTTTGGCAAGTTTTCTGACTTGCGCCAGCCAAAGTCTGTGCTCTCTACCGTGAACAGGTTTGACTGTCTTGCTGCAGCCCTGACTTCGATGAAGTTTTCGCCATCACCGACTCGCGCAATGATATCGGCAGCGTATTTTAATTTGGCTTCCCGTTCTTCTTCGCCATCGATACTACCGAATGGAATTAGCATATGGTCGATGAAGTAGTCTGCCGACATAACTTCTCTTCCCATTTCTGAATTGAGGAAATTGTTGATTTCCTGATTGGTGATAGTAATACGGCGATTGACCATACCTCTTTGCAGTTCCTGCAACATCATCTGGCGTCGCACCTGATCTCGGGTTTGTAAATAAACTCCGCTTTCTTCCAGGGCGGCAACGTACTGGTCAAAAGTCATGTTGCTGTTCTGGGCCATGTTGTTCAGCACGCGGTTAATGGTGTCGTCGTCATAACGAATGCTGACCTGCTCGGCCATTTGTAACTGAATGCTCTCGAGAATAAGCGCCTCAAGCACATCGGCTCTCATTTCGTCTTCCGGAGGTAACTCCCGATTTTCCCGAGCGGCTGAACTGATGATGTCCGTCATCCTGAGATCGAGTTCACTCTGCAGGACCACGTCTGAATCCACCAGGGCGATAACCCGGTCGAGCAGAACCCGCTGCGCCATTGCAGAAGTGCTTAGCAGAATAGCCATTATCGCCAATAGGCATGATCTGGCCAGCGATGAATAGGTTGGTTTATAAGCCATAGTCAGTTTCTCTAAATCCCCAGATACTGTCCGTTAACAGACTGCTCAGTCCTCCTCCGGTGAGGTTTCCAAGCCCGTTTAGAGTAAATTGGACAAAAATTCCTCGATCGGGTTCGATATTAGGAAGAAACAATTCGTCCTCGTCAACCCATTCCCGACCAATTAGCCGAATCGTAGCACAGCAATTAGACCACTCAATTCCGGCAAATGTCTCAAGATTTCGGGAATTACTGTGATCGTAATTCCACCGGGCCAACACCCGCCAGTTGTCGTTTACGGGCCATACCGCGGAGACATCGGTTTGCTTGATCCGTGGATCGATGCCGGAAGGGAGGGTAAAGAATGGGGTGTTAAACAGGCTTCTGTAGCGGTAGGAGAGATTAAACAGGTGGTCATCATCGCGGTGGTAGCGTAATTGCACAGCGCCTTCATCCACTTCTTCTGTTTCCTCGTTCCATTGCACGTCGGTATTAAAGCGCCAGTTTTCCCCGAAACTGAAAGCCAGTTCACCGGCCAGGGCAGATTTGGTGGTAAGTGGCGAATAGCGGGGTAGCCAGGTTTGTAATGGATTTGTCAGGGTCACGAAGCGATCTTCAAAATAGCGAATCTGACCAATGCTCATCCTTGCGGTTTCCTTACCGGAAGGATTGAGAATGCGACTGCTTAGTGCGAAAGCCACCTGGTCAGCATTGGCGATTCTGTCGCCACCACTGAAACGGTCATCGCGAAAGAGCTGACTAAAGCTGAAATTAAGTTCGGAGGTGTCAAATAGGGGCAGACTACTCTGGTCTTCGAATTCGCTGTAGAGATAAAAGAGGCGCGGTTCCAATGTTTGACGCCAGCCGCTAACTCGATTCATGTCGCGCTCGAATACTAAGCCTGAGTCAAAAGAATAAATGCCTATTCCTACATCCGGATCTTCAATGGTTCCCAAGGCCTGGTTCTGCAGCTTGTATTGAACGTGTTTGTATTTGGCATTCGTGCGAATAAACCAGCCGGGGTTTTCTGTGGACCAGCCGATCTCTGGTTCCGCATTAAACCTTTCGCCATTGACCAGGGCGCCATTATCCAGTTGCGTCATGCTCAACAGAGCGTCATCCAGGTTTCGGTCAAAAGAAGTCACCTCTCCGCGAATACCAACTCTGAAGCCACCCCACAGGTAGGCATTACTTTCAAAGTGGAACTGGGGCAATCGATCGAAGGGTTTATTGATGTTGGAGCGCGCATAAAAAGGATCGATTATTTCTAAGCGTTGCACATTAAGACCTGCCCGCAGGTAGTCTGAGTTAAAATTTAACCGGCCCTGTCGGTTGAGATGGGTGCGACTGGTTAGATTTAATCCGCTGCTGCCAAGATCATAAAAATAGTCTTCATCGCTGACTGCGTTGTAGTCGACAAAGGTGGTGAAATTACTGCCGAGTATTCCCCGATGCTCAAAACCCACAAACCAGCGATCTTCAACCGGCGGAGATTCTGTGCCGGGTATGTCGATTGTTGTCGGGTCATACAATTTGTCGCCGGAAAGCCCGGATAAATTCAAAGTGTTCATTGACCAATTGGCGAGGTAGCGCGCTTCCAGCCCTATGAGGGTGCCTCGATCTGAAATGATTCGCGGTGACAAGGTGGCGTCATAATGAGGCGCCAGGTTGAAATAGTAGGGCAATTCGAAATCGAAGCCGCCACTGCGGGTTGAGCCGGTGCTGGGGGCCAGGAATCCCGATATTCTTTCATCCCCCAGGGGAAAAGGCAGCGTGCCCGGGTAATAGAAGATAGGAAAGTTTCCCAGGCGGAGGCTTACGTTGTCGGCATAGCCACGATTGGAATCCTGATCCAAGATAATGCTGTCTGCCCGCAGTTTCCAGAAGTTGCTGCCTGGCTCGCAGCGGCTGAATTCTCCGTTTTCGATACTCACCAGGCCAGAGTCCGCTGTGTAGACAATGCTCGCTGCATTGCCATGCGCGCCATAGTTGTGTAATACATATTGGGCGTCAGCCACGCGATTTACAGAATTGGCACTGTCGATGTGGGCAGAATTTCCCAGTAACAAAATTCCGGGCTCGCGAAATTCCACATTGCCATCCATTAATACCGTATTGTCACCACGATCGATGGTCGTAGTTTCATCGTTGCTGATCGTGCGATAGCCTTGTTGGACAATTACATCGCCATCGATTGTGATCAGGTTCTGATTAATCTGTGACAGGCCGGTGTTGGTTAGAAACGTGGTGCCGGCATTCGCCGGATCGTTTTCCGGATCAAATAGCCCGGCCGCGGGGTCGACATAAGTACCGCAGCAATTTCCTGGCACGCCTGCCAGTTGTTCTTCGGTCAGTTCTTCACGTGGTACCCAGTCCAGTTCGTAGTCAGAAGTCACCGGGATAATAGGTTGAGCTGCAGGTTGAGCTGTAGGTTGTGCTGCTGCTTGAACTTCAGGATCCGGATCTGGTTCTGTTATTGCGTCGGCAGGGGCCAATGGAAAGCCGGGTTGCTGGTTGCTCGCCTGGTTTTCCTGTTCGGATTCTTCAGTGGGCTGTTCTTCTTCGGCAGCTTCTGTTTCCAGCTCTGTTTCCGTTTCTGGTTCTGCTGTGGCATCCACCGGCGCCTGGATTGGAAATCGAAAGCCAGTCAGCTCCTCTTCAGCGCCAGTTTCGGGCAGCACTGCAGTATCGCTGTCATAGCGATCAGTGCCATCCGCCGTATTGCGTGATTCTATGGGGCCCGTACTCTCACAGATCCAGCCATCTCCGGCGTCGTTTGGTCGACAGCTAAACTGGGGAAGCTGGGCCTCTGCCGGCTCAGGACTGGCGGCGAGAAACAATCCCGCAGTCACAATTAAGGCTATTTCCGATCCTAACAGGCGCTTCTTATATGGCACGGTAAGACAATCCTGAGAAGATCAAATCTAAGTTGGGAATAAACAATTTGTGGTTGAAACCGACTAACAAGTTGAAGTACAGACTTAATGATGTGCGAAACTTGAGCGCAAGGGCATAATAATTCATTGCTGTTTGATTTCAAAGCAAGCACAAGGATACAGAAAACAGGTCAAATGTCGGAATCTAGAGAAGAAAAATTAGCCAGCTGGATTGTCCAGGCGTTTGGCCAATTATTGCCCGAGCATCGGGGGGATGTCGTGCTCGAGTTAGTCAGCGGGGATGCAAGTTTTCGTCGCTATTTTCGGGTTAGATCCGGTGAGTCTCATTTCATCGCCGTTGATGCACCTCCCGAGAAAGAAAATTCCAGAATCTTTGTACGGATATGCAACTTGCTACGGGAAGCAGGAGTCAGCGCGCCCAAGGTCTTTTCCACTGATTATGATCAGGGGTTCATGTTGCTGGATGATTTCGGTGATGAGCTCTATCTACACAAGTTGCTGGATTTGAAATCTACAGGAGACAACAAATCTATCAATTCGCTTTACGAATCTGCGATAGATTCCCTGCTCGATATCCAGGCCAGGGTAGATAAAGAGAGACTTGACCCCTATGATAAGAAAGAACTGCATCGTGAAATGGCTTTATTCGAAGAGTGGTTTTGTGGGGCGTTTCTTAATCTCGAACTTAATGATGAGTCCAGACAGCTCATCGCAGATACGCTTGAATTCCTCGAGGAGGCAGCGTTATCCCAGCCTCAGGTCGCAGTTCACAGAGATTATCATTCGCGCAATTTGTTGATATTAAACCCTGCTGAATTCGGCCAAGACTCCAGTCCCGGCATCATCGATTTTCAGGATGCGGTGAGTGGGCCTTATACCTATGACCTGGTTTCTTTGCTAAGAGATGCCTATATCAGCTGGGAACCGGAACTGGTCGATACCTGGGCACTCTATTATTTGGAACAGGCAAAAAGCTCTGGTCTCATCAGCGGCATCGATGAGCTTCAATTCCTCCGCGACTTCGATCTTATGGGGCTTCAGCGCCAACTGAAGGTGATCGGCATCTTTGCCCGATTGTCTATTAGGGATAATAAACCGCGCTATTTGGCCGATATTCCTCTGGTCATCCAATATTTTTTGGAGGTTAGTCAACGCTATACGGAACTTAGACCATTTACTGACTGGTTCAGACAGTCAGTAGAGCCGATAGCAGCGACCAGGCTTTAAAACACTGCTGCGCCAGGGCAGGATTGCCGGCCGCAGAAAACACTCATTCTGGATTAACTATGCGTGCCATGATTCTGGCGGCTGGGCTGGGCAAGCGGATGAAGCTCCTTACCGCCGATACACCGAAACCTCTGCTAAAAGTAGGGGATAAGACACTTATCGAGCATCAGATCGAGCGTCTCGTTACCGGCGGCGTGACGGGCATAGTCATCAATCACTTTTATCTCGGATCCATGATCGAAGAAGCCCTGGGCGATGGTTCGCAGTTTGGCATCGAGATTCATTATTCCAGGGAAGCCATTCGATTGGAAACTGCCGGTGGAATTATCAAATCTTTGCCTAAACTTAAAGATGACAGTTTTATAGTGGTGAACGCGGATATCTGGACGGACTTCGATTTTTCCCGTTTGCAACCAATCGACGCAGATGACCGCCTGGCACATTTAGTACTGGTCGAGAATGCCGAGCATAATCCTCATGGCGATTTCTATATCGATGACAATGGCAAGGTACATGAAGATCACGAGGCGCGAGATAAGCGCCTGACTTTTAGCGGAATCAGCGTAATGCACAAGAAACTGTTTGAAGGATTTCCGATTCAGCCACGTTCAATGGTTCCACTGCTACAGGAAGCGATGGCTGAAGATCTGGTAAGCGGCGAAATTCATGATGGTCTGTGGATAGACGTGGGCACCCCTGAAAGATTGCAAGAAGTAAATGCACTGCTTGCTCAATCGAGTGGAGACTGAGTCATGTTGGCATTATTACTAAATCGCGGATACAAGCGAGCAATAACGAGCCGCCTGAATGGCAGCAACCCCCATGCGGTTGTTCCCGATGGTGGCCGTACGCAGCAGATTTTGTTGATGGCCATGTTTGCGGTTATGGGGAAAATAGCCAAGATGGATGGGCGCGTTACTACCGGTGAGGTGAAGTACGCCTCTACTATCATGCAGCTATTGGGTCTGGGTTCAGTCGAACGGCAGCAGGCGATTAACTATTTCGATCAGGGTAAGCAGCCCAATACAGATGTTCTTCCATGCATTATGGACCTGGTGGCCACGATTGGAAAAAACAGTGCGCTGGCAAAGCTTTTTCTGAAGATTCAGATCAGGCATGCCTTCGTAAAAGGTGAACTGCGCCTGAAAGAAAGAGTCTTGCTTAGAGATGTGGCAGAGCTGCTTGGATATGATAAAGCTGCGTTTCTATCCATGTGCAATGAAATGCAGGGCCACACAGATACCAGGCAAAGCAAGACCCGTAATTTTCTGCACAATGCCTATAAAGTTTTGCAATTAGAGCCAGATGTTGAAGATGGCGAAATTCGCCGGGCATACCTGCGCATGATGTCCCGTTATCACCCGGACAAACTCGTAAGGGATAATCTATCCGACGAATCTCTCAAGCAAGCCCAGGAAAAATCCATGGCCATCCGCACTGCCTATGAAACCGTTTGCGGCTTTCGGAAAATCCGTGCCTGACAGCAGTCTCTCTGATCCAGCTTGTGCTACTGCGCTTGCTTCATTCCTCGCTACGCCCTGTTGAATTAGGGAGACAGCAAACGCTCGAAAATACATCTTTGATATGAGGATGATATTGGGACAAACACATGCGTAATCTGTAAAATACCGCCACTTCTGGAATCAGGGCCAAGTAACTCAATGAAAGATTATCTGATTGCTCCGTCTATTCTCTCGGCCGATTTCGCTTGCCTGGGGGAGGAAGTTAACGCGGTCCTGGACGCTGGTGCTGATGTGATCCATTTCGATGTGATGGATAATCACTACGTGCCCAACCTCACCATAGGTCCGATGGTTTGTGAGGCCTTGCGCAATCACAAGATTACGGCACCGATCGACGTACATTTAATGGTTTCTCCGGTCGATCAGCTTATTCTCGACTTTGCCAAGGCCGGGGCGAGCTATATCAGTTTTCATCCGGAAGCAACGTCACACGTAGATCGATCGCTACAATTGATTCGAGATCAGGGCTGTAAGTCTGGACTCGTATTTAATCCGGGTTCTTCAGTCGATTGTCTCGAATACCTGATGGACAAGATCGATGTCATACTGCTGATGTCGGTGAATCCCGGATTTGGCGGACAAAAATTTATCCCTTCAACCCTTAAAAAACTCGAAAAGGTACGCAAGCTTATCGATGACAGTGGTTATCCCATTCGTCTCGAAGTGGATGGGGGTGTGGGGGTCAAGAATATTCGCGAGATTGCCGACGCCGGAGCCGACATGTTTGTAGCGGGCTCCGCCATATTCAATAGCAAGGACTACACAGCCACTATTAACGCCATGCGCGCTGAACTTGGTCAGAAACCCAGTCCTAATCACTAAGACCTCACCAATGAATCGAGATCAGTTTCAGAAGCTGGCGGAAGAAGGCTATAACCGTATTCCAGTGGTACGGGAAGTTCTGGCAGATACTGAAACTCCTCTCAGCACCTATTTAAAACTCGCTAAAGGCAAACACAGCTTTTTCTTCGAGTCGGTACAGGGCGGAGAAAAATGGGGCCGTTTCTCGATCATTGGTTTGCCCTGTAAAACAGTAGTAAGAGTTAGAGAAACTACCATCACTGTCGAAACCAATGACGAAGTTATCGAAGAAATAACATCAGACAATCCTTTTGAATTCATAACTGAATTCAAATCCAGGTTTCGAGTTGCGGAAACCTCAGATTCTCAAAGATTCACCGGTGGCCTGGTTGGTTACTTTGCCTATGACGCCGTACGCTATGTTGAAACTACCATAGGCCCCAGTGAAGGAATCGATGACATTAATACCCCTGAGATTCTGTTAATGGTTTCTGAGGAAGTGGTGGTGTTCGATAATCTTCGCGGCACCACTTCATTTGTCATCAACGTTGACCCTTCGGTGCCCGATTCCTACGAAATTGCCCAGCGCAGACTGGATCAATTACAGGAACTTCTCAAATCGCCAACGCCCTTGCCAGACTCCATTGGCGATAAAGAAATTACCGAGGCGGATTTTCACCACCATTTTGAACAGGCCGCGTTCGAAACCGCGGTCAACAAAATCAAGGATTACATCGTCGCCGGAGATGTGATGCAGGTTGTTCTTGCCCAGCGTATGTCCGTGGGATTTGATGGCGACCCAATCAATGTCTATCGGGCTTTGCGCTATTTGAATCCGTCACCTTACATGGTGTTCTTCGATATGGGTGACCATCATGTGGTAAGTGCCTCCCCCGAAATTTTGGCCCGCGTCGAGAATGGCAAGATTACCGTGAGACCACTGGCGGGCACCCGCAAGCGGGGAGCAACTGAGGCAGAAGATCAGGCACTGGAAGAAGAGTTGCTAGCCGATGCCAAAGAAATTGCCGAGCATCTTATGCTGATCGATTTGAGCCGAAATGATTCTGGTCGTGTCTCTAAAATAGGTTCAGTAACAGTGCCCAACAAGATGTTCGTAGAGCGCTATTCCCATGTGATGCATATCGCCTCGATCGTAGAAAGTGAGATTCGCGATGATAAGTCTTCCCTGGATGTGTTGCAGTCAACCCTGCCAGTAGGAACCCTTAGTGGCGCACCCAAAGTGCGGGCGATGGAAATTATCGATGAACTGGAACCGAACAAGCGCGGGATCTATGGTGGCGCCATGGGATACCTGGGTTGGAATGACAATATGGACATGGCAATCGCCATCCGAACTGCTGTCATAAAGAATCAGACCCTCTATGTGCAGGCCGGAGCCGGTATTGTTGCCGACTCGCAACCGGAATCGGAATGGGAAGAGACTCAGAATAAGGCCCGGGCAATCGTGCGGGCAGTGCAGCTCGCGCAAAAATCACTCGATGTAGACTAGGCGTTTAACGCCAATTCTCTTAACGACTTGTAGGCGTTTAGCGCCGCTTCTCTTGAATCTTTCAGGTCGACAACTGGATAGGGGTAGTCGATACCCAGCCTGATCCCATGTTGCACCAGTTCTGATTCCGAGGCCGATCCCGGATCATGAATAAATTTATCAGGACAGCTGCGCAATTCCGGCAGATGCGTACGAATATATTCACCCTTTGCATCAAATTTTTGTGATTGAGTGACGGGATTAAAGATTCGGAAGTAGGGAGCTGCGTCTGTACCGCAGCCCGCCACCCACTGCCAGCTGCAAGAATTATTAGCAAGGTCTGCATCAAGTAAGCAATCCCAGAACCATTCGGCGCCACGCTGCCAGGGAATGCCGAGATTCTTTACGAGGAAGGAACCCACTACCATGCGTACCCTGTTATGCATGTAACCAGTATTCCAGAGTTCGCGCATGCCGGCATCAATAATCGGATAGCCAGTAAGTCCTTTCTGCCATTTGCCCAACAGGTCCGCATTATTCATCCAGGGAAATTGATCGAAAGACCGATTCATATTTTGCCTGGCAATATCCGGATAGTGATACAACAAGGAATAGGAAAAATCGCGCCAGGCGAGTTCTTTCTGAAAATGTTCGATCTGATCATCAATGTGAAGCCCCTGGGTTGCCTGCACAATATTAGCCAGGATTTGTCGGGGCGATATCTCACCGAAGTGCAGATGCGGTGACAATCTCGACACCGAATTGAGGGAAGGAAAGTCTCTACCGGTTTTGTAATTCTCAATTCCGGACTGAATAAAAGTGACTAAGCTTTCCTGCGCACCAGTTTCACCAGGTGACCAGATCTTTTCCATGGGCTTATACCAATTGAAAGCCGGTAGCAGATTTAGTGACTCAATTTTGTCTTTCTTTTGCAGGCAGGGAAGGAGCTTGAGATCGTTTATGTTAATCCCAAGTGGGCGGATCTCGGTATGTTGCTGAAGACACTTTTTATAGAAAGGCGTAAACACCTTGTAGGCAGTGTCATCCGGTTTGCGGATCGTCCAAGGTTCCCATAACAGGGACGCGTTGAAGCTGTGGACCGAAACCCCTGTCTTTTCCAGCTGGGCTTTAATGCGTTTGTCACGGTTTAGTCGCCAGGGCTCGTAACATCGATTCCAGTAAATCGAGCTAATCCCATACTCCTTTACGAGTTGCTCGATAATTGCCTGTGGTTCGCCCTGAAAAAGCCAGAGCTTTTTATCGAGAGCTTCATTCAATTGCTGTAAGGAGTGATGCAGCCACCAGCGACTAGCAGCGCCAGCTTTGAATTCCCTGGCATTGATGTCATCGAGTATGAAGATTGGTAGCACATGTCCGGCTGCTATTGCCGCGTTCAGCGCAGGATTATCTTGCCTGCGCAGGTCCTGCCGAAACCACACAAGTGTCACAGGATTCATAGCTCAATCATCCATAAAGAAGTCATTAAAAATACGCTAACTCCTTGAATTTGGATTTCTTTTCCTTCAAGACAGACAGCAAACTGGCTGCTATGATTGGCCCTCTCCGGGGGCATCGGATTTTGGAATCTTCTGTAATGCTATTAATGATCGATAATTACGATTCGTTTACCTACAACGTGGTTCAGTACCTTGGAGAGCTGGGTGCCGACGTGCAGGTGTTTCGTAATGACGCTATCTCGGTGGCTGAGATTGAGAAACTGGATCCGGCTCAGATCGTAATTTCTCCGGGCCCCTGTACGCCCAATGAAGCCGGTATTTCCATGGAAGTGATTTCACACTTTGCTGGAAAGAAACCCATTCTGGGAATATGCCTTGGCCACCAGAGCATCGGGCAGGTATTTGGAGGTGACATTGTTCAGGCCGGGAAAGTAATGCATGGCAAACTTTCCTCGATTCATCACGATGGCAAAGGTGTGTTTGCAAACTTGCCAAGCCCCTATACAGCGACGCGCTATCATTCCCTGGTTATCGATAAGAATAATGTGCCGGATTGCCTGGAGGTCACTGCCTGGACCGAAGATGACAATGGAAACACGGAAGAGATCATGGGTGTTCGACACAAAACACTTGCGGTCGAAGGTGTGCAGTTCCACCCTGAATCGATATTGAGTGAACAGGGCCATGATCTTCTCAAGAATTTTCTACATGGAGAACCAACATGAATATCGTTGATGCCATTAGACGCGTAACCGGTGGGCAAGATCTGGAAAAGGATGAAATGATTGCAGTAATGCATGACATCATGACAGGTGAAACTACTGATGCGCAGAACGCAGCTTTCCTTGTGGGATTACAAATGAAAGGGGTTAAGGCTGCAGAGGTGTTGGGTGGTGCCACGGTAATGCGAGAACTTTCGACAAAAGTTAATGTGGCGGCATCTCCACATTTGGTAGACACCTGTGGAACCGGAGGAAGTGGTTCCAATAAATTTAATGTATCAACCAGTTCTGCATTTGTCGCCGCTGCCGCCGGTGCGAAGGTTGCCAAGCACGGCAATCGAGGGGCAACCAGCAAAAGTGGTAGTGCCGATGTGCTGGAAGCTGCCGGTGTAAATCTGGGATTGCCTGCGGGCAAAGTAGGCACAGCCATAGAAGAAGTTGGCGTGGGTTTTATGTTTGCTCCTGCGCATCATAGTGCCATGAAACACGTTATTACTGCGCGCAAAGAAATTGGCGTGCGCACAGTTTTTAATATTCTCGGGCCACTCACCAATCCAGCAGGAGCACCGAACCAGATCATGGGTGTGTTCGATGCGCAATGGATTCCGGTGTTACTGGAAGTATTGCGTGAGCTTGGTTCCAACCACGTGTTAATTGTTGCGGCGGAGGATGGCCTGGATGAAATCAGTATTGCCGCGGCAACTACGGTCGGGGAACTGAAAGACGGCGAGATATCAATTTACACAGTGAGCCCTGAAGACTTTGGTATGGAACGATACGCAAACTACGACAGTCTCAAGATCGATTCAGCGGAGGAGAGCCTCACGCTTATGCGACAGGCCCTGACATACGGGAACAAAGCGGCCGGCGATATCGTGGCTTTGAATGCCGGTGCCGCTATCTATGCCGCAAACCTGGAAGAATCCCTGGCTGACGGAGTGAAAAGAGCCCAGGACGTGCTTACGAGCGGGGAAGCGCTGAAGAAATTGGTTGAACTGGTCCAGTTCACTAACATAGCAGGCGACTAAGACCGTGGCCGTATCTACCATTCTCGAAGAGATTGTCGAGCATAAGCAGGGCGAAGTCGCTACTGCCAAAGCCAGGGAGTCACTTGCGCAGCTTGAATCACAGTTAATCGATGCTTCACCCACAAGGGGTTTTTGCCAGGCCTTGCGGGACAAAATTGCACAAAAGCAGGCGGCAGTCATCGCCGAGATCAAAAAAGCGTCGCCCTCGAAAGGAATAATTCGTGAGGATTTCAGGCCGGCGGATCATGCCAGGGATTATGCAGAAGGTGGCGCGACATGCCTCTCTGTTCTTACCGATGAGAAATTCTTCCAGGGTTCAAACGAATTTCTAAAACAAGCTCGTGCAGCCTGTGCTTTGCCGGTTATCCGTAAGGACTTTATGATCGATCCTTACCAGATCGCGGAATCGAGGGTGCTCGGTGCTGACT
Organism: uncultured Pseudohongiella sp.; assembly: GCA_964616225.1. Lineage (GTDB taxonomy): Bacteria > Pseudomonadota > Gammaproteobacteria > Pseudomonadales > Pseudohongiellaceae > UBA9145. The sequence continues at coordinate 26,139 of CAZTTE010000002.1, forward strand.
GTATTTTGTTAATCGTTGCCGCATTGCAGCAATCACTATTAAGGGAATTGGCGAGCTATGCCAAGGAGTTAGCAATCGATGTCCTGGTTGAGGTTCACAACAGGGAAGAGCTTGATCGAGCTATGGAACTGAATACCGACATCATTGGCATTAATAATCGTAACCTGCACACCTTCGAGACCTCGCTTCAGACTACTCTCGATCTATCAGAAAATTTACCCCCAGATACTATAGTTATAACTGAAAGCGGTATAAATTCGACTGCAGATGTAAAGACAATGACTGACAACGGGATCTTCGGATTCTTGGTTGGTGAGTCTTTTATGCGAGCGCAGCATCCTGGCGCAAAATTAAAAGAATTATTTTTTACTGATGAGTGAGACTCAAGAATCTGAAGTTTCCGCACCACCTGCTAAAAAGGGTTTAGCCAGGCTGTTCGCTGCGACGCGTTATTCCCTGGCCGGCATTATTGCAGCATTCAGGAGTGAAGAAGCATTTCGCATTGAGGTGTTTGCCTTTATTGTTCTGGCTCCAGTAGGAGTCTGGATCGGTGAAACTGATGTAGAAAAAGTCATGCTGGTGGGCGTGCTGGTTCTGGTAATGCTGGTTGAGCTACTGAATACGGCTATCGAAGCTATCGTCGATCGATTCGGCATTGAATATCACGACCTGTCACGCATTGCGAAAGACTGCGGTGGCGCTGCTGTTGCCATCAGTGTCTTGTTCGTGTTTTTCGTGTGGGGAATGTTGTTACTCTAGCGAGTACCGTAGACGACGATTGTCTTACCTGACACGCTAACCAGCTCTTGTTCTTCAAGAGCCTTGAGAACTCGTCCTGCCATCTCCCGAGAGCAGTTTACGATGCGGCCAATCTCCTGACGGGTAATCTTAATCTGCATACCATCCGGGTGAGTCATGGCATCGGGTTCTTTGCTTAAATCAATAAGAGTTCGAGCGATACGACCAGTCACATCGTAAAATGCCAGGTCACCAACTTTACGCGTAGTGTTGCGTAGTCGGTGCGCCATTTGCTGACCAATCGTAAATTCGATTTCCGGGTGCGAACGTATATAGGTGTTGAAGTTGGTGTAACTGATCTCGGCAATCTCACAGGCGGAACGAGCACGACACCAGGCACTTCTTTCTTCGGGCTGTTCAAACAGTCCCATTTCACCAAAGAAGTCTCCGGGATTCAGGTAAGCAATAACTACTTCCTTGCCATCATCGTCTTCCAATATGACTGAAACAGAACCCTTGATGATGTAGTAAAGCGTATCGCACTTATCACCTTCATATATGATAGTGGATCTATTTGGATACCGTTTCCGATGGCAATGGGAAAGGAAGTTATCTAAATCCTCAATATGTGGCGTGATTGCCATTAGAGCCATGAGCACTTATCTCCCTCAAATCCTACGTAACTAAAGGTATATCACATATTTATAGCAAATATGAGATATCGATCACAATGCTCGAGCATATTGCCCTGAGAGGCAAGAACTACAGGTTCCCATTGATCGCGGCAAAATAGTGATGCCTTGGGAACTATGCTAATCTTGCGCGCTCCTGTACTTCAGCTTTTATCGGTCTTTAAAGGCCAAAGCTTGATCTTAAGATTCCATTCATTAGATAGAGATTTACTATGAACGCGCGAGTTAAATGGGTTGAAAACGTAATGTTTGTCGCTGAATCTGCCACTGGCCATGGCATAGTGATTGATGGATCACCGGAGAGCGGCGGTAAGAACATGGGTATGCGACCGATGGAACTGATGGCACTGGGCGTTGGCACCTGTTCATCTTTTGACGTGGTAACAATTTTGAAAAAGGCCAGGCAAGAAATTACCAGCTGCGAAGCAGAAGTTATTTCCAAAAGAGTGGATGCAACACCGGCAGTGTTCGAATCAATTCATTTGCATTTTAAAGTTACGGGTAACAATCTGAGTGAGAAACAGGTTGAGCGAGCTATTGAATTATCAGCGGACAAGTATTGCTCTGCTTCAATCATGCTCAAAAATGCTGGTGTAAAAGTGACCCACGACTTCGAGATCATCGACTAAGTAAAATCCATGAGCCTGGAATACGATGCGATTGCGGAAGAGTATGCGCAAGCGCGGGTTCGAACCGATATGGGTTTGGAGCAGTTAATCCAGTGGATGGATTCGCTGCCTGAAGAAGGAAAAATCCTGGATCTGGGTTGTGGCACGGGATTGCCTCTAAGCATAGAGCTGAAAAAAAACAATTTCCAGCTAACCGCAGTTGATGCATCACCCAAGCTGATTGAAATCAGTCGTAAAAATCTTGGCGCTTCCCAGCTGGTTTGTATCCCAGTGCAAGAGTATGACTTTCCTGAAGCATTCTATGATGGAGTCTTAAGCTGGGGCTTGCTGTTCTTACTGAATAAATCTGATCAGATCGATTTAATTGCAAACGTTGGCAAGACGCTTAAAGCGAATGGCAGTTTTTTGTTTACGTCGCCGCCCATTCCATGCATCTGGGAAGATATTTTGTCGAAGCAGGAATCCATCTCATTAGGCAGGGAAGAATATATTCAGCATCTAGAGGAGGCTGGAATGGGTTTGAAGTGGGAAGCTGAGGATGAGGGGCAGAACCACTACTACTGCGCAGAAAAGCGTTGATTTATCTCGCGCAATCGAACCTATACGCGATACGTGGTTTTTTTCATTACCTGTGACATTGTCGTCATAGCCTGTTTAATTGGCTGTGGCAAATCCACTCCGCCTGCTTCTTTTGCAGTTTCACCGTGATGTTTTTCATCAACGATCATCTGCTCCAGAATGGCCCTGCTTTTATTGTCAACTTCAGGAAGCTTTTGTAAATGGTCTTCAAGATGTTCGCATACCTGCTGCTCAGTCTCGGCAACAAAGCCCAGGCTCCATTTATCACCGGCAAGTCCTGCGATTGCGCCCATGCCAAATGACAGTCCGTACCAGAGAGGATTGAGTACACTGGGCTGGCTGTCCAGCTGCTTGAGGCGTTCATCACACCAGGCCAGATGATCTACTTCTTCCTGGGCAGCATGTTCCATCGATTCCCGAACTTCGGTTAAGCGAGCGGTGGTCGCCTGACCTGCGTACAGCGCCTGTGCACAGACTTCTCCGGTATGGTTAATGCGCATGAGGCCGGCAACATGTTTTCTCTCGGCGGCACTCAGCTCTTCTTCTTCGATGGATTCGGCAGGGGAGCCGCGGGTAGCGTGACTCGAACCAGGGACACAGGTTCGCAGTGCCTGATCAAACTGAATCAGGCAGCGGTCAAGAAAGGAATGCTGAAATTGCTTTGCCATTTATCCATTTTCGCGCGCTATGGCCCGATAGGCAATATCGGTACGGAAATAGACTTTGTCCCAGCTTATGGCATTGACGAGTTCATAAGCTGCGGACTGAGCTTCACTCACGCTATTGCCCAGGGCTGTTGCGCACAGGACCCGACCGCCACTGGTTACGATGTTGCCGGCGTTTTCCGAAGTGCCGGCATGGAATACTTTCTGGTGTTCTGAGCTGGTGTCAGGCAGTCCGCTGATGACAGCCCCTTTATCATAGGAACCGGGATATCCACCGGAAGCCAGTACCACCCCTACAGCGCAGCGCGAATCCCAATCTGCGGAAACTGAATTGAGGTTCTGCTCCAGTGCGGTCAGGCACAGCTTAGTAAGATCTGACTTGAGCCGCATCATTACCGGCTGGGCTTCGGGATCCCCAAAACGGCAATTGAATTCAACCACGCTGACATTGCCATCCGGTGAAACCATTAATCCCGCGTAGAGAAATCCGGTGTAATCGTTTCCGTCTGCTGCCATGCCAGCAACAGTTGGCAGAATCACTTCATCCATTATGCGTTGATAAACTTCATCCGTGACGACTGGAGCCGGAGAATAGGCACCCATGCCACCGGTATTCGGTCCTTTATCACCATTGTCCCTGGCTTTATGGTCCTGGGACGTGGCCATGGGCAAGACGTTCTTGCCATCTACCATGGCGATAAAGCTCGCTTCTTCCCCTGCCAGGAACTGCTCGATTACAACCCGATGTCCGGCTTCACCAAAAGCATTGCCGGACAGCATGTCTTCCACAGCTGCTATGGCTTCCTCTTCGGTCATAGCCACAATGACACCTTTACCGGCGGCCAGGCCATCGGCCTTTATTACGATTGGTGCGCCGTTGGCGTGAATAAACTCAATTGCTGATTCGACTTCGGTAAATGTTTGATAGGCCGCAGTTGGAATACCATGTTTGCTGCAGAAATCCTTGGTAAAGGCTTTTGAGCCTTCCAGTTGTGCCGCTTGCTGGCTGGGACCGAAGCAGGGCAGCCCTCGTTGCTGGAAATAGTTGACTATTCCATCTACCAAAGGTGCCTCAGGTCCCACAATAGATAAACCAATAGATTCCTTCTCTGCAAATTCGGCCAGGGCGGGGAAATCCATGACGTCGATAGCAATGTTTTCGACTTTGTCTTCCAGTGCGGTGCCGGCGTTGCCAGGGGCAACAAATACTTTTTCAACAGAAGGGGATTGTGCACACTTCCAGGCCAGGGAGTGCTCTCTGCCACCGGATCCAATAATAAGTACTTTCATTTATTCGTATTTCCAATCACAAAAAACGTTATTGCTCGGTTTTCTTCTGTCAGCCTCACAAAAAATGAGAAATAGGCCATTTTCCATCAATGACGAAAATGCCGGACACCTGTAAAAACCATCGCGAGCCCCAATTCATCGGCGGCTGCAATTACCTCCTCATCCCTTAAAGAGCCGCCTGGTTGGACTACGGCAGTGATTCCTGCTTCGGCTGCTGCATCGATGCCATCACGGAATGGAAAGAAGGCGTCAGAAGCCATAACCGAGCCTTCTACCTGCAGGTTTTCATCTGCTGCTTTGATGCCAGCTATTTTGGCACTGTAAACCCGGCTCATTTGGCCAGCCCCGATGCCAATAGTCTGGTTGTTCTTGCAATAAACAATGGCGTTCGATTTCACGTATTGGGCTACACACCAGGCAAATAACAGGTCACGAATCTCATCATCGCTGGGTGCTCTTTTCGTCACCACTTTAAGATCTGCCGCGGTGATGGCATGAATGTCTCGATCTTGTACCAGGAGACCACCATTAACCCGCTTGTAATCCAGGTTGGCAGCTCGTTGCACTTCCCACTGGTCGCAGGACAATACCCTTACGTTTTTCTTTTCAGCAGTTACTGCCAGTGCTTCCGGAGAAACACTTGGGGCAATTATTACTTCGGTAAATTGTTGTTCTGTGATTTTTCGAGCGGTTTCTTCGTCAAATTCACGATTGAATGCAATGATTCCACCGAAGGCGGAGGTTGGGTCTGTTTGAAAAGCCAAGTCATAGGCTTTGAGTGGTGAGTCTGCAATTGCAACTCCGCAGGGATTGGCATGTTTAACGATAACGCAGGCGGGTTCCTCAAAGCACTTAACGCATTCGAGTGCCGCATCGGTGTCTGCAATATTGTTATAGGAGAGTGCTTTTCCTTGTAGCTGCTCGGCGGTACTAATGCTTGCTTCTTCAGGATTTTTCTCTACATAAAATGCTGCGGCTTGATGTGGATTTTCTCCGTAGCGCATTTCCTGTTTCTTTATAAACTGTGTATTAAAAGTGCGAGGAAACTTTGATGATTCTTCCGATTCGAGTTTTGTACCCAGGTAGTTTGCGATGGCACCGTCGTAACCGGCAGTGTGTTCGTAGGTTTTCACGGCAAGATCGAATCGTGTCTGCTGATCAAGACTGCCATTGTTCTGATTTAGCAAATCAATAATTCCGTCATAGTCGGAAGGATTTACCACTACGGCAACAAATTTGTTGTTCTTGGCGGCTGCGCGGAGCATGGTTGGGCCACCAATATCGATATTTTCTATTGCCGTGGGTAGATCGCAATCGGGATTAGCAACAGTCGCTTCGAATGGGTACAGATTTACTACTACCAGGTCAATTGGTGGAATGTCATGTTCCTCCATAACAGCCTGATCCTGGTCGCGACGAGCAAGGATACCCCCATGAACCTTGGGGTGCAGGGTTTTTACCCTGCCATCCATCATTTCCGGAAATCCCGTGTAGTCAGAGATCTCGATGGCGGGAATTCCCTCTGAAGTGAGTAGTTTGTAGGTGCCTCCGGTGGATAAAATTTCTATATTGAGGCCAGTTAGAGCTTGAGCGAAAGGAACGATGCCAGTCTTGTCGGAAACACTAATCAATGCCCGACAGATGGCGCCAGAATTATCTGATGTCATAAGTTGTTAAACGCGTTTTGTGTTGTTGCCAGAAGTGGCTTACTAAGGAACTTTATAGTTGGATTTATTGTAGAACTAAAGCAAGCCGTATTGTTTAAGTTTAGTGCGTAGGGTACCACGGTTTAAACCCAGCATGATAGAAGCCTTGCTTTGATTATTGCCGGTATAACGCATAACAGCTTCAATGAGAGGAGCCTCTACTTCAGACATGACCATCGAATGCAAATCTGTTACCGGTTCATCTTCGATATGTTGGAAATATCGACGGAGTGATTTCTCTACTTCCGATCGAAGAGTACTTTCTTGTTGAGCAAATGGCTCGATGCTTTCTGCAAGTTGAAATTTTGAGCTTGTAGAGGACTCTTCCAGTTTGTTCATGCAGCGATGGCTCCGTCATCTGCAGCCAGGATCTCAAAATAAGACCTGAGATAGTCTACTTGAGCTGGCCCTTCTTCTAATTTATTAAAATGCGACAAAAATTGCTTCGAATTTGGCAAATTTTTCACATATCCAACAACATGTTTACGAGCGTACCACACACCCTTGGTTTCTCCATAGAAACTCTGCAAATTTTTTAGGTGTAATTCGATAATCCGAAGTTTTCGAAAGGCATTAGGTTCAGATTTGTGTATTCCGGTAACGAGAAAGTGTTCAATCTGATCAAAAATCCAGGGTTGACCCATTGCAGCACGTCCAATCATTAATCCATCGGCTTTGGTGTGTGTTAAAACCTGTTTTGCCTTCTCAACTGTATCAATGTCTCCATTCGCAATGACGGGAAGCGTAACCTTTTGCTTGATTTCGGCAATAGTGTCGTATTCTGCCTGGCCTTTGAAACGGCATTCGCGGGTTCGCCCATGCACAGTGAGTAATTGAACTCCACAGTCTTCTGCAAGCTTGGCAACTTCTACACCATTTCGTGTTTGTGGGCTCCAACCAGTGCGAATTTTTAAGGTAACAGGCACTTCAACGCTGTTAACAACTGCTTTAAGAATTCTTTCAACGAGTTTGATGTCTTTTAGTAAGGCAGATCCTGCAGCTTTCTTTAAAACTTTCTTCGCAGGGCATCCCATATTTATGTCGATGGCGTTTGCACCTAGCTGTACGTTTAGTCTAGCGGCTTCGCTAAGCATCGCTGGATCTGATCCCGCTATCTGCACAACATGAGGGCCACTAATTCTAGGTTTTACTTGTTTTAAACGATTGCGCTCATTCGTCCACAGCTCAGTATTGCTGGTAAGCATCTCAGCAATAGTAAGTCCGGCACCGCCAGCCGTGCATATTTCACGAAAGGGCGTATCGCTAACACCTACCATGGGTGCGAGAAACAGCGAATTCTTTAACTGATAAGGTCCAATCGATTGCATAACAGGGCTTGAGCGATAAAAGGCCGCATATTCTAGCGGGGTCAATTTAACAACGAAAGAGATCAGGTGGGAATATTAAAGGAAAAATCTCGTGTCAGTTGTCATGCGCCGGGGTCAGGGCGGTTTCAATCAAGGCAAGCGAAAAGCAAGTGTGTAATTTACCGCGCCTGGGCCAGGATCAATGATTTCCAAACTCACCTGAACCGGAGACATAACTGGCATCATCGCAATTTCCCGCAGTGCGGGATCAAGATATTCATCAGGCGCAAGTTCCCGCAAGGCAACAATTTCATTGCTAGCGGAATTGAAACTCAGGACCATGACCGGAAAGGCTTGAGGAAAAGCTGCAGTATTTCGAAATTCAATGTTGACCACCAAACCGTTTTCCAATTCTGGATGGCTACGAACCTCGAGTGTGTCACTGCGAATTGCGCCAACGTTTGAATACTCAGGTAACTCACAGAACGTATAGGCGCAGGCGAATTCATACAGAGGCCTGATTCTTAGGTCCTGGCTGTAGGCGGTCATATTTAGCCATAGATACTGAGATCCGAGTCCTCCACTTAGAACAATGATCACGAATCCAAGCAATAGGCGTTTGCCCCAGCTGGAATGGGAGCCGGTTAAGAGCTGCACCGGTGTGGATGAGACATCCATTGCGGCAATATTTTCAAGGGGAATTGATTCCAGTTCGCCATCATCGTCCAGCTCTGTTTCCAGTGCTCGCGAACGAACTACTTCAGTGTCGTCCTTGTCATCTTCTTCCGTATCTCCAAATATCGCGGTTTCGAATTCCGATTCAGATGATTCGAATCCATCGGCAATGGATTCTTTAAAATCGTGCTCAACAATTTCCTGATTTAATTCAGTTTCTTCGTCATCGGGTTCATGGAACTCTTCTTCAATGACTTCGGGGTCGAAGGAATCCTCGATTGCAATGGATGCGCTGCCCGAATCCATATCCTCAACTTGTTCAGTTTCAGTGGCTGCTTCTTCAGATGTTTGTTCCGGACGATCCTCTGTCGCCGTCTGCTCATCTTCTGGAGAGGGCCGTATAAATCCCTGGTGGAAGGAAAATGAGGCTTTCAGTTCCAGGCTTTCTGGCGCAGTTTGGTTCGCCTGCTCATTCTCAGGGTCGTTTTCGTTTTCAGGGGCAGTTTCCGATTGAGCTTCGGTGGATCCCTCCTCTCCGAGATACTGCTGATCGTTAGCAGCTGCCTGAGCATCTTCAGTTTCATCGCCCTGGGTGTTGTTTGGCGGCACAATTTCAGCAATAGATTGCGCGATGAAGTCATCCATGGGAGGAAGTTCTTCGTCTTCTTCGGGAGGGATTGAATCTGGAAACAAATCCTCTGGCGCAGGTGGAGTTTCTGTTTCGGTAATAATATGGGATGCGAATTCTTTGTTCTCGTTACTGTCAATAGGCTCAGTGGGAACAGTAGGCTCAGCAGTTAGATCAGATTCCTCATGGGATTCAGTAGAATCGGATCGCTGCGGTTCAGTATTTTCTTCTATCGAGTCACCAAGTTGATCCTCACCGCCCGGAAACAACTCGGGACTCAGGTTTTCAGATTCTGAAATAAGTGGCTCTTGAAAATCTTCGTAGAAAGCAGTTTCTTTGGAATGCAATTCTTGCAGCAAGTTTCTGTTTTCGGATTCCGCTTCTTTTAAAGAGGCCTCCATACTCTGTTCAATAGCATCAAAAAATTCTTTCGTGGACTCCTCAGAGAGCTCTACCGATTCTCCTGAGATTGGTTCATCCTGGTAATGAGTTATGCCCTCTTCCTTTTCATTCTCAGATAGAGGCTCTGTTATGACGTCTGGTGGCTCTTCTCCATACTCTTCTGCTTGCTGTAAGGCACTACGGGTGAGAAAGTGGGTGGGGTCGAAATAGTCTTCCGGGTTGTTGCCGACAAAGACACTGTCTTCTTCGTGGGATTCAGCCGCAGCTTGGGCCTGGACGAAATTGTCTATCGCCTGGAAAATGGTAAGACAGGAGCCGCAGCGAACTTTTCCCTCTGCCGACTCAAGCATGGCGGCACTGGTATTGAAGGTTGAATCACAGCCTGGGCACTGGGTGACGTGAAGGGCCATTCACACCCTACTCAATAAGATTTACAAACAAAGTTAGATTGTAGGGTAAGGCGCGCTGGATATCACGCCTTGCGCACACCAGTGAGTAATACCCAGTCATTTTCGATAACCGGGGTATCCATCTCAAACCAGCGTTTATAGCAGGTCAGCAGGGAAGGGACTTGTTCTTCCAGAATTCCGGATAAAGCAATGTGACCGTTTGGCTTTACCAGGTCAGCAAATTTAACGGAAAGATCCAGCAGGGGTTCGGCCAGGATATTGGCTATAAGAATATCCGCCTGAAGTTCGGGTAAGGCTTCAGGTAAGTAAGCAGTAATTATTCCCTCTGCTATGTTGTTGCGATAACTATTATCTACGGTAGCCGCGATAGCCTGTGGGTCGTTATCGACCGCATGGACCTTTGCGGCTCCCAATACGGCCGCTCCAATTGCAAGAACCCCGGAACCACAGCCGTAGTCGATGACTTCCCTGGTTTTCACTTCAGCAGAATCGAGCCACCTCAAACAGAGAGAGGTAGTGGTATGGGTGCCGGAACCGAATGCCAAACCGGGATCTAACTTGATGTTGGCAGCAGCTGGATCGGGAGGGGATTGCCAGCTTGGATAAATCCAGAGTTTTTCGCCGAATTGCATGGCTTGAAAATCAGCCATCCAGCTGCGTTCCCAGTCCTGGTCTTCGATTACTTCAACGGCAAGATTTTCGTTATTAAGAATCTCGGTATTGCGTTTCAATTCTGATAATAAGGTGTCCAGCTCGGCGTTTTCATCAAACAGGCACAGTAGAAAAGTGTTACTCCATAAAGGAGTGCTACCTGGCTCCTTTTGAAACACCGGTTGGTCTTCTGCGTCCAGGTAACTAATAGAGAGAGCGCCAGACTCGATTAAAGTCTGTTCCAATGCAGAAGCATTTTCAGACTTCAGCTGAATTTTGAGTTGTTGCCACATTGAGGGGGTTTCTAAATGTTAAGTTTTTCTTCCAGGTAGTGGATGTTAATACCACCCTTCTGGAATTCAGCATCCCGCACGAGATCTCGTTGTAAGGGAATATTGCTATTTATACCGTCAATTAACATCTCATCCAGGGCGATCTGCATACGCATTAGCGCCTGGTCTCGACTGGCGCCGTAGCTGATCAGTTTCGCCACCAGGGAATCGTAATAAGGAGGGACGCTATATCCGCTGTATAAATGGGAATCTACCCTGACCCCCGGTCCACCTGGCGCATGAAAGAGTTTTACCTTGCCAGGGCTGGGAATAAATTTTTCTGGATCTTCGGCATTGATTCGACATTCAAAGGCGTGGCCCTGGATTGTTATGTCTTCCTGCTTGACTGAAAGTGGTTCGCCAGAGGCGATGCGCAGTTGTTCCTTCACAATATCGAAGCCAGTTACCATCTCGGTTACTGGATGCTCAACCTGCACCCGGGTATTCATTTCGATGAAGTAGAAGTGTTCATCCTGGTAGAGAAATTCCAGCGTACCCGCTCCACGATATTTCATGTTTTTGCAGGCTTGAATACAGGTTGCTGCCACTTCAGCCCGAACCTCATCCGGAATATCAGGGGCTGGTGCTTCTTCGAGTACTTTTTGATGGCGGCGTTGCAGGGAACAGTCCCGGTCACCTAGGTGTATAGCATTTCCTTCGCCATCTCCTACAACCTGAATTTCTACATGTCTCGGATTCTCGAGAAACTTCTCAAGGTAAACGACACCACTGCCAAAAAATGACTGCGCTTCAGTGGATGTTACCTGTATGGATTTCAGGAGTTCAGCTTCGTCATATACGACACGCATTCCCCTACCACCACCACCGGCAGCTGCCTTAATGATTACCGGGTAGCCGATTTCTTTTGCCAACTCCAGCGTCCGGGCATCGTTGTCATCCAGCGGACCATTTGATCCCGGTACCGTGGGTACTCCAGCTTCCCGCATCACATCGATGGCAGAAACTTTATCCCCCATAAGCCGAATAGTCTCGGCAGTTGGTCCGATGAAACTGAATCCGCTGTTTTCTACTTGTTCGGCAAAGTCAGCGTTCTCTGACAAGAATCCATAGCCCGGGTGAACCGCATCGGAATCGGTAACTTCCATCGCGCTGATGATGGCAGGGATGTTTAAATAGCTTTCAGTAGGTGCGGGAGGTCCGATACAGACAGATTCATCGGATAGGCGAACGTGCATTAAATCCTTGTCTGCAACTGAATGCACAGCCACAGTTTTAATACCGAGCTCTTTACAAGCGCGAAGTACTCGTAGCGCTATTTCACCACGATTTGCTATGAGGACTTTTTCAAGCATGCACGCTGGCCCCTGCTAGGGTAAACAATAGTTAAACGATGGTTATAAGTGGTTGATCAAATTCGACGGGCTCGCCGTCCTCAACCAGGATTGCCTCAACGACTCCGGCATGATCTGCCTCGATCTGATTCATCATCTTCATTGCTTCAACAATGCAAACCACATCGCCCACTTTTACATGGGTTCCAACTTCAACGAATGGAGGTGAAGAAGGTGATGGAGAACGGTAAAACGTGCCAACCATCGGAGATTGAATTGCAGTCCCTTTATTGGCACTGGCTGCGGCCGGTGCTTCTGCTTCTTTAGGGGCGGCAGCAGGAGCTGGCGCCGCTGCTGCAGCAGGGACTGGGGCTGGTGGGGGTGCCGCTTGATATTGAACCGGGCTGGGAGCGGCCGTCGACGTTCGGCTTATGCGAACGGCTTCTTCCCCTTCTTTGATTTCGATTTCTGCGACGTCAGAAGCTTCCAGTAATTCAATAAGCTTCTTTACTTTCCGAATATCCATGACTTATTCCATTCAAGAAGAATCTCTAAAGATTCATCCAAATTTAAATTCTCTACTAGCTGACTTAAGCAGCTAATCGTTTAATCGCGGCTTGCAATGCCAATTCATAACCCTGTGCGCCAAGTCCAACTATGCTGCCGATAGCGATATCGGCAAAGTAGGAGTGATGGCGGTATTCTTCACGCGAATGCAAGTTAGACAGATGAACTTCGATAAACGGAATTTCCGCTGCCAGTATCGCGTCGCGAATTGCAATGCTGGTATGAGTGAATCCGCCAAAATTTACGATCATGAAATCAGTGTCATCGGTTCTTGCGGCGTGCAGTCGATTGATAAATTCTTCTTCTGCATTGCTTTGCAATGAACTGAATTCATGCCCTGCTTCTTCGCACATAGCACTGCAGCGCTGGTTAATGTCATCCAGCGTATCAGAGCCGTAAATATGCGGTTCTCGGTGACCCAATAAATTGAGGTTCGGACCGTGCAGGGCCAATATTTTTGCCATCGCGTTTAATCCTGGGTGGGTTTGACGGATTTAGATGAAACCCGTTTTCATCCTGCTTGCAACAGCGGCGCATTTTCTCAGAATTTAGTGGGTAATTCATCCATTTTGTGGACAAATAAGCGAAAGATAACGGAATTTATCAGCAAAGAAGCCGGTAAATTACGCTTTAGGAGAATTGCTAGGGGAGAAGTTTGAAGGGAAAGCGTTGGGGTGGATAGCAGAAACCCCAATCTGCGCATCCCTGATAGTGAATCATAAGTTCCGCTTCAGGCCCGGGCACGGTAGTGAGTTCCAGATCAATAGTAACCTGGTTGTAGTAGGCCTCAATCTGACCGAAGAACTGGTCTGTCTTCTTAATCCCATCGGGAATTGTGTAATTGACCTCAAAGCTGTCACCGTCAGCGTTTTGCCTCAGAGAGAAGTCAAAGGCGTGACGATACAAGTAATGGCCCTGGGCGAGATCCCAGGTAACGCGATATTTTCCAGGGCTCTGCTCGCTAACGAAAAATGGGAAAGCCTGTTCCAGGGGCAAAGGTTCCGGCTGCGCCTGAGTTTGCTGGGCAAAACTGGAAATACCCGGGCGGTCTAATTGTGCATAACCGGTCAGGGAAGAGGCAAGCAATAGAAAGCTACAGGCAATAGTCAGAATTTTTCTCATGGCTATTCGACCAGTGATTACCTGGTTTTGTTCCCTCTATATGTTGCGAATTGCCTGGCTAAGACTGGTATCGATCGAATACCAGGCAGGCATTGGTGCCGCCGAAGCCAAAGCTGTTCGACATAATTCGATTCAGGCTGACGTTGTCCTGGCGCTCACGTGCTATTGGAAAACCTTCGGCGCCTTCATCCAGATTTTCGATGTTAGCTGACGCAGCAATAAAGTTGTTTTCCATCATTAATAAGCTGTAGATAGCTTCATGGACTCCAGCTGCCCCGAGTGAGTGTCCACTTAAAGATTTCGTGGAATTGATCGTCGGTATGTTGTCGCCAAAGACGCTACGAATTGCATTGAGCTCGGTAATATCTCCGGCGGGCGTGCTGGTGCCGTGAGCATTTAGGTAATCGATCGGTCCTTCCAGGTTTGCTAAGGCCAATTGCATGGCACGTCCACCACCTTCGCCCGATGGAGCTACCATGTCAAAACCATCGGAAGTTGCGCCGTAACCGGTGATTTCGGCGTAAATTTTTGCACCTCTTGCCAGGGCATGATCTAGCGCTTCAACCACCATCATGCCGCCACCGCCAGCAGCAACGAATCCATCGCGGTTGGCATCGTAGGCACGGGAGGCTTTTTCCGGTGTGTCGTTGTAACTGGTGGATAATGCTCCCATGGCGTCAAACATATGAGAGAGCGTCCAGTGTTCTGATTCGCCACCGCCGGCGAATACCATGTCCTGCTTGTCTAGTTGAATTAGTTCAGCGGCGTGACCTATACAATGTGCGCTGGTAGCGCAGGCAGAAGATATGGAGTAGTTAACGCCCTTGATTTTGAATGGTGTTGCTAAACAGGCTGAAACCGAGCTGCTCATTGTTCTGGTTACACGATAGGGCCCAACACGCTTAACCCCTTTTTCTCGCGCTATATCCGTCGACTCCAATTGGTCCTTCGGAGATTCACCGCCGGAACCGGCAACAATGCCGGTGCGGACATTAGAGATTTGCTCTTCGCTTAAGCCAGCATCTTCAATCGCTTCCTGCATGGCTATATAGCTGTAGGCAGAAGTATCTCCCATGAAGCGCAGAATTTTGCGATCGATCACATCCGCCGTATCAAGTTGTACCGAGCCGCTGACATGGCTGCGCATACCAATATCCACATAGGATTCGTTATGACGAATTCCGCTGCGTCCATTCTTTAATGAGTCTAGAACTTCGGCCTTGTTGTTCCCCAGACAAGACACGATACCGAAACCGGTAATGACAACTCGTCGCATAAGATCCTCGAATAGCTAAAACGATTGGTCGGGAGTAAACAACCCGACTTTCAGAGCCTTGGTTGTATAGATAACTTTGCCGTCAACTGCCACAGTGCCATCAGCGATGCCAACAACAAGTTTACGATCGATGACCCTGCTCATGGAAAGCTCATAAACAACTTTATTGGCGTCCGGCAAAATTTCCCCTGTGAATTTAACTTCGCCTGCACCCAATGCTCTACCTTTTCCAGGGAATCCACTCCACCCCAGGAAAAATCCTACTAGCTGCC
This sequence comes from uncultured Pseudohongiella sp., assembly GCA_964616225.1. Classification (GTDB taxonomy): domain Bacteria; phylum Pseudomonadota; class Gammaproteobacteria; order Pseudomonadales; family Pseudohongiellaceae; genus UBA9145. The sequence goes on from CAZTTE010000002.1 coordinate 41,372, forward strand.
ACAGGGCATCCAGTCCGAGACAGCCAGGCATAACAGGGTCACCGGGAAAATGGCAGTCGAAAAACCACAGGTCCGGCTTAATATCCAGCTCGGCGATAATCTGCCCGCGTCCATACTCACCACCTTCTGCATTGATTTCGGTAATGCGATCGAGCATAAGCATGTTGTCCACAGGCAGCTTTGCGTTGCCTGGCCCAAACAATTTCCCATATCCACAATCCACCAAATCAGGTAGTTCGTAAGAGCTTTGGGGAATGAAATTTTCATTCCTTTCTTTCATTAATCTACGCCCCTCCCGGGCCGAATCCACAAGGCATGGGATATTATCGTTTTGGGCCTAAATAATCGATACAAAATTCGATCAGAACTCAGTTACTAATTAGTGAATTCGGGGCGCTTTATTAAATGCAACAATTATTTGCTACCATGGCCGCCTGATTTTGCAGGTGAATAGTATGTTACTTCCCGTGGTAATTGCAGGGGGCATCGGGTCCAGGCTGTGGCCAGTTTCCAGGGCGCTTCTGCCCAAGCAGTTTATTCACTTTCCCCAACAAGATGGCTCCCTGTTTCAAAATACATTGCTTCGTGTTGAAGGAATTGAGGCAATTAACGACCCCATCGTGGTCTGCAACGCGGAACATCGATTTCTGGTAGCTGAGCAACTTCGAGCTATGGGAAAAAGTAATAGCGCAATCCTGTTGGAGCCCGTAGGAAGAAATACCGCTCCCGCAGTGGCGATGGCTGCGCTCTATGCTTTGGAAAAAACCCCAGATGCAGTTTTGTTGGTGCTACCGGCCGATCATGTGATTCAGAATAACAACAATTTCAAGGCAGCAATTAATAGTGCCAATGCTTTAGCGTTAGAAGGAAATTTAATTACTTTTGGAATAGTGCCAGGTGCCCCAGAAACGGGTTATGGATATATCAAACAAGGTGAGCCAATTCATAACGGGAAAGGATTTTCTGTTTCTCAGTTTGTGGAGAAACCAGATAAGAGTACAGCTGAATCTTATATAGAGTCTGGCGACTATTTTTGGAACAGCGGCATGTTTGTATTCTCGGCAAGAAGTTTTCTGGATGAGCTGAAGATTCACGCAGAAGATATCTACGAGGCTTGCGAAAAAGCCTATCTGGCAACAGACAAGGGTGATGATTTTGTCAAAATACCCGAAGCCGAATTTGCTGAAATTAGAAGCGACTCCATCGATTATGCAGTCATGGAGAAAACCACTAAGGCAGCCATGGTGTCCATGGATGCCGGTTGGAACGACCTGGGAGCCTGGGATGCGCTGTGGGATGTGGATGAGAAAGACACTGATGGTAATGTCGTAGCTGGTGACGTGCTGACCGAGCAGGTTTCTAACAGCTATATACAGGCCAATTCGCGCCTGGTGGCGGCGGTGGGGGTTGATGGCGCTGTCATTATCGAAACACCTGATGCGGTGTTAGTGGCCGATAAGCAAGGGGCTCAGGCGGTAAAGCAAATTGTGGATCAGCTGGCAGCAAGTGATCGCGAAGAGAATAAAAGTCATACAAAAGTCTATCGACCCTGGGGATCCTATGAATCTCTGGTAAATCGAGAGGGATATCAGGTAAAACATATTATTGTTAATCCCGGAGAAGCACTTTCTTTACAACTACACCATCATCGCGCTGAACATTGGACGGTTATAAAAGGAAAAGGAGTGGTAACTTGTGATGACAGTGAAATCACCCTGGGAGTGAACGAAAGCACTTTCATACCATTAGGAAGCAAACACAGGCTTTCTAATCCTTTTGACGAAACTGTAGAAATTGTCGAAGTACAAGTAGGCGATTATCTGGGCGAAGATGATATCGTACGCTTCGAAGACAAGTACGGACGTATAGAAAAGTCATGAATGCGATCTCTAAATGCTTATTTCCCGCTGCCGGATATGGCACACGATTTTTGCCGGCCACAAAAGCCATGCCAAAAGAAATGTTGCCTATAGTTACCAAGCCACTAATTCAGTATGGCGTGGAAGAGGCCATGGATGCAGGTATTAGTGCTATGGTAATTGTGACCGGGCGGGGTAAGCGTGCCATCGAAGATCACTTTGATATTAGTTATGAACTCGAGCACCAGATCGCAGGCAGTGATAAAGAATCATTACTTGGATGGTACTCGTCACATTATTGACAAATGTAGCTTCTCTTATACCCGGCAGGTAGCGATGAAAGGTTTGGGTCATGCCATACTGATGGGGCAGAGTTTAATCGGTGATAATCCTTTTGCGGTTATTCTTGCTGATGATTATTGTGTGACTGAAGGCCCAGGTGTGCTTGCACAAATGGTAAGGCTTTATGAACAATACCAATGCAGTGTTGTTGCTATTGAAGAAGCACCAATAAAAGAGACTTGCCGCTACGGAGTTATTGAAGGCGTAGAAGAGGAAGAGGGAACTTTTCGGGTCAATAGCATGATTGAGAAGCCGTCTCCCGATTCTGCGCCCAGCAATCTGGCAATTATAGGACGTTATGTACTGACTCCTGATATATTCCAGATTCTCGAAAACACTGCGCCAGGTAAGAATGGCGAAATACAAATTACTGATGCGCTGTTAACTCAAGCTCGTGCTGGTAATGTTAATGGTTATAAATTTGATGGTCGTCGCTTCGATTGCGGAAGTATCGACGGATTCATTGAGGCAACAAATCATACCTATAGATCGCAAAATTATTAGTGAAGAACTAACTTGTTTTAAAGCTTACGACGTCCGGGGCCGCATACCTGACCAGTTAAATGAGGATATTGCCTATCGAATAGGGCGTGCCTATGGCCAATTTCTTTCATCTGAAAAAGTTGTTGTGGGTTACGATATACGCTTAGCTAGTGAAGCTCTTTGTGATGCTCTTAGCAGGGGCTTAACTGATTCCGGTGCAGATGTAATAAGCATCGGATTATGTGGGACAGAAGAAATCTACTTCGCCACATCTCATCTTCAAGTAGACGGCGGTATTGTAGTAACAGCTAGTCACAATCCTAAAGATTACAACGGTATGAAATTTGTTCGGGAGAATTCAAAGCCCATAAGTGGTGATACCGGACTTAATGAGATAAAACTATTGGCAGAGGAAAACGATTTTGCAGAGCCAATCGAGAAGGGCAATTTGACTGAAGTAGATGTCAAGCAAGCTTATATTGACCACCTGTTAACTTATATAGATAAGAATTCCCTGAAACCCTTAAAAGTTGTTTGCAATGCCGGAAATGGAGCGGCAGGCCCGATAATTGATTTGCTTGAAACTGAGCTACCGTTTGAGTTTGTAAAAATCCATCATGAAGCAGATGGTACTTTTCCACACGGCGTACCAAATCCTTTATTACCGGAGAATAGAGAGCCGACCATCAACGCAATTAAAAAGTATGGTGCAGATGTCGGTATTGCATGGGATGGTGATTTTGATCGCTGTTTCTTTTTTGATGAGGGCGGTAGGTTTATTGAGGGATATTATATAGTAGGCCTGTTGGCTCAATCCTTTCTAACGTCTCACCCGGGTGAGAAAGTTATTTATGACCCCAGGTTGACCTGGAATACCATAGAAATTGCTGACAAATTAGGCGGCAATGCGATCTGTAGTAAAACCGGGCATGCTTTTATTAAGGAGCGTATGCGAGGAGAAGATGCAATCTATGGCGGTGAAATGAGCGCCCATCACTACTTCAGAGATTTTTTCTATTGTGACAGTGGAATGGTGCCCTGGTTACTCGTTTTCGAGCTAATGTCAAAGCAAGATAGAAGCCTGTCTGATTTAGTAAATGAAAGAATGGTTGCGTTTCCGGCAAGCGGTGAAATTAACAGCACCATTGAAGATCCGGCAGCATTGCTAAAATCTATTGAAAATAGATATGCAGAAGGTGCTGAGTCTGTCGATCATACCGATGGGCTTTCTATTTGCTATTCAGACTGGCGATTCAATCTGCGCATGTCTAACACCGAACCAGTTGTCAGGCTTAATGTAGAAGCGAGAGGAAATGCTGCCTTAATGACTGAGAAAACGAATGAGCTATTGGCACTGATTCGTTCTTAATTCACATCTATTGAGCTAGCGTGTAGAGTGCATAAGCTGCATTCTGTTCAGTGAAGGGTTCTCATTGTGTCTGCCGAATTCTGCATTATCCATCTTCCAGCTCGTACTCTCGCCACCACTGAATCGTTCGTTACGCAACAAGAGATACCTGAACATATACCCCGAATGCGCGAGAAGCTCTACGACTGGATAGAAACTGCAGAAGTGACGCCAACTGGCAAAAACATCATTCTCTACGATCAGTTTCGTGACGATGGCATGCGCATGCGAGCTGGGTTTCCTGTGACGCAGTCGTTTATTAACGACGATGGAATCCATTGCACCGAACTACCAGCACTTAGCGTGGCGCATCTGAGGCATCGGGGCTCTTATTCTCAATTGCCTGCTGCACACGCCAGTCTGCATAGCTGGTGCATGGATATGTCCTTAAATCGTGGAGAACTATCCATCGAAGAGTACGGAGATTTCCACGAGGATGAAGCCAAACTGATCACTGATGTGTTCGTGCAAATTCTCGAGTAGGGGAGAATTACAATGAAGCGAGAAGTTACCAGGTTTATTAAAGAAATCGAGCACAAGACTCGCAGAGAAGACATGGAACGAATTGTGCCATTAATGGAAAAAGTGAGTGGATACAAAGGATTTGTCGCATCCCGAGCAGTGTGTTTTGGAAATTACCATTACAAATATGAAAGCGGCAGGGAAGGTGATAGCGTGGTCACCGCTATATCACCTCGCAAAACACATCTTGTCTTATACATAATGCCGGGATTTAAAAAGTATGAATCCCTTGTTAAGAAACTAGGTAAGCACAAAAAGGGCAGCTCCTGTCTTTATATCAACAAGCTTGATGATGTGGATATCGATGTGTTGTTAACAATGGTGGAACGCTCTTGCAGGGATATGGAAAAGAAGTATGAATGTTGGGACTAACACACGAAAATGAAATTAAAGCTTTACCAGATAGATGCATTTGCAGAGCAAGCCTTTGAGGGTAATCCCGCAGCCATTGTTCCTCTGGAAGAATGGCTGCCTGATAAGACATTGCAGCAAATAGCCGAAGAGAACAACCTGGCGGAAACCGCTTACTATGTTCCAAGTAAAAGTGGATTTCATATTCGCTGGTTTACGCCGGGCTCAGAAGTAAAGTTATGTGGGCATGCTACCCTGGCATCGGCCTTTGTCCTGTTTAATGAAATTGATTATGGTGAAGACACAATCGTTTTCGATTCCCTGTCGGGTCCTCTGAGTGTGACTAGAAACGGTGAGCTGTTAAGCCTGGATTTCCCCAATCAAATGCCATCACCGTGTGAAACGCCACAAGAGTTGGTCCTGGGTTTGGGCGTGGAACCCAGTACATGCCTGGCCAATGAAGACTACATGGCTGTCTATAAATCTGAAGCAGATCTCGCTGTGCTTAATCCAAAAGCATTGCATCTTGAACAGTTAGACCGGCGGGGTGTGATTGCTACTGCGCCTTCTGAACAATACGATTTTGTTTCCCGATTTTTTGCACCCAAGGTGGCAATTCTCGAGGATCCGGTAACAGGATCCTCATTTACTCATTTGATTCCTTATTGGGCTGCACGTCTGGGAAAGGAAAAGTTGATCGCAAAACAAATTTCGCCGAGAGGTGGTGTTGTTCACTGTGAACTTGCCGGTGATAGAGTGTTAATTTCAGGCAGGGCTGTAAAATATCTTGAAGGTGAGATTGAGATTAGCCTGTAGGGTGAAAACAAAATCAGACTATGAAAATTAAGTATTTACAACTTGTTGTTGGCGCATTAGCAATCGAAATAATCAGTGTATTGGTGCTGGTAATCATGGTGGCAATATTTGGCCCCTCCGACCCCGAACAGGCACAGGTGTTCGCAGCGGATTTGGGATACTGGGTGGGGCCAATTGCCGGATTCCTGTTCTGCTTTCTTGGTGCTTATATGTTAACCAGGAATCTGGATCGATCGAGGATTCCCAATGGAATACTTCTTGGACTCTTGGTTGCAATAATTGATGTCAGCATATTGTTAGGAAGTGATGCTGCGTTTGAGATTATCTTCCTGGTATCGAACACTGGAAGAATTGTTGCCGGAACATTGGGTGCCTATGTGGCAGAGAGGCAAGTGCAGGGGAATGCACAAGATGTATGAAGTCGTGGAAGAAGTTGCTTCAGTGGATGATTTTATTCGCTTGCGTGACGTCAGTGGACTGTCTCCCCGACCCAGGGAGGCGGTGGAAAAAGGGTTGCCGAATAGTTTGTACGGAGTGCAAATAGTATGTGCTGGCAAAACTGTCGGGATGGGAAGAGTGGTCGGTGATGGTGCTATCAATTTCGAAATCGTCGACATCGCAGTAGATCCTGAGCATCAACGGAAGGGATTGGGATCGAAAATTATGCAATCCATAATGAATTACATCGAACAAGCTGCATATCCGGGCTCTTACATTGATCTCATGGCTGATGTTCCGGAACTTTATGAAAAATTTGGATTTGAACTTACTCGCCCAGCCAGCGAAGGAATGGTTTACAAGAAAACCTAGGAGAACATTATGTGTAGAAACATTCGAATCCTGTTCAATTTCGATCCCCCGGCAACCGACGATGAGATTCGAGCGGCAGCGATTCAAATAGAATCAGGGCAATTAGAATCAGGGCAATTAGAATCAGGCGATTCCATAGAGCGGGTGGAGCTGAAACGAGTTGCTTAACCCGTCCAGAGCATTTTTATACTGTATTCGTCAGAAGCGAATTCTTCGAATCCTTCTTTCAAGTGAAAATCTACGGCAGGATTTGCTTTCAGCACACTAAGTCGAACAGGTCTTCCAAGCTTTCTGGATTCGGTTTTTACCTGCTTGAGCAAAGACCTTCCCCAACCCTGACCCTGGAATTTCGGCTCTACCAGGATCATGTCCAGCACCAGGTGATCTGATTTAGTACTGATATGGTAGGCGCCAATTGGGTGATTATCTAACACGAGAATCTGGAATTGCTTGATTGGAAGTGAAGTAATAAAACTTTCTTCCTGTAGTAGCTCGTCCCACCCGAATGCCGATTCTACATAGTGCTGCAAGGTGCGCTTGAATAAACCAAACATCCATTCTTCATCATCAGTGCAGCCATTGCGAAATTCTATTTTTGCAGCCATTTCTATTCATCCAGTTTATCACCGATTTCTTTTATAAGAGACGCGGTGGATGAATCGAAATTTGCATTGGAGCTTGAATCTATTAGTGCGCTAAATATGTCGTTTGAGAGTACTTTTCCTAGTTGTACACCCCATTGATCGAAGGCGTTGATGTTCCAGATTACGCTTTGTACATAGGTCTTGTGTTCGTACAGCGCAATCAGGCTCCCAAGGGAATAAGGGTTAAGCTCATCGATTAATATAGTGTTGCTCGACTTATTTCCCCTTAGCTGTTGGTGGGGATCTGAAGAATCATTACTTCCCTGCATAAGTGCCAGGCTTTGGCTCAGGCAATTTGCCAGAAGTTGTCTGTGTCTCCGGTCGGCGTTTATTCCATTGCTGTCGGGCCTGGCGACCGCGACAAAATCTAGGGGAATAAACTCGGTGCCCTGGTGTAACAGTTGAAAAAAGGAGTGCTGGGCGTTGGTGCCGGCAGAGCCCCAGAGAACATTCCCAGTATTACACGAGACAGATTCCTTATCATTTCTTACGCTTTTCCCGAGACTTTCCATAGTAAGTTGCTGCAAGTACTTCGGGAACTGCTCAAGTTTCTGGCTGTAGGGAATTACTGCATGGCTGTGGGCATCAAAAAAACCTGTGTACCAAACAGTTAGCAAACCCAGAATTACAGGCATATTTTCTCCGAGTACTGCAGTCTGAAAGTGCCTATCCATGGAGTGGGCGCCGGCCAGTAGCTGGCGAAAGTTTTCCATACCAATCGCCAGGGCAATGGGAAGTCCGATCGCGGACCAGAGGGAATAACGACCACCTACCCAGTCCCACATGGGATAAAGATTGTTTGAGGCGATTCCAAATTCCGTTGCAGCCTCTGCATTGGTTGTGACAGCAATGAAATGTTTCTCTACCGCAGTAGAAGAGTCGCTATGCTCAAGCAGCCATGTGCGAGCCGCTTCAGCATTTTCTTTAGTCTCAAGGGTTGTGAATGACTTGGATGAAACTATAAAGAGTGTTGTTGCGGGATTCAGGCTAAGAAGCAAGTCATCGAGGTGAGTTGGATCGATGTTGGAAACAAAATACAAATTGAGTCCATTGCCAGAGAAGCTTGATAAGGCTTCGCAAACGAATGCAGGCCCTAAATCTGAACCGCCAATGCCTATGTTTACGACATCTGTGATTTTTTCTCCGGAGTAACCAGGCCAGGCACCAGAGTGAACTGCAGTAACAAAAGAATCCATACGCTGCAGGCAATCAGAAATTTCCAGGTTTGAGTTTTCTTCCGTAGGAATTCTTAAGGCTGTATGCAGGGCTGCTCGATTTTCAGTTGTGTTTATTTTTTCTCCAGCGAACATGGCATCGATTCCTTCAGGTAATCCCATTTCCCGGGCGAGTTGAAGCAAAGTTTCGATGGTTTCTGCAGTTACAAAATTCTTCGAGTAATCCAATAGCAGATTTTCACGGCGAATAGAGAATTGTGAGAATCGATCCTGGATGTCAAATAGCTGTGCGAGTCGAAAACCATCGCGCTTGAAGTCAGCACAATGGCGTTGGAGCTCTTTCCAGGCAGTGGAATCGGTGGGGTTTGTCATGGCAATTAGTCGTGGGCGATTTCCAAACCTTCAGCTTCGGATGGTTTTGGCTTGCGCAAAAGAGCCATCCAACCGTCATTCTTCACGATATTATTACAATCGATAAATGGCTGGTAATGCTGAACGATAATGTTGTTGCTATAGCCTTCAAAGCCAAAGTCTGCGGGAATTTTATCTTTGGGATAGTAAGCCGTGCCGAAAATCCAGTCGAGAAAATTAAACTCCGCCGAAAAGTTTTTATCGATTGCTTCAGGATGGTTGGAATGATGCCAACGGTGAAACTTGGGATTACTCATAAAGTAACCGATCCAATGAGGATCTTTGATATTGCCGTGGCCGTAGCGGCCCCAGAAATCATTCAGGGAAACAAACAGGAAAACAATTCCGGGATCCGGTTGGAAGTAGGTCACCAGTATCAAATAAGGCGCCGCAAATAAAGTTTTATCGAATACATGGAAGCGACTGGTTGAAAAAGAATCCAGGTTCAAGGAACTGTGATGTACCTTGTGAAACTGCCACAGCATGGGAACTTTGTGGCTGGCATAGTGGGCAACATAGAACGACACATGGCCAAACAGCATCACGCACAGCGCAGTAATTGACCAATGAGCATTGATTAAGGCTCCTCTGCCAAACGGTCCTTCACCACCGTGTTCCTGTGCGTAGGTGGCGAGCCAGGCAATCAGTGCCGCATTGATAAAACTCCAGAGATGCACGCGATGGTAGGTGTGAATCAGATCGTTAATCATGCCCGGGCGGATAAACTTTTGCCCTTTAAGGGGAAACAGTCTTTCCAGAATAGGAATAATCCAGATCCAGCCCCAGAGAGCCATCATCTGGAAAAATTCCTGTATTGAAGGTGAGATATTCACAAGCCTTGCCCGTAGTTTGTCCAAAACACTCGTAAGCCTGTGAATACTTTAGCAAAATACGGTTTAACTTAGTATGCTTCATTTCCTCGCTAATCTGTCGATTTGATTCTTCATGAAGAGTATAAACTTTGGCTATATCCCAGCGCTGGATCATCTGCGCGGATTTGCGGCACTGCTGATCCTTTGCTTTCACGGTAGTCATTTCATCGCCCACAAGATTATTTTTGGCACACCCTATGACCCTGCCAACTAGTTTCGCGCCAACAACCCCTTTTCAGCACTGGTAATTGAAGGCCATACGGCGGTCAGTTTGTTTTTTGTACTGAGCGGGTTTGTTTTTACGGTGGGTTCCCTGCACAAGAATCTTAACTATTTTGGATTCTTTAGAAATCGATTCTTGCGAACCTACCCGCTATTCCTCTTTTTTCTTTTATTGGGAATCCTGTTCAATCCGCAGAATTTTGATTTATTCGGATTGCTGCAGTCGGTTTTCTTTTTTGCCAACAGCGATACGGCAATAAATGGTGGAGCATTCACCTTTGTATTCTGGTCCATTGCCGTGGAATGGCATTTCTACCTGGTGTTTCCATTCTTGCTATTGGCGGTTCAGAAAAAGGCTGGCTGTCATTAGTAATACTGATCGCGGTGTTTATGTCGGTACGGGTTCTTGCCTATGGCCAGGGTGCGGACATGCGCGACATCGCCTACTGGTCAATCTTGGGGCGAATCGATCAGTTTCTGATCGGCATGCTGGCAGGAATCTATTATCGAAATCGATTCCAGGAGTCCTCACGCTTTGACTGGGTCGCTATAGTCGGAATCATTGGCGTGCTGGCAAGCCTATTCATCTTTAACCAGTTTGGAGGAGGGGGTCTGAATAATTCGGTCTGGATTTACTGGACCACGCTTGAAGGCGCCGCCTGGGCATTTTTCGTATTGGGGTATTTGTCGATTGCCAGTCATTATCCTGCTTTAATCAATAAGGGATTGGTTGGTCTTGGTACCGTGAGCTATTCCATCTACCTCGTGCACTACGTGCTACTGGATTTCTTCATGCAGAGAAACCTGGATACATTGATTAGCCTGGACGATGCCCTGGGCGCCGCCGTTATCAATGTGTTCCTGGTGGTCATGCCCCTGGTGATCGCCATCTCTGCAGTCACCTACTACTGTATTGAACGGCCATTCCTCCGTCGCCGTGCCACCTACGTGTAGCAGGAAGCCGCAGTTTAAGGGCTATTGAACCACCCCCCAATATTTTGTAGTATGCGCGCCTCGATTTGGTCTAAGATTAAAACGAAGCCGCTATAGCGAATGCCCACAGGATTCTATAGTTGCTGGATTTAGTCGAGTATCTACAATCTAGAGAAGAAGTAAGGTTTGTAGAGCAGCTGACAAGTCAGCTGAACAAGGTTCGAGATAACAGCCTTAAAATATCTCAAACAAAGCCGCTATAGCTCAGCCGTGGTAGAGCAGCTGACTTGTAATCAGCAGGTCCCGAGTTCGACTCTTGGTGGCGGCACCATCTTCAAAAGGGAACAAGTTTACTTGTTCCCTTTTTTAGTGCTCTTAAGTCAGCTGCTCCCAGCTGCCCGCACTTCAAGCCGCTATAGCGAACTGCCCACTGGCTTCTGGTAAATCTATTTTGTATTCGTATGGTGCTGAAACTGCTAACTACTCGAATCGTAGAGCAGCTGACTTGTAATCAGTAGGTCCCGAGTTCGACTCTTGGTGGCGGCACCATCTTCA
>CAZTTE010000002.1:52874-383590 GCA_964616225.1 uncultured Pseudohongiella sp.
TTGGTGGCGGCACCATCTTCAAAAGGGAACAAGTTTACTTGTTCCCTTTTTTCGTATTCGGGGGTCAGTTGCTCCCTCTCGCCCGCAGGATGTATGAGCCGCTATGGCGAATTGCCCACTGGATTCAATCGAATCTTGATCCAATTCAAATGGCACTATATATCTAATTACTCGAATCGTAGAGCAACTGACTTGTAATCAGTAGGTCCCGAGTTCGACTCTTGGTGGCGGCACCATCTTCAAAAGGGAACAAGTTTACTTGTTCCCTTTTTTCGTTTTCGGGGCCAGTTGCTCCTTCAATGTCCGCACTTAGTACGAGTCCTTAGAACGAATCATAAACCAGCATCATCATTTGCAAATTTTGTGATTCCATTTTTTAAAAGTATGATGTCCTCCTACTTGAGGAGCATCAATTGCAATCACAACAACAAACAAATCTCATCTTCTGGGGCGCCGGCACCGCCAGGACTATCCGCCCTATCTGGGTGGCAGAGGAGTTAGGGCTGACCTATCAATTAAAACCGATAGGGCCCAGAACAGGCGAAACCCAAACCGCAGAATACACCGAGCTAAACCCCAAACAGAAAGTGCCTTTCTGTGTGGATGGCGAATTAAAACTCTCGGAGACAATTGCGATATGTCGGTATCTGATCAATAAATACGGCAGTGCTGAGACGCTACATCCCCCAGCTTCAATTGAAGAGCAGGCCAGAGAAGATGAATGGCTCGCCTTTATCTATGGTGAGCTCGACGAAACCAGCCTGTATGTCATGCGCCGCCACGGAGCACTTTCTGAAATCTATGGTGAGGCACCGGCTGCCATGGAAGCTGCTGAGGAATACGTTAAGCGACAGCTCAAAGTTATCCGAAAGCATATGCAAGACAGGGAGTATGTAGTGCATGAGCGCTTCAGTCTGCCGGATATTTTTCTCACTACCTGTCTTAACTGGGTAAACGCTTACGACATCGAAATGCCCCCGGAGTTAGAATCTTACAGAGAAAGAATTGTTAAACGCGACGCCTACATTAAAGCGTTTGAAATCAATCAACCCAAATAGTCGAGGTCGAATATGGGACCCTTGGAAGGAATAAAAGTATTGGATCTTACCAGTATGGTGTCAGGGCCGGTTGCGGCCATGATGCTGGGAGATCAGGGAGCTGACGTAATCAAGATTGAGCCAGTTCACGGAGAACAGTTACGTCATTTAGGCGAGCCTCACAATGGTCTTAATCCTTCTTTCTATTCCTGCAACCGCAACAAGAAATCCCTGGCAGTTGATTTGAAGTCAGACGCTGGAAAAGCAATTCTCTGGGATCTTATTAAAGATGCCGATGTGCTGCTGCAAAATTTTCGACCCGGGGCGATGGCGCGGATGGGTTTCCCTGTGGAAGAGGTACAGAAAGTAAACCCAAGAATTATATTTGTTTCCATTAGTGGCTTTGGCGAGAAAGGGCCTTATGCTCATAAGCGTGTTTACGACCCAATAATTCAGGCGCTTTCCTGTGCTACCGATATCCAGGCCGATCGAAAAACCCTGAGGCCAAACATGTTCCGTATTATTCTGGCGGATAAAGTGTCTGCCTTAACTGCGGCACAGGCAGTTTCCAGTGCACTCTTCCATCGCGAGCGAAAAGGGGAAGGCCAGCACATCAAAATCTCCATGCTGGAAGCGACCATCGCCTTTCTTTGGCCGGAAGGCATGGCAGGCCTGGTATTCGAAGACCAGGAGATGGATGTGAAGCGTACCTATTCCTCAATCGATCTGATCTACGAGACTAAGGATGGTTACATGACCATTAGCATAATCTCGGACAAGGAATGGCAAGGGATATGCACTACTCTGGGTCGAGAAGAACTCATTGAAGATGAAAGATTTAAAACGGCATTTGCCCGGCGTAAACATGCTGAACTGCGACGCCAGGTCATTGGTGAAGAAGTCTCCAAGCGGACCACGGCAGAGTTGTTGGAAAAACTGGATGCTGCCGATGTTCCCTGTGCGCCTCTGCTGGATCGTATGGATCTAATTGATCACCCGCAGATTGTTGAGGCTGAAACTATCTTGCGGGAAGCCCATGAAGGATTCGGTGAGGTTCGCCAGGCGCGACCGGCGGCGCGCTTCGAATCTACACCGGCTTCGCTAAGAAGTGCGGCACCGCAATTAGGCGAACACTCTCTCTCTGTTCTGCAATCACTGGGCTACGATCAGGCGCGCTGTGACCAGCTATTAGAAGACAAGGTAGTTATTCAATCGCCGTAAACGAATGTCGCTGTGTAGATCAGCTCACCATTAGCTACTGAGCAGCTCCCTCCCTGTGCGGTCTGGCAGGAAAGATAACGTGCTTCCAGGCTAGTTGAAGTAAGAAATGTTAACTCCAGTCGGGCACTGCCGGGGCCAACTACCTGGTCCAGGGTAGCGACATCGTCAGCTCGACCGCCCAGGTAGGCTTTCCAGGGGCTGCCGTCCAGGGGAAGTTCAATGTACAGAATGCCCTCACTTCCTTCATGCACGGAATAAAAGGCTGAAGCGATATCATCCTGCCAGACTCCGTTGAACGAACTTAGTGGCGCCTGGAAGTTGCTGGGAGTGACAGTCAGGTCGTAATCCGCAGTAGGGGTTTCAGTGGAGCTACCCACCGGTGCGATCAAAACTATATAGGCTCCATTTTCACTGATCTCCACGGTACGGTTTGCCGGTGAGTCAGATGTTGGATTGAGCGGCTGCTGGTAAACAATGATGTTGTCCGATGGTCGCTGAACGATCAGCATCCACTGATTGTCGTCACCGGTAGAATTGGGCGACGCAAACAGGATTTCCAACGTATCGGAATTGTTTGAGGCAATCTGGTAATAGTCGAAATCTGTGTCACTGGACAGTTGGCCGGTTGTAACTGTGCCCGGGGTGAGGTCGTTGGCGCTGTCCTCTGTGTTGTTTGGTTCTGATTCTACGTCACCCAAAGCAGGTAAACTGAATAGTGTTAGTAATATTGCCGTGATGGACCGCATGTCCCGTACTCCTGTTACTGAATCCGATCTCGTGATTCTCACCCGAGAAAAATTTATACCCTACAGGAATCCATTACGCTAGTGTTACGCGAGGGGAGCGAGATATCTTGTAGTCCAATGTTTCTTCATCTATTCTTCGTCTCTTTTCCAGAATCCAGGCTTAAGAAGCACAGATCCTTATGTTAGACGATCAGCAAATTCGCGATTTAGTAACTGAGCACGGCGCAACTGTTAATCAGGGCCGACCTATTAAGCAGATCATCGAGGACGGTGATATTCCTCGGTTGAGTGGTGCGACCGTTCTGGAAGGAAAGGTGTCTGATTCTGTTTTTAGCGACGAGCTAAAGACCAAGGCCGGGCAGCCAATCCGTTTAATGTTTCGCAACAATCGCATCTCTACCCACGATGTCAATCGTGGCGCCATACCGTTTAAAGATCAGGTTCTGGCGTTTAACCATGATCACATGTTGAACCTGGTGAAAGATGTGTTGGGCTCTTCACAATTTCACGTCGATGGCCTCTTGCCCAGCTCAACCGTTATTCCGGCTGAAAATCTGAACCTGATCATGCTGGAAAATGTCCTGCGTCTGTACATGGCGGAAAGCTCTACCTCAACTTCTTTGTATCAGCATTGGCTGGCGGCGAAAGAACAGGGAGATGAAATACTCAATTACGCAGGACATACTGTTTCAATATCATCCCTGGAACCCAATGGCGTGTTGCCTTATTTGATGGATACTCCCAGCACCAAGGACAAAGTAGACAAAACTATTGACGCCCAATTCCTTATCGACAACGGCGTATGTAGCTGGGAGCAATACGCACAGATTCGCAATGCTTCGATTATGGCCTTCGGCATGATCTCCCATTACCTGTCAACCAAAGGCATGGTGTTAGTGGATACCAAGACAGAACACGGAATTAACACAGAAGGCACAATCGTTTCCGCCGATGAGCTCTACACCATGGACTCTTCCCGCTTCTGGAAGCTGGATGATAACGGCGAACTTTTAACTCGCGACGGCAAGCCGGTTTCTTTTTCCAAGGAATTCGCCAGAGGAATGGTTAAGGAAAAAGATCAGCAGTTTACTGACGAACAGGCCAATGAGATTGGCGTGAGATACATCCAGGGATTACAGCTTTTAACCGGTATTGGATTCGACCCAGACTTGCGTCCTCGCGATGAGCGAATTGTGGATTCAACCAATCTGATACTCGATAGCTTGCTGTAAAAACTCTTGTTCCACTGATGCTAGAATGCTGAAAATAAATCAACAGCACTAATCATTGGAACTTCTATGGAACTTATTTCAGGCCGACAATTCGGAAGAATTTCCTGGATTCACAGCCTGGGTGCTGTGCTCGCATCTTCAGCCTTACTCAGCTGCGCTCCCGAGGCAGTCAACGAAACTTCTCCCCAATCACCCCAGCTCGGCATTGAAGATTATCGACGAGCCGAGGGATTCCTGGGTGCAAATACCGCGGACCTGGTAAGCAATGAAGTGCTGGCGCAATACTGGCAGGAAGGCGACCAGCTACTCTATCGCCGCTCGGCTGCACCAGGGTTCGAATATGTTATCGCCAATCTTGCTGATCAGAGTAAACGCGCCCTGTTCGACAACGCTCAATTGGGTTCGGAAATTTCCCGCCTTTCAGGGCAGGAGATTGATCCCGATTCGATTGATCTGAGTAGCCTCGAATTAGACGCTGACAATGAATTACTTTATTTCGAATTCGATGATCGAAATTATCAGTATGATCTCGCAAGTAATGAATTACAGCAGTTAGCAGCATCTCCACCCGACGAATATTTATCCCCGGACAGATCCCGGGCTGCGTTTATCGAAGAACATAATCTCTGGATTAGGGATACCAGTACCAATGAGTTAACTCAGCTCACTTTTGATGGTATGGAAAACTACGGTTATGCAACCAATAATGCAGGCTGGTTGCGCAGCGACGGGCCAGTTCTACTCTGGTCGCCAGATTCCAGCAAGATAGCAACCTTCAGGCACGATGGTCGCGAAGTTGGCGAGATGTACCTGTACAACACGCAAGTTGGCCATCTGGAGTTGGACGCATGGAAGTACCCACTTCCCGGTGATGATCATATTTTTATGATCGAACGTATCGTAATTCATCTCGACCCTGAATCGCGCATAGTGCCGTTAAATATGCCACCTGACCCCCATCGATCAACTACCAGTGATCACATCGCCGGTAGCGGAGGAATATTTCTTGATGTCGAGTGGAGCGACGATAGCAACGAACTTGCCTTTGTTTCTTCAAGTCGGGACCACAAAGAGGTTCAGCTGCGGGTGGCGGATATCGAAACCGGCGCTGTGCGCGATGTGTATACAGAATCGGTTGAAACCTATTTCGAATCGGGATTCAGTGATGAGAACTGGCGGGTTCTGCATGACACTAACGAATTTGTCTGGTTCTCGGAGCAGGATAACTGGGGTCATCTCTATTTACATGACCTGGCAGACGGTGAGCTGATTCAGCGCATTACCAGCGGTAGTTGGGCAGTTCTGGATATCGAAAGAGTCGATACGCTAAATCGAAAGATCTATTTTACCGGATCGAATCGGGAAGAGGGCGATCCCTATTTTCACTACCTGTATCGAGTGAATTTCGACGGATCCGAATTGGAATTGTTAACACCGGAACCCGCCCATCATGTAATTACCTGGTCTGATTCAGGCAGTTACTTTACCGATATTTACTCGACGCCCACGGAGCCCGCCACGGTAGTCATTCGCAATTCCGATGGTGAGGTTTTAATGGCATTGGAAGAAGCGGATATTTCCGCGCTGGTCGCTTCAGGCTGGGTAGCGCCGATTCCGTTCAGTGTGAAGGCAAGAGACCAGCAAACCGACTTATACGGATTGATGTATCGACCATCGAATTTCGATGCATCCAGGACTTACCCGGTATTGAATTATCTCTATCCCGGGCCCCAGAGCGGTAGCGTGGGATCCCGTTCCTTCAGGGCTTCGCGCAACGACAAGCAGGCTATTGCCGAATTGGGCTTCATCGTGGTTGAAGTCGATGCCATGGGCACTCCCGGGCGCTCTAAATCATTCCATGATGCCTACTACGGCAATATGGGCGATAACGGTCTTCCTGATCAGCTAACAACTATTCGACAATTAGCCGAGCGTCACCCCTATATGGATTTAGACAGGGTAGGTATCTGGGGACACTCCGGCGGGGGCTTCGCTTCCACTGCCGGTATTTTGCGCTACCCTGATTTTTACAAGGTAGCCGTTTCCGGTGCCGGCAATCATGACAATCGCAATTACGAAGACGATTGGGGAGAAAAGTGGCAGGGATTGCTGGAAACTTTTCCCGAAGCAAATCCAAATAGCAACGCTAGTAGTTCGGGAGCCCTCACCACCAATTATGATAACCAGGCGAATCAATTATTGGCAGGAGAGCTACAGGGTAAATTATTGCTTGCCCACGGCATGATGGATACTAATGTCCATCCCTCTGGTACCTTGCTGGTTGTGGAAGCACTGATCGAAGCCGAAAAAGATTTCGACCTGGTGATCCTGCCAAATGCAGGACACGGTTTTGGTAACAGGCGCTACTTTATGAAACGCCGTTGGGATTATTTCGTTGAGCATCTCACGGATTCAGTGCCAGTAACGGAATTCAGCTTCGCTGACAATATTCGTTAGCACCTGGAATAAACGAAGAATAAATTCACGGAGATCCAATGGCGCAGATTGAAGCAGCCCTGGCAGCGTTTGCCAATTTTATGTGGGGACCGCCATTGGTAGTTTTGCTGGTAGGCGGTGGCTTTTTCTTTATGGTGCATTCTCGCCTGCTGCACTTTCGCTATCTTCCACATGCTTACAATCTCCTGCGTGGCAAGTACAACACCCAGAGCGCAGAAGCGGCGGGTGATATAACGCATTACCGTGCACTCGCCACGGCCCTGGCTGGCACCATTGGATTAGGCAATATCACCGGCGTCGCTGTCGCCATTACCGTCGGCGGACCTGGCGCTGTGTTCTGGATGTGGGTGACAGCACTGGTTGGAATCTCTACCAAGTTTTATACCGCTTCCCTCGCCATCATGTACCGCGGCAGAGATGACAGCGGCAAACTCCAGGGTGGGCCGATGTATGTAATCCGCGAAGCCCTTGGGAAGAAATGGCTACCATTGGCCTGGATGTTTGCGATTGCTGGTATGTTTGGCACGCTGCCGGTATTTCAGATTAATCAACTCGTGCAAATTGTTCGCGATTTGATCGCGATTCCAAACGGCTTGGCGACGGCGGAAGATCATTTCACTTTTGACTTTGTTATGGGCGTTGCGCTGTCGATTATTCTGTTTTCGATTGCTGTGGGAAAAGTAAAACGCGTCTCAGCATTTGCCGCCAGAGCAGTGCCATCCATGGTGGTGTTTTACTTCGCTATCACTTTGACTCTCTTACTAAGCAACATTACTGAAATTCCCGCAATGTTTGCTCTGATCATTACCGATGCGTTTACCGGAGACGCCGTTTCCGGCGGTGTATTGGGGGCTGTAATTCTCATTGGTGTGCAACGCGGTGTGTTTTCCAACGAAGCGGGGCTTGGCACAGAATCCCTGGCTCATGGCGCAGCAAAAACCAACGAACCCACCCGTGAAGGTCTGGTAGCGATGATGGGGCCAATCATCGATACTCTGATTGTCTGTACCTGCACCGCACTGGCCCTGCTGGTTACAGGCGTCTGGGAAGGTGATGCCATCGGAGTAACGCTAACCTCCCAGGCTTACGAACAGGCATTTCCCGGTTTTGGGGCCTACCTGGTATTACTCATGGTGGTCGTACTTAGCTCAACTACGGTGTTGACTTACTCCTACTACGGCAGCAAATGCATGGCCTTTCTGTTTGGCACCAAAACGGAAAAATATTATTTGTATGCCTACATGGCACTGGTAACCGCTGGTGCAGTGGCCTCACTGGATGCGGTTATCAGTTTGTTTGATGGTGTGTATGCCACCATGGCCATACCAACCATGCTCTCAACAATTATTCTCGCACCAAAGGTTCGAGCGGTTGCAAGAGACTATTTCGCCCGACTGGACAAAGGCGAGTTTGAACAAACGGCTAAACAATCTGAATCACTTAATACTGAGCAATCACTATGAAAAGGATAATGCTGTTTCTCTTTGTGCTGGCGACTAACCCTGCAATAGCTCAATCAATCAGTTCTGAACTGGAAGCAATTAATGAGGTTCTCGATGCCTATCATATGGCAGCTTCCCAAGGGGATTGGGATACCTATTTCGATTTAATGAGTGAAGATAGTGTCTTTCTAGGTACCGACGCATCGGAGCGTTGGCCGAAAGCAGTGTTCAGGGAATATGCCGGTGGCAGAAGTGGCTGGACATATCATCCAATGGATCGTCATGTAAATCTTACACCTGATGGTAATTCTGCATGGTTTGATGAATTGCTCGATAGTGAAAGTTATGGCACCAGTCGTGGCACAGGCGTGCTGATTAAAACCAGTAGTGGCTGGAAGATTTCCCAGTACCATCTGACTTTTCCAATTCCAAACGAATTGGCGCAGGAAATGACGGATGCGGTTAAGGCATTCGAAGCGCAGGAAAATTAGGTACTAAGATTAGCTAGAAAAAACCAGAATGAGAATTCTTAGTGAATTGTTTGTTCCGGCTTTGGAAGATCTTCGCTGGACTGTTCGCTTGAGTGAGTGCTAATAGCAGATTCTTCCTGGGAAACATACGAGCGTGTGCTGACAGGGCTATCAAGATAATTGCCTAGTTTGCTTAAAAAGTCAGCCATATGATCGGTTTGATAATGCTCTTGCAGGCAATCAGCGTTTTCCCACTCCTGCAATAGAATTATTTGATAGGGGTCAGTTACCCCTTCAAAGTATTCATAGCTCAAGCAGCCGTGTTCCTGACGACAGAGACGCACCATGTGCTTCATCAAGCGAATTACTTCGTCTTTGTTTTCGGGATCCAGCTGAAAAGTGCTTTGTACCATTATCATGGCAGTGATTACTCCCACTAAGATAGCTTCATTATACGCAGTCTGAGCTTAAAAACAGCTTAACGAGACTATTTGTCACAAGCGGGGTCAAATAGCCTGAGAGGCAGATTTTATGCGGTTTTCCAGGCTCCAGGGGCCGCCGCCCAGACCCGCCAAAACGAGCAGTCCGGCCACAATACCTGTGTTTTTGACGAAATTCTGAGTCTCGTGGGCGGTCTGTAATTCACCTGCTGGCATAGTCCAGAAATCATGCAATACCAGGCTTATGACGAGGGTTAATCCGGCCAGTATGAATGCGCTAATACTGGTTTTGTATCCTGCGATTAATCCACCTCCACCCAACAATTGGATGAGCATTGTGAGCCCCAGAAAAAACGGAATAAATACCATGCCATGCTCAGCCATGTATTCGGTATGGGTTTGATAATTAAACAACTTGTTGATGCCGCCGGCGAAAAAGAAGTAGCTCCCTAACAGAATGCGTCCACTGGTCGTGCATAGATTACTAAAGATGTTATTCATTGTTATCCCAGATAGGTTTCTATTAGCAAAAAAAATGGCCTGCAAGGCAGACCAATTTCATTTCTTTTAACTAATAACTAAATGTACTAATTATTAATTACGTTTTGTAAATCATCACTGAGTTGACGCACATCATCTCTGGCTTGTTGCGCCAAACGTTCCCGCTGCGCAACGGTCATACAAACAAATTGGCGAATATTCGAACCAATCACACGTTCGCGCGTGCATACCAGTTTATTGTTTTCTCCCGACACCGTAGCGTTGTAGGCATCCACATCTGCCTGAGAGCGAATTCGCGGTATGCCATCGTCTGGTGGCTGTAATGATTCGCAGCCGACCAGAACTACAACTAATCCCAGCGCACTAAGAATATTCTTCATTACGACATTCCTCGACGGTACTGATTGCTAGTGACTGATTTCACTTGGCTATTTAATCAGGCCTTATAATTTACTAGAGTTACTAAGACCGTTCATCTTCTCCGGATGGACTGAATACTGTATCACTAGCAGAATGCAAATAGCCAAGGGTTTCTGGGGGATAGCACGTGGAAATCTGGGAGCGACTGGTAATTTACTGATCGACTACACCAGTCTGCTGTTTAACGCGATACAACTCGACCTCACCTTCCTGCATCATTTGCTGGAGATTCAGTTCTTCCTGGCGCTTTGTGATCGAAGCTATAAAGAGTTCTACGTCCAGTTTGTTGCCGCGGTAAATATAGTCTTCTGCCACAAGTATTTTATTTATCTTATCGATAACAATTTTTGCGCCGGTTTCATCTACGCCAGGCAGCAGGAGCCTGAATTCTTTGAAGCTGGATCTGGCCAATACGTCTTCATTGCGACGCCGGTCACTGGCCATCAATGAAAAATGGCGCAGTACTTCATTACCTACTTTATATCCGTGTTGCTTGACCACTTCGTCCATGTTGGCGACTTCGATGGTCAACATGGAAACCGGTTTTTCATAACGCAGGGCAACACCGAGTATGCGTTGGCCAACTTCGAGAAAAGTACGGTGATTCAGTATGGTGGTTATAGGGTCGTAGATAGAATTCTCTTTGTGTTCGACCGACAGCTCTTCCATGGTCATGATGATTATGGCAAAAGCGAAAACCACCATGGTAAATATCGATCCTAATAACAGAAAAGAAGTACCCTGATCGGGAGAAGTGAGAGGGGCACCACTTCTTACCATCATCAGCACAAATTCGGTTACTGCATTAAAACTCAATAGCATCAAGGCGAGAAAAGCGCCGAAGTTAGAGCTAATTGCCATTACCGGGCGCAACTTTCTTTCTATTCTTAATCCGTTGGCTATGAGATAAACATTAAACAATGAGAATGCCACCATCATGAGCGTGTAAATGCGGATACGCCACAACATGCTGTCTTCGACGAATGTAAAATAGTAGAAGCCGCTCATGATGACGACATAGGCGATCCCGGATATTAATGGAAGTTTGGACTTTTCCTGATTCCAGAATTGCGCGAGACCCATAACTATTGGAATTCGCCCACCCAGAATTAGTGCGTTGGCCAACATAATCGAAATTACAGGAGACAATGTCCCCTGTGTTTTGAGTAGCAGAATACCAGCACTGGTAAAGGCAGATCCGATGGAAATAATCAGCAGGCCAGGAATATGCTTATTCGCCGCCCAGTTTACAAAAAGCGCTAAAGTTGTAATTACTGCGACTAAAGTGAGCGCTATCGTTAGAGTTTCATTTTCCATAGGGAGCTTAGATTGCTCCTGCCGTTTTTAGTTCTTCAATTTGGCTGGTGCTGAATCCCCAGTCTTCAAGAATTTCATCGGTATGTTCCCCGGCCATTGCTGACGAAGATTGAATATCCCCCTGGGTGCGGCTAAACCGGGGAGCCGGAGCCGGTTGCGTAACCCCATCAAATTCAACGTAAGTCTTTCTCGCTATATTATGTGGGTGATCTGGCGCCTCTTCCAAATCTAGTACAGGTGCGAAGCAAACGTCCGTGCCTTCCATGATTTCACACCATTCATCTCGGGTTTTCGTTTTGAATATTGCTTCCATTTTCTCCCTTTTTATTGACCAGGATCCCTGATCCAGTTGTTCTTTAAAGGAGTCATCGGTAATTTCGCATTTCTCCAATAGCAGGGCGTAAAACTGAGGTTCCAGAGAACCTATGGAAACATGCCTGCCATCTTTACATTCATAACTACCATAGTAGTAAGCGCCGCCATCCAGTCGATTGGAATAGCGGTCCGTTGTCCACATACCCATATCCATCAGGCCGAAAAATGGGCTGAGTAAACTGGCGGTGCCATCGGTCATCGCCGCATCTATTACCTGACCCTGACCGGAGGAAATTCTTTCCACCAGAGCGGCGAGAATTCCTGTAAGCAGATACATCGCCCCGCCACCGAAATCTCCAACCAGATTAAGCGGTGGAGCCGGGGGGCGATCGGCATAGCCCATGGCGCCCAGGGCACCAGCGATGGAAATGTAGTTGATGTCATGTCCGGCGGCCTGGGAGAGGGGGCCGTCCTGACCCCAGCCGGTCATGCGACCGAATACCAATCTGGGATTTCTTGCCAGGCAAACATCTGGCCCTAATCCGAGTCGTTCCATCACGCCAGGTCGAAAACCTTCAACCACCACGTCGGCCTGGGCGATCAGATCCAATGCTACCTCTACGCCCTTCGGGTTTTTCAAATCCAGGGCAATGGATTTTCGGCCACGATACAGGACGTTGCTGCGATGACCGCTGCCTTTTTGATTGAGGCGGTCAATGCGAATTACTTCGGCTCCCATATCGGACAACATCATCGAACAAAATGGACCCGGCCCAATGGCTGCCATTTCAACTACTTTTATTCCTGCAAGAGGTCCCATCTCCAATCCTTCACAAACATCAAATCGACCACGAATGATATGGGATCGCTGCCCTAAAATATAGCGGAAATCAGTCGTTTAGCTCCTTTGCACAGTTTCCTAAAGGGGTAGTCTGATTCACTTTTGGAGGTGGATAGATTATGCTTTCGCGTCCAAAAAGTGAGCTTTGGGGCGGAACACAAACCATGGATTTAGAGAATAAGACTGCTTTCATTACCGGCGGTGCGTCCGGACTCGGGCTGGCAACGGCCAGGAATTTTGTTGCTGCAGGGGCAAATGTCTTCCTGTACGACTTAAACGCCGAGGCACTGGAAAATGCCGCGGCTGAATTTGGTGACAACGCCAAATGGCAGGCGGGAGATGTGGCGGATGAGGGTTCGGTAAAGCAGGCAATTACTTCGGCAACCGATGCCTTCGGTACGATTCACATTAATGTGAATTCAGCAGGTATAGGCGGAGCAGCGAGAACCGTTGGAAAAAATGGTCCGATGCCACTGGAAAAGTTTGAGCACATCGTGCGCGTTAATCTTATTGGCACGTTTAATGTATTGAGGCTCTGCGCAGAAGTGATGCAAACCAATGAGCCCCAAACTGAAGATCAGGAGCGTGGCGTAATTATCAATGTTGCTTCGGTCGCGGCATTCGATGGCCAAACTGGCCAGGCAGGATATGCTGCGAGTAAAGGCGGTATAGTTTCGATGACCTTGCCAATCGCAAGAGACCTGGCCAAGCGCGGTGTCCGGATTATGACAATAGCGCCAGGTGTCTTTGAAACGCCATTGCTTGCTTCTGCCCCGGATGAAGTGAAAGAGCCATTAATTGCAATTACCCAGTTTCCAAAAAGGTTGGGTAACCCTGGTGAATTCGCTGAAGAAGTAGCCCACATTGTTAAATGCAGCTATTTGAATGGTGAAGTCATTCGTTTAGACGCGGGAATCCGAATGCCAGCGATCTAGAAAATGGAGATATTTTCATCGTTAAACGATGAGCTTAAAAAGTGAAAAAGCCGCGGCACGATTTCTAAATCCTGCTCCGGAGATAAGTTAAGAATCACCGCGGCACGATTTCCAAATCCTGCTCCGGAGAAAATTAAGAAACACCGAATCACGATTAATTCATCCTGCTTCGGAACAAAACCGATTTAAAAGAGGAACAGAACCAATGGCAGACGCATATATTGTCGGTGCAGTACGCACTGCAACCGGAAGAAAGAAAGGAAGACTGAGTGAGATTCACCCGGTAGACATGGGAGCGGTAGTGATAGACGAACTGGTAGATAGGACCGGTATTCCTACTAATAATGTAGACGACGTTATTTTCGGTGTCGTGTCCCAGATCGGTTCGCAAGCCAATAATCTTGGCCGCAATGTCGCCATGTCTTCCAAACTTGATCTGGAAGTTCCCGGAACTACCGTTGATCGACAATGTGGATCTTCATTGCAGGCAATTCAGTTTGGTGCTCAGGCTGTTATGTCAGGTACCCAGGACGTGGTTATCTGCGGCGGTGTTGAAGCTATGAGTACGGTGGAGATCGGTTCCAATATCCGTGATGGCCTTGAACATGGTCGTGGTGTACCTAAAGGTGAGCGCCTGGAAATTCAGTATCCGGGAATTCAGTTTTCCCAGTTCGATGGTGCTGAACTATTAGCGGAAAAATACGACATTAGCCGGGATGATCTGGATGCATTCGGTTTACTCAGTCATCAGCGTGCTGCTCATGCAACAGAAAGCGGTTATTTTAAAGATGAAGTTGTGCCGCTGAACATCAAACTGGAAGATGGAAGCGCCGATGTGCATTACATCGATGAAGGCATTCGGGCCGAAGCTTCACTGGAAGCTATGCAGGGATTAAATCCGCTGCGTGAAGGCGGAGTAATCACTGCAGGTACCGCAAGCCAGATTAGCGATGGCGCCGCCGCCATAATGGTTGCCAACGAAGATGCTGTAAGAAAATACAATCTGCCGGTTAGAGCAAAGATTCATTCATTGGCAGTTATAGGTTCTGATCCGGTCATTATGTTGGAAGGGCCGATTCCAGCTACCCAGAAAGTTCTGGAGAAGGCTGGTTTATCCATCGACGACATTGATTTGTTTGAAGTTAACGAGGCGTTCGGTTCAGTACCTCTGGCCTGGGCTAAAGCGCTGAATGCGGACCAGGAAAAACTCAATGTAAATGGCGGCGCACAAGCGCTAGGGCATCCATTGGGCGGAACCGGAGCTAAATTAATGACAACGCTGGTGCATGAGTTAGAGCGCAGAGAAGCGAAATATGGCCTAGTGGCAATTTGCGAAGGTGGTGGAACTGCTAACGCCATGATCATCGAGCGCATGAACGAATTGCAATCCTAAAGATCGAATCGAAGAGAGTGAACTATGCTACTGGATAATTACCAATCTCCATGGATGGATGAAGAGCTGAGCATCATGCGTGATGCGGTGCGCAAGTTTATCGACAAAGAATTCGCGCCTGTTGCCAAACAGTGGGAAAAACAAGGTTATGTCGATCGTGATGCCTGGCTGAAGGCAGGTGAGTCCGGCTTGCTTTGCGCTTCAATCCCTGAACAATGGGGCGGTGGTGGAGGCAACTTCAAGCATGAAATGATCCTGGTTGAAGAGATGGCTTACGCCCACATTACCGGCTTCGGTAATGGCGTTCATTCTGGCATTGTCGCTCACTACATAAATTCCTATGGATCCGAAGAGCAGAAGAAGAAATGGTTACCAAAAATGGCGTCGGGGGAAATCGTGTCGGCGATTGCCATGTCAGAACCAGGCACGGGTTCTGATCTGCAGGGAGTCAAAACTACCGCGATTAAGGAAGGCGATCATTATCGTTTAAGTGGACAGAAAACGTTTATTACCAATGGCATGACCGCAAACCTGGTTTGTGTTGTCGCCAAGACCGATCCATCAGAAGGCGCTAAAGGAATTTCTCTGCTAATGGTGGATACTGAAGCGGTAGAAGGAGATGGCGGTTTCACCAGGGGTAGGAATCTTGAAAAGCTGGGCATGAAAGCTCAGGACACGGCCGAGCTCTTTTTTGACGACGTTATAGTTCCGGCGGAAAATTTGTTGGGAGCCACTGAGGGTAAAGGCTTTATCCAGTTAATGGAGCAACTGCCCCAGGAGCGCTTGATCATTGCAGCCGGTGCCTGTGCGGCTATCGAAAGTGCACTACGTATTACTGCTGAATATGTAAAAGAGCGCAAGGCATTCGGTAAGCGAATTCTGGATTTTCAGAACACCCAGTTCAAACTCGCGGAAAGATTCACAGAAGCCAAATTGGCGCGCACCTTTGTTGATCAATGTGCGATGCAACTCGCTGAAGGAAAACTGGATGATGCGACTGCAGCCATGGCTAAGTGGTGGACCACGCAAAAGCAGTGCGAGATTGTTGATGAGTGCCTGCAGTTTTTTGGTGGCTACGGTTACATGATGGAATACCCGATCGCCAAGATGTATGCCGACAGTCGTGTGCAGAAAATTTACGGCGGCAGCAACGAAATAATGAAGTTGCTGATTGCCCGGGAAATCTAGCTATCTGAATATACTGGCCCGATTCGCAACACAGCGAAAGCCAGTATGGTTGGTGCTCGAAGTAGGTTCAGCCGGCATGCGGGCACTGACTCTAAATCCGCTACAGTAGTTTTCACTGCATAGAAAAGATCCGCCACGAATTGATCGTTTCGGCAGGTTGGGCTCGTTTGGGTCAAGGCTCTCAGATTGGGGCACACCTTTGGGATTTCTTAACGGGCTGTTCGCGTAATAATTTGGGTGATACCAATCGGATACCCATTCCCAAACGTTGCCGGTAATGTCATAGAGTCCGAAATCGTTAGGAGGGAAGCTTCCGACTGGTGCGGTATTGGCATAGCCATCGGAATTTTCATTGTGAAAAGGAAATGTGCCCTGCCAGTGATTGATCAGAGCTTCGTGCTTGTGGCGTGGTTGTGATCCCCAGCTGTAAATTTCCCCATCGAGACCGCCGCGTGCTGCGTACTCAAATTGCGCTTCAGTAGGGAGTTCTTTGCCTAACCAATTGCAGTAGACCTGTGCGTCCTCATACGTGACCTGCACCACCGGGTGATTCACTTTGCCATCGATTGAGTCATGATCACCCTCAGGTTGTTTCCAATTAGCGTTAGCGACAAGCTTCCACCAGGACATGGGGCGAACAGGCTGGGAGGGATTTTGTCCAGGGGATTCGAAAACCAGGGAATCGCTTACCTGTTCTGAATAGGTTTTATAGTCAGTTTCAGCCACGAAAAGGGCAAAATCCCCATTCGTCACCTCGTACTGATCGATCCAGAAACCATTCAATCGGACTTCATGGGCTGGTCTTTCATCGGGAAGGCCCCGATCGGAACCCATAAGGAATGCGCCGCCACCCAGCCAGATCATCCCTTCTGGTGTTTCAACAGGATCGACCAATATCAGGGTATCGATAAGTAGGATCCCACCGATAAACCCCAGGCCACCTGCCAACTGCTTCCAATCGTTCATACTACTAAAATCGCTTCTATGCTGTACCTTGCTGCAAGATGTCGCTTTATATCAAATTCTTAACCCTGATGCAGTTATTGTAGTTGAGATGATACAAATTAAGATAAAAACTGTACTGCAGTTAAAAAAATCGCAGCTATTTCTGCGGCTGCTAGTGGAATTAACGCTGTAAATTTAGGGTTTTCACGCTGGATTGCTTATACGTCAGGAATGTTTTTTTCTGACTAATCCAAGGGAGAAGTAAAGATTCAAGTCGATTTCAGGTTGTTATTCATTACAATTTCTAGGGGTCAGATGTACCATTTTAAATTTATAGTTACGTAAAATTTGTGGAACTATTCGATTAATTACGTGCTTCTACATACTGGAACAGCGATACAAATAAATTCGCATTCAGAAAATGAGATGTCATAATTAAGGCTTATAAACTAACTACTACATGAATTGGCAGGAGTGAAGAAATCAATCATGCGCTACTTTCTCGCTACAGCAACACTGGTCTTTTCTTTAGCAACTAACGCTGCAGAATCAGGCTACATAGCCCCAATAACAGAATTCGGTGCGCCGGATCTACAGGGCATCTGGTCCATCTCCACCCAAACCAACCTGGAAAGAGCGCAACGCTTCGGTGATGAATTGGTGATTTCAGAAGAAGAAGCTTTGCGCATAGAGGCCATGTACCAGGCTGGCATGGCAGTCAGCAATCAACCCAGCGATCCTGATCGCGAAGCGCCCTCTGCCGGACAAAACGTTGGTGGTTACAACACGTTCTGGATGGATCCGGGTGACCGCCTGGCGATGGTAGATGGAGAAATCAGGACTTTATTGTTGACCCGCCAGATGGGCAATTACCCTACACAGACCTGGGGCGTGCCAATTATGAAGCGGCGATGGATCGTCGCCATACTTACGATGGCCCGGAAGTAAGACCAATCGGTGAGCGCTGTGTTATCGGTTTTGGCTCATCCCCAGGACCTCCCAAGTTGCCAGTGCTCTACAACAATCTTACGCAAATAGTGCAGACACAAGGCTATGTCGTCTTAATGGCGGAGATGGTCCATGATGCGCGCATTATTCGAATAGGCGGAAAGTTTCAGGATCCACCGATGAATCCCTGGTTAGGTGATTCTATCGGATACTACGAGGAAGACACTCTCGTTGTTCAGACTACGAATTTTCATCCACAACAAAGTTTACGTTCTTCCCTGGATCATCGTTTTTATGCATCCAGTGAAATGAAAGTAACCGAGCGCTTCACGAGGGTTGCTGAGGATGTAATTCTTTATCAGTTCACTGTTGAAGATCCGGAGAATTACTCACAGCCCTGGAGTGGTGAGTTACCTATGAATCTCAGTGATGAGAATATGTATGAGTATGCTTGTCATGAGGGGAATTATGCTTTATCCGGAATATTGGCAGGTGCCCGTCGCGCTGAGAGGGATGGGGTGGGGTATGCTCCGACTGACCCTGGTAGATGAGAACGCGCTGGCTGCGAAAGTCGCCAGCTTTGTTGAAGTGATTTTTCAGGTTCGTCACGTATTGAATATACTATCCTCCCTGAAAAATCACTTCGCCGCGCTGGTCGAGCTTTCTCGCTCACCACTCAAGATCGCACGAATCTTTAGATGAATTAACAGCAAAAATGTTGCTGAGAGGGCGTCTCTCTTTTACAAAATTTTAGAGGTTTGCTTAATCAAGCGCTGCGCGAGAAGCCGGAGTATGAGGCAAAAGCTCGCGCAAGCTAGGATAGTACAAGTAGTAGGTCATGAAAGACTTCCTGTCTTTCACCCTGCGGGCGTCGCAAGCGACGTGCAAATTTGTTCCAGACAAATTTGTGACGAAGCTTAAGCGAGCTTTTAACGAAATAATCTGGTTTCGCAGCCAGCGCGTTTAACTACCTGAGGTCTGGCAGTTGGTAGCCCTCTTCATCGAGTCGAGCTCTAATTGCCTTCTTGTCGATTTTTCCGGTTGAAGTTAACGGAATGCTATCCGTCTCAATAACCTCATCCGGCAACTGCCACTTCGCGAAGATGCTGCTGCAATGTTCCATGACTGCATCTGCCTTGAGATCACTTCCTTCGTTCATGATTACCAGGGCGACAGGGCGCTCATCCCACTTGGGATGAGGCTGTGCCACAACCGCGGCCTGGGCCACATCCGGCATGGCAACGATGTGATTTTCCAGATCCACCGAAGAAATCCACTCACCACCTGACTTGATCAAATCTTTCGATCTGTCGGAGATGATGATGTATTGCTCGGGATCGATCTTGGCGACGTCACCGGTAACCAACCAGCCATCGTGAAACTTGTCGGGTTGTGGATCGTTAAAGTATTCCGATGCAATCCATGGGCCCCGGATGCAAAGCTCACCAACAGCTTCGCCATCATGTGGAAGGCGATTCCATTCTTCGTCGAAGATTTCGATTTCAAGGCCGGGCATAGCGAGGCCTGCTTTGGCCACGTTTTCGAATTGCTCGTCTTCACTAACACCAATTTGCGAGCGCTTTGAAACTTTGCGGGAAAGGGTGCCGAGAGGATTGGTTTCTGTCATCCCCCAACCCTGAATCATCTCTACATTATATTTTTCCCAGTACCAGCGCATCATTTCCACAGGGGGTGCCGAGCCACCGCAGGTCATTCTGCTAAGAATGCTGAGATCGTACTTATCCGGATTCGCTTCGAGAGCTGCACGTACTCCCTGCCAGATAGTTGGTACGCCGGCAGAAACCGTAACCTGTTCCTCTTCCATTAACTTCAGGAAGACATCTGGCAGCATGAAGCGATGCGGCATGACCTGTTTACAGCCAAGCATGGAAGCAGCGAAGGGCAGCCCCCAGCCCATGGCATGAAACATGGGTACGATGCCCAGTAGTGAATCCAGTGAGGATAATCCCATGGAGTCGGTAAGAGATTCCGTCAATGTATGCAAATACGTCGAACGGTTGGTGTACATAACGCCTTTGGGCTTGCCGGTAGTTCCCGAGGTGTAGCAAAGACCCATTGGAGAGTTTTCGTCGATTTCCGGCCAGTCAAACTCAGTGGGCTGGTCCTTGATGAAATCATCGTAATCGATTTGATTCTTGAATGAGCTCTCACCGCCTTCGCCATGTCGGCAAATTACCAGAAGCTCGACACAGGGAATTTTGTCCCACAGTGGTTCCAGCAGAGGCAATAGATCTTCATCGGCGAAAATTACTTTGTCGCCGGCGTGATTGATTATGTATTCCAGATCTGTAGGGGAGAGTCTGATATTCAGCGTATGCAGCACCGCGCCCATTGAAGGCACGCCCTGGTAGAGCTCCAGGTGATAGTAGTTGTTCCACATAAAGCTGCCGATACGGTCGCTAACTTCGATTCCGTGGGCCTTGAGTGCATGAGCGACCTGGTTCGCCCGGTCCCAGGTTTGTTTCAAGGTCTGTCTGTGGGTGCCTTCGGCTTGCTGCGTGACGACCTCGATATCTGGGTCCAGTATTGCGCCACGTCCTAAAATTCGCGACATCAGAAGTGGCGTTTGTTGCATAGTCATTCCAGTCTTCCCCCGTAATTCTTTTGGTCTCTGGATTAAGTGCGGATGCGCAGAATACTAATAAGTAGAGGCATGATCAATTGTCAGATTGCAACGAAGTTTAAGGCTCAATGCTGAGTGCACCGACTGATCATGAGTTGGGGGCGGAGGGAGTGGCGAGTTGCTTGATCTATTTATTGTGCGGACTTCGAATTCCACTCTGAATAAAGACGAACAGTGCCTGGTATGGGTCTTGCGCGAATAGCGCCCAGGGATGGAAGCGCGGGAGAGCCATGGATGGCTCATTGAGCGCAAGACCCATACCAGGTACTGGGCGTCGAATTAAGGGCGCTCCAGTTGAAATTGAAATGAGTTCCATCGCGGTTTATGCTCAGACTCCTTTGCATCAGTCGGGGAACAAAATGATTAGCGCCACGGAACACCCAAAGAAAACAGTAACTGTAAATGGAAAAACCATGAGCTATGTGGAAATGGGGGAGGGCGATCCCATTATTTTCCAGCATGGTAATCCAACCTCTTCTTATCTGTGGCGCAACATCATGCCTCACCTTGCTGACCAGGGACGCTGTATTGCAATTGACCTGATTGGCATGGGGGATTCTGACAAACTGGAAGATTCGGGGCCCGATCGCTACACACTGCTTGAGCATCGCGACTATTGGGATGGAGCCCTGGATGCTATTGGTGTGAAAGACAATGTGACACTGGTAATCCACGACTGGGGATCGGCACTCGGTTTCGACTGGGCGAATCGCAATAGAGAATCTGTCATGGGCATCGCCTACATGGAAGGCATAGTGCGGCCCGTTAGTTGGGATGACTGGCCAGAAGCGGCTCGTGGAGTGTTCCAGGGATTTCGTTCTCCTGCCGGAGAAGAAATGGTATTGGAGAAGAATGTATTCGTAGAAAGAGTGCTACCTGGCTCTATTATTCGGGATTTGACTGAAGAAGAAATGGCGGTTTACCGGAAACCGTTTGCAAATGCTGGGGAAGATCGCAGACCAACATTAAGCTGGCCTCGACAAATCCCCATCGAGGGCGAACCGCCGGAGGTAGTTGGGCTGGTTCAGAGTTATGCCGATTGGCTTTCGCAATCTGATGTACCAAAACTCTTTATCAATGCCGAGCCCGGAGCAATTCTCACCGGCCCGCAACGAGAATTCTGTCGCTCCTGGCCGAATCAGAAAGAAGTGACTGTGGCCGGAAATCATTTTCTGCAGGAAGACTCTCCCGATGAAATAGGGCAGGCAATTGCAGAATGGCGGAGAGAAATTAATAATTAGTCCTCATGATTGTAGTTCGCTCATATTCTGCTAAAACTCTCTCTGTTTTCCTTCAGGGCCTGGCGCTGGTCATCGCGGCGTTTTCCCTGTCTGCGCTTGTTGCCCAGGAAGATTTCGGTGCCCGCATGGTCGGGGAGTGGGTGATAAATGACGATATGTCTGATGACACTGATGACCAGGTTGAAGAGGCCATTGAAGCCGGTGGTGGAGATGGAGGTCGTGGCTTTTTCAACCGCCAGGAAGATTTCTACCGTGGCGGCCCACCAGAGCATGAGTTGTACGATCGTATTTCTTACGATGACGTTTTGACTATCGAGTTCTCAGAACCCGAGTTTCGATTCACTTACGAAGATAATTACGTCAGGGTATTTCACACAGATGGGAGGCGTCGCCGGGCCAGTGCCAACGATTTCTTCGAGGGTGGGGGGTCGGACTGGTCAGAGGGCAACTTCGAGAATGGCGCCCTGGTAGTTGAGGCACGACCACGGGATGGCGGATTCGCCACGGAAATATACACATTGGAAAACGACGGTAATCGCCTGCGGATAGAAATGCTAATCCAACCGCTCTCCTTCAGGGAGCCAATCGAATTGGTGCGATACTTCGATCGCGTCGAATAGTTTATTGCTGCGCCAGGATTTCTTCTTCGACCTCTCTTAGTCGATCTTTGCCGAAAAACATTTCCTCTCCGACATAGAAAGTTGGCGAGCCGAAACTTCCTCTTTCAACTGTTGCCGTGGTGTTATCGATCAGGATTTGTTTAACGGCTGGGTCCTGCGTGGCTTCTACAATCTCTTCAGCAGGCAAGCCATATTCTTTCAATGCATCGATTATGACTGCGGGGTCACCCATGGCAAGCCCACGTTCCCACATGCACTGATACATGGCTTCGATATAGTCGGCTTCCCAGTCTTTACCTGATGCGTAACAGGCGCCACGCATCAGGTGCAAGGTGTTAACCGGAAAGTTTGGATTGCGAGTGTACTTGTCGAGATTATGTTTCTTGATAAAGCGTTCTATCTCTAGAAACTGATACTCTTTCTTGTTTTTGACTTCGGCAAATTGCTCCATAGGCGATTTGTTATTGGTTGCCTTAAACACACCGCCCAAAAGAATCGGAACATATTTGAATTTGGCTCCGGTTCTTTCTTCGATTTCCGGAATCACCCGGTGGCAGAAATAAGTATTGGGGCTGCCAAAATCATAATGAAACTCTACGTCTACACTCATCCTAACAATCCTTTAATTCAGACTTCCTTTTAAACAATAACAATATTGAGTGCTTAGCGAGAGCTTCGAGTTCGCGGCAAAAGACAGACGGACACGCGGATTTTAGCTGTCTAAATGACAAGTGTACGTCTGTCTTTTAACAAAGAAATTGATGCTCACAGCAAGCACGTTCAATGCAATAAGTTAATTGGAAGCAGGCTTTATAAATTTAAGAGTCATGCGGTCAGACTCACCAATGGCAGTATAAGTATCTCTATTCTCATCACCAAGACGATAGGTAGGCGGTAAGGTCCAAACGCCCGCTGGATACTCCGTAAGATCTTTCGGGTTCGCGTTTATTTCAGAGGAGGCCACAAGCTCGAAGCCAGCTTTCTCGGCGATTTCGATGACATAATCCTGGGTAACATAGCCGGTAGTTTCCATGACTTCCATGCTGGAACCAGGTAATGCCCGGTGTTCTACCACGCCCAGAATCCCACCAGGTTTTAATGCCGCATAAAACGTTTCAAAATATTCGAGTTCCTGACCAGCCATGATCCAGTTGTGGACATTGCGAAAGGTCATAGCCAGATCAGCACTCTCGGGAGGAGCAATTCGAACTTCATGGGGAGGATCGATATGCCGAACCGTAATCTTGCCGTAAATCTCAGGATTGTCAGTTACCTTTTCCTCAAAGCCCTGAAGACTACGAGGGGCATAGGGCAGGGCAGAATTCGGTGAAAAATGCGCCGCATAAAACTTGCCTTCTTCCGCCACATAAGGTGCGATGATTTCCGTATACCAACCACCGGCAGGAAGAATCTCAATAACGGTCATGTCTTTTTCGAGGCCAAAAAACTCCAGCGTCTCAACCGGATTTCTTGGACCATTACGCGCGATGTTTGTATCGCTACGGTGATGTCCACCGATCAATGTTTCAAGTGTTAAATCGGCTTCACCATGATGATCTGCTAATAGTGACCCTGAAAACACAACTGCAAATGTAGCAGTAAGAAAGCTGACTATTTTTTTCATAATGTTTATCTCTACTTGTTTTCCATAAAGAATAATAACAAATCTCGAGTGCTTAGCGAGGGATTTGAGATTGAGGCAGAAGCGATTCGGAGAAGAGGAGTTTAGTTACCTAAATGACAAATCTACGAATCGCCTTTAACGAAAATATCGAGTTCCGCAGCAAGCACGTCTTATTCACGGTCAAACTTAGTGACCTTGCGATCCCCTACAGAAGCGCCCCAGATGACGCCACTATCATCCACTGCAATCCCCTCCGGAAAACTCGTCGCTCCATGGGGTCCCGGGTCGGGAATAAAATCAGTTATAACGCCATCCAGTGTGCTCACGTAAATTCCGCGGTGCCAGCCGGGATTGAAACCATATGCACCTTCTTCCGCGCGTGATTCAGAATCGACTACATAGAGCATATTGTCGTGTATACGTACGCCGCTGGGTCGTCCCAGGTGGGTGAAAATTGCTTTTAAGGTGCCGTCTGGGTTTAGAACTTGCAGGCGATTATTGGTGCGATCGCCCACATAGATATTGCCTCGATCATCCACTGCAAGCCCATGTGGACCTTCGAACTGCAATGGCCCGGTTCCTTTCTCACCCCAGGCTTCAATAAACTCGCCATCCGCAGTCATATGTACGATGCGGCGGTTGGAGTCAGGATTAATATGGCCGTCGACAATATAAAGAGAGCCATCCGGCCCGATAGCCAGATCAGAGGGCTCGTCAAATTCTCCCGGCCCATCGCCACGAATGCCTGGTTCACCGAGTTCAATCAGGATTTCTCCCTGTTGATTGAATTTGAAAATCTGATTGCCTTTCTCGCCATCGATTACACCGGCATCGATGATCCAGAGATTGTCGTCTTCGTCGATCACAATTCCGTGGGGCCAGACAAACATGCCGGCGCCGAAGCTGGTCAGGATTTCCCCGTCAGGATTGAATTTGAGTATTGGGTCGACGTTGTTGTCTGTGCAGGCTCCCTGGTTCCCACCGCAGCGCTCAAAGACCCAGATATTGCCTTCAGAGTCTATGTCGATTGCATTACCCGAACCCATCTCGCGACCATCGGGCATCTGCACCAGGTTTTCGTGCATGGTGTAGTTATTGGGGTAATCAGGAAGAACCGTGTTCTGTTGTGCTTGTGCCGAGCTAAAGCTCGCGAAAGCAATTACCGTAAATCCTAGTTGCCTGAAGTTCATCGTCGTTCCTCAGTTCGTAACAATGGGGTTAGATCAAGATTAAATCTACTCTGGAATTAAATTACAACTCGATCGAATTAAAGAGCTTGCTCAGCCCTGCAAAAATCAAATCTGAAAAAGCCGATTGAATTTGATGGCCCAACCGCGATTGCGTAACTCAAAACTGTCTGGGCGATCAAAGGGATTCGTGTCTCGGTCATCACTGTAAACCACAAAGAGTTCACTGCTCGGTGCCCATTCCCAACGGAATCGGAAGTTAGTACTGAAAGAGCTCTGAGTTGAGTTGTATTGAACCAGGCTGCTGAAATACATGCGAGGCGAAATGGTATAGGTAACTCTAACCCTACCCAGTTCAGTGCGGAAATCGCCTTCCGGGAGTTTTACCCTGTTATAGGAATAACTGGGCTCTAGGGAAAGCTGAGGAGATAACTCAACGCGCCCAAAACTGTAGCTGATTGCCTCATTGCTACCACTCCAGAAATCACCGCCGCGGTATGTGAGTCTGCCGCTAAAGTCTCTTTGAGTTCCCCACAGGTACGATACTTCATAGCTAGTGAAATCATAGTCGCCGGGTTGAAGAATTACATCAGGGGTAATCCTGAACGGCCTGGTCAGCATCTCAAATTCGTCGTTAACTCTTACTGAGAAGGCATCCCCTTGTTCGAATTCTGTAGTGAAGTTAAAGCCGTGAGCTCGGCTTTCCAGTACGTCTTCATCGGCGGACCAGTAGGATTCGGAATGAGCCAGGAATACCAGGCGGCGAATGTTATCGCTGGACTCAATGCGTGGGCTGAATCGGGCATAACCGTCGTATTGTTTGTAATTTCCCCGCCTCTTAAAACCGATCTCAGGATTAAAATTGTCTTCTACGACAACATAGCCGGAACTGAAGCCATAGCGGTCGCCATCGTACAGAAAATTGCCCATATAGCTTTTGTCATCGCCAGAAAGACCGGTTGTGTCGGTTTTGGCTGCGTAAGTACTAATTTCGAAGTCATCGAGAAAATTAAACTGGCCATCGATACCGTAGAGTTGATTTGAACCGTCACCAACAATTGATTCAGAGCGGTCTGTAAGTATCATGCCCACACGACTGCGGCTAAGTATGTCGCGCTTAATGCGCAGGACGGAAAACTCTGTGGATTCAATGCCATCCAATCCACTGCCGTCGGTGCCTATACTCAATGCACCAATATCGAAATCCCCGACCTTGCCAGTCAGACGAGCGCCTGCATTAATCGGTACAACCTGTCCCCGCTCCAGTCCAATGCGGCGGCTAAAAAACATGGTGGGCACATCCAGTGTACGCGGCGCGGTAAAATCAAAGTTGCCTTCACCTTCGAGAAAGAATTCCCGTTTTTCAGGAAAGAACAGGTTGAACCTGGTGAGATTTACCTGGCGTTCGTCAACTTCGACCTGGGCAAAATCAGTGTTGTAGGTGAAATCGGCTGTGAGATTATTCGTTATACCGAGTTTTACGTCGAGACCGGCCTCGCCCTCAAAATCATCGTTAAATGCAGGCGTAGCAAGCTGATTGGTGGTCACTGTGCCCAGGCCATAGGGTTTGATTTCCAGATTGAAATTTCGCGGTGGTACTTCCAGTTCGGTCAGATCAGCCGCTTCCGATATACGCCACATACCAGCGACAAGACTATTGCCCAGGGCAGCTGAGATTGGAATTTCAGTTAAATATGAAGCTTCATTTAACCGTCTAATAATGCGTCGAAATTGTAAGCCCCAGGTTTGTTCCTGGCCTGGTTCATAGCGAAGCGAACGAAAGGGAATTTCCATCTCCACCGTCCAGCCACCATCGAAACGGCCAACACGAGAATCCCAAACGATATTCCAATCGAAGTTAACGCCCCGACCACGATCACCTTCGTTTGAAATCGCAAAGTCTGAAAAACCACCAATGGGTGAAACTAAAAACGCTACGCCATTGCGTCGATCCAGAAAGGTGTCGAGCATGACCGAGAAGGAATCATTGGTGCGTAACTGGAATGTATCGCGGCGCATTTCATTAGCAACCCAATCCTCTTCTGGCACTGATTCGTAATTTTTTGCCGTGACATAAATGGCGTCGTCATTGTAGAAAACCCATACTTCAGTTCGTTCACTTGCCGACGCACCTTCTGTTGGAATGTGTTGAATAAAATCAGATATAGGGGCGACAGATTCATAAATGGACTCATTGAGTTCACCGTCAACATTTATCTCACCATCGAAACGGGTGGCGCGAACTGTTACTCGCCCCTCCGCGTTTTCTCCAATGACTACTTCCTGCGCGTTGCTTGTAGAAATCACAAACGCGCACAAGCAAAGCGCGAAGATTATGCGAAAGGGAAAATTCTGAAGCAGTGGAATTCTGTAATTCAATTCAAAGTTGCTCTGTTAATTAGTCTGAGCGGTTAGCGAGAGGGTTGAAGTCGAGGCAAAAGGTCTTAGTAAAAGCGGAGCATATATGCAATATGTGAGCAATTTACTAAGTCCTTTTAACGAAGAATTCGGCGTTCGCAGCAAGCGCGTTCAGTGCAGCAAATGTATTTAATGCGGCTTTCTAAACTTTAAAGTCATGCGGTCGGACTCACCAATAGCGGCATACTTCTCTCGATCAGTATCACCCAATCGATAACTCGGCGCTAAAGTCCACACACCTTCTGCGTAATCCTTGGTATCTTTCGGGTTCGCATTTACTTCTGAAGAGCCAACAAATTCAAATCCAGATCGAGCGGCAATCTGTTTAACAAAGGCTTCGCTGACGTAGCCGCTGTCGATCATTTCCTGGCGCGTCGCACTGTCTGGTGCCCGGTGTTCGACAACTCCGAGAATTCCGCCTGGCTTGAGAGAGTCGAAAAAAGTATTAAAGTGGGCTTCGTCTTCGTTAGGTGCCATCCAGTTATGCACATTGCGAAAAGTCAGTACCATGTCGGCGCCTTCAGCAGGGCCGATTGCTAACTCATTTGGTGGAAATAAATGACGAATGATTGCCTTGCCATAAAGCTCGGGATTGGCAGCCATCTTGGTTTCAAAGTTTTCCAGGCTGCGGCGTTGAAATTCGTTGCCTGAATTAGGGGAAAAGTGTGCGCCATAATAACGTCCATGATCGCGCATATAAGGCGCGAGTATTTCTGTGTACCAGGCACCGGAAGGTCCAATTTCGATCAGGGTCATGTCCGGCTCAAGACCGAAAAACTCCAGGGTTCCAACGGGATTGCGAAATTCATTGCGAGCAATATTCGCTTCACTGCGATGCTCGCCCACCATAATTTCTTCGAGGCTAAGCAGTGATGCGCCGCCATGATGGTCGGCAAATGAAGTCCAGCTCAGCAAGGTAATACTTAACAGGGCAAATAGACTTATGTTTTTTTGGCTGGTCATTTCCGTTCTCTTTCAGATAAATATTATTAGGCAGGGCTTGCACAGCAAGGGCAGCCGGTTACCTTGCTCGACATGACTGTTTCGGCAGCCTTGACGTTTTCTTCGGCGGTTCGCCTGATAGTAGAAGCCGCTGCTGCATTAGCAACTGTAAATGGATCGGGTTGCTTAAAAGCCACTTCCTGTCCAAAGTAACCGGTGTAAATCTCGTACTGATGCTCACCTATCTCAGTCGGTACGCGAATAGTGTTGCCATTAATGACTTGCACATTACCCATGGTAGTTCCATCGCGAATGACCACAGCTTCTGATGCATTAGGCAGATTGGAAATCTGCCAGCTTGTGGATTGACCCGCAGCGTTGCGATCGCCTACATAGGTGCCTATGTGCAATACACCACTTTCCTTGTCGTTCCAGGCTTTGTCCACGCCGAGGTTTGGATAATCGATGCCTTCCAGGGTCGGTGCCGAATACTTGTCCATGTGTTTTACTTTAAAGGCTTCGATCCAATTGCCTTCGCCGATCTCGTTGATCATCTGTTGGGCAGAGCCCTGACCTCGCGGCCAGGGTTCGCCGTTATTAAACCACCAGCCAAATTTGTCCATGTTTTCGCCGAACCACCTGGGCTCCGATGCTCTCTCTGCCGCGGCGCCCAATCTCTCTGCCGCTACGTGATCTCCGAGGGCTGTGGCCATCACCATGCCCTGTGCACTCGGGGCTATTTCCCGGGTTGGATCGCGCCAACCATTGGCGTTGGCTTGCGCTTCATAAATTTGGGTTGCTAATTCCGGTGATTGAGGCAGCAGGTAGAAAGAGGTGCCTATACCTCCTGCTGATCCGGGAAAGTTCACCTTGAATTCTTCCAGGGGATCGTAATAGAGGGTCGACCACTCGATTTCATTTCGATCATTAATGCCGAGGTAATTGTCGCGCATGAACGCGACCCAATCTTCAAATGCACCATGAGCGTTGGTTATACCCAGTTGATCCGACAAATAAATACCCAGACCGGCGGCGCTATTACATATAGGCCATACCTTGGTGTTCTCGCAATGTGGTCCTTCCGGATGATCGATATATTGCTGGTGCAGGTGCTCAACGATGCGCGGCTGGGTCCATTCGAAATGTTCATTTTCGTAACCCGCGATCTCCCAGGGTTGTTCCCACTTATCATCGCCGGAAACATACTTGTAAATTGAAAGCACCAGGTTTAACCAGCCGCGGAAAAACAAATTACCGTCGGCGCCTATTGGATCCCGTTGTAAGCCCCAGGGTTCGACACCGTTTGCGGTCCAGCCTGGCCGGTCGTAATTGCCGATAACCCGCTCTGGCCATGATTGATATCCTGGTGCATTGATTGCTGTGTAGTTTTCCCGTTCCGGGCTGGGCCCGATAAACGTATTCCAATCGATGGCTGCCCAGTAGGAAGTGTGCCGGGTTGCCAGCTCATCCATTACCCGGGTATAGACTTCGCGCCATGCCGGTGTTTGATCAGCCATCAGCAGGACTGCGTAGCTGGAATCGGAAAGGTCGAAGCGTGGATAGCTGAGCATTGGTGCCGCACTGTATTGATCCCACCAGGGGTGAGGGCGGTCATCTCTCACCGTAAAGTCGATTTCTCCACGGGGAATTTGTATTCCCCAGGGCCTTTCGACTTCTTCGCTGTATCCCCAGTTGTCGGGTGTCGTGGCTTTTTGCCAGATAAAACGCAACCAGCCTTTGGTGCGCTCGTTATGGCGGGGATAGAGCTGCGCTGTAGAGCTGGAATTGGAGCCGCCTGGAGTTGCACAGGCGGCAAGTCCGGCTGATCCGCCTATGGCAGCGGCTGAGGATTTAAGGAAACTTCGCCTGGATTGCTTGAATTTTGTGCCCATGTAATTGCCGACCCCTGTTCTAATGCTGAGTCGAAAACTACCATCTGGCACCGAATTGCTCCAGAACAATAGCGCAACAAAGGGTTACAGGGCGTTTGGGTATTTAATTAATGCTTATTGAAGGCACGTAAGGACCATGATTGTAGCCACAGAAATGCTGTGGCAAATCAGGGTGGTTGATCTTGCTGGGCTCCACCTCAGGCTGGAGCTTTTCTTCCGCCTCCTAAGTTTCATAGGCGGTATTGTGAACCAGGATACGAAACCAGGGTTTATTGCGTGGCGGCCGACTCTTGGCAACCTGGTTATACCATTCTTCGCTTAGCCGAAATTCCGGATCAACATCTACAATGACACCCCGATAGCCATAGAGTCGGTGCTGCACCACCTGTCCCAGGTGGAAGTTTCCTTTTAACGTCATAACAATCCCTGTTAAAGAAACACTTCCTGTGTTTCCTACTGCTCCTATATTCAGTATAGGAACAGCTTTGAATAACTGCCAACTATCGAAGGCAGAAAAATTAAGATAGGCTTGATCTCATTTTTCAAGACAGGCAATACCCGTGGATAAAGCTTTTAAGTTGCAGATGAAAGTGCGTGATTATGAATGCGATATGCAGGGCATTGTTAATAACGCGGTTTATCAGAACTATTTGGAATTTGCGCGGCATGAATATCTTGAGAGTAGAGGAGTGAGTTTTGCGGAGCTGACCAAACAGGGTGTAATTATAGTTATGGTCAGGGCTGAAATTGATTACAAACAATCATTAGAATCCGGAGACAAGTTCACAGTTAGTGTCATTGCCAGTCGCCCCAGTCGAATTCGATTACAGTTCGAACAGGAAATTCGCAAACAGGACTCTAATGAACTTATGCTAAAAGCAGTGATTACTACGACGGCAGTCAATGAACGCAATAAACCCTACTTCCCGACGGAACTGGAAAAACTAATGGAATAAAAAGTCTCCACAGAAGTGAGGGCCTTGGGCAATTGAGGATCGCTTATGCAGATGATAAGCGAGTCAACTATATAGAACGGAAAGAGGAAGTTTCTATTTCAAGCGGAATGGCTAGAGCGCTTTGATGGCGAACAGCTCATCAAACTTGCAGGTGTGAAGCAATTTGTAGACATCCGGTTTGGCATTGATTATTGAGACATTGGAGTCATCACCGCCAGCATGGTTGCGCAACAGCAACAACATGCCAAGTGCAGAACTGTCGATAGAGCTAACTTCCAGCGCATCGATTACGAATATTTCAGGAACCGGTTGAGCGCTTTCGTAAGCATCCTGAAATTCCTGATGACAGGTGTAATCGAATTTTCCGAGCAAGCTTAGTGTGAGAGTTTTCTTATCATCGGAAAGCTGTGAATTTATTTCCACAAATAATTTCCACTATGTGCCTGTGGGGGGCTACTAGTTTCAAATGAAGATAAGCATTGAGTTTAGCATATTGAGTAATTGATGAAAGATTCTCCTGGCAATACGCAATTAGAAGAGCAGCTACGTAGTATCGAATCTGCAAAAGAAGGCAGCTACGATAAGCGTACCGAACATTTGCATGAAGATGGCACAGCTATCTTTATTAACAGGCTAATTCGTGAGGATTCACCTTACCTGTTACAACATGCGCACAATCCAGTGAACTGGTTTCCCTGGGGAGCTGAAGCATTCGCAGTGGCGAGAGAAGAAAACAAACCGATATTCCTGTCCATCGGTTACTCAACCTGCCATTGGTGTCATGTTATGGAAGTAGAGAGTTTCGATAACGTGGAGATTGCCAGGGTTCTTAACGAACATTTCATAAGTATAAAAATGGATCGGGAACAATATCCTGATATCGACGAAGCCTACATGACCGGTGTGCAACTAATATCCGGTCACGGGGGTTGGCCGATGTCCAATTTCTTGCTCGCAGATGGAAAGCCTTTCTTTGCTGCCACCTATTTCCCGCCACCGACTTTTAAGAAGTTGTTGCATCAGATCGTCGAAGCCTGGGAGGAAAAATATTCTGAACTTGAAAGCAGTGCGAACAAGATCGGGGAAGCTATCGACAGGATTCTGAGTGAGCGTAAACAAGCCGCAAGCCTTGATCCGGCAATTCAGGATCATGTCAGTCAGGCTCTGTTCCAGCGGGAAGACAGAACCTTAGGGGGCCTGGCGGGCGCGCCCAAGTTTCCACAGGAGCCGCTATTACTTTTTATGCTTGATCGCGCCGGTCGCAAGCGGCATGTGCAAGCCATTGAGTTTGCGAGTCGTAGTTTGGATGCAATGGCTCGTGGTGGTATTTACGACCAGGTTGGCGGTGGTTTTCATCGCTACAGTGTCGATGCAGAATGGTTGGTACCGCATTTCGAAAAGATGCTCTACAACCAGTCGCAACTTAGCCTCGCTTATTTACAGGCATACCAACTAACTGGAAATTCCTATTTTCGACGCATTTGCTTCCAGACTCTGGAATATGTACTGCGTGACATGCAAATACCGGAAGGAGGTTTCTATTCCGCTACCGATGCAGATAGCGAAGGTGCAGAAGGTGTGTTTTTTCTCTGGACTATCGATGAGGTCAGGGAAGTATTGAATGAAAAAGAAGCCGAACTGGTAATTCAGATTTTTGGTCTTAGCGAGCAGGGCAATTTTGAAGGATCGAATATTCTGAATTTCTCAAGATTGTTTGCTGATCTGATAGAAGAGCATGGAGCTGAATTTCCCAAAGAATTGGATCAGGTGCTGGGTAAGCTTTATTCGGCGCGAGAACAACGCATCCATCCCATCAGGGATGACAAGTTAATCGTTGGCTGGTCAGCAGCAATGGCTACTTCCCTGTCCCTGGCCGGTGACTATTACAAACAGGATCATTGGATAGCGGCGGCGACAAAAGCAGTGGAATTAATGTTAAGGGAAAACCTGGATAGCGCGGGCAATCTTAAGCGCATCTATCTGGATGAAAAAACATCTATTGCCGGGCAGTTGGAAGATTTCGCTAACCTGGTGGAAGCATTG
Source organism: uncultured Pseudohongiella sp. (assembly GCA_964616225.1). GTDB lineage: Bacteria > Pseudomonadota > Gammaproteobacteria > Pseudomonadales > Pseudohongiellaceae > UBA9145. The sequence continues at coordinate 86,290 of CAZTTE010000002.1, forward strand.
ATCACTTTATTCGATGTGTCTTCCGAGCTTTTCTACCTGGAGAAAGCCAATTTTCTGATGTCCTCCTGCCTGGAACGATTCTGGGATGAAGAAGAGAAAGGTTTCTTTCTAAGCCCGGCCGATCAGCAAGGACCACAATTAACTCGATCGCGCAGTGCCAGTGACGGCGCCACCCTGTCACCGGTAGCCACTGCGTTGCTTTGCTTGATTAGTTTGCGCGACAGGTGTGCTTTGATAAATCCTGAATTGCCAAGAATGTACAGTGAAAAGGTCGATCAGTGTGCCGCCTCGTTAATTGGGGATATCAATGACAATGCAGTGAGTCATACCAGTATGCTGCGTCAGCTAAGCACTATAAATGAAGGAAGTAATGCGCTGACGCAATACCTCGATGGAGGTCTGGCGAAAATCAAAGCCAAGCATTTCACTACTGAAGACAAGCAGAGCAAAGAGGTTTCCCTCAGGATAAGCATAAGTGATGGCTGGCATATTACTGCACCAGGTGTGAACAAAGAAGATTACAAACCGCTACGGATAGAGCTTGCTGATGATGAGCAGCACTGGTCGATTAAGCATATTGAATTTCCCGATTCACAGTCGATCTCCGGGGACGCGGAACTGGCAGTATACGAAGGTGAAATCGAAGTAAGGATTTCTTTGCAGCGAACCGCACACCCGGCGAATGAGCTGAGTTTCAGCGCAGAAATAGAATGTGAGTTACAACTCTGCAACCATCAGCATTGCTTATTACCCAATACCAAATCGTTTCGAGTCTAGTTTAAGAAACTGGCTTCTTCGAAGTCTGCTGCGAGGGAAATTTCCAGCTGCTCCCTGGCGGCACTGCGCACATCTTCAGATTGTCCAAACGCTGACTCGAAAAATGCCAGTACCGCGATTTCAAGAATCATGGCTTGTCTTCCCGGATGGGAGGCTTCGAGCGGGGGCAGGTTTGCGCACACTGCAGGTGCTGTTGGATCCAGCAAGACGCCTTCGGCTTCGGTGCCAAAGGACGAAAAGATATCATCGGTTCCTTCATCCAATACTGAAAGTACGCCCTGACAACCTATGGAGTCTGGATTATCCATGAATCTGAATACGGGATCGGCTACTGCCATGAAACCAAGATGAGAACCGCCTTCTATGGTGATTAGAGACGAACTGCCAATTCTGTCGGGCACGATAAGGCCATTTGTTTCATAGTCAATTAAGGCATCGGCGGTACCGTATATTCCCAGGAACGGAACATTGGAATTGGTATAAAAGCGTGGTGTAAAAACATTGATAGGTCCGGCAATAGAAATGGCGGCGCTAATGCGTGGATCCCGCCAACGGGGGTGGTAGGTTGCCAGTACAGTCGTTAGGCCACCCAGGGAATAGCCAGACAATCCAATGCGGTCCCTATCGATCGATCCGCTAAAGGGTTTGTCATCTCCGCTTAAAGCTGTCACTGAATCAATTAAAAATGAAACGTCGGCTGGTTGGTTAACAACATCGTTGGCATTGGCGCCTCCTTCGGTGCCGCCATTGCTAAGCGGATAACTCGCCGCGGCAACCACGTAGCCGTTACTGGCGAGATGTTCTGCAACATTAAGCAACTCATTGCCTGCCGACATGATGCCGTGGCTATGAACGATCAGGGGGAGTTCGCCTTCGGCACCTTCCGGATACCAGATCCAGGTCGGGAAACTGCGCTCGGGTTTGCCTGGAATTCCCCGGTTCTCATCGGTGGGTCGAGAGTCATCTACAAAAACATATTCAGCCATGCCAACTGAATAAGGACCAGCTTCCAGCCAGCTTGCCGAGGCAGAGTCAGGATCGGGTCTTTGTGGGCCAGTAGCTATATAGATAACGAATGCGAGAACAACGAGGGTAAAGATAAGACCGGCCAGGCCCTTTAGAATTTTCTTAAGCATGATTTTCCCGAAGAATTAGATCGACTCTGTGTTGTATATGGGAGGTCTAGTATAAAGAATAAGGCGACTTAGTTAACTAAATTGATTAAGTCAGTGTAGTCAAGTTGATAATCCAACCCAGGAGTACGACTTGCGGCACTGTTATCAGGGGGAGAAACAAGGCCATCTTTAAGGACCGGGTGGCATCTTTTAATACCATGATTTCAGTATAGTCAGTTGCAACACCTCCCATCAGGAAAGCAAAACTGTTACCCGGCGCGCCGGCTCGTGTCAGTACGTCGGCCGCTAATGGCGTAGACCCTTCCGAACAAACCTCGAGAATAGTCGCCACCAGAACAGTCACACCGAGGCCCAGTAAGGTGGGACCAAAATAGGTTTCGAATTGGTCTGGCGAAACAAATGCTCTCACCAGGCTTGCCAGAATTATTCCAAACAATATCCAGCGAACAACCATGCGTGAGTCTTTAACGCCGCTAATAAGTGTGTCCAGTATATAAGCCGAATTAAAGTTGGAGCTTGCGAGTCCCTGCCTGGCTTCACGCCAGAATTGGAAGTCAGCGGGCAGGTCAATTTCCTGGGGGTTCTCGGGCAAAACCTTTCTGGCAACCAGTAGGTCGAATAGTACGCCGGTGATAAATGCGATCACCATCGATAGCAGGATAAAAGCGACTGTCCAGGGAATACCTATCAGCGCAATGAGTATTAGGGTTAGAGAGAAAGAGTTCCATGGGCTCGAAACAAGAAATGCCATGACCTGGCCGGCACTTGCGCCCCTTTCATAGAGCTTGGCGCCTACCATCAGAATACCATGGCTACAAAGATCCAGGAGAATGCCGGCGAAAGTCGCTCGCCAGATTCCTCTTATACCTGTCTTCGTACCCAGGGCCGACATAACAAATTCTCGTGGTACCTTGCCGAGTATGCCTATCATGACAATCCCAATCAGGACTCCCCACCAGATGGTATTAACCAGCTCGAAAATAGAATGATTAAAGGTCTGGAACCTACTGAGCCCGGATTGGAAGTCAGGGAACAACCAGTGACCCAGATAAAATGCCAGCACCACAGTAAGAGTGCTGCGGAGAAACCAGTCGGGTTTGTTTGCCGCACCATGGCAGTGATGAGTTTCACCGTGGCATGAATTAGCAGTGCTCATTAGCTTCTCAGTCATGAATGTAAGAATTACAGTAGCTAATTTCTAAATGTCTGATTGAAATCACTAATTTCCTTAATAAGTCTTCTAAAATCCAGTCAAAAGCTTAAACCTTAGAGTGGATATCAGGTCAATTGGAAACAGTTGAGCCATGTCAAAAAAGAGGGTAGGGTTGCCAGCACCTTATTCGAAGGCGAAGATTTTGCGTACTCAATCCAGACATCAATTACTGTCGTTATTCCTGGTATTCATGTTTTTTGTGAATAACAGTTATGCGCTGGAAATTGTTATCCATGATGCGCACCAACACGCAGAAAGCACCGCTATGCACAGCGGCGACGATATGGCCGACGCTCAGATGGAAACGGCTGGGCAGCTAAAGTTGCATGATACCGGGCATTCGGCAAATGAACTCGACGCTGACGAAGATTGTCTATGTGATGAAATCTGCTGTTTGAGCTCTGTCGACATGGGAATGCCAGTGCTGGCGAATAATTCTGTGCCTGATGACCCGGGCAAGGCAATTGACCTTTCTCTCTACAAGTCTATTTCTCTGGACCTACTGCTTCCGCCACCAACTAGCTAACTCTTCTCATTTTCGTTAGTAAATTTACTTGGAGAAGAGTTGTGACCATGCGTCATTTGTTCTTGCTATTTTCATTTTTCGTTCCGACATTTGCTTTTAGTGCCACAGTCAGTTACGAATTCGATATTGATGTAACTGAAATTTCAGTTGGTGGTACTGCTGTTGATGCCTTGACCATAGACGGTCAGGTACCTGCGCCAGTTATCCGCGCAAATGTCGGGGACATATTGCGTACTACGTTCAACAATCATCTGGATGAATACACGTCTGTACACTGGCATGGAATTCTACTACCTGGGGAACAGGACGGAGTGCCCTACCTTAATACTGTTCCTATAGCGCCAGGTGGCTCACATACGTTTGAATTTCCAATTCTGCATACCGGTACATTCTGGTATCACTCGCATACAGAGCTACAAATTCAGCGTGGACTCTATGGCGGCATTGTCCTGTCCGATCCACAAGCGGATTCAGAGATACAGGAAGAAACAATTATTTTTTCTGACTGGACTAATGAAGATGCCGAAGCGGTAATGAGGAACCTGAAAAAGTCAGACGATTTCTATGCCTGGAAAAAAGATTCAGTGCAATCTTGGGATCAGGTTCTTGCTAATGGTCTGCCTGCTATTCGTAACAGGCTGAATAGTTCAATTACCCGCATGGGTCCGATGGATTTAACCGATGTCGCATACGATGCGTTCCTCGCCAATGGTCAGGTGGAAAGTAACATAGAGACCCATGAGGAAAGTGAGCAACAAATCAAGTTGAGGCTGATAAACGGCGCGACGTCCAGCTACTTCGATATCGAATATGCTGGTGGCCCAATGACCATAGTCTCGGCCGATGGAATGGACGTTGAGCCAATTCAGGTACAGCGGCTACGCATATCGACTGCGGAAACCTACGATGTAATCGTACCGCTGGAAGCCGGCTCATCCTATGAGCTCCGCGCTACCTCCATGGATAGTACCGGGTACAGCAGTGTATTTGTGGGTGAGGGCGTACGAGTTTCCGCGCCCGACATAGCTCCTCCAAACCTGTTTCTAATGGACCACATGAGTATGGACATGGAAATGGGCATGAATACGAGAATGGACATGACAATGAATGACGCCATGCCTGAAGATATGCCTTCGGCTCAAGCGCAAGCAGGTGGCCATCAACATGGGAGTAATACAGCCGAGCCCATGCATCAGGACCATCAATCATCCATGATGCAGGAAAGTAATATTGTCGAACATATGATGGATTACGAGCATCTGATGGCGCCGGATTCAACTGCTTTGCCTGCCAACCAACAATGGCGAAACATTGAGCTAACCCTTACCGGGAACATGGAGCGTTACGTGTGGAGTTTTAACGGGAAAACGACCCGGGAAGATCCGCAAGTATGGATTCGAAAAGGGGAAAATGTCCGTTTCCATTTATCGAATGACACCATGATGCATCATCCATTGCATCTTCACGGGCATTTCTTTCGCGTAGTTAACCTGCACGGGGAAAGAAGTCCGTTAAAACACACGGTTAATATTCCACCTATGGGGCACGTCATTATTGAATTCGATGCCAACGAAGAGGAAGACTGGCTGTTCCACTGCCACAACCAATACCATATGAAATCTGGTATGAATCGAGTGGTGAGTTATGAGGAGACAACGAATTTCACTCCCGAGATTGGGCGATTGATTCAATCCTCAAATCGCTGGTTCTCCATTAATGAGTTTCATTTGATGTCTTCATTCGGGGATTATGAATTTACCCTTGCCGATGAGCGGCATTCATTCGATCTCGAAATTGATACGGATCTCGATGATACCTACGAACTACACTTGCTATACAACTACCACCTTAACCGCTTCGTCTCCGCTTTTGCGGGGGTGGAATCCAGGCAACATCATCATGACGATAATCACGACATTGCCATCGCGGGGCTAAATGTAGTGCTGCCATTTATGATCGAGAGCGAATGGCGGGTGGATGGCCATGGAGATTTCAGGCTGCAGTTGGAAGGAGATATCGAGTTGAGTAAACGATTTGGTTTCGACTGGCGCTGGAATTCTGATAATGAAAGACGCTATGGATTCAATTATCGAGTGAATAATCGTTTTTCAATTACGGTCCACACAGATACGGAATATGGAGATGGAATAGGAGTCCAGTTCTTTTATTAATACCTTATTGAATTGAAAATCTTCCTTGATTTTCAATTCAGTCGTCGAGATTTACTGGCGCAAAATTGCGATTTTTCTGGTAAATCTCGACTCGCATTTGCTACGCAAATGGGAAGTACGGTCCAGCCATCAATCATAGATTGATGTCGTTCAGCTGCGCTAAACGCTGTCGCGTTTGAGTCGCTTGCTTCACCCATATACTTCCAACGAGCAACTTTCTGGTTTAATTGAATACGAATTATTAATCTAAGAGGCCTTCAAAATACTCCGGTACGGTTTCCGTTGCTTTACCGTAAAGGTGAGTATCGAAGGTGGAGCCGGTTTGTTCCAGGTTGAGTTCCACGGTGTGGGCCTTGCGTATCTTGGCAGTCTGATAAAAACCTGCAGCGGGGTAAACGTTTCCTGAAGTGCCTATAGCTACGAATATGTCGCATGCTTCCAGGGCCATATTAATCTGGTTCATGTGAAAAGGCATCTCGCCAAACCAGACCACGTGTGGTCTGAGATTCCCCGGAGAACGGCAGCACTGGCAATGAGTGTCGAAATCGAAACTTTCTCGAATATCAAAAACCATTCTTGAATTCAGGCAGCGCATCTTAAGTAGCTCGCCGTGCATGTGCAGGACGTTTTGACTGCCAGCTCGCTCGTGAAGATTGTCGATGTTCTGTGTTACCAGCATAAATGACCCACCAAAGTCATGCTCGAATTTCGCCAGGGTAGTGTGCGCCGCATTCGGATTGATGTCATCGCAAAGTAGTTGTTCCCGTCGTTGATTGTAGAATTGGTAAACCAGTTGCGGATTACGGGCAAAACCTTCCGGCGTTGCGACTTCCTCAACCGGGTGATTGGCCCACAAACCATCTTCTGAGCGAAATGTTTCAATACCAGATTCGGCAGATATACCGGCACCCGTGAGAACAACTATGGACTCAGGCTTTTGCATGGTGGGCATGTTAGCAAAAGAAAGGAATGCATAGTACAGAGCGCTTTACAGGGAACACCTGGCACAAACATGATTTCCCGAACCAATAGCGATAGACTGCAAACCATAAATACTTTTGGGGGAGCGCTACTATGAATGAAGAAACTTCGAAGGCTGTTCCAAAGTCATTCAGATGGATTGCCGGCGGAGCAATAGTTTGGAATCTATTCGGTATGTTGGCCTATATTGGGCAGGTGACCATGACTCCGGAAACAATCTCGCAATTGCCAGATGAACAGCAGGTGATCTATGAAAACATCCCGGCCTGGGCAACATCAGCTTATGCGATAGCAGTTAGCATGGGCGTACTGGGGAGTATTCTTTTGTTTATGGGTAAAGCCTGGGCACTCCCGGTATTTGTTGTCTCTCTGCTCGGAGTCATAGTGCAATTCAGTCATGCTGTTTTTATGACAGATATGATTGCAGTCACAGGCATTGCATCGATTGGTTTTTCAGTAGTCATTACCGGCATCGCCATACTTTTAATCTGGTATTGCCTATTTGCGCGTAAGAATGGATGGGTAAGTTAGATAAGGTACAAGCGTCATTTTTAGTGATAGGTATTAGTGAGGAATTAATAGAAAGATGGCAGCACTTAAAGTTGGAAACGCAGCGCCTGCTTTTACATTGCAGGATCAGAATGGAAAAAAAGTTAGTCTTAAAGATTTTAAGGGAAAGAAGAACGTAATTCTCTATTTCTACCCCAAGGCCATGACACCCGGTTGTACCGTTCAGGCTTGCGGTTTGAGGGATAGTAAAAAAGACCTGGGGAAATTGAGCGCTGTTGCATTGGGCGTTTCTCCTGATCCCGTTGCGCGGCTCAAGAAGTTTGAAGATAAAGAAGACCTGAATTTCGTGCTACTTTCGGATGAAGATCACGGAATAGCAGATAAGTATGGCGTGTGGGGATTAAAGAAATTCATGGGTCGTGAATTTATGGGCATTATCCGTTCTACGTTTATCATCGATAAGCAAGGCAAGCTTGCGCATGTCATGGATAAGGTTAAGACGAAAACTCATCACGATGATGTGATCGAAATTTTAGAAACCCTTTGAGTGCATGCTGTTAAATTTCCGGCAATATTCGGAAGCAGGGGAACCGCTTCTTATTCTCCATGGCTTATTTGGCAGCTTGGGCAATTGGGGAGTGCACAGCAAATTCCTTGCCGCCCATTACTCCGTGATTGGAGTCGATTTAAGAAACCACGGCGATTCCTTTCATGATTCCGAATTAAATTATCCGGTGATGGCGGAGGATATCCTGGCGCTGATGGATCATTTGAATATCCGGTCAGCCAGTTTTATCGGTCATTCTATGGGGGGGAAGGTGGCAATGGAATTGGCCCTGTCCGTGGGAGAAAGAGTAGATAAGCTGATGGTGGTTGATATTGCTCCGGTTGCCTATGCTGAAACAGCCGATGGTCATCTCAAGCTCATTGAAGGAATGAAGTCACTGGATTTTAGCGAAGTTAAAAACCGTAAAGAGGCTGAGAGCATACTTGAAGAATTTATCGACGATGTGCCGACGAGAAAATTTGTACTCACCAACCTGGTTCGCAGGGAAGATGGTAGTTACGACTGGTGTCTAAACCTGGAATCAATTGAACGGAACTACAATCGGCTCAGGGAAAAACCCAGTGCTAACATTCCATATTCAAACCCCTGTCTGTTTGTTAAGGGTTCAGAGTCGAATTATATTCAAGCGAAACACAAGCAGGAGATTCTGGAATTGTTCCCCCAAGCGCAAGTAAAAATTATCATGCAGGCAGGACATTGGTTGCATGCAGATAAGCCCCAGGCATTCCAGAAAATTGCATTGGATTTTTTACAGGCAGAGGACACAGCATGACACTGTTAAGTGTGAATCTGAATAAGATTGCATTATTGCGGAATTCTCGTGGCAGAGATTTTCCGAATGTCGTGCAGTTTGCAGAAAGGGTTATTGGTTTGGGGGTAAGGGGAATAACGGTTCACCCACGACCAGACGAGCGTCATATTACCCGCCAGGATGTTTATGAGTTGAGTGCCTTTCTCAAGAACCAGGAAAATGTTGAATTTAATATAGAAGGTTATCCTTCCAGGGAGTTTCTGGAGCTCGTATTCGAAGCTAATCCGGCACAATGTACGCTGGTACCGGATGAACCAGGCCAGTTAACTTCAGATCATGGCTGGCAGCTTGCTGAGCACCGTGATCTGCTGCAAGAGGTTTTGGAAAAAGTCCACGGAGCTGGTATTCGTAGCAGTTTGTTTCTCGACCCTACACCAGAGCTGGTGGATGAGGTCGCCGTGGTTGGTGCAAATCGCATTGAACTCTATACAGAAGAGTTCGCTTCCACCTTCGGAGCCGATAATGGGGAAGCGGTATGGCAGGCCTATGCCAATACGGCGGCCAGGGCAACGGAACTGGGAATTGGTATCAATGCAGGTCACGATCTCGATCTGGGCAACCTGGCAAAATTTCTGGAGATTCCCGACATTCTCGAAGTATCCATTGGTCATGCGCTGATCGTGGAGTGCCTGGAACAGGGGGTAGAAACAGTCATTAAGCAGTATCTCGAAATTACCGCTATATAGCTTTTTATCATAAGTAATTTCCCCTGATCCTGATGTTCGCATTCCTGATAAAAAGCAAGATAGTTTTGGTGCTTCATTGTGCTTGTGGTGGGCTGCTCAGAGTCTGGTGGACATAGCGCCATAGATCGCAGATGCAAGAGCACTGCGTCTGCCATTACTGGGTGGCGGAACCGGAGCTGATTACATTGGTCGTCACGATTGGCAGAATCTACTGAGACAACGGGGTCAACTGGAGAATGATATACAGATTGCTACCGCTGTCGATTTTATAGGGTCAGGTGTCTTATTAATAGCATTGATGTGGGACGCCTATATGCTCTATATGTACTCCCGCAAGCTGATCGATTAGAATTCGCGTTTTTCCAAGCTGGATTATTCCATTGTCTCCTGCAGCTAACCGTATTTACTACGGCTACTGGATCGTTGTGGCTGGATTTGTCACCCAATTTGTCGCGGTTGGGATGGCAAACTATGTCGTCGGTTCATTTATGATCCCCATGACCGAAGAGTTTGGCTGGACTCGTGCCGAGTTCACGGCTTCCAGATCCATCGGCCAGGTTGTAATGGCATTCACCGGCTTTGTAATTGGCGCCCAAATCGATCGTTTCGGCGGCAGACCCTTCGTGGTAGCTGGCGCGTTTATTCTTGCTGCCGCGACATTCAGTCTGGGTAGTATCAATAATCTTATTCAGTGGTGGGTGCTAAATGGGCTAATCCTCACGATTGGGGCTGCCATGATTGGCAATCTGGTTATCAATGTCAGTCTGGGCAAATGGTTTGTAGAGCGGCGAGGGCGAGCCGTGGCAATCGCTGGCATGGGCATATCCCTCGGCGGAATAGTATTACCCCCGATTGCAACCTGGTTGGTAGACCTATTTGGCTGGCGTGAAGCATGGCGCATCATGGGATTAGCAACTGTTCTCATGACACTGCCAATGGCTACCCTGGTCAGGAGAAGGCCGGAAGATTATCGGCTGCATCCCGACGGCAGATCCCAGGAAGAGATGGATGCTGGCCATGGCGAGGCTGCCAAAGCCGATTTCGAAAAATCCATGACTCGCTCCCAGGCCATGCGCACTTCGAGTTTTTATTTTCTGGTTCTGGCATTTGGCCTGTTTCAGATTTCAATTACTACGATGCTGATTCAGACCATACCGCTAATGACAGATGCGGGTTATTCCAGGCTTATTGCATCCACCATGATCTCCATCGCTTCTGTTCCAGCCTTTCTTAGCAAACCATTCTGGGGTGCGCTGATCGATAAATATGATCCGAAAAAGCTTGCTGCGATTGGTGCGGCCATATCCGGATCGTCGGTCATTATCATCGTAATCAGCGTTGCCCTGAGATTGGACGTTCTGGTTTATCTTGGATTTCTCTTGATGGGAATCGGATGGGGAGGATTATTGCCTTTACAGGAAGTTATTTGGGCTACTTCTTTTGGCAGGCGGTACCTGGGATCGGTTCGATCAACCGCAATGCCGTTTACATTTGGTATGTCTGCGCTTGGGCCAATTCTGGTTGCTTATTATTACGATGTAGTTGGAAATTACGATCTGGCGCTCATCGCCATGGGTGTTTGTAACCTGGCATCTGCTTTTATGCTGTTTCGCATCAATGCTCCCAAAACCTTGAAAACTGGGAAGAATCCACTATAAAAAGCGTCACGTGACACTGCTTATTAACTGTCACAGCAAAAAGTGAGCTCCCTGTCACGTTTTCAATCCTTCATGCTCCTAAAATTCTTCCTCCCCTCATTTATGATGGGAAAAGCGAGGTTTGTCCTCGGCATTAAGGTGTTGTCTCCCAACAATCAGAGACGAATAGTAGTAATGAATTACTTGCAGTGTGATCTTCCGGACATAACTTTAGCTAAACCAAATGGTTTGGCGTCACGCCTATTTTTTAAAGTTTATAACGGTCCAAATGCAATTGCCTTTGCGCAATTAGGCACTCGTGCAAGAAATGAATATCGAAATACGAGAGCGCCTCTCCTGGATGATTCAAAGGTTCCAGGTGTAAGTTATTGCATCAAGAACATTGAAGTCTCCCAACACTATCGCAACAAGGGCATTGGATCAGCTCTTCTGGATGAAGTAATACGTTTTTGCAAAGATCAGCGAGTTTCTACTTTGTACGGTGAAGCGAAGGGTGATGTCGAGTCACTGCGGGCCTGGTACAAAGACAAAGGATTCGAGCTGGACGAAGTCGATAATATTCAACTATCTCTCGCCGCCAGCACCGCCTAATTCGGTTCCAGCAAAGGCTCGAGTAAGGGCCAGACATTATCCAAAATCATATACTGCGCTTCTGCTTTCGGATGAATGCCATCGTTCTGCATCAGTTCCGGTTGTTGCGGAATGCCATCGATAAGAAATGGTACCAGCGGTAGGGATTCTTCTTCCGCAATTTCCCCAAAGGTGGCGAAAAATGGTTCGGTGTAACGGGGGCCATAATTAGGTGGTATCTGAATTCCCGCCAGTAGTACGTCACCTCCAGAAGACTGAATCAGCTCAATCATCTGTTTGAGGTTTGACTTCATCAAATTGAGGGGTAGCCCTCGCAAGCCGTCATTGCCGCCGAGCTCCAGGATAACCAGGTCAGGCTGATAGCTATCGAGCATGGCGGGCAGGCGTTCCAGTCCCCCGGTTGTAGTTTCCCCGCTGACACTGCCGTTTACTACACGATAGGGCCAATTCTCGCTATTGATTCTGGTTGCGAGCAGCGTTACCCATCCCTGTTCTTCACTTATGCCATAGGCGGCGCTCAGGCTATCGCCGAAAACCAGCAGGGTGTAAGGAGCCTGGGCATTACCACTGCCGGGCAGCCCTGTCAGGACAATTAACACTAATAAACTGAAAAATCTGGATTTCATCGATTTGTTTAGATTGAGAATTTCAGAATATGGTAAACAAGTTGCTGGCGAATTACGTATTCTAACACTATGGAATCCCTGACTAAATTTAATGTAATTCGACTATAATGCGAGTTGTTTTTTGCGCGGAAACTGAGAAATGATTGAAACAAGGAATTTGGTTAAGGCTGTAGATACCAGTGAAGGTGTTTTAACAATACTGAAGGGAATCAGTATTAAGATTGAATCAGGAGAGGCAGTCGCCATTGTAGGCGCGTCGGGTTCTGGCAAATCGACCTTATTGGGCCTGATGGCAGGATTAGATGGCGCTTCTTCTGGCGAGATAATTCTTGATGGTCATTCACTGTCAGAGCTCGATGAAGAACAACGGGCGATACTCCGAGGCCAATTAGTCGGTTTTGTTTTCCAATCATTCCAGCTACTTCCCAGTTTAACTGCACTAGAAAATGTCATGCTGCCTATCGAACTGAAAGGTGATGATCAGGCGCGAGAAAAAGCGACAAACTTGCTGGATCGTGTCGGTCTGGCGGAGCGCTGGCATCATTATCCAAATCAACTTTCCGGCGGCGAGCAGCAGAGAGTGGCAATTGCACGAGCTTTTGCAACGGAAGCACGAGTACTGTTTGCCGATGAACCGACCGGTAATCTTGATACGGCAACTGGTGCAAAGGTTGTAGACCTGCTGTTTGAACTGAATCGCGAGTATTCAACGACACTGGTATTAGTTACCCACGATGAGCGGCTGGCTACACGCTGCGATCGAACGATTCGTCTGGTTGCCGGAGAAGTCGTGGAAGACATAAAAACTGAGGAAGCGGTAAGTGCCTGAATCCAACGCCATGACATTGTCAGATAAAAAGCCCATGGGGAACCTGTTCTCATTGGCTTTACGCCTGCTCTGGCGAGACTGGCAAGGTGGTGAACTACGCCTCTTATTTGTTGCTCTGGTGATGGCAGTAACTTCGGTTACTGGCATTGCCTTGTTTACAGATCGCCTGGAGAAAGCATTGTTGCTGGAATCTGCGAATATGTTAGCCGCTGATCGCATCGTCAGTGGCCGCGGCGATTTACCGAGAGAGGTGCTGGAAGAAGGTCAGGCCCGTGGATTAAGAACCGCCGAGATACTGTCTTTTACTTCAATGGCTTTTTCTGAAACGGGCAATATGTTGGTTGCAGCGAAAGCGGTTACCGATGCCTACCCATTGCGCGGCGATGTCATTATTGCCGATGAACCTTTTGTTCGCGGCAGGCCTGTGCAAGCCGGGCCGCCGGCTGGGGAAGTCTGGCTCGAATCCCGTGCCTTGCCAGCCCTGGGAATTAATGTCGGCGATACTGTCTTTGTCGGTGAGGCTGAGCTGACAGTTAGCCAGATCATCATTACAGAACCTGATCGAACCGGCGGCAACATGATGGATAGTGCAGGCCCGCGCTTGATGTTGCACATGGATGATGTAGAACAGACTAACGTGGTGCAGCTGGGAAGCCGTGTTAGCTATCGCTATCTATTCGCTGCGGATGAAATTGAAGAGTTAGATTCATTTGAAGAATGGTTTCGTGCACGGGAAGAGTGGCGTGGCCGTTACTACATGCGAGATATTCGCGAAGAGAGTGAAGAGGTTCGTGAAGCACTGGAAAGAGCTGAAAGTTTTCTGCTCTTAGGTTCCTTATTCGCAGTGCTGCTTGCCGGCGTTGCCATCGCCTTAACCGCGAAGCGTTATAGCGAGCGACATTACGATTACGTCGCCATCCTGAAAACCTTTGGTTGCACATCGACACAAATTTCATTTATCTACTTAACCATTCAGCTTTCGCTGGCGACGGTGGCAGTAATAGTAGGCTGGTTACTTGGCTGGTTAGTGCATCAAGTTATTCTGATGTTCCTGGAATCACTCTTATTGGTATCTCTGCCCGATCCGGGATTGCAGCCTTATGTGGTTGGATCCCTTACAGCCTTTATCTGTTTACTGGCTTTCGCCTTACCACCTTTGCTTGCTCTAAGAGAGACGCCACCCTTGAGAGTGTTGCGTAAAGATATGAGCCAGCAGAAGATAGGTGCGAATGTGCCCTATGTGTTTGGCGTCCTGGGAACTATCTTCCTGGTTTACTGGTATAGTCAGGATCTTGAGCTCACCGTTGTTCTGGTAAGTTCTGTCGCTGCGATAGCCCTGTTTCTTTCTATCGTTTCCTACCTGTTTTTACGATCCAGTGGTTCCGCTGGCATGAAAGCCGGTAGTGCCTGGTTGCTGGCCATGACTGCTGCCCGGCGACGGCGCAGGCAAAATGTTCTTCAGGTCATGGTGTTTTCGGTGACGATCATGTCGCTGCTGATACTTACCTTGCTACGAACCGATCTTATCGAAGAGTGGCAGGCGCAATTACCCGAGAATACGCCTAACCACTTCATGATGAACATCACCCAGAATCAGATTGAAGGCATCGAAAATTTCTTTGCTGAGAATGGTATTCAGGGTAATCAGTTTTACCCACTCATTAGCGCTCGCGTCACTCGCGTTAATGGTGATCTGCCAGAGCCCGGTGATGAAAATGATGTTTCTGTCGGTAGCGGCACCCTGACAGAGAATGCCCAGATTGATGAGCTTGAGCTGGATGAAGAAGTAGAGGAAACACTTAGCGGCCCACAAACTGATGCACCACCTGTGAACGCTGATGAAGCCACCAGCGGTGGCAGACGTGTGCGAGGTCGTTTAAGTCGACGTCAGGTAACCTGGGCAGAAGATCTCCCTAACGACAATCTGATTACTGAAGGTAGTTGGTGGGGAATAGCATCAGAACCTGGCTATGTATCAATCGAGCAGGAGTATGCCGATTGGTTGGACTTGCAAATTGGTGACCGACTGGAATTTGAAGTAAACCAGCAATTAGTTTCAGCCGAAGTCTCAAGTTTTCGTAGCGTTCGCTGGGATAACATGCAGCCCAATTTCTTTATCATCTTTTCACCGGGAACCATTGATCATATCGGTGCCACATTCCTGTCTACTGCTTTGATGGAGAGTGAGCAGAAAATTTTACTGAATGATTTGATTCGAATGTTTCCAACAATGGTGATCATCGAAATCGACGGATTGATCGAACAGATCCAAACCATTATCGCCCAGGTAACTTCTGCTATCGAACTTATTTCAATATTGGTTTTATTATGTGGTGCGTTGGTTTTACTGGCTTGTGTGAATGCCAGCCTCGATGAACGCTTCCATGAAAATGCCATACTTCGAACACTCGGGGCAGGGCGCAAATTAATTCTCACAAGCTTGCTGATTGAGTTCGCATTTATCGGATTGGTAGCTGGATTAATAGCAACAATTGGTGCAGAGGCTTCGGTGTATTACCTGCAGGAAGAAGTTTTCGAGCAGGAATTTTCTCTACATTACTGGGTGTGGATCGCAGGACCACTATTGGGCATGCTGATCATTGCCGGACTCGGTGTGAATTCTACACGGCAAGTAGTCAATATCAGTCCGCTGAATGTTTTGAGGCGGGTAGTCTAGGCAAATTTATTTGCGATGTTGCGGATTAGGCTCAGGTAACTCGTTCCGAACAATAATAAATGATTTAACAAATGATAAAGATTGTAGAGCGGGATGCGCTCCCGCCAATCTTTTGCGATCTGCGAATTGCTCTCGTAGCTTTCGTAAAAGCTATTGGAGAATCCACCAAACAAATCTGTCATTGCCAGCTCTGCCTCTGCCCAACCCCAGTAAGTTGCTGGATCAATTAAAGCTGGATCACCATTTTCGCAGCAATGGATATTGCCGCTCCATAAGTCGCCATGAATCAGGACAGGATCTTGTCGTGGAATCCATTTCGACAAATTTGCGGCAATGGATTCCAGTGCGGTCAGATCCTGCCTATCAAGCAGATTTCGATGAAATGCCGAAGAAGCGAGTTTTAATATTCGATAATTAGCGAAAAACTCAAAGCCATTATCGCTTAAAGTATTTTCCTGCGGCGTTGATCCGCAATAATTATCAACACTGAATCCGAAATGCTGAGCTGGCGCTCTATGTAATTCCGCCAGGCCTTCTCCCAGGGCTACCCAAAAAGTACTTGTAGTGGAACCTTGACCCAGATCTTCAATAAGCAAAAAATCATTCTCAACGTGAATGACTTTCGGAATTTTGATCGCCCTGGTAGCCGCCAGTGCCTGTAGTCCGAATGCTTCGGCGCGAAACATATCGACGGGCGCATTGCTGTTTTCTTTAAGAAACACACTTCTGCCAGAATCGAGATGCAGTCGGGTGGAGTTGTTAATACAGCCACCACCGACACTTTCACGGCGCACGATGTTGCCGTAAGCATTTTCATTCAGCCAGGTGTCGACGCCGTTCATGGCTTCAGTGTACGCCTTTCAACTAGCCTGTAAATGCCCGGGAATGACAGTAGTTCCCGGGGCCGGGGAAGAGGTATAATTGCCAATCCCGAAAACTACACGCTGCAGGTGTAATGATGAAAACCACGATGTTCTCTATGTTTCGCGGCCTTGCTGTTGCCGCTGGAGTGCTGGTATTCACCGTTGTAACGACAAACGTTTCAGCTCAATCCCTGAAAGAAGTAACTGAAGAAGAGTGTGTATACGGTGACTGCGATTCGGGCCGCGGTACACTGCAATTGAAAACACCCTGGGGACCTGGTGAGTATGTCGGTAATTTCAAAGATGGAGAGTTTCACGGCTATGGCCGGCTGGAAATTCCCATTTCATTTCTTGCTAAAGAAATCTATGTCGGAAATTGGGTGCAGGGTATACGCGAAGGCCGCGGCTCCCATTGGAACGGCGAAGGCAAGCTATATATAGGAGGATGGCGTAACAATATGCGTCATGGTCAAGGCTCCTACTTTTTTAATCTCCCTGAATGGAGAGAAAACGAACACACCGAGTTCTGGTTAAAGGAAAACTTTGAAAACTATACTGGTGGGTTCATCGAAGATCATTACCAGGGTCAGGGTACCTACCGTTGGCCTGATGGGCAAAAGTATGTTGGCGGATTTTTTGCGAGCGATAAGCATGGGGAAGGGACCTTCTATTACACTACAGGAACTGCGAGACAGCAGTATTGGCAATACGGCGATCTTATTCGGTAGATATTAATTGAGAAAGCTACTGCGCTTGCAACTACTTCGTTAAAAAGTGCCTCAAACTGCTCACGTATTAACATATACGCTCCGCGTTTTCGGCACTTTTTGTCTCGTATTTGCTGCGCTCGTGACGCTTTTTATAGGAATGCAAGATTGATATCGCAGCTCGTGACGTTTTTAATTAGATCAAATTGTCTGAAGTGTTTCTAATTGCTCGTGACGCTTTACCTAAGGCTGATAGATCAGTGGTGTTACTCGCAATGCTTTTTGTAACGTTTGGAATTAAGTAGCAATGGATTTGGAGTCTTTAAGAAGAGAGTACCTGCACGGCGGCTTGAGTCGTGAAGATCTTGCGCATGATCCACACGACCAGTTTGCTGTGTGGATGCAGCAGGCGCTGGACTTAAAGATTCATGATCCCACCGCCATGACTATTGCGACCGTGAGTAGTAGTGGGCAACCGAGTCAACGAATCGTTCTGTTAAAACATTTCGATTCTTCCGGATTCGTGTTCTATACCAATTACGGTAGCCGTAAGTCCAAAGAACTGGATGCTAATGCAAACATCAGTCTGCACTTTCCCTGGAATGTCATCGATCGCCAGGTGAAAGTCTGTGGTACGGCAAGCAAGATATCGGCGGCCGAATCGTTGAAGTACTTTGTTAGCCGACCCAAAGACAGCCAGATTGCAGCAGTTGCTTCACAACAAAGTGAAGTATTGAGTTCCCGTTCTTTTCTATTCAATCAATTCGAGTCATTGAAGCAAAAGTTCAAAGACGGAGAAGTGCCGTTACCGGATTATTGGGGTGGCTATCGCGTTGTGGCCCATGAAATAGAATTCTGGCAAGGTGGCGCCAACAGACTCCATGACCGATTTAGATATCTGCGCGAAGACGAAAACTGGTTAATTGATCGATTAGCGCCTTAAGCTTTCCATTTCTTCAGCTTTTTCTTTTCCAACACTTTCTTCAGCCGAGCATATTGGGGAATACCGTTTTTGTATGCCGGGTAATCTTCCCCTTTTATCAGCGGGGCGAAGTAATCTCTTGCTTTATCGGTAATGTGAAAGCCATCCCGTGAAATGTAATCCCGCGGCATCTTCTTTTCAACATTGGCCACGTCAGACAGCTTTGCCTCTCCAATGCGCCAGCTGTAGCGTTTGCCCTTGCCCCGTACGATGGCAGGCATCACCGCATTTTTACCCTTTAGTGCAAATTCTACGGCGGCCTTACCCACTGCGTAGGCCTGTTCGACATCAGTTTGAGAAGCGATGTGCCGCGCTGCTCGTTGCAGGTAGTCAGCCACCGCCCAGTGATATTTGTAGCCGAGTTCATCCTTGACCATATTGGCGATGAAAGGCGCAACGCCTCCAAGCTGCACATGGCCAAAGGCATCTTTACCGCCAGACTCGGCAAGAAAACTACCGTCTTTGTTTTGTGCGCCCTCAGAAACGACGATGGCGCAATAGCCATGTTTCTTCACGCAGCTTTTAACCTTGCGCAAAAACTTTTCACGATTGAATGGAATTTCCGGGAAAAGAATTATGTGGGGAGCATCGCCTTCCTGTTCGGTGGCAAGGCCGGCGGCACCGGCAATCCAGCCAGCATGCCTGCCCATGACTTCCATGACGAAAATCTTGGTGGAGCTTTCACACATGGAGGCAACATCTAATCCCGCTTCACGGATCGATACGGCGACGTATTTGGCGACAGATCCGAAGCCCGGGCAGTTGTCGGTTACGGGTAAATCGTTATCAACTGTTTTTGGCACGCCAATACAGGTAATTGGGAAACCCATTTCCAGGCTGAGTTGTGAAACTTTGTTGGCAGTGTCTTGCGAATCACCACCACCGTTGTAGAGAAAATAACGAATATTATGGGTGCGAAATACATCCATAAGCCGTTCGTATTCCCGTTGGTTCTCCTTAAAGGACTTCAACTTGTAACGGCATGAGCCAAATGCGCCCGCAGGAGTTGTCCGCAATGCAGCAATTGCGTTTCTACTTTCCTTATTGGTATCGATCAGGTCTTCGTTCAATGCGCCCACGATGCCATTAAGTCCAGCGTAGACCTTTCCTATTTTGTCGCGATGTTGCCTGGCGGTTTCGATGACACCACAGGCACTTGCGTTAATGACTGAGGTGACGCCGCCGGATTGGGCATAAAAAAGATTTGCCTTGCTCATAATGCTGGAAATTCACTGCTGCTGTGGGAAAGCGACATGTTACTAGCCCATGCAGGTGCTTGCCAGTGGGCACTTGTGATGCAACAATCGGTTCCCCATTTTTTGAGCAAAAATTATGCAGTTAATTATTGGGATGTCAGGAGCCAGTGGAGTTATTTACGGCATTCGCTTGCTGGAAGTACTCAAGTCTGAACCTGATATCGAAACTCACCTGGTTATGTCGGAATCCGCCAAAATGACTATTGGTCTGGAAACCGACTGGAATGCCAAAGATGTTAAAGCCCTGGCTGACCATGTCCATTCCAATAAAGACATTGCAGCCAGCATTGCCAGTGGATCCTTTCGCACAGCCGGTATGATCGTGGCGCCTTGCTCAATAAAAACGCTTTCAGCGATTGCCAATTCTTATGCTGACTCATTGCTGGTACGGGCCGCTGATGTTGTTTTGAAAGAACAACGTCGATTGGTTCTGGTGCCGCGAGAGACACCTCTCCACACAGGCCATTGTGAGCTGCTGATGAAGGCAAGCCAAAATGGCGCAGTCATTGCGCCACCCATGCCGGCCCACTATATCAAGCCCCAATCGGTAGATGATCTTGTAAATCACCATGTCGGTCGTGTCCTGGATCTGTTCGATATCGATCCTGGTCTGGTTAAGCGCTGGCAGGGATCTCGGGCCGGAAACAGATCCGCCTAAAGCACTCAAAACCAGCATTTCCCGGTGATTTCGGTAAAAGTGGAAAAATCCGGGTAGTTTTTGCCAAGTAGTTGGCGAATTGCGCTTTTCTGGCTTGACTGGGGGTTTAGTGGATGATTCCCTTGGTCGATATTGATTACATCAATTAATGAAAAGCCATTAGCGAGGGAGCAATGCTAGATAAAAGCACTGGTTTTGCAAGGTACTCGAAGAATCTCTGCTGGGTTGTTTCGTTTATCGGTTTATTACTGTCCATTCTGAACTTTACCGGTGATGCTGGAAACGCAGTAGTTGGCGGCTTTCTTTGGTTAGCCCTGGCATTTGCATTTGCCATTTCAGCTATTTTCTTATCGAAGTAGAGAAGAAAGAGAAGAGGGGACCGAAGTTGCATCGTCTACGGAAGCAGGCGGCGAGTAGACCGCTAACTCACTGAGATTGTCTTCAGGTGTTTTTTTCAACTGCATCTATCAGTATTTGCAGTTGTGCGGCAATTTCTTCACTAATTACTATTGAATGCGCATTGGCCAGTTTATTGAAATAATCCTGTGCCCGTGCAACTGAAAACTCGATTCGTTCCTTTGATGTCCCGGCAACGCTTTTTTCCATGGTCTCCTGCTGAATTTTTTCCGCTGCCAGTTCATCCATTTTTATTCTTTCTCGCAGCACTGAAAATTCCGACTCTTCAACATGGTGATGGCCCTCAGATTTCATCCAGCTTCGGGCGTCCCTCAATGGCTGCACGACTTCTTTCTTCCATTGGGTGGAAAATTCCAGGATTCGATCCCAGGCATCATCAGATACAGATTGTTCGAAATGAGCTGCCCAGCAACAAAAGAGTAATAGATTTACATCAAACTGGAATTCGTTCTGCAGGTACAAACAGGCAGTGGCAACCCCATCACTGTCATATAATTGATTGGAGAAATTCCAGAAACTGGTCGATTGCTTAGACATGGCGATAAGAGTTTCAAGTAGAACCCTATGCTATCGAAGATTCACCACCATAACATCCTTCCCGATTGTGCATCAGGCGGGTAGATACTAGTGCACATTCATATATTAGGAATCTGCGGGACTTTCATGGGTAGCCTTGCTGTACTGGCGAAGCAGTTGGGTTATCGCGTAAGTGGTAGTGATGCCAACGTATACCCACCCATGAGTACGCAGTTGCAGGAGCAGGGTATCGATCTGGCTGAGGGTTTTCGACCAGAGCACCTCCAACCTTCTCCAGATCTGGTTATTATCGGTAATGCCTTGTCGCGCGGGAATCCCGCTGTCGAATATGTGCTTAATGAAGGCCTGGTTTATATGTCCGGCCCCCAGTGGCTCTCACAATTCGTACTTCATGACAAATGGGTTCTGGGCGTTGCTGGAACCCATGGCAAGACCACTACCAGTGCGATGCTGGCCTGGATTCTGGAGTACGCAGGATTAAAGCCCGGCTACCTGATAGGTGGCGTAACCAATAATTTTCCAAGCTCTGCAAGTCTTGGCGATTCTGCCTTTTTCGTGGTGGAAGCTGACGAGTATGACAGCGCCTTCTTCGACAAACGATCCAAGTTTATTCATTACGCACCAAGAACCTTAATAATGAATAACCTCGAGTTTGATCATGCAGATATCTTTGACAATCTGGAAGCCATTGAAAAACAGTTCCATCACCTGGTGCGAACAGTACCGGGTAATGGCCTGGTAATATTTCCTCACGCTGACTCTGCAATTGAAGTTGTCATACGCATGGGTTGCTGGACCCCAAGACAGCAATTGGGCATTGCCGTTCCAGACGAAGTTTGTAAAAAGCTCGCGGCGAATGGCGGTGTCTTCTGGAATGCACTACTGCAGAACGAACAGGGCACCGAATTCGAGATTATAAAGTACGGCCAGGGCGCAACTGGTGAGGTAATGAACAGGGCTGCAATGCAGTGGAATCTCACAGGCTTGCACAATGTCAGGAATGCCCTGGCCGCAGTTGCGGCTGCCCATCATGTCGGCGTCGACGTGGCCACAGCCATCGATGGCTTAAAAGAATTCAAAGGCGTTAAACGACGCATGGAGTTACGGGGTACGGTGGAAGGTATTAGCGTCTATGATGATTTTGCCCATCACCCGACAGCAATAGAATCAACCCTTAATGGTATGGCCAACCAGTTGAGAGCGGATGGAAACTCCAAGCGACTCATTGCAGTTATCGAGCCCCGCTCAGCGACCATGAAGTCAGGCGTTCATCAGGACTCATTACATGAGGCCACGCGGGATGCGGATATGGTGATATGGTATAAAGCGGAAGATTGCAAAATAGATTTTCAAGATTTGCTGGCGAAGAGTCAGTCTCCGGCCTATGCCTTTGCCAGGGTGGATGAAATATTGACCTACCTGGAAGAGAATAGTTTGCCCGGAGATCAGATCGTCATCATGAGTAATGGTGGATTCGAGGGTATTCACGAAAAATTATTGCAAAGATTGCAGCTCGGGCCTTCGACACTGAACTAGTTGCGTAACTTATTCGTATAAACCGAATAAGTACCCTGCACAAATAGCTAAGTTATTGAATACGCCATGACTGATACCCAAGAAATTTCACTCTTCCCGCTCCGTGTCGTGTTGTTTCCCGGTGGGCGACTGGAACTGCAAATTTTCGAGCAACGCTATCTCGATCTCATTAGTTTTTGCATGAAAAACGACACTGGTTTTGGTGTCTGTTTATTGAAATCCGGCGAAGAAGTTATTCAGGAAGGCACTCAGCAAACGATTCACCGTACTGGCACTTATGGCAAGATCGTCGATTGGGATCAGCTGGAAAATGGATTGCTTGGGATCACTATAGAAGGAATTTCAAAATTCAAAATTTGCGATTGTTGGCAGGCTGATTCCGGAGTATTGCAGGCAGAAGTGGAATTCAGCCAAACCGAAGGAGTAGGAATCGAAACAATTCCACTGGATGACCAGTTTTCGGGACTATCAGATTTATTGCAGAATCTTGAAAATCATCCACTGGTAGAACAAAAGAACCTGTCGATCGATTACAACAATCTGTGGGATCTCGGTTGGAGGCTGAGTGAACTGATACCCATCGAAATAGAGCAGCGCCAGCACCTGCTGGAGCTCGACGATCCCTGGGAGCGCATCGAAAACATCGAACAGCTCGTCTCAGACCTCGCCAATAACTCCTAGTTTGAGATACCTATATCTCCCTACATAGCGCATAATGTGCGGCCCCGATCGAATTAGGTCATATACTTTATGCTATCTCGATTGATAGATGTATCAGG
Organism: uncultured Pseudohongiella sp.; assembly: GCA_964616225.1. Lineage (GTDB taxonomy): Bacteria > Pseudomonadota > Gammaproteobacteria > Pseudomonadales > Pseudohongiellaceae > UBA9145. The sequence continues at coordinate 109,785 of CAZTTE010000002.1, forward strand.
CTGGACCCCAGAACAGTGGCTTGCTGCCTGCATTCTTGCCTTTATCGTGGTCACTGTCATTGTCGTTTTGCATCGGTCGATCAAGATTTTCCAGATGGCGAGCAAGAAGAGCTATCAGCCTAATTTGCGCCCCTTGCGGCGAGCTCGTTCCAAACTGGCGCCATCTGATCCGGAAAAAGAAACTGAATAAGTTATTACCAGTATGAAGCTAAAAGTACTAATTGCCTTCGCCGCATTCGTTTCTGCTTTAAGCAGTCACGGCATTATAGTGCGCCATGATGTGGCGCCGGGAGAGTATGAAATTCGCAGTAGCGATTTTCCTGCGGTTTTTTTTCTGGAGCGACAGGGAATACGACGAATTTGTGGGGCAACGCTTATCCATGAACGTTGGGCCATAACTGCAGCTCATTGTGTAGACGAGACTACCCTGGGCAACACGATCGAAAACGGCAGGCGATTCGCCGTAGAAGTTGCTAACGAGATGCGGGAAATAGATGCGGTTTTATTGCATCCCGCAATTACCGATAAGCAGAACCCGGAGGTCGATCTGGCTTTATTGCGATTCCGCAATCCTTCGTCAATTCCGCGTCCTATCAATATTTTGCAAGATTCCAATGAGCTGAGTGAGATAGCAACCCTGGTGGGATGGGGTTACTTCGGCCTCGGTACTACTGGCCGGCAATTTGATAACGGCACCAAGCGGCGGGCGCAGAACAGGTTTTCCCAGGCAGACTCGAAGCTGCGTATAGTTTTCGATGATCCCCGGGTTCGCGGTAACGATTCTTTACCGCTGGAAGGTACACTGGGCTTAGGGGATAGCGGCGGCCCGGCCTTTATAGAAGTAGAAGGAGGCTATGCCCTGGCAGGTGTTGCCATTGGCGAAGTCAGTGGAGAACAATACTCGGAAGAAACCCAGGGCAAATACGGATCAATCGCAGTTTACGAGCGAATCTCCCTGCACATCGATTGGATACTGTCTGTGATCGGCAGCGAGAGTTAGTTAGAAGAAGAAACAACTCATGATTAAGAAAGCAATCATCTCCCTGGTGTTTTTATTATTGTTGGTTGGCGGAGGATTGTATTTTTACTTCGAGAGCATTGTGCAAACTGGTATCGAAGTTGTCGGTACTCAGGTGCTCGGGGCTGAAGTTACTGTGGATTCGGTGTCAGTTTCTCCTTTAAGTGGTTCAGGCTCACTGAGTGGTCTTAGCATCGATAACCCGGAAGGATTTAATTCCGATTATGCCTTTCAATTAGCAGAAGTTTCTATTGCGCTTGATACAGGGTCGGTTTTTGAAGATGTAGTCGTTGTTGATAGCGTAACTATTGTACAGCCCCAGATTACTTATGAGACGCGTATTACTACCGATAATATTCGGGCGATTATTAATAATGTAAGCAGTAGTTCAACGGGAAGTTCAGATTCCGGTGCCGCCTCTTCAGAAAGTGGTGGAAGGCAAATTGTTATTCGCGAATTTCGTATGCTCGATCCTCAGCTGAATCTGGTGGCGGCGGTAGTGACTGCGCCAGTGCCACTTCCTGATATCGAGTTGAGAGATATAGGAGCGGAAGATAATTCCACGACAGTTGCAGATGCACTGCAACTTATTCTCTCAACCCTGAGTACTTCAATACTTAGTGCAAAGCTTCCCAGTCTTGATGACCTGAGAAATGAAGTAGAAGGAGCTTTGCAGGAAGGTGTTGATGAATTGGGATCACGACTGGAAGACTCAGTAAACGACGCGGCTGAAGAAGTAACCGATCGATTGCGCAGTATTTTGAATTAATCTGCTTCTGCTGCGCTCTCTGTGGCAGGTGGTTCAAATCCACAATAGTTGTTTTGGCCCGGCAGGAATTGTGCTGTTCTTCCGGTGAACCTATAGACGGTCAATCCAACCCATTCCCTGATAGCAGTGCCCAGTGTTCCGAGATTTTCTGCAAAGCTGAATTCCACCCGGTACAAATCGTCTTTTCGGGAATAATGATCCACCGGATAGGGAATCATCGGCCAATCGAGCTGACAGAAAATTCCGATAGAACGTGGCATATGAAACGCGGAGCTAATCAGGATCCAGTTTTCATCAGCTGCAGGAGATACCAGCTCTTTGCTGTTTACTGCATTTTCATAGGTATTGCGGGATTCTCTTTCGAAAACAATAACCCTGTCTGTTAAGCTTAATTGATCGAACAAGTAGCCTGCGTAGTCTGCTGCTTTAAATTCCTGTTCTGTAACGGAGCCTGTGCCACCGGTAAATACCAACTGCGCATTGGGGTACAGCTTGGCCAGATAGACAAAATTGGTAAGTCTTTCTGCCGCAGTGCCAAATTCAACCTGGTTCCAGGCTTCCGATTGGTAGGGGCTGATCGCACCACTTAATACCACGATCCCATTCACTTCCTGGGGCAGAGCTGCGTTAGCATTGAATCTGTTTTCCAGAGGTGAAATCAGCCATTCACCAACCGGTAAAAACCCGATAATAATTAGTAAAAAGGCGCAGAAAGATAGCAGGCGTCGAGAGAACTTTTGCCAGCCAAAGAGCAGGCCCAGCCAGGCAGCTACACCCAGAATAACGATCAGGCTGTCGGGGGAGATTATTGCCCAGATAATCTTTGATGCAAGAAAGAATACGGTATCCATTATTCGGTTTGTCGCCTTATTAACCCAGGGGCTTTCATAGCAAATCGGCACTTCGGGAGATTTTTAGACCAATGCTTAGAATGTCCAAGTGAATTTGCTAATATCCATCGAGATTTGTCAGATTTACGGAAAAAGGAGAATACACATGACAATCCAGGTTGGAGATAAAGTCCCTGCAGCTACTTTCAAAGTCATGACTGCCGACGGACCTAAAGATATGAGTAGCGATGAGGTTTTTGCTGGGAAGAAAGTAGTTTTCTTCGCCGTCCCAGGGGCATTTACGCCTGGATGTTCCATGACTCACTTGCCCGGTTTCGTGGTAAATGCCGATGTGATCAAGGCCAAAGGGGCGGATACCATTGCCTGCATGGCAGTAAATGATGCCTTTGTAATGGGAGCCTGGGGCCAGGCTCAGAATGCTGAAGAAATTCTAATGCTGGCAGATGGTAACGGTGAATTTACCAGTGCAATCGGCCTGGAATTGGATGCCAGTGGTTTTGGTATGGGCGGTCGTGCACAGCGCTTCGGCATGATTGTCGATGATGGTACAGTTACTTATCTGGGAATAGAGGCACCGGGCGAGATTAAAGTCAGCGCTGCAGAAGCAATGCTGGAAGCCCTGGGCTAAAAGAGACAGGTGTCCCATTTAAAAAAATAGTAAGAAAGCAGGATATAGAATGATTACTCAACATCTCGATTACAGTGATGGCGATACAGCCCTGGAAGCTTACGTTGCCTATGAGGAAACTGATACGCAGAAACCTCTGGTATTAGTGGCTCATGACTGGAGCGGTCGCCGTGAGTTTGCATGTAATGCAGCCGAGCGTATCGCTTCCATGGGGTATATAGGCTTGGCTCTGGATATGTATGGTAAGGGTGTGTTTGGCGCTGATGGAGATGTTGAGCTTAATTCTTCCCTGATGAACCCCCTCGCATCTGATCGTGCCGCACTGCGCCAGAGAATGCGGGCAGCGCTTGTTGCCGGCAGAAATGTTCCACAGGTTGATCCCACCAGGGTCGCTGCTATTGGCTACTGTTTCGGCGGCATGTGTGTGCTGGAGTTGGCGAGATCCGGCGCTGATGTGCGAGGCGTAGTGAGTATTCATGGCATTTTTGCACCGGGTGATGTTCCCAATGAAGAAATTAAATCCAAGGTACTCTGTTTACATGGCCATGATGATCCGATGGTTCCACCCGAGCAGGTACTGGATTTCGAAACCGAGATGAATGAGGCAGGGGTGGACTGGCAAGTTCATGCTTACGGTCAAACTATGCACGCATTTACCAATCCCGCTGCAAACAACCCTGACTTTGGTACTGTATACAACGAAATTGCGGAAAAGCGCACTTATCAAGCCCTGGCTAATTTTCTGGAAGAGATATTCTAGCTGTCCTCTTGAATCAAATTACTGAATAAGAATAACAATGACTGAAACGGCAAATACGGAAACTGCCAACCCTGATGGTGTGCCTACCCGTTCCAAGATCGGGCTCTGGCTCGGTCCGGCCGTATTCCTGTTCATGCTCCTTTTTGTTGAGCTGGATCCGAGTAATCCCCTTGTAACTCGCATGGCTGCCATTATTGTCTTGATGGCAATCTGGTGGATTACCGAAGCAATTCCATTATCCGCGACGGCTTTACTACCCATCGTGCTTTTCCCATTAATGGGAATAATGCGGGGTAGGGAACTACCTGCCGGCAATCGTATCGATCTGGATACAGCGACTTTCGCCGAAGGGTTTTCGGCCAGTGATTTCGACATCATCTTTCCCAATGTCGCCAACCAATACATGGACTGGATCATCCTGCTGTTCATGGGCGGATTCATGGTGGCGGTCGCTGTGGAGAAATGGAATCTGCATAAGCGTATTGCCTTGCACACGCTACGCATCATTGGTGGTCAACCTCATCGCCTGGTGCTGGGTTTCATGGTGTCTACCGGTTTTCTTTCCATGTGGTTATCCAATACGGCAACGGCCTTAATGATGATGCCCATGGGAATGTCGTTGGTATTACTCTATGAAGAGCTCAATCAAAAGATTGTTGCGGAAGGGGGAATCGCTGACAGCAGGGCGGAAAACTTTTCCCTGACGCTCTTGCTCGGAATTGCCTACGGCGCATCGATCGGTGGATTTGCCACATTAATCGGCACACCACCAAACGGCGTGTTAATCACGCAGATGTCGCAACTGTTTCCGGATGCGCCGGAGATTACTTTTTCTACCTGGATGTTGTTTGCCTTGCCAATGAGTTTTATCTACATGCTCATTGCCTGGGTGTTGTTAACCCGGTTCGTGTTTCCCCTGCCATCCAGCACACCTTTCAGCGGCAAAGAGTTTATTCAGAATGAAATCAGCAAATTGGGTCCTATGACCACGGAAGAGAAAAGAGTAACAGGCGTGTTTGTTACTTTTGCTGTGTTATTAATGACTCGCAAGGAACGATTGTTTGGAGAAGAGATCGATATATTTGGCTGGAGTTACTATCTGGACAATATATTGAGAGCGGTTGGCTCAGAACCTGTTGGTTACATGATCGATGATGGCAGTGTTTCCATTGCCGTGGCCTTAACCTTGTTCATGATTCCTGCCAGTAAAGAAATTGGTGGTCGCTTAATGGATTGGGAAGATGCTAAACGTGTACCCTGGGGCATACTAATCCTGTTCGGCGGTGGACTGGCAATTGCCAAGGGCTTTGGCACCTCTGGATTGTCCGATTACGTGGCGGTCCTATTGGGAGACTTGTTAGGGGATGCTGAACCATTGGTCATTGTTATGAGTACAGTTGCCTTCATTACGGGTCTCACTGAAGTTGCTTCGAATACAGCAACCATTTCCCTGTCGTTACCAATTATGGCGAGCCTGTCCCAAGCCATTGAAGCGCATCCACTACTCTTGCTTATCCCAACAACACTGGCTGCTTCCTGTGCGTTCATGTTGCCGGTTTCCACACCGCCCAACGCGATTGTTTACGGTTCAGGAAGGGTTCCAATTATGAAGATGGTTATCGCTGGAATCTGGCTCGATATACTATCTGTATTCCTGCTAACGCTGTTTGTATACACCCTGGGCCACCTAACATTTGATGTGCTGGGAGGATTTCCGGCATGGGCTGGCTAGCTTATTGATTTACCTGAAATAATGGACCAGTTCGCAAAATAGGGAGCAAGGTGTTTTTGCCATCGCGGCTTTATGCTAATGTCTGCCATTAGGTCGAAATTTTGATCCTCAACGGAGTAAAAGCCTTAATTTTCAAGGACTTAGAGAATATGGCAATACCCAAGAAGCATGAATGATCACCACGTAATTGAAGAAAAAGATCTAGATCCATGCCCTGCTGGCGACGATAACTGCACGAATCTCGCTGAAGTTGAGCGACTTCGGGAAGAAGTTAAGCAACTGGCGGCCCTGGTGCGCACCGATGAATTAACCGGGCTCTTTAATTACCGTTATTTCTCTCAAGCCCTGAGTCTGGAAATGGAACGTACCCGTCGTTCCGGACAGCCAACCTGTTTGATCATGTGTGATCTGGATCATTTTAAGTCCATAAATGATGTTCATGGTCACGAGGTCGGAAACCTTGTTCTCTGTCATGTCTCTAATCTAATTCGCAAGACAATCCGTCGATTGGATATTCCCTGTCGCTATGGCGGCGAGGAATTTGCATTAATTCTTCCTGATACCACTTTAGAACAGGGCATACGCTTTGCTAATCGTCTTCGGCTAATTATTGAGAACTCGCCAGTGAAAGCAGGTGACCTGGTATTGGGCATTGAGGCTAGCTTAGGTGTCGATGTTTATGAAAGCGGCGACCAACTAACCGAGAAAGAGTTCGTTGATAAAGTGGATGGTTTTTTGTATACGGCAAAACAGGAAGGTCGAAATCGTGTTTGCCATGCTACTTATGATAAGGAAGAAGGTGTTAGCAGTGATGAGAAAGAAGCACTGGCTCGCACCTTTAACTCTGAGGCTGACTAATTTTTAAACCTGGCGATTTGCCTGGCCAGGTGATATAGAATCGCAGCAGTAGCTCCCCAGATACGATAATCCTCAAAATGTAGTTCGAGTACCGTTCGATCTGCTCCTTTAAATTCCACCGTTGATTTTTGATAAGCATCCACGTCCAGGATTAATTCCAGTGGTGCATGAAAGATATCGGCAACTTCCTCCGGTTGCGCTACAAAGTCGAGTCCATTATCGATAATGCCAACGATTGGAGAGACGAGAAAACCGGAAGGGAGTGCGAGAGTACCCAGGCGGCCTACGACTTCCACGTGCTCTGTCTTCAGGCCAATCTCTTCTTCGCTTTCCCGTAAAGCGGTGGCTACCACATCATCATCCTGTTCTTCCTGGGTACCCCCGGGCAAACTGATTTGTCCGGCATGGCTCTTCAGGTTCGCTGATCTGACTGTTAGAACCAGGCTGCTCTCAATATGGGATTCGTGACGCGTAACAGCTAACAATACGGCAGCAGATCTCAATTCACTTTCATCTTTTACCGATCGATACACATCCGGTTGTGTAATGCGCGCAGGACCATCGCTTTCTTCAGAACCAAAGAAATCTATGAGCGTGCTAAATGGAGTGCTTTCCAGGTTCTTGTGCAAAACTTTTTCTCAGAGCCGTGTTAATTTCCTTATAAAAAAATGCCGACTTGCGCCGGCATTTTTTGTCACAATGCTTATTATCTACTAGCGATATTTCCAGGTGAATCCGGCAAAGATCCGTGCAGGTTCTCCAGGGAAATAACGGTCACCAGTGAAGGTAGTCCAGTCAGCACGTTCTGCGTACTTCTCGTTAGTAAGGTTCATGACGTTCATGTACAAGAGTAAATCGTCACTGACATCGTATTGCATGCGTAGATTAACCAGATCGTGACCGCCGTAATCAGCAGTGTTTTCCGGATTAGTGTAGTAATCACCCATGTGAGCCCATTCTAATTCAGCGATCCAGTCATCGTTAGGACGGTAAGTGAAACGGAGATTGCCAAAAGTATTTGGCGCGGTGTCGATATCATTACCGTTCACGTTTATTCCACCAGAAATCAAATCGTTCTCGTAGGTGTGTTCTGCAAGATTCACCAGGCCGCGAATAGAGAAGCTATCAGAAAGGCTGTACCCAACTCCGATTTCTACGCCACGATGTTCAGTTTCACTGCCGTTCAGATTGACGCGAGAGCTGTCGCGGAGAATTTCATTCTCTTTCTCCATAAAATAAGCAGATGCGCTGTAGTCCCAGTTGTTACCAGCACCACTGAATGAAACTTCATAGCTGTCCAGTCGAACTGAATCCAGGTCAGCCACAGTCTGTCGGCCCTGCAAGCGGTAAAGCTCAGTTGCCTGCGGGGCACGCACGCCGCGTTGAGCCCGTAGCTGCAGAGTATTGTTGTCGTTTAGCTGATAACTTAAACCTATCTTCGGTGAAATATCGTCGAAGGAATCATCACGATCGCCTGGGCGGGAATAACGACAACCGCCGAATCCACAGGCTACACCTTGATCATCGGTACGGCCGTCGATCATCTTATTGTCATAGTCGTATTTCATCTTTTCCGCACGTGCGCCGATGGAAAGATCCCAGTTTTCAGACAGAGCCACATCATAGCTGGCGAATAAGGCTATCTGGCGAGCTTCTACTTCGTAATCGTAGTGAGCGCCAGCCGGAATAGTGCGCCTTAAAAACAGCGAACCCTGGGTAGGATTAGGTTGAAACTGAAACAGGTTGCCTTCGGTGCTTTCCACATCTAGTCCGTAGGAAAAAGTAGAATCACCACCAAGGTCGGTATAGGCAGCAATCTGTATACCCAGACTTCTGTGCTCGGTGTCTTCGACAGGTTGGCCCGGCAAAAAGTGTTGGACGAAATTCATGTTTACTTCGCGGAAGTAAGGAGTCGCAGTAACGAGCGTATCACCTGACTGATAAGAGAAGCGGGTCCAGACTCTGCCGTTGACGCTGTCGCGGTAAGCTTCAGGATTTGGATTAGAATCACGAAGGACTGAATCCAGGAACGCATCTTTTCCAACTACGAAGCCAGCAGTTTCCTGATTCAGGTTGATGTAAGAAATACCACCGTCCATTTGCACACCGTTATCCATGGTGTATTCATAGAGCCAGCTAAGTTTTTGTTGATCTACCCCGGAGTTGTCGCGGTAGCCTTCTTCATCGACTCCGGTGATATAAAGAGACTGTGCGAAATTGCCGTAATCTCTTCCATAAGCAGCTTTAATTCGGGAAGAACCACGAGGACCGCCTTCGTAAGTGAATTCACCGATATCGCCCGGGCTTGGTAATACCACGTTTATCAGGCCATGCAAGGCGTTGGATCCCCAGAAGGCACTGGCAGGCCCACGATTAACTTCGAGACTTGATGCTGCTTCGGAGTGAACATCAAACATCTCGTTAACATTACAGAAACCAGCAGAGCGAACGGGGATTCCGTTTTCTGCTACCAGAAAGGCACCACAGGCACCGGCCCCAGTTAATACTGGAGAGCGAATCGCCATTAAACTTTCCTGGCCGTTGTTTCGATGACCACTAACACCGGGAACTCGGGCAAGTGCTTCCTGGTAGTGGGTATGGGCAATTAGATCGAGCTCAGCTTCAGTGATTACTGAAACGGAAGCATTTACGTCAGTCAGTCCTTCTGAGCGACGACTCGTTGAAAATACTTCAATCTCTTCGATTGCTTGTTGGCCGCTTTGCGACTGACCTAATGCAGGCACGGCAGCCATCGCTGTTGCTGTGGCAATACTGGAAACCAGAATCTTTCGTATCATGTGTCTCTCCGTTTTAATCCTTTTCTTTTTACAGGTTTTGTGTATTGCTCTTTGGCAATTTGCTAAACAAATTAATTTTCAATTTATACATGGCTGGAATGTACGATCAGTTTTAATTCAGCAAAATGAGCGCTAATAAGCTAATAAATAGTGCCGATTTTGACTGGTGTATCTTGCAAAGGCAGGCAAATATAGCATAGAAAATGATACAAATCTCACGCCTTTGCACCGCCGCCCGAGACCACGTAAACTAGCCCTCCACTTGTGGAACTCCCTGTTTTTGGGGGGTGTTCCGCTTATAAAGCGATACAGTACAGGAACAGCTAAGGGGAACGAGCACAGATGCGCACGAGAATTACGGAAATGCTGGGAATTGAGCACCCAATCGTTCAGGGTGGAATGCAATGGGTGGGCTTGGCCGAATTGGCATCTGCAGTTTCCAACGCCGGAGGCTTGGGAATACTTACTGGACTGACGCAGCCAACGCCGGAAGATCTGCTCAAAGAAATCGAGCGCTGTCGGGACATGACTGACAAACCATTCGGAGTGAACCTGACTATTCTCCCTACTATCAAGCCGGTTCCCTATGAAGAATATGCACAGGCAATAGTCGACTCTGGTGTAAAGATAGTTGAAACAGCTGGTCGAAATCCTGAGCCTTTCCTGCCTCTCTTTAAAGAGGCAGGTATCACAGTTATCCATAAATGTACTTCCATCAGGCATTCACTGAAAGCAGAAAGAATCGGTTGTGACATGGTGAGCGTTGACGGGTTCGAATGTGCCGGACATCCCGGTGAAGACGATGTGACTAATATGATCCTGCTACCTTTAGCAGCTCGCCGTTTGAAAATTCCTTTTCTTGCTTCAGGTGGACTAGGTGATGGTCGAGGACTCGCCGCTGCACTGGCAATGGGCGCAGACGGTATCAATATGGGTACTCGCTTCATGGTAACTAAAGAAGCGCCCATTCATGAAAAAGTAAAACAGGCCATGGTGGACGCTACCGAATTGGATACTTCGCTGATTTATCGAACTCTCAGAAATACTGCTCGTGTTTTCAAAAACAGCATTGCTGAGCAGGTAATTGAAATTGAAAGCAAGCCTGGAGATACCAAATTTGAAGATATTCAACCTCTGGTTGCAGGAGCAAAGGGCAGGGATCTGTTCGATACCGGGGAGCTGGATAAGGGAATCTGGTCTGCGGGCATGGTAGTGGGACTAATCGAAGACATTCCTACGGTTGAGGAATTGATAAACCGCATCGTTTTGGAAGCAGAAGAAATTATAAATGCAAGATTGGGTAAAGCGGTTTCAGCTTAATCGAACCAGGAAACAAATAAATGCAAGTAAAAGATAAAGTTGTTGTAGTTACAGGTGCCGCCAGTGGTATAGGAAAAGCGCTATGCGAGCGCTTTGCGAAAGAGGGCGCTGCGGCAATTGTAGTTACCGATTTAAACAGCGAAGGTGTTAGTGCAACAGTCAGCGATATCAAAGATCAGGTTCAAACCCTGGGAATAACCTGTGATGTTGGCAAGGAAGAAGAGATCGAAGAACTGGTTGCCAAAACACTGGACGCGTTTGGCCATATCGACTTGTTTTGTTCCAATGCTGGAATATTTACGGCCGGTAGCGAAAATGTCAGCACCGAGAAGTGGCAGGCAATCTGGGATATTAATCTGATGTCCCATGTGTTTGCGGCAAGAGCCGTCTTGCCTGGTATGTTGGAACGAGGCGAAGGCTATCTGTTGAATACTTCTTCTGCGGCTGGTCTGTTAAACCAGGTCGGGTCGGCTCCCTATGCAGTGACCAAGCACGCTGCAATTGGCTTCGCCGAATGGTTATCGATTACCTATGGCAATAGAGGAATCAAAGTCTCTGTACTCTGTCCCCAGGCGGTGCGTACGGCCATGACCGCCGGCAGTGACGAAGGTGGTGTCGCTGGACTGGATGGCATGCTTGAGCCAGAACAACTGGCAGACACGGTGATTGAGACCCTGGATGAAGAACGCTTTCTGGTATTGCCGCATCCAGAGGTGCTAACCTACATGCGTCGCAAAACCGATGATTATGATCGCTGGTTGGGTGGCATGCAGCGTCTACACGAGCGCTTTGAAGATGCTTACAAGAAGCGCGAAGAATCAGATTAGTTTTTAGATTTGAAGAAATAGCTTATGAGAAAAATAAAAACGCTAATACTCCTGGCATCTCTTCTTTTATCTACTATGGTGGCAGCACAAGAGCGCATTACACTGGAAGACGGTTCGGTACTTGTTGTGTTTATGGTGAGACCGGCAGAAACTACCGTTGAACCAGCGCCTCTACTTATTTTAATGGGTGGTGGACCAGGCAATGCGTCGATTTCCAGGGATACCTCGATTTGGCTGGGCAGTGGCTTTGCGGAAAGAGGCTTCATGGTTGCCGTTCCGGTGTCTCCGAACAATCGCGCGTTTCGAGGCGATGCAAACAACAGTAAAGTAGAACAACTTATCGCTGAGCTGCAGCAAAGAGACGATATCGCCGACGGTAAAGTTTTGCTGGCGGGTATCTCAAATGGAGGCATGTCGGCCCTGGAGATTGCGCGACGAAAGCCGGAAAACTATTTTGGTGTTGCAGCAGTACCAGCATTGGCGACATCGGTTGTAGATAATCGCCCCCTGGCTGGATTCCCCGTTTATCTGCGCATTGGTGGCGAAGATCAGCTGGGTTGGGCGGATCGGTTTGATGAGACGGTCGAAGCGCTAACGGAAGCGGGTGTTGATTTAGATGCAGCGATTCTGGATAGTGCACCACACATGTTTCGAATGAACTGGGAATCATTAGATGCCTGGTTAGATAAAGTAACGCAGTAGTTTTAAGCAAATTTTTAGTAGTGGAGTAAATAATGAAGAAGTTAATGAGCATCCTGGTTTCGACATCTTTTGCCTTAATGACTGGCAGTGTTCTTGCGGGTCCACCTGCAACTATCGAGCAGCTAAGCTGGATGACTGGAAACTGGGCAGGAAATCTAGGCCCAAATCAGCTAGAAGAAAACTGGATTTCAACCGAAGGGCGATCGCTTATGGCTGCCGTTCGTATGACCGGTAGCGATGCCACCAGTATGTTTGAAGTAATAACCATCGAAGAAGTGGATGGCTCACTGGTTTTGCACATCCAACAATGGGATGCGGGTTTTCAGCCGAGAACAGAAGCTGCCCAGAAACTGGAGTTGGTTGAGATTACCAAGAATTCAGTAAAATTCGAAGACGTTTCAGGATTTGGTATGCCAACTTTGGGTTATAGCAATCCAGATGAAGATACTTTCGTGATTCATGTTGGTCAGGAAGGCGGTAATACTTTCGACATTGAGTTGAAGGCTCGCAGCATCTGGTAGTTCGTTTTCTGATAATTAAAAAAGGGTTCAATTGAACCCTTTTTTTGTGCCTCACCTTTGTTCCGGTGGAATGTTTTCTACAGTGTTAACGAAAGACGCGATTTCATCATTCGCTTTTTCTGTGATGACTCGCTTCTCAGACGCAGGTTGATGGCTTAACCCGACGCCATCCCGGTGCGCGATGCTGGGCCTGATTGGACGAGGAGTAAAACCACCTCCGCAATTAGGACATACATTCTTAAGTTCAAGCTCCGCGCAGGATTTACAGAAAGTACATTCGTAACTGCAGAAGCAGGCATCCAGTGAGTTCGGTGGCAGGTCTTTGTCGCACAATTCACAGTTGGGTCGAATTTCAAGCATTACTCTTTATGAGTTTTCCAACAACTCAACCCAGTTGCCATCGGGATCTTCTAGAAAGGCTATTGTAACTCCGGGTCGAATTTCCCGAACAGGCACAACCACTTTTCCACCGGCCGCTTCAACGTTGCTTACGGTTTCTTCCAGGTTTGGAACATGAATAGTCCAGTAGCGATAGCCGGTGGCGGCGCGAATACCGCCGGGAGCCGCTTCTGCATCTGGTGCAGGATCAAGTTGAATAACCTTGATGATGCTGTCGCCCACCTTGAAACGATTCATGGTGCCACCGCCGGGCATTGGAATCGTCGCTTCAAGGTCCAGCCCCAGTGCTTCACCGTAAAACTTCATCATGGCATCAATGTTTTTGGCGATAATGCCGATGTCGATTGAGCTTTTTTGTACTTCCAATCCCATGGAATTTTCCTTCTCGCTGTCAAATTTCTATTTGTAGTTGTATTAGATTCGCTTTTTGTCGGTCTAATTAGCAGCTCCCATTATTGCTTTGGTTTCCAGGAACTCCTCAAATCCTTCGATGCCCCATTCACGACCATTACCAGATTGCTTGTAACCACCGAAAGGTGCGGTGAAGTCCGGTCCGGCGCCATTAATGTGAACGTTACCCGTGCGTAGTTGTCGCGCAATGGACTGGGCATGATCGGGATCGCCGGACACATAGCCTGATAATCCGTAGTCGGTATCATTGGCGATACTTACTGCATCAGCATCGTCGTCGTAGCCAAGAATTGAAAGAACCGGTCCAAAAATTTCTTCTCGTGCGATGGTCATGTCATTGGTGACATTGCCGAAAATTGTTGGTTGCACGTAGTATCCTTTATCCAATCCTTCAGGACGACCAGGGCCTCCGGTGACTAACTCTGCGCCTTCTTCGATGCCTTTTTCGATAAGCCCCTGAATCTTGTTGAACTGTAATTCACTCACAACCGGACCAAGTCTTGTGGTTTCCGCCTGGGGATCACCAACGGTTGATTTAGCAGCTGCAGATCTGGCAACTTCAATGGCTTCTGCCATACGTGATTTCGGGACAAGCATGCGTGTTGGTGCGTTACAGGATTGGCCACTATTACCAAAACATCCCGCCACTCCGCCAGCAACGGCTCTGGCAAAATCCGGCACATCATCAAGAATGATGTTTGCTGATTTACCGCCCAGCTCCTGGGTTACTCTTTTAATGCCGTCTGCCGCCGCCTTCGCTACCTCGCGACCAGCGCGTGTGGAGCCAGTAAAAGAAACAACATCGATCTCAGGATGGGAAGAAATAGCGGCGCCTACTGATGGTCCATCACCGTTTACCAGATTAAAAACCCCTGCCGGCAATCCTGATTCGGCAATTATTTCAGCGAGGATATAAGCGCTTACCGGTGCAATTTCGCTGGGCTTTAACACGATGGTGCAACCAGCGGCCAGGGCCGGTGCAACTTTGCACGCAATCTGATTGAGCGGCCAGTTCCAGGGAGTAATAAATCCGCAAACTCCGGCAGGTTCCTTAACAATCTTGGTGGTGCCACGAATTTCTTCGAATTCATAGTTTTCCAGAATTCCCAGTATGCTCATGAAGTGACCGAGGCCGCTTCCCAATTGTGCTGTTTTCGATAATCCCATAGGGGCACCCATCTCATTGGAGATGGCGGTGGCCATTTCGTCGCCCCGGGCTTTTAAGCCTGCAACTATGTTGTTAATGACAGTTTTTCTTTCCTCGATTGAAGATTGCGACCAGTCGACAAATGCAGCCTGGGCAGCCTGGGCAGCGGCATCCACGTCTTCGGCTGTGCCGAGACTGATAGTGGCAAATGCCTCTTCAGTGGCAGGATTAATCACTTCGAGAGTTTCTCTACCCTCCGGTTCAATCCATTCGCCATTGATAAAAAATTTGTTATAGGCAGTGGTCATTGTCAAACTCCTGTTGCTATGGGCTACGATTGCTTTGTTATTCTTTGCTCTTGGTCAGCAAGGGTCGGCTAGTATACCCGAGAATCAAAAGTATAAAGAAGAATGAGCCGATAATTAATTCAGCATGCTTAAAGTCATCGAATTTGCACAGACTCTCATTGAGGAAGTTAACTATTGATTAAGAAGATTGGTCGGGCCATAGGGTCGAGACTGGCGGCATTTCTCTCGAAAGCGCAGCCGGGCTACCAGCGCCTCGATATGATTGGTATCGAGGATGTAGCCAAGGTATTGCGCACCGGGGATATAGTTTTGGTGGAGGGCAATACTCGAATCAGTATCGCCATAAAATATCTAACCCAATCATCCTGGTCCCATGCCTGTCTGTATATAGGTGATACTGGGGACAGTGCGGAAAAGGAAACGCTGCTGGAAGCTGACCTTCGCGAGGGCGTGAGGGTGGTTAGCCTCAAGCATTTTGAAGAATTCAATTTGCGTATTTGTCGGCCAGCTAATTTGACTGAAGAAGATAGAACCAAACTCCTGGATTATGCGAAGGGCAAATTAGGTCACAAGTACGATTTAAAAAATGTGTTCGACCTGGTGCGCTATCTTATTCAGAAGCCACCTGTGCCAAACCGCTATCGCCGAGCGATGATTGCCATGGGAAGTGGTGAGCCGACCAAGGCCATTTGCTCGACGCTTATTGCCGAGTCGTTCCAATCTATCGACTACCCCATATTGCCTCGAAGAGAAGGCGGGCAGGGCATCGATGGTGAGGTGCCTCAGTTCTACCGGCGTCACTTCACTCACTTTACGCCACGGGATTTCGACCTGTCTCCCTATTTTGAAGTAATCAAACCAACATTGGAGAAAGGTTTCGATTATCGTGACTTGCGCTGGAAGGAAACCGCAGAAGAAGCGGAAGAATAATTCAGATAATGCCCAGCAAGGCGTTTACAGCAGCATCGTACTGGGGGTCGCCGCGGGTCGTTGATTCGTAAGGAAACGGTACTTCAATTTCAGGCTCGATGCCGAGCCCTTCGAAAACATTGTCGTCGATTAGCAATTCATTTGCTGGCGTATACTGGATTCCCTCGTTTGTACTACTCCTCAGTACCTCAAAGTTACCAATCTGACCCGCGCTTGGGCTGCCAAGGCTAATTACTCTTTCAAGTTTATCCAGCTGGTAGGCGAATAACTCTGGACCACCCCGGGTATCTTCATTAAGTAGGAGTGCAATAGGTTTGCGGTAATTGTTGAAATTCAGTGTTGGTGAAATCAGGGCGAAATTAAATTCGTTCCCAGCTGGCTCTTGTACTGAAAAATATTCTTGCTTGTAGTTAAAGACCAGATCCAGGTGTTGGGAATCCAGGAAGCCAAAACTATTGCGCAAGTCGAAAATAATGCCATCGCAATGATCCAGGCTCTGGATTAATTCCTGGTAGTTAATCATGTCATTGGTGGTGCGACTCAATGCCCAGAATCTGACATAGCCTATTACTTTATTGCCAGCTGCAAATTCCAAAACTGAATTCGCTGTTGCGCTGCGATAGCTGTCGAACAAATTTTCAAACACTGGACGCAGACTAATCTCCGTTGTATTGCTTCCCCGCTGTACTCTGAGAGTATGTTCTGAAGTGACTGGAATAAACGAACCTTCCCGGTTACGTTCAAGATTAAAAGAATTAACGGGATGAAAGGGTCGCTCATCGACAGTTAGAATGACATCCCCTCGCTCGATTCCTGCAGCATGGGCCGGATACCCTTCTAACACTGCTGTCACTAAAAACTGTGAGTCCTGGAAGCGACCCTGAATACCAATATGATTAAGAGCAATGCGTTGTTGCGAGTCTGCCACATGAAAGGACTGTAGTAGATAGTAATCCAGCGAATCAGGGGCAAGGTAATTCGATTCTACCGATTGACCAAAATTCGTACCGCTAAAGCAAAAAAGAGCTAATAGAAAGTAGAGTTGTTTCATTAACTAATAAGTTCCAAAGCGCGTTTTGCTGCAGGACGATCATAATGGCGATTGCGCAGATCCTGGTATATCTGTGGTACATCAAACTCGAAGCGGATCGCCCAGTTAAATGTTTGCGCCAATAAAATGTCCACCATGCTGAAATGATTGGCTATGGCAAATTCATTATCTTCCAGTAGATGGTCGAGGGTTCTGACAGCTTTAGCGAATTCAAACTTTGCGGTTTCGAACATCTGTGGAATGCGTTGTTCCTCTGGTAAGGCGAACATATGTTTACCTTTACTCCAGAGAGGTTGTTCCAGTTCCGCCAATACGAAAGACACTAATTCATCGTGTTTCGCTAAAGTCTGAATATCGGCATCGGGGATTAACTGCGACTCAGGCGCTTTGCGCGCAATGTAATTGAGAATGGCAACACTCTCCGTCAGATTCAGATCGCCATCGATCAGGGTTGGCACTTTTCCCTGAATATTGATGGCCAGGTAGTCAGGATGTTGCGCGCTGTCGGGATCTGTTTCTTCTGTACGCAATTTCACCGGAACATATTCGTACTCGAGACCAGTCTCTTCCAGCGCCCACAGGCACCTGAATGACCTGGATTGTTGCATTCCATATAACTTCATTTCTTCTTCCCAAATAAAAATGGTGTAACTGAATACAGTCACACCATTTTAAATTAATTCAATCTCAAAAAACTAATAAGTGAATCTTTAGTTTTAGCCTAGTTTTCTACTATCGAAACAGGGGTGCAATGAGCGTAGTCAGATCGCGGTGAAAATCGATTCGATAGCGGAGTTTACACGACAGTAAATGAGCATTTCGAATCGATTTTCAACAAAGAGCTGGCAAGCTCATAAACCGAATTAATCTATAGCGAAGCAGTAGAAATAACCGTTTCCGGCGGTTCTAATCAGGTCTTCCTGGCTACATCCCGCAGAACCATGTGCACTATTCCACGAAGTCGGATTCTGGCCTCCACCGACCCGGTCAAAATGACCTACGTGGGCTGAGCCTTCATCATTGCTGGTCCAGTTATTACAGGTATGGTTTGCACCATCATCAACCGTACGACCATCCAGGGTAGAGCCAGTCAGAATGTCATGCTGGTTTGGTGAATCACCAACACCATTTACCACATCGCCATTCTCTGTCAGTGAAGCCTGCTTGTTCAGATTGTTACTTGGGCCGTGCAATACATTCAGGTTTGAAGCAACTTCAACTCCATTGGCGTTATACCATGGGCCAAAGCCGATGCGGTCACGGGCATTGACTGCTGGAGAATTATTAGTGGCGTGAGCGCTCAAATAGGCGCGCCACGTTTTGCCCCTGGAGCCGGCTGCACTGGCCAGTGCGGCGCAATGGGCATCGGCGCCATCCAGGCCACCTAAACTAGCGCCATCACCCAAGCCTTCGCTGGTGATGAAGAAGCTCATCTCATTGTCTTGGGAATTTACCGTAGTGAATGTTGCTGCAGCTGTTAACAGGGCAGCAGAGGTAAATAGTAAAGTTTTCTTCATCGATTTACTCCTCGATAGTTATCTAACAAATTGTTCTTGCTGTTTTTAGAAAAAGTTTTGTAATCCAATGGTTTCTAATCCGGTAATGCCATCGCAGTTAGGGAGCTGCCAGTCTGCAAAATGACGTGTTGCTTGCCATTGTGCACCCATGAACTCATGCCATAACGAGTAGTCGCCGGAACTTCCACTCGGGCTAATTCTTCGCCTGTCTGCTTATCAACTGCAAACAGATGAGGTGTGCCATCACTGCTTACATTGGTGTACATAAGCATGTTGCCAGAAACCACCATTTGCCCCACTGCCCCAGAACCGGTATTGCCTATGTCGACTCCTTCGAGTGCAGGCAAGTTGCGAATACGATCCGGAGTGTGGCCTGCCGGAATCATCCACAGATGATCGCCGCTGTTTAAATCGATGGCAGTAATTCTGCTATAGGGTGGTTTCCACAGTGGAATACCTGCAGGGTGTCGAGGTGAAGGACCGCCGCTTGCAGCAGCAAAGCGCGACAGGGTTACACCGGTTGGTGCATCGTAATAAGTATCGGCTTCTTCACCAGGAACCAGGCGCCGGGCGCCACAACTATAGCGAGACATCACATACATCACACCAGACTCAGGATCTGCTACAGGTGGGTGAGTAATATTCACTGCACCACTCGGACACATTAACGCAGACTGTTTACCCGATGGATCGTTTGCCCGCATCGGCGGATTGAACAGTGGTCCCATCTGGAATTCTGCCACTGCCTGTAAAGCCTGTTGTCTCAGCTCTGGCGTGAAGTCCACCAGTAGTTCCTCACTGGAGCCTACATATTCAAATGCTGCCGGCTTGCTAGGAATTGGTTGAGTAGGTGACAGCTGTTCTCCTGGAACCGTGGAAGCTGGCATCGGTACCTCTTCGATTGGCCAGATCGGTTCACCGGTTTCCCGGTTAAACACATAAACGTAACCTTGCTTGGTTGCCTGGGCGACGATAGGGCCGGCATCAGTGTCCAGCAGGATTGGTGCCGTCGGCGTGTCGAAATTCCAGATGTCATGATGCACCATCTGGAAATGCCAGGCCCGTTCACCGGTTCTCGCATCAAGGGTGATCAAACTCGTGCCGTAAAGATTGTCACCAGGGTGATGACCACCGTAATAATCGATAGTTACGCCATTGGTTGGAATGTAAACCAGCCCTAAATCCTGGTCTGCAGAAATTGGTGCCCAGGAAGATATGTCACCGGTATATTGCCAGGCATCATTCTCCCAGGTTTCATGCCCGTACTCGCCGGGTTGTGGAATCACATTAAACTTCCACAGGAATTCGCCGCTGCGGGCATCGTAACCGAGAATATCCCCCGGTACGTTTTCGATTCGAGATTGGTTATAACCCTGTTCCGCCGAATTACCCACAATCACAACATCGTTTACAACGATAGGGGGAGAAGAGGAGGTAATGTAGCCCCTCTCTAAAGGTATGCCTTCGTATGGATCATAGGGATGCCCGAGATCCTTGATTAAATCGACTACACCGGTTTGTGGAAATCCCTCGATTGGCACCGTCTCACCGAATCCCTCCAATGGCTGACCGGTTTCGGCTTCGAGCGCGGTAAGAAAGAATCCGGGAGAAATTACATAAATAACATCCCTGCCATCAATGTTGGCATAACCGACCCCTTTACCGTAGTCGGCACGCATCGAGTATTCCCAGCGGCCGGTATCGGGTTCGCGATAAGACCAGATGGTGGCTCCATTGTCCGGGTCGATAGCAACGACATGGCGTCGTGCACCCGCAACGGTAAACAATTTGCCATTGATATAGCTCGGAGTAGAACGGCCGCTTTGCGCTTCAAAGCTTGCTCCGTCCCAAATCCAGGCGACTTCCAGGTCGGCAAAATTCTCTGCCGTAATCTGGGTAGCACTGGTGGAGCGGGTATGAGCGAAATCATTACCCAGGGTGGTCCATTCAATCGTATCTTGTGCGACTGATGCGGTACTCATCAACAGGGATAAACCCAGCGCGGTGAGTCCCTGGATTAGAGATCGGTTGGAACAAAAGAACTGCCTGTTTTTTATCATTATTAGTACCTCTTAAAGGTTCGGCATACGCTGTTAACAGCGTGTTAAGTTCCTGAAATACTGACTTCGAGATTAACGCAGCTGGTGCTTTTTGTCATGCAGACAATAGCGCCCAAGCCGCTAATTTAGCCGTTTGTATAAAGTATTAAGCAATCCTGCGCTGAAGATCCGCAGATATTATGTGTGACACTGCAAGTTCGACTGGGTTATCTAGTCATCCTGCAGCTTCATATCAAAAGCCTTTATCTCTCTGCCGAGGCTTGCCCAGTATTCCTCCAGGTTTTCCTGCATGGATTCGAAGGTATCGTCACTGGCTTCCAACAGTTCTTCGAACTTTTCCCGGGTCTTTTCCCGCATTGCATGGAGCCTTTGTATGTTTTCATGATCGGCAGGCACCAGTTCTTCGGAAATCGCTTCCACCTGATCCTTTAGCTTGTCGATTTCATCCTCAAGTTCTTCCAGCTTCTTTCTCACCTTTGCTTCATATTCCTTACGATGACTCATAGTTGGCCTCCAAAAAGTTGTTGTTAAGTTCACTCAATCCAGTGTAAGAGCAGGGAAAAACCAACAATTGATCACGGTCAACACTGCTGACAAAAATAGAGGTTTCGGTTTCTCCGGCTATTGCCTATGATCAGCCATTCGGTTTGAGCAGATGAGCAGGAAGGTAACCACATGATTTATGAAAATATTCTTGAAACCATCGGCAACACGCCTGTAGTTAAGCTGCAGCGGGTGGCTCCGGAAAATCAGAACATCTACGCAAAACTGGAAGCGTTCAACCCATTGGCTTCGGTAAAAGATCGATTGGCAATAGCCATCATCGAAGACGCTGAGAAGAGCGGCGCCCTGAAGCCCGGGCAAACGGTAGTCGAAGCCACGTCAGGCAATACTGGCATCGCATTGGCCATGGTATGTGCCGCCAAAGGCTACCCATTCGTTGCCACCATGGTGGAAACCTTTTCCGTGGAAAGGCGCAAAATCATGAAAGCCCTGGGAGCCAGGGTAATTCTTACTCCTGCTGCCGAAAAGGGGTCTGGCATGGTGCGCCGTGCCGAGGAACTGGCGAAACAGCACGGTTGGTTTCTTGCCAGCCAGTTTGAGAATCCGGCCAATCCTGCCTATCACAGAAACACCACCGGACCTGAAATCTTGAGAGATTTCGCCGGTAAGGATTTCGATTACTTCGTTACCGGTTGGGGAACCGGCGGCACCATGACCGGTGCCAGCCAGATGATTAAGCTGGCGCGTCCCGAGGTAAAGATTATTGCCACAGAGCCAGCAGCGGCCGCCTTGCTGTCTGGCAACGATTGGCAGCCCCATAAGATCCAGGGTTGGACTCCTGATTTTATTCCCGGAGTGTTGGATAAGAGCGTAGTCGATGAACTGGTGCCGGTTACGGATGAAGAAGCAATCGAGACTGCTAAACGGCTTTCTTCCGAAGAAGGAATTTTTTGCGGTATTTCCGCCGGAGGCACCATGGCTGCCGCATTAAAGGTAGCCGCCAATGCCCCAGCCAACAGCAGCTTTGTAGTCATGTTGCCTGATACCGGAGAGCGCTACTTGTCATCACCTTTATTTGCTGACATCTCTGAAGAATCTGATGATGAATGGTTAGCTTCACTTTAGGAGAAAGCTATGACTAACAAGATACGAATTTCCCTAACAGCTATTCTATTGCTGTCTACGACGTTTTTCTTTCATGCTAATGGGCAGGAACAGCTCAGTCAGGAAGAAGTCAACGGATGGTTTGAAACACTTTCCAATTGGGGAAGATGGGGCAACGATGACCAACTGGGCACCGTAAATCTCATTACGACAGAATCTCGCGTGGCCGCTGCTCAGCTGGTAGAAACAGGTGTTTCTGTTTCTATGGCCCATCCAATTCTTACCGATGAAGCCGCTGACAATTTTAATCCCTACGATCATCGTATGACCTCGATCGGCAGTAGCCCCGGCCCCTGGTCAGGAGATTTTATTGGGGTTTCCTATCATGGCTATGCCCATTCCCATCTCGATGCGCTTTGCCATCGCTTTCAATTCGGCACCATGTATAACGGTTACTCTGAAGATGAAGTAACAGAAGAGGGTTGTAACCAGCTTTCGATTGCTGCCTTCGGCAACGGTATTTTCGGTCGTGGCATTGTCATGGATTTTCCGCGACTGCGAGGAGTGGACTGGCTGGATAATGGAACCGCCATTACACCGGAATGGCTGGATGAGTGGGAAGAAGAGCATGGAATTACCGTCGGTGCCGGGGATATCGTCCTTATTCGCACCGGGCGCTGGCCAAGGCGCGAAGCATTAGGCCCATGGAATCTGGCACAGGATTCGGCTGGGCTTCATGCCAGCAGCGTTGCCTGGCTCAAAGAGCGAGACGTGGCCTTGATAGGCAGTGACAGCGCGCTTGATGTAAAGCCATCAGGCGTCACGGATTTCGATTCACCAGTTCATGCACTGATATTGGTGGCATTGGGAATGCCAATTTTCGACAACCTGGATCTGGAAGCAGTTGCAGAAGAAGCAGTGCGTCATGGCCGCCCGGAATTTTTATTTACAACCGCACCACTACGGGTGGAAGGTGGTACAGGTTCGCCACTTAATCCAATTGCCACATTTTAGGGAATGCTGTAATGACCCAGCAGATCGACGTCTATTATTCATTTCGTAGCCCTTATTCTTATTTGGCAACGCCGGATATGTTGCGGCTGGAGCAAGACTTCGATGTAGAAGTAGCGCTGCGTCCCGTCTTACCCCTGGCGGTAAGGAGGCCGGATTTTTTCAGCCCGGAAAATTTAAAACGGGCGAAATACATTCGCATGGACTGGCTTCGCCGTGCCGAATATCTCGGCATGGCAGGGGTGTGGCCCTATCCAGATCCCATCGTGCAAGACATGGAGACTTACCAGATCGCAGAAGAACAACCCTATATCTACGACCTGACCAAACTGGGAGTGGAAGCGGAACGACAAGGAAAGGGTATCGAGTTTGCCAAGGAAGTCTCTCATCTCATCTTTGGTGGTACCAGGGGGTGGAATGAAGGTTCCCATCTCGCCGAAACCGTCGCAAAAATTGGGCTGGATTTACCGCAGATGCAGGATGCTATCAGAGACGGCGACCATTTAAGTGAAGTCGAGAGAAATCAGGATGCTTTGGAAGCAGTTGGTCATTGGGGAGTTCCCAGCTTCGTGTACGACGGTGAAGTTTTCTTTGGTCAGGATCGAGTCGACACGCTGTGTTGGCGCCTGACCCAAAATGGTTTGGAAAAGTAACGCGCAAATAGTGCCGACTGAGCCTTCGGGAACCTGGTTAATGAGTTTGGCTGCATCCACTGTGCTACCGGCACGATTGGCAGTAAATTCTTTCTGGATAAATTCCTGTCGGCCAATGACCGTAATTTCCTGGATGGAATCGTCCTGGGCGAAGAGTGATCCGCTCGCAAACGGGGAAAGTAGTAACAGTGGTGGTGTGTGTGAAATTAAATTCTTATTCACAAAATGCTCCCGGGAAGGTCAGCAAAAAACTGAGGAAATTGTAAAATTGCGCACTTTCTGTACCTATGTGGCATATTGTCACTGCGGCGTTTTGCCACAGGGCGTTGATGAATTTATTTTTCGCTATTTCAATGGCTTAACATTGATTGCAACAAATTATTGCGGTCATTGTCCGGGGGAGAGAATGATTAAGTTTTGATTCAGGTCAATCTCAATATAAAGGTCAAAACTTGTTACGATTTCGAAACTGAGATATAGGCGCGGACACGGTCGATTACGACACCCATGAAACGAAATTTTTTCCAGTGGTTCTCCTGCTGTCTGATCTCACTGCAATGTGGATTAGGCAGTGGTTTACTTCTTGCCCAAGAACCAGAGCTGGAAGGGGAATCCACGGAAGAACTGGAAGCAAGAGCGCTGGAGATTTCCCAGGAAATTTCTGCACGGCAGGCGGCCATTGAAAACATCCAGAGTGATCTTGGAATCTTTGATCTTTCTTTAATCGAAGCCTACGGTGACATGGCTCGTTTCTATACCGAGCTGGAAGATTATGACAACGCCATTCGGCTCTACACCGATGCCTTGCAAATAGCCCGCATAAACACCGGGCTTTACAGTCACGAACAAATTCCGATTCTCGATTCCCTCATCGAAAACAACAGCCGCGCCAGTCAGTGGGAAGAAGTCGATAATCTGCAGGAGCTTTATTACCTGATTAATTCCCGTTTATACGAGCTTGCCGATTTGGAATATCTGCAAGCAGCAGAAATCTTCGGCGCCTGGAAGCTGCGTTTAGTCCGTGAAAACCTGCTGGATCAATCTGGATTCAGTCTGATTAATGTGGCAGAAGATTTGAGTCTTTTTTACGATCGAACGATCGAGCGGCTGGAAATTTTGCCCGATGTTCGGCGAGAGGACCTGCTGAATGTTATTTATGGAAAATCCCAGGCGGATTTGACCCTGGCGCGCTCGGTGGCAGCGACGCCCTATACCGCGTTCCAGGGCACGGAAAGCCAGTTTATTAGCCAGATTCGATGCCGCAATGTGCGCAATACAGCCGGCCAGACAGTAAGACAGTGTTTTTCAGTACAGGTTGAGAATCCTCGCTATCGACTCTCCCAGAGGGAGGCCAAGCAGTTCGCCCTGCAGCGCCATACCCGCGAAATCTCGCAATCAATCGCCCGTCTCGAAGGTATTAAAAACACCAGCTCTGAATTGAGTGTCGGCGAAAAGCAGCAGATCGACGTGCAAATTGCAGAACTGGTAACCGAGTCTGAACAACTGGTGCGCTCCAGCCGCAGCTTGTTCTAGATTGGAATCAGCCTGCAGGCCCCAAAAAGGAACCGAAATAGCGGGTTTTCAGCCAATTTTGCTGGAAATTTAGACCCACAAAAGGTACAAAAGAACCCGCTGAATCGAGTAATACTCGCTTCAGCCTCTAATAATTACTGGAGGAGATTATGTCTCAATTTGCCAATCGGCTTACTCGAGTCCTGCTGTCCGCTTTAGTGGCAGTACTGGCGCTTGGGGGTCAGTTTGCGGCAGCCCTGGAAGTCGGTGACAAAGCACCTGATTTTTCGCTGCAAGCTTCAGATGGCGAAACCTATACGCTTTCTCAGTTCGCTGGTGACAAGCCTGTAGTGATTGCTTTCTTTCCCAAAGCCTTTACCGGTGGCTGAACTATGCAATGTAAAGCGCTGCGTGACAGTGCCAGAGAAATTCAGAGTTTCGACGTTGCATACTTTATGGCCAGTGTAGATACGCTGGAAGACAACACAGCTTTTGCGGCAGAGCATGAAGCTAATTTTCCAATCCTTTCAGATCCATCCAAGGATATGACTGGTGAATACGATGTGCTGATGGAAGTCGGCTTCGCCAACCGCTGGACGTTCTATATCGATACGGACGGTACTATCCTTAAGATCGACAAGGAAACCAACCCGGCAACGGCGGGACGAGACCTGGTAGCCAATATGGAAGAACTGGGTTTCAACAAGATCTAGTCAGCTAGATAGATAACACTCAGCAGAACCCGGTTATCGCAAGATGACCGGGTTTTGTTTTGCACGTCAGAAAATTGAAACTTCGCAGGCTATTGTTGCTCTAAAAAAGTAATACTTTTGTGAGAAACCTGCGTCTAATGAATAGTTATGAATCAAAAACTCGGTAGCGGTACAGGGTTGTACCGCTATTTGCGGAGCAAATGCGAGGCAGAAAATATCCAGGTAAATCACACTTTGCCGCCAGAATTTTTCTGCCGACAGAGAGAAATTTTATGGATGAAATTTCGCGAGCTAAGTGTGCTCGGTTGTGACGCTATCGGCCCTATGCCAGAATACTCATACTGCTGCAGCCAGGGGGTGAGCAGGAATCATGTCTAAATCAGGTCTATTCGCCATCGCTGCGGTAGCAATATTGACGCTGCTATCGCTGGTTTATTTTGCAATTACATTTGAGGCGCCGGAAGGCACGACAACTGTAGTTATCGAACCGCCTGCGCCTGCCTTACAGCAAGCCGAGCCGGCGGAGCGACCTGGCCAGAATTCCCAGCAAAATACACCGCTCCCCCAGATTCGCATCCAACCGCAGGCTGAACCACCACCCGTTGCGGTAACCGATCTCGAAGAAGTCGAAGTAGCGCCAGCTCCTGAAGAAGTAGAGGTAGTAGAAGAAGAACCCATTGTCGCTCAAGAAGAAGTGGGTGTAGACGTCATTCAATTGCCTTCTCTAAACAGCTCAGACTCATTTGTTTTCGATGGGCTGCGTGCCATGCAAAACGGCGCGGCTTTAGTTGAGCTATTGGCGCGGGATCAAATCGTTCGAAAATTTGTTGTTTTTGTAGAGAATATTAGCCGCGGTGAATTTCCACAGACCGGATTACCTTATCGTGCCCTGGGTCAGGATATGCCGGTGAGAAACATTGATGAGAATCTGTTTGTCATGGATGAATCTGCCCACTCCAGGTTCGATCATACAGTACAAACATTCGTCTCCATGGATTCGGAAACGGCGATGGCCTTTTATCGCACTTTGTCACCTTTGTTTCAGCAGGCCTATGCAGAGATCGGATTCAGAAACGTTAGTTTCGATGACACCTTGCGCGCTGCGATTAACAATGTGTTGCGCACTACCAACATGGAGGGCCCGTATCAGTTAGTGCGACCTTCCATCATGTATCTCTATGCCGATGCTTCCATTGAAAACTTGCAGGAAGTACACAAGCAGCTTATTCGAATCGGCCCTGACAACACGATTCTGCTAAAAGCGAAGCTGCGCGAGTTTGTCGCTCTCCTGTAGTAACAAGAAATAGTCATGTTGAAAATTAATTCACCATTGGTTGAAACGGACTGGCTTGCAGAAAACATAGGCGAAGATTCACTTGTAGTGCTGGATGCATCTGTTCCCCCGGTTGTTCCTGGTTACAGCTCGATAAATGATGAAGACCATTTTTGCGCCATACCCGGTGCCAGACGCTTTGATTACGATGGCGTGGTCTGCAAACCCGATAGTTCCCTACCTCACATGCTGCCAGCGGCTGAACTTTTCGAAGAAGAGGTTCGCAAGCTTGGTGTAAACAAGAGTAGCGTCATCATTGTCTATGATGATGTCGGTCTATACGCCAGCCCCCGCGCCTGGTGGATGTTTCGGGCCATGGGTCATGCGCAGGTAGCGGTGCTTAATGGAGGATTGCCCAAGTGGGTTAACGAAGGAAGAGACGTCATTGGCAGTTACTCCGAAGTTGAAGCGGGGAATTTTAATGCTGAGTTAAATGACGATTTGTTCTGTGATTTCGAAGTGGTGTTAAAAGCACTGGATAATCCTGGCTGTGAAATTCTCGACGCACGCTCGGCAGCCAGATTTAGAGGCGAAGCTCCGGAACCCCGTCCAGGAGTGCGTGGTGGTCACATGCCTAACGCCAGGAACTTACCGTTCCCACAAGTGTTGGACGGTGGAGAACTCAAGTCTGCTTCTGAGTTAGAAGAAGTATTCGCAGATCTTGCGGAGAAAGATCAGAAAGTTATTACCAGTTGCGGTTCCGGAATTACTGCCTGCATCTTAACATTGGCGGCCAATGTTGCAGGTTACGAAAATCTAGCGGTTTATGATGGGAGTTGGGCGGAATGGGGAACTCCATCCCACTTACCGGTAGTAACTGATTAGTTTTAGAGCTTCGATGGTGAAGAAGATCTGTTGCTAGATTAGATTAAGAAAACTGCGACCAGATATTTGCACTATTTAGATTGAGTCCCCTTCAAAGCTGCCCGTAGTTACTGACTAAATTATTACAAGTTAGTAAAAAAGCCCTTCGAATTAAAAAATCGAAGGGCTTTTTTGTTGCTTATGTAATTAATAGATTCAGTGGCCGAAAAAGACGACTTCAGTGTTCTTCAATTATTGTTCAGGCTGTGGTATCTGGGTAGTAATTACCGGCCCCATTCCCATAATCTGCACAATTACTTCTTCATCTTTTGCCATATCGTAGTGATGACCTTCTGGTGGTTGATAAATAAAAGTGCCTTCTGCTACCGCCATCATATCGTCAGGATTATAGATGTCAGATTTTGGGCCCCAGGAGGTATACCAGGTGCCTTTTATTACCGTGATGTAACGGGCTGTGCTGTGATAGTGAGGTCTGCTGCCAGCGCCGGGTGGAAAAGTAATGCGAATAACGTAGAGTCCCGGCTTGGACGGGTCACCATAAATGGTTTCGCTGCGAGCTCCACCCTGAAACAAGTCATCGGGTTGAGCAATAATAAATCCCAGGTCGTCAGGTTGAACGCTTTGCGCTGTTGAGGTTTGTAGCGAAAAGATTGCCGCTGAACAGAATGCAAACAGGCCGAGTTTTATTAGTTTCATTATTCTTTCCTCATTTATTGAGACTGTTTTAACAGAGATTAACCAAATTCTGGCTCGAGTTATAGGCCTATCGACCTCCGGTGAGGTCAATTATCGTGCCGGTGGCATAGGAAGATGCATCTGAGGCGAGCCAGTAGATCCCTTCTGCAACTTCCTCGGCGGTTCCTCCTCGCTGCATGGGAATTACACTGGCCAGGCGCTGTGCCCGACCGGGCTCGCCACCATCGGCGTGAATTTCGGTATCGATAATGCCGGGCCTCACTGCATTTACCCTTATGCCTTCACCAGCGACCTCAACGGCAAGCCCGCGGGTCAAAGTATCGATCGCACCTTTGCTGGCGGCATAGTCGGTATATTCGTTTGGTGCTCCCAGGGTTGCGGCTATAGAAGAAACATTGACGACGCTGCCGCCGTGCCTGGTGGACATGCGTTTCACTGCCTCGCGACTGCAAATAAAACAACTGGTCACATTGGTTTTCAGCAGGGCATTGATTCTGTCCGCATTCAGATCTTCGAGGCGAGACTGTTGTTTTAATATGCTGGCGCTGTTTATCAGAATATTTAATCTTCCCAATTGTTCATCAACCGTTTCAAACAGGCGGACAACTTCTTCCTCTTCAGGCACATCAGCCTTCACTGTAATGCAGCTGGCACCAAGCGCCTCTGCTTCTTGTTTTACTTTTACTGCGGCTTCTTTATTGCTGCGGTAATTAATACAGATTGAGTAACCGTTCCTGGCAAAAAGAAGAGCAGTTGCTGCGCCAATGCCGCGGCTGCTTCCGGTTATAACTACAATTGGCTTGCTGCTCATCATCCCAATTTCTAAGAAAATCTTTTCAATATTGAATTATTGAACTTACTGTCACTTGATGTGCTATTCAAGGCTTTCGGCTAAGGCCGGCATAAGCTAGCATGGGTTTTTCCAGTGATATTGCAGTACCCGGCTTGAGTAACCTAAGCGATCAATTCGACGAAAGTGCCCGCGTAGCAGTACCGGATGAAGAGACAGTGTCCGGCTGGAGTGTCGGGGTTGTGCTGTTCAGCATCTGCCTGACGCTGCCTACTCTCTATACCGGTGCCATAACGTCCGAGAACCTGGGTTTTGTTGGCACCGCGTTGGCAATTGGCCTGGCCAGCCTGGTGCTCGCCCTGATGTCGATACCAGCAGCAATCGTAGGGGCCCAGACCCGGTTAAGCAGCTACCTGATTTACCAGTTTGTGTTTGGTAGAAAGGGCTCTAATTTTGTTAATGCTTTATTAGGTTTAACACTTTTAGGTTGGTTTGCCGTTACTGCCGGATTCTTCGGCGAGACTTTGCATATCGCTTGCCAGGAATTCTTCGGTACCTCACCGCCTACGTGGTTTCTTACTCTCATTTCCAGCGCCTTGATCATTATCACTACGATTTTTGGGTTTAAGGCCATCGATCGCCTGGCATTGTTTGCCGTACCACTACTTATTCTTTTTCTAATTTATGTTAGCTCTCTTTCACTGGGTGAAACAACTTTCTCTTCAATATTAGAGATTGAAGGGAGTAATCCAGCTTATTTCACCACAGCGGTCTCCACCATCATTGGTAGCCTGATTGTTGGTGTGGTGTTAATGCCCGACCTGTCACGGTATACACGGTCAATTAAAGATTGCATCGCGGCATCGGTGTTAGGCAATGGAATAGGAAACAGCTTTTCAATGATGATGGGGGTAATTCCCGCAATGGTAACCGGCTTTTTGGACCCCATGGCCTCCATGATTGCTCTTGGCTTGGTGGCTAGCGCCTTTATCATTCTTGTTTTCGCTACCTGGACGACCAATAGCGTTAATCTCTACAGCACCACACTGGCGATTGCTGTGATTAATAAGAGTACGCCTGAATGGAAGCTGGCAATAAGTTGTGGCGTGGTGGGGACAATTCTTGCCATGATCGGGATAACGGAATACTTCATCGAATTCCTGGAATGGCTTGGCGTTATCGTGCCACCGGTTGCAGGTGTTTATCTCACTGACTATTTTTATTTGAAGCAAAAAAACTATGCGCTTTCCCTGCAGGACAATTTGCCTGATTACGATCGGGCTGCCCTGCTAGCCTGGATTGTTGCAACCGGTATTGCAGTCGCTGCATTTGTTGCCGAAATTTCCTTTACCACCATCCCGAGTCTCGATGCCTTGCTTATTACGATTCCCATCTATTTGCTCTGTAGGCGAATCTGGCCCACACAGCTTTCCCGATTGGAAGGAACTGGCTAATGCGTATCGGGATAGATGTCGGCGGAACTCACACCGATGCCGTATTAATGGAAGGCTTGTCCATTGTAAGTTCCCATAAGGCCTTAACCACCCCTGACGTGCGCCAGGGCATTATCGAAGCGCTCGACACTGTCATGTCTGACGGTCAAGCTGCACCGGATTCAATCGAGGCGGTGATGATTGGTACGACCCATTTCACCAACGCTGTGATTGAGCGGCGCGAGCTTGCGGAAACCGCGATTATTCGAGCCTGTTTGCCTACCGGTTCCGGGCTGCCGCCAATGTGCGATTGGCCGGAAGATATAGCCGCAGCGCTTGGTAATCATGGCTATATGATAAGAGGTGGTCATTTATTTAATGGCAAAGCCATTGCGGAACTGGACGAGGCTGAAATTGAGAAAGTCATCGATGACATAGCTGCCAAAAACATCAAAGACATTGCTATCGCCGCCGCCTTTTCGCCCGCCAACGCGGAGCATGAAAACCGGATAGCGGAAAAAGTTCGGCAAAAACTTCCCCGCGCTAATGTTTCCCTGAGCCATGAGATTGGACGGCTCGGCATCCTGGAAAGAGAAAACGCAGCCCTGTTAAATGCCTCTCTGGGTGATCTGGCGGATAGGGTTGTTTCAAATATGCGCGCAGCACTTAAAGAGCGGCAAATTAACTGCCCGTTCTATGTCAGCCAGAACGACGGAACCCTGATGTCTGCCGATTACATCGCCCGTTACCCGGCGCTCACGTTTTCCAGCGGACCGACAAACAGTTTGCGTGGTGCTGCGATATTGTCAGGCATAGACAATGCCATTGTCGTGGACATTGGGGGCACTACCTCCGATGTGGGCGTTCTTGCCGAAGGATTCCCCCGGGAAAGTAATAGCCATATCGATGTGGGTGCTGTGCGGACTAATTTCCGCATGCCCGACATATTACCCATTGGGCTCGGTGGTGGAAGCCTGGTTACTGAAGATGGAAGCAAGCTTGGTCCCCGCTCAGTTGGGCATCGTCTGGTTAGTGAAGGATTGGTATTCGGTGGTAAAACAATTACATCTACTGACATTGTCGTTGCCAATGGTTCCTGTGAAGTAGGTGATAAGAGCCTGGTGTCACATTTAGATGCAGCCATGGTAGAAACTGCCACACAAACCATTCACGCCATGATTGACGATGCCGTGGACAAGATGCGCCCCAGCGAAGATCCCGTACCGGTTATTTTAGTTGGTGGTGGAGCAATTCTTGTCTCGAGAAAACTGGAAACTGCTTCCGAAATTATTCATCCGCAACATGCTGGTGTGGCGAACGCAATTGGTGCTGCCATTGCGCAGGTGGGCGGTGAAGTAGAACACATCGTGAGCTATTCCAGGATTCCTCGAGACGAAGCCATGAAGTCAGCGACAAAAGAAGCGGAAGAAAAAGCCATTGCTGCCGGCGCTGATGAAACCACCTTGCGGGTTCTGGATGTAGAGGAAACTACCATGAGCTACATGGATGATGACGCGGCGCGCATTCGGGTAAAAGTTGTTGGAGATTTAAAGCAGGTCCCATGAAGAAAATCGGAGCGGAACATATTAAAGATCTTTGTGCCGGCGCGGCTTTTCTCGCTACCGGAGGAGGGGGTGATCCCTACGTTTCGCAATTGCAGGCGGAGCGCCTGTTGGAAAAATTTGGCCCCGCTACTCTTTTGGCGCCTGCCGATGTGCCCGATGATTTCTTTGTGCTAAGCGTTGGCATGGTCGGTGCCCCTACGGTAACCCTGGAGCAATTGCCAACAGAAGATGAAGCAATTGGCGCCCTGGAAAAATACGAAGAAATTACTGGCAAGAAAGTCGATGCCATTATTCCTTTTGAGGTGGGCGGAGGTAATAGCACGATACCGTTGTTTGTTGCTGCCATGAAGGGAGTTCCCTGTATCGACGGTGACGGCATGGGCAGGGCATTACCGGAAGCGCAAATGATGACCTTTCCTATCTATGGTGCTCATCCAACCCCGGCCGTAATCATGGATTCATTCGGTAATCATGTGCTGCTTGAATGCGAGGATGCCCATTCTTTCGAATTAGAGATTCGCGCCAGGGCGGTCGAGATGGGGGGCATGGTGAGCTCTGCAGAACATGGTATGCCTGGCGAACTGGTAAGACGCAGCACTATTCCCGGTACCATCAGCTTCGCCACCAGGCTTGGCAATCTTTTGCGCAATCACGGTGGTCAGATCGATGTTATCCAGCCGCAGTTGTTCGAGTTGTTTAAGCAAAGCGATTACGGAGTTATCAAGCATTTGTTCACTGGCAAGGTGTTAGACAGCCAGCGCAAGATCATCGGGGGTTATGATGTGGGCACGGCCACTTTGCAGAGTTTTGATGATCCCGATGAGAAAATGTCCCTCTATATAAAGAACGAATACCTGGTGGCGAAGATCGGTGAGAGAGTTTTTTGCAGCGTTCCCGATTTAATCTGCATCGTGGAACAGGAAACCTCTCGCTCATTAAATGCCGAGCGAATGCGCTATGGACAACGGGTTAGTGTCTTCGGTATAGGATGCACTCATCA
The DNA here is from genome assembly GCA_964616225.1 of uncultured Pseudohongiella sp. GTDB lineage: Bacteria > Pseudomonadota > Gammaproteobacteria > Pseudomonadales > Pseudohongiellaceae > UBA9145. Next base: position 143,531 of record CAZTTE010000002.1, read on the forward strand.
CTATCGCACACCGGAAGCATTAAGGGTGACGGAGCCCCGGGCCTTTGGTTTCGATCTGGATTATGTGCCGTTAGAAGAAATCGATTAGCCAGCGTGATCCTTTACCACGTTTATCGAAACGCCATGCTCGATAAAGGCCTTGGCTGCAACAATCACCTGGTTAAATCCGCCAGTTGAATCCTTAACGCCCGCGAAGATGTTTTCCTGATCACCTGAGTAACCGGATTCTTCGATAGATAAGATGGTGCTTCCGTCTGCTTCTGTGCAGGTCCAGGTAACCTGGGTGTAGCTTCCGTCGAGTCCTTGCCATTCGATAACAAGTTTATTGGGGAAATCCAGTTCCTTGACTGCAACGTCGAAGGAAAACACTTCTTCACCAGAGCCAATGGTAAATGAAATTGATTGGCCAGCTGCCATGCCGTCGTCATCTCGGTTAAACCAGAACTGATTCATCTTGCTTGCATCGGTAAATGCAGACATCACTTCCTCGGCAGAGGCATGAATGCGAATCGATGCATTGGCTGTGTTTATCCCGCTCACTAATTTTCAGCTTCCCCGGGTTTCTCTTTTTGGCAGTTCCAGCAGAAATCGAAACTGCCTTCGTTTTGTTCCTCGCAGCCACCACAGATCCAGGCAGCAGCAGGTTCTGGGTTTTTTACTTCCTTTTCGATAATGCCAGCAGCCCTATCGAATTCCTGATCATTAAGAATCCACAGTTCATGAAAGGCATTATTTATGCCGTGCTGAGCGTTAATATTAGCAATGTGCTCATTCTTCACCACAGATTCTATGCCGTGTTGTGCCAGAATATTTTTCGCTGAATTTAACACCATGATGTTGTCGTGAGTGTAGACATGTTTCATAGCAGACAATGCCTGTTAAATGCTGACTTTCAAATCCTATCTTTAAGTCTTTTGCCTGTCGATCACTATGGCTGATTTTCCAGCTCTTTTATCTTGCTATCGATCTTTAGCAAATCCATAGTCGCTGGTACTATTACTGACCGTTCGAAGAATAACAACGAGATTGAAAATGCACTCAAAGCTCTCATTACTCCTGATTAGCTGTGTTTCCATGAGTCCTGTCGCATCACAGGAATTAGTGGGAGACAAACTAACCAGTGCCCGCGCAGTCGATGGTACTTACATTAGTTGGCGTGAGCATCTTATCGATGATCCAGAGTCTGCGGGCTTCGCCTTAAGTGGTAGTGACGGTCTGGTAATGGCTGATCTGGACAAGGATGGTTATGAAGATATCGTTTCAGTCCATGAATCCGATGCTGAATACGATTCTACACGGCCGGATCCTGATTATGTGCCGCCGCCGGCTGGTCATGTGCGCGTCGCATTCGGTTCTGCCGATCCCAATAAGTGGGTAAACATTACTATTGCTGAAGGAACTGACTCTCCTGCACCGGAAGACGCTGTAATCGTTGACATGAATGGCGACGGTTATCCCGATGTAATCGCTGCTGCCGAACTTTCCCATCTTATTTATTTGCAAAATCCCGGCGCTAATGCCCGCAGTGAAGAATGGCCGCGCTTGATTTTGCCCCAAACGGAAGGGCGTGGTTCCTATATCCGTGTCTTTGCTGGGGATTTAAACGGCGATGGTATTCCCGAAGTAACCGCGCCTAATAAAGGAGCGCAAAGACCAAGCCCCGCAGACTATGCGCGTTCGACTCCAGTGGAATTACATGTGCTTAATGGCGATCCATTGGATGGAGATAGTTGGGAGCGTATTGAATTAGGTCGTTACAGTATTCCTCAACTCTCTGAGACGGTGGATCTTGATAGTGATGGAGATCTGGATATTGTCGTGGGTGCAAGAGGGGAAGGGCGCCTGGCCTTCTTCGAAAACCTCGGTGATGGCAATCTGGATTTTTTCGAACATGCTATCGGGATTAATGGTGCGCGTATGGCCGGTTTCAACCTGGAGTACGTCGATCTTACCGGTGATGGCAGGCTGGATATAGTTGGCAGTGTTGGCACTGGATTAGCCTGGATTGAGCAACCGGAGAACATCGACGATGCCTGGAATGCATATCCCATTGGTAACTTTGCACCGGACAGTATGACTGGCATGGAGTTCGCTGATATCGATGGTGACGGCGACATGGACTTGATCGGTGGCAGTTACAGTCGTGGGCCACGCACCGGAGATGGTGACGTGGATGTGAATGATGCTTTGGGGAGAATGGGCTGGTTCGAGAATCCCGGCGATGCCAAAGAAGCCTGGATACGACATGATATTTCTCGCCGCAAACGGGGAATGTTTGACAAATTTATTGCCAGGGATCTGGATAATGATGGTGATATGGATTTCATCGCCACGCGCGGAAACAGTTATCCCTACGATGGCGTGTTCTGGATAGAACAGGTAAGAACCGCGCAACCGATTGCTTCATTTATGCGAGCGCGGGCTGTCGATAGTGAAGAGATGCCTTTAGCGAATTAGTATTTCTTTTTATCACCGGACACAATTACTTGCGTCTCGCTAATAGCCTCTGCGCGCAAGTCGGCTAATGCCAAAAGTTCAGGATCGGAACGATAGGCCTTAAAACTTTCCAGATCTGGGAAGTTTAAGAGATGTGCTTCATCAAAAGCGGTGCTAGTAGAAAAGTTTTTTTGGCGTAAAGGCAGATTGTAATACCCTACCGTGGGATTTCATAAGCGCTACAGCTTTGCGTTCGAATTCTTCGAATTGATCTGCGTCTTTAATTTTGAGTAATACAACAATTTCAAGCATAAGGATTAGATTGTACGATTCTTTGCAGCTTAGTTGGATATAAAAATGATTAGCAAAAGAAAAATTCTCTTCATAGTGCCCGCGTTTTTCTATCTTATATTTGTCCTCTGGTATACAAATCTCACCGGACCCCTCACCCAGGAAGAAATCGATACAGCGATGCAACGCTTGCAGGCTGAACAGGCCTCACCTGAAGAAATTGCCCGCATGCGTCAGTTCATGGAAGAAGATTCTGGTGGACAGTTCATCATGGTAAATCTCATGGACATGAACCCCAATCCACCTGAATTACCGGCTACGGGAGCGGGTGCAGGCAGCGGAGCGTTGCTAAATCACTACATGGAATACATGTATCCAGCGCTATTAAGCAGAGCTTCTCATCCTGTATTCATGGGAGAGGCATTTGCCCCCGCCATGGATATTATTGGCATTGAAGGCGCAGAAGACTGGGACCAGAATGCTTTAATGCGCTACCGCAGCCGCAGGGATCTAATAGAGCTAACCAGCAATCCTGCATTTAACGAACGTCACGATTACAAACTGGCAGCCCTGACCAAGACGATTGCTTACCCCGTGGAAGTCAGGCTCTACTTTTCAGACCCGCGTTTTTTACTTTTGCTAATACTCATGGTGCTTACCCTGGGGCTCGACGCAATCATTTATCGCCGGACTTAATTTTCCGCAGTAAGGCGCTCCTCTACCCGGGCACCACGAAGTGAAGCTTCCCAGGAATAATTGCCTTCGTGGCAGGCATATTCGTACAAAACCTTGCCTTCTTCCATGCGGGTAAATGGAATCTCTACGGTAAACGGCTGTGTGTAAATCGCCGGATCAGTCACCGTGTAGCGGTAAAGAATAGTTCCTTCTTCTGTTAGCGAAAGGCGCTCTTCAACTTCGAACGTTTCCGTGGAAAGAATCGGCGGGTAAGAATGTTCGTCACGAAAATTGTTGGTGTGAATAACTAACGTGTCATCTTCCCAATGGGCAATGGAATCGCCCATCCATTGCAGATAGGCAGGGTCAGGATGTTCGCCATCGATGCGAATAATGCGCGCATGGTAGGGATACTCACCAAGAATCACCAAATAGTCTTCAGTCTGAACGATTTGTGCATAGGGAGAGAGACCCCTTTGAAACATCATGGAGAGCTGAGGGCCAGCTATTAAACAGCGTTCGGCAGCCCAACCGAATTCAGGCCCATCGAGATAGCGACCGGAAGCGATCAACGTAGTGAAGAAATCCTGGCGTTCTGATTCCTCTTTTAATGGAATTCGTCCATCAGGAGGATCGATAAGCAGTGAAGTACGGTATTCACCGTTGACCCTCGCGATACCGAGAGGAAACTCATCAAAGTCATCATCGGCCTGATTGGTCACTCGAGAACCAAGATCAGGGGGAGCCCGGTCAGGATCGAGAGGGGAGGCTCTGTCATCGATAGCTTGTTGCTCCCTTAGTTCAAGCTGGCGCGCTTCTTCTTCCGTGTAGGCTTGCTTGTTCCCGAGGCTTTGTGGACGTTGCAGAGGAGTCTGATGAAGATTATTCCAGTAACCCTGGAAATCGGGAAAGCCATGTTCGGTACGTGGAATGTCCTGGGCAGTTAGCTGTCCAAATTTGATTAAACAGTATGCCAGTAGCAGTAATCTTATTTTTGTTTTGGTCATAAACTTAATTTTGACAATTGCTTAATCGGAATTGGTGCTAATTAGTTCAATGCTAGCCCGGCTAATTGTCGGTAAATAGTTTGTATCGCTTCGCTATCAAGCTGTTGCCCTAGTGCGGCTATTAATACCATTCGTGCTTTCAGGCCGTCCAGATTCTCTCCACTAATCACTCCAAGTTCCTCGGCCCAGGAATACAGAATTACACGGCCACCGCCGGTTCTGCTGACTATTACTACTGTTACATCGTTCTCGATAGCCGCTTCGATCTCGGCGATGGCATCGGGAGGGACATTACCTCTGCCGAATACTTCTACTACCAGGCCTCTCGCGCCAGCTTCTACCGCTGCTTTAATTAGATGCCCATTGCTACCTGCAACCAGGCGGATAAGGTCAACACGGGATTCGATGGATGTGGGAGTAAGATGAACTCTCTGTGCAAGTTTCAACTGAATATGGATTTGTTCTTCATCTATATAGCCTAGGGGGCCTGCGCCAATAGATTGAAAGGCATCCAGTGCAGTGGTGTGGGTCTTGCGAGCATAACGTGCTGCATGAATCTCGTCGTTCAGAGTGAGGGTAACCCCCAGGTCTTTTGCTGTTTCGTTGGCGGCAATAGTCACCGCATTGAATAAATTTCTCGGGCCATCGGTATCGACACGTGAAGGAGGGCGTTGTGCCGCGGTAAATACAACCGGTTTCTCATTGTTAATAAGCAAGTCCAGAAAAAATGCTGTTTCTTCCAGTGAGTCAGTGCCATGAGTGATAACAACTCCGGCGATGTCATCGGATGCCAGTAATTCATTCACACGTTGTGCCAGTTGAAACTGAATCTCCGGCGTCATGCGAGAACTTGGAATCGTTACAAAATCCTCAACAGTAATCCTGGCGATCTGTGCTAACTCCGGCACCGCTGCGGTGAGATCGGCAGCAGTTAGTAATCCATTTCCGGTGGACGCGATTGTGCCGCCCGTAGCCAGTATATGAACACGGGGTAATTCCTGGGCATGCAAGGGCATTGCAAGCAGTAGTAGCGAGAGCAGAAGTTTTCTAAACGCGGGAGCAAACGCCTCAGGCATTTTCTAATCGCTCCAGGCTGCTGCTTGGCCAAACATCTTCGGCCGCGTAATTTTCTTCGAAGGAGGGAAGGTCATCTGGAATACTCACCCAATTCTGTTTTTCTTTGGTCCAGATATGAGCCTGGGGATTCAGATCGCTGGTATCGTCAAGTGCCCCCGGCCGCAACACCATGGTCTTCGATGGCTCAATGGTCGTGCCGCCAATAGTGCAAGCACAGTGATCGCATCCCCAAACTTCATATTCGTTGCCTTTTGGCCCGGAAACGAAATGTGTATCGGGGCTGCAGTTTTCAAATTTGAATTCCTTTACTAACAATACGGTGGATACATTAAAGGCACCGCCAGAGCTGTGCTGGCATTGGGTGCAATGACAGATGTGGGTGAATAGCGGTTCGTTTAGTAGTTCGTAGCGAACCGCCCCACAGTTACAGCCTCCGGCTTTATACATTTAACAAACTAAGCTATTAGGTATTTTTGTAGGAACACTGGAACAAGGTTCTTTCTAGTCATGTATATGTAAGTAAGTCCTAGAAAGAACAGGGCGGCCGGTATTGCTTCTATAAAAGGATCAACCATAAGGTGGCATTCAACTGCACCAATCATGATGATCGATAGACCGAAACTGGACATGCTGGTAAATGTCGGGATAACTAAAAGTATTCCTCCGACAATTTCAATTAGGCCAATGTTTATTCTAAACCAGGCTGGCAAGCCATAAGCTATAAAAGCTTCAACCATTGATTCATCCCCGGAGACCTTGAGAAAACCGGCCACTACAAAAGCCAGGGCCAACAATATGGTAATGCCCCAGGTTATTTGATTTCGAGTTCTTCCTATAAACATAAAGTTAGTTACCTCCAACCCAGTTCCGTCATGGCCCAGGGAGCGTTCCAAATCTTGGTCATATGGGAAACTTTGCCATCATCACCAACCTTAACTACATAAACATAGTGTGACTTGGTTTCCTTGTTTGTGGGAGGGACGGGACCACCTTCGCCAGTATGCTTGCCATGGTAAGTGGCAAAAAATATCGCTGTGTTATTGCCTTCATCAAAACTGGAAGTATGTAATTCATACTTGCCTTCAGGGGATGTCACCGTGCCGAAGTCATGCATCCAGTCACAATAATCCTGCAAGCTGTTTATTTCTGCGATGGGCTCGCTTTGGGCAACAAAGGTGGCTCCATCTGCTACATACGCCTTGCAACCTTCCCATCCCAGTGGTGCTTCACAGGCTTCGAAAAATTTTGTTGCTACTTCAAATGCGTTCATGATTCTTCCTTCTTTTTAGTATTGTTATTGAATGACATTCAGTAATGGAATTGTCCAGAAGTCAAGTAAGTTCATCGCGATTAGTTATTCGGAAAGTCAGGGCTTGATGCGAACTCAGCATAACCCTGGGCCATAGCTCGCGCACAATTATCGGGTGTTGGTCCGCCATCGAAAAATCCTTCACAGGGTGCATCAATGAGTTCGGCGCGATTTTCCCTGACCCAATCGCGGGCAGTGAAGTAAAGCGGTGGATCATCCGAGCTGGTTTCTACAGATGTGATTGCACCATTATTGTATGTGATGGTAAAGGTATCGGTAACTTTGAAATCAATGCCCAGGGCCATAATGGGGTCATCTTCTACGGTAATAGAACATTCCACTATGCTGGTATCGACAAGCACGCAAGGCTTGCGGTCCAGTACCTTGTAGTTGCCGCCTTCGGCCCAGCCCTGGTAATAAATAATGGCAGGAAAAGATTCGGGTGCGACTTTTAGAAATGGTTCCAATTGACTTCGGTCGAAGGAATAGAATGCGTCGATAAATGCTTCGGCTGTAGCAAGGCTTGAATCGCTGCAGGAATTTAATGCAAACAGAAGAGCCGTAACTCCAGATGCGCCAAATTTCATGCGCGTTTTTCTACTTCTATCCGAATAAATTCTGGAAGATAGTTTGGGGTGCAGTTTGGGATGGGCTTTTCGTCTTTGTAAAGCCCAGCCCTGGTCCCTATATCAACACATCTCTGGCGTAAATCTGGCTCGAATATGCCTATCCAGGCTGCACAGAAGTTCATCGCCCATTGCACGTTAGGCTCTTCGCTTTTCAGATCAGTTTCGATCGAATCCAACAGTTTTGCACTGGCTCCTTCGGGAGGCAGTTTGCCGGTCCAGCGTAATCGACCCTGGTGATACCAGAACCAGCGCCGCAGAATAGCTATAGATGAATCCTTCCATGATTCCAGTAGCGCTGTAAGTTTTTTGTCTTTCATGATCTGGTTTGCCAGCAACCAATCGCTGATATAGTTTCGCTCAGCTTCGACATGATCGAGCAAATCATTTGCAATCTTTTCAAAATCAGCTTCAGTTAATTGCTTCTTGTCAAAGATAAGGGCTGCGAGCAGGCGAGGGTGGTAGCCTCCCTGGGGCCAGAGTTCCAATGCCAGGTCGTGATCTATTTTGATCTCTTTGGCAATTTTCTTTATGTCACCCATCTTTGGTGCGTCACCAAGCCTGGATATGGTTTTCTTGGCGCTTGCTGAGAGTTTCATCTAAATAACCCTTTATAGAAAAAAAGCGCAACTGAATCTAGCGCGCCTGCCTGATCATTGGTGTTACCACCGGAGATGTGCCAATTTGAATCTCTCCCATGATTTCGAAACCATGCCGTTCATATAAGGAGATATTGCGCGGATTGGAAGATTCCAGGTAAGCAGGCAAACCAGCCTCGTCAACTCGAGCCAGAGCGTGTTTCATGAGCTGTGACCCGAACCCATTACCTTGATAGAACGGATCAACGGCAATAATTGGTAAATACCAGCAGTCTTCTTCCGGATGACACTTCTCCATTGCCTCAAACACGCCGAACAAATCTTCCAATATTTCCTTGGGAGAAGTTGCCTCAAAAATCGGAATCAATCTTTCTTCATCTGGGTGTAGACCCGGAGGCATCCAGAGTGCTACTCCTTCGTAGTTCTCTGTAGCGTAGGCAGTGCCGCTATCAATCGCACCGCCGCCGAAAACCTGGAAGGCCGGGCCAGAGAGCAGGTAGGACGCTGCGTCTGGTCAGAACCATCTGCCCAGTGGATCCGAACTAAAACCCATAACGACAGAACTAATTACTTTATCCCGGTCTTCTTCTTTTGCTGTATGTATTTTTGGTAGGCTCAATCTTGTACTCCCCTCAAATTTGATCTTATGGTGCGTTAACCTGAATTTTTTCCATTTCTTCTTTGTGAATAGTATTAATCAATTCTGCAAATTCCTTTGAGTGGCTTCTGGCGCCAGAATCCATTAGATATAAATTATAGATCATGATCGCTTTCCTCGCCCACACCCAGGGTTGCGACATTTGCAAGTTCGGCGGTGAACGCGAGAACTCGACTACGGGGGCCAAGCATTTTTTCAATCCCATTTACATTTCTTAGCATGGTGCTATTGCAGATTACCGGTGCGCCAGAAATTTTTGCTACACGATCGGTATGCCAGTGGTGGTCGGGATCGCCATGGGTAACGAGAATGTGAGTAATCCGGGACCATTCAGATTTCGGAATCAATGAAGTAAAGCGCCAAGGATACAAAAGCATTGCACCGGGGTCGATAGCAATTTTTTGTTGCCAATGTCAATGAGGAAGCTGTTGTAGAGATAATGGGTTATTTTCATTTGGCTTGAATGATTGACGTCCCTGACATTACTAATCCCAAATAGATCAAAAAATGGGTTTTATGATTTGGGATAATGTTTGCTAAAATTCATAGCATAGTTTGCACCGGTTTTACGTTCCGGCAGGCAAAGAGGACATAGCATGAATAACACTTCTAATGGCGTGGTAGTTGCTGCGTTGTATCGTTTTGCGAAGTTTCCCGACTTCGAATCTTTCCGTGAACCCCTGCAAGAGCTGATGCTCGCCAACGGCGTGCGCGGCACGTTGTTACTCGCTGCCGAAGGCATTAACGGAACTATTGCCGGTTCCCGGGAGGGTATCGATAAGGTGCTGGCCTGGCTGCGGGAAGATGAGCGCTTTGGAGAACTGGAAGCTAAAGAATCTTACGTGGATGAAATTCCTTTTTATCGCACCAAGGTGAAGCTCAAGAAAGAAATCGTCACCATGGGGGTGAAGGATATCGATCCCAACGATATCGTCGGAACCTATGTCGACTCGAACGACTGGAATGAGTTAATAAGTGATCCCGATGTGCTGCTGTTAGATACCCGCAACAAGTATGAAGTGGAGATTGGCACTTTTGAAAACGCGGTCAATCCGGAAACCGATTCCTTTCGTGAATTTCCCGGTTATGTGAAGGAAAACCTGGATTCGAGCAAACACAAGAAAGTCGCCATGTTTTGCACTGGCGGCATTCGCTGTGAAAAATCCACAGCCTACCTAAAACAGCAGGGTTTTGATGAAGTCTATCACCTGAAAGGTGGGATTTTGAAATACCTGGAAGAGGTGTCTGAAGACCAGACCATGTGGCAGGGCGAATGTTTTGTCTTCGATAATCGGGTTACAGTGAACCATAAGCTCGAACGGGGCGACTATGATCAATGCCATGCCTGTCGTATGCCCATTACTGAGGAAGATAAGCAGCACGAGCACTATCAGAAGGGTGTGAGTTGTCATCACTGTTACAACAAGCATTCTAAGGAACAGGTAAAGCGCTACGCTGAAAGAGAACGGCAGATTCAATTGGCCAGGGAGCGGGGCGAAGAACACCTGGGTCAGCCAATGGGTGAAACTATCGAAAAGAGACGACAGGAGAAGCTGCGCTTTAAAGAAGAGCAGCGCAAACTGGGAAAAGAGAAACTGTAGTTATGAATCCAATCGCCATACAAATCATTAAAAGAATCTTCGCACTGCCAATCTTGATCTGGTTAATTTTGCTGCTGCCCGCGGGAACATTGGATTACTGGGAAGTGTATGCTTATTTCGGGATGGTCTTGATCATGATGATCATCGCGATGATGTATTTTTTGAAGCATGATCCTGACTTACTAAAACGGAGACTCGAACATAAAGAAACAGAATCGGAACAGAAACTTGCCGTAGTTTTGTTGGGCCTATCTATATTGGCTATTTACATTGTATCCGGATTGGATGAGCGGTTTGAGATGTCGGTAATTTCTCTATGGATGCAGGTCGTCGGCTTTGTTCTGGTGGCTGTGGGATATATTTTTGTTAACCTGGTTATGAAGGCGAATAGCTTTGCCGCGCGCACCGTCAAGGTGGAACAATCGCAACAACTAGTCGATACAGGTCTCTATGGAATTGTACGTCACCCCATGTACAGCGGCGTGATCATCATGTATTTCGGCACTCCGATTGCGCTGGGTTCCTGGTGGGGCTTACTCCCATTACTGCTGTTTCTCGTTGGTCTGCAGATTCGCATGAACAATGAAGAAGAAGTACTGGAGCGGGAACTGGAAGGCTATGGAGACTATAAGCAACGCTTGCGCTGGCGTGTTATCCCTGGCATTTGGTAGTCATCCTCTGGCGTAATCTGCCGACTTAAGAAATGTTAAACAAACATTGTTGAGTCACCCGGTAGATTAGCGTTTTCAGAGAAGTGGCATGACCCTGGAAAAACCTCCTTTAAGTCCCTACGGCGCTTTTGTCGGCATTAGTATCGATGACTATTCCGAAGGCAAATGCACCTGTTCCGTCGAATTAAAAGAGCACCACCTGAACAATGGCGGCCGTGTGCACGGCGGTGTGCTCAGTTCATTGGCAGATACTGCCGCTGGTGCCGTAGTAAGATCGGTGCGGCCAAAAGATTCTTTTGCCGCGACCACTGACCTGTTTATATCTTTTATACGTCCTCCCGCTGGTGACAAACTTACTGCGAAGGCGGAAGTTTTTCATGCAGGCAAACAATTGTATCGAGTAGAGATTGCAATCTTCAGCAATAAGAAACTTGTCGCGAAATGCAGTACTACGTTTATGATTGTTGAAGCGCTGAGAGAGTCACAAGGTTCAGATCAATGACTCTCGAGCAATTACAAACATTGGAGAACTCGTTGGCGGCATAGCACTAGTTGCATCCCTAATCTATCTCGCGCTTCAGATCAGACAGAACAATCAGATAGGTAAAGGTGCGACGCTCTCAACCAATACCCAGAATTGGTCCAATTTAATCTCCAATGCAACTCAACCTGGAATGGCAGCGGCCCATCTGGCCGGTTCCCTGGGTAGGCCCGATATAAACAGCGAGCAATTCACCCAGTTTTTTACTTTTGCCGCATCTTTTTTGTTGCCTTTGAAGACCAGTATTACCAGTTTCGACACGGTACCCTGGATGAAGAAATATACCGTGGTTATGAACGTTCGATTCAGGCTCAGGCTTTGGTGTTTCCCGGTTACCGCATGTATTGGGAAATTTCCAAACAAGAGTTTTCTCCGGAATTCACGAATCAAATAGATGAACTGATTAAGGATAACCCCAATCAGGATCCTGGCTATCTTCTCACAAAGTGGCGCGAATTGAGCACCAGCTATAACACGGACAGTGGTTCGGAAATCTAGGCTTCTATGCTAACCTCGTTCTTCTACTTATTAGAAGAATGATGTCATTGCGCAATCCCGGGGGCTAGCATGAAGAACGATAAAGACACCAAATCCCAACTCAATCGTCGCGACTTTATCAAGAAGAGCGCAATTGCCTCTTCTTTTCTGATTGTGCCGCGGCATGTATTGGGAGGAGAAGCGCACGTTGCACCCAGTGACAAGGTGAATATTGCCGGCGTAGGTGCCGGTGGGCGAGGGCGGTCAAATATTCGTTCCTGCGCCCATGAAAACATTTACGCGCTTTGTGATATCGATGACAACGAAGTAGCACAAACCCTCGGGGAAGACTGGGCGACTTCATTCTCTGGCCGGGCCAAGACTTATCGCGATTATCGCGAAATGCTGGAAAACGAACCGGAAATCGATGCCCTGATTATCAGCACGCCCGATCACATGCATACGCCCATTGCTGCAGCCGCCATGGATCTGGGTAAGCACCTGTATATAGAAAAACCGCTCTGCCACACCGTTGCAGAAGCGCGTTTTCTTGCCCGACGAGCCCGGGAAACCAATATCGTTTCCCAGATGGGTAACCAGGGTCATGCCGAAGAAGGCGGGCGCCTGATTAATGAATGGGTAGCCGATGGCGCCCTCGGTACGGTGCAGGAAGTGCATTGCTGGACTAATCGCCCGGTGTGGCCCCAGGGCATTGCTCGACCGGAAGGCTCAGATCCAATTCCCTCAACCATAGACTGGGATTTGTGGCTGGGTGCAGCACCCCACAGACCCTATCTCGCCGATCGCTATCACCGATTTAACTGGCGGGGCTGGATGGATTTTGGCACCGGTGTAGTAGGGGATATGGGCGCCCATATTATCGACCACCCCTACTGGGCCCTGGATCTGGATCTCCCCACCCGAATTTCGGCCAGTTCCAGCCGTTTTGGCCGTGATTTCGAAACCTTCCCAATCGCCTCCAAGATTCACTTCGAATTTCCTGCCAAAGGAAATCGTCCTGCGGTGAAATTGACCTGGTATGACGGCGGTCTGTTGCCTGAGAGACCGGAAATTCTCGAGCAGGGCTGGATGATGGGGGATCGCGACGGCGGCGTGCTGATTGTGGGGGATAAGAACACATTGATGCACGGTGTCTACGGACGTGAACCACGTCTCATTCCAGAGACGAAACATTTGGAATATCAACAACCTGCGCCGACAATGGCCCGGTCACCTGGGATTCACCAGGAGTGGATCGACGCCATAAAGGACCGAAGCAAAATGACTACTTCTCATTTTGAGTATTCAGGGCGTCTCTCGGAGACCATGTTGCTGGGCAATATCGCCACCGTGCGGGCCAGCGAAAACAAGGTTCTCGAGTACGATGGAGCAAACATGCGATTCACTAACGATGACGGAGCCAACGCTCATCTCGACAAGGACTATCGCGCAGGTTTTGGATTAGTGTAATCGCTAGCAGTAAACCTTCCATGTAAACCGAAGTCGATTTGGAACGTTTTACTTAGTACTAGCGTCTCTATAGCTGCGGGTTTCTGACCTTGTAGCTGGATCAAAGAAGCGAGAGAGCTTGGCTAATTTTGAAAAAGTACTTATCGAAGGGATACATCGATGAAAACGATACTTAAAACGACTCTCTTTTTAAGCCTGCTTTCTGCGGCTTCACTTTCCAATGCGCAACTGCCCGAGTTGTCGACACCCACAACGTTGACAGGTACGGGAACGACTGCGGTGTTTTTTGGTGGTGCCACTGCAGACAATGGTGCAACTTATGGAAACAGTTTTGCATTTGATGCTCCGATCGACATCGATCTAGAAGTCCAGGTTGAATCCAGTCACGTAAATACCGTTGGCAGTATCTACGTACTAATCTCCTGGGAAGGAAGTTTCTTTATCCTGGATGAAAATGGTGTAGCCCAACTCTGGGATCAATCCATAGAAAATTTCCTGCCAAGATTTCCAGATAAAACTTTGCAGTCAACTGAAGCAATACATATCGTAGACGATGTTGCCTTCGGTCCTGCCGGTGTTTCCGATACCACCATGGATTTTTTCCTGGCCTACAACACCGCAGCAGTGGCTAATGAGTTTTTCTTTAACGGTGTTCCTCTGTCGGTTTCCATCGAAGCGGAAGAAGAACCACCTCAGCAAGCTCAGAGCCTGCAGATTTATACCGAAAGTATTTCCGGTCCAATTATTCAAGGAGATTGCATCTCCTGCCACGTGAGTGGAGGGGTAGCTGCTGGTACTCCGCTTGTTTACGTGAATTCGGGAACTAATGATTTTCTAAACACCAATTACAACACCCTGATTAACTACATCAACGGTGGTGGTGACGCGACCCTGATCTCTAAACCTCAGGGCACTGGTCATGGTGGCGGCGTGCGACTGCAGCCAAATAGCGATGAATTACAGGACTTGCAGGATTTTGTAAATGCAGTTCTGAACGAATAATCAAACAACACAATAAAGGGAGTTAACCATGGATCTTTTAACAGGAAGTTACCGATCATTAGGGCAGGGACGCCTTTTGATCACTCTCTTTTCACTTCTGCTCGTTGCGCCTGCTGCATTCGGGCAACTCCCTGAGCTGGCATTACCGTCGACATTATCCGGTAGTGAAAGCTCGGCGAAGTTTTTTGGTGGCGCTTCTGCCGACAGTGGTAACAGCTTCAGTACCAGCTTTGCCGCCAACCAGCCATTTGAGATTCTCGCTGAAATCCAGGTTGAACCAGGACACGTTGGCGTTCAGGGAAATCTTTACGTGGCATTTAGCCTGAATGACGAGATTTACTTGCAGGACGAGAATGGTGAATTTCAGTCCTGGGATGTGCAGCTTAACTCCATGGTGGCTGCGGCCACTAAAACCCTTACAGCAAATGAAACGATTGCAGTCTCTGATATGGCTGAACTGCTGGCTGCAGAAACCAATGGTGCAAGCCTGGCAGTATTCCTGGCCTATGATATTGGTAATCCGGCGGATGAGTTGTATTACGGTGCCACGCCAATATTGGTATCTATTGGTTCCCAGCAAGCGGTGCCGCAAAGCGAAACTCTCTATTTAAGTTATGTATCCGAACCCATAGTTCAGGCTCGTTGCATCTTATGTCATAACCCCGATGGGGTAGCGCAAAGCAGCGCCCTGGTCTATGCCGACAGTTCAACAACTGACTACCAGTCCATTAACTACAATGCCTTAATGGATTACATCGTTAACGCACCCAGCGGTAGCGAATTGATTTTGTCCAAGCCCCAGGGTTTGTCGTCTCACGGTGGTGGCGTGCAGTTATCGCCAGGCAGTCAGGAGCTGGATGATTGGGCAGCTTTTGTTGAGGCTGCAGTGTCCGAGTCCTTCAGCGGCGGCGGATCCGGTGGCAGCAGCAATATCTTTGCCGCAGTGGTTAAAACAGATAACGTAGAGACTCTCAGGAAAGCGGCATTGCTCTTTGCCGGACGTTTACCGACGGAAGCCGAACTGGCAGCAGTAGAAGGGGCCAGTGAAGAAGAGCTGCGTCAGTCGATTCGTGATTTGATGCTTGGTGAAGGTTTTTCTGAATATCTAATCGAAAGTGCTAATGATCATCTGCTTACTGAAGCCTTTGCTTTCAAATTATTCAAAATAGTCGATCGCTTTTACTATCCAAACTCCGAACAATATTTCATGAGTGAGGGTAATCGAATTGAACGTAATCTTGTGAGTGCAGCCCTGGCGCTCGAGCCAATGATGCTAATCGATCACGTAGTAACCAATGAGCGCCCTTACTCGGAAATTCTTACCGCCGATTACATTATGTTGAATCCGTATTCAGCCATCGTCTATGGCGGCAATGTGAGTTTCGATGATCCGGAAGATTTTGACGAGTGGAGGGAAGGCACTATAACCGAATACTACCGATGTTCTTTGTGTTCGCGGCAAAATCGAAACGCAAGCTACGATATGGTCACGGATTATCCCCATGCCGGTATTTTAAATTCGCCAGCATTTCTCTCCCGCTTTCCTTCGACGGAAACGAATCGCAACCGGGCGCGTTCTCGCTGGGCTTACTATTTCTTCCTGGGGGTAGACATCGAAGGATTGTCTGAACGAACAACCGACCCAGATGCGCTGGCAGATGAAGACAATCCTACCCTGAACGATCCTAACTGCATCGTCTGTCATGACATTATGGATCCGGTCGCCGGTGCTTTCCAGAACTATGGCGACGACGGCTTCTACAAGGACAAGCCAGGTGGACAGCACTCTTTACCCGGCTCCTACACTAATGATCCGAACAGTGGCTATCAGCCCGGTGATAGCTGGTTTGCGGATATGCTACCACCGGGTTTTGGCGAGCTGATCGCGCCAACACAGGACAATTCTATTCAATGGTTGGCAGAAGAGTTTGTTAAGGACAGTCGCTTTGGCTACGGCACGGTTAACTTCTGGTATCGCAGCGTTATGGGTCGGGATCCCTATCCGGAGCCAGAAAATCCGGAAGATGCAGACTACAGTGCAAAGCTCGCGGCCTATAACGCAGAGCAAGAACTAATGCAGACTGTAGCGGCGAACTTTGTTAGCGGCGCGGCAGGCAATGGCGCCCATAATCTGAAAGATCTGCTGGTTGACCTGGTTTTCAGTGATCAATTCCGCGCCAATGAAGTCACGGAAGAAACAGAATTTCAGGCAGTGGAATTACAGGATGTCGGCACCGGCAAGCTGCTTACTCCAGAACAATTGAACAGAAAGCTTAGCGATGTGACCGGATTCAACTGGGAGTACGGTAGAGCAAGCGCATTAGAGTTGGTTTACAGCCTGGTTTACGGTGGTATCGATTCCCTGGGGATTACCGAGCGTGCAACTGAGCTCACTACTTTAATGAGCACCGTAGTAACTGCCATGGCAAACGAAACATCCTGCTCGATTGCCAATAATGATTTTTCCTTGCCCGCCTCGCAGCGCAAGTTATTTCCAACTGTAGAACTGACTACGCTTCCCACCACGAACTCGGCTGCGATTGTTAGCAATATTCAACACCTGCATCGCCAGATGTTAGGTGAAGACCTGTCCAGTACCGATGCCGAGATTCAGGCTACTTACAATTTATTTGTCGATGTCTGGGAAGCACGACAGAACGCTGGCAAGGTAGCAGCGGTTAGCAATACCGACGAGCTTTGCATTTTGGAAAACATAGATAATCCGATCACGACTGACCCGAACCAGACGCTTCGCAGCTGGGCAGTTGTGGTGAACTATCTGATGCGTGATTACAAATTCATCTACGAATAGGGAATGATTCAGAAAAGGATAACAGCATGAAACGAAGAGAATTCACAAAGTTACTGGGGATGGCAGGATTGGGCGCAACGGTTCCATTGCCGTTTCATACTGTGTCAGCGGTAGAACCCTATACCGGGCCGTTCTATATTTCCCTGGCGGCGATCGGAGGTTGGGACGTCACCAGTTTTTGTGATCCCAAAACCAATCAGCCGGGTCAGCGCGCTATCAATACCTGGGCAGATTCTTTGGAGATTCAGCAGGCAGGCAATATAGCCTATGCGCCTGTAGCTAATAATCAGGCATTCTTCGAACGCTTTTATCAGGACATGCTGGTAATCAATGGCATCGATACCCAAACCAACTCTCATGATGATGGCCGTCGCCATACCTGGAGTGGTCGCATCGGCTTCGGCTATCCCAGTTTCGGTGCGATTGCGTCCAGTGCTATTGCACCAGACCTGCCTTTATCGCTTGTCCATGCCAACGGTTATAGCGAAACCGCTGGTATTGCTCGATTCAGTCGTCTGCAAAACCCAGGCTTGATCAGTAATCTGGTAAATGACTCCAGTGTGCAGGTTGGTGGCGAATCCTACAATTTGTACGAGCCCGGCGAGATCAACCTGATTGAACAATATCAGAATGAAAGACTGGATCGCCTGATGGCAAGCAAGTTGTTATTACCTAGGCAAGAGAAGGGAATGAACAATCTCTATCTGGCTAATAGCACCCGCAGTGACCTGGATGCCTTTGCCGATTTGCTCCCTGAAAACTTCGAGGCGGACAATGATTATCGCGCTGCTCAGTTAGCCTTGTTGGCCTATCAGTCAGGTCTCTGCGTCGCGGCCCAACTAGGGTTCAATGGCTTCGATACTCACCAGGCCCACGATGAGGATCACTTTGAGCCCCTGGCGAAATTAACCGATCTCGTTGCCTTTATCTTCGACACGGCGGAAGAGGCAGGCTTTGCCGACAAGATCGTTCTTACCATGGGATCGGATTTCGGCAGAACCCCTTACTACAATGCCGGTGGTGGTAAGGACCATTGGCCTATATGCAGTGCCATTTTCATTCAGCAGGGTGCTGCCTGGGGAAATCGTGTAGTTGGGGCTACGGATGAGGGCCATAATGCGTTCAGTATCAATCCAGAGACCCTGGCAGTTGATGAGTCCGCTAATGGCCTACGCCTGGAGCCGAAACACCTGCAACAGGCCATGCGCCAACTGGGCAATATAGACCAGTCCAGCGTCGCCCAGTTATTTCCACTTAATGCAGAGGATGTGGATTTCTTTAATGCTTCATTGCAAACCTGATATTTCAATACTGCAGGTATCTCTCGCCAATCTGGTGGTATTAAATGTGGTAAGTGGCACTTATTTATAGACACCGTGTACATGGCATTATAGTGACCTATGTCTCACTATGGTTTACCCGCAGATGACTTTTGGGGGAAAGGCATTTAAATACAGCCTGCGTATTTCTCTGAACAAGCTTGTAATGCCAAAAATTGAATCTTTTATCGATAGCTCTATCGGCCTGACTGTAATAACAATCTACGGCGAAGTTTATCCCCTCGATATACTCAAGTGCATCGATCATTACTACAAAGGTGATCGGACAAATCTTGTTCTTTTCGATTTTTCGGATGCACTAATGCGGGCTACAGAGCCGGATTTTCCACGCAATGTGTTGTCGCAGAAAGAGAGATATTCCCGTAAAGGAGATAGAAAGGCGTTTGTCTTTCCTGTTCCAGTTGAAAAAGATTTAACGCCTTTCTTAAGAGAATATTGTCAAACAGTACAGCATCAGTCTAATCTCGATGTGTTCAACAATCTGATCGACGCAAATAAATGGCTAATGGAAGCCAAGGAAGCCCATCGCTAGCGCGCTGCGCGTCCTACATACCCCTGAAAGGTCCTTTCCACGAAGTCATCGACTCCCGGCACAAATAGGACCGCAAGTACAGTCAACACCAGTGTAATCGCTATTCCCCAGTAGAAGTATTTCATAGGGCACCTCGCGGTTCGGCTTCGAATAACCAGACACTGCCGCTTTCAACCGCAGTTGACGTGGTCTGGGAGGGATACTTGTTGGTAATTGCCGCCGTGATGCCATCCAGCTCTGGACCGGATTGAATACGACGCAAATTCCTGGCATAGCGTACGTCATTAATGCGAATAATGGCGCGTCCGTCGGCTTCCGCCTGCACCGGCCATTGTTTCCACATTCTACCCACAGCCGTACCCATATAGCCGGACCAGACATAAATTTTGCCTGCATGCTCAACGGTCCAGATCGTGCGTGACGTTGGAGGATTCAACAACTGCATCTCGATGGTTGGAATGTCATTAACAAAACTCCAGTCCGGCTCCGGCCCTTCGTAAATTTCTCCCGTCTCGAAGGCGCCGCCGGAAAAAATGAAATTGGAACCATCGGAAAGGCGCTGTTTTACTGCCGCGGTAGACACAGCGGTAACCGGGATTAGTAATAAGCAGAGGATTACTATTATCGTATTCTTTACATAAGTCATACTTTCTTCTCTCTCTGGTATTAGTACATTATAAATTCTATAAAGTTCGAAAGCGTAGCTTTCGAATTCTGGAGCCTAGTACATTATAAACTCGATAAGGTTGTTATCCGGATCTCTCGTGTAGATACTGGTGCCTTCTGTGCTTCCGCCGTTCATTCCGCCTACTCTTGGTACCGGACCCAGCTCCACCTCGGCATTCGCAGCCTCCAGTGTAGCCACTAAATCTTCTTCGCTGCCGTCCCACACAAAACAGATATCGCCGGATCCTGGTGCGGCTGTGTGGCCGCGGAGAGTGAACTGCGGGTCTTGCCATAACTCAGGCATGTGAAAATTTATCTTGTTATTGCCGAAGCTAACAGCCTGGATTCTCCCCTGGTCAACAACACGACAACCCAGCGCCCTGTAAAACGCTATCATTTCGTCGACGCGTTCCATTGGAACTGATACATGATCGAATGAAGTAATCATCGTACTTATTTATTTTTATAAACCGTGCCACCTTTCATAACGAAGTTAACCCGCTCCATTACGGTAATATCATCCAGGGGATCGCCAGGCACTGCAATTATGTCTGCCTGCTTACCAACAGTAATACTGCCATGGGATTCACTAATGCCAAGAAATTCTGCTGCAACGCTTGTGGCCGATTTAATTGCTTCCATTTCTGGCATGCCTGCTTCCACCATTAGGCCAAACTCCTGGGCATTATCACCATGAGCAGAAACGCCGGTATCAGTACCGAAAACGATAGGAACGCCAGCTGCATAAGCGCGGGCGAAAGTATCCTGTATCAACGGTCCAATGGTTGCTGCTTTTGGTCTGACTAATTCGGGAAAGAATCCATCGATCCTGGATTTCTCAGCAACCCAGTCACCGGCAACAATTGTAGGCACGTAATAGGTGCCGCGTTCCTTCATTAACTCCATGATTTCATCAGTCATGTAAGTTCCATGTTCAATAGAAGCAACGCCTGCCAGTACGGCGCGCTTCATGCCTTCGGCGCCGTGGGCATGGGCGGCGACTTTCAAGCCATAGTCATTGGCGGTGGCAATAATGCTTTCCAGTTCTTCCATGGTGAACTGTGGATTCTCGCCGCTCGCTGCAACACTTAAGACACCGCCGGTTGCAGTTATCTTGATCCAGTCCGCACCATCCTGATAGCGCTGGCGCACTGCCCGACGCGCGTCCGCGGCGCTGTTAACCACACCGTCTTCCGGTGTTGGTTCATAAATTATGTGGTCCGCCCAGCCGTTTGTTGGATCGGCATGACCGCCAGTGGAAGCAAGGCTCTTGGCTGAGGTAAATATTCTGGGTCCCGGAACAATGCCATTGTTAATCGCGTTGCGCAGGGAAACGCTCACGTTAAAACCGTCGCCTAAATGCCTGACTACGGTAAAGCCGGCTTCCAGCGTGCGTTTGGAATAGAGTACAGCACGAAATGCATAGTCCGCCGGGTCGAGGGTAAATTCGTTTACCTGGTCATTGGCGGAGTACTCACTGGTGATGTGCACATGCATGTCCATCAATCCGGGCATGACAGTGGCGTTACGCAGATCAACTACTGTGTCGTTAGCACCTGGCGCCGTGAATCCATTTTCGATGGCAGTGATAGTGTCATTGACTACCCGAATAGTGCGATTGCTTACAGTCTCATCGGCAAATCCGTCGATCAAGCGTCCTGCATGTATCAGCGTGTCCCCATACAGAGGCGTCGCCGCAATAGCGAAAGCCGCTGCTAAAAAAACTCTGGAAACTGATCTAATCATTTCCTCGCACTCCAAATTTCTGGTCCTTATAAAGAGTAAGCAAGTTAGCGCGTTCCAGAATCTGCTGCAAATGGAACAGAGAACAATTGAAGAGGATGAAATCCAAGCAGGGACTCACAAAATGAATCTATTAAAAGAAACTCTCGCTTCAAGAAGGGTAGCACTCGCAGAGGTTGTCCGGCCTGATTGGCGCAGCGATAAAAGCGCAGCACCGATCGACGGAGGAAGACCGTTTTTCAGGGCTTGCGATGGAGAGAGGGGAGCTCGGAGAGCTGCAAGCTGCTGCGACCAACAGGACGGATAACCGGTGCGCACCTAAAAAATACTGATATCGAATATAAAGAGGGCACCAATCAGCCATCTGGATTCTTTATTCAGATCAATGTTTAAGCCCTATTTTTCTGTCGTAATGCGCGAAATGGGGTGTCGCCAGAACAGGAAAACTTTCTGACCGGCAGGGAAAGGAGTAATTAATCCAATGGAAGCCCAGGAAGTATTCCTCCACATCGTAATCATACTGGTGGCGGCACGATTATGTGCTGAGATTGCATTACGCCTGGGCGTGCCAACCGTTATCGGTGAGTTGACCGCCGGTATTATCCTGGGCCCCAGCCTGCTGGGGTGGCTGGAACCCACTGCCATTATCCAGGTGCTCGCCGAACTCGGCATAATCTTGTTGCTGTTCGAGGCTGGCCTCGATTCCGATTTTTCCCACCTGGCCCGGGCCGGTCGACGCTCAACCGTGGTGGCTATCGGTGGGTTTGTTATCCCCTTCCTGCTGGGTTTTGCCACGAGCCGTTATGTATTTCAGCACGACTTGTTACTGGCACTCTTTATTGGCGGAACCCTCACGGCCACCAGTATAGGGGTTACGCTGCGGGTGCTTAAAGATGTGAATCGTCAGGCAAGTCCTGAAGGTCAGGTCGTGCTGGGTGCGGCAGTGGTAGACGATATCCTCGGCGTCTTATTGCTGGCCGTGCTGTTTGAGTTCAGCGTAACAGGCACTGTGAGCATGCCGAACCTGGGCAGGATTGTGCTGTTCATTGGTGTGTTCTTTATGCTGGCACCGATTGCCGCCAAGATTCTCTTTTACCTGATAAGTCACTACCGTGATATCACCCGGATTCCAGGACTGGTTGCTACCAGTATTGTTTCCCTGGTCTTGTTCTTCGCGTGGCTGGCTCACATCGTTGGTGCACCGGAATTACTCGGTGGTTTTGCCGCCGGACTTGCCTTATCCCGCCGCTTTTTCCTGCCTTTTGGTATCGCGGTATCCCGAGATCCTCAATTCTCCGTAGAAGTTGAGCGGGACATGAAACCAATTATTCAGCTGTTCACACCAATCTTTTTTGTCACGGTTGGTCTCTCGCTGAATTTACAGGAAGTGGAATGGAGTTCTTCTTTTGTTTGGTTCTTTTCTCTGAGTGTCGGTTTTGTTGCCATAGCAGGAAAAATAGCCGGTGGTTTCCTGTTAGTACGAGAGCACTGGCTGATGTGCAGCGCAATCGGCATGGCAATGGTTCCTCGGGGTGAGGTGGGATTGATCTTCGCAGAATTAGGTCGCTCCAGTGGCCTGTTCGATTCCGATATGTACGCCGCGATGGTGCTGGTCATCCTCTACACAACCCTGTTCTCACCATTCTGGTTGAAGCTGTTTTACCGGATGTACGGTGACAGAAAAGAACTTTCAGAGTTTCGTGAGGCCGCCCCTAAAAAAGAATTAGACTAAAGTTGAAGTTCTGTATTTTTTACTCTGACTTCTAATTACCGCAATTCGGATTACCCAAAAAATTGCACCAAATTCCTGGCAGCACTAGCAGCGCTTGTTCTGTCTACTTGATGCAGCAATAAAGGTGTAGCGCCGAGCGATTGAGGAAGACCGCTTCTCAGGGCTTCTGAATGAGAGAGGGTAGCACGGCGGGCTGCAAACCGTTGCAGCAAGTAGACAGGAATACCGATGCGTATCGAGCTATATCGTGACGATGATAATCGCTGACAAAAAAAGTGGGAGCGATAGTTAATAAAATAGACGAATTTTTCGTTTATTTGGGGATAAAAAAAGGGTAGCGATATCTGATTGTATTCCCGAAATCGTCATTAATCGCGGGAAAAAAAAGGGGCTACTTTCGTAGCCCCTTTCTGTTTTCAGTCCTGATCTAAACGATCAGATCAATTCCATTCGACTTAGAAGTCAACGCGGAATCGAGCGTAGTAGAACGCACCCTCGTAGCCCCATGGAGTGGAACCGGTATAGGTGGTACCGGAACCGATGGTGCCATTGAGGTTATTCTGGTCGTACGGACCTGTTTCATCGAACACGTTGTTGGCGCCGATGATGAAGGTGTAGTTGTCGTTCCAGGTGTAGGCCGCTTCGACGTCGAAGATATTGTCGCCGTCATAGCACTGGTCGTTGAAGTTGGTAACTACACAGTCGAGTCCGTAACCAGTTCCCTTCGGACCGCGCGCAGTCGGGTCACCTGAGAATGACGCGTTTACCCAGTCATCGTAGGTACGAAGACGGGCCAGGAAGCGCCAATCATCGAGGAAGTGATTGTAGGTGAATACGCCACGGTTTTCCGGGTTGTAATTCTCCAGGTTCACCACTCGGTTACGGCTTACTTCGGAACCGGCGTTATCTACTTCAGTCTCGATCCAGGTCCAAGCCGCTGTCAGGCTACCGCTACCCATGTCACCCCAGTCCAGATCCCAGGTACCAACCAAGTCGACACCAGTAGTAGTGGTGTCGAAGTCATTAGTGTAGAAGGATACGGAAGTCAGGTCGGCTGCACCGGGAACACCCAGTTCCTGCAGACACAGGGCCAGGTTACCAACCGGATTAGCGCGAGCGCCAGGGCAGGCAACGCCAGCAGGTACAGGTTCGCCAGTAATCTCAATCGAACCGGTTTGTGCAATACGATCTTCCAGTTCAATGTTGAAGTAATCCACTGTCACGTTGATGTCAGGGGTTACATCCCAGACAAAACCAGCAGAGAAATTCTTTGAATCCTCTGCATCAAGTTGCTCGCCACCTAGGAACTGAGCAATTGGGTTAGTCGGAGGAATCTGGCCACGCTGCTGCAACTCACCATCGATAGTGATGGTAGAAACCTTGGTCACGTTTTCCTGACCAGGAGTCGGTGCACGGAAACCAGTGTTGTAGGACGCACGAAGTGACAGAGTGTCGGTCAATCGATAGCGGCCAGCCACTTTAAAGTTACTGGTGTCACCAAAAGTCTCGAAGTCCTCGTAGCGAACTGCCACACCACCGGTGAAGTTATCGGTGATATCAGCTTCGGTTTCTACGTAGAAGGCATAGTTGGAACGACCCCAACGACCGGCCTGCTGCGGGCTGAAACCGGCGAAACCGTGCGCACCAATACTCAAGTTAGGCAGAGGTGTTACACCATCGCTGTAAGTGTTAGAACCATCAACGTTCTGGAAGGCATAGTCGCCAGCATTCCAGGCCGCTTCTTCACCAATAATGGTTTCGAACACTTCGTCGCGCCACTCGGCACCGAAGGCGATGCTGAGGTCAGAGGCGAAGCCATCGACTGGCATGGTATAGACGAAATCGGCGTTCAGGTTAGTCTCAGACTGCACATAGGAGCCGATATCGAAGTCACGTTGCAGTGCACCGTTGACGATACCGTTTGGTCCGTTGGACGGGTTCCAGGTGTTGTTGAGAAAGAACGAAGACTTGTTACGACCGTAGCTTCCGCTGAAGTCATAAGTCAGGTTCGGGCTAAGTTCGCCGCGTATGCCTGCTACGAGGCTGGCATCCTTCAGGGTGCCGCCAAATTGAGGTGTATAACCACCTGGGAGAACTTGGTTCAATACCCAGCAGTTTCCAGGCAGGCTTGAAAGTGATGCATAGTCAGCTGCAACAGCTGCTGCATCAAGAGGTACACCAGAACCACCAGAACCAGGGCTTGGCAGAGCCGGACAATTTGATGTCACGCCAGTTTGCCCAGGTGCGATATTGGTATCTACGATCGCTCGCATTGCACCTGCACCCCAACCGTTAGTGAATACACCACCTCTTGAGTTGGGATTACGGAAGTAGAAACCACCTTCGGTTTCGCGGCGTCCGTAGTTACCGAATGCGTAAATTTCCTGGGTGCTGGATAGCTCGATGCCGGAATTGAAGAACACGTTCCAGTTATCGCGATATTCAGGACCACCCCAGATTTGTGCATAGGGCTGGCGAATGGCTGAGCGCTGCGCGTCGTTACCACTGGCGATCAGGGTCGCTGCATCGGTACGCTGAGTGGAGCGGCTTGTAGGATCCTGCTCCGACCAGGAAGCGGTCACATTCATGAAGCCGTTGTCACCTAGAGGCATACCAATGTTGCCCATGTACTGAGTCAGGGTTCCGTCGCCTTCAGCAAACTCACCAGTACGAGCTTCGAAAGTCATGCCTTCGTCTGAATCGTTCAGAACGAAGTTAAGTACACCCGCGATGGCATCGGAGCCGTATTGAGCTGCCGCACCGTCACGTAATACTTCGGTTTGTCGAATTGCCAGTGCCGGAATCGCTGAGATATCAGCACCTTGAGAACCGGAGGCCAACGAACCACCAAGTTCGGCGATTACGCCAGAACGGTGACGACGCTTGCCATTTACCAGTACAAGAATGTTATCAGGTGGTAAGCCACGCAGGTTTGCTGGACGTACTAGCGTCGCAGCGTCAGAAATCGCGTGGCGGTCAACGTTGTAAGACGGAACCGCTGTTTTCAGCATTTCGTCTAAATCTGCGAATCCCATGTTCTGGAATTCTTCACCGCTGATTACATCTACAGGCACTGAGGAATCAGTAGCACTACGCGCTGCGCGGCGTGTACCGATAGTCACAATTTCTTCAACCAATTCATCTGCCTGTTGGCCATAGGCCACCGGCGCAAAACCAGCTGGAGCAAGTAGACCCAGTGCAATAGCAGTAGGTAGAACCCGTCGTGCTAAGTTAGGTCGTTTTTTCATTTACTTCCCCTTTAAAGTATTACTATTTAGAGCTCAGCGAAAAGCTCATTAAAAAACGAAGCGAATAGGGGGGAACCCACAGGAAATT
This sequence comes from uncultured Pseudohongiella sp., assembly GCA_964616225.1. GTDB lineage: Bacteria > Pseudomonadota > Gammaproteobacteria > Pseudomonadales > Pseudohongiellaceae > UBA9145. The sequence continues at coordinate 170,132 of CAZTTE010000002.1, forward strand.
TTGCGTGCTTCCCCCGTACTCGCAATCGTCTGTGAAGCATAATTTTCCTACTGCAAAATGTCCACAGCAGAACCACGTATATCGGGCATTTAAGCCTGTTTTTAAGGACTTTTTTCGCTTTTTTGACGGGATCATTGTGGAATAACCACAGATCACTATATCGGGGGGTATTTGCCCCAACTGCCACTACATATGGACATCCCAAAATCCGCTCAATTTGTGAGAATTTCGACCAAGAACCCCGATTTCCGTGTAAGCTAACCGAGTATTGCCAATCAGGGCTCAATAAGGGCCTGCCAAGGAAAGTGCAAAATGGCGCAGAAGCTCGATCCGGGGACGCCTTTCCCCAGTTTAAACCTGAGTCTCCTTAGCGGAGATTCTTTCAATATACCCGCTGATCTCGATAGTCCCATGACCCTGGCTCTGTTCTACCGGGGCCACTGGTGACCCTATTGTCGCCGGCTTTTGGCCGGTTATGAGGCACGCCGTGAAGCGTTTGCCGAACAGGGAGTAAAGATCATCGCCGGCTCTGTGGACGATGCCGAGAAGACTGCGCCAATTGCTGAAAATCTGAATTTTCCCGTGGCCATTAATATGACCAGGGAAGATGGCGATGCCATGGGTTCCTGGTGGGAAGAGAAGCGTCAGATCATCCAGCCCAGTGAATTCCTGCTGTCTGGCAGTGGCAAGGTAATGAATTCGATGTACTCCAATGGGCCAATCGGCCGCATGGACCCGGAAGAAACCTTATCACTGGTTAAATATTTAAACGAACAACGAGCCAAGGCGAAGGCCGCTTCGTAGCCCTCTAGCAGAGGATTATTCAAACCAGAGTTGTTGTACTAGAACTTTAGAAATAGGGGGAAGATTATGACAACACTCATTGCCTTTCTGTCAGTAGCAATGGTCATGGCGGGTGTCATCCTGTTGATAGCACCGTCATTGCTCATGGAATTCATTCAGGAAAACGTCCGCAAGACCAGCCTGCGAGTCTTTGCCGTTGCCATTCGCGTCGTTTTCGGCATTGCCTTGCTTATGGAAGCTGCAGATTCCCGTTTTCCTTATATCGTTGGTTTTATCGGCGCGATTGCGCTGGTCGCGGCGATAGTTATCGCGGTTGTGCCAACGGACAGCGCCGATGAATTTATCAAGCGTGTTGGCTGCATGCCTGATTTGTTAATCCGTTTTGGCGGTCTGGCCTGTTTCGCGTTTGCCTGGTTTCTGGTTTACGCGATTCTTTAAGATCGAAAAATCTCAGATAGTAAAATCAGGAATAACACTGGAACCGGTAATTTTCTGAACTTCCAGTTTTGAGCAATCGTTAAATGCCATAAAGCGTTTCAGCTCACTGCTCATGGAGCGCAATACTGCATCGGCTTTAGCAATTCCATCGTCCAGTTGCAGATGCTGCAGTTGCAAGGTGCCTGATTTACGTTCTGCTTTCGCATCAAGGCGGCCTACTAGCCTATTTTTGTGCAGTAATGGCAAACAAAAATAACCAAACTTACGCTTATCCTTTTTCACATAACATTCGATCTGGTAATCGAATCCAAACAGCTTATTAATACGCTTGCGTTGAATAATCGCGTTATCGAAAGGGGATAGGATTCGAAATGATGAGCGCGGGAACTGTTTCTCACTGCGTTCCAACACTTCTTTGCTGCTAAGGTAATTACCCCCGTTAACTGTTACTTTACACAGGATTCCTTCTTCCACCATCTCCTGTGCAGTCTTGCGCATGGCAGGGCCTATGCCTTTACGCAGGTAGGATATTTCCTTCAATTGCCCGAAGCCGTGGGCACGAATAAAACTGGAGATTAAATGGCGACACAGTTCTTCTTCTGTAGGCTCTGAGGTATCGACAGAATCAGGTAGTACCCGCTCGGTCAGGTCATACACTTTATGGAAATTGTTGCGATAAGGAATCATCAATTCCCCTTCGATGAACAATTGTTCCAGCGCATTCTTTGAGGGCGCCCGTACCCACATCTCTTTGCTGCTTGGCTTATCGTTGAAATCTTTGGCCGCAAGGGCGCCTTCGCTGCGAATGCGATCCAATACATATTTTGAAACTTTTTTATTCTTGGGATACCAGTGCCTCTCTCCGGAAGCTATGCGGCGCATCATCGGCAGACTAAATCGATAGTCGCGCATAGGTAACAGGGCCAGGGCGTGAGCCCAGTGTTCGAAGATTTTGCCGTCACGCTGCAGCTTGTCGATGTGATCGGGCTTAAAGCCATCGACACGATTCCACAGGGTATGAAGATGAGCGCGCTGGACTACCGATAAAGTATCTAATTGAACATAGCCGAGATGTTCAATGGCACTGAGGGTCGCTTTGATCCCTTTGCCGAAGTGAGAGCGGCCGTGTAATCGCTGATGATCGAGAAGTAGTTTCCTGGCGACATCCAGGCTGAGAGTTTCCGTCATTAACTAGCTATCTGGCAGAGAAAAAACAAACAGGGTATGACCGACGTTTGAGACACCTGTAAGAGCGCTCAATCCCAGCTGACCTGCATGCTGCGCGGCAGCCTGGGTACCGCTGGGCGCGAACACCGCGACATACTGCTTGCCATCAACAGCATAGGAAATTGGCGCCATATCGCTGGCCCCATTTAATATGGTTTGCCAGAGGGTTTCGCCGGTCCACTGATCGATGGCATGGAAGCGACGATTAGTATCGGCCGCGAATAACAGTCCACCTCCAGTTGTGAGCATGCCATAGAGGGGTGTTTCTCTTTCCAGTCTCCATAATGATTTTCCGGTTGCAACATCGATCGCTTCCGGTTGTCCCAGGTGTCCCGCCGGCGTTGGAACCGTCGCTATGTAGGAAGTGTTGTAACCGGTTTCTATAGAAGGCTCCAGGGAGTTTAATTTCATTACCGAGCAGGGGCCGTTAAATGCCGGAACATAATAGGCGTTGGTTAATGGGCTGTATGCACCCTGTGGAATTTGCCTGTTCTCGCGACAGATCGTTGCTTCGTGATTGACGTCGGCAGTCATGATTGCATCGGGCTCGATGATATAGGCGCCAGTTGTCCCATCATAGCCAGCAATAATGTTTTGATAGGCAGTAGGGCGTGCATAGAGAAATTCACCATCTGATCTATCGTAAGCATAGAAGATGGCATCTTTTGAAAAAGAACCGATAACCAGTTGCCTGGTTTGGTCCGGATCGATGCCTGGATTGACACCAAGAGCGTCGGGTGGGTCAGGATTCAGCGGCGTATCTACCAGTATGCGATCATAGACGGCGTCGTCATTCCACATATCGGAATGATGTTGTGCCCACCAAACCAGTTCGCCAGTGCGATGATCCAATGCCACGGTCGATCCTTGATATAGCCGATCCGGGTATTGGCCATTGGTGCCAGCGAGTTCCGGTTGTTGCGGTGCGCTGGAGCCGATGCCAAAAATAAACAAGCCACGCTCTTTATCTACTGCAGGGGTCATCCAGGGCGACATATTGCGACGACGTTCTAGCGGGTACTGCTGGGGATCATCCCCCCAGGTGTTGTGCATGGGATCGTCGGGGGTCGGACTGGTAAACCAGCGCCACAACAAGGATCCATCTTCGGTACTGTAAGCGGACAAATGACAGGGGTCAGCTGCGGTCCAGGCAGTGCAGTTATAAGGTACGACTATGGAGCCGCCGAAAGCTACCGGCGCGCCACTGGGTTGTTGCCCCGATTGATAGTCGACCATGGCAGCTTCCCACAGCAAACGACCATTACGAGGATCGAGGGCGAACAACATGCCATCGGTGGCATGGGAAATCAGTTTGTCTTCATAAATAAATACCCCACGGCCGCGATGCACAGTTAAGCGGGTTTCAAATCCGGCCACTGCTTGTGCTAATGGCCGGGAATACTCCCAGATGAGATCGCCGGTGGCGGCGTCGTGGGCAGAATATTTTTCATTGGAATGACGTACATACATGATGCCGTCATAAACCGTCGGCTCAACCTGCATGCCGTTTGATCCGGGCGCCGCTGGTGCAAACTCCCAGGACCAGGCCAGTCTGATTTGATCGACATTGTCCCGGTTAATCTGGTCCAGCGGGCTGTATCCCCAATTCTCATATCCACCGCGCCACATTAACCAATCTTCAGGTTCTGGATTATTCAATATGTCCTGAGAGAGTGGTTGGAAATCGATTTCGCGGGGAGACTGACCCCAGCTGTTAAAGCTGATTACTGTTAACAGAAGCAGAATGTAGTTGCTGGTCTTTCTATTGTTTTTCACAACTTTTCCTCGAACAGGCATGCATGGATTGAGTTCTATGCTAATTCTTTCTGGCGCTGTTGACTATGCTGCGGAAGTTATGAAGCCGCTGATAAACGATTACTGTACAAATTTATATGGTTTGCTCCGCGCATATTTTTGCCAATTCCATTTGGATACATTGCATCCATGGAAACAGATTTGGAAAGGACCGCGGAAACAGTACAAGAAGAAACAAGAAGAGCTGGGTCTGCTGGCAGGGGACTATTCCTGTTTACCCTGATAGCGATCCTGGCAGCCTGAGCCAGTTATTCCCATACTCTCAAAACTAAAAAAAATGAACGAATGTTCAAGGAATGGGCTCGACTACAAAAAGGACTGGCCAGTTAGTTTTGGCAAAAAATAATAAAAGAACGTGCAACTCTCTCCAGTTCTCGGAACTCCGGTGTTAGTAATATCAACATCGGAGTTTTTATGGGTAAAGTAAAGTTGTCAGCAATAGCCAGCATTGATACAGCTACCCCATTCGGTCCATTGAATAGGAGGTGTGTGGTTTTGAGCTTCCAAAATATATGTATGTCCGGAAAGAGGCGTGCTATCAATTCCCCACCAGATATAGATTATGCCGTTAAATACACCAGCAAAATGCTGATCGAAGCCAGGCCAGACCCAGGGTGGGATTCCGTTCGTTCCGGAATCCATATCATTTACGGAGTTAAACAACCCGCGAAAGGCTGCAACTTCGATGGCATTCTTGTAGGGAGATGCCATTAGCAGTGCTTCGGAGAATCGCGCCCGGTCTCGATACTGCTGATAGGAAGGAATGGCTACAGACATAAGCACGCCGATGATGGCAGTAACCATCATCAATTCAAGAAGCGTGAATCCGCTTTGTCTATTTTTACTGCCCATTTCCGCAAGTCCGGAAAATCCTGAACCAGCTGATTATAGGGCTAAATTCCTAAGAAACTTAGGAAAAACTGAGGCAAAACCAGCAGAAAATATCTCGAAAACCAGGGCGTGTACTCGGTTTTTCAGTGTTTGTGGGCTTGTCGATCTGCGCGATCGGGAATAGGAGTTATTTCTTGCGAGATATGAAATCCACTAATGAATCGATTGCATCAACAAAGGACCGAGCCGCAACCAGAAAGCTGAGCTTCACCTGCTGCGTTAAAGAGAGAAAAGACGTAGAACGCCAGAAACGCTTTAGTTTCAGCCAGGTCGCATTTTGTTCCAGGTGAAAAGAAAAGCGGCTCGATACCTTGGTCATTAACCAGGCAGCCAGTCCCAGAAAAAGAATTCCGGGAATAATAGGAAGAATAAGTCCAATCAAACCGATTATTACAAACACACCCACGATTAACATGAGCACGGCTTTCATAAGGAATGGCAGCTCGGTGCTGTGTTCTTCACTGTAATTCATAATTGACTCCGTTTTGTATTAGACGTTGTTGCATCTGAATAGGTTATGCATCAAATGTGCCATGCTGTAACATATTGAAAAATATAAGAATTATTTTGTGTATATATTAGGAAAATGGCGAAAATCGCCATTTTTTGAGGTGAGTCCCTGTTCGGTAGATTCAGGGGCCGGCGACCTGGTTTTCCACCACGACTTTCATGCCGTTCAGGAGGGTGTCGCTGCTGTCGTCATATTGTTGCTTTTGTTCTTCAGTTGAAAACGGGCCCTGGGTCACGAAGATTTCGGTGCCCCCTTCAACTTCTGAAAATCTGAAACTGACAACAATATGCTGGGCTGGATCTATTTCCTGTTCGGTAGTGAAGCAGGTATACACAAGGTATTGGTGTGGAGCGATTTCAGTAATCTCGCCTTTTGCAACGGTTCGGGTTTCGCCGTCGATCTCAGTGTCAAAATGAATGGGACTCCCTTCGCGCCAGTCAGAATTAACTTCGCAGCCGAGAAAAAACAAGCGAGACGTTTCCGGTGCCGTGAGGGCATTCCAGGCACTGGCAACCGGCGCCCGGATAAATATGCTTTTCTCTGAAAAATGCAGGCTCATAGACTGTCCTAAACCTGGTATGTTCAGCTCGATCCCTGGCTATTCCTGTTCAGACAAGTTGATAATAAAGTAAAGCCTGTAAGGATTGGAGTAATACTGGCCTGGATCAGCTAATTCAGAAGTGATAACTGATAGAATTAATTTCCAAACAAAGTAAAGAAAAATTACGGCAACACAGATTATGAAAATTGCATGTATCGGCAGCGTTGAAGAGCGCGCAGCTACAGATTTAGCAGTGGCTGCAATCTATTTGGCCCGGGCTGAACTGGATGTAAGTTTTGTTGGTGTCGTCGAAAACGAAGCGGACAAAAACCGATTGGCGGATGAAGGTGTGAATACCGATTTGCTTCTACAAAAAGAAGCAAAAGATTTTTTCAGCGAAGCAGGGCTGGCTCAAATCGCTACTGCACTTGGGCAATTCGACTATATTTTTGTCACTGGACAAATACTTTCCTTAATAAATGAAGATGGAAGAAAGAGTTTGGCTGGTTTGCTAGACGGTCTTCGTGCTTCAGGGTCAAAAATAGTCTTCGAATGCAATCACAGTGCTACTCACTGGAGCGATGAGGAGGCCGCTGTCAGGGCCTATGCAGAATTCATTGCAATTACCGATATTAGCTTGCCCAACTTCGAGGAAGAGTCTGTATTGTTTAATGATGATGATGTTGCCGACTTGATTGCGCGACATCATGCAGCTGGCGTTCCTGAAATTGCCTTAAAGAATGGTACCGAAGCGAATTGGCTTTCAACCAAACCGGAAAAGCCTCCAAAAGAATTCCCGGTCGAAAATGTTGAGCAGGTGGTCGACGACAGTGGCGCCGGCGAAGCATTCAATGCAGCCTATGTATCTACAAGATTAAGTGGTCGTACTTACTGCGGTTCTATAGAGCAGGGGCAAATACTCGCTGCACAGGTGGTACGAAACTCCGGGGCCATCCTGCAGAAGGAGTCCGATTAATTTTCCACTTGAGCTTTACGAAAGAAGAGAGTTCTTATGAATGCAATCGATGAGTGGATTAGTAAAAGGATAAGTGAAGCGGTATAGAAATTCGCAAGATAGGATGAAATTCTGAGAACTACTACTAACGCGCAGATACAACAAAAGGAATGAAGCAAAATCTGTAGGCTAATCAGGCGTAGCGGAAACAAATCAGGGTAAGTTTTGCGCAAGTTCCAGGATCTGGGTGGAAGAACTATCAAGCCGCCCACTGTATAGGCAAGCAATAATACATCGCATATGGTCCATGCAGTTTCCTGGTTAGATTCATTCGTAAAAATTGCATAGGGCAATAAGGCAAAGAATACTGCCCCCAGACTTCCATAGATCAAGGCCATGATTCTAAAATGTTCTGGCGGCTCAATTTTTCCAGCGTTCCTGGGTAGGCCGACAAGTACTGTTGAGAATCCAGCGAGGCCCAGAGCAATTTCAGCGATAACCTGTAGAGCTTCAAAGTTTGGAATGGCGAGAGTCTCCTGTTGGAACTCTTATAGAGTTGTCGGATATCTTTACTGCAGCAATTCTCCATTTCCCGGTAGACGCGGATAGTCAGGCTGTTTATGCTTGATCGCATACCTTCCTGAAAAGAATAATGATTTGGAGGAGGCGATGGTCAGAAAGATTCTCGGTGTATTTGTTCTCTTTTTCCTGTTCCCTGCTCTGGGGATAGCCCAGTCCTGCGAAAGCTTGCTGTCTTTTGCTATGCCCAATGTCCGGGTAGACGCTGCCGAAATCGTAGCGCGGGGTGACTTTCAAGCTCCGGGTGGTAATGCTAATAGCGCCCGTTTATACCAGCAACTTCCGCAGTTCTGTCGTGTTTCTCTCACCCTGACACCAACGCCGGATTCCGATATCAAAATGGAGTTATGGCTTCCAGGCAATTCCTGGAATGGCAAGTACCTGGCGGTGGGTAATGGAGCGTTTACCGGCAGCATTCGCCATGCCGCCATGGCCATGCCCCTGCGTCGGGGTTATGCAACCAGTTCTACCGATACTGGTCATCTCGGTAATACCGCAAGTTTTGCCCTTGGGCACCCGGAAAAAGTCTATGACTTCGGTTGGCGTGCAGTGCACGAAATGGCACAGGCTTCCAAGGCTCTTATCGACGCTTTTTATGATGATGGACTGCGTTATTCCTATTTCACCGGTTGTTCCGCCGGTGGCAGACAAGCCATGAAAGAAGCACAAAGGTTTCCAAGCGATTTCGATGGCATTGTTGCCGGTGCGCCAGGATTAGACTGGACTGGAAGAGCGGCCGCCTCCTTACGAATTGCGACTCACCTGGAATCCAATCCCGCTGCGCAGTTATTAGAATCGGATCGCAGCTTACTGCATCAGACTGCGCTGGATTTTTGTGATGCCAACGATGGTGTTGTCGATGGCATCATTGGAAATCCTGCCCAGTGTAATTTCAATCCCGAAGTGTTGCAGTGCGATGGTGAAAATGCCGGCGCCTGTCTGTCTGAAGAACAGCTAAACACGGCACAAATGATTTATTCATCGCCAGCCAATCCGGTAACGGGTCGTGAAATTACCGGCTTATTACCAGGTAGTGAATTGGGCTGGACTGATCTGGGATGGACCCGTTCAGCGCGAGCAACTGGATTGGAACAATATCGTTATCTTGTCTATGAAGATGAATCCTGGACTATAGATCAATTCGAATTCGAGCGTGATGTTTATCGTGCGGAAAGAAAAGACGATGACACCCTGAATGCGCTAAGTCCCGATCTTTTCGAATTTGTTGAAAGCGGCGGAAAACTTATTGCTTATCATGGCTGGGCGGATCCGCAAATTTCTCCGGCGAATGCCACCCAGTACTTCGAACGCGTGTCGCAGGTAATGGGAGGAAGAGATCAGATTCACGATTCTGTGCGTCTTTTCATGGCGCCGGGAATGGGGCACTGTGCCGGTGGGCCGGGCCCAAATAGTTTTGATTCCTTATCTGCCCTGGAGAATTGGGTGGAGAACGGTCAGGCTCCCGATAGCATTATTGCCGTACACAGAACCGACGGCGTTGTGGATATGAGTCGGCCACTTTGCCCCTACCCGGAGGTGGCTGTCTACAGTGGCTCTGGCAGCACAGACGAAGCTGAAAATTTTTCCTGTCAGGCGCCGTAATTGCAATGAGAAGGTTTGTCTTCGGATTGCTCTCATCTGTGTTTCTTTATGGCAGTCATGGATTTGCTCAGAACGATAATATCGATCTTACTGGAGTAATCGATATGCACGTCCATGCCGGGCCTGATTCCAGGCCCAGGGCAATGGATGACTGGGAAGCTGTGCAGATGGCAGAAGCGGCCGGACTGCGGGGTGTTCTGTTAAAAAATCATTTCACTATGACTGCTGATCGGGCGGCATTGGCCGCACAATTGGTTCCCAATCTTCATGTATTTGGTGGTATTGCACTGAATCGTGCCGTGGGTGGGATTAATCCCGAAGCAGTGCGACAAATGGCTGCTTTCAGTGGAGGGCGTGGCAAAGTCGTATGGCTACCAACATTTGATTCGGAGTTTTACGTCAGAAGAGCAGGGACATCTGACCCCTTTGTTCCGGTCCTGGAAAACGGCAGACCGGTTGGAGGACTAACGGAAGTATTCTCTGTTATCGCTGAAAACAACCTGGTATTGGCCATGGGTCATAGTTCTCCGGAAGAGGTGCTGACACTTATACCTATAGCGCGGGAGCAGGGCGTTGATAATATTCTGGTGACGCATGTGTTTGGTCAGGACGCTACGCCTTCACAAATTCAGCAAATGGCTGCAGCCGGGGTCATTATGGAGTTGGACTGGCTGGCTGCCTATACGAATCCTTCGCTATTGAATGACTATATTGAAGTGATTCAATCCGTGGGAGCAGATAGTTTTATTATTTCTTCCGATTTTGGGCAAGCGGAGAATCCCGATCATGCAACTGGCATGCGCGACTTCATCGCCGCCCTTCAATCACGAGAAATTAGCCAACGCCAAATCGATACCATGGCCAGAAATAATCCGGCGAAACTATTAGGGCTCGAACAGGAATAAGAAAATGAAAAACGTGTTTTTAGTAGTGGCAGTAATTGGAATGTTAACTTCGCTTTCATTGGTACGCGCAGACGATCATGTCATGACCGAGGACGAGATCGATCAACTTACTCGAGATCTATCCAATTGGGGCAGATGGGGCGCGGACGATCAGTTGGGAACTCTTAATCTAATTACTCCCGAGAAGCGTCGTGAAGCAGCCGGTCTGGTTGAGCGCGGAGAATCTGTCTCTATGGCTCAAGATCTGTTAATCGAGACAGCCGCAGATAATGGCAATCCTTTCGAGCACGAGATGCCGACATTGCCATCGGAAAAGAATCCCTGGGCAGTGGATAAGATCGGCGTGCGTTTCCACGGATTGGTCCATTCCCATATCGATGCCCTGTGTCACTACCACTATAAAGGGCGCTATTACAACAATCGTCCAGTATCCATGGTGACGGAAGAAGGATGTTCCGATAATTCCGTCATGGCCATGGTGGATGGAATTTTTACCCGGGGTATTCTAATGGACATTCCTCGACTGAAAGGACAGGACTGGCTGGAACCCGGCTATGCAGTTACCCCGGAAGATCTTGAAGCCTGGGAAGAAGAAACCGGGATTACCGTTGGATCAGGCGATGCCGTCTTGTTGCGCACCGGAAGATGGGCACGTCGCGCGGCAGTGGGCCCATGGGCGAGAGAAGGATTTGCCGGCTGGCACGTTTCAACGGTGGAATGGCTGAAAGAAAGAGATGTAGCCATTATAGGTTCTGATGCGGCGCTCGATGTGTCACCTTCTGGCGTTGAAGGAGTAGGTTCGCCAGTTCACATGCTGGTGTTGGTGGCATTGGGTATGCCAATACTGGATGCGATGAATCTGGAGGCTGTTTCTGAAAAAGCTGCGGAGCTTAACAAGTTCGAGTTTCTTTTAACTGCTTCGCCTTTACGCGTGCCCCAGGGAACAGGTTCCCCATTAAACGCAATCGCGACATTTTGATGAACGTGCAGCTTTAAATGCACGCCATAGCTAGCTTAGAAAAACAAACTACTGACCACGCCCCAACAAGCGGCCAGTATTAAAGCGGCTGTTGCCAGCCATCCTATGAGGAAACCGGCTGTTCTTTTTTCTGGTGCTTTTCTGTAACCCATGCAGAACATGATGCGGCCAATTAAGAAGACTCCACCCATTGCAACAGCAAACAATTCACTCAAGTAGTAAGAGCATATCCACATGGCAGGGACGACCACGATTATTTGTTCCAGAGTGTTTTGTTGAACGCGCAGATTTGCTTCCAGAAACGGGTCGCCTGACATAGCCGGCGGAAATATTTTGGTTTTCTGCCTGGCGTTTCCTACCATCATCATGAAAATGAAATATTCAATGATTAAGGCCATGGTCATTGCCGCGGTATGTTCCATTGAGCTGCTCCTTATTTTTATGTAGAGGATTTTGCCGAGAGACTTGCATTGCATGATATGGCAGTGCACCAGCTTGTCAATTACTTGCTCGGTCAATATCCCAATGGTGACCAATTGCAGGTATTTAGATCGGAGAAGATCGGTTAAAATAGGCCGGAAATCAGGAAAAGCAGACCATAAATGAAAGTCACAGATTGTTTTAGCCGGGAAGAAATTCAGGCGCTTTGCCAGCGGAGCAATGCCGGTGCCTGGCTTGCCTTTGTCGTGAGCTGGGGAATAATCGTATTCGCATTCTGGCTGGTCGCTTTCTGGCCTAATCCTCTTACAGTGCTAATCGCCTTACTCCTGCTTGGAGGCAGGCAATTAGGCCTTGCCGCATTAATGCATGAGTGTGGTCATGGATCTTTGTTTGAAACCAGGGGGCTGAATCAGTTTGTTGGAAAATGGTTGGCGGCTGCGCCGGTGTTCTATCGCATCGATGACTACATGAAAAACCATTTGAAGCATCATGCCAAGATTGGTTCCCGAGAAGATCCAGACCTGAGTCGTTACGAGCGCTATCCAGTTTCTGCTAAATCATTTAAGCGCAAAGTTCTTCGCGATCTTACCGGCAGAACTACCTGGAATTATTTTCGAATCGTATTTAGTGCGAATGAAATTGCTTATGTCGATGAGAATAATAAGAAGCGCTTTAGCATCAAGAGACTGCTGGAAAGATTTCATGCGCCGATAATTGCCAATCTGTTAATGCTCGCTGTACTGACAGCAATCGCTTCCCCTTGGTTGTATCTACTTTGGATCACTTCTTATTTTAGTTCTTATATGGTGTTCAGCCGCATTCGAAACCTGGCTGAGCATGCAGTGGTACCTGAATTGTTTAATGACGATCCGATAATGAACACCCGTACCACAATTCCCAGTTGGTGGGAGCGGCTCACATTTGCCCCAAATTCAGTTTGTTATCACCTCGAGCACCACCTGATGCCTTCTGTTCCAAAATACCGGCTTGCAGAATTTCACCAGGAATTAAAATCCCGTGGATTTCTCGATCGGGCAGATATTGCCAATGGATACATGGAAGTTGTGCGAAAACTTATTGTAAAACCACAAGCGCAAACGGCTTAGAATCCAGCATTCAATCTCACTGAGACTTGTCAAATCCGGTCCAGAAGCGTAGTTTCTGGATCAATAACTACCCTTTAATGCTTTACAAAAATAAGAGGACATTTGGATGATTATTCAAAATACTCACAAGAAAGCAGCATGGTTAGCAGTATTGCTGGGAATTTTGGGATTGCCCTTGTTGGCGCAGGGGCAAACTGAAGAAATACCCCGTCTGGCCAATGGCCTGCCAGACATGCAGGGTACTTGGGATTTCCGCACTATCACACCATTTCAGCGCCCCTCGGTGCTCGGTGAGCAGGAATTTTTGACCGAAGCTGAATTTGCCGATTTCGAGGCAGCTGAGGTAGAACGTCGAGACCGCGATAATTTTACCGACACTTCTACTACTGGTGATTACAACCAGTTCTGGTACGACCGTGGTGAAGAGTTACTCGACGATCGTCGGACCTCGCTCATTACCGACCCTCCCGATGGGCGCATTCCAGAATTAACTGAAGCGGCCCAGCAACGAAACCAGGAACGCCGGGAACTGGCTCGGCTTGCCGAGGGTATCGAAGTAAGACCTCTGGCAGAGCGTTGCATCATGGGTTTCAACTCAGGACCGCCCATGATTCCAAGCGCCTACAACAACAATGTACAAATTGTGCAAACCGAGGGCTACTTTCTTATTCATAACGAAATGGTCCATAACGTGCGGCCGGTTCGATTAGGCGATACTGAGCATCGTGATGCGCCGCGTAAATGGGAAGGTGATTCTGTGGGTGCCTGGGATGGAGATACGCTGGTCATCGAAACGAAAAATTTCGCCCGTGAAACTGCCTTTGGAAATTCGTCCGCCAATATGCACCTGATTGAAAAGTTCTGGATGATTGACGCGGATACATTGGGTTATGAATTTACCATCGAAGATCCGACTACCTGGACTGCGCCCTGGACGGTCATGTTCCCAATGCGCAGAGCGGAACTACCAATCTACGAGTATGCATGTCATGAAGGAAACTACAGCATGGCGGGAATACTGGGTGGATGGAGAAGACTGGAATCGCTGGGTCAGTCCGGCCAACAGTGATCAACCTTCAAGCATGAAAAGGAGTCGAGTATCGGCTCCTTTTTTTATGTCTGCATAGAAGCGAATTGCTTCACGCCCTTGAGTAAACTTGGCCTTTGGGTCTAGTTGATGAATAATCGGATCAAGGCTTTATAGGGAATACAAAACATGAATTGGGAAGCCATCGGTGCTATTGGCGAAGTAGTAGGTGCGATTGCGGTTGTCACCACGCTTCTCGTGCTGTTAATCCAGGTACGCCAAAATACCAAATCGATGATGGAAGCGAATGAGCTACAGAAAGCGGCGGCCATCGATAAGCACGCTGAATTAATTGGTACCTGGCGCAATCTTTTTATAAATGACGAGAATGTGGCAAGCATTTGGATGGCGATTCGGGACGGTCGCGAAGTAAGCGATATAGACACCCTTAGATTCGATAATTTGTGGGTGAATTTTGTAAACATCCAACGCTCGAATTTTGTGCGAGCCAACGTAGTAGGTGAACCGGGACTGGCCAAGCAAGCAGTATTGAGTGTTGCTGTCGAACTTACAAATTCAGAAAAATTCTTCGAAGGCTGGCAGGTTACTCGCAATTGGCATCAGCTGGCTTCACCTGGTTTCGTGGAAGCGGTGGAAGCAGAATTTGAAGCATTAACAACTAAAGGCACTGATCACCAGACCCCTGGCAGCTTTAAGAGAGGAATCCTGGAACCAGTACCGGGATTCGATTCAAGCAGCAGTTGAAGTGCGCAAATGGGAGAAAAACAGAATGAAACGCAGAACATTTTTGGCCAACAGTGGCAATTTAGGATTGGCACTGTCTTTCCCGTTCACACTAAATAGCAAAACATTCGCCGCATCCATGTCTTCTGATTTAACCAGTCTAACAGCGATCGATCTTTCAAGGGCGATTCGTGAAAAAGAAGCCAGTTGTGTTGAGGTAATGCAGGCCTACTTGGATCGTATCCATAAATACAACGGAACTTACAATGCGATTGTCAGCTTACAAACAGATGATGATTTGCTGGCACAAGCCAAAGCAGCAGATGATGAGTTGGCGAATGGCAACTATCGGGGCTGGATGCATGGTATGCCTCATGCCGTGAAAGATTTAACCGCTGTCAGGGGTATTCCCTATACCAGTGGATCTCCCATGTATCGGGATCGGATACCTGATCAGGACAGTGCCATGGTCGCGCGTATCCGAAATGCCGGTGCCATTTTTATTGGTAAAACCAATACGCCGGAATTCGGCTTGGGTTCCCAATCCTATAATCCAATCTTTGGCGCGACCGGTTGTGCCTATAACCCGGAACTGACTTCCGGCGGCAGTAGCGGAGGGGCAGCTTGTGGATTGGGTACGCAGATGTTACCGGTAGCCGACGGTAGCGACATGATGGGTTCCCTGAGAAATCCTGGTGCATTTAATAATGTTATTGGCTATCGCCCCAGCACCAATGTTATGAGTGGGCGCGATTTAGATCCAAGACCGCTGTCAACTTCCGGTCCGATGGGGCGTAACACGGCAGATACTATTCAGTTGCTTAAAACCATCGCGGCAAAAGATGTGGGTTATTCTTTTGATCCATTGGATCTTTCTGCGCAGAAAATTGCCTGGCTTGGCGATCTCGATGGTTATCTGGCACTGGAAGATGGAATTACTCAGCTCTGCGATTCCAGTTTGTCGACCGTGTCTGATACCGGCGCTCATGTTGAAGCGATATTGCCTAACTATGACTTCGACAATTTGTGGTATAGCTGGACTACTCTGCGTCACCTCGGTCGGGCCAGTATGCAGCGCTTCTACGAGGATCCCGCAACGCGAGACATGCTAAAGCCTGAAATGATCTGGGAAATAGAGCAGTCACATATTCTTACGGAAGGTGATCGCGCCCGTGCTAATGCCTATCGAGGTGAGTGGCTGCGCGAACTCGACCGCCTGTTCATGGAGTACGATTTTCTAGCCATTCCTACAGCCCAGGTTTTTCCCTATGCGAAAACAACCAGTTGGCCGAAGCAAATCGAAGGCCGGGAAATGGATACCTACCACCGCTGGATGGAGATTGTGATATTGGGCAGTCTCGGCGGTCTGCCGGTTATCAATGTGCCAGTTGGTTTCGATGAGCAGGGCAGGCCAATGGGAATACAGATCATGGGTAACTTTGGTGAAGACAGGAAAGTATTGGAGTTCGGTCTCGCCTATGACCAGATTACTGATTTTCTAAATATGCGACCTGACATGGTTGAGAGTTAGAGTTTTTCAGCATGAAAAACTCACTAGCGACACGCATTCATGGTTTTTGTGAAAACAATGAATGCAAGGAGCGTCGCCGTCATGGAGCTTTTTTGGATCCTGGCAGGAATTAAAAAAGCGGGCAATGGCAGCGAGCTAATAAAGGATACTTATTTGAGCTTATGAAGTTTTCTGTAGTTTTATCTCTCGTATTAGTAATTAGCACTCCGCTATTCGCGCAGGGCTACGTTGTTCCGCGAACCGAATACGGCCACCCTGATCTCAATGGAAATTGGAACTTTAACGATTCCACCCCATTCGAAAGACCCGATCGTTATGGCAATCGTGAGTTTCTCAACGATGAAGAATTAGCGGCTCGCGACAACAGACTGGCAACTGCTCAAGAGCGCAGGGATGCAAGTGAAGCGCAAGTATCCGAGCGCATCATGAATGTAGCTACCAATGATACCGGTGCCTATAACTTGTTCTGGTCCTATTATGACGAGCCGTATCCCAATAATCGCACGTCACTCATCGTCTATCCCCGGAATGGAAAAATTCCGGCAGCAGTTAATGGGGTGATTACGCAACGGTCACCGCCTGGTTCCAATCCCTGTAACTATGGAGGTGTGGTAATTTCTGATCGCCCTGTGCGTGTGTCCTGGGGCGGAATCTCTTGCGATCGCCCTGAAGACTTTGGGTTAGCCTCACGCTGCCTGGCGTTTCCCCAAACCTTTCCGCCGCACATAAAGGCCAATTCCTACAATAACAACTTGCAAATAGTGCAGACCAAAGATCATGTCATGATTCGATCCGAGTTAGGCAATGATCCTCGAATAATCCCACTCGATGGCCGCCCGTTTCGCCATGAAGCCATTCCCAGCTGGACCGGTTCTTCGCGCGGCCATTACGAAGGTGACACCCTGGTTGTTGAAACTCGAAACTTTACTGATAAATCAGCGAGCTTGTTTCTTCGTACCTATTCCTATGGCAGTGCAGAAAACATGGTGTTGACGGAACGTTTTACCCGGATGGGAGATAACGCGTTGGATTACGAGTTCACAATCGATGATCCAACTACCTTTACCGACAGAATCACAGTAAAAACCAATATGTCATTGCTCGGTGCGCCTATTTACGAATTCGCCTGTCATGAGGGCAATTACGCTCTCGAGAATATGCTGCGGGCTGCGCGCATTGTCGATCAGCAATAATCTTCTGAATCCCGGAGGTTAATATGAAAAACATTCTGCTCCTGCTCCTCAGTGTGCTGGCAACGAATTGTGTTGCTCAGGAAGTGGACCTGGCCAGTCTGCGATTACCCGATGGTTTTTCCATTTCTGTCTATGCGGAGATTCAGAATCCGCGTCAGCTAGCCCTCGGTGACAATAATACTGTTTTTGTCGGGACTCTCCGCGGGCGTGTCTTTGCCATCACCAATGCCGATGGAGCAGGCCCGGCTGACAGTGTGATTGCTGTGGCAGAAAGGCTGAATACGCCGAATGGCGTCGCCTATCACAATGGTGATTTATACATTGGTGAAATAGGGCGCATCAGTAAGATCGAAGACATTAATGCCCGCTTGGATGGACTCCAACAAACCGTCACTGTTAACGATTCTTTGCCAAATCGTCGGCACCATGGTTTCAAGTTTCTGTATGTGGGACCCGATGGAAAAATGTATTTGCCGGTAGGAGCGCCATGTAATGTCTGTGAGGAAGATGACATCTTCGCCACTATCCTGAACATGAATCTGGACGGCAGTGATTTGCAAATTGTTGCCAGTGGCATTCGCAATACCGTCGGATTTGATTTCCATCCCCAGTCCGGTGAACTCTGGTTTAGCGATAATGGTCGCGATATGTTGGGTGACGATTTGCCTGCCTGTGAGATAAATCGCCTCAGCAGTTTCGGGCAGCATTTTGGATTTCCCTATATTCATCAGGGTGACTTACCGGATCCCCGTTTTGGCGATGGGCATAGTCCGGCAGACTACACGGCACCTGTACTTAAACTGGGCGCTCATGTTGCTCCCCTGGGATTGGCATTTTATCGCGGCGCCATGTTTCCAGAGAGTTACGGCAATACGGTGTTTTGGGCGGAGCATGGCTCCTGGAATCGTTCCCGCAAGAGCGGTTACCGGGTCATGATGGGACGCATAAGCGATGACAATACATCCATTGTTTCCAATTCTCCTTTTGTGGAAGGCTGGTTACAGGGTCAACGAAACTGGGGTCGGCCAGTAGATATACTGAATATGCCGGACGGTTCGGTATTGATTTCTGATGATATGGCCAATGTAATCTACCGGATCGCTTACGGGGAATAGAGATCGAGTAATGAAAAAAACCGGTACGCTCTCCCTGATTCAATGCATACTTTTTCTTGTTGCGGCGGAAAGCTTTGCGCAAAACGGCAATGCCTTTCGTAATCCTGATGTCGATATTCCTCCTGCCAGTGACAGACCGCAGGGTGTCATCGAGCTCGATGCAATTTTCGATGGTTATTCAGTCAACTATGTAAACGATGTTGTCTATTCCAGCTACGGTGGGCGCGATGTAGTTCTCAATTTGTTATTGCCGACAGTTGAAACTTCTGAGCCTTATCCGCTTATTATGTTTATCCAGGGTTCCGGCTGGTTGCCGCAAAATGTTTATAGAACCTTGCCGGTTCTCGTTGATCTGGCAAGGTCAGGGTATGTCATTGCCAGCATTGAGTATCGCCATTCCAGGGAAGCCATTGCGCCGGCACAGGCTCAGGACGTAAAAGCAGCTATTCGATTCATGCGAACCAATGCAGGGCAATACAATATCAATCCGGACAAGGTCGCTGTTATGGGAACGTCATCCGGCGGTCACCTGGCTGCCCTGGTAGGCACCAGTGCTGGTGAGCAAAGTTTTCTTACTGATGACTATCGAGACCAACCGAGCAATGTTCAGGCGGTAGTAGATTTTTTTGGTCCAACTGACTTTCGTCAAATGGATGACCATCCAAGCCAGATTACACATAACAACCCGGGATCACCTGAATCGCTGGTAGTCGGTGGGCCGATACAGGAACCGTCACAAGAGCAAGCTGTGCGGGCCTACAATCCCATTAGTTACATTTCTCCAGAAAAGGAAATGCCACCTTTCCTCATTATTCATGGCGATGTCGACCCCCTGGTGCCTTTCAACCAGAGTGTTTTGCTTTATGAAGCCCTGAAAGACGCCAATCAGGAAGTCACCTTTTATCGAGTAAATGGCGCTGGCCATGGACCGGGTATTTTTTCTTCTGAGATGATGGTTATAGTTAACGACTTTCTCGATCAGCATCTAAAATAAAAAGCCTAAGTAAAGAGAGCCTTGTTCAGTTCAACGACAACAATTCCAAGCTGGTTCTTTGTTCTTCTCAGGGAAAGAAATATTCTCCAGGAACAGAAGGACTGCTACTCAGTTAATCCCGAGCAATCAGCACTTATAGATTACTACGCCAACTCCATCGAGCACTGGTGGAAATAGTGCAGTCACAGTACTCATCCAGATAGATTGGATTTTATTTGTGAGCCTAATCTTCCCGTTCCCAGGTACAACACTGACATTTACAAAGCGGATGCTCGATATGTCGAGGACCCGCCAGGTATTGTTGGCGCGCAAACTTGAAAGCTTTGTAACGATGGTAGAAAACACAGGCTACCAGGATAGCAGCAATGATGAGCGCCGGAATTGTTACTGAGAATGCGAGTATCACTTGCCAAGTCATTGTTAATCATCCTTTGTCATGGATCCCTGATATAGCTTTTCCCAAGGGGATGCTTTAACCATAGACCATTTTGGAACGATTTGAGCAATAAGCCGGGACAGACAAAATTCTTGGCTCATTCCTTTTTAGTCGGTGTTTCAGCGATGGACTTTAAGGGAAGCTGCAGCTAGAGTTGTTCGAAGCATTCTTTATGGGGATGCAAGTCGTATTAGTCCGATTCCAATAACAACAAGGAGCTTAAAATGCGCACTCTGAAGCTGATTGTTTCAGCACTCACCCTTGTCACTGTTGTTACTCAGATAATTTTAGCGCCAACAAATGCTCAGCAAGACCTTCCCTTTGTTTCTGAAGCGCAATTCGAAGAATGGCTGGAAACCCTGAACAATTGGGGCCGTTGGGGTTCGGATGATGAGATTGGTACCTTAAACCTGATTACGCCGGAAAAGCGCAAGGAGGCAGCTGCCCTGGTCCAGAGCGGCGTGACGGTTTCCCTGGCTCGCAATTTGGACAATGAGGAAAGTATCGATAATCCCTGCCCGGTAGATTGGGAGATGGCAAATGCTTCCCCCGGTGGTGCCAGTGATCGTATTGCCTTTCGTTGTATTCATGGCCCTGGCGTTACCCATATAGATGGTTATGGGCATCGTTTTTTCGATGGCAAGATGTGGAATGGTGTCGAGATGGAACACACCGTCACCATGGAAGAAGGAGCCCTGGTAAACGCTGTGTTAAACATGAAAGACGGAGTCGTAACCCGTGGCGTTCTGTACGATATTCCCCGGCTTAAAGGCGTTGATTTTCTGCCGGCTGGCTATCGGGTCACCGTTGCAGATCTGGAAGCCTGGGAAGCGATGTCTGGAGCCAAAGTTGGACCGGGTGATGCGATGCTGTTTCGCTGGGGACGTTGGGTAAAAAGAGAAGTAGAGGGACCGTTTGACACTTGGGATGAAGCCGCGGGGCTGGACAACAATGTAATTCCCTGGCTGAGAGAAAGAGACGTGGCAGTTATCGGTTGGGAAACGCCGGGTTATACGCCAAGACCCGAGGGCGATTTACCCACTCTCGCCTTACACGACTTCGCTCTCACCATGTTAGGCATACCCCTGATCGATCGAGCCGACCTCGATGCCTTGGCAGCGATGGCAGCGGAGCAAAATCGATGGGAATTTATGTTAACCATCGCGCCTCTTCCCATACCTAATGGAACGGGTTCGCCGGTAAATCCTATCGCTGCATTTTAGTGGAGTAACTCATGACATCTACCCGTAGGGATTTTATCAAGACTGCCGGCATTGCTGCGGTCTCTGTTAAGGCGCTAAAACCCAAACCGGTCTTGGCCCAGTCAGCAGTTAAAACTGTACGGACCGACGTGCTGGAAATAGCTTACGAAGAACACGGTTCGAGCGATGGGTTTCCGATAGTTCTTGTCCATGGTTTTCCTTATGATGTGCGCTCGTTCGATGGTGTTTCTCCTTCCCTGGTTGATGCTGGTTATCGCGTGTTGCTGCCCTACATTCGCGGTTATGGTCAAACGCGATTCCTGGATCCGGATGCACCGCGGATGGCAGAGCAGGCCGCGATAGCCCAGGACCTTTTGGATTTTGCTGATGCACTCGGCATAGATACTTTTGCGGCGGCGGGATTCGATTGGGGCAACAGGGCCATTTGTATTGCCGCAATTTTGCAACCAGATCGTATTACCGGGCAGGTGGCTTGCGGTGGTTATTCGGTGCAGGACACCATTACACCCGGTGGTCCGGCACCCGCTCGCTTCGAAGCGCTACTCTGGTACCAGTGGTACTTAAATACGGAGCGAGGCATTAGCGGTTTAACGGAAAATCGACACGACATAATCCGTTATCTCTGGGATACCTGGTCACCGGCCTGGAATTACAGCGATGAAGATTATGCCCGTTCCGCTCCGTCTTTTGATAATCCTGATTTCGTCGATATTTGCGTTCATTCCTATCGCCATCGACATGTTAACGCGCCTGGGGAAGATCGATTTCTCGAAGTAGAACGGCGCCTGGCGGAACGACCGCTTATTAGCGTGCCGGCAATTGTTCTTAGGGCAGCACAGAGTGGATTCGGTTCACCTTCAGCGAATCCTGCGGGAGATCAGGCGAGATTTTCAGATTTGCGTGGTCGCAGAATTGTCGAGGGAGCAGGGCACGACTTGCCTGCTCACAGGCCTGATGCTGTAGCTAATGCTCTGCTGGAGTTGCTTGCTTGAGGAGCTAACTGGGAGTTTTGGACTTGCTAACTTGCGATGGCAAAATCTGATTGCTGCACGCTGCTGTCAATCTTTGTGTCAATTAAGCGATTTAGCAGTTCGAGATCACGCGCCTTCATGTCTGCGAACTGGCAGCGCATGATGGTAACGTCGTTATCGTGATCAAATACCGCGCCAACTATTTGAGCCTGACACTGGATCATTTCATTGCTCGGCAGGCGAATACGTAAGGCATCAATAAATTCAAAGTCGCTCAGTTTATCTGCCATTTCCTGATTGAGCTTGATCTTTGCGCCAGTCTTGGAAATATCAATTATGGCACCCTGCACCCGAATACCCTCTGATGAGTAAAGAATAACCGGAATAGCCTTGCCTGCCTCCAGGTTAACTCGCACGGCTTTACGCTGTTGCGAAATTCTAATCTCATCGGGAAGGCGAATCTCGCATTCGGGCAGTGAATTGTTTTCAGTGCTTGATGCAACTGGTGATGCATTGAATACCAATGACACTCCGCCGCATTGAGCTCGAAACAGGATTGAATTGTGATTGCCCTGATTGCTATTAGTGATTTCACTATCGATACTAAAAGTACCTTTTTCAGGATCGATAGACTTTAGAGAAATTGATTTGGAAGAAACGTGGTTTTTAACAATAGACAAGTAGGAGAAATTCCACTTGTGTAGAAGAGCCATATTCAGAAGTTCTACAATCTCCCTGGTAGAAAAGATATTTCCTTCTTTAAGTGTTAACGCAGACATTTTGATTTTCCCAATCGTTTCTTCTATTCCGTTGCTTCCTTGTAAAGCGATAACGGAAGATTAGGATACTGAATAAAGCAAATTGAAAAGCGCACGGGTTCACATTCTTGTGCGTCGATGTGCAGAAACGACGATTGGATCACATTCCGGCGTAATTAAGGGGCTAAATGGCGATCAGGAGCTTGTGAAAAACATGAGGGTTTCTGCAAGCAGTCCTACGGAAATTCCTACAACCCAATTTGCAAAAGCACCGACACAGGGGAAGTTGGTCTGGGGTAATCCCGCAGCTAGGAATTGATTTATTGCTCCGAATTTTGCTTTTCCAGGTTTCTCGCCACCGAAAGAATATTGATTAAACCGTAATTTCCTTCATGGCAGGCAAATTCGTAGAGAGGTTGGTCGCCACGGATCATTGGGAAGGCAACCTTCCAGTCACTCTCCCAGGTCGTCTTATCCATGACTTTCAGGCTGTATTCCAACTGATCTTCGTTGTTACGCCGAAAGCGTTCTTCGATTTCCAGGTTGACGTTGGCACGGCGGAAGCTGCTTTTCTCCGAAAAGTTTTTGGTTCGCACCACCAGGGTGTCTCCTTCCCAGTGACCCCGGGAATCGCCATGCCATTGCCGCAAGCTGTCAGGAAGATGAGGTCGGCCATCGATTGGAATTATGCGAACATCATGCACCATTTCCACGTAGAACATGACGTGAGTCGGCGTCTGTAAAATTTTCAGGTTGTTATTGTATGCCTGCGGCAACATCCCCTGAGGCATGCCCCAGGTGATGCAGCGCTCGTTAAGAGAACGATCGATCCAGCTATCGGCAGGTCCGCGGCCCTCCCGTGCTTTCGCTCTCGTTTCTGCTTTTCTTATTGCTTCTTCCGTGTAGGGAGGAATGCGACCATTACTGGGATTAACAACCAGGGAAGTTTGTCCTGTCGCAACTACGGTCGAGCCATAATCGAGATCGCCAGGATCATGAACCGATAAGCCACCTCTGCCTGAATCGAGAGGTCGGCCATCATCCCTCCTGGCACTGGCGTCTTCGTAGTCCCTGATCTCATCCACTGTGAAAAAAGCTTTATCGGCGAAGCGTTCTGGCCTTTCCAGGGGAGTGATCGTGCGTCGGTCCCAAACACCCTGGATGTTTGGGTGGCCCCAGGGAGTTTCGTCAGGCAGGTAAGAATCAAGATTCTGGTTTATCGATTGGGCGTGGGAAGAAAAGGATACCAAGGCAAGTGCGGTGCTGGCGCCTGCAACTGCAAGGAGTCGTCGATTGAGCATGGTTTCCTCCAGCCTTCTTTTCTTGGTGCCTATTCTAGGGGTTTTAGCTGGTTCGAGCTAGCTAAAGTAACAGGATTAGATTCGGTGCTCTTCCAGTACTCGTTGGTTAAGTGTAATACCGTAGCCGGGTTTGTTGGAGACAATAATACTGCCATTAGAAAATGTTTCAGAGGGTTCGATTAGCGAGGCCCTCCAAAGTTGCTCTCCCCATTGGTATTCGAGAATGTCAAAATTTGGCAAGGCTGCGCAAAGTGCAACAGAGGCGGCAGTTGAAACAGGACCACTGGGATTGTGTGGTGACACCTTGATATTAAAGCTTTCAGCAAGTGCCGAAATTTTCACGGCTTCCCACATTCCACCACAGTGCTTTATGTCGGGCATAATGATATCCACGGCCTGTTGTTCACACAGTGAGCGGAAACCCTCCATGCCAAACAAAAATTCTCCGCCGGCCAGCACCTGGGAGATTGCGTCGTGAATTAATTTGGTGTTTTCGGTTTGGGTTGGCGCTACCGGTTCCTCATACCAGCTCAGATTGGCTCGCTCTAATTCTTTCGCAACATCGATAGACATTTGGGTATCGAAAAAACTGTGGGCATCGATCTTGATGGCAACATCATCTCCGAGCCGCTCTCTCATGGCATAAATGCAGTCGATACCGAGTTGTCTTGCTGCTGCAATTTCTTCCGCTGGCGAACCCAGTGAAGGGAAGCCATCGAATGGCGCGGCCTTAATCGCTCTGAATCCATCGGCAACGGCTTGCTCTGCATTGTCTGCAAATCCTCTTGGCCCGCGATCAGCGGTCGCTCGATTAATATTGGCATACACAGGAAGCTCGCTATGAAGTTGTCCGCCCACCAGGTCATAAAAAGGCACTTCGAGCGACCTGGCGATTAAATCCCATAAAGCCTGTTCGATGGCACTGAATGCAGTAGCAAGTACTCGATTACCCGAGGAAGCCTGTTCCCAGCCCCGTTGTCGATACTGCTGGATATCGAATGCGGATTCGCCTTCTACCATTCGGTAAAACTGAGCCAGTTCGTTTAATTCAGCCCTGCGACCCAGAGAGGCTTCACCGAGTCCGGTCAGGCCATTACTGCCACTTAAGCGCACCAGTATCCAGTTGGTTCTATTGCTAACCGAAACCGTAAACACTTCCATGTTTCTTACTCGCACATTGCGATCGGCACCGGTGGCCTGGGCGAACACAGTTCCCAGTTTGGTCGATGCCAGAAAGCCCGTGAGCAGGGCAGTGTTCTGAACAAAGTGACGACGGGATTGCAAGAAGAGGGATTCCCTTATAGTTGCTTTTGTGGGGTCATGATCTTGAATCTGGCCTGGCAATTCAAGCGCTATAAACAAATCTGGACGCCTGAAGCGCGCGTGAATAGAGGGCTGACAAGGCAAACAAAAATAAGTTTGACAGGGTGAAAATAATTGTCCTAGCATTACTAGGACAATTGGTACTGTTTAAAATCATGATAATCACCATCGATTTATACAATTCTGGACCGGCCTATCTGCAGATAACCGATGCTGTAAGAGAAGCCATTGCCCTGGGAGCTTTGCAAGCCGGGGACAAGCTTCCACCCATACGGGAGACTGCGGTTAATGCCCGGGTTAACCGCAACACCGTGAGTCGCGCTTATCTCGAATTGGAACAACAAGGGCTGGTCCAGGGTCGCCAGGGTTCCGGTTTTTTTGTAAGCGAAGACGGCGCAAAGCAGGAGCAACAGGCTCGCCGGGAATCTGTGAAACAGAAAATAAGGGAATTGTTGTCAGAAGCACAACTCACTGATTTAAGTAGCAAGGAACTGCTTGAAATGGTCAAAGATGAGGCGCTTAAACTTGAGAAAGAGGGGAATCCCAAATGACAGATTGGGCCATTGAAACAAAAAAATCTGGGTCAGCGATTTGGATCCAAGTGGGCTGTTAAAGATTTAAACCTGCAAGTACCCCAGGGTTCAGTTTTTGGACTACTCGGAGAAAATGGCGCCGGTAAGTCCACCACTATCCAGATGTTAATGGGTCTGCTGCCGCCGAGCGAAGGTCAGTCAAGAGTGTTTGGTTTGGATCCCCTTGATGATGAAATCGCGGTGAAGTCTCGCGTGGGTTAGGTCCCTGAGAATTATGGATTCTACGAATACATGCGCGTACGAGAAATTATCGCCTTTGTTGCTGCTTACCA
Organism: uncultured Pseudohongiella sp.; assembly: GCA_964616225.1. GTDB lineage: Bacteria > Pseudomonadota > Gammaproteobacteria > Pseudomonadales > Pseudohongiellaceae > UBA9145. The sequence goes on from CAZTTE010000002.1 coordinate 196,407, forward strand.
TGCCAACTGGAACTACGATTTACAGAAAGAACTAATTGGCGAGTTTGCTCTTAACGAAGATTACAAGGTGAAGGAGCTGTCGAAGGGAATGCGCGCCAAGTTGGCCTTGCTTATGGCGCTATCCTTTGAGTCTGAGATGCTGATTCTAGATGAGCCGGCAGGAGGACTGGATCCAGCAGCGCGTCGTAATTTTATAGAGACAATTCTTGGTCGCTATCAGCAGACCGGAAAAACGATCCTGGTATCCTCTCATCTTCTCAATGAATTCTCCGGACTAATCGATCACGTAGCATTTATCAAGGAAGGTAGCGTAGACCTGGCGGCCCCATTGGAAGAACTGCAAAAACAAATGAAACGAGTGCGAATTGTTTTCGAGTCGGGGACTCCCGATTCCCTGCAAATAGATGGAGCTATCGAAAACAAACTTAATGGAAGAGAAGTCGTCGCAACCTTTGCCAATTTTAGTGAACAGATTCCGCAAATTGGAGTGCTGCAATTAGCGCAGATCGCATCGGCGTTAACGTTTGGATGAAATTCTCACTTCACGGTTCTGAGCCAAAATCAGGTGTATTGGCTTGGAAAGATAACAAATTCGCGAACTAATAAAATCTCAGTTCTGTGCTCTTGACAAAGAATGTGATGATTTCCGGCAATAATTCGGGCTGAATCCGGGTAAACTGCCTTATCTGCTGTGTTTTCAGGCAAATTAGAAGGCAGAAATTGGATATAGAAGAACTAGAATATCGCTTACAGCCATTCTGTGCGCACTGTTACGAAGACCATTCGGTTGAAGTGATCGATGTATTCCAGATGCCTGGACATGCCGGTTTCTCCTATGGCTTCTCGGTAATGCAGTCAGGGAAGATTGAGAAATGGTATATCCGTCTACCGCCGCCGAACGTCAAATTGCAGGGTACTGCCGATGTCTTGCGTCAGGTTGCCGCCTTGAGAGTGTTGCCCGAATCGGTCCCCCATTGCCAGGTGAAATGGTCCGGTGAAGATTCGCAATGGTTTGGTCGCCCTTATTTCGTAGTGCCGCAATTGGAAGGAGATGTGGTTCGGGTTAAGGAGGATCGAATCGTAAACCTGAACCCACAAACTCGCATCGATATGGCCCGGCAGGCAATTAATGCGCTAGCTGAAATACATCGGATCGATTGGCGGAATGCGCCTTATCTCGGTGATCCAATTTCCCTCGAGCACGACATCCATCGCTGGGATCGTTTTGTAGAAAAAGCAGCAGATGCCGAGAAATTAAAACTAGTGCCAGAGATAAAGTCTCTCTTACTGGATAAGTTGCCCACTGAGTTGCAAGTCGGAATTTTTCACGGCGATTTCCAGTGGTCGAATTTGTTTTATTCAGATTCATTTGAGTTGCTCGCAGTAATCGACTGGGAACTGGTAGGCGTGGGGTCGACCCTGAATGATATTGGTTGGTTTGCTACGTTTAATGATTCTGTCGCCTGGGCAGATTCCAATCACAGTGATCACGTCATGCCTCAGGCTGAAGAGTTAATAAAAATGTATGAACAAGCCTGGGGATCACCATTACCTGAAATAGATTGGTTCAGGGCATTGGCTGCTTACAAGTTTGCCATCATTACCGGATTTAACCTGATGCTGCACCGGCGAGGTAAGCGCCACGATCCAATCTGGGAGATAACAAAAGATTCAATGGAATCTTTGTTGCAAAGAGCGCTTGAATTATTGCGCTAAGATTTATTGCCAGAAGCCTGTGATACACTATGCATCCTGCATTACCCATATCTTGTGAACATCACTTTTGAAGCTCTTGTCGGGGGAATGAGTGAAAAAAGAATTGCTTTCACGTCGCGCATTTTTTAACTCGCTAAAAGACTCGGCGGGAAAATCTGTAATCCTGTTATCCATGCCTGCGATACTGCAGGCTTGCCAGGAATCCCAACGAGCTCGTTTAGCCGGCGAGGATTTTCAGGTCTTAACTGAAGAAGAAGCCAACGAGTTCGATGCAATTACCGCAAGAATTATTCCTACCACTGAGACTGCGGGTGCCCGTGAAGCCGGCGTAGTTTATTTCATGGAAACAGTGCTGGGGGATAAAAGAGAAGAAGAGCATGGGCTATTAAAAGAAGGACTAAGAGAGCTGCAAACTGAAGTGGCGCTTCAATTCAATGCAGCTTACTTTCATTTACTGGAAGAAGAGCAGCAGGATCAGCTAATCGCCAGTATTTCGAACACACCTTTCTTCTTTACCCTGCGTTATCTCGCAGTGGCAGGGATGTTTTCGCTACCTGAATACGGTGGCAATCGAGATTTAGTCGGCTACGATGTAATTGCTTATCCGAATCAGAGCGCGTGGGCGCCACCTTACAGCTTTTACGATGCAGATTTCGCGGAACGGGGGGAGTAGTTATGGCCCAGGCTTCCAACACAGGTGCAAGTTTCGATACCAGGGAGGAAGTGGATTTCGTGGTGGTTGGCTCGGGTGCTGCCGGTGGCATCGTGGCGAAAGAACTTGCCGAAGCCGGTCATTCAGTTGTTATTCTTGAGCAAGGTCCGCATTTGCAAGCAGCGGACTTCAAACACGATGAATGGGGATATCAGCACAACAATGATCTGGTGTGGAGTACCCGCCACGGCAATCGACAAACCTTTCGCACCAATGAGAACGAAGAAGCCGAGCTGCAAGAATCCGTTCTGGGTTACGCCCATAATGTGGGTGGAAGCAGTGTTCATTTTTCCGGGAATTTCTGGCGTTTCAGACCTATAGATTTCATGGAAGCCAGTGTCAGGGGCACGATTGCGGGAACTAATTTCGCCGATTGGCCAATTAGCTATGAGGACCTGGAACCTTATTACACAAGGGTAGATTGGGAGATCGGAGTATCCGGCTTGCAGGGACCATGGGATCCACCGAGATCGCGAGATTACCCCTGTCCGCCAATGCCAATTAAAGGATCCGATGTTTTATTGGAGCGAGCGGCAAAGCAATTAGGCTTAACTCCTTATCCGGCACCGATGGCCATACTTTCCCAGCCCCATAACAATCGACCCGGCTGTATTCATTGTGGTTTTTGCAATGGTTATGGTTGTGAGGTAAATGCAAAGTCTTCCTCCATGGTGGCAATGATTCCTCTGGCGCTGGCAACGGGAAGCTGCGAGTTGCGAACCATGGCCACGGTTTCCCAGCTAAACACCGATGCGAATGGGCGGGTCACAGAAGTTGCCTATTTTGATGAACTTGGTGTTGAACAAGCTCAGCGTACAAGAGCGGCAGTGCTATGTGCTAATGGTGCGGAAACGCCGCGGCTATTATTAATGTCGGCCAGTAGTATGTTCCCTGACGGGCTTGCGAATTCCAGTGGCTTTGTCGGGCAGAACCTGATGTTTAATGGCTATTCTTCTGTAGTGGGATTATTCGACGAACCAGTTAATGCCTGGAAGAGTGTGCCAACTACCAGGGTTGTTCATGACTACTACGAGCTGGATGAAAGTCTTGGCTTCTATGGCGGTGGTGGTATAGATGGCCGCCACCCTTCTGCTGGCACACCGCTAGGTTTTGCGCTTTCAGCACCTGATTGGTTTGGTACGCCAAGCTGGGGTGCAGAATTTAAAGACAATCTGGCCTATCAGTTCTCCCATTGTGCAGCCTTTGATGGGCATACCACATCACTGCCACTGGCAACGAATAACGTAACCCTGGATCCGAATTATCAGGACGATTTTGGCCGGCCAGCGATTCGCTGCACTTATATGGACCATCCCGATGATCTCGCCACCATGGAATGGTTTCTAAACAAGACCATAGAGTTAATGGAAGCGGCAGGTGCTAATAATATAGACGGTTCCTATCCAGAGACTGGCCAAACAGGAAATGTGCATCTACTTGGTACCTGCAGAATGGGTAATGATCCGATGTCGTCTGTTATTAATTCTGATCATCGTGCGCACGACGTTCCAAACCTGTTTGTGTGTGATGGCAGTTCACTGGTTACCGGTGGTCGCGGACAGCCAACCATGACAATTATGGCGCTGGCATTCAGGGCAGCGGATCGTATCAATGAGCTTGCTCAGAGGAATGAAATTTAGTGGCGAAAGAGTTTTGGACAACAGGCCAAAACATTTATAGAGTAAACGTTTCTTCACAGGGAACTAGATGATGTCGAAACCGAAAGGAAAGCAACAAAAAAGTAAGAGCAAGCAAACTCTGGCAGACAAGGCCGACAAGCACGATTGTTATCAAAAGTCAGTGCAGGAGCCGGAGCATGAAGTAGACGTCTTCATTCAAGCCTATAAGGAAGCCTATAAACGAAAGCCTCTAAAACTTCGGGAAGATTTTTGTGGGACTTTTGCTGTTTGCTGTTCCTGGGTTGAATCAGACTCCAAGCGAACGGCCTGGGGAGTCGATCTCTGTGATGAAACATTACAATGGGGCAAGGACAACAATCTCAGCAAGTTAAAGCAAAAAGATGCCAAGCGCATTACCGTGCTGGAGCAGGACGTCAGGGAATTCAACACACCTCAGGCAGACGTGCTGGCAGCACAAAACTTTTCATTCTGGATATTCAAAACCCGGGAAGAAGTGATCGAGTATTTCAAGGTAGCCCATGCCAACCTCGCCTCGGAAGGGGTAATCGTCATGGACATGATGGGCGGTAGAGATTGCTACGACAGTGATGTCGTCGATAAGCGCACCATTGTTAAGGGCAAGAAAGGATTCAAGTATCACTGGGAGCAGGCCTATTTCAACCCGGTAAACTCTCACTGTACTTTTTATATTCACTTCAAGTTCGCCGATGGCAGCAAGATGAAAAAAGCTTTTCAGTATGACTGGCGTTTCTGGACTATTCCTGAAGTTCGGGAAATGTTAATGGAAGCAGGATTTAAGGACACGGTGGTTTACTGGGAAGAAGATGACGATGATAACGAGGATGAAGATGCCACCTGGAACCAGGTAGATGAAGCACCCAACGACTACAGTTGGTTATGCTATGTCGTCGGTATCAAGTAGTTCTTACTGTTCTGTGCTGTGCGATTGTTCATTCATTATTTGAAAAATAGTCATGCAGAATATGATCGCAACAATTCCAAATACCAAAATTCCATCGCTGTAGTCGTTTGCTAAAAACACATTGCTAACCTGGGCAATGATAATGACTATTACTACGATCATATTGAACGCCCAGAAATTGTTGCTGAGGATGTGTTTTTCCTCGACTGGAATATTCTTGCGAGCGATGTAGGCACGAGAGAGCAAAAGCTACAAACAGGGCGATGCAGAAGCTTGAAATCCTGATGGGTATAGCATCGCCTTCAAAAAAGTAGAGAAGCCCAAGTGTAAAAAGTGCAAAAAACCTGGTGCAAATGACAGAATCAAAAGATTGGTAATGCGGAAGCGCAATGCCAAGCCAATTTTTCCCTTGAATTGGCGAAAATGGCAACAATACCAGTGAATCCCGCCAGCGTACTCAGCGCGTCAATTAATTCCATATCAATTAGTTATTCTTATTATTCTTTTTTATCTAATAGAAGGATCGTATCGAAGGGAGCAATCTCGAGCAGCGAGCGAAAGTAATGAAGCTTGAGGCAAAAAGCCTTTCGATAGCGGAGTGTACACGTCAGTACATAAGCATTTCGAAAGGCTTTTTAACGAAAAGATTCGTGCTTGCAGCCGCCGCGTCCCTAGTGCTGTTCTTCAGCAGATTTCACTGAATAAAAAACCGAACTGGTACCGTCTTTGTTGATCAGGAGTACATCATACGGCGTAAACCGATCACCCATCTCCATGCCAGGCCCACCAATAGGCATACCCGGAACGGCTAATCCCATAGCCCCTTCGGGAGGTGCTGCGAGAAACTGCGCAATAAACTTCTCCGGAATATGTCCTTCGAAGATATAACCGCTTTCATGAACCGCCGTGTGGCAGGATCGCCATTCATTCTTGAGGCCGAACTCGTCCTTTAATGAATTAATGTCAGCGGGATGATGAAAAGCCGTGCTATAGCCTTCCTCTTCCATATGGTCGATCCAGCCATTACAACAACCACAGGTCGGTTCTTTATAGACATTCAGCACAACGTCTTCGATAGATTGAGCAAAACTTCCACTGCTTAAAAGCAGGGATGCGCCAGCACATAAGCCAAGAAATATTTTACGGTTCATAAGAAATACCAATTAATCGTTTCAATCAATTATTAGAGAATCTGACCCTCAGAATTTTGATCCGTGTCATCTGTGGCGCCATTTTTCCGCATTAAAGACACATTTTCCAGTGGAATTATGAGTAGTTCATCGATCAGCGGGTCGAATAAAATCGAGAATCGGTTGGTATTGCCCAACAAAGCCATAGTCCTTTCAGCGGGATGATCTCCAGGGTCGGCCAGTCGAATCAGGAAATAGTCGGTATCGCCAGTCTTTATTGATTCCGCATTGGCTACTGCAAAATCACGTACATAGATCGTCGCGAAAACAGTGACTACTAGTACGTAGACCAGTGCGTCTGAATACCAGCCGCCCATGCTGTTTTCGATCCATTTTCCATATCCTGACCACCTTCTCCTGGCCCAAAAATCTACTTGAAACACCAGGAAAGTGAAGATGACTACAACCAGGAAAATTGCAATCGAACTTGGTTCCACTAAAGAAACAAGCAAGAAATCAGAGAGATCTGCAAACCTGGCAAAACTAATACCGAATTCCCGATAAAAGAAAAAGCTGTAGAGCACCCCAATTGCTGTTACCAGAAAGTAACTCAGGGTAAGTATCAGGGTAGGGTGTTCCGAGATGAATTTTTTCAATTGCTTTCCAGTCTAGGGAATAAGGCCGCTGGTATTCAGTTGCACGCGGTACAAACCGGTACGTGCGGTCATATACAGGGTGGATCCATCATCTCCCCAGGCTACATTAGCTGGCACCTCATCGGGTTTGATGGTGCCAAGATGCACGCCTTCCGGGTCGAATACCCATACTCCGCCTGGCCCCGTCGCGAATATATTGCCATTTACATCTACTTTCATGCCATCGGCAGCGCCAGTTTCGTTCTGGTCATTCACATCATAAAACACCCGCTGGTTACCAATAATGCCGTGGATAACCGTGTAGGCGTACCACACCATATTGTTGCCGTCTGAATTTGCAACATACAAAGTTTCTTCGTCGGGAGAAAACACCAGGCCATTCGGGCGGGTCTGGGTACGTTCTAATAATTGAATCTCTCCGTCAGGGCTTAGGCGATAAATTCCGTTGTAATCCAGTTCGCGCGCGGGATCGTTTTCCTGGCCAGCCAGGCCATAGGGTGGATCGGTGAAGTACAACCAGCCATTGGAATGATGGGCAACATCATTTGGACTGTTAAGCCGCATGCCTCGATAACTGTCTACCAGTGTTGTGCGGCTACCGTCAGCTTCCAATCGAGAAACACGATGATAGCCATGTTCCATCAAAATCAATCGGCCTTCACTGTCCATCGTAAGACCGTTTGATCCTACCGAAGGGTGTTCCGTTGGCTCTTCGTAAACAGGCTGGATAGCTACATTAGCGCCGTCGGTCTCACTCCAGGAATAAATTGTATTGCCGCGCACATCGCTGAAATAAAGTTGGTTGTTGCGCCTGTCCCAGACCGGGCCCTCGGTGAAAATAAATCCTTCAGCGAGTTTTTGAATATTGACATCGGCTGGCACCAACTCGTCAAAACGTGGATCAACTCGATCGACGCTGCCAGCGTTATTAATAATTTCGAATTGATCGCTATCAGGTTCATTCTCTCCACCGCAAGAAGCAAGAACCAGGCAGCAGGCTGCAAGTAGCGAAAGTTTTAGTGGGCGAATCATTTCTTTGCTCCTTTACTGGATGAGACCATCCCAGATGTCATACATGCGTTGTACGGCCTCAAGGTTTGCGCCGAGTTGATTTACACCCAGTGTTTCACCGTGTTGCCTCAGGTCCGCACGGGCCGCTGCTTCTTCGGCGCTGAATCCCTGGCTACGCAAGCGGCGAATTTCTCTGGTGAGATCGCTGTAATAGTCGGCGACATTGGATATTCGTTCCACCTCGGTAAATCCTGGTCCGTGGCCCGGAAGTATCAACTCAATATCCAGGCTCATGAGGTTGCGCAGAGTGTCTGCCCATTCTGCTACGTAGCCATCTCCCATGTAAGAGATTCCGCCAAGCATCATGTCACCGGTGAAGACAATCTTTTCATCGGGCAGATAAATTGCCAGGTCGCCTCCAGTGTGCGCACGGCCAAAGAAATGTAATTGAATTTCTCGGCCACCACGGTAGAGCGTCATCTTGTCTCTCAGGGTTTGGGTTGGAGCTGTGAATACGATTTCTTCCTGTGCTTCAACATGTCTTTGCCAGTAAGCGAGCTGCTGGCGCAACTCCTGTCGTTCTTCGTCGCTGGTCGCATTCTCTAGTTCCGATTGTAAGCGATTCACCGTGTTATCGAACCGGCGTAATGAGTTTTGGAAAGTGTGTTCGCTTTCGGGATCACTAGTTAATTTTTGATAAGTAACTTCGTGGCCGATTATTTCTATATCCCCAAATGCAGGAGTCCCATTGGAATGATCGTAATGAAAATGTGAGTTTATTAGTGTAGTCACTGGCTTGGAGGTAACTACACGAATGGAATCAAGCAGTGCCCGGCCGGCGGCAGGTGTGATATGTGAATCCACAATAACTACATCGTCGTCGCGCTCGATGATTAGCGCGTTGCTCATGGTGTAGATATCGCCAGTACCAATGGCAAAGTAAACCCCCTCGGCTACTTCTTCGAGACGGTGTGTGTCGGTGTTTATGATTTCCTGGGCGAGCCCGAGAGTAGGAAGGAGTATTAGCGTTAGTCCCAATACTTTTCTGCTTATGCTTGAAGTGAGTGATCCAGTCATCGCTTATCTCCTCCTGTTTTCTCTTTATAATGGGGTCAGGGCTTTTCTGACCGTCAAATATAACCGTTCCAGCGATATTGCGCACCATAACAGGGGTCGACCGGGTGGAAATATTTGGTCTCCTGAGGCAAACTGAAGCTAACTATAAGAAGCAAGAGAGATGGCCAATGAAGCGATTTCTTACTTTTCTGGCGATAGTCGGTTCTGCCGCATTGCTGCAATCGACTGTGCAGAGTCACCACGCCTTTTCATCTGAGTTTGATATCAATAAGCCGATACGCTTGCGGGGTGTAATTACCCGTATGGAATGGGTTAACCCCCATAGCTGGTTGCACATGACCGCCACCCTGGAAGACGGTACCGAACAGGAATGGATGCTGGAAGGAGGCACGCCCAATACTTTATTAAGGCAAGGCCTGACCCAACAAATTTTGTTACCGGGAACTGAAATCCTGGTGCGTGGGTATCAGAGCAAGGATCCCGACTGTATTCCAAAATGCAGGGGAAGTGGTCGCGATATTACTTTTCCTGATGGTCGCAATATCTTCATGGGTTCTTCGGGAATTGGCGCGCCGCCCGGGGGCTTTCCGGAAGATGACGAAGAAGAGCAGTAGTGGGTCGGCACAGATTTTATAGAGACGTGATAAGAACAATGAAAAATTTGAATTCTTTTGGCTGTTTGCTTGTTGTTAGTCTGGTGATTGCAGCCTGTTCCCAGGAATCCCCCTCGGTTGTTGCGCCGCTCGAAAGTTCAACTAATGAGACTACAGCAATTGCAGATACCGCTGGGCCGCCTGATTTAAGTGGAATCTGGCAGGTGATGAATACCGCGAGTTGGAATCTCGAGGGTCACACTGCCAGCAAAATGCCAGTAACAACAATACTCGGTGCCTTTGGAGGGATACCCGCCGGTATGAGCGTGGTTGAAGGTGGAGAGATTCCCTACTTGCCCGATGCATTAGAACAACGGGACCGCAATCGCGCCGACTGGACAAATCTCGACCCTGTTGCCAAGTGTTATATCCCTGGCATTCCCCGTTCCACTTACATGCCATGGCCGTTTCAGATTTTACAAACGGACTCAGAAATATTTATCGCCTATGAATTTGGTAGTAACAGCCGTTCCATTTTCATGGACCGGCCTGGTACCCAGGCGCCATTACCCTCTTGGATGGGCTACTCCCTGGGTCGTTGGGAAGGTGACACCCTGGTGGTAGATGTTAGCAGCCAGGTGCCGGATACCTGGCTGGATGCATCGGGTAATTATCATGGTCCTAACCTGGTTGTGGAAGAACGCTATACCATGATCAATGACAACCATATTCAGTATGAAGCAACGATTGACGATCCTGATGTCTATAGCCGGCCGTGGACCATTAGCATGCCGTTATATCGCCGCATCGAAGAGGGTGCGCGATTACTGGAATACAAGTGCGTAGAGTTTGGGGAAGATTTACTCTATGACCATTTACGCAGAGATTATGATGGACCTAAAGCCCTGGATGGCTCGATTCCCGACGAAGTTTAAAAAGAAACAGTTTGAACAAGAAATAGACTAAGAGAACTAGGAAGATTCAATGAAAAGAGCAGCCTCAATTCTGACAAGCCTGGCAGTACTGATTTGTAATTCTGCTGTTTACGCCGATGTGCCCATGACCAAATGGGGAAAGCCAAGTCTACAGGGTAACTGGGATTTCAGAACCATTACTCCTTTTCAAAGACCTGCAGCGTTCGCCGATCAGGAATTTTTAACACCGGAAGAAATGGAAGAGTTCGAAGCGGCAGTAGCGGCCGGTCGAGCCGCGCGAGCAACCGCAGAATTCGATGGTGAATACGATCAGCAGGATCTGGACGTGGGCTATAACCAGTTCTACCTGGATCAGGGTACGACCATGACGACTACAATGCGTACCTCGCAATTAATCTATCCTGAAAACGGTCGTATGCCGGCAATGACCGAAAGAGGAAGAGAGACAGCCCAATATTTTCGCGCTCTTCAGAGTCGTTCTCCTCATGGGCCGGAAGATCGTAATCTCTATGATCGTTGCATATTGGGCTTTAATGCCGGACCGCCAATGCGTTCCGGTGCCTATAACAACATCATGAAACTGGTTCAGACCGAGGATCACGTCGCTATCCTGGTGGAGATGGTCAACGACCATCGCATTATTCCTACCGATGGTGGTGGCGAAGACCTGCCTGAAGACATGCGTCTATGGAAGGGGGATTCAAAAGGTTACTGGGATGGCGATACTTTTGTCGTGACTACCAGGAACTTTACCCACTTGAGTCGCTTTAGCGGTACCGGTCAGAATATGTTGCTCACTGAGCGCTTTACACGATTGGATGAAAATCGCCTGCAGTACGAATGGACCGTGGAAGACCTGGAAATGTTTGAAGACAGGTTCACCGCAATCGTTGAGATGCAACTTACAGAAGATGATGTTTTCGAATACGCCTGTCACGAAGCCAATTATGCTATGCCATTAATGTTAAGCGGCGCCCGTAAACAGGAAGCCCAGGGAGTCGAAGATGATACCTGGTTGCCCAGTTGGTCCCGCTAATAATTCATGGAAAGAAAAAGGGAGGCAAGCACCTCCCTTTTTTATTTGTGGGATTTACAAACCGTCTATAACCGTTTGAGTCTGCCGAATACCAAACTGAAGCCAACCTGTCTCGTTGGTATTGTTCGATCTTTCCAATAAGGCCTGCAAGGCAGCAAGCCTCACCTGCAATGCCGTAACATTTTCCGGATCAGCTTTTAGCGCGATGTCGGCACTGTGTAATGCCAGTTCAAATGACTCTTCATCCAAATATCGTTGAGCTAGCTGCCCAACTTCTGCAGCGCCACCGGCCAGTGCGACCAGGTCGGGATAAACATCAGAAGGCGGTACGGAAAACATTGTTGCCGGATTACCGTCAAACCAGCCAATGTAGTTTTCATAAATTCCTCGAACCGACCAGGCAATTGTGCCGTAGCCTTCTCCAATATCCAGATCTGAAGGTAGAGAGATTTCCTGCATCAAAGTGTGTACGTCTTTACCCTGATTCATACCGAGTACAGTCTGGTCATGCACATAGAGAATGGCATCTCTATACCGTCCTGCTGCAGTTTCAATATTATTAAATCCAACTACAGGTTCGCCGTGGCTCGGAATCATTATCTCCGGTTCCAGGGCGAGAACTTCATCGATAGAGCTTACGTAATCCAAGGCCCAGCGTGGTTTGGTTCCCCGCAGGGTGTACATGTTGGGAAAGGATTGATAGTAGTTGTCTCCAACGAAGATTATTTTTTCTTCAGGTAACCAAACGCTCAGGTGATCATAAGTTTCACCGGGTGTGTGCATGACTACAAATTCGGTTCCGCCAAGCTCGAAACGGTATTCACGATCGAACATGATTGTTGGCTGAATGTCAGCACCAAAATTATCAGTTGAATCCGGAATGCCCGGCTGCTGGCCACTAATCGCCCTGGCCAGGGCAGGAAATTGGGCGGTATTGCGCTGGGCAAACAATCCCCGCAGTCGATAGGAATAATTTATAAACTCATAGTGCTCTTCCTGCGCAATAATTTCTGTTTCTTCTTCGCGCCATAGATTTACACCGCCAGTATGATCACCGTGACCATGGGTAAGAATGATGTATTTAATCGGACCATCGTCAACTGCCTGCAATAATTCCTTATGCCTGGGAGCGTTGGCGGCCAGTGAGGTATCAACGATTATATTGCCTTCGCTCGTAGTGATCAGGAATGTGTTTCCAAATCCCGTAGCCTGATAGATATTTTCTGTAATCTGTAATGCCTCTGTTTGGTTTCTACCGGCCAGAAGAGGGCTGTTTTGTGCATTGAATTGTTGAGCGCTCGCCAGCTGACTGACAATTAGCAAGACAAACGATAATTGTTTCATGGTTTCTTAGTTCTCCCAGGCTCTTTCGACAATACGTTCCAGGGGTTGCAGAACTTGTTGTGGTCGAAACGCTTCTCGTGTGAGTAAATTGTAACGATCTCCAGGTTCCAGGAAATAAAACTGGCCACCTGAATCAATCATGCGTTCGGCATCATAGATAACTACGTAACTCTGTCCAATTACTTCAAACTGGTTATTGCGCACGACAATGGCCGTATCTTCATCAAGACCGATTCCCAGTAACTCCGGTTTGGCTTCGATAATTTCCAGTAAATCGAATTGCCTGTTTCTTCTCAGTAAATGTTGATCGATTGCTACGTTGCGAATGAAGTCCAGACCTTCTTCATGATCGCCCATCATAATTGTATTGTTGGCGGTATCACCGCGAGACAGGTAAGAACCCAGGATTGTTGCTCCGGCAGAAGAGCCACCGATAACGCCATCTCTTTCTAATAATTCATTAAGGGCATCATGTACTTCAGTGCCCAGATAGGAGTCTGCGAGACGCCATTGGCGGCCACCGGTAAACCACACAGCTTGCGCCTCTCGAATCGGTGCTGCGAACTCTGCTGTGTCGGCTTCCGAGCGCTCGTAGGTATGAATAAGTGTCAGGTTGGTTAAACCCGCCTGTTTAAACTGATTCAAGCCCGGCCAGTTTTGATCATAGTGCTCGCCACCGCCTGCCGTTGGGATAACTACTATCGGCGCATCATTGCCGCCGGCTAGCTGGGCGAAGCGTTGCAGGATGCCCAGATCGCGCATACCACCACCGACAATTACCAGTGATCCGGAATCCGGCCCGGAAGTTTGAGCAATACTAATCGTGCTGGCTAAAAAACAAATTACAGTAAGAATTTTTTTCACTTAATAAATCCTCGACAATTCAATTACATGTCGAATGCAGTTTCTAGTTGCTTAAGCGGAAATTTTCTCCAGTTGACGGAGCGTAGTGAGGCTTCGAACCCCATAGTGGTCCTTTCAAGAATTCTGTAGATTGTGAAAACGTAATTGCATCCAGCTGCTCGACAGCTTCAAGCAATTGCTGAAAGTCGGGGCCGTTTCCGCCCATGCTAACAGGATTATCTCGTGCTGCCAGATAATGTTCATAGCTGGCATAGCGCACCAGGCTATACACTTCATCATATTCTTCGCTTTCTACTGCGGGACTGTTTGACAGGTAGACCACCTGCCACTGACCCACCGGGCGTGCGCCTAACTTCTCGCCATAGGGCCAGATTCTTTCTTTTACGATGGCATGAAACTCTTCGAAGCTGCCTTTCTTGATGCGGCGATAATCGAGGCTAAGAATTTCATCTAGTGGTTCCGCCATTGCCAGCCGGGCTGGTATGGCATCGCTTGCTTCAGGCGCATCACTGACCACTGAATAATTCTCGTCCAAGCCTGGCATATAGATTGGTCGGTCTTCTGCCATGTAGCCCTGGAGAAAATAGCCGCCGCGGGATCCCTGTGAAACCTGGCGCCTGCTGTTTAAGCCGTCGTTATTGGCATCGAATAGTGGGCCATTGCCTGCAAGTCCCTGGGAACCACCGGTGTCGCCACTACTCTGTGAAGTGATTGGTCGCGTTGCCTGCCAGTGTTCGTAACTGGCATAGCGCGCAAAACGCAGGGCTTCGTCCTGATCGGGTGTAGCATCTTCTCCATCTGGGTAGATGATTTCAAAGTCACCAAGAATGCGAGCCCCTAATCGTTCGAACCAGGGCCAGACCTTGGTTGAACTCTGTTCGTACCAATAGTCATAACCGCCTTCATCAAGGAAAGCATGACGCATCATTATGATTTCCTGTTGACCCAATCGAGCTACATCATTTCTTACCGGCACTGACTGGGCGAAAGCCTGGCTGGAGAAAGTGAGAATTAAAAAGAGTGAGATAAGCAGTTTCATTTCCTGAATCCTGAAAAAATTATTGTGCTAATTTAAATGCGAAATATTCTGAGCCTGAAGGTGGGCCCATGCGACCACCGCCGGCGGCGATAACCACGTACTGTTCCCCATCGACACTGTACATTGAAGGAGTGGCAAACCCCGCTGCAGATAATTCGTACTCCCATAACTTCGAGCCATCCCGCGTATCGTAAACGCGAAACTTTCGGTCTGGCGTGGCGCCGATAAAGATAAGACCTGACGCCGTAACAACGGGCCCGCCGTAACTCTCGGCGCCAAAATTCAAATCGGGGTGACTGGGGTAGTTGCCAAAGTTAACCTGCCAATCGATTTCACCGGTGGCCAGGTCTATGGAATTTAGTGTGCCCCAGGGAGGGGAATTGCCGGGAAGGCCTTCGTGGTCTCTTACTCGTATATAGCCAGCGAATGCGTAGTGAATTTCTGCATTGGGCGGTCGAATTGCATCAATGGCTTCGGGGTTACGGATAAAGTTTACAATGGCGCTGCGTTCATATCCTTGCAGGCTGGAAAAGGCTGGCATGTTTCCCCGCCCTTCTCTTATTACTTCATTTATTTCCGCGTTGGATAGTCTTTCGCTTATGTCTATAAGGCTTAGACCCCGGTCCGTTCCTCCACGATTTTCCCCGTGACATAAGCCACAATTCTCGGCGTAAAGCCCCTGGCCGTAATCTGCTGGTCGTTCGTATACACGTAGTACTCCGCCAATCTCCTGTGCATTTAATATGAGTTTATGCCCGTTTGGATCGTAGGCTGAGCCACCCCATTCGGCACCGCCATCATAAGCAGGATAAAATAAAATGCCGTCGGTGGTCGGAGGGGCAAATAATCTCTGATCGAGAGGGGTAATTACCTCACTGACAAAATCGATGGCCTCCTGGTTGCGGGTCGTCATTTCAAATTCCTGGCGAGTAAACGCCACCGAGGATACCGGTTGGGTGGGTGAGACGATTTCGCCGGGTAACTCGCTGGGTAGTCCATCGACTTCATAAATCTCATACAGCGATTCGCCAGTGTCCCGGTTAAACAGAAACAAGTGGCCGGATTTGGTGGTTAGGGCCACCGCGTCGATGAGGACGCCATCTCTTTCCAATTGCACCAATGTGGGAGGAGAAGGCAGGTCGCGATCCCATAGATCGTGTCTAACGGTTTGATAGTGCCAGCGATACTCCCCGGTTCTTGCATCCAGGGCAATCAAGCTATTGGCGAACAGGTTGTCTCCAGTGCGAGTTGCACCATAAAAGTCCGGTGTAGCTGAACCGGTTGGAACAAATAACATGGCTCGCTCTTCATCTAAGGTCATGCCAGTCCAGTTATTGGCTCCGCCTGCCCTGGCAAGAGAGCCTTCTTCCCAGCTTTCAGATCCAAGCCCACCTTCAACAGGCAAACTGTTAAAGCGCCAGAGTTCTTCTCCACTGTGCACACTGAAGGCGCGAATCATGCCTGCATGGGAGTTTGCGCTTTCGGCTGTGGAGAATCCAAGAATCAGAGAATCTTCAAAAACGATGCCGGGGACGCTGGTGAAGAAGGGAGCTTGCTTGTCTTCAGGGCGCAGTTCAATTCGGCCATCCGTACCAAAACTGGAAACAGGTTGCCCAGTGCCGGCATTTAACATGATCAGCTCACCACCGGCTGGATAAATTATTCGTTTATCATCGCCGTCTTTCCACCACATTAATCCGCGCTGAGGTGCGCCATTGCCACCGGGCTCGAATCGCCAGAGTTCTTCACCGCTAGCTGCGTCTAAAGCAAAGGCATGAAGCCTGGGAGAGAGGCCATAGAGTACGCCATCGATAATTAATGGGCTTGTATACATGGAAGAGCTGCCTTCCCGTAATTCCCCTGAATCGTATTTCCAGGCCAGCTCTAATTGGCCTACATTTTCGCGAGTAATCTGGGTAAGTTCCGAATAGTGTGTTCGGCCCGGATTACCGAGGTAGGTATCCCAATCGGTATTCAGATTGGACTGGCCTGGTGTTTCGCTCGAACAGGCAAATAACGTTGCTAACAGTATTGCCAGTGAAAGTTGTTTCATGGGCTATTCATCTTTTTCTTTTTTGCTTTAACAAGCATAAACCCCCGAAATAACTGAGTCTAGGTGGTTTCGGGGTTCCTTTTCGCGAGATTAAAGGTGTACTATCGGATGGTAGTTACTGCTTTTGGGGGAAACTGCAGCAATGGTCGATACTACTTACTCAGCTACCGAAGAAGAGGCCGTAAGCACCGGTCCCGTCACTGGTAAACAGAGAATTCGCTCCATCGACACCTTGCGTGGTGTCGCACTGCTGGGAATCTTGCTGCTAAACATCGTTGCGTTTGCACAACCGTTTGCCGCTTATTTTAATCCCATGGTTGATGGTGCAGACACTGGCATAAACCTCGCCGTTGCCTTAACAGTCGATATCTGGTTTGAAGGTGCGTTCCGAACAATATTTTCTATGCTGTTTGGAGCAGGGCTTTTGATATTTATTGCCAAGCCGGGCGTAGACGAAAGTGTTACCAAATCGCTTTATTATCGCCGTACATGGTTGCTGGTGTGTTTCGGTTTGTTTAATGCTTACATTCTGGTGTGGGCCGGAGACATTCTTTACGCCTACGGCATGACAGGGTTAATACTCTACTATTTTCGGGATTTTCCAGCGAAGAAATTAACGCAATTTGCAGCAATGATCTTCCTTCTGCTGGGACTTCTTCATACTGGCTTACATTTCAGCGCCAGCTCACTCTATGGCGCTTACCAGGAAGTCGCTGCTTTACCGGAAGGGACTGTTCTCAACGAAGAACAACTAGAGATTGTAGATGGCTGGGATTCTTTTCAGGCACAACAGTTTTCAGCGCCGAGCCAGATCGAAGCCGAGTTAGAAGCCCGCCAGGGTGGATACCTTGGTAATTTTATTCTCACCGCGGGCAATAACATTGCGCTGCAGACTTTCATCTTTCTTATCAACAATATCTGGGATGTTGGTGCCATGATGTTGTTGGGAATGGCATTCATGAAATGGAAGATTTTCGATGCCTCCCGCAGTATGTCTTTCTATTTGAAGATGACCGCCTTCGGCTTTGGGGTGGGATTGCTGGTAAACACCTGGGAAGCAGTTACTTTTGCCAGCAGCGGTTTTGCGCCACAGTGGGTGCCAACAGCAAGGCCGACCTATGATATTGGGCGTCTGGCCATGGCTATGGGCTACATCGGTCTGGTCATGACGATTTGTAAACTGGGCGTTTTATCCTGGTTGCGGCACGGTCTGGCTTGTGTGGGTCAAATGGCTTTAACCAATTACCTTGCCCAATCGCTCATCTGCAACCTCATCTTCATGGGTTTTGGCTTTGGCTTATTCGGCCAACTGGAACGACTGGAAATTTACTATGTTGTTTTTGGTGTCTGGATTTTCCAGATTATCTTCAGTGTTTTCTGGTTGAAGCATTACCGCTTTGGCCCTGCCGAATGGTTGTGGCGCAGCCTTAGCTATAAAAAGAAGCAATCGCTAAAATTACAAGACACCTGAATAATCCTATGAGTTTCAAATTTCTCACCGTGGAACGAGCCGGACATATCGCACACATTATTTTGCGGCGACCAGAATGTGGAAATGCATTAAGTCTCGCGCTAATGCGGGAAATAACTGAAGCGGCGAATTCCTTTAAATACGATACCGATACTCGCGTGATTATTTTTCGCGGAGAGGGCAGGCATTTTTGCGTAGGTGCAGACCTGAAAGATGAAGAACGCTGGCAAGCAAATAAGAGTGGCGATTTGCTAACAAGGTCCAGGCTCACCCAGGTTGGTCGAGATCTTCTCGAAAGTATTCTGGGTATAAATCAAATAACTATCGCCGCGATACATGGCGCGGCGGCCGGAGGTGGTGCCTGTATACCGACGGCTTGCGATTTCAGGATAGGCGCAGACGACTGCATCATCGGCTATCCTGAAGTGAAGCTGAGCATGAACCTGAGTTGGGGCGCATTACCGCTGTGCTACAACCTGGTAGGTCCGGCTATCGCAAAACGCATGGTAATCGGTGGAGATCTGGAAAAGGCCGAAGACTTGCTCAGTTGGGGGTTTCTCGACGAAATCGTTACAGGGGAGCAACTGCAATCGAGAACTCTGGAAATGGCGGAATACTATGCCAGTCGGCCCCCAATGGCGGCGCAAATGATTAAGCGCGGAATAAACGCGCTACAGCTGGCGAACGCCGGCGTCATGCACATGGATGGCGATCAGAATGCGCTGGCTACCTTGAGTGAGGAATTTGAAGAGGCGCGAGAAGCTTTTTTGAATAAATAGATAATAAATAGAGGAAAGAAGGGAATTAAGAAGAATAAATAAGAAGAAGCAGTAGGTCAGGTTTCGGTTTTAATTCTTGCGGGCGTTATCTTTGCGCAACTAATATTCGCTCCACTTTAGTGTCAGGTATTCAAGGCAGAAAAAGAAGCGAGAAAGCAGACTGAAACTCAAACGAAGCATGTTTAGGGCTTATCGATTAGCTGCTTTGAGTTGTCAGGAGCAGGGTAAAGCAGTACCATGCTCAACCGCTTCAGCTTGTAGCGTGAATTCTTTCCTGATCGCACTCAGATATATCTTATCGTCGCGATTTCGCTCGTCGAAGCCATCACTTCATTAATTAACACAGTTCGCAGGAAGCGAAGGTATTGTTGTGAGTCATGTTGTTTGATCGATTACATTTTAATAAGGACACTCTGCGAGAGTTGGTGAAAATCGCACTGCCAATGGTAGTGTCACAGGGCGCCTTTGCCGTGATGATTTTCACCGACCGCTACTTCATGTCCCAGATCGATCCTGTGCACATGGCCGCGGCACTCGGTGGTGGTGTAGCGACTTTTTTCTCCTTCTGCTTTTTCTCTGGATTGCTTTCCTATGCCAATGCGCTCGCTGCACAATACCTCGGTGCTGGCGAACCCGGTAAATGCTCCAAGGTAGTTACCCAGGGGATCGTCATGACTGTAATGTGTTCACCATTTCTGGTGATCATCACCTATTTTGTGTCCGGCATATTTGCTGGCATGGGTCACGATCCGGAGCAGGTTGAGCTGGAGCGAACTTACTACATTATTCTGATGATGGGTGTGGTAATCACCCTGGCCAAAATTTGTATCTCTTCCTATTTTGCCGGCATCGGGAGAACCTACATCGTAATGATCTGTGACGTCTGTGGTCTGGTGCTTAACGTGCCTCTCAGCTATGTCATGGTGTTTGGTGTATTTGGATTTCCGGAGCTGGGCATAGTTGGAGCTGGTGTCTCAACAATTGTTTCTACCCTGTTCGCCTTCCTCTTGTTTGTTGCGTTCTACCTGGCTAAAGAACATCGTGAAAAGTTTCGGGTTATGGATTCCTTTAAATTTGATTCCGGAATTTTTCGCCGCTTCCTGCGGCTTGGATTTCCATCCGGGGCAGAACTCTTTCTTAATGTGGCGGCGTTCAATTTGTTTCTCCTGATGTTTCAGGCCTACGGTGTGGTAGAAGGTGCCTCCGCCGCCATCGTGTTCAACTGGGACATGCTTTCCTTTGTTCCGATGATTGGGCTAAACATTGGCGTGATAAGTCTTATTGGTCGTTTTGTTGGCACCAATGACATGGAAAGAACTAATGAAGTTATCGCGGCTGGATTTCTTATCGGATTTTGCTACTCCGCAGTTCTCGCTACACTTTACATTACATTGCGCTTCCCCCTGGTGGAGGTTTTCGCACCGCCTGAAGGAGACTTCTCCCAGATTAGAGAACTATCCGCTTTCATGATGATTGGATTATCCAGTTATGCCATGGCGGATGCCATTATCCTGGTTTCCGGTGGTGTCTTGCGGGGTGCTGGTGATACGCGCTGGTTAATGATCGCTTCGGTAATACTCCACTGGGCTATGCTGGTGGCACAGTACTACATCATCCTGGTGTGGGAGTATGGGCCGCGGGTTTCCTGGCTGGCATTCTGTGCACTCATTTTCGCTATTGCCGTGGTTTACGTCTGGCGCCTGCAAAGTGGCATCTGGCGCGATCCGGAACGGCTAAAACTGGTAATGGCGGAGTAGTTCGCAGCGCCTTATAGTTGCACCGCCACCCCATAGAAGATAGCCTTTCAAATCTCCAGTAAGTCCCATTTTAGCCCCATGATGAGAGGCGATATGAACAAGATCAGCAAGCGAGTAGTGACTGCCTTTACAGTATTTGTGGTCATTCTTTTTGGCGGTACGGCCGTGCTTTCCCAATCACAATACCCGGCGAATCTTCTGGAGCAAAAAGGTAGTTTTTCTGCCGGTGCAGCCAGGGCCCTGGGTCAAGCATTTCGTGGCGTGGCAACCTCAGGTGGAATTGTCGAAGGGCTGTTTCCAATCAAATCCACCGGTGTGTCTACGGCGCCGATTCGTGAAGCGGCAGATGAGTTTCTTGCGACCTTGAGCACCGCAGATCTCTCCCGCACTCATTTTGCGATTAATGATCCTGAATGGAGAGACTGGTCGAATGTCGATGTGGGTATTTTTCCTCGCCGCGGCATGAGCTTCGAAGACATGAATGAGACACAGAAAGCGGCGGCCTGGAATTTGTTAGCTGTTGCGCTTAGTGCCGAAGGTCTGGAACAAACCCAGAACATCATGAAAACGGAACAGACTTTATTCGAGATTAATGGCGAACCGATTCGATATGGAACTGAAAAATATTATGTCACCATGATGGGTATTCCTTCTGTGGATGGACCCTGGGGATTTCAGTTGGACGGACATCACCTGGTGATTAACTATTTCGTTTTAGGTGATCAGGTTGTAATGACTCCTGCCTTCTGGGGTGGCGAGCCGGTGTATGCGGACTCCGGCATGTATGAAGGCAATCATATCTTGCAGGAAGAACAGAATACCGGACTGGCATTAATGCAAAGCCTCAGTCGCTCTCAGCAAGCAGTGGCAACGATTGATCCTGATAAGGTGCGCAATAATCAAATCGCAGCGGCTAACCAGGATAACCTCACCCTGGACTATGAAGGTATAAAAGGAAGTGAATTAGACAGCCAGCAAAAACTGAACCTGTTAAACGTTATCCGTTCCTTTGTTGGCGCCATGCGTGATCCCCATGCTGCAGTAAGCATGGATGAGATTGGTCAATATATCGACGACACCTATTTCGCCTGGATCGGTGGATCGGATGATGATGCGATTTTCTATTACCGCGTTCATAGCCCGGTAGTGTTGATTGAATTCGATCACCAAGGTCCGGTGGGTACCTTGCATAAGAATGAACCGGGCGTTCCTACCCGGGATCATATTCACACTGTCATCAGAACGCCGAATGGTAATGACTATGGAAAAGATCTGTTGGCACAACACCTAGCTGAAGATCATTAACAGAAGTAACCTATGAATAGACAAAGCTTTATCTCGTTGTTGCGTGGTGCAATTTTTGTAATACCTTTTATTACACTAATTGCCCAGGCCCAGTCACCAAATCCATTCGGCATTCCCAGTGAGGAAGTACAAACACCCGCTGCCAATATAGTTGCAGCGCCGGGTTCCCGCGCTCAGGGATGGTTAAGCCAGGGGCGCTCCGAAGTCATTGCGCGCCATGGTATTGTGGCAACCAGTGATACCCAGGCGGCGCAGGCCGGACTGGAAATTCTGCAACAAGGGGGTAACGCCATTGATGCGGCAGTTGCTGCAGGCGCCGTACTGGATGTGACCTCACAAAACGACACTGGCATCGCCGGTGATTTGTTTGCCCTGGTTTATATTGCTGAAGAGAAGAAACTTTATGCCCTCAACTCTGCTGGCTGGGCGCCGGACGGTTGGACCCCGGAATTTTTTGAAGATGAACTGGGTTTGGAAAGAGTTCCGGGTACCGGTGTAAATGCGGCAACGGTGCCGGGTGCGATTTCCGGTTACGACGCCTTGCTGAATCGTTTCGGCACCATGGGTTTTAAAGAAACCTTCGAACGGGCGGCGCGAATCGCCGAAGAAGGCTGGGGACAGGGCGAAAGAAGACATAGAGACCTCAATTCTGCCGTGAATCGATTGGTAGAAGATGAATACACTGCCAGTGTTTTTTTGGAAGACGACAATGCGCCTGCTTTATATAGCATTCTTCGCAATCCTGACCTCGCTAGTGCCTTACGCCTGATTCAAGAACAGGGGCGTGATGCTTTTTATAAAGGACCCATAGCCGATGCGCTAGTTGCCAGGGTGCAAGAAGGTGGTGGGGTCATGACTCATGAAGATCTGGCGGAGTTTGAGTCGGAATGGGTTGAACCAATCTCCACCGACTACCATGGCTACGATATTTTTCAATTACCGCCTCCTGGCCAGGGCTGGGCGGCACTGGAGATGTTAAATATCCTGGAAGTTTGTGCGCCGGTACACGATGTAAATCTCACCGCGCTGGGTCCATCTAATCCTGATTACTGGCACTTCCTGGTGGAAGCAAAGAAACTGGCCTACTCCGACTTGCAGGCCTACAACGGCGATCCTTTATTTGCCGATGTGCCTATAGATAAATTGTTAGACAAATCTTATGCGGCAAGCTTGTGTGACCGCATCGATATGAATAAAGCTTCCGAACCTTCCGTTAAAGGAGGCCTGGATGGCGGAACCATATACCTGACTACTGCAGACCGCTGGGGAAACATGGTTTCCTTTATACACAGTATTTTCTCGGTCTATGGTTCGGCAGTTGCCATTCCTCCCTACGGCATGATTCTTCATAACCGTGGCGTGGCATTCTCGCTCGATCCTGAATCTCCAAACGTAGTAGCACCGAGAAAAAGACCTTTTCATTCCATTATCGCCGGCTTTGTTATGCAGAACGGTGAGCCATTAATGACTTTTGGCAACATGGGTGGTGCGGTGCAACCGGAAACTCATGCCCAGCATATGGTTAACGTCATCGACCATGGCATGAATATTCAGATGACCACCGATGCTGCTCGCTTTACTCATAGCCAGTCCAGTAATCGCTTATCCTTAGAGCACAGTCTTTACAATTTGGTCGGACGTGCACTGGAAGCCAAGGGGCACGAGGTACGTCCTGTTAATGGTGGTTCTGTTGGTGGTTACCAAGGCATCCTGTTTACCAGGGATCCGAATCTTCCGGTGCCTGTTTATTCGCAACAGAGTATCGATGAAGATCATCCGGTGAATGGAATTTATCGAGCCGGTTCTGATCATCGTAAGGATGGTGGCGCTGTAGGGTGGTGATTTTTTTTGGGAGCGCTACGACTAAGTGACCTATTGGCTTCTGCGGCTTGCAACCCTCCGGGTTTCCCTCTTTCGGTCGGAAGCCTTGAAAGGCAGTCTTCCTCGGTCAGTCGGTGCAGCGCCTTAATCGCTGAAGCCAATAGGTCAACTAGTCGTCGCTATTGCCAGCGAATAGATTTTGAGCTTTAGATCTGTATTTGAAGAGACAAAGTACCAAGGTGGGCCATAGCGCTGTATTTTTAGAATGGAATAGATAGCAGATCGGCAGTTAATTAAAGCATGAATTAGAAAATCGCTTGCACGACCGTCGCCCGCAGGGATGCGGGCGCCGAGCCTACAAGGATGTATTCACGGCGTGTCGAAAAGCGAGTTTCGGATTCATGCGAATAATTTTTTGTAGTTAGGAAACAAATAAATGGAAATGATTTCAGAGCAGCGAATTCCAGCTTCACGGGATGAAGTTTGGGCAGCGCTGAATGATACAGAAATTCTTAAACAGGCCATGCCTGGCTGTGAAAGCTTCGAGGCAATCGAAGAGAATGTGTTCGAGGCAAAAATCACCGCCAAGGTAGGCCCGGTTAAAGCGAAGTTCAAATTCAATGTTGAACTAACCGACATCGATGCCCCCAACGGATATACCATCAAGGGTGAAGGCCAGGGCGGCGTTGCCGGATTCGCCAAGGGATCCGCCAAGGTCGATCTCACGGAAGACGGATCAGACACAATTCTCGCCTACAACGTTCAGGCCAATGTCGGCGGTAAGCTCGCCCAGCTTGGCGCGCGTTTAATCGATGGGACAGCAAAGAAAATGGCCGATGAATTTTTCGGCAATTTCAACGAGTTGCTGGGCGGCGCTGATTCCTCTTGACCTATGCCTGCCAATCTCTGAAACTGGCTAGCCCGCATTTCGCATCAAATGGCTATGAATTGTGGATTTTGCCTAGCTTGAGTTACTCGAGTGATAAGAAAGAAGTTGTGGCGCTGTGCCAATGAACAGCGCCAATAAAATGAAGGGAGATAGACCATGCAAACCGTTTCAATGAACGTCAACGGACAGGCTGTAAGTGGTGAAGTGGAAGACCGCACATTGCTCGTTGAATTTCTGAGAGAAAACTTACGCTTGACTGGCACCCATGTGGGTTGCGACACCAGCCAATGTGGCGCCTGTGTTGTACACGTGGATGGTGCGTCAGTTAAGTCCTGCACAATGTTGGCGGCTCAGGCCGATGGCTGTGACGTGACTACCATCGAAGGTCTTGCCAGCGGTGCAGAATTACATCCCATGCAGCAGGCATTTAAAGATAACCATGGCTTACAGTGTGGCTTCTGTACGCCGGGCATGGTGATGAGCGCCATCGATATCGTTAATCGCAATGGAAGCGGTGTTGACGAAGCAATAGTGCGTAAGGAATTGGAAGGTAACATCTGTCGCTGTACTGGTTATCACAATATTGTGAAAGCAGTTCAGGCTGGCGCCAAGAATATGGGGGGCTAGCTCATGGCGGAGAATGGAATCGGCGTAAACGTACGTCGTAAAGAAGATCATCGTTTTCTTACCGGTAAAGGTAACTACACCGATGATTTAAATGTTGCCGGCCAGACCCATGCTTTCTTTGTAAGGTCGCCCCATGCCCATGCAACTATTAATAGCATTGATACATCGGCTGCAGCGGCTGCCGAGGGTGTTGTGGCAGTATTAACCGGTGATGATCTGGCTGCTGATGGTATCGGGCCACTTATTTGTGGTGTGAATGTCACCAGCGACGATGGTGAACCCCATCGCGCACCAGTGCATTCCGCGCTGGCGCAAGGCAAAGTAAATTATGTCGGTGATCACGTCGCAGTAGTTATTGCCGAGACTCTCGACCAGGCAAAAGATGCAGCGGAAAAAGTAGAAGTGGACTACGGTATTCTCCCTGCCGTAACCGATACTGGTACTGCTGCCGATGAAGGCCAACAACAGATTCACGATGTTGCACCCAGTAACATGTGTTACAACTGGCCGTTCGGCGATAAAGCGGCGGTCGATGCCGCCTTCGAATCGGCACATAAAATTTCTTCCCTGGACCTGGTTAACAATCGCATGGTCACCAATGCCATGGAGCCCCGGGCTGCTGTCGGAGAATTCAATTCCGGCACCGAAGAAATTACCTTACACCTGACTACACAAAACCCCCATGTGCATCGCCTGGTGATGTCAGCGTTTAATCAGCTGGCTCCCGAACACAAGTTACGTGTTGTGGGCCCCGACGTTGGCGGTGGATTCGGGGTAAAGATATTTGTTTATGCAGAAGAGCTGGTTGTGGGTTGGGCCTGTCGTAAAGTGAATCGCCCGGTCAAATGGACCTCCGACAGAACCGAAGCTTTTCTCGCCGATGCCCATGGTCGCGATCACGTTGCCCATGCGGAAATGGCATTGGATGAGAATGGCAAGTTTTTGGCGATGCGGGTAAACACCACGGCCAACCTTGGTGCCTACCTCTCTACTTTCGCCACCATGGTTCCCAGTTACCTCTATGCATTTTTATTAGCCGGACAATATTCAACACCGCTTATTTATTCAGAAGTGAAGGCAGTGTTTACGAATACGGCACCGGTAGATGCCTGTCGTGGGGCAGGTAGACCTGAAGCCACTTACCTATTGGAAAGGCTGGTGGATGTCTGTGCCGAAGACATGGGCCTGGACCCGGCGGAAATTCGCCGCCGCAATTTTATTCCTGTGGATGCTTTTCCTTACCAGACCCCAGTTGTGCAGTGCTATGACTCTGGTGACTATAACGCGGCATTGGATAAAGCCCTGGCGCTGGCGGATTACGAAGGCTTTGCTGGCAGAGCCGATGAAGCAAAATCCCGAGGCAAGCGTCGCGGCATCGGTCTTTCTTCTTATGTAGAAGCCTGCGGTATCGCGCCTTCTCAGGCGGTAGGACAACTCGGTGCGGGAGTAGGACTCTGGGAAAGTGCCCAGGTTCGCTTTAATCCCACCGGAAACGTACAGGTATTTACCGGAACCCATTCCCACGGTCAGGGGCATGAAACCACCTTTGCGCAGCTCGTAACTGAACAACTGGGTGTGCCAATCGAAAACATCGAAGTGATTCACGGTGATACCGCAAAGACGCAATTCGGTATGGGTACTTATGGATCCCGTTCACTGGCGGTAGGTGGTGTAGCAATTGCCAAGGCTTGTGAAAAGCTTATCGAGAAAGGCAAGAAGATTGCGGCCCATGCTCTGGAAGCCGCCGAAGGCGATATTGAATTTGCCGATGGCAACTTCACCGTAGCGGGTACCGATAAGGCCATGAACATTGCCGAGGTTGCATTCAATGCTTACGTCCCACACTCCTATCCGGAAGGACTTGAGCCAGGCTTCGATGAAAATGCTTTCTTCGATCCGATGAACTTTTCTTTTCCGGCAGGAACCCACATCTGTGAAGTGGAAGTTGATCCGGACACCGGTGAGGTCGAGATTGTTAAGTATTCAGCAGTGGATGACTTTGGCAAGCTGATCAACCCGATGATTGTAGAAGGGCAGGTGCACGGTGGTATTGTGCACGGTGTAGGCCAGGCCTTGCTGGAAGGTTGTCAGTACGACAGCGATGGTCAATTGATTACTGCTTCTTATATGGACTACGCCATGCCTCGAGCGGATAACGTACCGAGTTTCGACGTGGACTATGCGCCAACCAATCCTCCTCATAATCCCCTTGGGGTTAAAGGTTGTGGAGAAGCGGGCGCAATCGGTGCACCGCCGGCGGTAATCAATGCAATCTCTAAGGCATTGGGAATCAAACATATCGACATGCCAGCCACACCAGAAAATGTCTGGCGCGCTGCTCAGTCAGCAAGTTAAAAGATTGAGGACAAAATAATATGTACAATTTTTCATATCAAAAAGTTTCTAGCGTCGCTGATGCCGTAGATGCAATGCAGAAAGCTGACGACGGCAAGTTCGTTGCCGGTGGTCAGACTATGTTGCCAACCATGAAGCATCGACTTGCCAGTCCCAGTGATGTTATCGACCTGGGTGGCATTGATGAACTAAGTGGGATCAGCGTCGATGGCGATACGGTAAGCATTGGTGCCATGACGACTCATGCTGAAGTTGCGGCCTCCAGTGATGTGCAGAATGCTATTCCTGCACTGGCTAAACTTGCGGGCAATATTGGCGATCCTGCAGTTCGGAATCGAGGCACACTGGGCGGTTCAATTGCCAACAATGATCCTGCTGCAGATTATCCTGCAGCTGTTATTGGTTTGGGCGCTACCGTTAAGACCAATAAACGGGAGATTGCTGGAGACGAATTCTTCACCGGCATGTTTGAAACGGCACTGGAAGAAGATGAAGTCATTACTTCGGTGTCATTTCCCAAAGCAGATGATGCCGCCTACATGAAGTTTGAAAATCCGGCTTCTCGCTATGCCATTGTTGGTGTTTTTGTTGCGAAGTCCGGGGATAGCGTGCAAGTGGGTGTTACCGGTGCTACCGCCTGTGCCCATCGCGGCATGCGACTGGAAGAAGCGCTTGAGGGGAATTTTTCCGCAGATGCTATCGATGCGGTTGAACTCCCGATAGAAAAAATGAATGCGGACATTCACGCCAGCGCAGAATATCGCGCTCACCTGGTCAAGGTCATGACAAAGCGTGCTGTAGAGGCTTGTTCCTGATTTATGACAACTGCTTTACCAGCAAACATCGACGAAACCCTGTCGCTATTGAATAGTGCGGACTATATTGCCGACCGTTCATTGGCGACAACGCTTTTTCTTTCCTTGAAAATGGCTAAACCACTTTTCCTGGAAGGAGAGGCCGGAGTCGGTAAAACAGAAATCGCCAAGGTGCTTTCATCGGCATTGGGTAGAAGGCTGGTTCGATTGCAGTGTTACGAAGGGTTGGATGTTGCATCCGCTGTGTATGAATGGAACTACTCGCGGCAGATGATCGAGATTCGCCTCGCTGAAGCTGCCGGTTCTGTGGATAAGTCCAATCTTTCCGACAATGTTTTCTCGGAAGATTTCCTGATCGAAAGGCCTTTGCTGCAGGCGCTCAAGTCCGATGAAGCCGGTCCACCGGTACTACTTATCGATGAACTGGATCGCACGGATGAACCTTTCGAAGCCTTTCTGTTAGAAGTGCTTTCTGATTTTCAAATTACCATTCCGGAAATTGGAACGGTTAAAGCAGAAGAGCCGCCGATTGTCATCATTACTTCCAATCGCACCCGGGAAATTCACGATGCATTAAAACGTCGCTGTCTCTATCACTGGGTCGACTATCCAAGTGCCGAGCGCGAGTTAGAAATTGTCACAATCAAACTACCAGGTATCGATAAGGAATTGAGTGCGCAACTCGTAGCATTCGTGCAAAAACTTCGAGGCGAAGATTTGTTCAAATTACCGGGTGTTGCTGAAACCCTGGATTGGGCAGACGCACTTACCCAGCTCGATAAAGTCGCGCTGGATAGTGAAGCCATCGATAACACCCTGGGAACACTTCTCAAATACCAGGACGATATCGCCAGGATTCGCGGTAGCGAAGCGGCGCAGATTCTCGAGCAAGTGAAGGCGGAACTCGCCGAAGTTTCATAATCCCCTCTAATGATGACTGAACCTATCGAAGGTCGTATCGCAAAAAACATCATGTATTTCGCGCGCCTCCTGCGGTCTGCCGGTTTGCCTGTCGGGCCGGGCAAGGTAATAGATGCCATCAAAGCTGTTGAACTGGTTGGCATCGGTTCACAGGGAGATCTTTACTGGGCCTTATTCTCACAGTTCGTAAATCGTAATGATCAGCGGGAACTGTTCGATCAGGCCTTTCATATCTTCTGGCGTAATCCTCAAATAATGCAGCGGATGATGGGTGCGATGCTTCCTACTGTGCGCATTGAGCAAGACGACTTGCAGGAAATGAGCAAAAGACTCTCTGAAGCTATGGCCAGTGGCAATGAGCAATCACAGGCGAAGCAGGATTCTGATCAAGTCGAATTCGATGCCAGTTTTACTTTTTCCGATAATGAAGTGTTACAGGAAAAAGATTTTGAGGAAATGACTGCCCAGGAAATCGCGCAAGCGAAGAGGGCGATTGAACAGCTTCGCTTACCAATCATGAATGTGCCCACTCGCCGTTTTCAGCGCAGTGAAACTAAGAAGAAAGTCGATATGCGTGCAAGCCTGCGGGCGGCACTGCGCTCGCCTGATTCCATTCCTTTAAAGTTTAAGAGACAAAAACTGCGCCATCCGCCCCTGGTTATGCTATGCGATATTTCAGGCTCCATGAGTCAGTACAGCAGAATGTTTCTGCATTTCATGCATGCCATTACCAACGATCGCGATCGTGTGCACTGTTTTGTATTTGGTACACGGTTAACCAATATTTCCCGGCACTTAAGACATCGAGATGTGGATATCGCCCTGGATAAGTCGTCGGAAGCGGTTAAGGACTGGTCAGGCGGGACTCGCATCGGTTCCTGTTTAAAACAATTCAATAATTTCTGGTCGCGGCGCGTACTTGCCCAGGGTGCTGTGTGTATCCTTATCACCGATGGTCTGGATCGTGAAGAAGCTGATGGACTGGAAAAAGAATTGGATCGCCTTTCTAAATCGACCCGGCGCTTGATCTGGTTGAATCCGCTATTGCGCTACGAAGGATTCGAGCCTAAGGCGAAGGGTATAAAGGCCATCTTGCCTTATGTAGATGACTTCAAAACTGTGCACAACCTGCAAAGCTTGCGGGATTTGTCTGAAGTGCTTTCACAGCCATCCCAGGAATTTCACTTCCCTCTTTCAGCCTAGGCTGTGACCATTCCATTATTGAATGCTTAAGGAATGTCGATTACATTTAGAGACACTCCGAAACAATCTGGGAGCAGAACAATGAAAACCATGCTATGCCTCAGTATTTCCGCTTTTCTTGCCTTATCCGGTAGTGCGATCGCGCAGGATTACACAGCCCCGAGAACCGAGTACGGGCAGCCTGATTTACAGGGTGTGTGGAATTACAGTTCCAATACGCCATTGCAACGTCCTGAACAGTTTGCTGGTCGTGAATACATGACCGTGGAAGAAGCGGCGGCATGGCAGGAACGACGGATAGAGGTGACAGAAGTGAGTCGTCAGACCGGGAATGGAGTGGGTGGTTACAACACTTTCTGGTTCGAGATGGCAGGTACCGGTGACGACCTTCGCACTTCCTTAGTTACTTATCCAGCAAATGGCAGGTTGCCGGCTATTGTCGAAGGTGCACCCATGCAATACGGTGGGCTGGCCAGTGACGTCCCCAGCGAGAGACCGGTGCGCTTTGTTGTTGGTGGTATTGCTAAAGACGGGCCGGAAGATCGCGGGCTATCGGAACGATGCATTGTCGGTTTTAGCTCGGGACCGCCTTTTCTTCCCGGTGGTTACAACAATAACCTGCAGATAATTCAGCACAGGGATTACGCGGTGATCATGACGGAAATGATAAATGACGCCCGTATCGTTCAACTAAATAAAAACAGCCATGTGCCCGACGACATTCGCCTGTGGAGTGGAGATTCGATTGGTTACTGGGAAGGAGAAACCCTGGTGGTAAAAACCAGGAATTTCACCGACTACACCCAGAGCCTGCCGCCATTCGGTGCATCCAATTACGGCACTGGCTTCCATAAAGTACTGGAAGAGCGTTTTACCCGCACCGGACCTTATAACGTGAATTATGAATTTATCCTGGTTGACCCTGCTACATTCCAGGATCGCATCGAAGTGCGAGTGCCAATGGCAAAAGTCGATGGGCAGATGTACGAGTATGCCTGTCATGAAGGCAACTATGGTATGTTGAATATCTTGCGCGGAGCGCGCATGGAAGAGCGGGGATTTGCCAGCGAAGATTGAGAACGCGAGTTTTATTGAAAGGTCAGGGTAGAAGTCTAGCCTGACCTTTTTTATGTAGGATTTCTAAACTGAATGACTGATTTGAAGCGGGAATCCAGGCCCATAAATTACTGGATATATGTAGTCTACTTAGTTCTGCTCGCGCTGATCATTCCCTGGTACTGGCCGGAAGGTGAGGCACGCATACTGTTTGGTTTTCCTGTCTGGATTCTGGCCAGCCTCGGGGCACTGTTCATGACTTCCTGTTTCACTGCCTGGTTATGCTTGCGAGATAAAGGAAGTGCAGATTGAGTAACGTACTTCCATTCGGTCTCGGTGCCTGGCTGTTCTTTTCTTTTTACCTGAGTACTTTGTTGCTGCTTGGCTGGCTGGGGCGCAAGGCTCGCAAAGAAGATTCCATGCAGGATTTTTATCTTGCCGGAAGAGGCTTTGGCTTTTTTGTTTTATTCCTGACGCTATATGCGACGCAATATAGTGGTAATACCGTGTTCGGGGTTACCGGCGCGACCTACCGCATTGGTTTTCCCTGGTTGATTGCCGTTCATTACATGTTGGCCATCGTTGTGTTCTTCCAGGTGTTTGCCTTCAAGTTGCAGCCCCTGGCGCAGAAACGAGGCTATGTAACACCAGTAGATTTTATTCGAGATCGATTTGACTCACGGACACTGGCGACGATTGCTTCCATCGTGATGATTGTAGCCCTTAGTAATTATTTACTGGCCCAACTCATGACCATGGGCCGTGCCTTGCAGGGTTTGGCCGGACCTGCCGGCGATATCGCTTACAACTACGGTGTGGTTGGATTGGCGCTAATCATGGTGGTTTACGGAACACTGGGAGGACTGCGCGCTATTGCCTGGACCGACGTGATACAGGGTTGCGTCTTGTTTGTTGGTTTCATGATTTTAATGCTGTTGATGGTTTATCAGTTTGGTCCTGTCTCTGAGGCAACCGCTGCAATTGCGCAATCATCTGAACCGGAAAAACTGGCCCGCCCCAGTCCTGCCATGCAACGAGAATGGCTGAGTTACATACTTTTGGTTGGCATTGGCGGTGCTCTCTATCCCCAGGCCATTCAGCGTATGTATTCCGCCAGGTCTATAGGAACCCTCAAGCGTAGTTTTGCCACCATGGCATTCATGCCGTTCTTCTCGGTACTGATCGCTTTTATTGTTGGCATCTACGCGCTGGCATTTGTGCCGGGACTGGAAGGTGCCGATTCCGACCAGGCCATGTCCAGTATCCTGCGTATTATCCAGGAGCAATCCTTTCTGGGTTATGCGCTGGTGGTGCTTATCTTTAGTGCGGTGCTCGCCGCCTTAATGTCTACTGCAGACTCGGCCATGCTTTCTATTTCATCCATGTTTATAAAAGACATTTATGCCGTGCATTTTCGGCCTGATGCCACGGAGTCGGAACTCACTAAAATGGGGAAACGCTGTTCCTGGATTGTAGTTGGTGCGTTGACCTTGCTGGCGATAATTCTGAAAGAGCAGACTTCACTGGTCGGCTTGCTGGATCGCAAGTTCGATTTACTGGTACAGATTGCGCCGGCATTTATGCTGGGGATTCACTGGATGGGCTTGCGTGCCGGGCCGGTACTAATTGGCCTGGTGGTCGGACTGGTAATTGCGTTGTCGCTGGCTTTTGGACCGTTTGATTTTATAGTCGATGGCAAGGTGTGGGGATTTCATCCCGGTATCTACGGTCTGCTGGTTAATCTTTCGATTGCTGTCGGAGGGTCGCTTTGGCTGGCGGGTAAAGAGGAAGCAGATACCGCAACGGAATTCGCCACGGCGTCTGAGAAATAAACAGAAATTATTTCAAATTACTTGGGTTCCCAGAGTTCAACAGGATTGCCGTCCGGATAATAAACCCGGGCGAAACGGCCATTGGGATAGTCCGCTTCATCCACTTCCACTTCGTTATCGTTCTCTCGCAGTTGTGCCACCATGGCATCCAGATCATTAACTCTCAGGTTAATCATCCACATCTGTGAGTCTCTACCGAAATATCTGGTGTCACTGGCAAATGGCGCGAACACGGAGGGGCCAGCTTCCTGGGACCAGGGCTGGCCTTCGTAAGAGTCGGGAACAAGATCGATACCAAGATTATTCAGAAACCACTGCGCCAGGCCCCTGGGATCTTGCGCACGAAAGAAGAAACCTCCGATTCCGGTTACTTTTTCCATGCTGTTGCTCCGGTATGGTTTCTAGAGGTCGTTCCAGTTCAGGATTGCGTTGTAAACAAAGCC
Organism: uncultured Pseudohongiella sp.; assembly: GCA_964616225.1. Lineage (GTDB taxonomy): Bacteria > Pseudomonadota > Gammaproteobacteria > Pseudomonadales > Pseudohongiellaceae > UBA9145. The sequence goes on from CAZTTE010000002.1 coordinate 230,409, forward strand.
ATGGTCATGCAAATTCACATGTCGATGCATGGGATTCCAGCTCAGCATAACCACGTGACCATCGTCTAATGGTTTGCTGACAATAGCAGGTTGGCCATCGATAATGTTTGCGCCTTGCACGATGCCACCAGATAGCACCAGTGGTGCGTTGGGCCTATCGTTTTCTTCTTCTACATCTTCATCCCAGTGCTTGGTGCCAAATTGTAATGGCGAATATTTGCGATCACGATCCGGTACGGAAAAGATCGGGCCGTTGCCGCGGAACACATGGGAAATTTCGTTGTAGCCATACACAAGTGGAGAGCTATGATCGGTGATTTTTACCGTCATGACCGAACCCGGAGTATTCATGCCGCCTGGTCCGCGCTTGTTAATACCGCGAATAATTCCAGAATCACTGGCTATCACGCCGGCCGATCCCAATGTCACCAGGGTGCCACCTTCCCGAATGAATTCTTCAAAGGTGGCCATGCCTTCGAAGCCAATGCCACCGCTAATGTCATCGGAGCTGAGAATATGGCCCAGGTTGGGTGTATCGCTGGTAGTTTCATAAGGCAGTGGGGACCATTTGGGATCGATACCGCCCATTATTTGAGAGAGTTGCGTACCTGAACTCATATGGGGAATCAGAATTACATCGAATTCCCGCTGCAGGTTGCCACGCCTTACTCGATCTTTCGAAAATAGCGTGTAGGGGATATCAGCCTGGTCGAGACTGTAACGCACCCACCCGGCATTCTGGGTTGAAGTCCAGCTTTGAAATACTCCCAGTCGCGGTAAATCCATTTCATGGGTTGCGACTTCCGGCATTGCTGCAAGGTTTGCAATGGAGAGATTAGTGTCCGCCAATACCTCGGCAACTCGTTCACGGTTACGATTATTCAAATCGCCTACATCGATGAGCATGCTGCCGGCAGGATATTCGTTTTCACCCACTTCAAATTCTTCTTCTGAAACCAGTACATCGATATCCCCAAGGGCAAAGCGCGTCGGGCCAAACTCTCGCTGGCCTTTGTTACTGATTACCCATACATCGTTTTCTGCGGGAGTCTCTGTTGGCGGAATAAAAACATCGCCCTCATCAAAGCGTCTTGAGGCATGCACCCAGATGTTAGGGTCATCGATTGGAATTACTTCCACCCCGTAAACAAGGCCGAAGGTCCAGGACACGTCATCATAAGGTGGTACTTCCACATCGCTGGGGAAGTCCTGTTTTTCCAGCAAGGTTTTAGCGAGCGGGCCATAGGGCTGGTTCATGTTGATAAGAATGTCGCCCGCCTTGACTTCAACATCACCGAAAGTACGGGTAGTGTTTGAGCGTTGCATTTCGATAGCATGGCGATGCAATGCTCCTACCATGTAGTTGGCAGATTCCGGATCCGATTGTTCCTGGGGAATCAGGAAAGCATAAGGCGGTTCTTCTTCACTCTTTTGTAAGGCTTCCACACCTTTTTGAAAATAGTTGGAGAGAAACATCTTCTTGTTCTGGGCAACCATTTCCAGGGAAGCGATGACTCCGCTCTGCATGAAGTTGGTGTTGTTGCGCATGGACCAGGTGAGTTTTTTCGGCGGGGGTGCGGCGCGATACCAGGTTCTGTCGATGACCGGTTCGCCAGCATAATTTGAATTGCTTAAATCCCGTTCCATAGTTTCGGCACTGCCATTGCCAAAAGTTTCATAGAAGCGTCCCATGCCGTTGTGGTTATTGGTCACCCACAACATGTAGCCGGGATACCAGCCGGTATAGAAGCCCCAGGTCCAGACACCTTCCAATCCCAGTCCACTGAGACGAGAGATTTCGTAGTTAGCCAGCAGCTGCCATTCGCCGATGGTGATGGGGCTGACGCCTTCGTTATAAGGTCCGGTGCCGCCTGCTACATAAAGCAAGGGTACCGATTCGTGCAGGTCCAAAGAGACAGTAGGCTTGTATTCATAAACGCCATTGTTGTAGTTCAGAGTGATTGGTTGGGTAATGGAAATACCATCGCGATTATTATCGTGGCGGGTATAGTGGCCCCAGAAAGGAACACTGCTTGGCGGTCGGTCAAAATAGTCGGTATGGCCAGCAATGTTTGACTGATACCAGTCCACCTGGCGCGCGCGACCGTCTACATCGAATACAGGTGTAATCAGGGTAATAACATTTTCGCGAATGTTAGCGAAGGGTTCTCTCGTTTCTACTGCCAGGCGATAAGCAAGCTCCATGACCATTTCCGGTGGGCCCAATTCCGGCGAATGTAATCCCGCCGTCATCCAGAAGATGGGCAAGGCATTATCAATCAGTTCGTCAGCCTGGGCACGATTCAAGTTGCGCGGATCGGACAGGTCATTGAGATAGCGTTTATAGGTTTCAATATTCTCAATGTTTTCTGCAGATGAGATTGCAACCACCAGCATATCCCGTTCTTCGAAACTCTGTCCTAGTGAAAACACTTCTACCCGGTCTGAAGCATTTGCAAGGGCATTCATGTAGCCATAGATTTCTTCAACCTGGGTGAGTGCACCTGGCGTGCCTACGGTGTAGCCAAGCACATCTCTTGGGCTTGGAACCGTGTCGTGCTCTGGCAACATGGCAACCCACTCCGTCAGGAATTCAGGATCGGTTGTCGCTTCCATGATGGTATTAGTGGCAGTTTCATCGACAGCCAGCTCACCCAACGTTGCTTGAGCATAGACAATGGAGCCAAAACTTAAACTAAGAAAGCTCACAGAAATTTGAAGTAAAAACTGCTTGGATTTCATTTCTTTTTCCTTTGCATTTAATCGGGAAGTGCCCAGGCGAATAAGCGCGGGGCAGGTTCGGTCAGTACGGCAACGACAATGTATTGTTTGCCCTGGTGTTCATAAGTCATGGGTGCGGCAATGGCACGGGCCGGCATAATGATTGCGCCTAGTTCTTCTCCAGTCGCTTTATCTCTTGCCACCATTAAGGGGCCATCTTGATAGTTTTGTGCGTGTACCAGCAGAGTAGGTGTTGCCAGGATTGGGTTGCGGCCACCGCCACCAAGAGGGGGCAGGTCTAATCCTTCTACAGCGGGATTGTTTTCTAAATTGGGTGCGCGATCACCGTTAGGCACCTGCCAGACAATCTCGCCGCGGTTCATATCAATAGCGGTAATAGTGGAGTAAGGCGGTTTCAGTAGGGGCAATCCCTGGGGTCCACGAGTTCCGCCGTATGAGATACGGCGAAAACGCAGAGTTGACTCTTCCGGGTTGGTTTCAACCACAACAGGTACAGATATGGAGTCGGAAGAAGGGATATAAATGATGCTGGTTTCTGGATCCACTGCGGCTCCCATCCAATTGGCGCCGCCACCGGCGCTGGGTCTGAGAATGGTGCCCCGGTTGCTTCCCGGAATCGATAGGCTGGGTGGAGTAAACAACGGCCCGTAAGTGTAGTTTGCCAAGATCTGTTCTGCTTCAGCCCTGAGTTCGGGAGTGAAATCCACCAGGTCGTCGATAGTTAATCCCTGCTTCTCAAACGCGGGTGGTTTAGTCGGGAAGGGTTGAGTTGGTGATAATCTTTCGCCTGGGATAAGCGGTTCCTGTGGAACCTGCCTTTCTTCTATGACCCATACCGGCTCGCCGGTTTCCCGATCGAAGGTATACACAAAGCCTTGCTTTGTTATCTGGGCAAGAGCCTTGATGTCGCGCCCTTCGACAGTGATGTCGATAAGGTTTGGTGCGGCCGGTGGATCGTAATCCCATAGGCCATGATGAATCATCTGGAAATGCCAGCGCCGCTCACCGGTTAAGGCATCGACCGCAACTACACTCTGGCTAAACAGGTTATCGCCGGGACGATTGCCACCGTAAAAATCATCTGTGGGCGCATCGATAGGCAAGTAAACCAAACCAAGTTCAGGATCGGCGCTCATCATGGACCAGACGCCGCTGTTGCCGGTGCGTCGCCAGGATTCTTCTTCCCAGGTTTCCACGCCATATTCTCCGGCCAGGGGAATGGTGTGGAAGTCCCAAACATGTTCACCACTACGAATATTGTAACCCCGCACCCACATCGGGGGTCTTACCCTGTTTATGGGTCGGGCCTGGGTAATAGAAGAGGTAACAACGATATCGCCAACCACGATTGGTGGTGATACAACGCCAACGGGTTGCGCACCTGTCCAATCCAATACATCTCGAGTCGCTCGAGGCAATCCCTCAGTCAGGTCGACTTTGCCACCGTTGAATAAAGAATCAGGTAAACCTGTAGCTGCATCGAGGGAAATGAGGTAGCCATCATTAAGTCCGGCGAGAATTCTTTCGGTTCTGCCATCGCTCCAGTAAGCCAAACCGCGGTTGTGGTAACCAATAGTATTAACCGGTGTTCCTGCCAGATAGACTTCCGGATTATGTACCCAGAGTGTTTCGCCAGTGCCCGGATCGATAGCCGCAATCTGATTAACAGCAGTAATAATGTAAAGCACACCATTTACCATTAATGGTGTCCCCTGGAAATTATTTATACGAACCGCTTCGTTTATTTCCTGGATGGCTTCGAGATCGAGGTTTGCATCGGCCGAGGTCCAGGTCCAGGCGACTTGCAGTTGTTCGAAATTTTCCGGAGTTATCTGATCGAGTGGTGAATATTTCGTGGAACCGGTGTCGCCACCGTAACTGGGCCATTCACCTGAACCGGTTCCGTATTGGGCGAAGGAGGGGAAAGTAAATCCGAATGAGACTATCAAAGCCGCAATAATCTTACTTCCCGGTTTAAATGCATTTATTGTCTTGTAAGTTTGCATTCAAATTTCCTCGTCTACTTGGTAATTAAGGTAGAGCGTAACTCCTCACTACATCCGTGGCAGTAATCACGACGTATTGCTTTCCGTCACTACCCAGATAGGTCATTGGGTTGGCATTACCCCTTCGCTCCATTACATCTTCCCAGATTATATCGCCGCTGGTGGCATCCAGGGCGCGAAAACGATTGTCATCGGTAGCCGCGATAAATAATAAGTTGCTACCGGTTATCAGGGCGCCAGCTCTGCCGGGCCGGCCGGTGCGTTGTTTATCTACTGTAAGACCTTCGGTAATACCGAGAGGTATTTGCCAGGCGATGTCACCGGTATTGGTGTCCACGGCAGTTAATCTTCCCCAGGGTGGTTTCTGGCAAGGCATGGTCCTGCCACTCAGGCGAACATTGAATCCAGCAGGGCGGGGACCGGATAGTACATAAGGTAAATCCGATCCGGGTTCGGCATCTTCCATCCAGCCGAAAGTGCCCAGGTCTGCAGCGAATACATAAACATAAGCATTGAGTGGGTTGTGAGCTATGCCGCCCCAGTTGGGGCCGCCAGCCAGTCCGGGAAACAGCAGGGTGGTCTGGCCGTTGCCATCTGGTCGGTATGTCCATGGCGTGTAAGGACCTGCGTTGTAAATTTCTCCGACGGAATTTACTAATTCCCGACAGGCGGCCGCATGTTCGGCGTTAGTATCAGCCGCAGTAACCAGGTCCGCTGGATCGTAGCTCACCCTTGCCATGGGTGCAGGTTTGTCGGGAATAGGTTGGGTTGGAAATGTTTCTTCCCCGGGAACCTGGCTCTGGGGAACCGGTGTTTCGGTAACACCATAAACAGGTTCGCCGGTTTCGCGGTTAAGTACATACAGGTAACCAGACTTTGTGGTTACTCCTAATGCAGGAATTGTTCTGCCTTCATAAGTGACATCGAATAGCGATGGTGGGGCCGGTGGATCATGGTCCCATAGATCATGATGAATGGTTTGGAAGTGCCAGTCATATTCGCCACTATGAATATCTACGGCAACTACAGAATTAGCATAAAGATTTGCACCGGCGCGATCACCTCCGTAGCCAAATGGAATCGGTGACGCTAAAGGAATGTAGAGTTGATCCCGTTCGGTATCGACAGTGAAGTAAAAAGGCCAGGCGTTGGCGCCAAGTCTCCCCATCCAGCTATCACCTTCCCAGGTGTCGTGGCCTGGTTCGCCAGGTTGCGGTACTGAACTGAATTCCCAGAGTTGTGCTCCATTGAGTGCGCTGAATGCCCGGGCATTTCCAATTCCTCCTATAGCGCCACGAGGAGTATTGGCGCCGACAACAATGACGCCTTCGTAAACAAATGGAACGGAAATGTAGGGAATGCCCATGCTTACCATTCCGTTCTCACCAAATTCCCGATCCAGTTGACCGGTTTCTGCATCTAAAGCGACAAGGCGATCGAAGGCAGTGTAAAAAATTCGAGGTGATACTCCACCCTGTCCAGACCAGTAGGAAACGCCGCGACGAGAAGGGGCATTGAGTGGTACAGAATGACTCCAGAGTTCTTCACCAGTTAAAGGATCGATGGCCACCACCCGATCCACAGTGGGTAGATACATAACCCCGTCTATCACAATCGGTGTGACTTGCGAGTTTGGGTCCCGTGGTGTTTCTACTGCGTCATTGCGCAGGGAATAGGTCCAGGCGACTTCCAGTTCATTCACATTGCCAGGGTTAACCTGGTCCAGGGATGAATAGCCGGTGCCAGCCGTATTACCTCGATACACCGGCCACTCGCCGTTGTCCGTTGTAGCTGTATTATCAGCACCTTGAGAGCAGGCACTGCTCACCAGTGCTAGCGCCAGGGTGCCGGAGCTGATAATTCTGGAGGCGGGGTTCATATACCCTCCTTTTCTATTTCTATTCTTCTATCTATAGGACTGCTACTGAGTTTGCAGAGAGCAGGGACGAATAGACGAGTTTACGTGAAATTTGGCCGGGATTGTATTCAGGTTCGGCCGATTATCAGGCTGGTCAAAAAGTACGAATGGTGGGTGGTTCTCGCGTCTCGAAAGGGTTGTTATTAAAGAAGATTGGAGAGCTGCTTATTTCTGTTCAAATTCCACGAATTCGAAGCCATCGACGCCGTTGAAGCGCAGATAAACGTCGTACTCATTTGTATCGGGCGGCGAAACGTTCAGAATGTTGACTCTTGGTAAATAAAGAAGTGAGCTATTGGCGTCGAATGCCGAGCTGTGTTGCCACGCCGGTGTCGATCCCGTCTGCTCGATTTCACCAAGGGTAAACAGCGAGCTATTACTGCCTGGTGGATTCAGCACGCCGTCATAAGTTTCGTCAGCTCCCAATAATTGCAGCGATTGAAATTCCAATTGGCCGGTTGCGGCGTCGTAGCTATTTATGCCGGTGACTCCGATTGAGTTTTCCCTTTTAAAGGTCGGTAGCCCGGAAACTACAACAAGGTCGGGATCATAATTGCAGTTATCTTCGTCGCTCGCGGCAGCGAGACAGGCTAGTTCCAGGTCAAGAACGGAAGGCTTTGCTTCACCTCCAACCCAATCGGTGAGTTCATTCCATGCAGCGAGTCCCTCGTCGATGGTAAAGCCGCAATGGCTTGGGCTTTCTGAATCGTCCACAATTGCCACAGTCAGTTGATCATCCGGAATCAGTGTTTGCAGGGCATACTGGTTTTGAACACGTACCAGCCCGTCATGAGAAGTATGGATAGACACAATCCTGGTATCACCGATGTTTCCATTGGGCGTGTAATTTGCGAGCAGCGACTCTAATGCCGAAGGCAAGGCGAAATTTCTAAGAGCGGATTGATTAATCGAACCATCGTTGTAGTCGATTCCGACGTTGCTGAAAGGAATGGCGCCATTAAGTTGTGTTTCATCATTAATCAGGCGGGGAATCTGAAATACTGCATACCATAGATTGAGTGCGAGGAAATAGGGATTCTCTGTATCAGAAGTTTCCAGAATTTCCTCCAGTCGATCTGCTTCATCTGGATTTTCGAATTCCCATGCCAGTACTTCGATAGGATTATCCTCATCAATTAATAAGCGAGTACCTATACCAACACACTCATTCAATGAATCCAGGTAATCGATTTCGCCAAACAGTAACTCTGGTCGTTCATACCAGGGCTTGGGTAGTTCCGCGCCCGGTACAGCGTCGCAAACCGCTTCATAGATTATTCTTAAATCGTAGGCATCGATCCAGTTTGCTGATCCTGCAACCGCGCCACACAGTAGCAGGGCGCCATTGGGATCGGGAAGCTGGTCCGATTCAAGATCGCGCATAGTGACAATGCCGCCCAGTGAGCCACCAATGATGTAAAACTGTTGCGGCGCTCCCTGTCCAAGAGAGGATGCAATTGATAGAAATTCGCTATACATCTCGCCATTGGAAATATGGGAGTCGAATACGGCCCAGCCGGTCTGGCTGTAACTGGACGCAGCCATGGCATATCCCTGGGAAAGAATGTAGTCGCCATAGGGGCCGAGTCCAGGTTCGTCTTGTACATCGCCGGTGTAGTACCCATCCCACAAGGGATTGAGAATGCCCAACAGGTCATTGCTTTCAAAGCCAGTCAGAAAACTCTGGAAACCGTGATTCCAGAACACCAGGCCATCTTCAGCAGTCCAGTCTTCCGGAATAACAATAGTGTAGTAAGCCCCAATGTCGGTTTCGCCGTACCAGACAGGAAAACATTCTTCATCTTCAGTTTCGTATTGGTTGCTACTGCAAGTCGATTGAGCAAACAATGTTTGAGTACAAAACAAAGTTGCACTGGCAACCAGTAAAAACGAGCTGTATAGGAATTGGCGGGAACGCAATTGGATGTACCTGATGTTGAATAATCGACTATAAAGTAAGGTCGGTTAGATTAATAAAAACTGAATAGCGGGGGAGCGAGGGGCGAAAGAGATTAGTGCAAATCAAGCATATATGGTTTACCGGATGGGCGAATCCGCCATATATGCCTGATTGCTGCGCCAGATAATCCAAGGATTGTGCCAACTCCACTATGTTCCGAAAAATCAACCACATAGGGTTTTTGATTTTCAGCTAATCCCTGAAACAACAAATTTTTGACTCAATTTGAGTCAAATAAATGGGCGAAAAGTGAATTTGCGCCAGAAAAGTGCAGCTAATAAGGAGGCAATAAAAGGAGGCTACAAAAGAATAAAGCCTTAGATATCCATTATGCGTTCAATGTCGCTGTCCAGATTCGGTTTTCTGGTAACCATGGATACGCCAAGAAACAGCACCATCGAAGTTGCAAAGGCAACCAGTTGTCCACTTACGCCGTAAGGGTAGGTGAAACCAGCGAGTTGAGTAACGAAGTTAATTAATAAGGCAGCGCTAATAGCAGTTACAGCACCGGCAACGGTCGCACCTTTCCAGTTTAATCCCACAGCAACCACCGGGAAGATGCTGGCGGCAAATGTACCCCATCCAAATGCCCCGAGAATTGCCACCAGGGTGGCATCCTGGAAATGAGAATAGAGGGCAAAGCTGGCGGCAACAATTGCCAGGATGACAGTAACAACCCGCGCCCAGAACAACTCGTTCTCGACGCTCTCGCCGCGTATGGCTTTAGGTATATCGTGAATGATTGCCGCGGTGCCTATATTAAGAAATGCATCGGAGGTGGACATGATGGCAGCAAACAATCCGGCAAACACGACACCTGCCAACAATGGGTTGGCGAATACCGATAGAAATACCGAGGCGGCATCGTCTGGAAGTGCTAGCGGTGGTACGACTCCGTCGATTACTGCTGCACGCATTACGATACCGATAGAGATCCAGAGTAGCGCTGCCATGACATAACCGAATAATGACATGGGCAGGATGCTGCGGTTATCACTTATGTTCTTGTTCATCATCATCTTGGTTATCAGGTGCGGTTGCCCTGCCAATCCAAGTCCAAACACGAAAAACCAACCCAGTGATGCCATTATGCCAGCGGCGCCATAGGGCATTGCTGCTTCGCCGTCATCGGCGAGTATGATGGAAGTAGCTTCCTGTATGCCGCCGTCGAACACGTTCATAGCAGTAAAGAGAATCAATGAGCCGGCAACAATCATGATGCCGCCCTGCACAACATCGGTATAAACTGACGCAATAATGCCGCCGGTAACGCAATAAAAGATCAGCACAGCGGAAGAAATAACCACACAGGTAACGAGGCCGATGTTGGCAAACATTTCAGTGCCGGAAAGTATGGCCTGCATTACAACCGCCATGGCCAGTATTTGCGTAGCCAGGTAACCCATTACGCCTAGAACAATTGTGATGGCTATCATAAACCTTACCGCCTGGCTGCCATAACGAGCAGCGACAATATCCGGTAAGGAAATGCAATCCCGCAGTTCAGCGATCATGCGAATTCTTTTTGCAACCAGAAAGAAGCCGATGGCATAGCCGGTGGAAGAGATGACTACCATCCAGAAAGAACTGACGCCGATAGAGTAGACCAGGCCAGGTCCGCCAACGAATCCGAAACCGCTCAAAGTGCTGGAAAATAGTGCGAGGGCGACGACGATTGGCCCAAGACCGCGGCCGGCGATAAAGAAGTCGCTGCTATTATGGGTGCGGCGCATGGCCCACAGGCCAGTCACTACACAAAAAACCATGTAGACGACGACGGCGCCAACGATTATCTCTTGTCTAAACGCTTCCATGTAATTACTGTCCCGAGCGCTCAGATTTTTCTTTCAAGAGGGCCTCGTATTTTTCCTGGTCTTCAGGGGTATAAATGTATTTTCTGAAACCCCAGCTATAAATCACAATCGGTGGAATGGCAGCCAGCCAGGTGCCATAAGTTGCCCATGCTGTTGCTGTTGGAAATCCAAGAAAGTAACCGGTCTCGCCGGTTTCCAGAAACTGTTGGTGACCGGAATACATCTGCCAGGCAACCAACAGCATAAAAAACAGGCTGCCACCCATATAAGCTAATAGTTCTGTAGTACGGTAGCGTTCAGATACTCCCAATATAGAAAGAAGAACAATTTGCACCAGCAGTAGGCAGTGGAAAGCAAAACCCAGTGTCCCGATGTTTTCCAATCTTGCTACGCCATCGCCGCCTATCTGCAAACCCGGTATTTCCGGGTGAGCAACACCGCCAGAGTTGGGTACATTCTCAGCCGATATAATGGCGAGAAGAATCGCAGCCATGAGGACACCGACTGCGAAGATTATATAAATCAACTTACTTCGCATTATGTTCTTCTTGTGTCAGGAGTACTGTCCGACTAATTGCTCAGTTTAAAAACATACAGGTGACCCCCTTCAGGGATTGCGATGTCACCACCTACAAATCCAGAAAGGGTTTGGAAGTTGCTTGAACCGATAGCGACATAAGCTTCGCCATCAACCTCGTAAGCGATAGGCTGGCTACGCACACCACCGCCTAGTTTAGCCCGCCACACTTCCTCGCCATTTTCCGCGTCGAGCGCGATGGCGTAGCCAGTTAGACTTCCGGCAAATACCAGACCGCCAGCAGTGCTAAGTGTTCCACCCATTACTGGTTGCGGATCGAGATAGCGCCAGGCCACTTCACCGGTTTGATAATCCATGGCAGTAATATGACCGTAGGCAACTTCCTCAGCTGCATCTACAGAGATAGGCATGCCGCCGGTAAACTGCAAGCCCTCGATGTGAACGCCTATGCCTTTTTGCATCAGCTGGCAGCTTTCAATTACAGGAATAAATGCCAGGCCTAAATCAGGGTTTAGCGATCCGGCAGTAGAACCGTTCATGCCGCCCATTACACCGGGACAAACTCGATAAGTTGGTTCTTCAACCGGTAGTGCTTCAGGATTGATAACCGGTCGGCCACCGGGTTCCATCGAAGTTGCCCAGTTAAGTTGCTCCATGTAACTGGTGGCGCGAATAAATTCGCCGTTTTCCCGATTGATGGCATAGAAGAATCCATTTCTGTTTGCCTGTACCAGGGATTTAACAGTTTCGCCTTCCACTTCCAGGTCAACTAAAAACAGGTGGGTGTTGCCGTCATAGTCCCAGACATCATGGGGAGTGAACTGATAGTGCCATAGTCTTTCTCCAGTATCTGGATCGATCGCCAGTACACTATCTGAAAAGAGGTTATCACCGAGCCTGGCATCGCCATTCCAATCGGGAGAAGGATTACCGGTTGTCCAATAGAGTATGTCTAGCTCGGCATCGTAAGAACCGATAGTCCAGGCAGGTGCGCCACCGGTTTCATAAGAAGTGCCAGCCCAGGTCTCAGAACCAGCTTCGCCGGCAGCAGGCACCGTATAGTGACGCCACACACGCTCGCCGGTGTTCACGTTATAGGCGTCGAAGAATCCACGAACACCGTATTCGCCGCCGCCGATTCCTATGATTGCCATGTCCTTAACAATGAGCGGTGCAGAGGTGGCACTAAAACCCCGGTAGTATTCGACAATCTCTGAATCCCAGAGGATTTCTCCGGATAGGCGATCGAATGCCAGGATGCGTGCATCCAGCGTCGCCATTAAAACTTTGTCGTCAATGATTGCGACGCCACGGTTGGCCGGGCCACAACACAGTCTCAAGTCAGCAGGCTGTGGGTGGTCGTAACGCCAATAAAGTTCACCGCTGGTTGCATCCAGTGCAAACAGCCGATTAAAAGAAGAAGTGACATACATAATGCCGTCATAAACGACAGGGGATACTGCGAACTGACCATTTGTGCCCGTTGGAAAACCCCAGGCGAAGCGTAAGTCGTCAACGTTTTCAGGAGATAACTCTTCAATTGGACTGTGGCGGGCGTTGGAATAGTCGCCACCGTATTGCAACCACATATCGGGATTCGCACTAATCGGCTGCGATAACAAGTCAATGCTTGCATCGCCAAGTCCATTGCCGATGTCATCTTCATTTATCCAGTGGGTTTGGGTAATGACGAGCCCTTCGCCGGGTTCCTGAATATCAACAGGTACTTCACCTTCGCGCGTGTCGGATACAGCTTCCACAGCTGGTGCTGCAGTTTGAGCCGCTTGTTGGGGGCTTGAGTCCTCCTGACCGCAGGAAGCGAGTAATAATGTGAACAGACCGATTAAGCAAAGATGTAGATTCTTATTTTTCATTGATGGATTCATGTTTTCCCCCTCATTGGAATTTGTTTTCGTATGCTTCTGAAAATTTGCATCAGCAGCAACGGAATGGAGAGCATAAACAGCCCAAGCCTAGGAGTCTAGGGAGCCTGAAGGAATTTTCGTTATCTTGACAAGTAACCGGCTAGGGTTCATGTTCTCAGGTTCCGTTAAAGGTCTGTTCGAAAGCCAAAACTAGATAAATAGAAGTAAAGCGAGGTCACAATGATTACAACAAAGAAATCCGGGGCAGGACTCTTATTAAAAACCGGATTAGTGGGATTCATCTGTTCTGTCTTTGCTGCAAGTGCAATGGCACAATTCACTGCAGGATCGATGGCAGAAACAGGCAAGCCAGCAGCCCATGCTGGCCAGCAGCCAATAAACAACCTACCTAATCCTTACCTAACCGAGCGAAATTTCGGAACTTTACCAGATGGTCGTAGCTGGGGATCAGTGAGCGCAGTAAACGTCGATATCGATGGTGTCCACATCTGGGCTGGTGATCGTTGTGGAACTAACCAGTGTGCAACCACTCCTGACATCAATCCAATCGTCAAGCTGGATCCGAACGGTAGGGTGGTAGCGCAATTCGGTGCCGGCCAGATTCTCTGGCCTCACGGAATGGATGTAGATCGCCAAGGTAATGTCTGGGTTGCCGATGCTCGTATCGCTAACGATAACGAAATAGCGCAGAACCCTGCAGCCGCCAACATCGGTAGTAGCGTAATGAAGTTCAGCCCGGACGGTGAACTACTACTGACTATCGGTACACCTGGCGAAGTAGGCGATCCGCCAACCCATTTAACCGATCCCAATGATGTATTGATTGCTCCTAATGGCAGAATCTACATCGCCGAAACTCACGGCGCACAATTCCAGGGTGATCCAGGGCCAGAGACGAAGAGCCGCATTACCATGTGGGAGCCAGATGGCACTTATATAGGTCATTTTGGTGAGTATGGCTGGGACGATGGTCAATTCCGTTCGCCACACAGCCTGGCCATGGATTCTCAGGGACGTCTTTTCGTAGCCGATCGCGGCAATAACCGCATTCAGATTTTCACCCAGGATGGTGAATGGCTGGATACCTGGTATCAATTTAGCCGTATCTCCGGGCTCTACATCGATTCAAGCAATGACATGCTGTATGCCATCGATTCTGAATCTGATGAAAACTACAACCCTGGTGGCTGGCGTAAAGGACTTCGGGTCGGAAATGCTCGCAACGGTGAAGTCTTGTATTTTATTCCAAATCATATGCACCCGGGAAACACCGGCATGGGTGGACTGGGCGCAATGGGCGAAGGTGTGACGGCAGATGCCGCCGGTAACATTTACGCTGGCGAAGTCGGAGTTGTTTCTGGTATGTCACGTTTCGTACCAGTACTGATTCCATAGTCAGTTAGACGTAATAAGCAAACGGGCGCTGTCTCATGACATCGCCCGTTTTTTCTGCAAATTGAGAGTGGTTGTATGACTTTACTTTTTTCTCCTTTGGGTTTTACCCGCGGCCCCAGCATGAAAAATCGATTCATGCTTGCGCCATTAACAAACTTACAGAGTCACGAAGACGGTGTGCTTTCTGATGACGAGTTTCACTGGCTAACTATGCGTGCCAGGGGAGGATTTGGTTTAACCATGACCTGCGCCGCCCACGTGCAGGAAATTGGTCAGGGCTTTAAGGGTCAGTTGGGAATATTTGCTGACAAGCATATCGAAGGGCTCATCCGTCTCGCTAAAACTATAAAAGAAGAAGGATCCGTTTCAAATTGCCAGCTTTATCATGGCGGTATGCGTGCGCCAGAAGAAGTGACTGGTTTTACACCCGTGTGCCCATCAGATAATGAAGAAACCGGCGCGCGCGCACTTGGCACGGAGGAAGTAAAGCAGCTTATCGACGATTTTGTTGCTGCAGCAGTTCGGGCAGAAAAAGCCGGCTTCGATGGAGTTGAATTACATGGAGCCCATGGCTATTTACTCTGCCAGTTTTTCTCCAGCGAAATAAATAAGCGCGACGATGAATACGGTGGCAACCTGGAAAACAGATCGAGAATTCTTTTTGAAATCATCGATGGTATCCGTGCTCAATGCAGAGATGACTTTATGCTTGGCGTACGGCTTTCGGCAGAACGTTTTGGCATGAAGCTGGATGACAGTGTCGCTATTGCTCAACGCCTGTGTGATGAAGACAAAATCGATTTTCTCGATATGTCTTTGTGGGATGTATTCAAGGAGCCTGTGGAAGAAGATAAACAAGGCAGGAGCTTGCTGTCCTATTTCACCGATATTGACCGCAAAGAAGTTCGACTCGGTATCGCTGGAAAAATTCGTACACCAGCAGAAGCCGAACAGGCTTTTGCAAGCGGTGTAGATTGGATAATGCTTGGAAGAGCCGCCATCTTGCACCATGACTTTCCTTTAAAAATGCAAACCGATGGAGATTTCACCCCTGTGAATTTACCGGTGACCCGGGAGCATCTTGCCAACGAGGGCTTGTCAGAAAAGTTTATTGAGTATATGAATAACTGGAAGGGATTTGTCGCCGAATAATACTTTTTACAACAGGCTAGCAAATGGAACACCAGGAATACTTACGAACCATATCTGAAGTGGCAATAACCCTGACCGGTTTTATGGGTATCGTAGCGGCATTAAAAATCGATGCAAGCGAATGGACTGGTAAAACTATTTTGCAGTTTAATGCTTTGTTGCGGGCCAGCATATCGGCCAGTCTGTTGAGTTTCGTCCCATACCTTTTGTACCAGTTCCTGGGCAATGAGGATCTGGCCTGGAAAATCGCTGCAGCAACTTTCTCTGTTGTTATGGCGCTTAACCTTTACCAGTTTGTCAGAGGCACAAAAGGAGGCTATTTTTCACGCCTGCAACAGGTGCTTTTCTTTATCGGCTTTGGTGTATTGCTGGCCGTTATCTTGTCGGTATTCGGAGTAATCGCTGCGAGCTCTATGTTTCTGCTGGGCGTGACCTGGCAAATTTGTGTTGGGCTTAATAATTTTGCTTTATTGTTAACCAGCGATATCAGGACGCCGGAAAAACTCGCGGAAGTAAACAAGAAAGTTGTTTAATTGAATAGTCTACTATGTCTTTGTTAAAAAAATATATTCACTCACTGGTTTGCCTGGCCTTATTTGCCGGGATGGCATCTTGTGCTACCAATTCTTCTTCTGTTCTTGAGGACAATCTTCTCGAGATTTCAGTTAATGAATTGCAAGTTGCTTACACGGAAGGATTAATTAGCGCAGTCGAAGTGGTTGAGTACTACCAGGCGCGTATTGGAGAAATCGATCCGCAACTTAATTCAGTCATTGAACTGAATCCAGATGCACAGGCGATCGCTGCAGAGCTGGATGCAGAGCGACAAGCCGGACAAGTTAGGTCCCGCATGCATGGCGTTCCGGTTTTATTGAAAGACAATATCGATACTGCCGATCGAATGCTTACTACCGCAGGCAGTTACGCATTAGCGAATGCTCCAGTCCCTGCGGAAGATGCTCACCTTGCACAACAGTTAAGGTCTGCGGGAGCCATTATTCTCGGTAAAGCAAATTTAAGCGAATGGGCAAATTTTCGCTCCAGTTCATCTGCCAGTGGTTGGTCAGGCCGGGGAGGGCAGGCGCGAAATCCCTACGTGCTCGATAAATCCCCATGCGGATCCAGCTCCGGCTCCGGGGTAGCAGTATCGGCCAACCTCACTATGGTGGCAATTGGTACTGAAACCGATGGTTCGGTAGTATGTCCTGCTTCTATTAATGGCATTGTCGGTATAAAGCCGACTCTCGGAGTGGTTTCCCGTAGCGGTATTATTCCTATCGCTCATTCGCAGGATACTGCCGGACCAATGGCCCGCAGTGTTAGCGATGCAGCGATTCTGCTAAACGCCATGGTTGGCATCGATGCCTCTGATTCTGCAAGTGTGGCGGCGGGTAGTCGTGCGATCCTGGATTACACTCGCTTTCTCAGCAGGAATGGGCTGCGGGGTAAGCGCATAGGCGTAGTGCGGCAATTGTTTAACGACAACGCGGCATTAAACAATTTATTAGAGCAGCAACTAGCAATATTGGAACAGGGTGGAGCGACCCTGGTCGATGTGGAGTTCGATAATATTGAAGTAATGAGTGATGCTGAGTTCCAGGTATTAATCTACGAATTCAAGGCAGACCTTAATGCCTATCTGGAGAATCGGGGTGGTGAACATCAATCCCTTGCTTCTCTTATAGAGTTCAATAATGAAAATGCAGACCTGGAAATGCCTTATTTCGGGCAGGAATTGTTTGAGCAGGCCAATGCAGTAGGGAGTCTTTCTGATGCTGCCTATCTGGATGCATTGAGAACCGCGAAACGATTATCCCAGGCCGATGGAATCGATGCGGTAATGGCAGAGCACAATCTCGATGCCCTGGTTGCGCCGGGTAACGATGTCGCCTGGCCGATCGATCATGAAAACGGTGATGGTCCTTATACTTATATACCTTCTTCTTCCCTGGCTGCAATCTCGGGCTATCCAAGTATTACTGTGCCGGCAGGGTTTATCGATGAGTTGCCCATAGGTTTGCTATTTTTTGCTGGCGCCTTTGACGAGCCTGCACTAATTTCTATTGCCTATGATTATGAGCAGCGAAGTTTGGCCAGAAGACAACCAAAATTATTGCAAACAAACGAATAACAAGAAGAGGTCTTAATGATGAAAAAGAACCTGGTACAAGTTTGTCTTTGTGGATTACTCTGCAGTGTGATTGCAACGCAAGCGTTTGCCCAGCGAGAAAACTGGAGTCGACCATTCGAAGGATTTCAGATAATTGGCAACCTCTATGGGGTGGGAAGTTATGACTTGAGTGTTTTTCTCATAACTACAGATGAGGGTCATATTCTCATCAATACTGGACTGGAAGATTCTACCCAGATGATTAGGGAAAACATGGAGTCCCTTGGTTTTCGTTTGGAGGATGTTCGAATTCTGCTTACCCAACAAGCCCATTGGGATCACACTGCCGCGCTGGCTGAAATTAAGGAAATAACTGGCGCAGAAATGTGGGCAACAGTTGGTGATGCTCGAGTTTTGGAAGACGGCGGGTTTAGTGATCCGCATTTTGGTGGTGAAGAAACCTTTCGCGCCATCGATGTCGACAAGATTATTCGTGATGGCGAAATAATTCGGCTTGGTGATCTGCAGTTAACGGTATATCACCACCCGGGTCATACGGAAGGCAGTTCCAGTTACTCCTTGGTAGTTAATGAAGATGGCCGAGAATACAAGGTCTTAATCGCCAATATGGGAACTATTAATGCTGGCAAGCAGTTAACAGTCGAGCCAACCTATCCCGGTGTTGCTGAAGACTTTCTCAATACTTATCGACGCCAGAAAGCCATGGATGTCGATGTCTGGGTTGCAGCACATAACAGCCAGTACAATATGCATGAGAAATATCGTACCGGTCAGGATTATGATCCGGACACATTTGTCGATCCTGCTGGTTTCATTCGAGCAATTGAAGAGCTCGAGCAGAGTTACGAAGATTATGTTGATGCAGAGAGAAACTAAACAGGGACAGATCTATTTTTCAGGAAGGATTTGAAATTAGGGGCAATCTTGATTGTTGAAAAAACCTGCCCCTAAGTCATCTTCTCCACAATTGAATGATCGAGACCACGGAGGGTCTTGCTTATCAGGAGGAATCCCACCACCGTTACCATCAAGAGCATCGTTGCGCCAAGTATGGCGTTGGCGGCGCCAATGTTATCGGCGGCTATCGCCAGTGGAAACACGCCTATCGGTGTTAATCCGAAAGACAGCATCATAAAACTACTCATTCTCCCTCTAACACTGTCATCGACTAACAACTGTACTGCTGCATTGTTTACGGTTTGACTGGCGCTCGCACAAACATTGGCGAGTAAAAGTGGAATCAGGGCAATATAGAAATTAGCTGTCTGGGTAAATATGGCGAGAAAGATTCCAAAACAAAAAGTGCTGCCGATCATAATCTTCAACCTGCTGGCATGATCATCTCTGCGTGCAATCCAGATCGCCCCAAGTACACCACCTATCCCCATGGTTGCCATCAGGATTCCAACACCGGTTTCTTCTGCTTGCCACGCCTCTTCTGCCAGAACCACCAGGATGTTTTGAAAAGGCATAACCAGGAACATGGGCACCAGGCCAAACAATAAACATATAAGTACCGGTCGGTGTTCCAGAATGTATTTAAATCCGTATGCAATGTCCGCCAGCAGGGGTTTCTTCTCTGAGTTTGGATCGTTGGAATAGCTTGGTTCGATGCCGAACATACAGCTGATCGCGCAAGCATAGAGTGCTATAGACAAGTAATAGGCGGCGGTAAAGCTAAACTGCGCAATGACTACTCCCATTACCGCCGGGCCAAGCACTCGATTGAGATTCATGGCGCCAGCCTGAAAGGCCAGGGCACGCTGCAGGCGTTGCGGACCAACAACATGCATAGTAATCGCCATGCGTGCGGGCATGATAAATGGAAAGGCACAACCGGCAATGAATGCGGTGCAGAGCATGTGCCAGAATTCGAGCTGTCCCAGTAATAGCAAAACAAGAATGAATATCTCGTTTGCAATAATCAGGCTCTGGCCAAATATAATTAGCCGACGTCGTTCTACACGATCGGTAATCGCGCCGCCGAACAAGGAAGCAATTACCAGTGGAATTGCTACCACTAGGTTGATATAGGCTAAGGCCGTGGCTTCCCCGGTTAGTTCCCAGGCCAGCAATGAGCGGGTGAGCATTTGCCCTTGCATGGAAAAGAAGAAGGCGACATTTCCAAAAAACAACCAGCGAAATTGTATGAGAGAGAACAAATCAAAGGCGTTCTGTGACGGTGGGTTCGCTTCTGATTCGGGGGAAGAGATAATGGGGCTCCGGAAAAACTGTGAAGAGTACCACTGATTGCTAATGAGGTAAGCAAAAAGCTTTCTTGCATTTCTTTGTTGGATCGTGAAATTATCCCTGCAAATAATAAAAGGTTGCAGCTATGTCATATCTACAAGCCATTATCGGCATAGGCGTATTCATCGCGCTGGCAGTTTTGTGCAGTGAACAGCGTAAGCTCCCGCACTGGAAACTTATTGCAGCGGGCCTGGGACTGCAGTTTGTATTTGCCTTTCTCGTGTTCCGCCTGAATATCCTGCAACAATTACTTGGCGGGATTAATCGTGGAGTGTCTGCAGTCGTAGATGCAACAGAGGCGGGCACGCTTTTTGTCTTTGGCTATCTTGGAGGTGACCCCGCCAATGTTGCCTATCCATTCGAAGTAGGCGATCCCGGTGCGACTATCGTGCTTGCCTTTCGAATCCTGCCTTTGATTTTAATTTTTAGCGTCCTGTCTGCCATTCTCTGGCATTACCGGGTGTTGCCTGTAGTGGTCAAAGGATTTGCCTATGTCCTAAGAAGGGGGTTGGGAGTAGGAGGCGCGGTGGGGCTAAGTGCTGCGGCAAATATTTTTATTGGCATGGTTGAATCACCGGCATTAATAAGACCCTATATAAAGGCTTTAACCCGGAGCGAATTATTTGTAGTCATGTCGGTAGGCATGGCAACTATCGCCGGCACGGTGATGGTTCTCTATTCTGTGATACTGGAACCAATAATCGGCAATGCACTGGGTCATATTCTGACCGCTTCGGTTATCAGTGCGCCGGCAGCAATTATGCTGGCGTTGATTATGGTGCCCGCCAGTAGTGCAGAGTCGGCGGATGATATTGCTGATGACAATGAAGACTTTGGGCCCAAGTACCATAACATCATGGATGCTATTGCTCGGGGAACCAGTGATGGCGTGGCCCTTATGGTCAATGTTGGGGCCATGTTGCTGGTGTTAGTGGCACTGGTGGCCTTGCTGAATAGTGCATTATCCCTTATCCCTTTTACCAGTGAAGATCCGATTACCTTGCAGAGATTGCTGGGATACTTATTCGCGCCGCTGGTCTGGTTTATGGGGGTGCCCTGGAGTGAAGCGCTCGATGCTGGTTCACTTATGGGAATAAAAACTGCGCTGAATGAACTAATTGCGTTTCTGGCAATGACCGAATTGCCTGAGAATGCGCTTTCAGAGAAATCCCGGATCATAATGACCTACGCAATCTGCGGTTTTGCAAATTTCGGGAGTTTGGGAATTATGATTGCCGGCTTAAGTGGTATGTGTTCGGAGCGAGCAAGGGAAATTGTTGCATTAGCGCCTAAATCAATTTTGTCAGGAACCCTGGCAACCTGCATGACCGGTGCTATTGCAGGATTGTTGTATTAATTAGCCTGCGCTAATTGAATAGGGACAAATTTTTCTGGCAGGTTTTGAAATCAGGAACAAGCCTGATTGCTAAAAAATAAATCTGTCCCTGGCTAAATCGCTATTGTCGGGAAGCGCTGGAGGCGTCGCGGATAGCCTTGAATTCGTTGCCTTCGAACCATTCCGGGAAATCATCCGAGTTCGCCAGGCGGGTAGCTATTTCGAAGTACAATTCGATATCTTCTGCGGCCCCGCTCAGATCCCAATTCGGATCGTATTCGTCACTTGGGGCATGGTAGCGAACGTTCGTGTATTCCTGCGCCTGGGCAGCGCCCCATTCGCGACCATTCTCGATACTGTCTTCACCTGATTCGGCATAAAGCGCGGGGATTCCAACCTTGGCAAAATTGAAATGATCGGATCGATAGTAATAGCCTCGCTGGGGATTCGGTTCTGCAGTGACATAACGATCCTGGCCACTGGCGGCATCTTCCAGATAATTTTCCAGTTCACTGCTACTTGCGCCCACCACCACAACATCGCGCATACGCCCGAAAGTGTTCAAGTTATCCATATTGATATTGGCAACAGTGGTTTCAATTGGATAAACCGGATGCTCCGCATACCACTGTGATCCCAGCAGGCCAGACTCTTCAGCAGTTACCGCGAGAAATACGATTGATCTTTCCGGTGCTGCTTGTCGCATGTGCATATCTGCAAGCGCTAACAAGCCAGCGGTTCCAGTGGCGTTGTCCGCAGCGCCGTTATAAATATTGTCGCCGCCCAGAACGGGATTGGTTCCGAGATGATCCCAGTGCGCGGTATAAATAATTGTTTCTTCAGGTCGTTCGGTGCCGGGAATAGCCGCGATTACGTTCTGGGAAGTCGACGTGCGCACAACATTGTCGATACTGACACTGGCTTGAATATCTCCCAGCTCCTCGGCTTCGAATCCCGGTTGGGCAGCCGCTGTCTTTAGCTCTTGAAAGTTTAGCCCGACCCCATCAAAAATTGCTTCCGTGGATTCGAGTGTTAACCATCCTTCTATTTCCGAACGATCACCATTCAGGTTTTCGGCTTCAAGTCCAATTTGAGGCCCTGACCAACTACTGCGCACAACTTCCCAGCCGTAACCCGCCGGACCTGTTTCGTGAACAATTAATGCGGCGGCGGCTCCCTGACGTGCTGCTTCTTCATACTTGTAAGTCCAGCGACCGTAGTAAGTCATGGCATTGCCGTTAAACAATTCTTCATCTTGCGTTGCATAGCCTGGATCATTGACCAGGATAATTACGGTCTTGTCGCTAACATCGACGCCGGCATAATCGTTCCAGTTTCTTTCTGGCGCTACGATACCGTAGCCAACAAATACCACGTCACTACCCTGAACTGTGACAAAAGGTATTTGTTGTTGGGTGCCGACCATCATTTGGCTGCCGTAATTAAATGAAGCTTCGTAATCACTTCCCTGCAAATAAAGAATGGCATCGTTCGCGGTAACAATTTCAGTTACGGCGACTGGTTGAAAGTAGGAATCACCGTTACCTGGGCCAACACCCAGCTCGGTAAAATTATCCCGTAAGTAATTAATAGTGAGTTCTTCGCCGGCGGTGGCCGGTGCTCTACCTCCGTACTCATCCGAGGCCAGGATAGCAACGTGTTCATGGAGCGCCTCTTCGATGCTGTTGATCTGGCTCTCAGTGGTTTCAATTTCCGGGCTGGTACTGTCGTTAGTAGGGGCTTCTGAGCAGTTAAGCAGCATAACGCCGCAAGCCAGGAAGAAGAGAATATTGCGCATTTTGTAACCTCGAAAGCGACCTCGGAAAAAGGTACTTTGTCTTGTAGAAACTGGAAAAACGGAGGATAAACGGGATATTACAGGTGAGTCCAGCGCAGCAAGAGGGATTTATGTCAACTTGTGACCTGTACGGAGAGTGTAATGGAATATGTTGAGTTAGCTTATTTTCGTCTTTCGACCGTAGTCCCTGCCGCCATCATCGGTACGTTCATCATGGCTACACGTAAAGGCACAAAGCACCATAAATTTTTCGGCAAAATCTACATGGTGTTAATTCTTATCACGGCCGTATTTTCTCTGTTAATGCCTGCTGTCATTGGTCCCCGTTTATTCGATCACTTCGGCTGGATTCACCTATTCAGTTTGATGGCTTTGGTTAGCGTGCCCGGTGCCTATATCTCGATAAAAAGAGCTAAGCTGGCATCCCACAAGGGACTCATGATTGGCTTGTATATGGGAGGAATTCTGCTTGCCGGCTCCCTTGCTTTCCTGCCCGGTCGCCTTTTGCATAGCTGGTTTATTGCTTGATCGGCAGGATTTATTCGCCAATATATTGAAAGCGCGGAACTTCAACACCGTCGATTTCGATTGTTTCGAAGAACATCTCGAAGGGTCTGACCCAGAGTCCAAAATCTCCGTACAGGGTGCGGTACAAAACCAGGGGTTCCTGAGTTTCGCTATGATGAACAATATCGATTAACTCGTACTCTTTGTCTTTGTAGTGACGATATTTGCCACGAGGTATGTCGGCGTACTTTTTGCTATCCATGCTAAAAAAATTGAGGCGGCTGTCTGTCGCCAGGTCGAGAGCCTCCTCCTGGTCCAAAACCCGGTCCACCCCGACCGCGACGACCATCACGCTCGCCCCGTGGACCCCGTCTTTGCATGAATTCTTGTGCCGTCCTTCTTTCTTCCTCGGTTAATTCCGAAAGCAAGGCTATGGATTGTTCGTGTGACAGTTCCTGGTAACGATTATTGGCGCTGCGTAATTCCTGAAATGCCTGGCGTAATTCTTCCGCATCGAATTCTTCGGCGCGCATTATTTCAATCACGCGACGCATGGCCTGAAACATTTCGCTTCTAAAGGGTCTTATGGCTTCATTGCTTTCCTGCAGAATGGGTTCCAGTTCAGCTTGCCGTTGCTCGCTAAGATCACGTACCGCCCAGCTGATATTGGGTGGGAATGGGCGTAAGCTTGGTCCCTGAAATCCGCTGGCGCGATAACTTATGCCGCCTACGAATACCAGGTTTAAAGCAACAGAAGCGATGAGTGCGATTAGAATGAACTTGCTCTTGCTCATGGTGCTTCGCTCTCCGGAATATCTGATAGCGCAAGGAAGGCGAGTTCGTCATCCCAGTAATCCAGTTCATCTATTTCAGAGTTAATTCCAAAACTGTAAAAATTTCCCAGCACTATTCCAAATACCAGGGGCAAGCAGGCGGCCATGGCCGGGCGCCAGAGACTTGCCGTAAAATTTTCCACCGGTATCAGCCAGTTCAGAAGCAGGTCGAGAATTGACTGCGTCCTCGGCGGCAGGTGTTGATGTAGCACTCGTTGCTCAAGATTTGGGAAATCGGGAACAACAATTTTATCCAGCCGCTGCTCCAGCAATTCATGTTCTTCAAGCAATGAGATGGCAGCTTCATTGCTGGCCAGAAACGACTCCATGTCCTGACGCAGCTCGCCAGGCCAGTTTTCCCTGTTCGTTCCATGTACTTCCAGAATGTGTGTAAATTCTTCTAATGTCTTCATTTCAGTGCCCGCCCATCAGTGATTTACTTTGCCCGATGTTGCGGTTGTCTCCTCGCTTTGGGCGTCATGAACGCCACTTAGTTGTTTGCGCAATGTGCGTTTCGCTCTTGCGATTGCTGATTCCAGCGCCTTGACAGATACATCCATAATATCAGCGGCTTCCTTGTTGGAGAATCCGGAGTAGTGACACAATACCAGCGCATTACGCTGGTTCTCCGGTAAGTTGCTGATCGCATTTCTTAACAACTGTTCTTGTTGATTGCCATCTTCACTTGCTTCGTGTCTGTCTTGCCAATCAGATTGGTTTTCTTGTTCTTCTTCTACATGGTCCTGCGTTTGCGTGTTGCCATGCTTTCTCAAATAATCTATGCATAGATTATGTGTTATGCGATGTAACCAGGTTGATAGTTTTGCTTTTCCCGGTTGCCATTTCTCAGCGTTAATCCAAAGTTTTAAAAAAGTCTCCTGGGTAATGTCTTCAGTGTCTTTTTGGTTTCCCAAAATTCTAAACGCGTAATGACTAATGGAGTTTAGATGCTGTTTGACAATAGCCTGGTAGGCGGATTGATCACCATTGCAAACTGCACGCATCAGTTCTTCATCAGTCATTACGTCGGTATAGTTCAGTGCTTCCTGTCAGCCAGGAGGCGATTGTCCTCCGTTCCGTCCGCCAGGTCCACCGCGCCCTCGACGTCCGCCGCGGCGGGGAGGTTCCAGCTCTTCCGCACTGAGGACGCCATCGCCATCACGGTCCATGCGTTCGAAACTTGCTTCCTGTAGCTCGGCCAGCGTAACAATCTCATCGCCATCTGTGTCCATAGCATGAAACTGTTCCGTCATTCTTGCCGTCATGCGCTCGCGCATTTGTTGAGGGCCACGCATCGGTCGTGCGTTTAGAAATTCATCCAGTGTCAGTACGTCATTCATATCCGTATCGAGACGAGCCAGGGCGTTATTATCACTTTCCTGAAACTCGACGAAGCTGATTACTCCATCGCCATTGCTGTCCAGACTTTCGATAGTAGGGCGCTCAGGCGCACCGCCATCTGCAGCCATGCTGGTGCTGACTGTAGCCAATGAGAGTCCTGAAAATACCAGGCCTATGACCAGTTTTGACTTCTCCATGTTGATACTCCTTCAATATCAAGTTCGTCAATTATCTATACGCAGGGCATGGGGATTCCCGTCGCGACTTTTCGTAATCCATCTGGCTGGTTGAAGTGGTCCCATGGGTGTAAGCTTATTGGTTCCGTTTTCGCCATAACTGAAGCCCTATAAATAGAAGAAGGAGCGCAGCATGAATCGACTAAAGATCTGTCTGGCAGCATTCAGTCTTGTCAGTATCAATATCGTGGCAGCCCAGGAATATGTCCTGGATCCAGACTGGCCGAAGCCTCTTCCGGAGGGTATCGAATGGGGCCAGGTGCCTAACGTCACTATCGATGCTGAGGGCTTTATCTATGCCTTTCATCGAGCAGACCCTCCAGTGCTTAAGTTTGATCCAGAGGGCAATCTTGTTGACTCGTTCGGGAGCGAGGTTTGGGTCACAACTCCCCATGGGTTCAGGGCAACTCCCGATGGCACTACTTTTTGGGCAACAGATTTTAATACCCAGCGTGGCCATACGATTACCAAGATCGATACCAGCGGACGGATCTTGCAGCGCTTTGGCGCAAGAGGGTTTTCAGGAGTTGGTCCCAACACCTTTAACGGTCCCGCCGATGTTGCACAGGCGGAAGATGGTTCTTTTTTTGTTGCCGACGGGCACTGGAACAATCGGATCGTAAAATACGATAAAGACGGTCGCTATCTGATGGAGTGGGGCAAGAAAGGCACCGGACCGGGAGAATTCAATCTGCCCCATACGATTGTCATCGATCAACGAGGAAGAGTACTGGTTGGTGACCGCGCCAATTTAAGAATCCAGATATTTACCCAGGAAGGTGAGTACATTACAGAATGGGATCAGTTTGGTCGTCCCAGTGGCATGTTTATAGACCAGAATGACATTCTCTATGTGGCGGATTACCAGGAACTCCGCGGCGTTACTTATGGCAGTGCAGAGGATGGAACTGTTATGGGATTTATCGAAGGATCTGAGCCTGAGGGAGTCGTAGTCGACGCCGAAGGCAATGTTTATACCGGCGAAGTTACCGGCGGAGAAGGCGGCGACGGCAGCATTATGCGCAAATTTGTCAAGCAGTAAGCCCTTTCGTGGGTCCCTGGGATCGATCATTTTCAAGGGACCCACTCCTATAATTCTGATAGAATCCTGCCTCTTTTTAATGACCCTGTGGTCGATCAAGGTCTTAAGGGTAGAAACCCTTTGTTTTGTCGATTACCCCCATTAATTTGTTAATTAGCTGAAGCGGCAGCTTCTCAGTATTCCTATTGACTATGGAATTAGCCGAAGAAAAATTAGACGAACACCATCTCGATGAAAAAGAAGTCGTCGATGTGGTAGTGCGTTTCGCTGGTGACTCCGGTGATGGTATGCAGCTCACCGGAACCAATTTCACCCAGGCGACTGCGCTCTATGGAAACGATCTTTCTACTTTTCCCGACTTTCCGGCAGAGATTCGAGCTCCAGTGGGTGCGACCTTTGGTGTAAGCGCCTTCCAGATTTATTTCGGTGCTGAAGACGTAACCACGGCAGGGGATGCGATCGACGTTCTGGTGGCGATGAATCCAGCTGCACTGGTTACTAATCTGGACAATCTTATCGATGGTGGGCTAATCATCGTCGACAGTGGCGCATTCACGGCCAAGAACCTGGCAAAAGCCAAGTATGAGAGTAATCCCCTGGAAGACGGATCTCTCGATGCCTATCGTGTATTTAGTATCGATATTCATAAACAGGTACTGGCAGCGGTTGAACCTTTTGGCTTAAGTCATAAAGATGCATTACGCTGCAAGAACATGTGGACGCTTGGTTTGGTTATGTGGCTATTCGATCGCGATCGTTTCGCCACCATCGAGAACCTGAGAACCAAATTTTCCAACAAGTCTGAAATTGCCGATTCAAATATTGCCGCCTTGAATGCGGGTCATGCCTACGGTGAAACTGCAGAGCTTCCCGCCGGTATTCATGTCTATAAAGTACCAAAGGCAAAAGTTGCACCAGGCACCTATCGAAACATTACAGGAACTCAGGCGCTAGCCTGGGGGCTCATTGCTGGCTCGGAAATGGCAAACGTAGATTTGTTGTTTGCTTCTTACCCGATTACACCCGCTTCCAACCTCTTGCATGAACTGGCAAATCGAAAAGAGTTTCGAGTAAATACCTTTCAGGCAGAAGACGAGATCGCGGCGGTTTGTGCGGCTATCGGCGCTTCTTTTGCTGGCTCACTGGGAATCACATCCAGCGCGGGACCAGGTATCGCCCTGAAAGCAGAGGGCATAGCCCTGGCAGCGGCGGCTGAGTTACCACTGCTTGTTGTTAACACCCAGCGAGGTGGGCCTTCAACCGGTTTGCCAACAAAAACTGAGCAGTCGGACTTTAATATGGCGCTTTTCGGTCGTCATGGGGATACCCCCATTCCGGTCATTGCCTCTTCCACCTCTATCGATTGTTTCGATGTGGCCATGGAAGCAGTTCGTCTGGCCACCAAGTACATGACCCCGGTCATGTTGTTGTCGGACGGTTACCTGGCAAATGCCGCGGAACCCTGGAAAATTCCCGCTGCAGATTCTCTACCTTCATTTGAGGTAGAGCACTACGACGATCCTACAGATTTCAAGCCTTCGATTCGCAATGAAGAAACCCTGGCGCGGGTCTGGGCTAAGCCCGGCACCCCTGGTATGGAACATCGAATCGGTGGCATCGAACGTAGTTATGACACCGGCGATATCTCCTACGATCCTGTCAATCATCAAAAGATGACCGATCTGCGTAAAGCCAAAGTCGATGGTATTGCTAGCGACATTCCTCTGCAGGAAGTTTGTTACGGAAACACCAGCGGAAAGCTGGCGGTCGTAGGTTGGGGATCAACATTCGGTGCAATTCATCAGGCAGTTAAGCGGGCAGTCGCTGAAGGCCTGGATGTTTCCCATATACAGGTTCGATATTTATCTCCATTGCCCAGTAACCTGGGTGAGTTGCTGTCGAATTTCGAAGCCGTGATTATTCCCGAGATGAATACGGGCCAGTTTATCCGCATGGTGCGATCTGAATTTTTAATCGATGCTGATGGCATTAATAAGATTGCAGGGCAGCCGTTCAAGATCGGTGAGATTCTGTCTGCTATCCATAAAAAGTACAAAGAGTTAGAGCAGGAGGGTGGGCAGTCATGAATCAGGCACTACCAACCCTGACGCTCAAGGATTTTGCTTCGGACCAGGAGGTTCGCTGGTGCCCCGGCTGTGGTGACTACGCGATTCTCAAGACAATCCAGAAGCTTATGCCAGACCTGGAGACGCCAAAAGAGAACCAGGTATTTGTTTCCGGGATAGGTTGTTCCTCGCGTTTTCCCTATTACATGAATACTTTTGGTTTTCACACCATACACGGTCGCGCACCCGCTATCGCAACCGGTGTGAAGCTGGCGAATCCGGAATTGGATGTGTGGGTTATAACGGGGGATGGAGACGGATTCAGCATTGGCGGAAATCACATGATGCATGTGCTGCGCCGTAATGTGAATCTGCAGATTCTCCTGTTTAACAATGAGATCTACGGTTTAACCAAAGGTCAGTATTCTCCAACTTCTCAAGTTGGTACCCGTTCACCGTCTTCTCCGACCGGTTCGATCGATTCGCCTTTATCACCTTGCCTGGTGGCAATGGGTTCTGGTGGTACTTTTATAGCCAGATCAATTGACACTGAAGCCAAGCATTTAACGAGGGTGGTGAAGCGCGGTCATGACCACGATGGGGCGGCATTCATTGAAATTTTGCAGAACTGCCCGATTTATAACGATGGTATTTTTGAGCAGGTGAAAGACAAAAAAATTGCTGCGGATTTTCGCGCCGAGCTGGAACATGGCGAGCCAATTATGTTCGGCAAGGAAAAAGAAAAAGGAATTGCATTGAATCGTGATAAGTTGGCACTGGAAGTGGTTGAAGTCAGTGACAATGAAGACGCCATCCTGGTTCACGATGAAGCTAACAAGGTTCAGGCACAACTGCTTGCTGCGATGGGTGGGGAAGATTTTCCTGTTGCAGTAGGTGTACTGTATCGTGAAGAAAAGTCTTCATTCATTAGTGATGCACAATCACAACTGCAAAAGGCTCGTGACAAAGAAGCCTCATTGCAAGCTTTGCTACACAGCGGTCATACCTGGGAAGTGGAATAGCCGAAGAGAACGTTCCGACAATGTCCATGGTGGTATTGCCTCTGAAGTGACTCAATCGGGTCCTTAAACAAGGCGGTTTCATTCAAGAAAATTGACCAGAGGTTTCGGGATATACACTAATTCCGATATTTGCTACGCTCGAATCAAATCTGCCCCGGAGCGTGCAATGGCCCAAAAAAAACCAAATAAAATCAATAACAAGCAAGAGCCAGAACAACCTCTCGATCCTTCCCGCCGAAACCTGTTAAAGAGTGCTGGCATTGTTGGTGCGGCCGCCATGGGAACAGGTACTGCCAGCAATGTAATTGCCCAGGATTCGCCTGAAGCTAACAGTACCTCCAGTCCAATTGCTCGCGAAGCCCTTGAAGTGTTAACAGCCGCCGAGGCGGAAACACTCGAGGCTATTTGTGATTGCCTGATTCCTTCTGACGAAAATGGGCCAGGCGCTTATGAGGCGCGTGCGGTGCACTACATCGATCGCTCTCTGGCCAGTCACAATAAGGGTGCAAGAGAAAACTACATGGTTAGCCTGGAAGCCATAAACAATTACTCGAAGAAGACCAGGGGTAAACCTTTCGCCCAGCTGATTAAGGATTTACAGAATTCAATATTACTAGGTGTGCAAACCAATAAGGTGCCAGGTTGTGCGCCAAGCGGTAGTGGATTCTTTAACATGGTTCGCAGCCACACCATCGACGGAACCTTTTGTGATCCTTACTACGGGGGTAATCAAAACTTTGTCGGTTGGGACATGATTCGCTACCCCGGCATTAGATTAAGTGCTTCAGAAACAGACGTTGCCCAGGGTGCTGCGCTCGAAGCGAATCACCAGTCTGCTTACGACCATGATACTTATACGAAAATGGCCAGTAACATGGCAATGAATCAACGGGGAGGTGATAACAATGCCTAAGAAGCTTCCCAAGACTGATGTGGTAATAGTAGGAATGGGAGCGGCCGGTGGAGTAGCGGCGCTGCCATTAAGTAATGCAGGATTGCATGTAATCGGAATTGAGGCGGGTGGTTGGTTAAGCCCCAGGGATTTTGCGCCGGATGAACTGCGTAACGGTGCCCGTAACTGGCCGCAGTCCGTGCAGAAAGCGGCTACCGAAGCGCCAACTGTACGCGCAAATTCTGACCAGAAAGCAGTGCAGGGTGGTCATCCGATGATGAACGCAGTCGGGGGCACCAGCATGCATTACTGGGCCCAGAGCTGGCGCCTCAATCCCTGGGATTTCAAAGTTGTTAGTGCAACTCGCGAACGCTACGGTACTGACCGAATTCCTGCAGACTCCACTATCGAAGACTGGCCGTTCGGCTACGAAGAATTAGAACCTTACTATGACAAGGTTGAATATGCCGTCGGCATTTCCGGACAGGCGGGGAATGTAAAAGGAAGAATTAACAACAGCGGAAACATTTTTGAAGGGGAACGGCAGAACGAATACCCCATGCGCCCTTTACGCGCTTCACCTTTTACTGACCTGATGAGTGAGGCGGCACGAAACCTGGATTGGAATCCGTTCCAGGGCCCGGCTGCAATTACCAGTGAACTGTATGATGGCAGGCCGCCCTGTCAGTATCACGGATTCTGCAACAAGGGTGGCTGTCATGTGCAGGCGAAAAGTTCTACCGCTTTTACGACAATTCCCAAGGCGGTTGATTCCGGCAACCTGGATGTCGTTACTTATGCCAGGGTAACCAATATTGTTACTGACAACGATGGCAAGGTAAGCGGTGTCGATTACGTTCGCGGCAACGAGACTTTTTTCCAACCGGCGGACGTTGTCCTGGTTGCAAGCTATGCCTATGAGAACGTACGACTGTTACAGCTCTCCAAATCCCGTGCCTTCCCCAATGGATTGTCTAATAACGCCGGGCAAGTTGGAAAACATTACCTGAGTCATCACCAGGGTTCGCCGGTAATAGCATTGTTTCCCAATGATTTGCATAACTGGTATGGCTTGCCGGCCCAGGGCGTGGCCATCGATGACTGGGCAGATGACAATTTCGATCATAGTGAACTGGATTTTATTGGCGGCGCAAATCTCTGGGTGCATACCGATCGCAAACCTATGAGCGCGGCAAAGACTGGAAATTTTGGCAAGGTGCGGAACTGGGGTTCCGAATGGAAAAAATTCATCATGAATAATGCCGATCGCACCAACACCGCCTACATTCAAAAAACTACCCTGCCATACGAGGGTAATTATCTGGACCTGGATCCAACGGTAAAAGATCCCATGGGTTTTCCAGTAACCCGTATCACGGCACGCTACCGAGAGAATGAATTGCGTATTGCCCGGTTTTCCCAGGACAAGATGGAAGAGTGGTATAGAGAGGCTGGCGCAATCGAAATTCAACGCACTGGTCTGGGCAACGCAATGGGAGCGACCACTCATGCTTATGGTGGAACTCGCATGGGAAATAATAGCGAAACGAACGTAGTTGATCGCTGGGGCTTTTCCCATGAAGTGCCAAATTTGGGTATTCTCGGTGCTTCAGTAATGGGTACCAGCGGGGCCCGTAATCCAACCCTTACGGTGCAGGCATTGTCCTGGCGCACGGCCGAACATCTGGCAAATAACTGGCGTTCGATTGTTGGATAAGGGCAGGGAAAGCAGAACAAGCAACGTAGTCGACGTCTATGAGTGGTAGTAATAAGCAAATCATTCCAGTGCTGGATATGTTTCGGCTGGTTGCTGCGCTTTTCGTTGTCCTAGTTCACTATGAAATAATTTTTGGCCGTTTTGTTATTTATGGCTCCCTGGGAACGACGGCACTCTCCTGGTTCTTCGTTCTAAGCGGTTTTATTATTGCTTATAACTATCCAAGCCTGGACACGGCAGCGGATTACAAAAAGTTTTACGCCCATCGATTCATTCGAATCTATCCAGTTTATTTCCTGGCGGTTCTGGTTTCTGCCCTCCTGGTGGCAATCGGCTACAACACCATGGGGGATCAGTTTTTTACCGAGGTGAGAAGGCCTTTCGAGATTTCTTATGATCTACCAGAGCAATTGGATAATGGCTTCTGGACCCATGCCACTCTGCGTCACTTTAGCTTTACGCAATCCATTAGCAGCATCGAAACCCTGAAGCTGGTATTTAACGGACCACTGTGGTCATTGGTCCTGGAAATCTATTTTTATCTCGCTTTTCCAATTTTCCTGTTTCTACTGAAACCGATTAACACTATGGGTCGAATCATTGTGGCCTTTGTTGTTGGCTACATTCTCCAATTCGCATTGATTCAATACTTCTTACCCGATGTGGAAAACTACGATGTAATGAACCTGAATGTACCGGTCTATACGAACCCTGCCATCCGTGGCCTCGAATTTGTCTTTGGTATGCTGCTCTACAAGGCATTTGCCTTGATGCCGGAAATCACTACCAAGGAAAAACTGAACCTGGCTCCGCTGCTAATTACGATCGTTGCTTACCTGGCAATCAATGTAATTGGGGAGCGCTACGTACCTTATCAATACAGCATGTTCTTCCTGGCGGTACCGGTCGTAACCTTGCTGGTCTTTACCATGGCCAGGTCGCACTGGTATCCCACTGGTGCGGCTTACAAGTTCTGTCTGTGGGCTGGTGGAATAAGTTATGTGCTTTATTGTTTCCACTGGCCGTTCATGGAAATGATTCAGCTCTGGGACCTGGTGCCCCAGACCATTCCTTTTCCATTGCACCTGCCAATATTGGTTATTGTGCTGTTAGCGGTATCTCACATTATTTATAAGTGGGTAGAAACGCCTATACGAAGATTTCTCTATCGCCGACTCGATGCGTCGCGCAGAACTGTAAATCACTAGTTGAAAGCAGGAAGCGATTTTGTCTGACAAGCAATCAACTAATCAGCTTCCCGATCCCCTAATTAGTAATTCACAGAATCAGATTCTGCATTCCCTGGTGCGCCAGCTAGATCAATCGCAATGGTGGTCCCAGGAGAAACTTCAGCAGGGTCAATTACAACAACTAAAAAATCTGATTGCTTACGCTATTGTTTACTCACCTTTCTATAAAGCACGACTGAAGGGTGTTGATCCGGGCAATCTGGCATGGGAAAGCTTCAAGGAAATTCCAATTCTCTCCCGGGCTGATATTCAGTCCCACAACACCTCAATCGATTGCTCGCAGACACCGGAATCTCATGGCAAGACTTCTGAAACCATGACTTCTGGGTCAACCGCGAGCCCAGTAACCATCAGATCTACAGGGCTAACCTCAATGATCTGGAATGCAATAAACCTGAGAGAGCATCTATGGCAAGAGCGCAATGTTGATGCAGTTACAGCTTCAATTCGTTGGCGTCCAGATGCTGTGGGAATGGCTCCAGAAGGAGTTATTTTTAGTGATTGGGGTATGCCGATAAATCAATTCTTTAAAACTTCATCTGGCTACTACCTAAACAGCAGTTCATCAGTTAGCGATCAATTGGTCTGGTTAAAGAAAGTAAAACCTGAATATCTGATGACGCACCCTTCGAATATGCAAACTTTGCTGGAGGAAGCTGCGAGACAAGATCTGGACCTGAAATTTATTAGACAGTTTCGCACCGTCGGAGAAAGTGTAAGCGATGCTCAGCGGGATCAAGTGCTTAGGGAATTGCAGAGAGAATTAGTGGATTTTTATAGTAGTCAGGAACTGGGATACATCGCTCTGCAATGTCCACAGCATCCTCACTACCACGTTCAGGCAGAGAGTTTGATTGTAGAAGTATTACGGGAAGACGGTTCAGATTGCGACCCGTTCGAATCAGGAAGACTGGTTATAACAAGCTTACGAAATTACGCGACTCCTTTAATACGCTATGAGATTGGTGACTATGGAGAGCTTGGGGAAACCTGTCCATGCGGAAGAGGCCTCCCTGTTTTGCACAAGATTAATGGCAGGGTAAGAAATATGTTATAGCTGCCAAATGGCGAAAAGCACTGGCCGAATTTTGGGTTTCGCAAAATCATGGATATTGCTCCCCTAACACAATTCCAGGTCGTTCAGCACAGTCTTAACAACATTGAGTTAAAATTGCTTGTGACATGCGAAATAGATAGTGAGCAGGAACAAGGAGTAAAAGAAATTCTGCAACAGCACCTCGGTCATCCATTTGAGATTGATATTAGTTATCATGCGGCACTACAGAGAAGTGCAAGCGGTAAATTTGAAGACTTTGTTTCATTGCTTTGAATTTTGGACCACCAAATACCAGATGCGTTGGGACGCGCTGGCTGCGAACCCGAAATTCTTCGTTAAAACTTTCTCAAACTCGTCACGTATTGCATATACGCTTCTCGCTTTCGAAACTTTTTGTCTCGACTTTCGCGCTCTCGCTCACCGCTCGTTAGTTTCCCTACCAAGATGCAGCCAGGAGTAAGGGATTGCCGGCACTCGATTAGTCGAAAAATACAGCCATTAACATCGATATGGCGCCATTCGAGCGCGATTTGGCCGGGCATGCCCTTGGCAAACATAGATCGAGGTCAAAGCTGTTGCGAAATGTTACAAAAACCGGCCTGCAGCCCTACGTCGTAAGGCCTGGAAGCTAGACAGTATGGGGGATTTGTGATTTCATCGAGGGTCTCGAATTTACCAGTTAGTAATACTAATTAAAGCAAAAGGTAGAACTATGAAGATTCAATGGCTGCTCCCAGCAATCGCAGTATTCGTAGCAGGGTGTTCCCCCGCCGAAAACACTACAAGCGAATCTCAACCGCAACCTTCGCAAGTCGCAGCAGCGGCTGAAGCGCCAGGTGGCGATATTCCACGCACTCCAAGCGGCAGACCAGATTTCAACGGTATCTGGCAGGCGCTGATGAATGCCAACGACAATGTAGAGGCAGCGCCTCCCAAGGCAGCCTATCAGCTGGTTCCAGGCGACTTCGTTCCGGTTCCAGCGCCGGAAGTAGTGGCTATGGGGGCATCTGCGGCAGTACCGGCCAGTTTTGGTGTGGTTGTAGGCGGAACAATCCCTTACAAGCCTGAAATGATCGCCCGTCGCGACGAAAATCGCGATAACTGGCTGGAACGAGATCCTGAGATCAAATGCTATATGCCGGGAGTTCCACGGGCTAACTATCAGCCCCATCCGTTCCAGATTTTCCAGAGCGAATCTGCATTCTTCATGGCCTATAGCTTCGCCGGCGCTGTCCGCAATGTATTCCTTGAAGATCCAGGTCCAGCTCCATTGGATTCCTGGATGGGCCAGTCATATGGCTACTGGGATGGCGACACCTTCGTGGTTGAAGTCACCGGACTGGACGACCGCACCTGGTTTGATCGTGCTGGTAACTTCCACAGCTATGAGCTCAAGGTAACCGAGCGCTGGACGATGATGAGTGAGAATCACATCATGTACGAAGCGACCATGGAAGATCCTCAGGTTTATGAGGAGCCGTGGACAATTCGACTCCCTCTTTACCGCCGTCTGGAAGAGGGCTATGAGCTACCACAATTCAAGTGTGTGGAGTTCGTAGAAGAACTGATGTACGGCAGATATCGTAAGGGACGTGAGGCAGAACTCGGTTTCTAGGCGATAAATGGCTCAGAAGGGCCCGAATTTACGTATTTCTACTTGGAAAATCGTCGGGCCCTTGTATAAAATGCGGAATGCTATCCGCTTAACCGAATTTTGAAGCGTTCTGGACGAGGGGAGAGTACTTAAACCAGCGTCCGAATGCTGAGAATTAAGCTAAAAATGGGGTGAATACACTATGAAAATGAAATTATTGGCTTTAGCAGCTGTAACCGCGGTAGGTGCTGTTGCAATTAAGCCTCCAGCAACCGCACACCACGCGTTCTCTGCTGAATTTGATGCGAATCTACCAGTTCGTCTAGGTGGCCCGATTACTCGAGTTGAGTGGATTAATCCACACACCTGGATTCACTTGGATAACAATGACCCAGAAGCGACTCATGATCCTGGTCCCTGGATGGTTGAGGGTGGTACACCAAATACGCTACTGCGTCGTGGTATCAACCGTAACTCTCTTGTGCTAGGTACAGATATCATCGTAACTGGTTACCAGAGTAAAGACCGTCTGTGCGAGCCAACTTGCCGTGCTAATGGCCGTGACATTACTTTCCCTGATGGACGTAAGTTGTTCATGGGATCTAGTGGAACAGGTGCTCCTCGCGACGGATCCGATCCTACTGAAAACTAGGGTTTAGCACTTTTCAAAAAAACCCGGTATCGAGAGATACCGGGTTTTTTTATGTCTTTTTGGGACGCAAAGGCTGCGAATCTCCACTGACTTCGTTAAATTCGATTTCGGACTGAGTCATTTACTGTATGTAAACTCCTCAGCCCAAAATCAAATTTGCCTCGTCCTGAAGACTCTCGCTCTTTGCTTTAGATCGTAGATAGTGGATTGCGGCTCTATATAGAATATCTTGGAGTCGCTCTCTCTTTCTGATCGTAAGCCGTGGCTCACAGCTCTAAATCGCATTCCTCATTATTCTATATTGCTATCCCTTCAATCAGAGTTCAGCAGGATTTCGAGAAACGAGCGGTAATAAACAGCGAGGCTACAATAAAGGGCCAGCACCGAGCGAAGAAAAAAGACTCGAGTGAATACTCGAGGCTGCTTTTTGTAGAGAGGGTATCCCGGAGGGATGCAGCCCGCAGCGAGCGTTTAATACCGCTCGTTTGGTTCCGTATCAAATCCATCCGGATATTGTAGCTACTATAAGTGAGTTAGTACTGAGGGAAAAAGACTCGAGTGCATACTCGAGGCTGCTTTTCGTAGCGAGGGTATCCCGGAGGGATGCAGCCCGTAGCGAGCGTTTAATACCGCTCGTTTATCTCTCTGATTAAAGCTTTTTCAGATATCTGCAAACCGGGAAGTTTTCAAACCCCATCGACTCATAGGTTGCACGTGCTGCCGCGTGACCGGGATCACCTCCGGTCTCCACCATCGCCAGCTCCAGTCCTTTTGCCTTGATCATCCCTAAGCACTCTTCCGTGAGTTGGGTGGCAATGCCTTTGCGGCGATGATCCGGGTCTACTGCAACGATGTACACCTGGCCTAAAAAATCTTCCGGGTGATAAGAGGCAGCAGCGAATCCGATAACCTGATCATCTTCGACAGCCACAATCTTGTCTATTTCATCGTCACCACAAATAGTATTCAAGGTACGCATTTGTTCCGCCTGCCAATCTGGTACAAACACTTCATAAATCTCTGGACTGATAGCAGTGGACATTCCCTCGAATACTGGTTTCCAGCAGCGCATTGTTATATCAACAAGCGCGCCCCAATCATTTTCATCATATTTTCTAATTAACATAGGTTTGTCCCGGGTACTGGCAAATGCACAGTACTTAGTAATTTGAATTTTTTTCAATGCAATAGCAGTGGCGCACGCGAATGGCCGCATTGAATTAGATGGAATCTAAATTTTGGTGGGACTCGCGTATGCGTAACGCCGCGAAATTTGGAAGCATCATATTGAACTCTCTATCGGAGAATGGCTGTGGACAGGATTCTATCTTGTTCGCAGACGCTGCGTTTCCTTTGCTACTCCGCAACGGGGTCGATTACTCGCGAGTAGTCTCCGCCGTCACGGAAGACGGTAGAATCCAGGAAAAAACCTGAAGCATAAAGCCGAATCACTACAGTGCTCAGTCCACGGTTTTCCCAGAACCAGCCGTGAATACCATTGAAGGGCGCATGGAATGAGCCAGTTCGGCTTACATCATTGCCCTGTTCGAAGCTCTCAGCACCTTCTTCACCGATTCCGGCGGGTTCGGCATGCATGTCGAAATACACTTCGTCGTCCGCTACCCAGGTGAATACCATGGGCGCATCGAAATCCATGGTGTATTTGTATTCCACCGATTGAAACGGGCCCAATTCGAATTCCACGTAGTCCGTGCGGTGCATCTCGAGTTGTTCTTCGAATGGATTCTCCGCGCGGGATAGTGCAATTACACCAGTAAGTTCGCCAGTGCCAAGCGGATCCATGCCAAACTCGGCGGGAAGAATGGCTGTTAATAAAACGATGAGTCCAACCACGAAGGCGGCACCCGTAGCTTTCAGAATGGTTTTAGGAGAAGGTGCTTGTGAAGTATCGGGTTCAGCCATAACAACTCCAGGACTAAACTGCTGGTAACAGGAGATATGCGCTCAATTGGAAACCTGCCAGCAAGAAACCACCGGTCATCAAGACCGTGTTGGTGGCGAAGGCATGTCGCAAGTAGCTTTCATTAGTGCGCCATATGCTCAGTAAGATAAGTACTGCCGACAGGGCAAGTATTTGTCCAATCTCTACCCCAACATTAAAACTAATTATGTTCGTCACTAATCCATTGTCGGAGATTGTGAATTCCTGCAGCTTGGTTGCCAATCCAAGTCCGTGAAATAGGCCGAATACGAAAACGGCGATCTTGGTATTGGGTTCGATTCCAAATAGGCGTTTGAAACCGTCGAGATTTTCAAATGCCTTGTAAACAATGGACAGGCCAATAATGGCATCAATGATGTAGGCATTGACCCGCAGATCCGCCAGTACGCCAAACAATAAGGTGATGCTATGGCCGATAGCAAAAAGCGTAACGTACTGAACAACATGCTTTGGTCTGTACAGGAAGAAAATCACGCCGACCAGAAACAGAAGATGATCATAACCGGTGACCATGTGTTTGGCGCCCAGGTACATGAAAGGCGCTACGGCTGGTCCATCGATAGCCTGTACGAAATTTGCATCGGATCCTTCGATGGTATGACCGAAAGCGCTGACTGCAAAAAGCGCCAGGAAACCCGTTGCTAACAGTTTCAGCACTATATGCTGTTCTCGACTAAATTGATTCATGATTAATCTGCGGAAGGATCGACGAAACGATTGTTAATCTCAGGATTGTAAGCCTGGTGACAGGCGGTGCACACCGAGTAGAGTTGCGCCCCGGCCTGGAAAAAATCTTCCTTGTTCTGAGTTGCGGCAGCTTCCATGGCAAGTAAGCCAGCAGTGCTGAGTCCTTCCGAATAAATCATCCAGGCATCGTTATCTGCTGCTCGTCCCGGCAGGGCCAACATGTTGCCGGTTTCTACAACGATTGCAGCCTGTGCTCTTACATAGGCCCAACCATCATCTGTAGTTGGGTATAGTTCTTCATAACCAGAGGCATCTACAACCCACCCGCCAGAATCCCAGAGGATATCTGAAGCAGGCTCCAGCACTAATGCCATGAGCTCCTGCATATTTAACTCGGTGTTATAGGTGGTATCGACTGCCACATCCTCTACGGGTTCTTCTGTGGAGCAAGCAGCCAGGCTGGCGAAAACGAGCGCTAACAGCCAATTTCGAAGAGATACTGAATTTTGCTTGATCATAGCGATCACCTGAATTTTCGTTCGTTTGTGGCCAAACACCAATGGACAGTCTTTAGTTCCCTGTCCAGCTGCTGCTATGATGCAGAGGCGATGGCCGATAAAGGCAGTAAAGTCTGCCTGAAATCGCCGGTTTAATCCACTTCTCAACGGTTTCAAACGGTTTGAAAACCCACCTATGTTAGCGATTTTTCGACGATTTTCCCTACTGTTGGCCTTGCTAGCCTGGAGCTTCTCCATTCAGGCAGATGTGCTTATTCAGGCCACTCCGGATAATGGTGTTCAACCGCGCCTGACGGTAGATGCCGATGGCGGTGTGCACTTGCTGTATTTCAAGAAACGGCTGAACACCCCCGCCGCACGAGAAGGGAATCTCTATTATCGACAATACGATGGGGAAGCAGGGCGTTTTGGACTTCCGGTCAAGGTTTCCAGCTCGGCCTTTGCCATGCAGACTTTTTCCATCGCCCGGGCGTCCATGGCTATTACGGACGATGGGCGAATTCATGTCATGTGGTATTACCCGCGGTCCGCGGAGTTTATTTACAGCCGCAGTAATCCAGAGCGGACTGCGTTCGAGCAACAACGCTCGATTGTAGAGAACTATCGGGAAGGAATTGATGCCGGTGGTGACGTTGCGGCTATGGGAGAACAGGTTGCACTCGTTTGGGGGGCTGGCGATTTGGCAGCAGAAGATGAGCGAACCATGTTCGCGCGATTTTCCCATGATGCAGGTGCAAGTTTTGGTGAAGAGCTAATGATTAGTAATCCCGATCTGGGAGCCTGTGCCTGTTGCTCCATGGCAGCTGATTATCTTGATGAGAGTAACTTGTTGGTTGCTTATCGATCTGCAATCGACGGGATAGGCAGGCACATGCAGCTGTTAACCGTTAGTGGAACCGATAATGAATTAAGCGGCGCTAGTTATGGTGCTATGAACGAGCTGCAACAATGGGAACTTTCGGCTTGCCCACTTAGTACCAATGACATCGTGCGCGCAGGAGATGATCAACGCTGGTTGGTATTTGAAACCGAGAGCAAAATCGTGCAAATGGATTTACGTAACCAGGAAGACATCGCTCCATTAGCCGAACCATTTACACAAACGCGCCAGAAAAACCCGGCCATAGCAATTGACGCAGAGGGCTCGAGGTTGGTTGCCTGGGGTGAAGCGATTAGCCACGCCCGTGGTGGACGCTTAAACATTCGCGTCGTAGATAAAAATGGAGAAGATACTGGCTATGTGCTAGGGGAAGAATTCCAGATAACTGATTACAGCTTTCCGGCCGCCGCTGTTCTTCCCGATGGAAATTTCCTGGTGCTTTATTAGGGATTAATTTCCTGGAAATGGAGGTCGATTAATCTCTTGCCGAATCAGCTCTTCCTGCTGATCGTCCCACTGTCTTTCGATTAAGGAATTAGTACGTTGCCTTTGTTGTAGAATTCCATCCTGCAGCAAGCGGCGTTCAGCGTTTAATGTCTGTTCAAATTCGAGTTCGGCAATGCGTCTGTTTACGGCGCTGGTAGCCTGGGATTGAGATGGATTTCCCTGCAGTAGGTTGAATGCACTAACCACAAACTCTGTTCTTTTTTGCAGGGCACCTTCACCGCAGGCAAGCTCAATGCCGCGCATTAGTTCCAGGTTCTCTTCGGCGTTCTCCGTGGAAGCGATTTCACCAGTGACAAAGTCCTCGCGCCAGGATTTCAGCACATCGCAATGGGCCAGGTAGTCTGCTAACAAAGAGCCATCTATAGATTGTAGAAAGGAATCGCAACTGCTGACCGCCTGGTCTGTGTCACCCAGTTCCAGCTGGTCCAGACAGGTCTTTGCCTGTTGATCGAGAGATGCCAGGGCTTCAGTTGCAGACTGGATGCGAGAATCGAGAGTTGGCTCCTGGGCAGAGCTAAGGGAAGAAAACAGTGAGCCCGTCACCAGGAAGCTGGCGAGGACCAGGCCGGGGGCGTCGAGTTTACTCATAAATCTCGAAGCGCAGGTCCCATTTCTTAAAACGTTTACGACAATACTGCTCCAGTTGTTCGTGGCTCGAAAACCAGAGTTCGACTGCGTCTTTAATCCGCACATCATATTCGCAATAGTCATTAGTGTACTCCCGGCAGACCCAGGGTCGTGACTCATAAATACTACAAACCCCGCCCGGTAGCAAATGACTGCAATTGCTTTGTATATGCAGAAACCAGCCATCGACATCTTTAAATAGGTTGATGTTTTCGTGGGATACCTGCCATAGCAGGTGGTCGAAGTCTTCTTTCGATCGGGGGGCAGGAATTTTCTGGTTAATGGAATTACAACAGATTGACTGTGTGCATTTGCGACATTTCTTATCTATTTCTACTTTGCCGATATCGACGGCATCAACAAGATTGATTTTTTCCTTAGCATTCATGTCCTGTACCGCTTCAAACTAACTTGAGGTCAATTTTGGAAGACAGGCATTCTATCACCACTCGTATTACAATAGTGATCCAGAGATTCAAAAAACGCA
The DNA here is from genome assembly GCA_964616225.1 of uncultured Pseudohongiella sp. Lineage (GTDB taxonomy): Bacteria > Pseudomonadota > Gammaproteobacteria > Pseudomonadales > Pseudohongiellaceae > UBA9145. The sequence goes on from CAZTTE010000002.1 coordinate 273,213, forward strand.
GTCAATATTTTGAGTCAGCAGTAAACGAATTTTCCTGGAGAGGGTGCTATGAATATTCGAATCCAAGCTTGTGTTCTGTTATCTGCAATAGCTTTGTCGGCCTGTTCAACTGACGAGCCAATCGCTACTGCCGGTTCTATCGAGATTGAAACCGAACAGTCGCCGATCTCACTGGAAACACTTTCAACAAAACCCTGGTTAGTTACCGGTGGCGATGTACTGATCGAGATGACAGTTGCGGATGGATTTAATGTCGATTCCGTAAGACTCGAATTAAATGGCGTGGATGTTTCGCAACAGTTTTTGACTGTTTCTTCCCAGAGCAAACAGGCTTTGCTCGAAGGATTGCCAGAAGGTGAGAGCCTGCTTACTGCGAGCATGGCGGCAAATTCAGAGACCGAATCCTTATCGATCACCAATTATCCCATTAGCGGGCCGATTATTTCCGGTCCTCACCAGCAGCCTTTTTACTGCCAGACCGAAGAGTTTCAATTGGTAAACGGTGAATTGCTGGGTGCTGCCCAGGACGCAGACTGCACCGTGCCCACGCGGATCGATTACGTCTACTGGTCAATTGAAAACGAGGCTTTCCAGCCGATTTCTGCGCTCGATACTGACAACCCAGAAGACTTGGGGATGATTACCCTGGAAAGCGGTGAGGTACTTCCTTATATAGTGCGAGTAGAAACAGGGACAGTTAACCGCTCCATTTATGAGATCGGCATGTTGCATCAATCGCCACAGGAGCGACTCGATCCCTGGAATCGAAGCGCAAACTGGAATGGCAAGTTGGTATACACCCATGGCGGAGGTTGTCGCAGTGGCTGGCATCAGCAGGGTAATCGTACCGGTGGAGTAATGCGTGATGGGCTTTTTTCCCAGGGTTACGCCGTAGTTTCTTCAAGCCTCAATGTGTTTGGTCAGAACTGTAATGACCTGTTAGCGTCTGAAACCCACATCATGGTCAAGGAGCGTTTCATAGAAAACTATGGCGAGCCTGAATTCACAATTGCCACAGGGGCTTCGGGAGGATCCTATCAATCTCATCAAACGGCCGATAATTATCCCGGCGTGTTTGATGGCATCATTGTTGCCGCAAGTTTTCCTGATGTTACCTCGGCGACTATTTTTACTGTCGCTGATTCCCGCCTGTTGAATTATTACTTTAGTGAAGTTAATCCGGAATCATTTACTCTCGATCAGCAGAAAGAGATCGCTGGATTTGGCGTCTGGGCATCAATAGCAAATCTCGCCCGGGGAGCCGCACGACTTGACCCAATCTATCAATTTGATGCGCCCCTGGAAGAGCAGGGTGGTGAGCTAAGTATTCCGGCTTTGGAAACCCAGCTTTATGATTCAACTGCACCCCAGGGAGTGCGCGCAACGGTTTACGATCATACCGTGAATGTTTATGGTCTCGCCGAAGGCTCCTACATTGCCCAGCGTCCCTTAGATAATGTTGGTGTTCAGTATGGTCTGACTGCATTGAATAACGGCACTATTACTCCACAGCAGTTTATCAATTTGAATCGCGATATAGGGGGCTTTGATCGGGACATGAACCATGTTCCGCAACGGCATCGCGCCGACTCCCGGGCAAGAAAGCGTGCCCTGGAATCCGGCAGGATTCTCAATGGGGGTGCCGGTCTGGCACAGACACCAATCATTGATTACCGCACTTATCTCGATCATGCCGAGAACGGTGATATCCATATGCTGATCCACCAATTCTCTACCCGACAAAGATTATTAAATGAGAATGGTCATGCGGATAACCATGTCATGCAGATCGGTGGTCTTTGGGGTTTTGATGAAGAGGCGCCGGACCTGGGCGATCTGTTTAGGCAAATGGATCGCTGGATAACTAGTATTCAGACTGATAACAGTGATTCTCCCCGTACCGACAAAGTTATCGCGAACAAACCTGGAAGTCTCACTGATGCCTGTTGGGATAATAGCGGTGAAGAGAGGGTAAAAATCGAAGAAGAACAGACCTTCCGTGGCAGCAGCCGTTGTAATGAATTGTACCCGGCCTATCTAACTCCCAGGCATGTTGCCGGTGCGCCATTGGCGAATAACATCGTGAGCTGTGAGCTGAGGCCAATAAACTCGGCAGACTATGGGGTGGGTTTTACCCAGGTTCAGTATGCAGAGCTTAATGAAGTTTTTCCTGAAGGTGTCTGTGACTGGTCAAGAGGTGATGTAAGTACAGCCACTCACCAGGGAGCCTGGGTTTCATTCGGACCTTCGCCAATAAACAGGCTTTATGAGGCAGGCAATTAGTTCAGGCGTCCTTTGCCTGTTCCATTGCCAACATGACCCGCATTTCCAGCCGTTTAATTTCCCGCATAAGTTCTGCGCGTAATAATTGCTGCCAGCCTGCCACCTTGATAACAATGAAAATGGTCAGACAGCTAATAATGGCTTATGACCAGGCTAAACTATCTTTTAAGTCGTCTGCAGAAAAGAACTGATTTAGTGAATACAGTATGGAAATAAGAACAACTGGAAGGATTTGTAACCGGCAAAGGAATGAGCCCGCTGATTCTAATACCGTTGGCCATGCACTTCGTCCCGGATTACTGGCATCTGTTTTGTGGCATTCTTCCAACTTACTGGCCAATTATGGCTTACTATACGGTAGTGTCCGAATCAGGTTCTGACCTGTTCTTTGCTGTTACGATCATCATGTCATTATTGATCCAGCTTGCCGCGGCATACCTGTTCTATCGCAAGCTTAATAGTGGTCTCGTTATGAGCGTTGCCTAGCGTTACTGCCTTGATAAATCGGTAGATGTAAGCTACTTTTCAGCCACTGAAAACAACAATTTTTTATGCGCAGAAGAGAGTCAATTATGAGCATAGGCAAAAGTATTGTTACCACTTGTGCGGTGTTGCTGTGCGGCGCCAGTTTAGCGCAAGACTACCAGCCACCACGTACCGCTTCCGGCAAGCCTGATCTCCAGGGTTATTGGACCAATGCTTCAATTACCACCATGCAAAGAGCTAGAGATCTTACTGATATCGGTCTGGTAATTCCCGATGACCAGTTACTACAACTGACTGCAAGCAATCATCAGAACGTGCGTCAGGCCACTGATGACAACCAGGTGCAGGGAGAATTACCAGACGGTTCTGACCTGGCAAGAGGTCGCGGATACAACGCTTTCTGGGTGGATCCTGGCTCGCAATTTGGCAGTGTGCGAGGAGAGTATCGAACTTCCTGGATTACTTTTCCGGAGAATGGCCGTATCCCTTATTCCGATGAAGGGAATCAATTACGGCGTGAAGCCCGGGAACAATTTTCTGGTTATGGCGGACCTGAAGGTGCGCCGCTGGCGGAGCGCTGCTTAATTGGATTCGGAAGTACTTCCGGGCCACCCATGAATAGCGTTTTGTACAACAACATGTACCAGATCGTGCAAACCGATGACTACGTGATGATCCTCATTGAGATGGTTCACGATGCGCGAATTATTCCCATTAATGGAGAGCATCGTCCGCAGGAACTGGAGCAGTGGATGGGCGATTCAGTTGGCTGGTGGGATGGAGATACCCTGGTCGTAGAAACCGTAAATCTTCATCCGCAGCAAAAATCCCGCATGATGGCTGCGCTATCCGATGAAGGGAAAATAATTGAAAGATTTACTCGCTATTCCGATGACCAGATATTTTATGAGTTTGAAATAAGTGATCCGGTTTACTACACAGAAAACTGGGGTGGGGAAATTGCTTTTAATTCTACTGAGACCAAACTTTACGAGTATGCTTGCCATGAAGGAAATTATGGCCTGTCAGGAATTTTAGCAGGGTATCGCAGGCAGGAAATGGATGCAGAAAGCAGTAATTAGATTACAAAAGCCAAAATCTATTTCGGATTAAAAAGGGGCCATTGGCCCCTTTTTCGTGCCTGGTCAATGTTGCAGTGTTCTAAGCGCATTTTTCTTCGAAAACCAATTACAAATAAATCATTCTTCCCAGAATTTAGTCATCTCCCAAAACATGAAAGACGCTGACCAGGTAATGAGAGATAAACCAGTAATTGCTTCAAGCCCTGCCAGAAAGCGGATGGCGCCAAAAGGTTCGATATCTCCGTAACCAACAGTTGTATAGTTGGTGAACGAAAAATAGACGCAGTCGATCAGGCTGCCATCGAAATTTCCACCCAGGCTGCCAAATTCACCTGACTGGACCATGTAATAAAAAGCCAGGCCGAAGATCCACACTTCGACGATGTGGGCACAAATTGTACCGAACACCCCGATGACAACTCGCAGTCTGTGTTTAATTTGAAGTTTGGGAATGACGGTCGAGAGCAGTCTTAGCATTTCATAGTGAATAATTACGACTGCGCTAACAAGAAAAGTATTTATGACAAGGGAAAGAATCATCGTGGATCGCTTTTACAAGGTTCTCTCAGGGGGAGTGTATCGCATCCCTTTGCTGTTTAGTGTATTTTCGAGTTAAAAATGTGGGTTGATATCAACTGTATAGAAGGTGTGGATTGTGCGTAATTCTGGTTTCAAAATTTTCTTCCTGATCACTTGGCTTGGCGTTAGCGGATTTGCCCTGGCACAACGTGATATTCCTGCAGATGATAACGAGCTACTTTATGAAATTTATAAAGAACTGGTTGAGTACAAAACTACCGGTTCCGAGCAAAATAATACCATTGCTGTAGAGGGTATGGCTGCCTGGTTGCAGGCGGCTGGTTTCGATGCCCAGGATATTTTTATAGGTGGAGCACTACCCCATAAAGGCAATCTAGTCGCTCGCTATCGGGGAACGGGGGATGCAGAGCCTATCGTCATGATGGCTCATATCGATGTGGTAGAAGCGAACCGGGAAGACTGGAATCTGGACCCGTTTGTTCTCAACGAGGATGAAGATTACTTTTATGGCCGCGGCACCCTGGATGACAAAGCCATGTCCGCAATCTTTGTTGCCAATCTGGTTCGCTTTAAGCGCAATGCTTATATACCAAATAGGGATCTAATTACTGTGCTGACTTCAGACGAAGAAGGTGGCGGCAGTAATGGCATTGGATGGCTGCTTGAAAATCACCCCGGACTAATATCTGGTGCCCTGGCCATAAATGAGGGAGGCTATGGCTTGTTGCAAGACGGGCAGCCTATTGCAAACTCAATACAGATTGCTGAAAAAATTTATCAGACTTATCGGCTTACGACCCGAAACCCTGGCGGGCATTCGTCTTTACCTCGAGACGACAATGCAATTTACGACCTGGCTGAGGCTTTATTGCGAATTCGCGATTTCAAATTTCCAGTGGAAATAAACGATGTTATGCGCGTCAGTTATGAGCGCCAGGCTGAAATAAATACTGGTCAGCGCGCGGAAGATTTTCGGGCCTTGCTGCAAGATCCAATTCCTCAGGATTCCCTGGATCGCTTGAGCAGCGAAGCGGCTATTAACGCGCAGTTACGCACAACCGCAGTCGCCACGTTGCTGGATGGAGGTCATGCGCCAAACGCATTGCCACAATCTGCGGTAGCCAACGTCAATGTACGCATGCTGCCCGGCTCTGATCCGCAAGACGTGTTAGATACCCTGATCCGGGTTGTTGCCAATCCTGAAATCGAAGTCGAGTATCTCGGAGGCGGTTCCCTTACAGAGCCGTCGCCGCTTTCTGAAGAAATTATGGGTGCAGTTGAAAGTGTTACACAAGAGATGTGGCCGGGAATCACTGTAATTCCTACCATGTCTACTGGGGCTACCGACGGAGCACGCATGCGTCGAGCCGGAATTCCTACTTACGGTGTATCCGGTTTATTCGTCGATCGCAATGACATGCGCATACATGGTCAGGATGAGAGGTTGTTGAAGAAATCTCTCTATGATGGCTATAACTTTCTCTATAAATTAGCTGCTGAATTAAGCAAATAACGCTAACGCAATGGCTGCAAGCCTTGATTGCTTCGTCAGGTAATACTTGGAAAGTGTTCATGTATTATTTATACACTCCACTTTTCCAAGTTTCGCTTTACTCGTACTAAAGGCTTTCGCTTATTGCTCTGCTTAGGAAATTTAGAAACTTCATGTGGTTGAGTAAGGGGGGCATATGAAAATAGTTCGGAACTTTTTCGCGACCATTCTTCTAATTTTCAGTGGCGCAGCATTTGCGGCTGATGAGCCGCTAAACGCAATCCTGGCGTTGCCCGATCTGATGGAAGACCAGGAGATGCGCATTATCGAGATCGTAATGGAAGCTGGTCAGGAGTCTGCACCTCACAGGCATAATGCCCATGTCTATGTGTACGTACTGGAAGGTGAAATCGAAATGCAGGTTAGGGGTGGGCCCTTAACTCGCCTGCAAGTAGGTGATACTTTTTATGAGTCACCAGACGATATTCATCAGGTGGGTAGAAATGTCAGTAATACAGAAAGAGCAAGATTCCTGGTGCATATGTTGAAGCAGGAAGGCGCTCCCGCCACGGTACCGGTGACTGACTAGGTTGCAATTCTCGAATTAGAAAAGTTCTCTTGATCGCACGCTCCCAGCACACTCTATCGTTTTCTGACGAAAACAATTTGTAGTGCTGGTTGCTAATGAGTTTTTGCTTCGCAAAAACTCTCTAGTGGGTTAAGGAATAGATTAGATAATTAATACCAAGCCGATAGGCCGAGTTGGCATATTCAGTTGGGTACCAGCGATCATAGGTGTGTTCCCAGCCATCGCCCATATCAGAATTCCAGTTAACTAAAACCATTACCCTGCCATCATCATCGAGAATGGCGTGGTTACTGGCAGTATTCATACCTGCCTGACCAAAGCCCTGGCGGCCGCCGCGGCCGGGAATCATTTGTGGCCCTTCGATGTCGTAAAAGGTGTGAAAAATTTCGTGATCAGAATGCAGTTCTACCAACTGGCGGTCAGGAAAAATTCTGGAAAAGTCTGCGTAGAAGGCATCCCATTGACGCTGACCCCAAAAGTCATCAATGAGGAGAAAGCCGCCCCGTAACAAATACTCTCTCAGATTTTCGGTTTCCTGGGGGGAAAGGGAAAGTCCGCCATTTCGTCCCATTTCTAAGGCATAGAGGAAAGGGTAGTCGAAGATTTCTTCAGAATCGAAGCGCAAGATGATGGGCTTGCTCATGACCCGTACATTGGTAAGTCGGGCAACGCCGCGGAGAAAATTCTCATCGGACGCCGGAAAATCCGTAGCCCAGGGCCCTCCGTACCAGCCACCATCGTAATAACTATCGTATTGCACCCGCACAAAGGCAAATTCGCCGGCGATATCGTAAAGATCCGGATTATCTTCCTGGGCAATGACTGCCGAACCCGCGGTGAGCAGGCCGGTGAGCAATATTCCTGGCAGATGTCTCATAGTGATTCCGCGTCAAATCTTGAGATAGCTTCTAGTTTGTATCGACAAGGCCAATAGATCAAGTTATTGTCAGGATTGACCTCTGACAGGGGGTCAAATGCTTATGAAACGCCCATTCCTAAAAACCTCATTTCTATTAAGTGTAGTCCTTGTATGCCTGCCTTTGCTCAGTGCTGCCCAGACTAATTCGGTAACTAACAGTAATGAGAATCTAAGGGATATTCAGCGCTACCAGGCACAGCTTGAAGACTTCGAGTCGGAGTTCGGGCCATTTGATAACCGGCTGCTTGAACCTCTGGCCAGTATGATAAACCTCTATGTCCAGCAGGGTGACTTTGAGACGGTTACGGAATTGCAAACCCGACAGCTTTCCATAATGCGAACGTCGCTGGGGTTTGAACACCCGGATTTAATTCCGTTGGTGCGCAGTATGATCGAAGTGCAACAAGTTCAGGGAAATTGGCAAGCGGTTGCCGATCATCTCGAACATTTGCGCTTTCTGACCGCGGCGAATTTTGGATCCCAGTCAGAAGAATTGCTGTACGCGATGGAAAACCAGGCGCAATGGCTGTTAGCAGGTTTTTACCTGGGTGAGGAGCGCAGGCAATCTGATAATTTTCTCGATGCCAGGGACATTTACCGCGATATGTATCGCCTGGCGGAAGATATGTATGGTGAGGATGATCCCGCCCTGTACCCCTGGTATTACAAGCGGGCTTATAACCTCGCTTTACTGGTGCAACTGCTCAATACGGAAGATAGTTTTTCTACGGACATTTTGCGAGATGTGGTTCGTGCAGATGGACCCAGTCGCCTGGAACATGGCAGGCGTGGTGGAGTAATAAATACCAATCCTTTTGTTGGCCTCCGGCGCCCCCTCGCTGTTCTGGATGAAGACGGTATTCTGGGTGAGGGTTATTTGCGCCAGGGTATGGGATTTGTAAATGATATTCGTGATATCGCAGAAGAGCAGGGTGAGCTCGAAACGGAAGCAATGGCCCATATCTATCGTGGCGATTTTACTGTGTTAATGGAGCGCGGCTCTGGTAGAAGACAATACAACGAAGCCCAGGAAAAACTATTAGCAGCCGGCGTCCCTCAAGCTGACATCGATGCCTTTTTCAGCGTTCCAATGCCGTTGCCAATACCGCAATTTTATACACGCTTCGCCGACTTGCTGGCCTATCAGCAAGGCATCATCAATGAAGTTGCAAACATACCCGAGGGTGTGGTTCACGTCGGGACTTTTCGTGCCTATCATGAAAATGCCCGGGCAGTATTAAAACCTGTTAGCACCGATCCATTGCTGCGCATCGGCTTTCCCCAGTACCAGGTAGACCTGGAGTTTAATGTCAGTAGTCGAGGTAATGTCTCCAGTGTCGATGTGCTGAACTCTATTCCTGAAGACAGTCGAGTAAGCCGCGAAGGGTCGAGAGCTGTACGGGAAATAAAGTTCCGGCCTGCCTACGAGGGAGATCGAGCACAACGTGCCCGCGATGTGAGAATGCGCTACCTGTTTGCCCAGCAATAGTTCAGAGCATTTCTCTTCTTAATACCCGAACCTTTGTAATACCGAATAGCGTGATAAATAGTGCGGTCAGCACCAGGGCGAATTTGAGTGGAGTTAAAATCGCTTTCGCCTGTACCCAGTCAATGCCGCTGGTCAGGGCCAACACCTGTATTAGCCCCTCAATAATATCAACCGGCACACAGATTAGTGCGGGCAGCGCCAGGTACTTGCCATAAACCGGGAAGAACTTGTAAGCCGAGCCGGCGAAGAAAATACCGTAGGCGATTGGATAGGCAACGTCGAGGGTGCTCGTGACCCAAACATGCACGGATCGTTGTTGTTCAGTCATGTTTGCCAGCATATTTCTGACTTCAGTCGGATCGGACAAACTGTCGAGTAAAACCAGGTTGTATTGACCGCTAATAATCTGGAAAACCACAGTCATGACGACTACCAGGATAAAGCTGATCCAGAGTACGCTGAGCTTGGTGAGTTCTGTCATCATCTTAATGTTTTTCTCATAGAAAAAAGACGGGAAATCTTTAGCGTTTGTCTCATTAGAAGTCAGGTTTTTAGATTAGCTCACTCAATTTCGCAATGGGGGATTGCATTACGGTATTCATGGGATTCTAATATGTATTACTCATATTCGGTAAACATTTTGGAATGAATCAATCGAAACAGGTGCTAAGGCGAGTTGCCCAAAATGCGGTGGTGATCTGGAGTCTAAAGGGCTGAAGATTGAGGAAGATGAGATCGCTTTTGAGCAATGCAGTGGTTGCTATGGATTGCTGGTACCCGCTGGGGTTACGCGAAAGCTGAAGGCTCATTGGGGGCCCGATACCGGCTCGGAAGCTCTGGGTAAGAAATACGACAAGGTCGATGACATCGACTGCCCTAAATGCAATATTAGAATGGATAAGATTGAAGACCCTGACCAGCCCCATATCTGGTTTGAAGCATGTCCGGCCTGCGGGTCTTCGTTCTATGATGCTGGTGAGTTAACAGATTTGAATGAAAAATCTTTTTCTGATCTGATTAAAAAATTCACCAAGGGTTCACGCAGTTAGCCTAATGTTTACTGCGTCATTTCAAACCTGAATATATAAGGTACATTGTAAACAGGCACACCCAACCCATTTTCAATCCGCGGCTGGAATTTGAAGCGAGCCGCTGCTCGAATCGATGCACGATTAAAAATGTCAGAAGGTTCAGCGTCAATAACAACGATACTGTCTTCTACAACATTTCCCCGTTCATCTACTGTGAACTCAACCAGGCACCAACCTTCAATCCCCCGTGATAGTGCCCTGGTAGGATAGTTGGGTGTGATGTTTACCAATGGAATGTAGTCTCCATCGGAAGCAGAAATTTGCGAGATGCCAATTTCTACCGATGAATCCAGTTCCGGTGTGCTTGGCTCAATAAAAGTACCAGGCCCTTCAGCAATATCGATTTCCTTTGCAGGGACTTCGATATCTTCCACAACTATTTCGATGGGTTCTGGTTTGTCAATTTCTTCCACAAGTTCCATTTCCGGTGGTGGAATTGTGGCATCGACAATTGGTATGACTGAATATTCTTGCTCGACAAACTCACCGGTATCGATAAGCGCCTGCATGAAGTAAAACAGGGTAAAGGTAATCAGGAAAGCCTGGGGTGCGGAAAGTGCAATTCTTCTGGCGAACATAGTTAGTCTCCTTGCTGTTCGATTAGAGGAGAAGAAAACTACCTTCGCTTTTTGTTTTTATTTTGTTACTTATCTATCTATCAAATTATCAGTACTGCTTTTATGTTAACAAATTAACACAAGGATTAAAAATATCAGAATCGGTTACTGAGTCAAGAAAATATTGCGAATTCTTGCTTGCGGTGAGGGCAAATTCTCTTCACTATCAAAATTCCAGAGTCGTCAAAATAAGAATAAAGAGTCGACACGATGAAAGGCTTTGCTTGTACTGCGCTGCATGGAATCTGTGCCGGATTGTTGTCAGGTCTGGGTGCTGGCCTGGTACTGGCCCAGGAAACTTCTAATGGGCTAACGGAATACGGCCATCCTGACCTTCAGGGATACTGGACCAATCCTTTTCAAACTCCTCTCGAAAGACCAGCTGCCCTGGGCGAAAAACGCAGTTACACGGCGGCTGAGGCGCAAGCTCTAATCGATCGGGCGATAGCGATGGACAGGGAGCGCCAGGCACCTCTCGATCCAGATCGATTGGCGCCGGAGGTTGGGGGCCGAGTAAATAATCAGGCCGATGGTAATTTTGAGACTATGCCGACGGAAATGGCGACGGTCGCAGGGGAAATTCGTACCTCTTTTGTCATCGAGCCCGTAAATGGGCGCATACCCAGAAGAGCTGAGAGTGACGACATTCATCTGAGCTGGCGCCAGCAGGGTAAAGGCAGATTCGATGGACCTGAAGGACTGACTCCCCTTGACCGTTGTTTGAATCCTGGTGCGCAGCTACCGCTTATCTATATATTTGGTGGCGTAGGTCATGAAGAAGGAAACCCCGCCGGCGATAATCCGGTACGCAATATACAAATCGTACAGAACAAAGATTACGTGGTGTTGCTGGCGGAGTACTTCAGCCTGTATCGAATTATTCGAATCGATGGCGAGTTTCGACCGGAGACTGGAAACAAATGGATGGGAGATTCAATCGGATATTATGAAAATAATTCCCTTGTGGTCCATACTCGTCATTTCCGAGCGGAGCAATCTATCGTTCCATTGCGTTCATCGGGGGCGTTCGAAGTCAGAGAGGTTTTCACCAGAACCAGCGGGAATGAATTGCTTTTTCAATTTACAGTTACTGATCCAAACAATTATACCCAGCCATGGACTGCAGAGATCCCATTGCAACGCATGGCGGAAGGTCTCATGCTTTACGAATATGCCTGCCATGAAGGAAATTATTCTATTCCTTCAATGTTACGGGCGGCACGCATGGAAGAGGCAGGCTTGCTCTAAGGTAGGAACATGAATCTGGATGATGAGTATCGCGTGGTGCCGGAGACCTGTTTAAGCCTCACCAGGAATCCAGAAATAAACGCCAGTGAACTTAGAGCGGGCGGGTTCCGCATCGATCCGGAAGAAGTGGAGAAAGATATACTGGAAAAATCCCGCGCAGGTCCATTCAATTCCCTGGAAGAAGCGCGCTCGGTTGCTACTGGGATGCTGGAACAGAATCCTTCCTATAGTCTGATGATTGTTAAAGGATTGGTAAGCGTAGAACACCTCTGGAACCAGGATTACTGGTTTAAAAAAGACGCGGATGAAGACAAGAAACGAACCAGTCGATTGTTCGTTATAGGACTTGTTGTCGCATCGATAATAGTAATCAGCCTGACTTCGCCGGTATGGGCATTGGCGACCTTGATCCTCTGTGTTGCCCTGAGTGCATTATTCTGGGAGCCCCGAATGGAATTCCAGGTCTTTGCTCCCTGCATCATCGCCATCGTAAGCACAGTGCTATATAGTTTAGTGCAATAGTTACTCCCATTAGTAACAAAGGAGATAGTCATGATTAAGCGTGGGAATTTGTCACTAATTCTTGTCTTTATTATTGCAGCGGCTTCCAGCGCCCAGGATCGGCCTCCAATGGAAACTGCCGAAGATTTTCATCGGGCCATGGATGAATTATCTAACTGGGGCAGGTGGGGCCCTGACGATGAGCTGGGGCAGGCAAACTTCATCACCCCGGAAAAAAGAGTACAGGCTGCGGCCCTGGTGCAAGAAGGTATAACTGTTTCCCTGGCCCATGACGTAGTGCAGGAAGATGCGGTAGACACGTCGGCGTATTTGAATCGTGAAGTAGTAAGAGTGTCCCCTACAGGCGCATCGGACACGCTGTCCTACACCGGTAGCTATCATGGCACGATCCATAGCCATCTCGATTCCCTCGATTGTCATATCATGTACGAAGGTCAGGGCTATAACGGTGTGGGCTATGAAGAAGTGGAAGCAGCCAATGGCTGTCCCCGGGGAAGTATTCATGCCCATCGCAATGGTGTGATTACCCGCGGCATTCTGTTCGACGCCACGCTATTACCCGGTAAGTCGACTGAAGAAGGCTGGCTTGAACCGGGGACACCAATTACCTATGACGATCTTGTGGCCCTGGAAGAAATTCAGGGAGTCAGGGTAGAGCCTGGCGATATAATCTTGCTGCATACCGGGCGCTGGATTAGACGGGATGCATTAGGTCCCTGGCCTACCTCCGATGGGGTAGCGGGATATCATGCTGATGTTGCTTATTTCCTGAAAGAACGTGGCGTGGCTATGATTGGTCACGACATGTGGAACGATGTGGCGCCAAGTGGTGTGGGTGATATCTTCCTGCCATTGCACAGCCTGGCCCTGGTGTCTCTGGGAGTCTCGATATTCGATAACCTGGATTTCACCGATGTGGCGGAAGTTGCAAGGGAGCTTGGTCGTTACGATTTTTTATTCATGGCATCACCACTACGAATCGAAAAGGGTATGGGCTCGCCACTTAATCCTATTGCAACGTTTTAGTTTTAAATCCCGCCAAAACCCGGCTGGATATGTTGTTAATTCCAGGATTGCTATGTAGTTTTTACTCTGACCCCAGTATTCTCTCGCCATGACATCAAAGGACGGCATCTGGCAACATCAGGAATTTAGACTCTATCTCGGGTCAACTGCTTTTTCCGGCATTGCATTCGCGATGCAGCAACTTCTGCTTAGCTGGATACTCATCGGTATTCTCGAACTACCTGCGACCCAGGTTGGTATTATCCAGGCAGCGGTAGGCATCCCCGGGCTGTTTGTTATGTTGCTGGGTGGAGCACAGGCAGACGACCGCGATCCACGTAATTTGCTGATTAAAGTCTATTCCTATGCGCCGCTATTGCCGCTCTTTCTTGTCGTCATTATCAATCTTGATCAATTAAGTATCTGGTCGGTATTGCTCTGGGGATTGGGAATGAGTTTCTGTGTTTCCTATACCAGCCCTGCCCAACAAGCAATTTTAAATCGCATTGCCAGTTCTGATGTGCAGATTGCAGTGTCTGCAGCGACAGCGATCGCGTTCATAGTACAGATGTTAGGTTTGGGTGTTGCAGGAACCATGGACGAATTGGGTCTGATTCCAGTCTTAAGCTTCCAGGCCATCTGTGTTGCGCTGGGTGCCTTTGCAGTAAGGCGATTGAATCCACAACCACCGACTTCTACCAACACCGAGTCCACACTAAGTAACATTGTTGCCGGACTAAAAGCGATTTATCAGCAAAAAGTTATCATGCAGACGCTGCTCATTAATTTTGCTTCCAGCATATTTAATGCCGGCGCGTTTATGACGGTCTTTCCTTTTATCGTAAAACGCATCTATGAAGGCGATGCCTTGTTACTGTCTTTCCTGATGATTGTCTTTTACGGCGGTGCGACGGCATCGAATTTCATAATGATGCGCATCATGCCACTGGCACGACCCGGGAGAATATTCCTGATTATGCAGCTCTCAAGAATGGTCATTCTTGGGATTATGTGGATTCAGCCTACGTTCTGGGTATTTGCTTTAGCTGCGATTGCCTGGGGCCTGAATATGGGAGTGACCACTACCCTGGCCCGTACAATCGTGCAGGAATCTGCGACAGAAGAGTATCGTGCGCGCATCATGTCTGTTTACAGTTTGGGCTTTATCGGTAGCGCCCCAATAGGTGCTCTCATTCTCGGCTGGATAATAGAATCCTTCGGTACGCTTAATGGGTTCATTCCGTCCATGATGATTTCGGTTATCCTGTTTTTCTATGGAGTACTGTTTACCGGTGTCTACAAATACCGTTCGCCCACATAGCTTTGAATGTCACGCTTTGACACACAAATCACTGGATTCCCGGCATTAAAAAAGCGTAAGCTCAATTCCCTTGTTGGTATTGAATAAGAAGGAAATGCAATGAGAACTATTCTTCGTTTTAGCGCTACGGCGTTGATCCTGATACTTGCTGCATGCGTAAGCTCTTCCACGTTGGACATGGAGGCGCTATCGTCAGCGGAGATAAATAATTTTCGTGCGCCTGAAGCCGACGTACTATCCACCGGTCAGCCAACTGCAGACCAGTTACGGGTTATGGCGAATGCCGGCGTACAGCATGTAATCAGCTTGCGTCCGGAAGCAGAAGATACTGGTTTTGATGAACAGGCGATGGTGGAATCCCTGGGAATGAGTTTTACCCGGATACCTGTTTCCGTTGGAGATGGGGGTATTAATGGCGAAAATGCACAATCGCTGCAGACTCTGCTTGCTGAGTTTGATGGGGAAGGAGTGGTTGTACACTGCGCTACCGGTAATCGCGTTGGCGCACTCATATCTGTCTCTGAATTTGCCGAAGGGAATGATGTCGATGCATCTATCTCGGAGGGTGCCCGCTGGGGTATGACTTCCGAGCGTTTACAGGGTATGGTCAGGCAGAATCTCTCCGCCAATTGATTTGAATCAGCATTTCTGATCGTTTCACTCGTTAGCATCTACCTGTTTAAATAGAACAGGTAGATGTTGTGCGAATTTCACTTCGAATCCTCTATTCAGTTTTAATCGCTCATTTCTTTTCTGCGGCGCTAAGCGCGGCAGAAAATGGTTCTTCCTGGGAAATGGCCAGAACTGAATTTGGGCATCCAGATTTCCAGGGAAACTGGAGTAATCGCACGCAAACGCCTATCCAGCGGCCCAAACATCTGGGTAATCAGCGCGCTTACACTCTGGCAGAGGCCATGGCTCTGGAAGAGCAGGCATTGCTGGCTAACCAGGAAAAATTTGAACCACTCGATCCAAGCCGAGGGGCGCCCGAAGCAGGTGGTCGCATTGTGCAAAGAGCGGATCAGAATTTTGTCGATATGCGTATCGATGTGCTGCGGGTGAACGGTGAATATCGCACCTCCATGATTGTCGAGCCGGAGGATGGTCAGTTCCCATTTCTGGAGAATGCCAGGCAAAAAGATATCTATGGGAAATGGCGGACAGCAGGTTTTGGATTAATGGATGGACCAGAAATTCGCCCGGCTTCGGAGCGCTGCCTTTCCAGGGGCATTCCTCCCACAACGGTACCGCCCTACAACGCCAATTTTCAGATTGTACAGACGGAAGATCACGTCATGATTCTTGGTGAAATGGTCCATGATGCCCGCATCATTAAACTTGAGGGCAGACACCAGCCTGGTGAGATTAAAACCTGGTTGGGAGATTCAGTAGGTCGTTGGGAAGGGGATACACTGGTTGTGCGAACTATTAACCTGCGACCGGAAATATCTCATTTTCGCCTGATCTCCAGCGACCAGCTTGAGTTGTTGGAGCGTTTTACTCTGGTGAATAACAATGAAATTTATTATTCATTCACGGTTACCGATCCTGAAATCTACTCCCAGCCATTTACCGAAGAGCTTAGCCTGACCCGTCGAGAACCCGGCGAATACCTCTACGAATACGCCTGTCATGAAGGTAATTATTCGGTTTCCGGAATTCTTGGCGGTGCCCGCCGCGAAGAATTCGAGCAATCTGTCAAACCCTGATTCGTAAATTCACTCTGTTGTTACAGGCCATTGTTCGCCATAATCGAACAGGGAGAATGTTATGTCTGCAGAAAAATCAGAGGCAATAAAAGGCGTAAGCTGGGCCACCGCGCTCAAGATTGATGCTTATCTCTGCTTGCTCGCCGGCGTGGGCGTGGGCCTGCTGGCACTGGCGGGCCCGATGGCAGTGTGGATCGGGGCCTCGGACTTTCGACTGGGTTTTCAGTTACTGGGAATAGTGAATTCCTATGCCAACTGGATCGCCGGTGGAACACTGATAGTTGCAATAGTGATAGCTGGAGTCGCCAAACTTAAAAATGTACCCAATGGGCTTAAGCTTTCCTCAATCGCTCTGATTGGTAGTATTTCTGCGGCATTAGCGTATTACATACCTGAATCGTTTCGCCCAGGTGAAAACATTCCACCGATCCATGACATCGCAACAGATCCTTATCGCCCGCTCGAATTCATAGCAATCGCTCCTTTGCGCGCCGATGCGCCGAATACTATGGAGTATGGTGGTAGCGAAGACATGACCCCGCGCTTGCTAATTGAGTTAACGCAAACCGCTTATCCCGATATTGTTCCGCAACGATTCGAAGAATCTGTGGAAGAAGTATTTAACAAAGCACTGACTGCAGCCGAGCCATTGGGCTGGGAAATAGTGTACGCCGATGTTAATGAGGGCCGGATTGAGGCCACAGATACTACTTTCTGGTTTCGGTTTAAGGACGATGTTGTTATTGAGATTGCCGTTGATGGTCGTGAATCTGTGCTAAATGCGCGTTCCTTGTCGCGCGTAGGGCGAAGTGACGTCGGCAAGAATGCAGCACGCTTGCGAGAATTTTTTGCGTTACTGTAATGCAGACCTGCAATAGTCTTATGTGCGGCTTGCTGCACTTTCTCTCAGGCTTTCTGATCTTTGAAACAGCTCACTCCTGAATAACGAAGTGCCTTTTCAGGTACCTTGTATCTTTTTGTAATCCAGCAAAGATTTGCGTCAATAAAACCGCTTAGTTCTCTTTGCAACAGGAGTTGAAACAGAGAAAGCCCAATCTCTTTTAGATGTTCAGGTTCAGATCGATCAATAAATCCAGCTTCCTTTCCGGCTAAGTAAGCGGATATTTTTTCCTCCAGCGTTCTTCCGGCTCTGCCCAGGGAAGACGACTGTTCTTTCAAATGAAGGCACAAAAAAAGCAGGCTCTCGTCCTGCTTTTTAATGGTTTAATGAATGCTATCGGGGGAGCTCCTTGACGATGTCCCCCAATACTTCCACGATTGCTGGATCAAATTTGCCGCTTCTAACGTACTTATTGATTTCGTTAAACGCTGCGTTTCCTTCCCATGGGTCTCGATAGGGGCGCTTGGAGGTTAAGCTGATGTAGGCTTCCGCGACTGCCAGTATGCGGGCACCCAATGGGATATTTTCGTCCTTGATGCCAGCAGGATAGCCAGAGCCATCGTAATTTTCATGATGACACTCGATTAACTCCAGCATTCGCTCGTTTTCGTAACCCGCGTTGCGCAATTTTCTAACACCTTCTCTAGGGTACATATGAATGTGAGTGAAATCGTCCTCAGTCAGGCCGCCATTACGGTTGAGTATGTTTTCCGGCACGATGGTCTTACCAATTTCGGCAAGATAACCAGCTTCCAGTACATCATGCTTTTCCTGGTCTACTAATGCCATCTTATCTGCAATCAAGAATGCAGTTATACCAACCAGGCGAGAGAATCCCACCGATCCATCAATACATTCTACAGGTAATATTAAGTCTTCTGGATAGGTGACAAACTTATCGAGTTGTTCTTCCAGACCTTCAAGCAATGTTGCTGGGAGTTGTCTACAGGATTCTAATGGATTCTTGAAGGCAACTACTTCATAAAGATGCACTGTGCTGCGTCGACCTCGAACCGTAAGATCCCGCTGTTGCTCCAAGACCATGGCAATTTCAGCATAGGCAACTTTGACATCGGCGTTTTCGGAATCTATTTCCAGTGCCTGCTTCAAATGAGTCTGAGCCTGTTCAGGATCATTTGCCTGTTTTAATAGTTTGGCAACGTTTACACGTAAATTAACATCTTTAGGATCTGCGTCGATTGCCTTCAATAAAGAATCGATTTCGTCTACGAGGCCAGCATTGTCTGACTGGGTATAGGATGCGAGACCCGAAACCGGTCGAAACTCGAAGATTTCACCACAATCCTTATAGGTAGCTTCGTCAACTGTCACTTTGCCAGGTTCGCACATGCCTTCGATGCGAGAAGCGAGATTTACGGTGTCACCAAATGCAGTAAACGATTGGCGTTTAGCTCCGATAATGCCTGTTGTCGCAACACCGGTGGAAATACCTACTCGTAGCTTGAATGGGTAATTGGCTTTGCGCATTCGCTCCTGCATCTTCCATGCCGCTGCCACTGCCAGCAAGGTGTGTTTTTCATAACGAATCGGAGCACCAAATTCAGACATGATGCCGTCACCCATGTATTTATCGATGTGGGCATTGTACTGCAGCAATATAGTTTCCATATCGGCGAGGTATTTGTTTAACTCAGTAATTACTACCTCGGCAGAGTGTTCTTCAGAATAGTTGGTGAATCCCTTTAGATCGGAAAACATGATACTGATACGGCGATTCTCTGTGCGAATCCTGTTTTCGATCATGAGCTTAACCACCGCAGGATCCATAGTGCTGTAAAGCGCTTCCTCTACTTTCTCTTTATGGGCTCGAATAGATTTGGTTTTTTCTTCCAGTGCCCTGGTTCTTTCTTCTACTTTAAAGTCCAGCTCTGATTCAAATTCCCTGATCGTCGTCATTGTTTGTTCGAGCAGTTCGGCATTACCCGATGCTTCTGCCTTGGCCCGTAAGGCCTCGGTCATCTTGTCCTGCAGTTCCCTGTGGGTAAAGCCAACTATTACTGCAGTAAGAATCAGGAATCCCGCCCAGGTTAGAATCGAAGCCCAGAGTCCAAACAAATCCAGTTCGATGATAAACCTTTCCGGATAGATGCTGGCGAAGAGAGCGACTGCCAGAAAGGTAAAAAATGCCCCCAAAACACCAGAGCGGATTCCCAGGTAATAGGAACTGAGTAGCACCGGCAGATAGAAGAAATTGAGGAATGATAGTTTGGATTCTACGAACCAAACGATGGCGCTTACGAAAACCAGAATTACGAGAATAAAAACGCCTTCAAAATTCTCGATCAGATATTGTTTGAGTGCTTCCATTATTGTGTCTAAATCCTTTAGATGAGGACGGGCGCGGGGATCAATTTCCTATATGAATTATTATAGACTTGTTGCAAGCCCATGGAATTAGACTTGAGGGGAAATCTGCGCTGAGATGAGGTAAAAGTGGGGAAGATTTAAGCGCTTTTACCAGATGTCCACAGCTATCGTGCTCCCAATGTGCCACCTGCGCTGAAGCGTCGAATGCGGTCGACATCTTTCGCTATTCCTAATACTGTTCATTTCGCTTGAATTTTCTATAAACCGGAACCCTGTGCTTGAACAGGGTCCTATTTCAAATCTAGTCTCTCAGTGCAGAGAGTTCCAGATTCGCAGGAACAGTGTAGTGAAATTTTTGCTCATTTCTTTAACCTGTTTGGCACTTTTGGCCTGTCGTAGCACCGATCTGGCGAATTGGCCTCGGGATTTACCTGAGCGACGCTACTTTATTGCGGCCTATGAAGCCGATGTAAGTAATCAGCGAGTCCAATCCCGCGCAGCCTACCTGCAGTGGATTTTGAGTTTCTATGCAGGCACTGTTGTTGCGCCCACTGGCTGGAATGAAATGCAGTCAGCAGTGGTTGCATCTGCTCCGCTCGAAAGACGGCTAGGACTGGATAGTCAACTGCATCTGCTGGGTAGGCAAATAGCCGCCGAATGGGCAAAAGAGAATGAGCGCAGGCTTATTGATAGTCGGATGCTGGGAATTTGGGGTTCGGTATTACAGCTGGTTGCGGGTCCGGAGCAGCAGTACGCAGCCATTCAACTGATTAGCAGTGACGTCAGCGGACTGCTACAGGATCAACTCGAATCCAGTGAAATCAACGACGCTCGCTACGAACAGCGCCTGGGTCTGCATCTATTTGGCGACTTTTAGATCGTTTCATCCAGTCCCACAGGAATTTCATCGCCTGAATTCTTGACCTTTCTGGTTTTGCCCCTATATTTGGTCCGACCAATTTGGTCCGACCAATTTTAGGGTTTCGAACTTTCCCATGACCACAGAAAATTCGATCAGTTTTGAGATCGCTACCAGTCTGCGCACCGATATTCTGCGGCAGCGCTACCTCAGTGGTGAGCGTTTGCCTTCAGAGCGTGATCTTGCTGCCCGTTTCGATTCCAGCCGGGGTGTAGTGCGAGAAACCCTGTCGCAGCTGGAACAATCCGGTTTAATCGATATTCAGCCTGGCGGGGCGCGGGTAAAGCCAATCGAAGCGGCCAGTATCGCCGTACTCGACCCCCTCATGTCCCTTGGTGCGGTCCCTGATCCGAATCTGGTGGACCAATTTTTACAGACATTTAGTGCCTTATCTGTCTTAACAGCCCGCGAAGCTATCAACCATGCCAGTGAAGAAGATATGAACCGTTTGCGCAAAATGGTCGTATCCCTCAATAAACAAGCAAAAGACTTTGAAACCATGCAGCCACCCTGGCGGGAATTCCTGGAAACTCTGGCAGAAGTCGCGGATAACCTGGTGGTACATTTAATCAGTAATGATTTAAAGGCCCAGTTTGTTGAGCAAATGCTGAGCCTCGGTTTCGTTCCGGAATTACGCAAGAAAGTGGTCAATGAAGTATTAGCCGAGCTGAAAACAGCCGTATCCGATCGAGACGGAGATCTGGCCCAGGCGGCAGTGCAGAAATACTTCGATGAGGTGAGAGGAGCCGTGCTCAAGATGCTTGATAGCCGCCTGGAAGAATATCGGCAGCAGGCTGTTTGAAGCGAATGTTTACAAAGATTGCACACGTATAAGTAGAAGGAAGAGCAGAAGAAATGTCTATGCTTGAAGTAAGGAAAATGAATAGCAGGTTTGGAGATTCGCAGTGAAACGAATACTAGTGCCAGTTTTTATATTGGGTGGCTGCATTGCGATTGCCATGTATATGGTGCGTACTCCAACGACGGTTGTAGAAGTTGCCCCAGAGCTCATTCCCGTAGCCGTGCGAGTTCAGGAAGTCGAATTGAGCTCGGTCCAACTGTCCGTGGAATCCCAGGGCAAGGTACAGGCCGCACAGATAGCAAATCTGTCGGCACCAGTTGCCGGTCCGGTAGCGTGGATTTCACCAGTCATGGAAGCTGGTGGATTTGTCGCTGAAGGTGAGGACTTGTTACGACTCGAGACCAGTGATTTTGAAACAATGCGTGCCCGCAGTCAGGCCACGATGGAGCAGGCCCGGGCAGAAGCCGATCATGCAGCGCGGGAATTTGAGCGTATGCAGGAGCTGGCTGAAGAGAGACTGGTCAGTCAGTCCCAGCTACAGGATGCACAACGACTGGCAGAAGTAACCCGAGCCCGATTGGCCGACGCGGAAGCCAATTACAACCAGGCTGAGTTAGACCTTGAGCGCTCTGCGATCAAGGCACCTTTCGATGCCATTATCCAATCCCGTGATGTAGAGCTTGGACAATACGTTAATCGCGCCCAGAGCGTTGCCGTTTTGTACGGAGCCGATGAGGTCGAAGTTCGCGTGCCACTCGCCATTCGCCAATTAGGTTACCTGGATATTCCTCTTGGCTTGAGAGGTGAGCTATCTAATGAAGAAGCGCCAGATGTCACTCTAACAGGCTTTTACGGTGGTGAAGAACTGATGTGGAATGGCAAGCTGGTTAGAATCGAAGCACAAATAGATCCGAACAGTAATACAGTGCAAACCATTATTCGGGTCAGGCAACCTGAATCAATCAATGGCAAAGCGGAAAAGCAAACTATTCCATTACCTATCGGCTTATTCGTTGAAGCAGGAATTACCGGCAAACAAATCCACGATGTAATTTCTCTACCGCGGTCGGTTATTCGTAACAACAGCCAGGTGCTTGTTGTTGATGCGGAGAACAAAATGTATTTCCGTGATGTGGATATCTATCGCCTGGAAGAGGATCGAGTTTTGATCTCCGGCGGTTTACTTCCGGGGGAATATATCTGTACTTCTCCAATTCAGGCTGTAGTTAATGGCATGAGTGTTCAACCCATTGAAGAATCTATTATTTAGGGAAGTCTGATAGTGCGCACGCCGATAACATGGTTTATCCATAATCCAGTAGCTACCAACCTGATGATGATGATCTTCCTGGTTGGCGGATTCATTTCTTATATCAATCTCAACCAGGAAGAATTTCCCGATATTGATTTTGGCCTCATTCAAGTGAGTGTTGCTTACCTTGGTGCAACGCCTGAAGAAGCGGAACTCGGTGTGTGTTTGCGCGTTGAGGAAGCCCTGGAAGGCGCCGAAGATATAGAACGATTGACAACTACCGCAAGAGAAGGTGGTTGTGATGCGACTCTACAGCTGACTACGGGTGCCGACTTAAATCGCGTATTGAACGACGTAAAAGGCAAGATTGATGCAGTAACTACTTTTCCTTTGGAAACCGAGAAGCCAATTGTGCGTGCTTTCAGCAGCATGGGTAATGTCATGACTCTTGCACTAGCTTCGGATTCCGATGATCGTTATCTCAAGGAAGTGGCTGAAGGGATTCGTAATGACATTATCGATCTCGATGAGGTTTCTTCGGTCAATATCGAATACATAAGACCTTTTGAGATTTCCATTGAAGTTTCAGAATTCGTATTGCGCCAGTACGGACTGACCCTCGATCAAATTTCCCGCGCTATCGATCGCGCTTCCCTGGATTTACCCGGAGGAACAATCCGTTCTGATTCCGGTGAGATTTTGCTGCGCACCAAGGGGCAGGTTTATACCGGCGATGAGTACGAAAACATCGTCGTGCAATCCTTTCCAGATGGCACACAACTAACTCTCGGCGAAATTGCGACTATCCGTGACGGATTCGAAGAAGGCTATCTTGATGCCCGCCTGAATGGCACCAATGCGGCCATTATCGATGTCTTGCGAGTAGGTGAAGAAGATATTGTCAGGGCTGCCAGGGAAGTTCGAGCCTGGATGGATTCGTCTAACCTGAATTTGCCGGAAGGTATGACTCTGCAGGTTATTACGGATTCGGCCATTGCCACACAGGATCGTATCGCAACGGTTGCCAAGAATGCCTATACCGGCTTGATGTTGGTATTAGTGATTCTGGCCCTGTTTTTAAGATTTAAAGTAGCGATCTGGGTAGCGGCAGGCATACCGATTGCAATCGCCGGTGCATTGGGACTGTTCCCAACAGTCGATTTAACAATTTCTTCACTCACTGTCATGGGTTTTATCCTCGTGCTGGGAATCGTAGTGGACGATGCCATTGTTGTGGGTGAGCGCATACATGCCTATGAGAGCAAAGGCTATGACAAAGATGAGGCTGCAATTGAAGGTACGTTGGAAGTTTCAGTTCCAGTTATATTTGGAGTGCTAACTACTATTGCCGCTTTTCTCCCTATACTGTTACTGGATGGACAGATGGGCGCGTTCTTTAACGCCATCGGTGCCGTGGTGGTGTTCTGCCTGATTGCCAGCCTGGTTGAATCCCAACTCATTCTTCCAGGTCATATCGCGCACCGAAAGACGGAAGGCTATTTGGGAGAGAACTGGCCTATCGTGAAACTCTGGCAAAACATGCAAGGCAAAATTGCTTATGGCATGGAGTACTTCGCTGAACACGGCTATCGTCGCGCGTTGAAAAAAGTATTGAAATACCGTTACGCCGCGTGGGCCACGGCCACTGGTGTCATTATTATTACCACAGCACTTTTAATGAGTGGTCGCGTTATCTTTCAATTCATGCCCAGCGTTGAAGGAGATGTAGTCTATGGCACGATTCAAATGCCGCCTGGAGTACCTGCCCAGGTTACTGAAGATGCCATCGGAATTATTGAAGAAAAAGCACTTGAGGTAGTGGAAGAACTGGAAGCAGAACTGGTTGGGCTTAAAGCTTCCGGACAGGCGCCGCAATCGACAGAAAGAGTTGTAGATTCTGTTCTCACAATCATCGGTGGCAGCGCGCCGCGAGGCGGACCCGCTAGAGCAGCAGGAGGCGGCAATGCAGGATCCAGCAATCAGGCGGAAGTAGTGTTATACCTGACCCCATTTTTCGCTCGTGGAGAAATTAGTTCTGCCATCATCCGGGATCGCTGGCGCGAGAAGGTCGGTACCATACCCGATGCACTGGAACTGACTTTTGTGTCCGATGTGTTTTCGGCAGGTGATGCAATTAATTTTCGTCTCGAAGGCCGCAACGAAGACAATCTGAAAATTGCCTCAACGCAACTTCGGGAAGAGTTGGCTCGTTATCCCGGCGTTTTCGATATTACCGACTCTTTCCGGGCTGGAAAGCAGGAAGTACAGATTGAGCTGTTGGAGCGTGGCAAGACTCTTGGTTTAACCCTGAATGATATTGCTAACCAGGTGCGCCAGGCGTTTTACGGTTCTGAATCCCAGCGTATACAGCGGGGTACCGATGATATCCGTGTCATGGTGCGCTATCCGGAGGCCGAGCGGCGCTCCCTGGGCAATCTTGAAGAGCTGATGATTCGTACTCCCAGCGGAGCCGAAGTACCATTCCTGAGTATTGCCGATTTTTCTCTGGGTAATAGCTATTCAAGTATTAATCGACAGGATGGGCGGCGCATCATTACTGTTCGTGCAGACGTTGATCGGACCGTTGTAAAGCCCGATGAAATTCGCCGCGAGATGATTACAACGTTCCTCAATCAATGGTTGCAGGAGCTGGATGTGGAGATGGTGGTTGGTGGCGAAGGAGAACAGCAACTCGAATCCATGTCAGATCTGTTTGCAACATTCCCCATAGCCATGATGGTGATATTTGCTTTACTTGCTATTCCTTTAAAGTCTTACTTGCAACCCCTGGTCATAATGAGCGTAATACCTTTTGGTGCAATCGGTGCAATTTGTGGTCACTTTATTATGGGAGCCGATCTCGTTTTCTTTTCTATGTTGGGAATCATTGCGCTCAGTGGGGTAGTAGTAAATGCCAGCCTGGTATTGGTGGTTTCAATTAATCGCTTGCGTGCAGAAGGCATGGGTATGGTGAATGCGGTATCGAAAGCCGGTGAGATGCGTTTCCGACCCATCGTATTAACGTCAATTACTACGTTTATCGGGCTGATCCCGTTGATTATCACCGCTAATCCAGCGACATTCTTTATTATTCCTATGGCGATTTCCCTCGCGTTCGGAGTCTTGTTTGCCACGATCATTACCTTGTTCCTGGTGCCAAGCCTCTATCTGATACTCCATGACTTTATCGGTCATACTGATACTGCCGAAGAAAGAGCACTGGCATACCAGCATTAATTACATTACCCTTAGCGCCCGTTAAGAGTAGTAAAGACACAGTGTTCAATGGATTGCTGCACTGTGTTCAGTGAGACAACTATGCGTAGATATGTGATTCCCCTCATGCTCGGTTTAGCCAGTAGTGTTGCAAGTGGGCAACAGAATCGTATCGATTTAATCGATGAAGCTGCGCCCGAACTAGCTCAGTTTGGAAGCTATGATATAGGTGTTAGAACGTTAGAAGTTGTCGCTCCAAATCGCATAGATATTCTCAACACGCCCAGAGGGGGCGAGACTGCCTATTATGATCGTAGTCTTACCCTGGAAATCTGGTATCCAGCTGATTTGCAGGGCGCTCAAGCAGGCACTCAATACCAGGCAGTTACCCGTAATCCAGAGATTACCGCGACCTTGTCAGGTCGTGCGCTGCGCGACGCCGAACCATTAAGAGCTGATGGGCCTTATCCTCTTATCATTATCTCCCATGGTTACCCCGGTAATCGTTTCTTGATGAGTCACACCGGTGAGAATCTTGCAAGCAAGGGTTACGTTGTGGCAGCGATCGATCATGCGGAAAGTACATACGATGACCAGCAGTCATTCGCTTCAACCCTTTACAATCGCCCACTCGATCAGCGCCAGGTGCTAAATACCCTCGCGTTCGTTTCAACACAGCCCGGACGTATTTTTAGTGACATGATTAATACCGATTACACGGGAATTGTTGGCTATTCCATGGGTGGTTATGGTCTGGTTAATAATCTCGGTGGTGGTTATACCGAAGAGATTATCGGTGGATTCATGGCGCCCCCCAATCGTCTGCTGGAAGAGCATGCCACGACCAATCCTGACTACCGCGATAATCTTGATTCGCGTATAAGGGCAGGATTCGCAGTTTCTCCCTGGGGTATGAATGCAGGCTTCTGGCAGCCTGAAGATCTGGCGGGAATAAATGTTCCGACTTTTTACCTCGCAGGTGAACTGGACACAGTTGCCGGTTACGAAAACGGCCCCAGGGCAATCTATGAAGGCGCGGTAAACAGTGACCGATACCTGTTAACTTTTCTCGGTGCTGGTCATAATGCAGGCGCGCCGATACCTGTTCCTGCCGAATTGGATAATGATGAAAACGCGGAAGCGGCTGGCCACTACCGCGATGAGAACTGGGACAATGTTGTAATGAACAACATCATGGATCATTACGTGACAGCCTGGTTCGACTTTTATCTTAAAGGAATCGATCGTTCGGCGATTATTTCAGCGGTTCCGCCAGGGTTCGAAGCAAGGCTTAGCCTGGAACACCTGCCACCAGGCCAGTAATAGTTTACAGCACCCGTTGTAAACAATTTGCCATTTCCGACGCTCTATATGGCTTGGCAATACTAAACAGATCTGTAGAGTCCAGAATTTCGGTTTTCCCTGTCATTAGCATGATGGGCATTTCAGGGTGGGTTGAATGAACTTGCTCTGCGAGTTTATCGTCATCAAGTTTTGGACGGAAAGATACAGATTCCGCTATCCGCCTTTTCCCAGACCTGTTGTGTGTCACCGTTCCTGTTATTAATTGAATAGTTGGTAATTTAGCCGGGTCAACAAATCTCGCTATAGCCAATAGCTAGATAGCGACCGTGGAGAATTTCCGAGGGCTAATTGATCTGCTTAGGCTGGCACAGGAGGAATAAAAACCGGAGGAACCGACTGCTTAACGGCCCATCCAGCGAAGGTAGTGTACGTTTAACACTGGTGGTTCCAGTTAACACCACCTGAATTAGCTTCAAATCCTAAATCTGGATCCAGAGGAGCGAGGCCGGGTTGCCGTCCAATGGGCGGATTTTTTGCTAAAACCACCTGCAATGTTTTACTGCACGCATCATTGAGGTTGGGGTTGTAATGTCAACGTATTCCTTCAATACGCTCCCAATCATTTGGAGCATTAGTCGATGCAATAAATATTGAAGTTTCGGTTTACAAGTGAGCTTGAGAAATTCAGTAACAAAAAAGAGTTTTTGCTACACATCTAAAACTCCTGGGTAACTTTTTGTTTACCTCTCTACTCAACTTCTAGCTCAAACATCAATTGTAATTGCATATAGTGTTAAATAAATAACATTATGCTAAATAATTAACATTTGTGAATTCATTGTCAATATTTTTTTGCTAATTTTTTGCAACAGATTCGTGAACTACGCTTGAATCCAGCTTGTTTTAGGAGTATGTTAATAAATTAACACCTGAGAAAACTGAAGCACAGTGTAGGAGATAGGTTTGGCTGGCAAACATGTTCTAAGCAGAAGAGAGCGCCAACTAATGGATATCGTCTATCGCCTTGAAGAAGCAAGTGCGAAAGAGATCATGGAAGAGTTAAACGATGGTTCGAGTTACTCAACCGTGAGAACCTTGCTGCGTAAACTCGTTGAGAAAAACCAGATTAAGCACAAGGAACGGGGTTTTAAGTACATCTATTCCCCGGTGGTTAAAAGAAGAACCGCTTCACGCCGAGCACTGGAGCGAGTAGTAAGTACATTTTTTGAAGATTCACCACTACTGGCAGTCAATTCACTCCTGGAGATGCAAAAGGGGGGAATTACAGAAGCGGAGCTGAAAGAATTAGAAGCACTGATAGACCGTAAGAAAAAATAGTAAGCCGGGCTTTAAGAGTTAGAAGCACTGATTGACCGTAAGAATAAAGGCTAGAAAAATATGGTTTCATCTGCTTTGCTGGGGGCACCGACAGCCTTAAGCCATGAAGTCGCCTTAATGGCAACAAGCATCGACTTGTTGTTCAAGTCTCTCATAATCGTTCTGATTACCAACCTTGTTGCGCGCAGGTTTTTCTCCAACCTTGGAAATACGGGTGTTTATGCGCTGTGGTTAACTGCTTTCGCATGCATGCTTTTATTGCCGTTTTTTTCCACAACAACTACACCTCTTGCAGGTTTTTCAGGGGAAGCTGCTCCCTTTAGCCTGATCACAATTCCACTGTTGCGTGAAATTGAAATCTCCAGCAGTAGTGCAGTGCTGGCTAGCAGTTGTATGCGAGCTTTGTTATTTGTTTATTTTTCCGTTTTACTCTTTCTGCTTACCCGTCTTTATCTTTCTATAAAGCGAGTCAATGAGATTGCCAATCGCGCGGACAAAACTTTACCGCTGCATATGCAAGCTTTAGTGCAGCGTCTCTATGATGAACTGGCGATCGACAAACGAATTCAGTTTGGCATTAGTGATCTGGTGGAAACGCCTTTCAGTGCCGGTTTTCATGACTATGCAATCATCTTGCCCAAGAATTCTTTGGAATGGGATCACGATACCCTGGAAAATGTGTTAGTCCATGAACTAAGCCATATCCAACGGGGAGATTTTATCGCCTTGCTGTTGCGTGAGGTCGGTACCTACGTTTTCTGGTTTAACCCCTTTGCCTGGGTAATTAACAACAAGATTCGAAACTCCGCTGAATTCAATTGCGATGATTGTGTCTTATCGAGAGGTGCTTCCAGCTGTGGTTATGCCAGGGACCTGGTCAAAGTTGCTCGAAACGTAATGAAAGACCGGCGTAAAAAGTTGTTTGCGCAGTTTATGATCGACACATCGGAAATTGAAACCAGGGTGGTCAATATCCTGCGGCAGCCTCCGGTGCGCAAATGGTCGTCACTGCCTGTTGTGACTACCTGCATAGTTTTAAGTGGACTGATTCTGGCCAGCAGTGCAAACGCCCGCCTGGTATCCACCAGGTATCATGACTTTGTGCAGTCCAGCAGAATCATGTACATGGAAAAACCGGTTTATCCGATTGAAGCCTACAACGCCGGTTATCAAGGATGGGTGTTACTCAAGTTTACTATCGATAAAAACGGAGTGGTTCCAAGAGAGGCAATTGAAATCGAATTCGCACAACCGGAAGGAGTCTTTGAAGAAGTTTCGGTAGCGACACTGGAAAACTTTCGCTACGAGCCCAAGCGCATTAACGGCGAAAGAGTCAGTTCAGAAGATGAGCGCTTTATGTTTCGCTTCAGACTGCCAAAGATGGAGGTGGCAGTAGCAGACTAGCTACGCAATCGTTAACCTAGTCCGCTTAGAAATTCCAATAGCAGTTCAGAAGTTATTGCAGCCTGTTCCTGTTGCACCCAGTGACCCGCGCCCTCTACCAGGTGAACAGCACGCATATCGGTACAGGCAGATTCCTGCATGCGTTCGAAGGATCCCGGGTTTTGGTAAGTACCCCAGTCACTGGCTCCGCTGATAAACATCGAAGGTTGGTCTATGGTTTTGCCTGCGTATAACTGGGATTCCGCAGCGCCAATGCCTGATGCTCCCATGCGATAGGAATTCAGGCCTCCCTGAAAACTGGTACGGCCAAATTCTTCCGTATACACCGCCAATTCTTTTTCGGTTAACCAGGTATTGGCTACAACTTCCGCGGGGCTGGGCATGTGGAGATCAACAGTCTCTGCCATGCCCATGTTTAAATCCATGATGTAATAGGTTGGCATTTTGGCCCATTCTTCGGCGCTGCGTCCTGTCAGTCTGTGGGGGCGGTTTTCTTCCCAGTCGGCACTCTTGTGATGGTAATAGGCACGGATAAAATTGCTTAGCCCCTGTTCGGCGTGCCACATATCAGGGTTAGCTTCGCGCGTCTGGTAGTAGCGCTGATAATGTTTGCGGGGACGGGGCAGAGCAGCAAGGTCGTCAAATATACTCGGTCCACGACGACCACCTTGTGGTGAGGGATTATTCACGGTATCGAAAGGAATCGATCCGGTACCTCCGAAAGGTGCGCTCATCATGGTAACTGCCCTGAAGATGTCCGGTCTCGTTACTGCACACCAGGCAGCAAGAGGTGAACCGAAATCGTGGCCGATAACTGCCGCAACTGATTCATACCCGAAGGCATATACCAGTCCTACGCAATCCCGCACTTTGTTTAACATGCGGAAGGGGGTAAGGTCGGCATCGTAGTCACTGTCGTAGCCAGTGGTTCGTCCATAGCCGCGAAGGTCTGGCACGATTACGTGATAGCCAGCGTCTGCCAGGGGACGCATAACATTGCGCCAGCTATAAGCGAGTTCCGGGAATCCGTGTAGCAGTAACAGGGCGGGTCGGTTTGCGGTTTCATAGCCTGCTTCCAGTACATGAAAGCGCAAGCCATTTACATTTTCTACGAAACGGGAACGTACTCCATCTGGTAGCCACTCATCGGGATAAGGGTGCGCAATGCCATCTCGGGCAAATTGATTCTGGGCAAACACAGTTTTGCTAACTGCTACTGTGCCTGCAGTCAGCGCGGCTGCTTTTATGAAACTTCTTCGAGTATGTTTATTCATATTTTTAATTTCGTACCAATATAAAGTTTGATTTTCTTCGACTACAAACCGGCCATTTCTAAAGCGAAATTCATAACCATTCCGCCAGCGCGATCATCTTTGTCAAATATCGCCAGGCGATCAAGATAGGCATCCAGCGATGGCATCTTCCCGGTAGATGTGCAGGCATTGATAAAAACGCCGTCAAAACTGGTTCGTATTTTTACCGCTTCCCAGGCATTGTCCAGTGCTGTTCGATATCGGTCTTCAGGCAACCAGCCCTGGTCCAATCCCCGCTTGATGGCAATGCCTATCATCGCGGTTGAGGTTAATTCAGCAAATGAGCCCGGGTAGTCAATAACTTCATGCCACATGCCATCGGCATCCTGATGAGGGAGCAATGCCTCCAGATGATCTACTAACATGCCCAGAATAAGGTCGCGAGCGGGGTGGGTTTCAGGAAAATCACTAAGGGTCAAGGCCAAGCCCAGGGCCGGGAATCCATTGCCTCGACTCCAGGCCACATCCGCATCAGGTGAATGGCGATACAAACCGTTTTCTCTCAGTAACATATTGCGCATATAAGACACATGCCTGATTGCCATGTCGAAATATTTGTCTTCACCAGTGAGCATGCCTGCTTTTGCCAGCAGAGGTGTGGCCATGAAAAACGAATCACTCATCTCATAGTGCATCGGAGCAACCTCCAGGGGTGCTCCATTCTCATCAAAAGCCAAATCTGCAGCTCTAAGGGTGAGTTCCAGGGATTGTTGGTTGCCGGTGCGTAGTGTGTGTTCTGCGAAAATCAGTTGGCCTGCCAGTGCCGATGAATTTGAAACTTTAAATTCCTGACCGTTCAGGTACGGTGCTAGCATTCCATTTATAGCATCCACCTGTCCTAGTCTTAGCCTGCCAATAATACTCATTCCGGGTACATAAACTGGTGTCGAAAAATCATGGCCGTAAAAAGTTGCAAGGTCTTCAGCCAGATCCCGAGGCGAGCGTGCAGTTCTGCGTTTCAGTTCGGTTCTGGCTTGGGATGCATCAAGCTCAACATTTGCTATCAGGAAATCTGTAGTGCTATTGCTCGGCGTTAAATTTGCGACAGGAATTGTGCCGAACCCAGCTATCCCAGCGTTACTAACGGTCTCCGCAAAATTAAAATCATTGCCTGGGCCCAGTATGATCAGATCAGGAGCGTGAGTTCCAATCCATCTCCATAACACATGTGATACCGTATTTTCAGAGTAGGCCTGGCCCTGGGGAGGGAATTGCAATTCATCGCCGTCTGGGTTCGCATTGGCGATAATGATCAGATTGTGATCTTCAGCACTTGTTTGCTCAGAAAAATTTCGCTGCAACGCCTCGAGACTATCTGTAGCAGAAGGATTTCCATCAAGTCCATCGAGATAGAGAATTGTTGCGTTGTTTTCATTGTTAATTACACCTTGAGCGCTAATTACTTCGCGATATTTGCTTAACCCAATGTCCCAACTTACTTCAGCTGAGTGCGCATTAATGCTAATCAGTGTTAGAAGAAGCAGTCTTGATATAAGTTTCAAGTTCATTGCTCTATATTAATCAAGCTCCATGAGCGCCCGTATTTGATCCATGGCAGCATTGAATATCAAGTCGTAACCAACCTGACCTAACTCTGCAGTAGCAATAGTCGGATCTCCAGATACGCCGTCCACGTCGGATCCTCGTCCTGGTGAAATATTGTCAGTGCGAACATGTTCCGGCGCGATCGCAAGGAGTAGTGAGGTGTCACGCAATCCGGCGTGGGTGCCAATCTGTTCGTAAGTCGCTCCCTGGGAAACCAGGTATTCATCGAAGACGCCGACTTTGTACCAATCACCGATGTGAAACACATTGATCTCTTCATCTGCCCATTCGCTTGATAGCCTCTCCGCAACAATCTCCTGTGGCCTCTGATTAGGACCACTGTCTCCCATAAAAAGAATGTCCGTAAAACCATGTTGTTTCAGGCTGCGGGCTGTGAATTCCAAAACCGAAACAAATACATCAGTAGGAATAGAGATCGTGCCAGCATAACGCATGTGACCGGATGGTGGATCGATGTTTCCTTCCGGTACGTAGGTCATGGCAGGTGCCACCAGGGCATTGCCCAGCGTGCGGGCTATTCTGTCTGCGCCAGCATTGATTCGGTACTTGTGTTTACCCAGGACCATGTGCGGACCGTTCTGTTCCGTTCCTGCCGTGGGAACAATTACAGTGGTTGAACCGCTATCGATGGCAGATCTTACTTCGGTCCAGGTAAGTTCTTCCAGGAATACGGAATCAGGAGTTTGTGCAGAAGAAATATTGATTAGTGTGGCAGAGACAAGAATGCCCAGGCATATTTTCTTCAACATGCTCACTACCTCTCGAAGGAATCTAATTATTATTATTCAGTAGCGCCAGCAACTTCTAATACATTTACTACTGATTCGTAACGTCGTTGTTTGGCAAAAGCGAGCGCCGTTTGACCTTCGGCATTTGTAGCATTGACTTCCACACCAGCGGCGAGGGCCACTAATACGGAATCGAGGATCAGTGATTCCCTGTCCTGTAACTGACCAGCCCTGCGCTCCGGTGTGCCCCAGCTAACCCTTAGGCGCGGATGGCCCATGCCGACAGCAGCCATCAACAAGTTAATCTCGCCTTCATCACGAATGAAATGTTCCAGCATGCGTTGTGCAGGATAGCTCATGTGGTTAACAACCATTGCGTTGGCACCAGCGTCCAGTAGCGCTTGCATAATCGCAGGCTCAGAAAATCTCGCTGCTAACCACAGCGCTGTTGTTCCCAGTAGCGCATCGTGAAAATTGTAGTCCGTTGATTGTCTGCGTACGGGAGTTGGCTTTTCTAATAGTGCTTCGAGGTTTGCGCCATTATTAATGAGTATGTTGACCGCGTCGAGATTGCCCCGTTGCACCGCGGCGTGAAGCGCGGTGTGGCCGCTCACATCCGATTCGATGTTGGCGCCATTTTCAATGAGATATTCCAGTGTTTCTGAATTACCGCCATGAATCGCCATGATCATCGGGCTGGTGCCAAAAGCAGATAACTGGTTAACGTCTGCGCCCGCATCAACCAGCTGTTGAACGGAACGTAAATCTCCTGCACGAGCTGCAAAGATAAGTGGCGTATTGCCGCCGAGTTCAGTCCAGTATTTGTAATCCGGATGACTGTCCTGCTCTTTTTCAGATTTAACATAGTGCTCGCGAATTTCGGAGCGAGCGTTCAGGTCAGCGCCATGGTCTATCAGCGCCGCTACTACCACAGCATGTCCGCGACCAGCGGCCCACATTAACGCGGTTTGTTCACGAGTGACTGCCACATTGGGGTCGGCGCCCGCTTCGAGTAATGCTCTTACCACCGGGCCATTGCCTGCTTGCGCGGCAGTCATTACCGTAGTTTCTCCAGAGAGCAATTGAATGCCAGGGTCAGCGCCGGCAGCGAGCAGGGATTCCACCATGTCGATACTGCCGTTTTCTGCCGCTAACCACAGCGGGGTAACGCCCAGGTCTGTGGTCGCATTAACGTCGGCGCCCGCTTCCAGTAAGTTCGCAGTTGCTTCAGTGCTGTCGTGATAGCTGGCCCAGTGCAGTGCGGTAGTGCCGTCACCATAGACGGCGTTTGGATTTAACCCGTCTTCTAACAGCGAAACGAGTTCATCCCACTGTTGCTCTTTTGCAAGACTGACAACAACAGGAAGATTTTGCGCAGCGACCTGGCTCGCGAAAAAGAGGAATAGAGCAGCTAATATTTTTCGCGAACTTAACAACATGATGAATCGCTTAGATTGTGATCGGTCCTGTACTACCACCCATCTGATCGATAGAAAGACCGAATTTCTCCATCAGGCTCAGATGCAGGTCGGCCATGGTGGGCTCATTCTCATAGTAGACATACTCGCCACCCTTGAGCCAGCCAGCACCACCACCAACAAGAATGATTGGCAGGTTAACACCGGAATGAACCGTACTGTTGGATAGTCCGCCACCATAAATAATGGTTATGTTGTCTAACAAGGATCCATCACCTTCTGGAATTGCCGCGAGCTTGTCCAGGTAATTGGCAAACAGAGTAGTGTGATGGGTATTGATTTTCGACATGCGCTCAACCAGAACAGGATTATTGTTATGGTGTGAGAGCGGGTGATGGGCATCGGGTACGCCAATCTGTGGATAAGGACGTGCACTCTGTTCTTTACTCATCATGAAAGTAATGACTCGCGTTAGATCGGTTTGTAGTGCGAGTACTTGCAGGTCTTGCATAATTTCCATGTGATCTTCGAATAGCGGAGGAACACCAGCCGGCTGATCCAGTTCCGGCAGATCCATGTCGATTTGTTCTTCGGCTTTCTGGATACGCCTTTCTATATTGCGTACGGATTCTGTATAGCTGTTAACAAGGTGCCGATCTTCCTGCCCCAATTCCCGTTCCAGGCTGGACAGCTTGTCCATTACCGCATCGAGAATACTGGATTGCTGACGTAATCTCAGTTCACGGGCTTCTTTTGCAGTGGAGCCACTGTCACCAAACATGCGCTCGAACAATGAGCGCGGGTTATGTTCTGTCGGAAGTGGTTCAGTTTTACCTCGCCATGAAAGGGTATGGGTGTACACACAACTCAGGTTAACGGTGCAGGCTCCTGCCAGGGCAGGCGCGTCCATCGATAATTCCAGGGAAGATAATTGGGTTTCCTTGCCCAATTCATTGGCGAGTAGCTGGTCTATAGAAATATCTGCCAGGATCTCCACTTCTGTGCGACCACCACGGGTAATCCCGGTCAGAAATGAACCACCGGCACCGGCATGGGCAATATTCCAATTGGCTTTTAAGCCACCAATTACGCGCATCTTTTCTTTGTAATTGGCAAGAGGCGTAAGCACCGGCGTTAGCTCGTAGTCCCGGCCTGTGGTTGCAGGTGTCCAGTATTCCATGGCCATGCCATTGGGAATATAAACAGTCTGGAATCGATGAATTGGGGCCGGCGAGTTGGCAAATGCCGGAGTCATAGCATCCAGCATGGGTAAGGCAAGCGCAGCGCCCGCACCTTGCAACAAGGCTCGCCTGGAAAGCGCCTTGCCAGTATGAATGTTTACCGCTTTAGCAATTTTCTTTTGTTTCACGGTCATTCTCGCTACCTCTTGGGATATAGCTGTTCAAATCTTACACCGGAACCGACCGAAAATCAGGATTTTGCGCCTGATTTTTCTCAATTCGCGGCGCTCTGATTTCCCGGTAATTCCTCGTTAATTCGGGCTAACTGCACCGGAACCTGGCTGGATTTAAAAGCCGGGCTGTTGACAATACCTAATACGATCGCAGACCAGGCGTAATCCTGATCCGCTGCTTCCCTGACTATTTGCCTCACGATGGGCTGGTCGTAGTATTCGACGCGCCTGCCCAGCGCATAGGTCATCAATTTCTCAGTCAGGGTATGGGCGAAGCGATCAGGGCGGTTCATCATCCAGTCTCGTAAGTCGGCAAAGCCGGCAAACTCGACGCCACCGGGATAATTTCCATTTGGATCAACCGGGTTACCGACCTCATCAAAATCTCGCCAGGCACCAATTACATCAAAGTTTTCCAGGGCAAAACCAAGGGGATCGATTACCACGTGACAGGAAGCGCAAACAGGATCTGCCCTGTGTTGGGCGAGACGCTCACGAATCGACGCGGGAATTTCTCCAGCTTCTGCTTCTGGCAGAATCGGCACATTCGGTGGAGGAGGTGGCGGTGGCGTGCCCAGTAAATTATCCAGTAGCCACTTTCCTCTTAGTACCGGTGAGGTACGTCCTGGATAGGAAGTTACGGTTAGTAATGCCCCGTGAGCTAAAAGACCACCTCGTTTGCTTGCATCTGGTAGCGCTGCCTTGCGGAAACGGCTGCCGTAAACATCTTCTACGCCGTAGTGGCGAGCCAGTCGTTCATTAACAAAGGTGTACTCGGCATTTAATAATTCGGTAATACTGGCATCGGTCTTGATCGTTTCGCCGACGAACATTTCCGTTTCAGTTTCGAAAGCTTCGATCAGGCTAACGTCGTACTGGGGAAACAACACGGTATTGATATTAACTTCTTCCAGCCGGCGCAGGTTTAACCACTGCGAGGCAAAATCTTCCACCAGGGTGTCAACGCCGCGATCATCGTTAAGCATTCTGCGAACTTGCTGCTCGTAAACCAGTGGGTCTGAAAGGCGGCCAGCTTCGGCCAGCTGCAACAGTTCTTCGTCCGGCGCGCTACTCCACAGGAAGAATGAGAGTCGCGAAGCCAGTTCCATGTCGCTTAGTTCAAATATTTCATTGGCAGCAAGGTTTGCCGGAGCAGCGTAGGAGCGAATCAGGAAGTCCGGATCGCTGAGAATAAACTCCAGTGCAAACTGAATGCCGGCATCAAAACTGCCGCCCTGTTCGCGGCCTCGATTAAAGAAATCCAGCAAGAGTTCATTGTCATTACTATCAATGGAGCGGCGATAAGCCTTTCGCGCCATGCTGGAAAGAATTTCCCCGGCGCATGTCGCTTCTTCAGATATTTGTTCGGGGTAGCAGGAAAAAATCAGCTGGCGACTTGGTGATTCACCAAACTCGGCCGCATTGGTGTAAGGGCCTCCTATCTCAATAGCATGGACTTTCTGATAAGCGAGATAGGCTTCGGAATTGGCTGGTAGACGTCCACCCTGGCGAGGTTGCGGAATCTCTTCTTCTTCGAATTGCTGCCGCACATACGACGCGGTAACTGAGTGAGGACCTGCAGTGACAGGAATAGTGATTTCCAGTCCTTCGGTTTCCTCGTAGAGCATGTATTGTTCCCAGTCGATACTGCCGGGTTCACCGGTTCCGCTAAAGCTTAATGGAGTAGGTGTGCCAGGAGCATCGCCGCCAATGGTAAATCGTTCGATCAGGCGACCATCCAGACGAACGTCCAGAATCTGTGCCCAGCCTAATCCCTTAACGTAGTCCTGGTAGTTGGTTTCCAGGGCAATCTTGATCGTGTACTCACCATCCACCGGAAAATTATGGGTGACGGAGATGCCACCGCGCGAACCAAATGGCATGTCTTCTGTCTGACGCCAGTCCTGGCTCATGTACAAAGGAATTTCGTAGGTAGAGATACTCGGGCTTAATGGCGGTAATCCTGTTGCCAGTCGCGTAACCTGTCTTGCAACCGACATGTAGCGTTCCATGTGCGCTGTAGTAAATGGCAAAGACTCGGCAATATTGTCAAAGCTGCCGTCGGCGGTCGGATCACCCGGTAATAAATCCATAACATCTACATCGAGACCTAACAACTCATTAATGGAATTGTTGTACTCGTATCGATTCATGCGATGTAGTGGAGTAACCCGGCCCGGATTTGGATTTGCAGCCCAGGCATTATCGAGTTCGGTTTCTAACCATTCGGTTATAACGCCGTAGCTATCAAAGTCCGGTCTCGGCATGCCCGCCGGTGGCATCATGTGGGCACGTAGCTTTTTGACCACTTTCTCCAGCGTCTCTGCGTGAGTTGCAATTTCGCTGAAGCTGACGCTTTGAAGAGAAAGGCCTGAAGTCGCCAGCGCATCGTTGTGGCAGGCCAGGCAATACTGGTTCACAACCTGCTGCATATCGTCCGCGCCAAATGCCTCCTGGGCTGACGCGGACTGACTGAGAATCTGACTGGAATTCGAGAGCCCGATTGCAGCCAGAGCCAGGGCAGAGATTGCCAGGCCTGATCTAATC
The DNA here is from genome assembly GCA_964616225.1 of uncultured Pseudohongiella sp. Lineage (GTDB taxonomy): Bacteria > Pseudomonadota > Gammaproteobacteria > Pseudomonadales > Pseudohongiellaceae > UBA9145. Next base: position 312,057 of record CAZTTE010000002.1, read on the forward strand.
CAATTCTTCCTGATTGGTTTCATGGAGGCTCCGTGTGTCGGGGCTAAAATGTTTGCTATATCAATAACTTACTTATCGGCCGACACACAATAATTTGTTTAAAATTAACCGAAAAACAGTACCTTAGGAGTGCCGGTTCTGCAATAAATAAAACGAAACAAAGCGTAACGGAAATGCAGCCTCTCAAGGTACTGGGACCATCCACATTTTTGCCTGCACGGTACTGCCGCCAAAGGCGCCACCACCCACATACAACATGCCGTCGATAATGCCGGCAGCCGGTGATGAAAGTGGATTGGGTAGTTCGCCGACTTTTTGCCATTGTCCACCCGGCTCCAGCGTTAAAATATCCGAATCCTGCGCTTTCGTGCCGCCGCCAGGAGTGGTATGTCCACCTATCATCCAGATCTTGTTGTCGTGTACAAAGGTTGCGCCTTCCGCATGGGAATGCCCTTTCGGTAGGGCCGGGCCGCTACTCCACGTTGCGGTTTGTGGATCGAAAATATCGACACGGGCCTGGTCCAGCTGTTGGCTGTCATGATTGAACTGGCCGCCGATGGCGTAAATTTTGTTCTGGAAAATTACCGTGGAAAATTGATTGCGGGGAGTTGGCATTGGTGTGGAGCTACGCCATTGACCATTTCCTGTTGCCCATTCGTCGAGCTTTAACACCCAGTGAGCGGCAGAATCTGTATCCCGATCGGCCATTAATCCGCCGAAGTAATGCAATTCTCGATTAACCAGGGCTAATCCCCCTCCCGCCCGGGGTTCAGGTAATAAAGGGGCGGCGGTATAGCGATCTAGATCTATGTCATAGTTCCACACTTCGGCGATTGCATGACCGGGATAGCCATCTTTAAAGCCGCCGGCGAACCACACCCTGCGTCCATCCAATACCATGTTCATATGGGTAATGGCGCTGGGAAGTTCTTGAATCTGAGTCCAGCTTCCGTCAAGTGGATCGAAGTACTCGGATCGTTTGCTGGATACGACACCAGACTTGTAGCCGCCGAATAAATACAGTTTGTTATCCAAATTTACGACGCCGGGTTCCCATTTCCCTTCAGGCATGTCGGGCAAGGCGATCCAGTCGCCCGGTTCCTGAGCGGCAATGCTGGCAAAAAAGAAGGGTAATAGTAGAAAGCCTGTAAGCCAGAAGCGTTTCATTATTGTTCTCCTAAGTCGCGGTGCCTTTGCCGCTGAGGATACCATTAATCCACTATTGGTAAAGGCGGGAGTTGGAGGCAGAACGCATACTTGGTAGAGTAAGTCTCAGGCAGGAATAGAATGGGTGCTTATCCCTTTGCTTGCGTTCAACCTGGCTCATCCATATTAAGAATGTTATGAGGAAGACATTATGAAAAGATTAGTCCAGAAAATTATATTTAGTTCCTTTGTACTTGTCTGGCCTCTCATTAGTTACGCGCAATCCTCAAATCGTAGTTTTGTGGATGTAACAAGTACCTATTCCGTAATTCCAAACTTAACTTATCAGCGTGCCGGCGGTGTCGATTTGAAGTTGGACGTATATCGCCCGCGAGATGTCGAAGGCCCGAATCCAACCCTTATGTATATTCATGGTGGTGGCTGGACCAATGGTAGCAAAGAGGGGTCTTCCTTAACTTTCCTGCCTTATCTGGAAATGGGTTGGACCGTGGTGAACGTTGCCTACCGTCTGGCCGATGTTGCTCACGCGCCCGCCGCGGTGGAAGATACACGCTGCGCTCTACGCTGGATTTATCGAAATGCAGAGCAATACGGGTTTGATAAAGAAAACATCGTGGTTACAGGCAATTCTGCCGGTGGTCACCTGGCCCTGACCACTGGCATGCTCACAGCCGAAGTGGGTATGGAAAGACAATGTCCCGGAGATCGAATGCGCAGCACCTGGAATATCGGTCCCCGCAATACCGAAATTCTGGAGGTTGCTGCTATCGTTAACTGGTATGGCATAAGCAATGTCACCGATTTACTGAATAGTGGTCCCGGGACCTCCGGTAATTTCACCGAGGCCTGGATTGGCAGTTCCCCAAATCGCGTCGCCACGGCGGCAAGAGTTTCGCCTGTCAATCATGTCAGGGATGACTTGCCTCCTATTATTTCTATCCATGGTGATGAAGACAGCATCGTGCCTTACTCCCATGGAGTTCAGTTACATGAAGCGCTTGACCGTGCGGAAGTGTCCAACGAGTTGATTACCATTGAAGGTGGTGGTCACGGTGGATTCAGTCCGAATCAGATGGCAGATATTTACGCTGCGATACGTGAGTTTCTCGATGAGCACGGAGTAGGCAGCTAGCAACATGAACTGGGACGCATTAGGTGCCTTCGGAGAAATAGCTGGCGCAACAGGAGTTATCCTCACGCTCGCTTACCTGGCTCGCCAGATTCAGGAGAGCAATCGCACGGCACGCCTGGCAGCAACCCAGGAAGTACAAAACCAGGGCGCTGATTGGATTTATCATGTTAATTCCACGCCAGAGTGGGTCGATCTTTGGGTGCGTGGCAATTTAGAAGAGGAAAGCCTGACACTCAATGAGTTGATCCAATACCGTGGCGCAATTGCGCAACTGGTAAACATCTGGGAACGAGTCTATTCCTTAAGAAAAGAAGGGAGAATGGACGACTCCTATTGGGAAGCCCTGGTACTTTCCAGAAAAAACTTACTGGCCAGCCCTGGGATAAGATCCTATTGGCAGGACCGGGAAGATCATTACAGTGCCGATTTCCGTGGGGTCATTAATGGGGAAATTCTGGAAGCGAATGACAACTGGAGTCCTCTGGGGGTTGATCTGGAAAAGTTTGCCACAAAGGCTGAGTCTCCAGACTAAGGCTTAACCGCCAATCGAATTGGTTGCACGGTAATGTCCTGCCAGACTCCTTCGGTAACGTAGGGATCGTTAGCCAACCATTCATCCAGGTCTTCACGTGTTTCGAATTCCACACAAAGCGTAGAGCCAATCATTTCATCGTTTTCATTCAGGATCGCTCCTCCAACAATTATATTGCCGGATTCTTTCAAATCTGCAGCGCCTGCCAGGTGGGCGGGGCGCGCTGCCGTTCTGCGGTTCTGGGCTTCATCGTCTTTGCCGTCGTAGGCGATAATTAAAAATTGCATAACAGTTACTCTTGGATTCTAAAACACACTTTGATTTCGGTGGTCGCCAAATTTTGGCCGCACCACGTTTTTAAGCGGAATATTCATACCGCCGGTTTCTTCCAGCCAGCGATAGATATCCGTGGCAAATGACTCGATCCGTTCCTGATGCTCAGGGGAATCGATCAGGTTATTCATTTCATTCGGATCACTCTGCAAATCGTAAAACTCATTGGTATCCCATATGCCGTGATAACGAATGTACTTGTAACGATCCGTTCTTACGCCAAACATTGTTGGCGTCTGGGGAAAGTCCATTTCCCAATAGTATTCATAGAAAATGCGATCTCGCCAGGGAGTTTCTTCCCGGGCAAACAGGGGAGTGAAGGACATGCCTTGCATATGATCTGGCGCTCGCAGTCCGGCCGCTTCCAGGATTGTCGGTGCTATGTCTATATTCTGTACCAATGACTCGATGGGAGGGCCGCCTTCTAGCCGGGACGGCCAGCGCACCAGTAAGGGCACTTTGGCAGACTCTTCATAAAAGTGGCGCTTGTCGATCAAGCCATGCTCACCGAAGGAAAAACCGTTATCTCCCATATAGATGATCAGCGTGTCTTCCGCCAGGCCGTTCTGGTCGAGGAAATTCAGCACGGCTCCCACGCTCTCATCGATTCCCATCAGGGTTTCAGTGTAACGGTGGAAGAAATCCTCGAAGTTAATATTGCCGTGATACATATAATCGACGCCATGCCAGGATTCCCTTTGATCCTTGACCCAGTCAGGAATGCGGTTGTCGCCATAATATTCTCTTCCCCGGGCTGGCTCACCGTCACTGCCATTACTGGGCAATGCAGTCTCGCCATAAAGCGGTGTTTCATAGGAAGGTGGATAAATGATGTCTTCCTCTTCGTAACTGCCTAAATGCCTGGCGGCGGGAGTAAACTGACTGTGAACCGCCTTGTGGGATAAATACATAAAGAAGGGTTTTTCGTTGTTTCTTTGTTCCAACCAATCGATGGCGTGCTCTGTTAACAGGTCGGTTATGTATACGTCTTCATCGTAGCTAGTGCGCTCACCGTTAATATTCAAGGTGGGGCCGTAATACACGCCCTGTCCGCGAAAACTTTCCCAATGATCGAAACCGGGCTGGGGCTCGTCACTGTGGTTACCCATATGCCACTTGCCAAAGTAACTGGTCTCATATCCAGCTTGCTGCAGGTATTGTGGAAAGAAAGTCAGGTTGCCTGGATCCGGGGCAGCATTGTCAACGACTGTGTGGGTATGGGAGTAGAGGCCAGTCAGGATCGACGCGCGGGATGGGGAGCACAGCGATGTCGTAACGTAGGCGTTTGGAAAATACGCACCTTCGCTGGCCAGTCGATCCAGGTTTGGTGTTTCCAGCCAGGGGACCTTGCCGGTGAAACCCATGAAATCGTAGCGATGATCATCGCTAAGAATATAAATTATGTTTTTCGGCGATGCGTTACCGAGGGATTCGAGTTCTAAAGAGTTTTCGTCTGTGCCGCAGCTTGAAATTGCTATCAAGCTTATCAAGGCAAAACAAAGTGACTTTTTCATGGGCCACCTACATTGTTAAAAATAGTTAATCAGGCATTTAGTTGCTGATAGAGCTCCAGAAATACCGGAACCAGAGAGCCCATAAGCAATGTCGCCATACTGACGTTAAAGATTCTCACATAGGAAGGTTTCTGCAAAATATTTTTTAAAGACGCGCCGAACCAGAGCCAGAGCATGGTGCAGGGAGAGCCGAAGATGAGAAACATGAGAGCTATTGTTAACACCTGGAATACATAGGTATCAGAAATCACCGTATATGTGACGGTAGCACCGATAGCCAGTACCCAGGCCTTGGGATTAACCCATTGAAAAGCGGCTGCCTGGAGGAATGTGAAAGGTTTGCCTTTGGTTTCATTGAATTCAGATACTGGTGCCGAAGCAATGCGCCAGGCCAGGTAGCTGAGATAAGCTGCGCCAGCAATTTTCAGGAAAATGTGCAGGAGCGGATATTGCTCGAACAAGCCTGCTATACCCAAACCCACCGCGAAAACCATGGCTGCAAAGCCAATGCAAATACCAAAAAAGTGTCGCATGCTACGACGAACACCGTAGTTTAACCCTGAGGCCATAATCAATGTGTTGTTAGGGCCAGGTGTCACACAAGTACTTATGACAAAAACAATAATTGCCAGATATTCCATGCTTAATCAGGGGCGCGAAAAATAGGTTGGAAAGTCGCGGATTCTACTACGATTCGCTAGCTTTCGCTTAATTTAATTCTGGAAAGCACACTAATGAATCTATAGACTGCGCACATGTTAGAAAGCGCACTTACACCGATTTTTGCAATCTTCTTTATCGGTTTTTGCCTTTCCCGTCTTCCGCTCTTTGGTCAATCTGTTTGGGAAGACATAGAAAAACTCACTTACTATTTGTTTTTCCCCGCCTTATTAGTGCTGAGACTTTCGGAATCTCGTTTTGATTGGGTAGAGATTGGTGACATAGCGCTTGTCATCGGTATGGCCTTAATCGTCATAACACTGTTTGTTGTGGCTCTGAACAAGTTTATTGCCAGAGACCTTTCCACTCTAAGCTCTGTGTACCAGGGGACTATTCGCTTCAATACCTATATTGGGCTTGCACTATTGGAAGCACTTTATGGAGATCACGGCATTACCATGGCGGCGCTTGTTATTGCAGTGTTTATACCCCTTGTGAACATATTGAGTGTTGCCTCGCTCAGCCTCGGAAATGACAAGGATGCCAATAAAGTGTTCGTCGTGGTTGGAGCTTTTCTTACTAATCCATTAGTAATAGCTTGTCTGGTCGGACTGGGTCTCTCTTACGCTAGCTTTAACATACCCGATCTGGTACTGGGTTCCATAAACATTCTTAGCCAGCCCGCGTTGCCACTGGGATTGCTTGCTGTGGGTGCTGGTATTCGCTTCGTTACTATAGGAGAGCAATCCTGGCAATTGTGCCTTGCTGTAGTGAGCAAACAATTCATTTTTCCGGGAGTTGTGTTGGCTAGTTGCCTGTTATTTGCAGTGGATGGCTTACTTGGAAGCACGATCTTGTTGCTATCCTGTTTGCCGTCACCTCCGAGTGCTTACATATTGGCCAGGCAATTAGGCGGTAATGTCAGCTTAATGGCAAACATAATTACCGTGCAGACTCTAACTGCTTTCATTATGATTCCTGTCTGGATTGAGTTGGCTGAGAGGTACTTGTGAGAGCGGCGCACTTGGTCGATAAAATGAGTAAAATTGTACAGATTAAAGTAGTAGTAAATAGAGCAATAGGGTTTCCATTTTGAATTCAGAAGAGCAACAGCTAGTTATTTATAGGCCCAAGAAAATTTTGCAGGGTGCCAATCTGTATTCGCCGAATTCCATATTAGTTGCGGAACTAGATACCAGTGTTAGTTCAAAATCGGTAGATACCCAATTTTCTGAAAAAGCCCTGCATATTCTCAATAGTCACCGTCCACCTGCCGCAGAAGTGAATCTTGCTGCTATAGTGCCGCTACCGGAATCGCTCAGTAAAAACACTTATGCAGAAGTCTTAAATTACCTGGCGCTAACCCTGCAGCGTTGGTGTGGCCTGCCCGTGACCTTCGCCAGGGCATTGGTATCAGCAGATAACTCCCAGCCAGAGCATATTGTCTTCGAATGTCGTTTGGATCATCTGGCTACGGCAGCTGGACAAATTGCTGCTGAAGTCACTATGCATTGTATTAATCCGCAGCTTGTTCCTGCTGACAGAATCGAGAAGATGATTGCAGAGTTTGATCGAGTCTTTATCAAGGGAAGAGAAACACAAATACCGTTTATTCGAGAAGCAGAAAAAACAGGGATTCCCTGGCTGCCTTTGACCACCGACGGAGCCATTTTGGCTTTTGGTCAAGGTTCCAAGTTGCGCAAGATCCATCAAAATTTTACAAGCACCACCAGTCTGATTGCTTCAAGAATTGCCACTGACAAGTACACCACTGCCAATATGTTTCGCGCGCAAGGCATACCAGTTCCCAGGCAAGTTGTTGTAACTACTATAGAAGCGGCTGTCGAAGCGGCACACCGGATCGGATTTCCTGTGGTTGTTAAGCCTGCTCGTAATGATTTGGGTACCGCTGTTGCAGTTGATCTGAGAAATGAATCGGAAGTCACGAGTGCATTCAATGAGGCAAGTAAATATGGTCCAGTTGTCGTTGAAAAATTAATTCCCGGCGAACATCACAGGATTATGGTTATTAACGGTAAGTTCCGTTCTGCTCGCAAACAATTGCCAGCTCATGTTGTTGGGGATGGCGCTCAATCGATTCAAGCCCTAATCGATCAAACTAACGAAACTCACTTGGCAAACAACTGGCAACTTATACCGGATGACGAAGAGGCTCAGACACAGCTCAAAAAACAAGACTTGAATTTAGGCGCTGTTCCAGCTGCGGGGACGATGGTGAGATTGAGGTCGCAAGCTAACTTATCCACTGGAGGTTCAATGGAAGATGTTAGCGACAGCATTCATCCGGTAAACGTGCAGTTAGCAGAGCGCGCTACGGCGACCATCGATATCGATGTTGCCGGCCTGGATTTTATTACTACTGATATAAGCAAACCTTACTGGGAAGTAGCGGCTGCATTTTGTGAAGTTAATGTAACGCCTGGTTTAATTCTGAATGAAGAAAGCATTATTCTGGGTGAGTGGTTCCCTGAAGAAGAAAAAGGCCGCATTATAACTGTGGTAGTTCTGGATCCAACGCCTGAGAAAAATAGCGGCACGAAGATTGCTGAACAGTTGCAGTCAAAATATTCTAAAGTGTGCCTCGCCACCCGGCAGGGGATGTTTCTCGATGGCGAGAAGGTTTCTCCAGGAAATTTTTCCAGCAACCAGGGCTTGCAAGCTGCACTCTGCGAGCCAGGAGTTAACGCAGTAGTGGTAGAGATTAATGGCGAAGAGTTAATGAAGAACGGGCTGGGAATAAATAGCTGCGATCTTTCGGTTTTTACGACATCGGAAGAGATTGGTGATCAGCAACTGGTTGCTGCTTCCCGTGCCTTATTGGAAACCGTAAGTGCCTGCGTCCTGGACAACAGCATCGTCAGGGAAGGGCAGAATGCTTCCCTGGATGCAAAACAACTCGCCCGAGAAATTAATTCAAACTTGAGTTAACGCATCAGGCTGCATACATCGTGGTACCGCCCACGACCGTGCGAACAATTTCTATGTGCTTGATTTGATCCGGATCTACATCGTGTGGATCATCTGCCAGGATCACAAAGTCCGCCAGCTTGCCTGCGGTAATACTGCCCTTGATGCTCTCCTCAAAAGACGCATAGGCTCCATTCATGGTGCAGATGCGTAAGGCTTCATCGATTGAGATACGCTGGTTCGGGCCCCAGACACGACCATCGAAATCCTTGCGGGTAACCATGCTCTGAATCGCCATCATTGGCTCATAAGGGCCTGGTGTGTAATCCGATGCCGGAGCAACCGGAATGCCATAATCCAGGAATGAGCGATGGGCAAACATCCAGCGCATTCTTTCTTCGCCGTATTCAACCCACTTGTTACCGTGGTAATGCACATAGGTGTAAAAAGGTGCGGGTACTACACCCAGGTCTCTAATTCTTCCAAGCAAAGTGGGATTAACGAGAGAGCAATGTTCGATACGATGCCGGGTGTCTTCTCTTGGCCACATTTGCTGCGCCCGTTGAAAAGCATCTAATACCATAGCAATGGTAACGTCACCGTTAGCATGTACCGCTACCTGGAAATCATTACGATGCGCTCTTTCCACCTCCTCATGAATTTCCTGTTCCGTCATGTAAAGCAAGCCGTAATCGTCCGGCCTGCCTTCATAGGGTTCGCTCATGCGCATGGTGCGTTCAGAAGCTGATCCATCGGCTGTGTATTTAACCGCACCGATTCGAAATACTTCGTCACCCATGCCAGTGCGTACGCCGGCATTCACCAGATCATCGAATAATTGACCACGGGGAAACAAATACATGCGGAAACGCAAGCCGCCTTCGTCTCTGGCGTCCTGGTAAGCAATCATGTCATTACGACCAGCACTGGTTTGATGTACTGAAGTTAAGCCAGCCTGTGTCATTAATTCGGATATCAGTTTTACCCCATCCCTGCGTTGCTCGCGGGTTGAGTCAGATTGAATCAATTCGCTAAACACGGCACGTGCAGGTCCCTGTACCAGTCCAGTGAGAACGCCGTTTGCATCGCGATAGAATCGACCGCCGGGTGGATCGGGAGTCTCTGCGGTTACGCCAGCCATTTGCAGGGCAGTGGTGTTGTAGACGCTGGTGTGACCACCCCGATGTCCAACGACAACGGGATTATTCGGAACAACCTCATCAATATCGAAACGATTAAGCGGGCGACCTTCAGCTAACTTGGTATCGTCATATTTAAATGCCCGAACCCATTGTCCGTCTGGTGTGGCATCGGCCCTTTCTCGTAATGCTGTTTGTAATTCAGTGACTGATCTCAGATCCGCATTCACCTGAACCAGTTCATTAACACCGGCTCCCGATGGATGTGAGTGAGCATCGATAAATCCTGGTGTGACTGTCATGCCTTCTGCATCAATAATTTCGGTTTGGGATCCGGCCATATTACGAATGTCACTGCTGGAACCTACCGCAACAAAGCGATCACCTTTTACCGCAAAGGCTTCGGCATTGGGTTGATCATCATCGATGGTAAAAACCCGTGCATTAATAACAATGTAATCGGGGGCGGATTGTGCGTTGGGTGATTCGGCCTGGGCCAGCGCCGATTGCGTGGGAAGTCCTAAACCAGCGACGGCGAGTGCGCTACTGGAGCCAATGAATTTGCGTCGAGAAAATTTGGCCACGGAGAGTCTCCTTCTATTCTTCTTTTTTAACTGGGACCGAAAGGCGAACTGCAACTATAGCGCTCCCTAGGAGGCAACTCAAAAAGGGGGGGGTATACAGGACAGGAATTTGGGCTTGAAGGCGCTATGGAGTTTGCATAAACTGTAATACGTAACCAGTTACGTAATTAGTTTAGTAACCCTGAATCATGCTAAAACTCTACCAGGAAGCAGGAACCATGGCCCTCGGCAGCCGCCTCCGCCAATTCGGAGAATCCCTGGGTGCCCAGGCGGGAAAGGTTTACCAGATGTATGGCGTGGACATGGATCCCAAGTGGTTTCCTGTTTTTTATTTGCTGAAAGACGGCAACTGTATGTCCATCACCGCCCTGGCCGAGGCCATCGGTCATTCCCACGCTTCGGTCAGCAAGAACGTGAAGGAAATGACTATAGCCGGTATGTGTATTAGTGAAAAAGTACCCGGTGATGGGCGCATTAACCAGGTGTGTTTAACTGCAGAAGGTAACGCGCAACTGAAAAAATTTCAGCGCCAAAGTAACGATGTAGAGGCGGTGGTTGAAGACCTGTTGTCACAATCGCAGAACAATTTATGGGAAGCGATTTCTGAATTCGAGTATCTACTGCAAGAAAAGAACCTGTTTTCCCGCATTAAAGAAAAGTACCAGCAGCGGGAGCAGGCCAAGGTAGAGCTGGTTGAATTTGAAGACAAATACACCAGGGCATTTAGCGAACTAAATTACGAATGGATTGAGAAATTTTTCAAAGTGGAAGAGTCCGACCGCATCATGTTGGATGCGCCCAGGGAATACATCCTCAACAACGGCGGCTATATCCTTATGGCACTTTATGAAGGTAAACCTTTGGGAACCTGCGCCTTGATCAAGCACGACGATGACAGGTTTGAGCTGGCAAAGATGGCGGTGGATGATTCGGCTAAAGGCCTGGGCATTGGCTATCTTATGGGAGCTCACCTGATTGAGGTCGTAAGACGCCTTGGTGGTAGCAGTGTGTTTCTAGAATCCAATACAAAACTAACTCCGGCTATCAATCTCTACAAGAAACTCGGCTTTCAGCGCATCGTGGGCGAACCTTCACCCTATGCCCGTTGCAATATCCAGATGGAAGTGGCCGTTTAGCGCGATTCCCTGCGTTGCAGGATGTATCTTGGGCCGGTGAGAGGTATTATCGGCTCTTGCTTCTGTTTAAGGATTAAACATGTTTGAAAAGTACTTCATGATCGTGATCTATTTCGGCATCCTGATGTTTCTGGGCTATCTCGCCTCGCGCCGAATTCGTAGCATGAATGACTTCGTCATCGGGGGAAAATCTCTCAGCTTCTGGGTTGCCGCGTTTTCCGCACAAGCCACCGGTGAATCCGCCTGGTTGCTGCTCGGCTTAACCGGAATGGGAGCCATGGTTGGCTTTTCCGCTTATTGGGTTGTGGTGGGGGAATTGCTTGGTGTGGCCGGCTGCTGGTTCCTGATGGCCAAGCGCTTCAAGCGACTTACGGACAAATACGATTCCATGACGGTAATCGACTACATGGTTAGTCGCTTTCAATCCAAGACTAACTTTCTTCGGGTAATCTCCGCCTTTGCCTTGTCGGTCTTTGTTCTTATCTATATTTCTGCGCAAATCGACGCCACCGGTTCGGCCTTCGAAACTTTTCTCGAGTGGGAATACTTAACCGGTGCAATCGTTGGCTTTGTTGTAGTCGCAATTTACTGTATTGCCGGAGGATTTCTCGCCGCTGCCTGGACCGACATGTTTCAGGGCGCGGTAATGCTTATTTGCTTAATGTTGTTACCGGCAGTTGCTTACTTAACAATCTCAAATTCTGGAAGTATTTACGAAGGACTGGTGGCAATTGATCCGGGATTGGTCAACATGTGGGGCTCCGGTGGCTTCAATTTAATGAACCTGTCTGTGGTGGTTGGTATGGCGCTGATCGGTCTGGGATTTCTCGGCTCTCCCCAGGTTTTTGCGCGTCTAATCGCAATCAGAAGTGAGGCTCAAATCGATCGGGGTAAATGGGTGGCTGTAGTATTTACCATCCTGGTGGATTTTTCCGCTGTAAGTATCGGTGTATTGGGTCGTTATGTATTTACTACCCAGGGGGTAGAGCCGGATACGGTGTTAGGCAATGGTGCGCAGAACGTCTTATCGGAACTGGTGGAATACACCTTCCCACCCTGGATAGTAGGCCTTTATGTTGCCGCGGTTCTTTCGGCGATCATGTCCACGGTTTCATCCTTATTGGTAATGTCCGCCGGTGCAATTACTCACGATATTTATGAAAAAATCTACAACCCGATCCTGTCCGACAGGGACGCTGCCCGTATGTGTCGCCATATCACGATTGTACTGGCGATAATTGCCCTGGGTGTCGCGATCCTGGTTTCAATTCTGTCCCCCAGCAGAACAATTTTCTGGTTTGTAATATTTGGCTGGGCAGGCATCGCTGCGACTTTTTGTCCCATGATTATTCTGTCGCTGTTCTGGTCCAAATTTACCGAACGAGCGGCGATTGCCTCCATGGCGACGGGATTTTCCATGACCATTATCAGTAAATTCGTACTTCAGGAAATGGATTCAGTAGGCGAGTACTTTACGGCGCTGGAGACTATGCCGCCGTCCTTCCTGTCAGCGCTCATAGTGGGTTATGTGGTTACAGTGATGTGGCCCGACGAAGAACTGGAAAATTCCTATAAGCAAGATTTAGTTAGTATCGACATGGCAGACGAAGGCCAGGCCATCGCAGGCCAGCTCGCAGATACGTGAACACAGATAGAAAGAAAAAGAGGTTAGCTTAAGGTGGCTATTGATAAAGAAAAACTGGATGCACACTGGATGCCGTTTACTGGCAATCGTCAGTTTAAGCAGGATCCGCGAATCCTGGTTGCAGCAGATGGCTTATACTATACCGATGCTGACGGTCGGCAGATCTTCGATGGCCTGTCTGGTTTATGGACATGTGGTGCAGGACATAACCGTAAAGAGATAAATGATGCCATCAGTAAGCAGTTATCGACCCTGGATTATTCGCCAGGCTTTCAATATGCTCATCCCCTGAGCTTTGAATTAGCCAATAAAGTAGTAGAACTGACGCCTACTGGCCTGGATAAAGTGTTTTTCACCGATTCCGGATCGGAGTCAGTGGAAACCGCATTAAAAATAGCCCGTGGTTATTGGCGTAATATGGGCCAGCCCAGCAAGACCAAATACATAGGTCGTCATCGCGGCTATCACGGCGTGAATTTTGGTGGCGTAAGTGTAGGTGGCATCGGCTTTAATCGAAAGTTGTTTGGACAGTCTGTCGATGCCGATCATATTCCCCATACGGTTCTTCCTGAAAATAACTTCAGTCGTGGTATGCCAGAGGCTGGCGCCCATCTGGCTGATGAATTGGAGCAGCTGGTATTACTCCATGATGCATCCAATATAGCGGCCGTAATCGTTGAGCCTCTGTCTGGTACAGCCGGTGTACTTCCCCCGCCGAAAGGCTATTTGAATCGATTGCGGGAAATCTGCGACAAGCACAATATTTTGCTTATATTCGATGAGGTTATTACTGGCTTCGGTCGTATGGGTTCATTAACCGGTGCCGAAGAATTTGGTGTGACTCCTGACCTCATGACCCTGGCCAAACAGATTACCAATGGCATACAACCCTTGGGGGCCGTAGTGCTTGGCTCGAACATCTATGACGCCTATATGGATAATGGTGGACCGGATTACATGGTTGAGTTTCCTCATGGTTATACCTATTCAGCTCATCCCATTGCCTGCGCGGCAGGTGTTGCGGCACTGGATTTATTAGTAAAAGAAGATCTGGTGCAGCAGGTGAAAGAAATGTCGGCAACTTTTGAAGACGCCGTACACAGTTTGAAGTCTGCTCCTTTCGTGACAGATATTCGTAATTACGGTTTCGCTGCGGGATTATCCCTGGAGCATTATCCGGGGGAGCCCCTCCGACGACCGTTTGAAATCGGATTGAAGTGTTTCGAGAAAGGATTTTACATTCGATGGGGAGCCGACACCTTGCAGATGGCACCACCTTTTAACACCAGTAAAGAACAAATCGATGCATTTGTTAATGCAGTAGGGGAGTCGCTCAATGAGCTCGCTTGAATCGGCAGATATTGAAGTGGCAGACCTGCCTGTACTAGGCCATTTTATCGATGGCAAAGAAATTCCTGGAGAAGGGCGAAGCTGCGATGTGTTCGATCCTGCCACTGGCCAGGTCAGTAAGAGAGTTGCCATGGCGGACGCCGATATTTTCGAGCGTACTGTATATGCCGCGCAATCGGCTTTTCCAGCCTGGCGGCACACCCCGCCGCAGAAACGTGCCCAGGTCATGTTTCGCTTCAAGCAGCTGTTGGAAGAATATGCCGATGAACTCTGTCAGCTAATCACCTCGGAACATGGCAAAGTCCTGGACGATGCCCGTGGCGAACTCGGTCGTGGAATTGAAGTCGTCGAATACGCCTGCGGTATTGCGGAATTACTTAAGGGAGAATTTTCAAAAAACGCTGGCCCCGATATTGATAGCTGGTCTGAATTTCAGCCACTGGGAATCGTGGCGGGTATAACGCCATTTAATTTTCCAGCCATGGTGCCAATGTGGATGTTTCCACTGGCCATTGCCTGCGGCAATACTTTTATTTTAAAGCCATCGGAACGTGATCCATCGGCTGCAATACTAATGGCAAAATTGTTGTCAGAAGCGGGATTACCAGACGGTGTGTTTAATGTTTTGAATGGCGACAAGGAAACCGTTGACCTGATTCTTAATGATGAACGAATCCAGGCCCTAAGCTTTGTCGGTTCTACGCCCATCGCCGAATCCATTTATCAGAAAGGCACCGATGCCGGCAAACGAGTGCAGGCATTAGGCGGAGCAAAAAATCATGCAGTCATCATGCCCGATGCCGACGTGGATAATGCTGTCAGCGCACTAATGGGCGCGGCCTATGGTTCCTGCGGTGAACGCTGTATGGCGATTTCTGTTGCGGTTTGTGTGGGTGAGGACGTTGCGGACAAGGTCATTACCCGTTTGGAAAACAGAATCAAGGAACTGAAAGTAGGCCCCGGTACCGATACTTCCAACGATATGGGGCCGCTAATCACCAAAGACGCACTGAAACGCATATATTCCTATATCGAGCAAGGATTAGAGCAGGGTGCGGAACTGGTGGTTGATGGTCGTAACCTGACAGTCCCCGGCCATGAAAACGGTTTCTTCGTGGGTGGCTGCTTGTTCGACGAAGTCACTGCCGACATGAGCATTTATACCGATGAAATATTCGGGCCGGTTCTCTGTGTCCTAAGAGTGAAAGACCTGGACGAGGCCATGATGCTGATTAACAGGCACGAATATGGAAACGGTACCTGTGTCTTTACTCGCGACGGCGAAACCGCGCGCTACTTCGCTGACAATATCCAGGTGGGCATGGTGGGAGTAAACGTGGCCTTGCCGGTGCCGGTAGCCAGCCAGAGTTTTGGGGGCTGGAAGCGCTCTCTCTTCGGTGATCTTTATGTTTATGGTCCGGATGCTATCCGCTTCTACACCCGTCGCAAGACCATGACCCAACGCTGGCCAGCTTCGAATAAAACAGAGAAAGCCAAGTTCAGTTTCCCCGCATAATAATCGTATTGCAAAGTAATACGATTATTATGCATAGCCCCTAGCATACTGGCTTCGCCAGTATGCTAGGGGCGTATACAGGACGGGCGCAGAATTGAAAATTTTGCGCTTAGAAAACAACAGTTTCATGATTAGCACTTAGAAAATCTGCGATTCTATCGAGCCTGGCATCATTCCCCGCTTTTTCAATTGCATTTCTGCGAGAAGTACAATTGAAAAGAGCTCCACGACCTCAGACGCTCCCGGCGCCTGACAAGGTCAGGTTTCGGCTCGCTAGTGAGTCATTGCTTTGCAATGACTCTTTATGCGATCTGGTTCAATAAATCGTATTTTTTAGATTCAAAAATTGTAAAAAATCTGTACTATGCACAGCCGCAGTCAGGTCGATAGCTCAATTGACCATGAATTCCTGGCACCGGAATTTCAGTTTAAAGCTACACTTAATAAAGACTTAGATGCTCTAAACAGATGATTTCTCGAAACCTCAAGATTCGCAGCCTTCTTATCGCCACAGTTTTTCTGGGTTTGAATGCCTGTAGTTTTAGCGCATTTGGCCCGGTAAGCAATGTCTATTGCGACAACTTTCTGGTCTATGACATGTGTGCCCAGGATTTAAATGGCGATGGCGAGGTTGAGTACGTGTACTTTGCCGATTCACTGGATGTATTCATGTATCGAGAGGGCGGTATTGATAACGTCCCGGCACCCCATGAGATACATCGCTGTGCCCAGCTCATGGATGAAGACCTCGTAGCAACAACCAGTCGTGTATTTACTGTTACGGATAACACTTCCTACCTGGAAAAACAGGATATTCGGGGAGCGATGATGCTTAAATATATCTCTTATATGCCCCGTGTGACGGCCTGTAATCTCGGCGCTGACGAAGCTGCCGAAGGGGCAGATTCCTAGCCTCGATTTGGTAACTAATTGTTACCGCTACCTTCTGTATAAGCTTCTTATTTTCCTACATAAAATCTTGTAGTCCAAATTGTTACTGCATGTGTTAGACACTTGCAAATTGTCACAGTTGGTGGGGTGTTGCGCCTTTATACTGCGCCGACACAAACTGGGTAGAGTGAGCAAGTTATTGAAGTAATAGTGATTAAGAGGCCGCAATTGAAGAAGTTAACTCTCCCGCGTATTACAGCTGCAATTAAACCCAGAGCCATGCTTACCCTCGTGGTATCCACGGTATTCCTATTCTACAGCGCCATCTTGTCTGCCCAGGACAATGTCGGCGACGATTCGACGATTGTTTATCCCTCAAGTTATTTTGCTGAATACGCACCGGTTACGGCGCTCGATATGCTGAATCGTATTCCCGGTATGGAGACTTCCAGCCTGAGTCGTGGCCCTGGTGGCAGCCGTAGTAGTGGTGGATCCAGGGGTGGAAGTTTTGCCAATGTTAGTCGCGGTGGTCGTGGTCTCGGATCAGGAAATAGCGGTATCCAGATTCTAATCAATGGCAAGCGAACTGCCGGTAAGAATAATGACACCGAAACGCAATTGCGTCGGGTCGATGCAGACCAGGTGGATTACATCGAAATCATTCGTGGCACTTCAGGTGATCTGGATGTACGTGGCAGTACTCAAATCGCCAACATCGTGTTATTCGATGAGCTTTCAACGTCTACCCTGAATTACGAAATCGATGCCAGCTACTATTCCGATAATCATTCGGAACCTGGCGGCTCGCTCACCTATGCCGGTCAAACTGGCAACCTGAACTTTTTGATCAGCGGTTCTGCGGCACCTGGATATAACTACACGGAGCTACGTGAAAATAGCATCCTCCCTGGAGAGCTTCCCAATGACTTTATCGATGAAGCGCGCATTCGCGATAACACGACTTACACGCTTGCTACTAATCTCGACTACCAGCTAAATTCCAAAAGCAGTGTGCGCTTTAATGCACTGGTAGCAGAAGACGATGATCCGACTGAAGTTGAAAGGCTTACAGTGGATCTGCGCGGTGGATCCTTGCTTCACAATTACGTCAGGGAAGATATTCCCAGTGAGAAAACCAACTGGGAATTAGGCGGGGACTATGAGTACCGCCGTGACAATGGTGATCGGTTCAAGGCGCTGTTTATTGCCAACGAAAACGATTCGGCCATTTTGCGTGAACGTTGGGACGTGTACGACGATGGTAGCGAAGAGAAAAATTTATTCCTGGATACCGCCAGCATCCTGGAAGAGCGAATCGTTAGAAGCTCATACACCACCGACTATTTTTTCGATCAGGATATCGAATTTGGTATAGAGCGTGCCCAGACAATTCTTGATTCCAATCTTGCGCTAGGTGCATTAATCCCCGGAGGAACCCCTTCTGCAGCATTCGGTGGATTAACCCAGGTTAACGTACCCAACGCCAACACGCGGGTAGAGGAACTTCGCTACGAACCATTTGCCATCCACAACTGGCGCATTAATCCACGCATGACCCTGGAAACTTCACTGGTTTACGAAACCTCGGAAATTTCAATGAGTGGTGACGTAAACAACAGCCGTGATTTTAATTTCTTCAAGCCCAAACTGGATTATCGATTTGATGTTACTCCTCAACTTCAGTTGCGTGTGTTGGTTGAGAAAGTAGTTCGACAACTGAGCTTTACCGATTTCGTTGCAAGCAGTGACGAAGAAGATGAGGACTCCAGTGTCCTGGCCGGTAATTCTAATCTGCGTCCTGACTACTGGTGGAACTATAATTTTCTTGCCGAGTACCGCTTAGCAAATGACGAAGGCGTGGTAAGTGCAAATTTCTATCACCACCGCCACAAAGATTTCTTGCAGCGTATCGATTTATCCACTGGCCCGGACGATATCCGTTCTGCCGCTGGTAATATCGGCACTGGCGACATGTATATATTTGAAGTGAAGGGATCGGTAAGATTGTCTCGCTTAGGTATGCCGAATGTTTTATTCACTACTACGGTAAACGCCAGGGATTCCTGGGTGAACGATTCTTTTACCGGGGAAACGCGCCGTTTTAATAATTACCACCGCGGTGAATTTAACTGGGGCTTCCGTCACGATGTACCTTCACGTCGCCTCAACTGGGGAATCGATATGCGCGATCGTATCGACGGTGGAACCAAGCGCTGGGACGTGTTCGATATCGAAAACGATCATGCCAACCCTTACTTCACTGGCTTCGTTGAGGTTATTGCATTCGATGATGTTACTTTCCGACTAGACGCCCGCAACCTGTTCGATGTGGAAGTATGCCGCGATCGCATTCGCTACGAAGGCCATATCCGTGACAATGTCCTGGAAGAAGTGGAATACATGTGTCGGTCATTCGGCAGAACAGTTTCTCTTAAGGTCAGCGGTACTTTTTAACCATATAAGCTCAGCTCTATAGTGCTCTCGTTCAAGCCAGTCTGCTATGAAGCAGTCTGGCTTTTTTCTTGTCTCTTTTTTCTTGACTCTTTTCCTTGCCCTTACAAGCCCAGATTTCACTTGAAAAAATCGCTATTTCGCGTAGTTTGAGGAGTTCAGATACTCTTCTGACAACATCCCTTTTAACAACAAGAAGGCAAATGGGGGAGGAATCCATGAAAGTCAGAGTCTTATCTCTTGTAAGTTTGGCATTAGGCGGCTTATGGCTGGCCCCTCTGGTGAGTGCGCAGCCGTCTGAAATCCCACGCACGGAACACGGACAACCCGATTTCCAGGGAACTTACACCTATCGCACGATTACGCCCCTTAACCGCCCCAGGGAGCTTGAGCACCTTGAAGTATTGACGGCGGAACAGGCGGCGGAATGGGAAGAGTTCGAATTGCGGCGACAAAATCGAGATCTGATTATCGATTCTGTTGGAGGAGCCGGTTATCCCCCTGGTGTGATTTCCTATAACAATTTCTGGTACGAGCGCGGTGAAAACACTGTGGCCGATCGCAGAACTTCACTAATCTATGATCCGCCTAATGGTCGCTTGCCGTCTCTGAATGCAGCGGGCCAGGAAAGATCTCGGATTCGTGCAGAAAACAGGAGGCTGAGTATTGGGCCCGAAGGCCGTACTCTGGCTGACCGTTGCTTGATGAGTGGAGGGGCCGGGCCACCATTGGTACCCGGTGCTTACAATAACAATATCCAAATTGTGCAGACTAAAGATCACATCATGATTCTTAGCGAAATGATTCATCGCGCGCGCATAATTCGCTTTGATGATGAACACCAGACACGTCATATAAAGTGGGACGGTGATTCGATTGCACGCTTTGAAGGCGATACGCTGGTCATCAATACACGCCATTTCTATTATCATGACAATGGTCGCGGCGCCTCTGACCAGATGATTCTGGAAGAACGTATTCGTCGCCTCGATGAGAATACTCTCGAATACGATTTCACTATCGAAGATCCGCAATCCTGGGATCAAACCTGGTCTGCAAAGTTTCCACTTCGTTCCCTTGATGATCGGATTTATGAGTTTGCCTGCCATGAAGGTAATCATGGCCTGCAAGGAATTCTTGCTGGCTGGCGTCGTTACGAATCCATGGGAATGAACGGAGACGGAACTCCCATCGAAGAAGATTAGGGAAGCAACAGGACTGGAGAATCAGGAAATGAAGATAAAGCAATTAAAGTTAATCGGAATAAGCGCGGTGCTTGTTTTGGGGTTTTCTTTGAATGTTTTTGGTCAGGCACTTCCCGGGCCCGACCCGTTGCAGATGGAAGTGGCGCCAGATCTTGGCTACATCCCGGTTAAGCATGGATTGCAGATACCCCATGATGTAGAGCTTGGCGCCGCAACATCGGTAGTGTGGACCGAAGAAGATCATTTGATTTTGTTCAATCGTGGGCCGAACTCCTTAATGGAGTTCGATCCTCGTGGTCGCTTACTACGTACCTGGGGGCAAGGTGAATATGTTCGCCCCCACGGTATGCGACTCGATCCTGAGGGCAATATCTGGACTACGGATGTTAACGGCCATACTGTACGCAAGATGAATCTGGATGGAGACGTGTTACTCACCATCGGCAAGCATGGAGAAGCCGGTGAGCCAGAAGATGGATTGTTATTCGAGCCAACTGACTTGACTATAAATGCAGAAGGCGAGGTTTTCGTATTAGTCGGCCATGGACGAGGAACTCCCCAACTTTTGAAGTACGATCGCCGCGGTAATTTCATGATGAAGTGGGGAGGTCCCGGAACCGGACCCGGTCAATTTGATACACCCCATTCCATCGTAGTCGATGACGCAGGGCTTATTTACGTGGCGGACCGCCAGAACAGGCGAATACAGATATTCGATGATGAAGGTAGCTACATCAAAGAATGGCACTACAAGGGACTACCCTGCGGTCTACATTTCGATGAAGATGGCAGCCTGTGGATGGTCAGTGGGTTCGCCGGCGAGATTTTAAAACTCGATGAGAACGGCAAGGTGCTGGCAGCAACTGGTGAACCGGGCAAAGGTCTCGGTGAATTCGGTGAAGCCCATTACATGACGATCGCTCCTGGTGGTGTCATCTATGTTGCCGACACGATTAAACCCGATTTGCATAAGTTTATTACCCGCGGCAACCATTGATTCCAGGTCACACTAGAAGAGCAGAAGTCTCTTTGAGGCTTCTGCTTTTTTGTATTTGTTTGTTATTCGTTCCCGCCGCTGCGGCACAAGCTTCAAGTCTTTCCGAAGGAGTCTACTCAACTGAGCAGGCCGAAAGAGGACAGCTGTTGTACCAGGAGCATTGTGCGCATTGTCATGATCTTGAGTTTTACAGAAATTCATTAAGATCCTGGCAAGGCATGACCGTTCTGGACTACTGGTACCGTATTCTTGGCAACATGCCCGCCGATAAGCCCAAGTCATTAAGCAATGATGACTATCTCGACATTGTTGCCTGGATACTTTTGCTAAACGGCTTTCCCCCGGGGACTGAGCCGCTTGTTCAGGCCAATTATCTAGGTCGACTAAAACTCGAAGGATTCGAGTAAGAAACAATGACTAATATCTATCAAATAGCTGCTGATTCGGTACTGGTGGTACACGCAAGCATTGTGCTTTTTATTATTGGCGGTTTGGTGGTAATTCTATTGGGCGGACTTTTTAACTGGAAGCTTGTGCATAATCGCCTGTTTAGAATTCTGCATCTAATTGCTATTGGTATTGTTGTATTGCAAGCCTGGCTGGGCAGGCTCTGTCCTCTCACGATCCTGGAGATGTGGTTGCGGGAACAGGGTGGTGAAGCGAGTTATGAGGCGTCATTCGTGCAATATTGGTTGCAGGAACTTTTGTACTACGATTTCCCCTTGTGGGTGTTTGCTATCGCCTACACCCTGTTTGGCTTGCTCGTTGTTGCCAGTTGGTTCTGGATTCCGCCAAAACCAAAAAGTAATTAAGTGCCGGTAGACTGCATTAAATTCCAGAGTTTGTTTGGCGTCACTGGCATATCAACATGCCGCACCCCTTTGTCACTTAAAGCATTGACGATAGCGTTGATTATTGCCGGTGGCGCACCTATTGCTCCGGCTTCACCTGCGCCTTTAATCCCTAAAGGATTGGTTTTGCAGGGAACCTTGTTCAGGTCGAAACGGATTGGGGGAAAATCATCTGCCCGCGGCATGGTGTAATCCATGAAGCTCGCAGATAACAACTGTCCGGAATCAGATTCATATTGGCAGCTTTCCAGTAAGGCTTGGCCAAGACCCTGGCCAATTCCACCATGTACCTGTCCTTCTAGTAGCAACGGATTGATTACATGGCCGAAATCATCGACCACCGTGTAATCCACGACTTCAATTTCGCCAGTGGCTTCATCGATTTCCAGTTCGCAAACATGGGTGCCGTTAGGATAGGTGGCTTCTGTGGGTACGAAGGATTCTTTTTCATCGAAAGCGATTTCGCCTTCAGCGGCTGCTGCTTTTGCTACTTCGTGAAAAGTCTGTACGCGATCGGTACCGACGATACGAAATTCACCCTTGTTAAATTCAACATCACCGACTGCAGTTTCCAGGAGTTCCGCCGCAGTGGCCCTGGCCTTCTCGATTATTTTCTCCGAGGCCGAACCAATAGCTGCGCCGCCAACCGGAACCGAGCGGGAACCCATGGTGCCGCCACCGGTTTCAACCAGGTCAGAGTCCCCCTGTACGATACTTACCTCTTCGAAGGCGACACCAAGCCGTTCGCACAAAATCTGCCGGAAGGCCGTTTCATGACCCTGACCATTGGAGAGGGTGCCAATATACAAAGTGACGTGCCCGTCAGCAGAGACTTCCAGCCGCGCCTGTTCTGGCGAACCACCGGCACAGCGTTCGATATAGCTGGCCAGTCCTATGCCCAGTAATTTGCCGCGGGCTTTCGCCGCGTCTCTACGGGATTGAAATTCACTCCACTTGGAAAGTTTGAGTGCATCTTCCAGGTTTTGCTGAAAATTGCCCGAATCATAATTCGAACCCAACGGTGTCGAATAAGGCATTTGTTCTTCGCGTATGTAGTTTCGCCGGCGAATCTCATCCGGTGTTAATCCCAGATCGAAGGCAGCAGCATCTAATAGTCTTTCTATGGCGTAAATCGCTTCCGGACGTCCGGCGCCACGATAAGCATCGACAGGTACGGTATTGGTAAACACACCCTGAACATCCACATAGGCTGTAGGAATATCATAACAACCAACCAGCATCGGAACTCCGGCTGACGTCGCTACAAATGGGGCGAAGTTTGAAAGATACGCACCAAGATTGGCGACGGTGTTTACTCTAAGAGCAAGTATTTTTGCATTATCATCCAATGCTAACTGCATATTGCTAATGTGATCTCGGGCATGGCTGTCGCTCACAAAAGCTTCGCTGCGATCCGATATCCATTTCACGGCCCTGCCGAGCTTGCGCGCCGCGAACATGGCGCAAACATATTCCGGGAAAAGAAATATCTTCATGCCAAAACCGCCACCTACATCATTGCAGGTGACATGAATATCCGTTTCTTCAACTTTAAAAATCTGGGTGGCCAGTAAACCACGCATAACATGCACGCCCTGGCAGGACACATGTAGGCATAGGCGCCCGGTTTCTTCCTCGATGGAGGCGACTGCGCCACGGGTTTCCATGGATGTTGGAACTACGCGATTGTTAATCAATTCCAGTTCAACGGTATGGCTGGCTTCAGCAAAGGCGTTGTCAGTCGCTCCTGCATCACCGTCCTCCCAGTCGAAACACTGGTTATTTGTTGCTTCATCCCAAACCGGATTTGAGTCAGCGGCCATTGCTTTGTCGGTGTCAACCACTGCCGGCAGCAAGTCATAATCTACCCACACGGCTTCCGCAGCATCCAGGGCTTGGGACCTGGTTTCTGCAATGACAACGGCTACGGCATCACCAACATAGCGCACTCGTCCCGATGCCAGCGCCGGACGGGGAGGCATTACGCAGCCTGAACCGTCTTTATTGGCTGCCGGTGCCATGCAGGGAATGTCGCCGATACCGTCCGCTTTCAAATCGTCGACGGTATAGATGCCCAGTACGCCGGGAAGCGAGCTGGCATCGGCAGTATCGATTGAGGTTATTGTGGCATGGGCATGGGGGGAGCGGACGAAGGCGGCGTAGCACTGGCCTTCAATATTTACATCTTCGACGTAGCGTCCGGTTCCGGATAACAATCGATTGTCTTCATACCTGGTCGCTGCCTGACCAATTCCAAACTTCTGCATCATGCGAGTCCTTACAAATTCATGTGTAGCGGAAAATTAGCACAGTACTGTGCCGGTGTGTATTTGTGATCCATTATGCCCGGATTTAAGGAATCAGCTTTCCAGTTCCTTATTAGAAATCGTCAGGGTAAGCTGGGGCTCCCGCAATTTTGTGGGATTGAGATTGCTATGACAAGGAGGAAGCGATGCCAGATTCTCCCGAGTTAAGCCGCGAATCCCGCTATGGAATCCCGGCGGCTGACCAGATAATTACCAATCGACATTACACCATCGGCAATTCCTACTATTTTCGTCAGGCAAAATAGGCGTTGGAAATTGTCGATCCAGACCTGATGGAAATAGAAAGGGACGACAACTTTCGCCCGGATTATCGGATGCCTCAAATGTTTCGTGCCGATCTTGCAGATTATCAAAATACCGGTTTCGATCGTGGTCATTTAGTCGCCAGTGCGAACCAGCGAGAAACCGAATTGCAAAACAGTGAAACGTTTCTGTTTTCCAATATGTCACCCCGGAGTCCTCAGTTTAATCGCAAGATCTGGAAAAATTGGAAAAAGAGGTTCGGCGCCTCGACAGCAAGTCTTCGATTTCTGAATCCTATGTAATCTACGGTCTGATTTTTTAACTTCGATAAGGCGACAAAGGCAATTGGTGCGGAAGATAACAATGGCGTTTCACTGCCCATACCACATTCCTATTTCAAGTCTATTCTTGCCGAGAATACCCGCGGCACATTGCATATGTGGTCATTCATTATTCCCAACAAGGGAACGCGGCAAGCGCTTGAAAGTTTTCGTATACCCACTACCCAGGTTGAACGTTATGCAGGCATTAAACTCTGGGAACGCCTGCACAGGAAACAAGATAGAAAGAGAAAAATCCCGAGTGGGTAAGGCCAGCAGCGGCAGGTTGGCATATGTGCCTCGACCTGGCGGGGCTGATGTTAAATGGCATGGAGTGGGGCGAACTGGCACCTATCGTTGGTGGCGCCGCCATGGAATACGGTTGGGAGAAAATAGCCGAGCACTACCAGAAAGTGCTAGGTGAAAAATACGGTATGTCAGCTCCGGAACAGTATTCCGAAGACAAAGACGAGTGATCAAAAACTGCTAATTCGTAACGATGCGGCCAGGCTCTCGATTGGCGCGGCCAGTTGTGTCGGTAAGTGAGTCACCGAGTTCTTGTCTCTTCTGGTCTGCCAGTTCTGAAAGTCGTTGCACAACTTGTGGATATTGTTCAGCGACATTGCGTTGTTCACCAATATCTGTGCTCAGGTCATACAATTCCAAACCGGTTGCTACATCATTGTTGTAACGACCGGGAATGCCATCAAGGCCTGGTGCCTGACCTTCGATGGTACGGTAAGCATGGGGAAAATGAAGTTTCCAATTACCGCTTCGTACTGCCTGCAATTCGTTAGTGCGAAAATAGAAGTAGTAGGCTTCCTGTACCGGATTGGAATCGACACCAGTCAGTAAATTGGAAATCGACTTGCCGTCGATGGCTAAGCCGGGCTCACTGTCGTTGAGAAATTCCTTTAAGGTAGGAAACAGATCGATGGTCATGGCTGGCGTATCCACTTCCAGCCCTCGTGGAATCATCGAAGGCCAGCGCGCAATAAAAGGCACCCTGACGCCGCCTTCGAACACAGTGTGTTTTCCTTCTCTCAATGGCAAAGCAGATCCTGCATGGTTGCCATAACTTAGCCAGGGCCCATTGTCCGATAGAAAAACCAGCAGCGTGTCATCGGCTACACCGAGAGTTTCCAGCGCATCGGATATCACTCCAACAGACCAATCAATATCGCGAATAACATCGCCGAAAAGCCCGGCACCACTTAGTCCCTGTCTTTCTTCAGCAACGAATAGCGGAACATGGGGCATCGGGTGGGCAAGATAGACAAAGAAAGGTGCGTCATTGCTAACAGACTCCTCCATAAAGTCGATTGTGCGCTGGGTAAAGTCAGTGGTGAATCGTGTCTGGTCGGTGTTGTAGCCAACTATGTTTTCATTGTCATATAGCGGTAGATCAGGCCAGGCTTCCGGGCTTTCAGGATGAAATGGCCACATGTCATTGGAATAGGGAATACCATAAAAGTCATCAAAGCCATGCTGCAATGGATGGAACTGCGGAAAATTTCCCAGGTGCCACTTGCCGTAATGGGCAGTGCGATAGCCGTTGCGTTGAAACAGTTCACCCAGAGTCGTTTCATTTTGATGAATGCCTATTTGGGAGCGGGGCCCTAGAGCGCCATTCAATCCAATGCGATTGGAGTAGTTGCCGGTTAATAAAGCCGCTCTCGACGCCGTACAAACCGGTTGGCTGACATAGAAATTGGTAAAGCGAGCGCCTTCTTCGGCAAGTTGATCCAGCTCAGGTGTTTGATAATCAGTTGCGCCATAGCTACTGAGGTCTGCATAGCCGAGGTCATCGGCGAAGATGATTACGACGTTTGGTGGATTGGAAACTTGCTCGGGCTCTGAGCAGCTCGTGAGAAAGAAGCTGCACAATAAAAATGCTATTAAGGTTTTCTTGTTTGTCCTGTAGCCGCTGAGATGCATAGAATCTAATCAGATCGATGGCTTTTCAAAGGCGAATACAAAGCGATCAGTTTTTCCCTGCACATCGAGATCGAAAACAATCATGGAACGGTCATCTTGAGGGTTGCGCAAGGCGTCACTTGCTTCGACAAAGTTAAATCCCGCTGCCTCGACTTCAGACCGGGTAAAACTCTCCTTAATACGGTGCAGGTCCGCAACCACATCGTGATCCATGGTCTCGTCGCCGGCATGGTCGACAACCACGAATCGTCCACCGGGTTTTAAGGCATCATAAACTTGCTGGAGAAAATACTCGGTGTTGGCAGGATTGCCAACGGGCACATACTCCTCACCGTTGTAACGTTTCGGTACTACGTATAAATCGTGATATGCCATAACAACGATGGCGCCATCTAATGAGCTCTCTTGTAGATCGAGATTTATGCCACTGCGGGTATGGCGAACAATATTGCCCGGGTTCCTGCCTTCGGCGAAGCGATCGTTTAAGCCGTTCACGCCCCATTGTTCGAATCCTGTGTTGTTGTGCAGTATCGCTTCGCCTTCATCTCCAACTACCGTAGCCAATAACTCGGTGTAGTAACCTCCGCCGGCAAAGATATCTACCACATGACCACCTGTTTCCAGATTCAGCAGTGGTATTACCGCATGGGGTTTGCTGCGCTGATCCCTTTCGACATCATTCGCTAACCTGCCTTCCTTGTTCATGGCGGCAATGACTGCGGTTTCGTCTATAGACGCAGCGAAAGTCAGCGAACTGCACAAGAGCAACGAAATAAGAACAAGGAAATTACGCAAGCTTATTCGGTCCACTCTCTTTCTCTCAATTCAATCCGGCGAATTTTGCCGCTCACGGTTTTCGGTAAAGCTTCGATGAATTCAATCTTGCGCGGGTACTTATAAGGCGCCGTCACATTCTTCACATGGTCCTGTAATTCTTTGCTTAGGGCATCGCTGGCTTCTTGGCCGGGCACTAATACCACATATGCCTTTACCACTTCGCCCCGGGTCTCATCGGGGCTGGAAACTACTGCAGATTCGGCCACCGCCGGATGTTCGATTAATGCGCTTTCAACTTCGAAAGGCCCGATGCGGTAGCCTGCAGATAAAATCACGTCATCGGCGCGAGATACAAACCAGAAGTAGCCTTCATCATCGACATAGGCACGATCACCGGTGATATACCAGTCACCGCGGCGCGTATCGGCGGTACGCTCCGGGTCATTCCTGTATTCCTTGAATAAACCTTGTGGTTTTTCTGGTGCAATTTTTACGGCGATATCGCCTTCGCTGTTGTTTGCAACTTCCTGGCCAGCATCATCGATAATCGATAGTTGAATTCCCGGGGCGGGTTTTCCCATGGATCCGAACTTCGGTTCAATGAAATGAAAATTACCGCAGAGAATACCGGTTTCTGTCTGACCGTAGCCGTCCCTGATTGTCAAACCAGTAGCGGCTTTCCAGGTATCGATAATTTCAGGATTCAATGGCTCGCCCGCACCCACGCAATGTCTTAAGCCGGTGAAGTCATACTTCGATAAATCTTCTAGAACTAACATTCTATATATGGTTGGCGCGCCACACATGGTAGTGACGGGATATTTTTCGATGAGAGAAAGAGATTGTGTCGCACTGAAGCCTGCGCCGTGATGAATAAACAAGGCTGCACCACGGGCCCAGGGACCATAGTAACTGCTCCATGCCGCCTTGGCCCAGCCGGTGTCGCTTATATTCCAGTGCAGATCATCTTCCCCCAGGTTTAACCAATGAGCACCTGTTACCTGGTGGGCAATAGCATAGCTATGGGTGTGAATAGTCATCTTCGGGTAACCAGTGGTGCCGGAAGTGAAGTAGCACATTGATTCTTCGCTGACTGCCGTCTGGATATCAGGAAAACCTTCAGCGGAGTTTTCCAGCAGGTCTGAATAGTTTAACCAGTCTTGGATTTCTCCTTCGATGAGTACTTTGGTTTTCAGGGTAGGGCAGTTAGCCGCTACCTCGTCAATTTTTGCGGCGTTTGCGGAATTGGTAACAATGCAGGTGGCACCGGCTGCATTAACGCGGTACTCGATATCTTTCCCGGAGAGTTGGGTTGTGCCGGGCGAAATGACTGCGCCCATTCTTAGCACTGCTGTAAATACTTCCCACCATTCGATTTCGCGGCCAAGCATAACAATGACTACGTCACCACGTTCGACTCCAGCATCGCTTAATCCATTGCTGATTTTTTTGGAATTGCTGGAGATCTCTGCAAAGGATCGGGTCTTTTCATTATCATCGTCATCTACCCAGAATATGGCTTGCTTGTTTTCGCCCTGGGCTGCCCATTTATCGATCACATCGGTAGCGAAGTTATAGTGGCTCGGGCGTTCCCACTCGAAGGAATCGTAGATAGATTGGTAGTTCTGTTCTTCTGCCATTTACTGCAAACTCTTTCTTGGTATGGAGCAAAAAGGCAGTTCAACTGAACTGCCTTTTAATGTTGAGTGCTAAAAATAGCGACTACAGAAGATTAACTCAAGGTGTGACGTTTACCGTTAAGTAAGTATCGTGGTAGAGCCCGCCATCATCGGCACGTCCCCACAGGATATAGGTGCCTGGTTCATCGAAGGTGGCGGTAACTTCGAGCATGCCATCTTCTGGAATCTCGGGAGGCAACCAGTGCACTCCCCACGGAGAATTGGCTCCTGCACGAGTATCTTCCCAGACTTTGGTCTGTGGTGGGTCGAATGTTACTTCGCCTTCACCGCGATACACATTCCAGCTGACATACAAGGCATTAATCTTGTCCACCGTGGGCTTTCTGGGTGGAAAAAGCATACGGCGACGAAGTTGGCCTTCAGGAATGGCGTTTCTTACCCGGGAGCGAGGAATTCCATCATCGCTAACATGGCTGACAACCGTTAGCGGTTCGCCTGCCCGGATAGTGCGGGTGGTATCTCCCTGAAGAGTTAACACCGGAGGAACATTTGCGCGGGATTCCGGGCTGCTGGTGCCGATTCCCAGTGATCCACCTTCCGATGCGATTAACAGGTTGTCGACGATATAGTTGGGATCGGTGGTGGCATGGGCAGTGTAAGTCTCGCCATTAACGTTCACTGTCCATATCAGTTCGCGATCTCCCCAGTCAGATGGCACGGTGACTTCGAACACGAATCGATTACGCCGGGGGAAAAATTTCGTCGGCTGACCGCGATCGGCGTCACCAGGACTGAAGAAATTGTATTCGCCAACCGGTATGAAAGGTTCTTCTTCCCAATTCTCATTCATATAACCGAACATAAAATTAATGGAGCCGTCATCGTTTTGTCGCCAGCCTTCAAACGCCGGAAAAATCGGCTGCCCTTTCATATAGGTTTGGGCGCTAACTGGAAATACCAGAAAAGCTGCTACGAAAAATAAAACAAACTTTTTCATCTCTTTCTTACCGTTTCGCTAATCGGAACCCGTGGTTGGTGCAATTAAAGGGACTGTGCAAAGCGGACAGCCAATGACATGATCATTGGGACCCAGGTCTAATACATCTCTGCGCTGTTCCATTTCTGCAAAGAACTGTTCTTCAGTCAGGGAAACCTTGATTCCAAGATCGATAAACATATTGGACACCGAAGCGTTTCCGGAACCCTGCCAGTTGCGTGGATCAGATAGGTTTGGATTGGTGTCGGAGTTGTTCATGTAGCCGGTGATATGAAGAATCGTCCCTGCAGGAAGCAGTGGCATGGCATGGTCTTGGAACTGATAGGTGCGCACCCAGTTATGGTCGTAGCCTACGCAGGAAAGGGTTTCTACCTGGTGACCCCAGATAGCTTCCAGGCACATGCGTTCACCCGGAGCATGGAGATGGGGCTCAAAGGATATAATCTTGGTGTGTTGTTGTAATACATCGTAAGCATGTAACTCCTGCCGGTCTTCATTCGGTCGAATGCTAATGTCTACCCCATTACCGGTTGGGATAAACATGTTGGCGTACTGGGGCTCATAGTCATCTTCGTGAAAACGAAAGCCGATTTCCAAATGACCGGTTGTATCGATGCCATTGGAATGAAGATGTACGGAGTCAGAATAAATTACAGAGTTTGCTTTCAGCAGGCGTCCTGCATTCTCTTCGAATACGTCTGCGTTACGACCGACTTCATGTACGGGCCAGGGAGTCTGAAAATCTCTCTGTAATCTGCCAGAAACTTCATCATAGGTGGCAGTTCCCCATAACATGTGGTGGAAAATGTAACGGCCGCCAACTGTGCCAGCGGCGCGGGTAGGATCGACGTCGTTTACTTCCACAATCTCAACAGACTTAACCCATTTGTCTTCCGTTAATCCGGTAGGGGCTGATTCGATCTCACCCCACCAGTCGGCGGTGCCGGCCAGCTTGGTCACATCCTGTAAACGCACGATCAGATCTGGCTCACCAGCGGTCCATTTAATACTGTCATCGAACACCAGTGGTTCAGGAGCATCGGCTTCGTCACCTTTGGGCACTCCGTTTTGCGCCCACCAGGAAATTGCCGCAATTTCTTCATCGCTCAGGGAATTGTCTTCCTTGAAATCCTGGATGCCGATAT
This sequence comes from uncultured Pseudohongiella sp., assembly GCA_964616225.1. Taxonomy (GTDB): domain Bacteria; phylum Pseudomonadota; class Gammaproteobacteria; order Pseudomonadales; family Pseudohongiellaceae; genus UBA9145. The sequence continues at coordinate 343,475 of CAZTTE010000002.1, forward strand.
CTTTTTCCACGTACCAGGGAGGCATGGCACCCGCCTTGTCCCGCAGTCCGGTCTTGTACTCGATTAATCCGGCGAATGGCGCAACCTGGTCATAGGTCACCAGGGGCATAGGGCCAGCACCGCCCGAGCGGTGGCAATTCTGGCAACTGCGTTGCAGGATTGGCTCGATATCTTTGTGAAATGTGACATCGGCGCTCTGTCCCTGAACGCTTAAAGGAAAGGCCAACAATCCCAGGGTGAGTGAAAGGCTTGCCTTAATACTAAGTTTCATCGTGAGTCCTCAAGCTATGTTCTCAATAAATGAATAATATTTTGTAAGAGCTTACACCAGAAAGCCCTGGCTTAGGCAGCCAGGGCTCCCGTTTATCGCAAAATCTAAACTACAAGTCTTGCTAATCGTTGCCTGCCAGTGAGCGCGCTTGTTTTTCCTTGCGCTCCGCCAGCAGCTTTTCATAACCCTCTTCGTCGAGATGGGTTACTGCAATCCAGGCATGGGTCATTTCGTCGGCAGTACGACTGCCGCCGAATACCCATTGATCCGGATCTGGATTGTTTGGATTATCTGCCGTGTTGTCATACCACTGTTTTAAAACCAGCACTGCTCCAGCTGGGAGTAATGGTGCTACGTCAGCCTCATAAATATGGCTATGGTGCCAGGTCGCACTCCAATTTGAAATTTGACTGACGGCTTCCGTGCGTCCGGTTTCAGGATAGAAAATTTCCAGTGACGCAGCTCGCATACGCAAGTGACCATGGGGCTGAAAACTGTCTATGCGTACTGGATGGTCGAAGGAGTGAAATCCCTGGGTCATGGTGTAACCATGAGGAGGAACTACCAGGCGAAAATCTCTTTCTTCCCGGGCGTACTGAATATTGTATTGCTTCAGATCCTGGGCATAGCCAACTTCTTCTTCATAGCCTTCAGGGTGTAACCACAATCCAATTTCAACCACGTTATCTTCGATGATGGTTCCTGGAGCGACTGCGCCGATTCCGCCGGGATACATATGTATGCTCCAGCGCACCATGGAGTTAGAAGGGAAGGTGCGACAAACATCTTCCGGCACCAGCTCACCCCATTTACCCATGGCATATTCCGTGAGCATGCCGTAGCGCTCAAGTTCTCCCTGATCGTTAAACACATCGATATTGGAATTGGCATGGTGTACTACAGTCTTGGCATCACCTCTCGGTTTCACCTGAATCGCTTTTATGCAGCGATCACTGCTAATGCCGTGGGGTACATAATGGGTGCTCCACAAGTCATTGCCGTTGGCAGGAATGTCGATGGGCACGGATGGAATAATGACATCCGGTTGTCCCAGCTCGCCTTCAAAATTCCAGGCATCGGGATCGTTCAAATCCGCAGGGGGAAGTGGCGCATCAGGATCGCCCATGGGTGCACCTTGATTTACCCAGGCTACCAGGGTGTCGATTTCTTCCTGTTCCAGGCGCCAATCCCCTTGAAGTTCCTGAATTCCGATGCCGTGGTCATAGGCATAGGGAGGCATTTCCCGGCTGGCTACCTTGAGTTGAATTAAAGGAGCCCAGGGGCGAACCTGGTCGTAAGTCTCGAACTGCATCGGGCCAATGCCACCGTCACGATGGCAAACTACGCAATTCTCGTTAATGATGCGCCCGGCTTCACCGTTGTAGGTGATTTCCTGGGAGGCGTCTTGTGCTTGAATCTGTCCGGCAAGAGATATCAGGGCTATGGAACTTACTAATCTTCTGATGTTTTTCATAAGTTTCTCGTATGCGTTATCGCTTGTGGTCTTTTGAGTGTAGTCGGCAAAGAAGGCAGTCGCTCTAATAAGTGTTTTCTGATTAAACTGGGTGGAATAGCCGTAGTCAACAAAAAGAAAGACTAAACTCATTTCTGGTTTGGCACCAAGCCCCGCTTTTTTAAGGTTTTCCCAACGAAAACCTTAAAAATAGCTCCATGACGGTAACGCTCCTGGCGCCCGGCATAGCCAGGCTTCAGGTCACTGGTGAGTTATTGCAGGCAATAACTCTATGGCAAGCGCAGCGCGATCAGCGCGCCGTATTGTCCCCGCTTTACGCTGCCCGACTGCAGCACGATGTACTGCCGGCCAGCGTCCATGTAGGTCATCATGCCGTACTGTCCAGGTGCAGGAATTTCCACTTGGGCCAGCACTTCACCGGTGCGCAGGTCACGGGCATTCAGCATAGGGTTGCCATTCTCATTCAGTTCAGTATCGCCTCTCAGGTCTTCCGTGGTCTGAACGAGTAAGTCACCCATCACCATCTGGATGGAATGGCCGGAGCCGCCGGTAGCAGAGGTGTCGATTCCTTCCAGCAGAGGATGATTGCGAATATTCTCGGGCGTTTCCCCGATAGGAATATCCCAGAGTTTTTCGCCGCTATTCATGTCATAGGCCGCCAGGCCCTGGAACAATGGTTTATAAACCGGCAGTCTGTCTATTAGGGGAAGAAACTCCCGGTTGCGACCCGGTGCCCAGGCAGCAACTGTCGTTCCAGTTGTAGGTGTATGTCTTTCTCTGCCGCGCCAGGCTTCTGCCGACATTCCCGGAAGCCCGCGTTCTTCGTCAACACCGTTAGTCGGTTCCATGAATGCCGGTGCACTGCATCCCCTGCGATGTGATGCATACATGATTCCGGATGTTGGATCGGCAACCGGAGGATGGTAAATATTTAATCCACCGACACAGCCAACCACGTTGCGATAGGTATTGTCGTGGGGATAGGGCAGCGCAGGAACATAGAGACCACCTACTTCAAATTCGCTCAAGATTTCCTGTGCTCGTGCTTTTAGTTCCGGGGTGTAATCCAGTAAGAATTCTTCAGTAATGCCATCGATAACAATGGGATCGAGAGGTTCCGGTCGGGTTGGATAGGGTTGGGTGGCTGCTGTGTAATTTCCCGGCACCTGGGTTTGCATGACCGGTCGTTCTTCAATTGGCCAGATGGGTTCGCCGGTGGCGCGATTAAACGCAAAGATTAATCCCTGCTTGGTATTTTGAATCAGTGCCGGAATGGATTCGCCATCGACTGTCAGGTCCATCAGGATTGGTGCAGTGGGAATATCGTAATTCCACTGGTCGCTGTGATGAATCTGGAAATGCCAGCGCCGTTCACCGGTCTCCACATCGAGTGCCAGTACGCTGCCACCAAATAAATTATGACCAGGACGATGGCCGGTGTAAGACTGCACCGTCGATGCATTGGTTACCAGGTAAACCAGACCGAGTTCAGGATCGGCAGACGCCGGTGCCCAGGTAGACATGTCGCCAGAAAATTGCCAAGCATCGTTTTCCCATGTTTCATGACCAAACTCTCCCGGCCGGGGAATCACGTGAAATTTCCACAGGCGTTCGCCGCTGCGGGTATCGAATCCCATGATGTCGCCCGGTACGTTTTCAATGCGGGTCTGGTCGTAACTGGGCTCGTGTCCTACCAGGACTACCACCACGTCGTTAACAACAATGGGTGGGGCGGACGCGGTAACCATGCCGAGTTGGCGTGGTATGCCGTGATCGGGATCATAAGGACCTTCTCGCTCCAACCATCGCGGCCAATCCGAAACCAGGTGAGGAATCAGATCGACGACACCGCTGTCTGAGAACGAATCGACTCCGGTTTCGCTTCCCCAGTCCTCGAGCGGTATGCCGGTTTTTGCATCCAGTGCCCATAAAAAGAACGCAGGAGAGGTGATGTATATGACACCACGACCATCTACTTCACCGTAGGCAACGCCTTTGCCAAAATCCGTGCGGGGAGAACGCAGGTAACGCATGGTTTCCGGTTCCCTGAATGTCCACAGGGTTTCACCGGTAGCCGCATCGATTGCGACTACCTGCCGGCGTTGACCGGCGACGGTATAGAGGATGCCATCAACATAAATAGGGGTAGAGCGGAATGTGAATTCTCGTCCAGGTCCAAAATTATCCCCACGCCAGGTCCATGCTACTTCCAGGTCGGCAAAATTCTCTGCAGTAATCTGGGTAAGATGAGGAGAGGCTCGCGTATGTCCCGCGTCACCACCTAAAAATTGCCAGGTTCCGTTTTCTACTCCCTGTCGTTGTGCCATTGCATTTGAACAGAGCAAGAAGAGCGCAGCACTTATCGGAAGTATCGAGCTTAGACTAGGCTTCATAGTGACCCCGGCCTGGAATTCAGGACTATATTAAAGAAGGAGGATTTGTTTTAGAAAACAACACTGAAGAAAGTAGCACTGACGCTCGCTGGCAATCAATACGGTTTTTGTCTCCTCCTGGCCTCGATTCATGGCATCGGGTAGGTCTTGGACTTCAATAGTGCTATAGTCCGCGTGGCTCTGGGCGGTGCTTACTGCTCATTGCCTGTATCAGAACCAGCGCAGAATAATGCAGAAGAGTGCGAGCTTAATTATGAATAGAATATTAATCCTATTGAGTTTTGTCTTTGTCTTGTCCGGTTGTGAGTGGTGGGAAGCTCAGTACGATAATAATGCCGGCATTCCGGAAATCCGTAGCCAGGCGGATATCGATGCTTATAATGCGACGGTAAGTTCGGAAAGTGAAAAACTGGTTTGTGAGCGGGAAAGGGTGATCGGATCCAATATTCGGCAGTGGGTGTGCCTGACCCAGGCCCAGCGTGATCGCTTGGCATTGGAAGGCCGCGAAGCGGTTGATCAGGCAAGAACCATACTGGAAAACAACTAGCTTTACGCAAGAATAAGAAAGGCCTGCTTAAAGCAGGCCTTTTTTATTTCAGAGAGATTAACTAAGAAGAAATTGCGTGTTCCAGGCTTTCGATCAGTAAGCGGTCGACAATCGGAGTTTCGAGAAAATCATAAGCGCCTGCCCGCAGCGCATCCATAGCATGGGAAAGTTCGGCTTTACTGGTCACCAGTATTACCGGAACCTTTGGTAGCTTCTTCTTAATGGTCTGAACCATGGCAATAGTTTCCTGCTTATCAGCCAGGGTTTCGGCGACTATGCATTTTGGTCTGTTACTGCCGAGTTCTTCCAACATCGAATTCGATTGATCGAAGGCAGTAGTCGTAAATCCAGCACGATTTAGCAGCTCTTTCAATGAATCGAGTAATTGAGAATCCCGGGCGCTGATGAAGATTGTAGGCATGGCCGCGCTTAGCTTTCCATTTCCCAACATTTTTCCAATCGTGCTCTGAGACACGTCCGTCCTCAGGTGTTGCTTGCTTAAGGTTGAAATCTAACGGGGTTCAGGATTTGCGAGTTGATGTGCATCAACTAAACGGAATATGGGGGGTTCGAGGCCCTGAATAAGATCAAATTTCCAGACTGGCGACCATTTTCACCAGTTGGGCCAGGGAGGCTGCGGCCATTTTCTCCATGACATTGGCACGATGCACCTCAACGGTGCGTTGTGAGATAGCCAGATCGATGGCTATCACCTTGTTGGCTTCACCTTCAACCATCAAATCCATTACCTGGCGCTCTCGTTCAGAGAGTAAATCCATTCGATCACTTATTTCTTGTTTAGCGGTTAACTTTTCCTGCACCTCTTCGTTTTCCCGCAAGGTCCGCTGTACGCAATCCAGCAGTTCCTGGTCGTTAAACGGCTTGGCTATAAAATCCTGGGCGCCTTTCTTAACGGCGTTCACTGCCATGGGAATGTCGCCGTGACCAGAGATAAAAATAATGGGTAAGGATGCGTTACGTGCGATGAGCTCATCCTGTAATTTGAGTCCGCTCATCATGGGCATGCGGATATCAAGAATCAGGCAACCCTTCTGTGAAATATCAAATTCATCGAGAAAGGTGATAGCCGAGTCGTAGGATTGTACCTTTAGCCCGACAGAAGAGATCAGCATTTCCAATGCATCACGAATAGGTTCTTCATCATCAATGATAAAAACAATCTGTTCCATAGAGTGCTACTCGGCTTCCACGGCGGTCGGAAGGGTAAAGTAAAACCTGGCGCCGCCGTCAGGATTATTTTCGAAATGTAATTCTCCACCATGTGCACGAATAATGGTATGACAAATTGAAAGCCCCATGCCCATGCCATCAGCCTTGGTGGTAAAAAACGGAGTGAATAACTTTTCGATATTTTCTTCTTTTACACCCGGGCCTTTATCGGACACCGAGATTTCGACTCTTTGATTCTCTTTGCAAATGGAGGCGACAATTACAATTCTTCTGCTTTCAGTTTTGTCCGAATAAAAATTGTTAACTGCATCAATCGAATTTTTTAGCAAATTTAGTATCACCTGTTGAATCTGTACCGGATCACACATGACAGACAATTTTTCATTAGCTAGATCGATGGTGATTTGCACATCTGCGTGTTGAGCTTCCATGCGAGCGATCTCAACAACTTCATGAATGAGCTGATTACAGTCAGCTTCCTGTCGTTCTGTATCCTGATCGCGAATCCAGCTACGTAATCCTTTTATGATTTCTCCGGCGCGTAATGCCTGTGCGTTTATCTTTTCCAGGGTCTTGTCTAATTGATCCGATTGGTCTCCGTCATTCTGCGTCAGGCGAGCGGCAGCCTGGGCGTAAGTTGAGATTGCGGTGAGCGGTTGGTTTATTTCATGGGCGATACTGGCCGCCATTTCCCCCATCACGCCAATACGAGATACCTGGGCCAGGCGATTAACCAGTTCGTGAATTTCTAACTCCGCCTTTTTAAGTTCTTCTTCGGATTTCTTCAGGTCCCGCAGATCCCTGAGGATGCCGATGAACTTGATGTCCTCACCGTCATCATATTTGCCTACAGAAAGGTAGATATGAATTATCGAGCCATCCCTGTGCTGGGCTTCCACTTCGCGGCCAATTCCGATGATCTTGGTTTCACCGGTGCGCATATGATCGGCCAGGTACCGATCGTGATTCTCACGGTAAGGGGAGGGCATGAAATTCTTGATATTTGTGCCCAACATCTCGCTTTGCTGATAGCCCAGCAGCCGTTCTACGGCCTGGTTGGCCACTTCAATCTTGCCGATGCTATTTATAACAAAGACGCCGTCTACCGCCGCATCCAGCAAGGCAGCAAATTTGTCTTGAATAACGGGTTTTTCCATAGCTTTTCCAACCATAGTTGCGATCTAAGCTAACCGCTCTACGTATTTTCCACAATAGGCTTATGTACAAGTTCCAATGTTTTCGCGGGGCCTGATCCCCTAATCTTTTAATCATGCAATTGAGAATGCGTTAAGTGGAGAAACATTATGACTTTTACAAGCTCTACACTGAAAAATCTTGAATTCACTCAGCAGGGAGTTATTGCCCGCAGCATGCCCCGGGCTGGTGAGCGAACTGGGAAATCGACGTCTGCCAGAATCAACTGCGGCGAATGTCGATTACAGGGTCATTGCCTGGCGAAGGAGCTGGATACGGCTGCAAGAACGCAGCTTGGTGATATCGTAAAGACTCACAAGAAACTGAAGAAACGTCAGCATCTTTTCCGCCAGGAAGACCAATTTGAATCGATATACTTTATTCGCAGTGGCTGCGTGAAGTCTTTTGTGACTAACGCTGATGGTGACGAGCTGGCAGTTAGCTTCTTTTTACCAGGAGAGATTATAGGGCTCGATGGATTGTACACCAAGCATCACACTTCTTCTGTCGTTGCACTACAAGACACTTATGTGTGTGAGATACCGTACACAGCATTGGAACAATTGTGCAGCGAACAACCATTACTGCAAAAACATTTTAATGAATTAATGTCACGGCAGATTGTTCAGGAACAGGAAATGACCATGTTGCGCGGCCAGAAAACTGCGGCTAACCAACTCATGGCATTCATGATGAATTTGTCTGATAGATTTGAACGACTCAATCTTTCTCCGGTGACATTCAGACTCCCAATGACCAGAAAGGACATAGCAGGATGCCTGGGGCTCACCATTGAAACGGTAAGCAGGATGTTTACCACATTTCAGGAGCGGGGATTAATGGAAGTAAAAGGTAGGGATATCACGCTGACGAATGTCGAAGGAGCGACTGCGATTCGTCACTAGGGATAAGGCAAGGGATTGGCATTGGCAGGGAGTTAGTGGATGCCATGCTGCGAAAGGATTCGCAAAGATTGACTCCTTTAGTAGAGGCCTTTAAGGCTTACGGTGAAAACTGTAAGCCTTTTTATTTACTACTGACCCTCGGATGCTCTTGCTTCTTCAGCTCTCGCGCCGCGCAGAATATTAATCATGCCGTAGTTGCCTTCATGGCAGGCGTATTCATAAAGAAGTCCGGCTACTTTGGTCAGAGGAATAATGCCGGTTATCTTGTCAGTAAAGGCGGCGGGGTCTTCAACGGTAAATTCATACTCCACCGTATCATTACTAATACGGGTAAGCCTTTCCGTAAGAAACTTTGATGCTGATGTTCCTGCAGGACCGAATGACTGAGTGAGACCGTTAAAGTTTGTGGTTTCCACTACCAGGGTTTCGCCATCCCAATAACCCCGTGAGTCGCCGGACCATAGTCCAATATTGGAATCCAGCTCCGCTTTTTCTATCAGGGGAATAATGCGCGCGTCATGAACCATTTCGGTCATGATGACGACGTGATCTTTGTTCTGAACGATTTGTAAATTGTTATTGTAGAGGCTTGGGAAAATTGGCGGCCCTGCATTAAATCCCATGATGCAGCGTTCCGATAAGCCCCTGTCTTCCGGGCCATCGCTGCCAATTCCGCCGGGTAGGAAGCGTACTGGTCGGACGCTATCCACGTCTGGAGCCAGCCGCCCCTGAACAATTTCAGCGCCTTCGACGAAGGGAGGCATACGCCCGTTAGTTGGATAGACGATGATTGATGTACGCACGGCATCGCCTATACCCGCACTCTCTACCCAGAAATCGTTATAGGCTTCGTTCAATCCGCCATTGGGAATGGCCGCGTCGGAAAACTCATCGATGGCGGCCCGCCTGGATTTAATTTCTTCAATCTCTTCCGCTGTCAAAAATTCCCGTTCGCCATATTGGGCAGGACGCTGTAAGGGAATGTCCGAGGAAAAATTCCAGACTCCCTGTAAGTCCGGTTGGTCCCATTCGGTTTGTGGCGCCTGATAATCTTCGGCGGCGATTGCGTTGAGTGAGATTGTTAACAGGCAAAATGAAGAGAGTTTGACAATTGCGGAATTCATAAGCATTACCCCTCTTGCGGTGGGTGCGAAATATTCTGGTTGATTGAATCTTATCGTAACTGCATTGATCTTGACCATCGCGGCTTTCCGGATCGCCGCATCCAGCGGTAGTCTGTCGAAATCGTCGCTAAATACCTGTTGCGTAGACAATAACTCATTGATTACTCTTCAATCTCTCGATTCCATGAAAAACCAATAAAAATCAGGAGCGATAAGAAGATGCGTTTCTTAACCGTCTTAATTTCGATCATTCTAACTTCGGCATTTTCCCTGTTTGCTGCTGCTCAAGGTGAAAATACCGGTGTCATATCCGGAACCGTGCAAAGTCAGAACGGACCGGAGGCTGGCGTCTGGGTCATCGCCGAAACCGATGACACCCCAACCCATTTCGCCAAGATAGTCGTAACCGATGACGAGGGGCGTTTCGTTTTACCCGAGCTTCCGGAAGCGATATTCCAGGTCTGGGTCAGAGGCTATGGACTGGTAGATTCTGAACCCACCTCACTCAGATCAGGCGCGACCAACGTGTCCTTAACAGCATTTGTCGCTGGGGATCCTTTGCTGGCGGCCCAGGTCTATCCCGCCAATTACTGGTATTCCCTGTTAGAGGTTCCTGGCCATGAAGAATTTCCCGGAACCGGGCCAGATGGCAATGGAATCTCCGAAGGCATGCGCAGCCAGGCCCAGTGGATAGATATGACCAAGCAGGGCTGCCAGCTCTGTCACCAGTTGGGTAATAAACTGACCCGCTCCCTCGACCACTTAAGTCACCTGGAATTTGAGACCAGTTTAGAAGCCTGGCAATACCGCACGGCCATGGGCATCCGTGGTCCTTTTATGGCCGCATTCGCTGGACGCTACGGTCCCCGCGGTATGGAAATGTATGCCGACTGGACCGATCGCATCGCTGCCGGTGAAGTTCCGCCAACACCTCCACGGCCTGACGGGATCGAGCGTAATATCGTCATTACCCAGTGGGACTGGGGCAATGAATCCTCATACATTCACGATGAAATCACCACCGACAAACGTGATCCAACGATTAATGCCGGTGGAATGGTATATGGGGTCGATGGGGGTCACGGTTCATTGCTGGAACTGGATACGGAAACCCATGAATGGCGCGAAATCGTCATCGAGGTTTTTGATAATCTGGACAATCCTGCGGTTACCCGCTTCGCACAACAGTTCCCGGTGCCTTCAGTGTTCTACGGAGACGAGCCACTGTGGCAGCGTCCTGCCGATCCCCACAATCCAATGTTTGATGAGCTGGGTCGGGTGTGGATGACCACAAAAGTACGGGGCGACATTGTGCCGGAATGGTGCCAGGAAGGTTCGGACAATAAATTTGCCCAGTATTATCCAACCCGCCGCAGTACCCGACAGGCTTCCTACTATGATCCTGCTACGGAAGACTTTGGTCTAATCGATACCTGTTTCGGTACTCACCATTTACAGTTCGGTTTTACCGACGATCGCATGTTGTATTTCAGTGGCGGTGGCGACGTCATCGGCTGGATTAATACTCGCATCTGGGATGAAACCCAGGACGAAAAACTTGCCCAGGGCTGGTGCCCCATGGTGGTTGATACCAATGGCGACGGTGTTATCACCAAACCCTGGAATCAACCTGTCGGTGCGCTTCGCAGTCAGAATGAAGGTGGTGGCGGCGAGCGTCTCGAGGATTTCGATCCGAATCTCGATACCCGTATGAGTCCCGGCAGCTACGGCATCATCGTCGACCCTGTCTCTAATGTTGCCTGGGGTGCTGGTACCGAGTTTCCAGGCCGCATCTACCGCATGGATATCGGGGATAATCCGCCGGAAACCTGCATTACTGAAGTCTATGAATTGCCAGTTATCGATGGGCAGATAAATGCCTTTGGGCCGCGGGGTCTGGATGTGGACAAGAATGGCATAGTCTGGACTGCCTTATCTGGCAGCAGCCACCTGGCCAGCTTCGATCGCAGTAAATGCGAAATATTAAACGGGCCATCGGTAGTTGATTCACAACACTGTCTCGAAGGCTGGACTTTTTATGAGTCGCCAGGTCCCCGATTAAAAGGCACTACGGTTAAGGCCGACTTTCACTATTACAACTGGGTAGATAACTACAATGCTTTGGGTCTTGGTGAGAATGTACCCATTGCGACAGGTTCGGGCTCTGATTCTCTCAAAGTCCTTGACCCTGAAACTGGTGAATGGGTAGTAATGCGTGTACCTTACCCGCTAGGGTTTTATTCACGAGGTCTGGACGGTCGCATCGACGATATAAATGGCGGCTGGAAAGGTCGGGCAGTTTGGGCTAACTACGGCACCAACTTTAACTGGCACACAGAAGGTGGAAAAGGTACCACCAGTAAAATGGTGAAGTTTCAAATTAGACCTGACCCCTTGGCACAATAGAGTGTTCAGGTAAAACGCTTGGCAGAATTGCATTACAGAAAAAATAATTGAAAATTTTTGGAGAGCAACATGAGAAAAGGTGAAATCGCGGGAATTTCGGTTGGAATGGTATTGCTGGCCGCCTTGTCCGGCTGGGTTTTTACCGCACCCTATTTGGGCAATCAGGGACTGAGCCGTACACCCGGAATAATTCTTGGTGGAACACTGACGGAAACGCCGGATGATTTTACGTCTCTAAATGAAACTGTGCAGGGCCCCCTGCTCATGAAACAGAGCGGTTTCCCTCCCTTTGTAAATTATCTTTCATGGGTAGGAACTTCGGAAGGTGTGATAACCGCAACCCGCCCCGATGGTGGTCTCTGGGCCCAGAGAGTCAGGGATCGTGGTGGTGATGGTTTTCTCCGCATCGGCGATGAGACTTTTCGAATGGAAGCCTTCGAAATTATGGGTGAAGAGCGCCTGGAAATGATGGCGCAGTGGGCGGGTAAAGCAGGTCGTTCATTAGATGAACCACTCTACCCTGGATCAGAGCCTCTCAATGAGTGGGAAGTCTTTTTCTGGCGACCCCGCGACGCCGAAGCAGGTCACTAAACTGATCGATTAGCGCAGAATTTAAAAAACAAGAACAGAGCGAGTGAACAATGAAAACAGAAATTGATGATCTCATTGCAGCGTATAAGTCTAAACAGATTAGTCGACGCAAGTTTTTAAGTTCGCTCTCAATCCTGGCAGCTTCCGGTTTCGGAATTAGCGGATCAGGCAAAGCAATGGCAGCGGAAAATTCGCCGCCTATTCCCGTTGCCGGATTCAATCACATGACCATGTCAGTATCTGATCCCGCTGCATCGCTGGAATTTTATCAGGGGCTTTTTGGTTTACCGATTGCAGCCCGCCAGGCGAATACCATCGTGCTGCAATTGGGTGACGGTCCGCAATTCATCGCCATCGGTGGCGGTGCCAGTGATAATCCGCGCATTACTCATTATTGTTTTTCCGTGGATGACTTCGACGATGCCGAAGCTATTCGAATACTGGAAGAGCATGGTGTGGCTAACACGGGCAGCGCCGGAGCCATGGAATCCAGAATTCGCATGCGTGGTGCTGACTTTGGTGGTCATACTGATGGCACGCCGGAACTTTATTTCGGTGATCCCGACGGCATCATGGTGCAACTGCAGGATTCAACTTATTGTGGCGGAGAAGGGCTGATCGGCGAGATTTGTTTGCAGCCACCTGAGCCGGCTCCCAGTGAAGGCCGCTTATCGATTCGGGAGTTTAACCACTTCACCTTGTTTGTCGAAGATCAGGCTCGGGCTGCAGCCTTTTATCAGGGCCTGTTCGGACTGCCCATCGACACCTTTCAGGGCATGATGCCGGTTCTGCGCGTAGGGCAGGGTCGGGAATTTCTGGCCCTGGCACAAGTGCCGCCACTGGCAGGGCGTATTCACCATGCCAGCTTTAACGTGGATGATTTCGATGTGGAGCGGATTTTTTCCGTACTGGAAGATTACGGTCTCGAAGTCCTGGGGGAAGCGGGTGGTACCAGTGAACCATTGAAAGCCTACGTCACCATGCGTGGTCCAGATCGGGGCGGAGCACCGGAGGGCACACCAGAAGTTTACTTCACCGATCCCGACGGCATCCTGTTGCAATTACAGGACGCCAGTTACTGCGGTGGCGCGGGTTATTTCGGCGAAATCTGTGGCACCGTAGAGAATCCTACGGGTCGCAATATTTAGACACCAACCTCTAGCTCGATTGCAGTCTAAAAGCTCGATTTTTCGGGCTTTTTTGCTTGCGTGGATGTAACAAAACGATGCAATTCTGACTACATTGAGAGCAGCTCCGGTGGTACATTAAGTGCCATAAGAAAGCGGGGCTAATTTTGCTTAAATTGATAAAAACCACACCGCTATTGGGCCTTTGCCTGCTGCTATCCAATCTCGCCCTGGCAGACCCTCAAGCTACCAATTCTACCAATGGTGTCTCAGCCCAGCGGGCGCTGCTGGATCAGTATTGTATCGCCTGTCATAACCAGGCCATCGTCAATAGTCCGGCGGTAGACGGCGAATCATTGCTCTTCACTCAGCTGCGTGGCCTTGGACTAACCCTCGATACGGAAAATGTCGATGAGGTTTCCGAAAATCCGGAAGTCTGGGAAAAAGTCGTGCGCAAACTCCGGGTTGGGGTCATGCCGCCACCGGATAATCCCCGTCCTGACAATGCTACCTACAATCAATTCCGCACCTGGCTGGAAAGGGAACTGGATCTTGCCGCCCAGAGCAATATGAATCCTGGTCGGACCCAGGCATTCCATCGATTGAACCAGACTGAATATCGCAATGCCGTGCGTGACTTGCTGGGATTGGATATCGATGTATCTGAAATGATTCCACCAGATGCGCCGGACCAACATGGCTTTGATAATAATGCCGAGGTTTTATCCTTGTCGCCGTCACTGATGGAGCGTTATGTTTCCGCTGCCCACAAGCTTGCTGAACTGGCCGTTGGTGCCACTCCTCGAAGTACTGCCATTAAGACTTACGAAGTACCACTGAATTTGATGCAGGATGATCGTCTCAGTGACGAGTTGCCTTTTGGTTCCCGTGGCGGCACCGCAATCGAGCACTACTTCCCGGTAGACGGTGACTATCGCATCAAGGTGCTATTACAAACCAACTACGTAGATTTCGTGCGGGGCATCGACCAGGCTCATGAGATGGAAATCAGTCTCGAAGGTGAACGCCTGGGCTTGTATAACTTTGGTGGCGACGCTCCCGGTACACCAGCGCCATACAGCTATGCTGGCAATATTCGTGGCAGTGATGACTGGGAAGAGTGGAGCATGGCTTTTGCCGAAGAAGGTTTCGAAGTTGAAGTTTCGGTACAGGCGGGGCCGAAAACAATTGGCGCAACATTTCCGCGAGAGATGTGGGAACAGGAAGGAGTATTACAACCACGATTGTTTGGTTATCACCTGGCGGTGACAGAGCTGCCAGACAATAATCCCAGCGTTGGCGCCATCCTGATTGAAGGGCCGCTTTCTGTAGAGGGGCCAGGTGACACACCTAGCCGCCAGAAGATTTTCAGTTGTACGCCGGAAAGCGCTGATGAAGAACCGGCCTGCGCGCGAACAATTCTTAGTGATCTGGCTCGTCAGGCATATCGCCGGCCCATCGATCAATCCGACTTGCAAGGATTGCTTGATTTTTACACGCAAGGTCGGAGTCTCGGTTCATTTGATACCGGTATTCAGTATGCGCTGGAACGCTTGTTGGTAAGTCCTGATTTCCTGTTTCGCATTCAACAGGATCCTGCTGAAATTGCATCCGGTGAAAGTTACCTGATTAGTGATGTTGAACTGGCTTCAAGACTTTCTTTCTTTTTATGGAGTAGTGCGCCAGATGAAGAATTGCTGCAATTGGCAGAACAAAATTCCTTAAGAGAGCCAGGCGTTTTACAGGAACAGGTTCAAAGAATGATGGCTGATGAGCGCGCCACTGCCTTTATCGAAAACTTCGTCGGTCAATGGTTGTATTTGCGCAATCTCGAAGCTCACTATCCACTCCCTGCTGCCTACCCGGAATTCGATGAGAATCTGAGAGAAGCTTTCCAGCGGGAAACCCAGCTATTTATTAACGATCAGATAGGCAGTGATCAGAGCATTCTCGATTTACTGAGTGCAGATTACACCTACATCAACGAGCGCCTGGCTGACCACTACGGGGTACCGGGCATCTATGGCAGTCGTTATCGACGGGTAGCACTGAATAATCCACAGCGGGCAGGGTTATTAAGTCACGGCAGTCTGTTAACGGTTACTTCCTACCCTAATCGCACCTCGCCGGTGTTGAGAGGTAAATTCGTGTTGGAGAACCTGTTGGGTTCGCCGCCGCCAGAGCCGCCACCCAATGTACCGGCACTGGAAGAAGCGGGTGAGGATGGCAGGGTGCTAACGATGCGGGAAGCCATGGCCCAGCACCGGGAAAACCCGGCCTGTCGTGTCTGCCATGCGGCCATGGATCCCATTGGATTTTCCCTGGAAAACTACGATGCGGTAGGTAAGTGGCGACGTGAATTTGCCAACCAACCAATCGACGCTTCGGGTACAATGCCTGATGGCAGGGAATTTGATGGTCCGGCCGGTCTGCGGGACTTATTGCTGGATCAGCCTGACGATTTTGTGGGCACAGTTACCGAGAAATTACTTATGTATGCCCTCGGTCGTGGCCTGGAATACTATGATATGCCGGCAGTGCGGGGAATTGTGCGCAACGTCGCCGAAGACGACTATCGCTGGTCGTCAGTGATATTGGGAGTTATCGAAAGCGACCCATTTCAAATGCGGAGAACTCGGCTATGACAATCTTTAAAAAGACGCTACCCAGACGAACAGTGCTGCGAGGTATCGGTGCCAGCCTGGCCTTACCTCTGCTGGATAGCATGATTCCCGCGCTGTCTTCTGCCAGTGCCCAGGTGGCGCAACCGGTGAAGCGACTCGGCGTGGTTTACGTGCCTAATGGCATGGCCATGAAATCCTGGACACCAGCAAAAGACGGGTCGGATTTTGAAATTACCCGTATCCTGCAGCCTATGGCTCACTACAAAGATCGTATGTTGCTGATTACTGGCCTTAATGGTCCCCAGAGTAACGCCGGGGTTCATGCCAGTGCATCCACTCGATTCCTGACCGGCGCGATTCCAGCGCGGGTGGAATCGGATCTGCAGGCTTCAGTCTCTATCGACCAGCTAGTGGCCCGACAGTTCGGCCAGGAGACCCAATTAGGTTCTCTTGAACTGGCGCTGGATCAGAATGACGTGTTTGGCTCCTGTGACATTGGTTTCAGTTGTCAGTACACCAGCACGATTTCCTGGCGCGACGAATTCACGCCGCTTCCCATGGAAGTAAATCCGCGCCTGGTGTTTGAAAGACTCTTCGGTGATATCGGTACGACAGATCCAACTATACGTCTGCAACGCATTCGGCAAGATCAGAGTTTATTGGATGCGGTGACTGACAGGGTGTCAGAGCTGAATCGTAAAGTCGGCCCCGATGATCGGGCGAAACTGGATCAATATCTTGATGCCGTGCGCGACGTTGAGCGTCGTATTCAAATGGCAGAAGCGCAAAGTGGTCGCGAATTACCAGAAGTTACCCAGCCGTCCGGTATTCCAGATACCTACGAAGAACATGCCAAGCTAATGTTCGACATGCAGGTACTTGCCTATCAGACTGACCTCACTCGCGTCATAACATTCATGTTAGGGCGGGAATTAAGCGGTCGAACTTATGCGGAAATCGGTGTGCCTGATTCTCACCATCCAACATCACACCACCGTGATGATCCGGTGTTGTATGAGAAAGTTACCAAGATTAATGAATTCCATACCGGCCTGTTTGCTTATTACCTCGATAAGCTGGATGCGATTCCGGATGCTGGCGGTTCGCTGCTGGATAATATGATGATGCTTTACGGTGCAGGCATGTCCGACAGTAACCAGCACAGCAACCGCGGCTTGCCACTGGTGCTATTCGGTGGTGGTGCCGGCACTATTCAAGGCGGCCGTCATCTGCGCTTTCCTGAAGGCACTCCCATTGGCAATCTGCATCTCGCGATGCTGGATAAGATGGGTGTTCCTCTCGATAAAATTGGTAATAGTACTGGCCCGCTCGATCTCTCGTAGCGCCAGGATTTCTTGAATTACTATGAGCACTAATCCTAAAGTGAATGTCAGTCCTCTACTGGCATTCATGGTGCTTTTTACCACTGCAATAAACTCCTTTGCAGAAACACCACTGATTGATGCTGCACGAAACCAGGATTTTGCGAGGATTACGCAACTATTGGCGGACGGTGCTGATCCCAACGGATCACAAGCTGACGGTGCCACTGCCTTGCATTGGGCTGCCCACAGAGTTGACCATGATATGGCAAGGCTGCTTCTCGAAGCCGGGGCTGATGTCAATGCGGTCAACCGTTTAAATGCCAGCGCACTCTATCTCGCTGCGAAAGCCGGTGATGCAGAACTTATTTCCTTGTTGCTCGAGGCCGGTGCCAATCCAAACGTCGCACTGGATATGGGTGAAACGCCCATCATGACCGCTGCACGATCCGGAACGGCAGAAGGCGTGCGCGCATTGCTTGCTTCGGGGGCTGAGGTAAACCTAAGAGAAACATCCCGCAATCAAACTGCATTGATGTGGGCTGCTGCCCAGGGTCATGTGGAAGTGGTGCAGGAGTTGATAAGCGCTGGTGCCGATCTCGACGCCCGCTCGAAACTAAGGCCTATGCTGATGTTTGCCGATGGAACCAACGGCGGTGCCTTCGATCAGGGTGTCACGGAAAACCTCGGCGGATTCACACCTTTGCTGTTTGCGGCCCGGTCAGGAAATGTTGAGGTCGCAAACATGCTGGTTAACGCCGGTGCCGATATCGATGGCCCGGCAGGCAATGGCACCAGCCCTCTAATCATCGCTACCCACAGCGGTCACTCTGCCCTGGCTCAAATGCTATTAGTACAAGGCGCGGACCCCAATGCATTTGGTGCTGGTTACAGCGCGCTCCACGCAGCCATTCTTCGCAGTGATCGCGATACCGTTGCTGCACTGCTGGCCAATGGTGCCGATCCCAATGTGCGTCTTGAAAAAGCCAACCCGGTACAAAGAGCTAGCGAAGATTGGGTATTGAAAACGCCTT
The DNA here is from genome assembly GCA_964616225.1 of uncultured Pseudohongiella sp. Lineage (GTDB taxonomy): Bacteria > Pseudomonadota > Gammaproteobacteria > Pseudomonadales > Pseudohongiellaceae > UBA9145. The sequence goes on from CAZTTE010000002.1 coordinate 361,678, forward strand.
TGATAGGAGCAACGCCTTACTGGATTGCAGCGAGTTTTCGCGAAGCGGATATCATGCAAATTCTTGCCGGAGGTGGAGCCGACCCCTTACTCACCAGTCAGGAGCGATTTCGTCCCTTGAGAGATCGCGCTTCCCGTGAAAACCCGCCACCGCCGGAAGTGATAGGTGGCTTCGAATCAACACTGCAGGCTGCCATCAGGGGCGACAGCACGCGCCAACGGTTTTACGTAACTCCGAATCCGGATCCAGCGGCAGAAGAACGAAGAGCACTTGCTTCGGTTCGAGTAGCTATTGAACACGGAGTGAATATTGACCACACTGACTTCACTGGTTCCATGGCAATTCACGATGCTTCGGCACGACTTCTGCCCAATGTCATTCGAGAACTGGCAGAACACGGTGCCGATGTGAATGCGCTTAACGCTCGTGGTATGACGCCTCTCGATTTGGCCGTTGCTTCCGAAGCTCGACCAAATTTCTTTGGTTTCGATCTCAGTATTCCAGGCCAGACTGCCAGCGAAGTATTGCGCGAATTTGGCGCTAAAACTTCTGATCAGCTTTAATTTTTTTGTGGGCTTGAGAATTTTGTTCTTTGACCCTTTTTATTCACTACGAAGGAAAATAATGAAAACCGGTGCGCAATTTCTAACAGCACTTGTTTCAGTTTTCGTAAGTGGAATTGCATTAGCTCAATCCGCAACTGTGCTCTATAACGAAAGAGTAGTTGAGATTGAGGAAGTGCTTCCGGATGCTTCAGATTTATGGGTAAAACCAGAAGACTTGACTCGCATTAACGATTTCGAATTGAAACCCCAGGGAGCTTGTCTCGACGAGCTCTGCATTCCTGTTCTGCAGGACCGCGACAGCGATATGTATGTTACCCGTCGCAACCAGGGCTGGTTTAACCTAACCGAATTAGCCAGTATCCTGCAGCAAGCCTGGGTTGCAGATTATGATGAGGCGGTGTGGAGTTTTGGTGGTATGCCGGTTGAGCGTCGCGCCTTTTTTCAGAGTGCGGTAGCGCCAGATTTCTCGCTTCCTGATCGCAACGGCAATCCCGTCAGTCTTTCAGATTTTGCAGGCAAGCAGCTTTTACTCTTAACCTGGGCTTCATGGTGAGGATGTAGATTAGACGTGCCCGTGTGGCAAGTGATCTACGAAGAGCTAAAAGAAGTTAACCCGAATTTTGAAATTATTTCCTTCGCTCAGGATAGTGGGGGAGAGGCGGATGCAGGACCGATATTTGATGCCGCCAACGTCACTTACACTTCTGTTATAGATGCGAATCATCACATCAGTGCGCTCTATAACCTGGTAAACGTACCTTCTGCAGTCTGGATAGACGAGGAAGGCAAGATTGTAAGAATCAACGAAGGCACTTACTCGAAAAACCATGGTGCCTTTGGTACTGATGAGTATGTACCCATAGTCAGAGACTGGGTCGCCAATGGCGCCAACAGTCCTTATGTCTGGGATACAGAAACTGTCAGTGAAAAGATTTTCCAACGCACGCCTGAAGCAGAGCGAGCGCAACCTACTTTCAGGCTCGGCACTTTCTTCTTTGCAAGAGGTGATGAGGTCAAGGCAGAACAGTACTGGGATCTCGCGCAGGAGTTGGATCCAACCAGTTGGAATTATCTGCGCCAGGACATTATGTATGAAGAAGGTGGATCTGCCGGACCAGAATGGCGTGCCCGTCGAGACGCAGTAGAAGGTGCTGGTGGTACTTACTATGCGCCACTCGATATCGAGGAGTCAGGCGATAACGACTAAAAAATACAGAACAAAAACTGTGTAATAAATCAAAGGAAAATATACAGGAAGAATCATGAATACATTTCGATCCCTGAGTTTATTTCTATTAACTATGGCGTTTGCAGGTACGCTGTTGGCGCAACCGTCACCACCGGAAAAAGCACCAGCCGATTGGGGTCCGGTCTCCATGAATCTCGACGAGATAGAGTATCCGTTCCCGGTTAGCTATATGAATTTCAGTGTTTATGGTGAAGATGTTCGTATCGCCTACATGGACGTCGCGCCCACTGGCCCTGCTAATGGCAGAACAGTCATTTTCCATCACGGCGGTCTTTACTACGGCTGGTACTGGGAAGACCAGATGCGTGCATTAAGCGAAGCCGGCTATCGGGTAATTGCCAAAGATCGCCTGGGTTGGGGTAAGTCGTCCAAGCCAATGATTCCTTACAGTATCAATCTATGGGCTTCCAACACCGCGCGCCTGATGGATCATCTCGATATAGAGCAGGCAGCGCTGGTAGGCCATTCCATTGGCGGGCAGATGGTGACTCGCTTTGCCTTTCTTTATCCGGAACGAATTACTCACCTGGTAACGGTAAACCAGGTGGGACTGACCGACCGCCGTGGTGGTCGGGGCTTTCGTCCATTAACTGGAGAGGTTAATGCGAATCCGGATCCAGAAGAGTCTTATGCTTCTGTTCTACGTTGGGCCCATGAGAATTACGTTAACTGGAATCCCAAATTCGAAAAGCACATGCGCATTCGTTACGGGCAACGCCTCAGTGGTGGTTGGCCCCAAGCGGCAGCGGTTAGTCAGCTAACCGGACATATGCGCGGCATGGATACTGTGGTTAATGATTGGCAACACATCCGGACTCCTACGCTTATTCTCGGTGGCGCTGACGACTATCCTACTTACGCCGCCGAAGCCGAACATGCTGCCAGTGTTTTTCCAAACGGGCAGCTAATCAATATTCCCGATATCGGCCACAATCCCCACGAGGAAGTGCCGGAAATCGTAAACGAAGCCTTACTCCGCTTTTTTGAATCCTAAACATAGAAAAACAAGAGCAATAAAATGAAACTAATACGTGTTCTATCAACCAGTCTTGTACTTTTCCTGACTTCAGTTCAGGCAATAGCCGAAACCAGCATCCTGTTCATCGGTAACAGTTTTACCTACGGATGGGGATCCAGCACTCGCCACTACCGCGCCGATACCGTTAGCGATTTAAACCATGAAGGCATTGGTGGTGTGCCAGCGCTGTTCAAGTCCTTTGCCGATCAGGCCGGACTGGACTATGACGTTTACCTGCAAACACGAGGTGGTGCCGGACTGGATTTTCACCTGGCGGAAAAGTTAGGTGTTATGGGTCGCCGCCCCTGGGATCAGGTAGTTATGCATGGATTCAGCACACTGGATGCAGCCAATCCCGGTGACCCGGCAGTGCTGATCGATACCGTAGGGCAGATGTCAGAGTTTTTTCACGGGCTGAATGCCGATGTGGAAGTCTATCTCACCGCCACCTGGTCGCGGGCTGATATGGTTTATCTTGATGATCGGCCCTGGACCGGTCAGCCAATTTACCAGATGGCCAGGGATGTGCGTGCCGGATACGATCAGGCCGCAGCCGCTGCACCGGCAGTAAAATCAGTAAATGCGGTTGGCGAAGCCTGGAATCGTGCCATGGAAAATGGCATCGCCGATCCCAATCCCTACGATGGCATCGACCTGGATAAGGTAGACCTGTGGTCTTACGATCATTATCACGCCAGTAATTATGGTTATTATCTCGAGGCACTGGTGGTGTTTGGTAATGTCACTGGTCTCGATCCGAGATCCCTGGGTGAAAACGAATGCTCCGGTTATGAGCTGGGTATGTCCCGTGAACAGGTCAGTGCGTTGCAACAGGCCGCTTACGAACAATTGGCCAGTGAGAACAGGGTAAGCGCAGCACCATTGAAGCTTCCGCAACGGGTGGCTTCACAGCGCTGTAACTAAATTCGATTTAGAATACCGGTTTTAGAAAGATGAAGGGAAAGACTTGTTCTCAACAGTCTTTCCCTTTTTATTCCCTGAAGAGAAGAAGCTTATGAGTAAGTTACTAAAAACATTTTTATTCCTTTGTATGTTGAGCAGCTTTTTTACGGCGCAATTTGCCAGTGCGCAGGATGATGCCCAAGCTGAAGAAACTTCAGAAGAAACAGAAGAGTCTTCCGAAGAATCATCGGAGGATGAATCGGGTCCCCAGCCCTATGACGAAGTAATCAGCGACGAAGCAATTTCCGATGAGGGTTTGTTTACGGTTCACGTGGTTGATGAAACTTACTACTTTGAAATTCCCGAAGCACTGTTCGGAGAAGATATGTTGTTGGTTACCCGCATTGGACGGGTACCCGCTGGTCTGGATGGCTTTATAGTCGCCGGAACGAAAGTGGCTGAACAGGTTTTGCGTTGGGAACGTCGCGACGATACGGTGTTGCTGCGCAAAGTTTCCTTTAACAACGTTGCCGAAGATTCATTGCCGATTTTTGAATCAGTAGAAAGCAATAATTTTGCGCCAATTCTGGCGGCTTTTGAGGTGAAGGCTATTGGTCCCAATGATGACACGGTAGTCATCGACGTCACCGAATTCTACGCTGAGGACACGCCGGCGCTATCCGGTCTTTCGGCAGAGCAGCGCGATGACTACGAAGTAAGACGACTGGATACGGATCGAAGCTTTATTAACTACGCCCGCAGCTATCCCCTTAATGTGGATGTGCGCCATACCCTCACCTTTGTTGCCAACGAACCACCGGTGGACTCAAATACCGGCACCATCTCCATGGAGATGCATCAGACCATGGTGCGTCTGCCGGAAGAACCCATGATGCCCCGCCATGCAGATGATCGGGTTGGTTATTTTTCCATTACCCAGGTGAATTTCGGTCTGGATGAATTAAAAGCAGCGGAACAAACATTTATTCGACGCTGGCGCCTGGAGCCGTCTGATCCTGAAGCCTATGCCAGGGGAGAAGTGGTGGATCCGGTACAACCTATTGTTTATTACATCGATCCGGCAACACCGGATCGCTGGCGCCCATTTGTAAGAAAGGGTATCGAAGACTGGCAGGCTGCTTTTGAGACGGCTGGATTCAGCAATGCAATCATTGCCATGGATCCGCCTGGCCCGGATGAAGATCCGGAATGGACTTCCGAAGACGTGCGCTATTCTGTAGTGCGCTGGGCTGCCAGCCTGGTACGTAATGCCATGGGACCGTCGGTTTCCGACCCCCGTACCGGTGAGATAATCGAGAGCGATATCGTCTGGTTTCACAATCACCTCCGTTCCTATCGTAACCGACTCATGTTGGAAACCGGTGCTTCCAATCCCGCGGCGCGCTCACTGGATATGCCGGATGAATTAATGGGAGAAACGATTCGCCAGGTTATTGCCCATGAAGTCGGTCATGCCATTGGATTGCCCCATAACATGATTGCTTCTTCATCTTATCCGACGGAATCCTTGCGTGATCCTGAATTTGCCCGGGAGATGGGTGTGTCGCCATCGGTAATGGATTATGCGCGACAAAACTATGTGGCACAGCCGGGAGATGGACTTGAGCCTACCGACTACATCCGCAAGATTGGCCCTTATGATCATTATTCCGTTAACTGGGGTTATCGTGTTATTCCCGGTGCAAAAACCACCAGTGATGAAAAGAAAACGCTGGATGCCTGGATCGCCGAACACGCCGATGATCCCATGTATCGTTTTGGTTCCAGTACCGGTTGGAATCCTGATGCGCAAACTGAAGACATGGGATCTGATCCGGTTCAGTCTTCCACTTATGGTATTGCCAACCTAAGGCGTGTCGCACCAAAGCTGGTGGAATGGACCCAAACTCCTGGCGAAAACTTCGATGACCTGGAAGAGTTGTACGGTGAATTGGTCTTTCAATGGAATCGTTACATCGGCCATGTGATTACTTTAATCGGCGGCCGTTACCAGAATCATAAGACCGCAGAACAGGGCGAGCCAATCTACTCTTCGGTTTCCCATCAGAGCCAGGCCCAGGCGCTTGAGTTTCTAATCCAGGAAGCCCTTGAGTCACCTGCCTGGTTGGCTGATAAAGAAATATTGCGTCGAATTGAACATGCAGGTGCCGCTGAGCGTATCCGTGCACGCCAGGTTTCTATTCTTAATCGATTGCTCGATCCGGGCAGAATGCAACGCCTGATTGAATCGGAAGTGCTCGATGATGATCCTTATCGTCTTGTTAGTTTTTTAAATGAACTGCGAATTGGGGTGTTTTCTGAACTGGATGACGGCACCGAGATCGATACCTATCGGCGTAATCTGCAACGAGCTTACGTCGAGCGTCTGGAAGAGATTCTGACCGAAGAAGTAAATGTCTCGCGTTCAGGCAATGCCACTCGGGTGGATGTAAGCCAGTCTGATATTCCCGCTCTGGCGAGAATGCAGCTAACGACTATTCAGCAAAGTGCGGAGCGAGCAGCGGCAAATACCAACGATGCCATGAACCAGGCACATTTGCTGGATCTTGCACAGCGGGCCGAAGGAATTCTGGAAAGCGATGCCCGCAGCATACGCCTGATTGATTCAGATTAGGAGGCATTCACCAAATTAGACTCGTTTAATTACAGCTACGGTGGTAACTAAACTCATTTGGCTTCGTCTAATTAATATCTTCTGGATTCAAAACTTTGATAGAGAAAGGTGAAGCCAAATTGAGTAAGTCTAATACATCGAAATCAACAGCATTTGTACTACTGATTTTCTGGTCGACCATCACCAGCGGCCAGAATGAATCATTAGTTTCTGGTCTGCAAATTTCGTTTCAGTCCGACAGCGACTACACTTTTAGTTCCGAAGAGCGAGCCCGCATCGATGCTGTAGTCAGGCAGTCAGAGCAGGAGGTGAGAGTACTGCTCCCGGAGCTGACACCAAATATAGAGGTAATTGTCTTTCCCTTGTCAAGAGATGTAACCGAAGTTGGTGGTGTTACTGGTCGGGCCGAAACTGAAAACTCTGTAATCATCTATATGTCTACACTCTTTGAAGGTGGAGTGATTGGGGCAGCCAACACTGGTCTGGCAGCAGCTATCTATCATGAATTTCATCACCTGGTTCGAGGCTGGACTATTCAAAATAACAAGTTTGGACCGGGTATCGATATCGCCGCGGTAAACGAAGGCCTGGCCAATGTGTTTTCCGAGATTTACACCAATACTGCTTTTGCAGGAAATGCTCCACCAGATAATGTCGATGAGTGGTTGGATGAAATCCTGGAATTACCCGTTGATGCCAATTACAACCAGTGGATGAATATGCATCCAGATGGCAGGTTGGCTATTGGTTATCGCACTGGAAGCTATGTCGTCAGAGAGGCTATGGCGGCTTCAAACAAACCGATATTGGAATTAAGTCTCTTGTCCCCGGAAGAAATTCTGGCCTTGGTCAGGTAAGACAAACTTCTGAATTTTCATATAAAGAAGTCAAAAGCTAAGCTTTATTCGGAATCTTCGGGTAGTGCATAGACGATAAGCTCGGGCGTCGGAGATGCGTTAACTCCCAGTGCAATGTATTGCCTGCCATCGATAGCAAAACTCATAGGCGAGCTTTGCGGTGCGCCCGGCAGATCGATAGTTGTTAACTCCTCGCCGGTTTCTTTGCTCCGAGCTACAAGTTTTGGGCCATAGCCCTCATCTTTTCCATGAATAAGCAATGTGGATGTCACTAACACCGGGTGGCGACCGCCGCCGCCCAGTGGAGGGAGATCGATTCCTTCGACCGCAGGATTGTTTTCAACCCGCGCACTGCCTTCACCGTTAGCTACCTGCCACAAAATTTCACCGGCATTCATGTCGAATGCCGTGATCGTGGAATAGGGTGGTTTTAATAGTGGCAGGCCTCGCGGTCCCGGAACGCCGCGATTCTGTAAGCGGTAATAACGAAAGTTGGATTCATCTTCCGGCAGGGTTCCCATAAAAGGCGTAAACGCGCCATTGGAAGACGGCACAAACAGCACATTGGTTTCGGGATCGAATCCAGCGCCGGGCCAGTTAGCACCACCGCCGGCACTGGGCACGAAGATGGAACCACGTTTTCCGCTTGCTTCATCCGGCAGGCTGGCCGGTGTGAATATTGGTCCGTAAACATAGTCGTCGATAATTTCCATGGCCTCTGCGCGTAGTTCCGGCGTGAAATCGATAAGATCGTCTACCGTCAGACCCTGTACTGCAAAGGCAGGTGGTTTACTTGGAAAAGGTTGTGTAGGTGAAGTTCGTTCGCCGGGAATCAATCCCTGGGGAACAGGTCGTTCCGGCATAGGCCATACCGGAACCCCGGTAGCCCGATCGAATACATAGGCCCAGCCTTGCTTGGTGACCTGTGCCAGCGCTCGAATCTCGCGACCGTCCACATTGATGTTCATCAGGTTAGGCGCAGCCGGTGTATCGTAATCCCACAGCCCATGATGAATCATCTGGAAGTGCCAGACCCGTTCGCCAGTAGCGGCATCAACCGCAACAACACTCTGGGTAAACAGGTTATCGCCGGGACGATGGCCACCGTAGTAATCGTTGGTAGGTGCTTCCGTTGGCAGGTAGACATAACCGAGGTCCAGATCGGCACTCATCTGTGTCCACACACCACCATTACCGGTATAACGCCAGGATTCTTCCTGCCAGGTATCGACACCAAACTCGCCAGCCTGTGGAATCGTGTTAAAAGTCCAGGCCAATTCCCCGGAACGAATGTTATAGCCTCGTACGAAGGTAGGCGGGCGTTCTTTATAATGGGGCCGGTTGGAAGTAATTTGATTAACTACCAGGATATCGCCGACAACGATAGCGGGTGAGACTGTTCCAAGGGGCACCGCGCCGCTGTAATCAAGAATGCTTCGATCGGCACGGGGTATACCTTCGGTCATATCGATACGACCACCGGCGAAATTGGTATCCGCTTCGCCGTTTTCAGCATTCAGCGAAAACAGGTAACCGTCGTTGCTTGCATACAGGATACGTGCTTCTCCGTTTTCTTCGCCGTCACTCCAGTAGGCAGCACCGCGATGGTGATAGCCCAATGGGCTGATAGAGTAACCAGACAGGTAGGACTGGGGGTCAAACGACCATAACAGTTCTCCTGTGGCAGCATTGATTGCCGCAGCCTGGTTTAACGCGGTGATGATGTAGAGGACGCCGTCGATCATCAGTGGCGTTGCCTGTAAGCGACCAAAACTGATGTCTTCTGCCGCATCGCCCATGATCGCTTCCAGGTCGACATCGCCATCGATAGAAGTCCAGCGCCAGGCGATTTCTAACTGATCAAAATTGTCGGCATTGATTTGGTCGAGACTGGTGTACTTGGTGGAGCCGGCATCAGCCGCATAACTTGGCCATTCGCCATCAGCGCTGCCAGATTGTGCTCGAACGAAATTGCCCTGAATGATTACCGATGCACTTAACAAAAAGAGTGCGAAAAATTTGGATTTCGACTTAAAACTCAATCTTCCTGTGTCCATCTTGTGCTCCAGGCGGCTCTATCGACGACTTCACCGCGAATGTATACGTCATTGATCTGGCGAGTATTGTTTATATCATCTAACGGGTTTGCATTCAGTATGACAAAGTCTGCCGCTTTCCCTGCTTGCAGCAGGCCAACATTGTTCAGTCCGAACGCTTGCGCTGCCCGGGAAGTAGAGGCGACGATGGCCTCCATGGGAGTCATGCCCAAGCTTACGAATAGAGATAACTCGACATGATCTGCATAACCGAAGAAATCTCCTACCGCCCCGGCGTCAGTTCCCAGAATAATATGGTCTTTTAGTTTTAACAGATTGTCAGCCAGCATCGCCGAGCGCTGCTGTGCAGCTTCACTGCGCGTTGCTGGTGGCGCTGTGTAACTGGCGTTCAGGGATTGCAAAATCGAATCCGGAACCTGGTCATAAAAGAAAGAATCCTGAAATGCAGGAATATAGTAAGGCTCCTGTTTGGTAATCATGCCCAGTGTTGGCACGATGTAGACATTGTTCTCACGCACCATGTCCAGGTATTCATCATCCACTTCAGTATCGTAGGGCATGTGAATAAAGCGTCTGTTGCCAACGCTAACCAGGGCTTTATGATCTGCCAGGGTGGTTGCATGGGCAATAATGCGCATGTCGTAATCGGCCGCAGTTTCCAGTACCGCACGGTAAATTTCCGGCGCGAGTTTTACCTGGGCGCCACGACGTTCGTCCCGGGCATCCACCCAGATTTTTGCGATGCCGTAACCCTGTGTTGCCAGTTCCCGAACTGTACGAATGGCTTGTTCGGGGTCTGAAACAGGGTGAGTCCCCCAGTAATCAGGATCATCGGTAAAGCGGGGATTGGGTCCGCCGCCGGGTGAACCCATGCCCGGCGATAATTCGTAACGAGCCCCTTTTATATTGCCTCTTAACTGTTCGAGTTTTACCCGGCGGGCGACATCTTCTTTGTCACTACCGGTAGAGATAATGGTTCCAACACCGTAATAGGCATGGCGATAGAGATGATCGATCAGGTTTTCATCGGTGAAGAATTGTGAGCCCCATTCGCCGTAAGCCTCCCAGCCGAGGTGGGCATGGGTGTTTACCAGGGCGGGAATTATGGTTTTGCCATTGAGGTCGTGGACAAGGGCTTCTTCGGCTATTTCCAGGTTTGAGCCAACGGCTAAAAGAATACCGTTACGCAATTCCAGGGAGCCCTGCTCGATCGTGGTTCCGTCTCCAACAATAATGCGAACATTGGTAAAGATTTCGATCCTGTCGGCAGGAATAGTCTGCTGTGCCTGCAATTGTGAACAGGCAAGCGTTAAAACAAGTACCAGGTAGTGCAAGAGTGAGAGCTTCATATCGGTGGCTCTTCTTCTGTTTAGGCCCCGATTATAGCTATCTCTGGAATCGAAAAGTTGCAACAAATTGAGATATCTCGGCGCAGGCATAGATTATTACGATGAAATTGCTAACAAATCCCTCTGAGTAAGGCACAATGCTGGTCTATGAGCACCTGCTGCGTATTTTAGGGGGGGCTTGGAAATTGAATAATAAATCCATGATCTAGGAGCGAATGATGTACCGTTTTATAAAAACCCTTGGAGTTTCCCTGCTGGCCGTATTTTCCTTTTCAGCCATGGCTGAGCCCGAGTATGTAACCGTGAATCTGGAAATCGATATCGATAAGCCGGCGGCAGAAGTCTGGGAAGCGGTTGGCGATTTTTGTGCAATCACCGACTGGATGGGGTTGCCTTGCGAATTAACTGAAGGCTCCGGTGAGATTGGCTCGGTACGATCACTTCTGAATGGCAGAATCACCGAAGTGCTGATTGCCAAAACCGATCTATCCTATGGCTATACCATGCCGCCAGTTGAAGGGCAGTTCTACAATCTTTACCACGGCCACATGGAAGCCAAACCTGTTACCGAAACGACTTCCAAGATGCTTTACACCCTGGTGTGGGATGTATCCAACCATCCGGATCAGGCTGCTAAAGATGCGGACATAGAAGGGCGAACCAATACTTTTACCAATGCATTACAGGGCATTAAAGCGTTCGCTGAAGCTAACTGATAAAAGTTAGTAGTGAGGAGGAATGGAAATGAGTCGGAAAGTTTGTGTTTTGCTTGGGTTTTTTGCATATCTATGTTTTCAGCAATCGAGTTACGCTCAACCGGATGAAGAAGAAGCTAACGAGAACAGCGGCGGCGTAATCGAACGCTATGGAAGAAATGCTGCGATCGGAATCGATTCGGTAATTGCAGATCCCGATTCATCTCCCTTATTGCGCAACTATTCCTCAGTCACCGACGAATTATTGCGTAACCCTCCTGATTCCGACTGGCTCACCTGGCGGCGTACGTACGACAACCTGGGCTTTTCCAATCTCGATCAGATTAATCGCGAAAATGTTGCCGACTTACAACTCGCCTGGCACCAGGAAGTAACAGTTGGCAATAACATGCCAACGCCTTTGGTGCACGATGGCATTATGTATCTTTACAGTGCGGGTGATGTAGTTCTTGCCCTGGATGCAACATCCGGAGAAATGTTATGGCGCTACAGCCATACCAGCGACACACCTACCAGTCACAAGTTCGGCATTGCACTCCATGAAGACAAAGTGCTGGTACCCACTTCTAACTACCATATGGTTGCACTCAATGCCCGCTCCGGTGAAGTCATCTGGGATCATGCCATCGATCTGGATGTAAGTCAGAATTACCAGGTCAGGTCGGCACCCACGGTAGCAGGTGGACAGGTTATTCAGGGAATGGCAGCGTCCTTCATTCCCGGTGGTGGGTTTATTATCGCTATCGACCTGGAAACTGGCACTGAAACCTGGCGCTTCAATACCATTCCCAGGCCAGGCGAACCCGGTGGTAATACCTGGAACAATATTCCTTTGGAGGAGCGGCAGGGTGGTTCGGTTTGGAATACGGCTTCTTACGATCCTGAATTGGATTTAGTGTATTACGGCGTATCTCCAACCTATAACACGCAACCGCTGCTTTATCCCCTGGGGATAGAGGGTGTTAGCAACGAAGCACTTTTCACTAACTCCACTATCGCATTGCGTCCTGCAACCGGTGAGCTGGTGTGGTATTACCAGCATGTCGCCAACGACCAGCATGACCTGGACTGGATATTTGAAAGATCCATTGTCGAGTTAGATGTAAACGGTGAAACGCGTAAAGTTGTAGTCACGGCAGGCAAGCCGGCGCTATTTGATGCGCTCGATGCAGAAACTGGACAGTATTTGTTTTCAGTTGATCCCGGCTTTCAAAATTTGTTTGCTGCTATTGATCCCGCGACTGGTGAAAAAATTTCAAACCCCAACGTCTTTCCCGATGCCGAAGAAATACGCACAGTCTGTCCCTACTGGCAGGGTGGGCGCAACTGGCATGCTTCATCGGTAAACAGCGACACCGGTTATTTATTCGTGCCCATGTTCGAAGTGTGTATGGATACCTTGCTCGATGGCAGCGGCACTTTGCTTACTTCCGGTTTACGTGCTGACACTCGACCTTCGCCGGACAACGACGGTAACTACGGTCGATTGCAGGCGATTGATCTCAAGACCAGGGAGTTGGCCTGGCAGCATCGCGAAGAAATCGTGCCGGCTTCCGCCAGTCTTGCCACTGCCGGTGGCCTGGTATTCCTGGGTTATCTCGATTCCAAGTTAAAGGCATTCGATCAGAGCAATGGTGATATACTCTGGGAAACCCAACTGGATGCAATTCCTGCTGCCTTTCCTATTACCTATGCAGTGGATGGTAAGCAGTATGTCGCGGTGGTTGCGGGACAACTGAATATCCACACGGGAATCTGGTTAGGTTTGCAAAACCAGTTTTCTGGCTTTGTGCCAGAGGCGCCCGGACCGGCTGCATTGTGGGTGTTTGCACTAGAGTAAGTAGGGAACGCAGTCCGGAAAACTGGTTTACTTTCTATTCCTCAATCTGCTAACACTGAATCTTCTCTTTCTGAAAGAGGATTCAGAGTCATTAGTTTCGGCTTTTGCCTGGCCAATAGCAGCGCCGATTGCGGCACCGAGTGCGATTCCGATCGCGATTCCAGAGCTGGTGTTATCCATTGCTGATCCCAGGACGGTACCAAACACGATGCCCCAACACATGCCGATGCCAATGTATTGTTCGGTATTCATAATCGTTTAGTCGCTCTCTTCCATTTGTTCTTGAACCCGCGCACCACGCAGAATATTCACCATGCCATAGTTGCCTTCGTGGCAGGCATACTCGTAGATTTGTCCGGCAACTTTGTACATGGGAATCAGGCCAACTATCCTGTCAGTGAAAGTGCTGGGATCATTAACTGTAAATTCATAGTTAACCTGGTCGTGAGCTACCCGCGTAAACTTTTCGATTAGATGTTTGTCTTCCGACGTGCCGAACATCGAGAAGCTATTGGTGAGCCCGTTAAAATTTTTGGTTTCAACTACCAGTGTATCGCCTTCTCAATAACCGCGAGCATCACCTGCCCACATGCTGGTTTCTTCCGGTGCGTAATCCATATTATTCATGGGTATCACTCGGGTTTCGTGCACCATTTCCGTCACAATAACCACGTGATCCCTGTTCTGAACGATCTGCAAATTATTGTTATAGAAACTCGGTGTAACCGGTGGGCCGGCATTAAATCCCAGGATGCAACGGTCTGACAGCGGGCGATCTTCCGGCCCATCAGTACCAAAAGTTACTCCCAGTGCTGCGCGCACAGGTCGATCAGGGATTTCCGTAAAGCTGGTACGGAAGGCATTCTCCTGCAAGGGTGGCAGGCGACCATTTTCCGGGTAGATGATATGGGAAGTCAGTTGCGCTCTGCCGAGACCGGCAGATTCGATCCAGAAATCATTATAGGCTTCGTCGACTCCGGTGCCGGGGATTGCGGCATCGGAAGATTCATCCAGAGCGCTGGATCTCGCCTGTATATCAGCCACTTCTTCGTCGGTCACATACTGGCGGTCGCCGTATTGAGAAGGGCGCTGCATGGGAGTCTGGGAGGAAAAATTCCAGACACCTTGCAGGTCAGGTAATCCCCATTCGGTTCTGGGAACTTCGTAGTCGCCCTGGGCGAAGCTCAGGCCCGGAATTAGCAGCAGTGCAAGCCATGAAATATTGATTTGAGGCTTCATTTTAGACCCCTGGTTCGGATTATGGCTCTGATTATGCCAGATTATTGTAGTTCTGAATCGCTATTCGTCGTGTTAAAGGCTTCGTCTACGACTTGTTGCCAGGGTTTGAGAAACCCGCCTCGATTTTTATCCCACCATTCTGCGAATTCAGGTTTGTCCATGTAAGAGTTCAAAGTCTTCAAAGCGTCCTCTCGACTGGTATCAACTGTTCCAGCAATTGTGTGCTCCCACGCAACTTCCAGTACACACATAATTCTGAAATAGTACTCGTCTCGAATGACTTCTTCCCAATCCTCTAATGAGTGACCCCTATCTTGCTTGGAAATAATTCGGGCAACTTCAGGTGATACCGTAGCCGAAACATCCTGTTAATTTCTCTAAATCCGGAGACATGTAAATCTTTTTTAACTTGCCTTACTTGAGTCGCGAGATAGATGAGAGTGGCTCCTGCGGCGAGGGCGCCGATTGCTTCCCAATTCATGCTAATTTTCTTTTTGTGGGTTTAATTTACCGGTAAGGTAGGCCTTAAAGGAGGATTGGTGCTCCTCGATTCATCGAGAGGAGTGAACGATGGAAAGCCCGCCTGTCTCGCTCCTGGCACATCCGGCTGAAGTCTGTTCTCGATCTCTTCTATTGTTCCACAGAATCTCTCGTTAACGCCATTTCTATTGAGATCCGCTTGTATACATGAAACCTGCTCCGTTCCGGCAACAGAATTGTTGTAGTTGGCGATCTCTTCTTCACTCATGCTGTAGAAATCAGGCTCATTAAGAGAAGTACAAGAAGTCAGAAAAAGAACGGCTGATGTGGTTGTTAGTATTCTCATATCAGTGCCTCTTTGCAGAGAGATAGGGTGATAATAGCAGCAAAAGAAGCAAGGGGGGACACTGATAGCTTAATAGTTTAGCGAGCATTCCCTGGGATCGGCTTGAGCTTGCTTAACGAATCAAAGCGGACATAGCTAGAAAACTGTTTAAACTGTTGATCTCTCAGTATCCCCTAAGATCGCTCTCTCCGCTAATTAGAGAATCAAACAGCCCAAAGCCTGTTGGAATTTTTGCCAATGCCGGGATTATAGTTCCTGCTGATTCTCCTGATCCAGTTCTCTGCCGCCGGCGTCATAACCGTTGAGCTGTAAAAGATAGGCGGTTATGTCTTCGTACTCGGACGCGCTCAGGCTATTGGGTGCACCATCGGGCATGGTCTGGCGAATCACTTCCACCAGGGTGCTGACGGGAGAACCGGACCAGCGCTCACTGAATGCATTACCCAGTAGCGAAGGTGCAGCACCCTGTCCAATGATTTCGCCAGGCACAGTTGAGTGGCAAATCAAACAGGCGCGTTCGTAAACTACGGCGCCTCTTTCAGCCTGTGCCTCGGTGTAAAGTCCGTCGCCTAACACATCTTCTCTGGCAATGCCTTCGCGCGCAAGAGCTAAGGAAATTAATTCCGGTGGATTGCCACCAATAGTTAACGCGATATGTTGGCGTCCATCTGCCAGGTAGGTCATGGGTGTGCCGATGGCACCACGAGGAAGATCTACCGAACCTAATTCGTCGCCGGTGGCTTTATCGAAAGCAACCAGTCTCGGTCCACCATCGCTACCCCCGGCGGACATTGCACTGAACAACAAGGTTTTGGTGACCAGCGGTCCGCCTCTGCCATCGCCACCCAGTGGTGGCAGATCCAGATCTCTTAACATCGGGTGGTTGCGGATACGATCACCATCCCCAAGTGGCTTCATCCACACATGTTCGCCGGTGTTCATATCGATGGCCGTCATGCGTGAATAAGGCGGTTTTAATAACGGCAATCCCTGGGGCATGCGGGGACCGACTTGCCCACCGCCCCCGGCCAGGCGTTGGGATTCCGGAGCACCATGGGTGTAATCAAGCGTGCCATCCTGAGGTGAGTAGAAGCTAATGGTGCCGGCTCGATTGAGAGAGGGCACATAAAGTATTCCAGTCTCGGGATCGACGGCGGCTCCGGACCAACTGGCAGCGCCTTGCCCAGTAGGCCGAAACAACAGGCCATTGGTGGTCTCATCGGCAATCATCATCGGCGTATAAATCGGGCCGAGGCGCCAACCCTCTACCGCCTCCAAAGCCATCTGTCGAATCTCCGGAGTGAAATCAACCAGATCATCCTCGACCACGCCCTGGTATTCGAATGGTAGTGGCCAGGTAGGAAATGGTTGGGTCGGAGACACCACTTCTCCCGGAATGTTACTGTCGGTGGGCACCGGGCGCTCTTCGATTGGCCAGATAGGTTCGCCAGTCACCCGATCGAAGGCGTAGAGAAATCCCTGTTTGCTGACCTGGGCCAGGGCCTTGATGGGTTCGCCATCTACTACTACATCCAGCAGGTTTGGCGCGGTGGGAAAATCGTAATCCCACAGCCCATGGTGCACTGCCTGAAAATGCCACAGCTTCTCTCCACTGTCGGCATCAACGGCAATAATGGTTTCTGAATACAAATTATCACCGGGTCGATGGCCACCGTAGTAATCATTGGTGGCTGTGCCAGTGGGCAGGTAAACGATGCCCAGTTCTTCATCGGCGCTCAGGTAGGTCCACACATTATTGTTTCCGGAATAGCGCCAGGAATCATTGCCCCAGGTTTCCACTCCTTCTTCACCTTCCAGTGGCACGGTGTGAAAGTCCCATTTGTGCTGACCGGTGCGCACATCCCAGGCGCGGACCCAGCCCGGCACGGCTTCCCTATTAATAATGCGGTCGGCCACCGAGGAACCATGAATAACCACATCCCCGACTACAATCGGTGGTGATTGCACGGAATAGAGCATGGCGTTGAGGTAATCCCGATCCTGCCTGTCGGCCCGCGGCAATGTAGCAGTCAGGTCGACGCGACCGTTTACACCGAAACCAGAGCAGGGGTAACCAGTCTTGGCCGCAACACAAATCAAATCGCCACTGCCAGTTCCCCAGAGGATGCGTTCGTCACTGCCGTCCTCGCTACGCCAGTAGGCAACACCCCGTTGGCGCCAGGTAACAGTCATGGAAGTGGTGCCTTCCTCATAGCTCTTCGGGTTAAAGACCCAAAGTGTCTGCCCGGTGGCGGCATCTACCGCCACACCCTGAGAAAGCGGTGTATTAAAGTAGAGCACACCATCGATCATTAGTGGTGTGGCCTGAAAGTTAGAGAAAATCGGTGTGTTCTGCTCGCGGAACAGGTTTTCCGTCTCCGCTTCCAACTGCTCAACCACGTTGTCCAGGGCTGACCACCACTCACCGCCATCGGCGGTGCTCTTGCTGAGAAATCCATCGACCGACTGCCAGCGCCAGGTGATCTCCAGGTCGCCAAAGTTATCACGATTGATTTGATCCAGCGGCGAGTATTTGGTCCCGGCCTTGTCGGCGCCGTAGGCATGCCATTCACCGACTGGGTGTGGTTGTTGCGCAAAGGCAACGGAAAGCGAAAAGCCCAGCGAGTTCAAGCAAATAAATGCAACAAGCTGAGAGAATTTCAGTGAAATGCGGTGGGAACTGCGATTTATTGCCATAGCTTTCCTGACCTCTTTGCGAGTCAATTAAAAACAGGCGCCAATGATGCGGGCAGAACTACTGTAACCCAATTTGAACCGAGGGTTAAAGGGAGAAGTGAGGGAATAAAAAGAGGCTGATCCATTTTTCACAATAAAAAAACCCGCACTGTTTCCAATGAAGGATGCTGGAAGGTACTGGGGTGAGGTACTGGGGTCAGAGTAACTTGAGGTACTGGGGTCAGAGTAACTTGAGGTACTGGGGTCAGAGTAACTTGATCAGACGACTAGGTTAGAAAATCAAGGGAGTGCTGGGGAGGGAGTGCTGGGGTGGAGTGCTGGGGTCAGAGTAACTTGATCAAATGACTCGGTTAGAAAATCAAGCAACTCTGACCCTTTTGATTCCTTTTGATTCAAGAGATGTTTAGATGAGTTGGATGAAGTGAATGCTCGCGTGCAGGTTTTATATTAACCTGCACGCGAACTACCGGACTCTTTTCTAGCAATCAGTGAATGCCACTAAGACAGCACATAAACATCCATTGTCATGGTTCTTTCAAGAGGATTCACGATGATCCTCCCTAAATTTTGGCTGCCGTCGTTGATGTTTACCAGCTCATCCATAATGATTAGAACACCCTCTCGCCGCCAGACACCTACGGCAACTCCCGATGCCATTGTGTCATTATCAACATAACCTCTTCCCTTGGCGGTATAGGTGCCACCAGTGCCATCTTGATTGTAGCTAAGGTGGTAGCTGGCATAGACGCGACCGTATTCGCCCATATTGCCTTCGGCTGTGATTACTGATTCGCTATCGCCTAGGTCTACAGAAGTAATCTGCATTTCAGTCCGTGGTTGTCTTTCTTCAAGTGTTAGGGCCATGCTTATTCCTCTCGAGTTGTGGTGTGTTTTCTATTAGGGAGTGCTGGGGTCAGAGTAACTTGATCAGTCGACTAGCTTAGAAAATCAAGCAACTCTGACCCCTTTGATTTCTTTGATTTACTCCCAGGCCATAATCTGTTGGTAGACGCCAGTCCCAAGGACAGTCCTAATCCCTGAAACTTCTTCTAAAAACTCTTCAAATCCAGGATTAGGTGCCGCACCAAGCAGATCGTCTAGACTATTAGCTGTTTGAGTTACAACATGCGATGGGCCATTCGGGCCTCCCCCTCTAATTTGATAGAGGTGAGCATAGATATTGCTGTTGTTGCCGGAACTCATCAATCTCCGAGAAGCTTCAGCATAGGCCATTGGATCGGCTACTTGTAATTGGATAAACAAAATATATGGATTAGCTGAAGTGACAACAGAAGCATTGCCGGAGTCAATTCCTGTTGAGCTGAATACATACTCCGCCACCGGGGTAGAAATATCATTCACGATAGAGAGAAAATTAGCCCAGTCCTGAGATGTAGAATTCCTTGTTCGATTCATATCCATGCTACTAAATGAATCGTATACAACTGCAATATTGTGAGTTGATTCCATTTCTCCGTTTGCAACACTAGCTCTCAGGAAAACTTGTGGGTTATTGGCTTGGCTACTGGCTGATGCATTCAAATTGTCCATAGCTTGAATAAATGTTAATGGATTAGTCACATTCAGCTCAAAAGCCTGACCAACTTGAGCATTGGCAATCTGGAAAGGCAGGAAAAGTAACGTACTTATTAATGTTGTTAAACGCTTCATATTTTGTTCCTTTTTATTAATTCCAAGTATAAATAATCAATTTTTAAATCTTCGGCATTTATTGAGCCGAATATACAGGTTCGCATCTGTATGCTTTGTCCGACAAAAGTTCCGTTCTCGATGCAACCACAAGAGAATATGCATCTTGTGCCCACGTTTCCGATGCAAGCGCACCGAAAACATCTCCAAGCATCTGTAATGATGGGGTCAAGACGATTACTTTATAGTATCCAGAAGTCCCACTAGCAACGGGCTGATGAATGTCAAATTGAACTCTGTCATATCCATTTTCATGGTAGACCTTTTCCATATTCCTTACGGCTTGAACATAGGCTTCGGGGTTTGTAGGATTTACATCCACCACTCTAGTAGCGAATGAATCCTCGAATATTTCACCTTCTAAACCTTTTACTATTTGCCAGGTCTGATTCCCTAATAGCGTTCTGCTTGAGCTGAACTCACTTTGGATGTTTCGTATCTGATTACTCGTAAGCATTATGTCCCACATATTGAAAGCATCTCCAAGCGAGGTGAATGTAGCATAAACTTGCATCTCCCCCGCCTGCTCATTGCCAGACACCGCAGTACAAACTCCTGCAAGGCTTGCACCCAGCGTCTCAAAAGCTTCAGAATTCTGCCTTTGCCTAGCAATATAATCTGCAGGATCCTCTGCCACTAGATCCAGAATCGCTATACCACCCCCAATAAATGGATTGTCTGTCTCATGATGGTCGGCATGGACTAGGTTTATCGTCAAAAGGAATAAAGCAATTAGTTGTAACATTCGTTTATAAACACTTGGATATAACATGATAACCTCTTAGTTTGCATGAAAAATTAGCTCAATATCGCTTTACAGGCCCCATTATTTTTATTCAAGAATCTAAGACAACCCACTGGTGTCTGGAAGCGATACGGTCACTGGCTGAGGATGTATCCCGTCAGTACTGAGGGCTAAATCCTAAAGAAGTCTTCTGATACATACAACGTATTGAGAGGACTCTCATCATGACTGATACATCCGAGAAGCTGGTCCAGACGATCCGTCGCAAGACCCGCAAGAAACACCATCCTGAAGAGAAGATACGCATAGTGCTGGAAGGCCTGCGTGGCGAGGAGTCTATCGCCGGGCTGTGCCGTAGGGAAGGCATTGCCCAGAACCAGTACTTTCTGGAGGCTGGCAAGCAACGCCTGGCTGGCGATACAAAACGTGAGACCAATAGCCGGGGTGCTGGGGTCAGAGTAACTTGATCAGACGACCAGGTTAGAAAATCAAGTAACTCTGACCCTGACCCCTTCTTTGATTGATTCTGATTCCTCTCTTTGATTCTAGGCTTGCATTCTTTCGAGAGATTCCTGAACGGTCGGCGACATGCCTTTTTCTACATCAGCTTTTCTTACTTCATGAAATTGTGTAAGTGCGGCGTTCGCTTTGGCTAGTTTTTCTATCTGTTCTGCATATGCTGCAAGTTTATTGCCCGGTAACGCCCATAAAGTAGTATCAGGAGTTAATGTCTCCAAATAAGCTCGTGCACCGCAACAACCGCCGCTGTTGGCGCCTTTGTTCGAGTTAATTACCTGGGGAATCAACGCGCAGGCAGGACGGCCCATCGCAAGTGGAATAGATTCATCAACTCTGGCTATAGCTTCACTAAGAATCAGGCCCTGGAAAGAATCGACAAAAAGAACCACTGCGTCGCAAGTCATTGGGGTCTCAGATAGGGGGCCATAAACTACATACTGTGTAGGCTGGTTTATAACGGGTATCGTTGCTACTTCTTTTTCTTGTACATATTCGAGACTGGCCATCGTCTTCAACGTGGTTGTTAACTCACTCATCTGAGATTCGGGTGCGCCAGCTATGTTATGAGTATGAATTCCAATGGAACACAAGGCATGGTGATCTGCCGTTGTGGCGAATATTGAGTTTCTTGCCTTTTCCCAAAATTCACAGCCAGCTGGAACCCTGTCAGTAAACTCCGAGACGCCAGATGGAAGTTCATTTGTGAACGAAATCGCAACAGGTGCAAATTCCAGTTCTAGTGCGGTAGTAATTTGCCTGGAAATGGCCTTGAAATCTTCCATGGGTGTTCTCCAATTGAGTTAGTTCTACGATGCTGTTTTCCAGCATGGGAAAAGTACGGGATACTAATAGCTTAATAACGTAAGAGCAATTTTAACCTAGAAGAAAAAGGGGCAGACTCAATTTATAAGTCTGCCCCTTTTAATTGGTAGCTATGGGTGGACTTGAACCACCGACCCCAGCATTATGAATGCTGTGCTCTAACCA
>CAZTTE010000003.1:0-243723 GCA_964616225.1 uncultured Pseudohongiella sp.
GTGTTGATCGAGGTGGCTTCGAAAGTTGCGAGAGCGTTTACGCCGCAACGCCCGATTATGTTTGTTGCGTTTAGTGGCGAGGAGAATGGCCTGCTGGGTTCAGAGTACTTCGTGCAAAATCCACCGGGAGGATTTGCGACAGAAGATTTGTTCGCCATGATCAATCTTGATGCCGTGGGTCGATTAGAAGGTAAAACGCTACAGGTGTTTGGAGCAGAATCGGCATACGAATGGCCGTTTATGGCTCAGGGGATTGGTTTCACCATTGGTGTAACGTCAGAGTTTCCAACAGAAACTATTGCCAGTAGTGATCATGTAAGTTTCCTGAATGCTGGAATTCCAGCGATTCACTTGTTTTCAGGAACCCATCTGGACTACCACCAAGCTACAGATACCCTCGATAAACTTGATACAGCTGGCATGTCTGATATAGCTCTGTGGCTGGAAGAAGCGGTAGTTTATCTGGGCGATAGAACCGATCCACTCCGGGTAAACCTTGAAGGGGCTGAGCAAATAGAAGTCTCTCAGCAACAGGGTGAGCGCGCGGCCAGTTTAGGTACAGTTCCGGATTTCGCGTATTCAGGCGCGGGAGTTCGAATATCAGGAGTAACTCCTAACGGCGCCGCCGAGGAAGCAGGATTGCAAGCAGGTGATGTTCTCCTGAATTATAACGGTGAGCCCGTTGTGGACATGCAAAACTATTCCAATCTCCTGCGACAGTCTGCTGCCGGAGACATCATTAGCATTGACGTAGTTCGCGACGGTCAGCAATTCTCAATCGAAGCCACTCTCAAGGCTCGCTAGATTAGCGCAATACACTAAATAGTATCGCAACAGTTACGAACAACATCGACAGGTAAACCAGTTTGCGGTTTATGCTCGTTCTCGCGGTTGCCCAGTTGTAAGCCTGTTCATCTTCAACAAAGAGAACTTGCTGGGATTTCTTGTTCCACTTCATCTCACAATCTCCTACAGAGTTTTTCGATAGCTTTAATTACAACTCAGTAAACGGGTAGCAAGACGTCGAGATTATGGCGAAGTGATGGAGAATTGTGACGAATCATGGCAATTACACTACGATTCCCACTTTCTTACCCCTCGCAAAGGCAATTGCAATTAATTGTTTCCCCGGCAGAAAGAGTATGCAGATTCGGCTATATTCCCCAGCGGAAAATTCAAGTGTTGGCCGGTGCAGAAAGCCCAGTGAGATTCTTATTCTACAAATCAGTCGAATGCCTGTTAGTGCCTGGCCTGTTGCTGCTGTCTTGCAGTCTGCAGGCGCAAACACCGTTGCCGCAGATAACCCGCGTCGATGAAGCTGCCGCTAACATTGAGCTCGATGGATTCCTGAATGAAGCGGTATGGGAAGACCTGCCAGTCATCGATGGAATGAAAATCATCGAGCCCGATACTCTCGAAGATGCGCCCTATAAAACCGACATACGATTTTTCTACACCGAACAGGGGATGTATTTCGGTATCGTGAATCACCAGCCACCAGGTTCCCTGGTTGCCCGCATGACCAATCGTGATTTCCGCTTACCTCGAGACGGCATCGAAGTATTAATCGATGCTTCTGGTGATGGGCTCTATGGTTATCGCATCAGGCTGAACCTTGGCGACACCATGACTGATATGTCGGTGTTGCCGGAACGGCAGACGAATCTGCAATGGGATGGCTCCTGGGATGGGCGCACTCAGCCTATCGATGAGGGATGGAGTGCAGAATTCTATGTGCCCTGGTCCATGATGCCTTTGCCCCAGGTGGAAGGAGTACGCCGCATTGGTTTGGCATTTGAAAGAGAGTTGGGTGTGCGGGGCGAGCGCTGGAGTACACCGGCATTGCCAACAACCCTGAATGTTTATCTGTCCGGTTTTCAGAAATACGAACTGCGAGACATCGAACCGAGACGCCAGCTAACTATTTATCCTTTCGTCTCTTCGGTGTTCGACGGCATTCGCCATGACCTGGAGAACAAGGCGGGCACCGATATCTACTGGCGGCCAACTACCAATACCTTGCTGTCGGCAACCCTGAATCCGGATTTCGGTACCGTGGAGTCAGATGATGTCGTAGTTAATCTTACCGCCTTCGAAACTTTCTTTCCGGAGAAGCGTACCTTCTTTCTGGAAGGGCAGGATATTTTCAATACCTCACCCCGTTCCCAGGCAATGAATATTCGAGGCCCCGGTGGACCGATCTCATTATTAAACACGAGACGCATTGGTGGTGCCGCTCGCTATTCGGTTCCAGGTGGAGTAAACGTAGTTCCAACAGACCTCAGCCAGCCAACGGATTTGCTGGGAGCGGTCAAATTCACCGGCCAGAATGGCAACCTGCGTTATGGAACCTTGCTCGCTTCCGAAGACGATTCAGAAATTCGCGGCACGCTTGATGATGGAACACGGGTAAAGCTTCAGGCTCAGGGTCGTGACTTTAGCGTTGCCAGATTGCTCTATGAAGATACCAGTGCCGGTGGCAGGCGTTCCATCGGTTGGATGGGCACCGATGTCTCCCATCCAGATGTCGATTCCACGGTTAACGCCATAGACATGCATTACTTCTCGGCGGATCAGCGCTGGGTGCTGGATGGCCAGTTTATGCATAGTGATGTGGCAGGAGAAACCGGAACCGGTTTCCTGGGTGATGTAACCTACATTCCTCGTCGCGGTGTGCAACACACAGTTACTACCACTTACATCGATGATGAGTTCGACATGAACGACCTGGGTTTTATTACGCGGAACTCGCAAAAGAATCTCGATTACAATTTCTCCCTGACCGAATCAGATATCCCGGGCCTGACATCGCGCTCGACGACATTCACCTCGATCAATCAATTCAATACCGATGGTGAGTCAGTTTCTGCAGGCCAGATCGTAGGGAGAAACTGGAACTTTCTAAACAACGACAGTTTTAATCTGTCACTGCAATATTTTCCAAGCCGGGTTGATGACCGGCTGGGTCGTGGAACTGGTGATTTCAGGATTCCAGAACGATTCGGCATGCGTGCCGGTTACACTTCGGATCCAGCCAAATCCGTTGCATGGTCTTTAAGCGTAGATGCGAGCCAGGAAGACCTGGGGCCTGGAATCATTTCGGGGGGTGCTGGCATAGTGTTTCGCCCCAATGATCGCTTCTCTTTTGACCTTGGATTAAATTACACCGATCAGGAAGCATTGCTGGTGCATATGGGAGATGGGAACTACACAAGTTTCGAAGCCCATCAATGGGCGCCGCGTCTGGAATCAAACTATTTCATTTCTGCCAAGCAGCAATTCCGCGTCAGCATGCAATGGAATTCCCTGAAAGCCTTTGAGGATCGTTTCTGGCAGGTCGATCCAGAGAAGCTGCGCCACCTGCGGCCGGTAGCCAATCCCGATAACGAGCCCGATGACTTTGTCATCAGCCGCCTGACTTTTCAGGCTCGCTACCGTTGGGAAATCGCACCCCTCTCTGATCTGTTCATCGTTTATACCCGGGGATCAAACTTGCCCGGAAATAGCTTTTTTACTTTCCAGGACCTGTTCGAACAATCGTGGAATGATCGCATCGTAGATTCTTTTGCGATTAAGCTACGTTATCGTTTCGGTAGCTAAGTGGAAATTGGGCCAGGTTTACTTAAGACCCACTATTTCTTCGTTCTCTTCCAATCGCCGATTAAATAAATCTGTCCCTATTTCCCCACACTCTGTAAACTGATTGTCATCAATGCTTGCTAGTTTTCACACTGAAAGTAATATGATGGTGACTCCATGCACAAACCACTCTCACTCATCCTCCTTTGTCTTACAGCCATGACCTCCGTTCAATCTGCAGCTGACAAAATAGTAATTGCTCATCGCGGAGCGAGTGGTTATCTGCCGGAACATACCCTGGAAGCCAAGGCCATGGCTTACGGAATGGGCGCACACTATATCGAACAAGACGTGGTAATGAGCAAAGATGATCACCTCATTGTTCTACACGACATTACTCTCGATCGTACTACCGATGTGGATGAACAGTACCCGAATCGTGCCCGGGATGATGGCAGATACTATGCAATTGATTTCACCCTGGAAGAAATTCGAGGGCTCAATGCCAGTGAAGGGTTTCGCTTGGAGAATGGGGAAAAAGTGCAGGGCTACGCCAACAGGTTTCCCATGGGTTCTTCTTCGTTTCGTGTGCCAACCCTGGAAGAAGAAATTCAAATGATTCAGGGAATGAATAAATCTACTGGAAACGATATTGGTATCTACCCGGAAATCAAACAACCGGAATTCCATCGTAACGAAGGTAAAGATATAAGTACTGCAGTTGTTAACTTGTTAAAACAATACGGTTATACGAGCAAAGAAGACAAAGTTTTCTTGCAGACCTTTAGCTTCGCAGAATTGGAGATTATCAAGAATGATATCCTGCCTGCTGCTGGCATCGACATAAATTTGATTCAATTGATAGGTGGCGAATCTTCTTACCCCTGGATGTTTGAAGCCGATGGTATGAGCACCCTGGCTGAGTTCGCCGATGGTATAGGGCCGGAAAAAGGATTAGTGATCAGTCGATCTTCCACTCGAGGGAATCTGGAAATTAGGCCATTAGTTGAGAGAGCTCACGCCGCTGGATTACAGGTACATCCCTATACTTATCGTCTGGATCCCGGACAGGTTCCTGCCTATGCCGAAGATTTCGAAGATTTGCTGCGACTACACTATTTCGAAGCGGATGTAGATGGTCTGTTTACAGATTTTCCCGATCGAGCCGTACAGTTTTTACACGCTAATCAATAGCCGCGTTTCTTTTTTCTTCGATTAGTTCTTTAACTTTATTCCAATCTTTCCCGATGTAGATACGGGCGATAAATCCCCATTGTGGTTTAAAAAGCTGCGCGATTGAGGATTTTTTTCTGCTTTGTTGTTCGATAATTTTTTCCATGAGCTGGTCTTCATCGAAGCCAGACCATTCGCCAGCAACCATTAAAAGATTTGGCATGCAAACGGGAGCAACATCGTTGTAGAGCATGGTGCTTAACGCTTCTGCAGAGAACTCTGAGCTGGCACACACATCGCTAATGTGATCGAAGTGAGAGGCCGTGTCTGTATCCAGAAATAATTCAGAGAGAGCGATATAAATCTGCTTCCTGGATTCATTCATTGCATGGGTGGGTATTTGGTGAACTTGACTCCCTAAAACGGCAGTAAGCGATAAACCACAGCAGCAAGTATCGAACCCAAGATGGGGCCAACTACGGGAATCCACGCATAACCCCAATTACTATCACCCTTCCCTTTTATCGGTAAAAAGGCATGGGCAATTCTTGGCCCCAGGTCACGGGCCGGATTAATGGCATAACCGGTTGTGCCTCCCATGGACATACCAATACCGAAAACCAGTAATCCAACGGGCAAGGCACTGATTGCTCCCAGCCCAACTTCCGGTTCGGCAATGTAGAGCACGCCAATAATAAGAATGAAGGTGGCAAAAATTTCAGAGTAAAGATTATTCAGCGTATTGGGGATGGAAGGGGCGGTGCTGAACACGCCTAACTTGGCACTCTTGTCTTCCGTGGCGTCAAAATGGTCCCGGTACTGAAACCACACCAGTACCGCGGCGAGTATAGCGCCGATAAACTGACCGGCAATATAGATTGGCACCTGGGCCCAATCGAAGTTGCCTGCAGCAGCCAGGCCAATGGTGACGGCTGGATTGATGTGAGCACCACTAATGTCGCCGGTTACGAATACGGCAACGAATACCGCGATACCCCAACCCCAGTTGATTACCAGGTTACCGCTATCAAAGCCGCCGGTCTGCTTGAGTACAACGTTGCAACATACACCCATACCAAGGCTTATTAGTAGGAAAGTCCCAAATATCTCACCGACAAATTGTTCCACAGTTTATTCCAAAATTAGTATTGTGAACGAATCGCAAACCTTCAAAGTGCTCGAAAAACTTACTGCGAACACAATAGCGGCACAGTTTTTCATAGATTGTTCAGGATTGGTAGCTAGACGGTCTACTTTTAGGTGTTGGCTTAGCCCATAGGATTTTTTTAGCTTCGGTATACACGGTTCTTTTGCCTTTGTTATTAAATCACCTAACTACTAAAACCTGATTTGAGGCAACCCTGCTATCAAGCCAGGGATTGTCATCGTCCGCTTTGTATGCGCGACGTCGATAGCGTATGTCTGCCCGCCCATCAGTTGCAGCGCAAGTCGTTAGCGGAACTTCCCTTGATCTGGGCAAAGGGACTCTGAAAAAAGTACGACGACAGACCTTGTCATATACACTAAGAGTCATGCTGGAACCGGTGCTATTACTTATATAGAAATCTACTGTACCGTTCGGCGGTTCGATGCTGGTAGAGCAGCTAATCAGAATACCACCCGACAGGATCACTGTTAGTATGAGAGATTTCATAGTCAAAGCTCAAAGGGGCCGTTAGGCTTTGATTAGAGCATATTCGATAGTTAGCAGTTTGTCAGCAGCTTGAAAACCCCAGCAGCATTCTGGATCAACCTGAATAACTAAATCTGATTAGTCCAGACAGTGAGGATCAATCTACTCACAGCGCAAATCATGGGAAGGGCTAGCGTTTAACACCTGGTTGATACCAGCGAAAATCTGCTAGCGACTTCTGAAAGTTTCTTCAAGGAAGGCAGACTGTGGTGGAATCTCAAGGAACAGGTCTCGCCAGACCCGATTAATTTCGGTCAGGGCTGTAGCGCTGGCGGCGGGGCTTATTTTAATCTAGAGATTGGAAAAGCTTGCAGGCTCAAGCCTGAATACAGAAGACTTAATATCATTGGCAAGCCCGAGCAGGTTTGCGTCCCTGACTACTCCAGCAACCTGAAACGCCTGGAATGGCATGCCTTCTTCATTTGAGTAAAAGATTTGTCCAACGGCTTCATCAATGGAATTCAAAGTCAGGCTTTGCACCGCGCTTTCATTGATGACAACAGTCGCCATATCGATCGAACCGGAATCAATCAAATCAGGACCGACGTCCCGGGAAAGGATCCTGCCACTCAGCAATTCGATTTCATAAAGATCGAAAAATCCCTGATCCACTGAGAAGCGGTAAAGATTCACAGAGTTGGTGTCTGCTTCGGGAGTATTGCTAAAACGACCCTGGTTGTGAATTTCCAGCTAAGGATGTTGGCTGGATCCTGCAACTGACACGACGCTATCCAGATTAGAAAGCTGATTGGCAAGCACATCCTGCCGTTCTTTAACCAGTTCTTGGTGAATTTATTCCATGCCAGCCTGCTGTCTCACCCATCTCGCAGCTTCTTCATGGGTTCCAAACCAGACATCACCTTTTGCTTTGATGTGATCGATCAGTCCTTCCAGTGCAACCATGCGGGAACGGTGCCCAATTACATGTGGATGCATGGTGAGCAAGAACATCGTGCGTTCTTCCCAGGCTTTATCAAACTCATCGATCCACACCTGCATCACATCGCGAGGATTCATGTAGCGAGCGCCTAGGGGATTGAATAAGGGTGCATCATCAAGAATCCACTCGACTGGTAACTCAACCATTCCAGTTGCTTCACCATGCTGAAGAAGTTCGTAAGGCCGATCGTCGTGCATGAGTGAACTCTCATAAAGAAAACCCAACTCCCGAACTATGCGAAGTGTATCGGCGCTGTGATTCCAGGAAGGCGCACGAAATCCAACTGGCTTAATACCGGTGATTTCTTCAATCGCTTCCATTGAGAGTCTTAACAGCCGCTCTTCAGTTTCAGCATCCAATGCCGTGTTTAGTTCATGGATCCATCCGTGTACAGCAATTTCATGACGACCAGAAGCGAGAATCAGCTCTGCCTGTTCAGGAGCGATCTTCAAGCTCCAGGCAGGAAAAAAGAAGGAGGCTGGAATCTCTTCTTCGTCCATTAATTTAACAATGCGTGGCAGTGCAGCGCGAGCACCGTATTGACCCTGTGACAATGGGCCGATGTTTATCTCACCGTTGCGTAAACCTTGCGTAGTTTCATTGTCTACATCGTAGGAAAGTAGAACCGCGACACGCGCTCCACCTGGCCAGGATTCCGGGGTCAGGTCGCGGCCGGCACGAACCTGGTTCACTTGCTCCAGCACATATTCTTCTGGCCAGTTCCAGGGTTCATCTGGATTGATAGTCTGGGCATTAACCAGAGGCGTTAAGCAGGCCAGGGTCACTAGCACTGCAATCAAGCGTTTAAAAACAAAGAAGCCATGATGGGAATTCATTAGGAGCAGCCTTAATCGATTGCTATGTTGTAGTCAGTATAATACTGTTCAAGCGTACAAATCACAGCTCAATAAGACCAAAAATAAATGCTATGAGTAGCGTTACTACCTGTTCAAAAGCTCTGCTTGCTATCGCAATTTTCCTGGCGAGTTCCGTGAGCGTCGGTCAGGCAGATTCCGCGTACACGGTCCCCCTCACAGAGTATGGCCACCCTGATCTTCAGGGTCTGTGGTCGGATCGATCACGTACTCCTTTGGAAAGGCCCGGTAATTTGGGAAGCAAGCGAGTTTACGCGGAAGCTGAAATTGCCGAATTAACGCGAGCAGCAAAGGCAGGTGCTGAGCGTGCGGGTCAACCAATCGATCCGAATCGGGGAGCACCACCGGCCGGTGAAACCATCACCAATCAGCCCGATGTCAATTTCAATGGCATGATTACTGATTACGTTCCCGTTCGAGGTGAATACTTAACTTCAAGAATCGTTTCTACTGAAAATGGCAGATTGCCTTTCATCGACGATCAACCAATGGATATTTTTGCCAGACGAGCCGCAGCAGGATTTGGCGAATATGATGGCCCTGAAATTCGTCCGGCCAACGAGCGTTGTCTGGGCATACCAGGTCAACTTCCTTTAATAGTTCCATTACCTATCGATGGCCCCTGGCGCAATATGCAAATCGTACAGAACAAAGATTATGGTTTGATTTTTGGTGAGTATCATGTAACGGCTCGCATAGTCAGATTGAATGGGGAACATCACGAGCCTGCATTCCCCAGATTCTATGGTGACTCTGTAGGTCACTGGGAAGGTTCGACCCTGGTAGTACACACAAAATCATTTAAGCCAGATCAATCCGATCGACGCATGCCTTCAAGTGGTGAACTGGAGATTGTCGAACGTTTTACTCCGCTATCAGAATCCGAGATTCTGTTTGAATACGAAGTGACTGATCCGGCGATCTATCGTGAACCATTCACTGTTCAAATAACCTTGCTGCGTATGCCTAGGGATCAGAAACTTTATGAATCCGGTTGCCACGAGGGTAACTATTCACTTCCAAGCATTCTTGCCGGCGCCCGTCGCCAGGAAGCCGATGCCCGTCAGGCTCGATAGAATTCACCATGGACCCGCAAGCTTTACCTCTTTCCCGATATACCGTACTCGACCTGACAATCGCCCGTGCGGGCCCCACAGCAGTGCGCCTGTTAACGGATTGGGGAGCCAATGTAATTCGCATCGAAGCGCCGGTTGAAGGAGACATTGCCGGTAGTCGCCAGGGTCCGGATTCTCAAAATCTTCACCGCAACAAACGCAGTCTCTGTCTGAATCTGAAATCAGAGGCAGGTAAAGCCATATTTATGGATCTGGTTAAAAAAGCTGATGTCGTTGTGGAGAATTTTCGAGTCGACGTTAAGCGGCGCCTTGGAGTCGATTACGAATCTGTAAAGAAGGTCAATCCTGCCATTATCTATGGCAGCATTTCCGGTTTCGGTCAGGCAGGACCTTATTCCGATCGGCCCGCAGTGGACCAGGTTATCCAGGGTATGAGCGGATTAATGTCCATTACCGGTGAACCGGAAAGAGGGCCCATGCGTGTAGGTATCGCTGTTAGTGATACCTCTGCCGGTATGTTCCTGGGCCAGGGAATCTTGCTCGCCTTGCTGCATCGAGAACAAACAGGCGAGGGCCAGTGGGTGCATACTTCATTGTTGGAAGCGATGCTGTGTAAGCTGGATTTTCAGGCGGCGCGTTACACGATGCATGGAGAAATCGCCGGGCAGGAAGGTAACAATCATCCTACCTTGTCACCCATGGGAGTGTTTCATACCGATGATGGTTTGGTAAATCTCGCGGCCAGCACCGACAAGATGTGGAAAGCCTTTTGCCAGGTAATGGAAGCAGACTCTCTGGCAATGAATGAAGATTACAAATCAGTCGAAGGCAGGCTCAAACACCGGGAAGCAGTCTGGAAGGAAGTTAACAAGATTACTTCCCAGTTCACCACTGCCGAACTGGTTGAAAGAATGAATTCAGTCGGCATTCCCTGCGGGCCAATAAATTCTATTGGCGAAGCGTTTAGCGACGAACAGGTTAAGTTTCTAAGAATGACTAAAACGGCGACTCATCCTGGCATTGGAGAATTCGAGTTACTGCGATCGCCTATTAACTTGTCCAGCTTTGAAAAAAGTGAGCGCTTCGCTAAACCAGGGCCGGAACTTGGTGAGCATTCAGCAGAAATTCTGCGCGAGCTAAACTATAGCGAAGAACGGATTAGTGAACTGCAAGCCACCGGCACGATCAAATAAAAAGCACGATAAAATAGAAAAACCTAGAGTTAGCACGAAGGAACATCATGGAAATTCAATCGCCCACAGCAAAAATGTTGGCAGAGATAAACAACGGAATCGGCTGGATTACCTTTAACGCGCCTGAGCGGCGCAATGCCATGTCATTGGACATGTGGCAGGGGTTGGCTGACATACTAAGGCAAATGCAGAATGAAGATTCCTTGCGGGTGGTCGTGCTGAAGGGCGCTGGCGACAAGGCATTCGTATCTGGTGCAGATATTTCAGAATTTGAAGAGAAGCGTTCCAGTCAGGAAGATCGCGACATTTATGAGGCGGCCTTCGATGATGCGCATAGTACCCTGGCAAATTTTCCCAGGCCTGTGGTTGCCATGATTCAGGGATTCTGTGTTGGCGGTGGGTTGGCCATTGCACTAAATACCGATATTCGTATTGCAACTGAAGATTCAGTCTTTGGCATTCCTGCCGCGAAGCTTGGTTTGGGTTACGGATTTGAAGCGATTAAAACCCTGGAATCCATTGTCGGTCCTTCCCATGCCAAAGACATTCTGTTTACCGCACGCTTTCTCAACACCGATGAAGCATTGCGTATCGGCCTGGTAAACTTCGTTGTTAACCGTGACGAACTGGAAAACAACGTAGCCGAATACATACAGAAAATAGCTGATAACGCTCCACTAACAATCAAGGCGGTAAAAGCTACTGTGGGTGAAGTGGTCAGGGATCCAGGACAAAAAAGCCCGGAGTATATCGATCAGCTGGTCAACGATTGTTTTCTGAGTGAAGACTATAAAGAGGGAAGAACTGCCTTTCTGGAAAAACGCAAAGCAAATTTCAAAGGCTCTTAACGGGATTTGTTGAGTCAGTTTATGCAGCTAATCTTCAAAACGCTTTTGTTTGTTTGTCTAAGCTGCCATGTAATTTTTGCGGCAGGGCAGGAATTATCCAGCGAAGAGCTAGTAGCTGCATTGCAACAAGGTGGCCACATCATCTTTATGCGTCACGCCAATGCGCCTGGGGAATTACCTACCGAGGCTACGGCCGAAGACGGCAATGACGGATTAGAAAGACAACTCGATGATAAGGGTAAGCGGGACGCCACCAACTTTGGTAAAGCACTGAGCCGCTTGAACATACCATTGTCTTCGATTGAGAGTAGCCCCACATTTCGCACCCGACAGACGGCCCGATTGGCTGGATATTCCAACTTCGAATTAAGAGATTTCCTGTTGCAGGAAACCGCAGAAATGCCGGAAGAAGTTGTGAGCAGATTAAGAGAAGAATTGAAGATCAAACCTGAATCCGGTAACCGCATGTTAGTCAGCCATTCCGGCAACGTAATGGCAATTTACCCGGATCTTTATCCGTATATTGAGCAGGGGGAGGCGCTTATTATTAAGGGCACTGGGACAGATTTTATTCTGCTGGGGCGAATTGCGATTACCGAGTGGCCAGAGCTTTAGTTGCTCAGGAGCTTTCGAAGTATTGCTTTAACTTTGCCATCCCTTCATTGATGTCTTCCACATCGATTCCCGAATAAGCAAATCGCAGGTACTGATTGGTTTCATCAGCGAGCATGCGGCCGAAATGTTTTCTGGTACAGAATGAAACGCCGGTTTCTGTTAATGCTTCTTCCATTAACTGATTTACATCGCTAATGCCTTTTCGTTCCAGGATGTTGGTGACGTTGGGAAACAGGTAGAAAGTACTATTCGGCGTGGCGATGGAAATTCCATCGATGGCATTAAGTCCTGCAACTGCAGCGTCTCTGCGCCTGCGCAATTCTTCCAGAATCGCATCGGGCCCGGAAGTATCTCCGCCAATTACATCCACCATGCTGCGTTGAATAAAGTGTGTGGCGCAGGATTCGATGTTGGTATTCAGTTTGCTGAAGGCATCCATCGCCGACTTTGGCCCGATGGCAGCTCCAAGCCTCCAGCCCGTCATGGCATAGCGCTTGGAACAGGTATACAGGATGATCGAACGTTCCTGCATGCCGGGAAGACTAACAATGGATTGCGGAGTGCCGCTATATTGAATCTCAAAGTAGGCTTCATCACTGAGTACCCACAAATCGTTTTTAATACATAACTCCGCCAACTCTTCCATTTCTTCCAGGGAAGATTCGGCACTGTTTGGGTTCTGGAAATTGTTATAGATGATCGCGCGGGTGTTTGGGGAAATAGCGTTTCTGATGGCATCCATGTCAAGACTAAAGCCCGTATCAGTTTCGATATAGCCATAAGGAACCGCAACACCACCCTGGTATTCGATCTGGGATTCATAAATTGGAAAGCCCGGGTTGGGATATAAAACCTCCTCACCCGGATTCATTACCGTAGCAATGAACTTGCTGATTACCGGTTTACCACCGGGCTGGACCACGACGTTTTCGGCGCTGTAGTTCAAACCACGCTGCCCGCCTATAGCTCGCGCTATCGTATCCCTTAGTTCGGGAATACCGGGCCCCGGGCAATACCCGGTGTAGCCATCGGCAATAGCTTTTTGCATGGCTTCAACAATATTGGCAGGCGTTGGCAGATTGATATCGCCAAGATGGAAGGGGTATACCTTGTTGCCTTGCGCCGCCCAGGCTGCGGCGGCAGCGGAAACAGCAAATGCCGTTTCCGTACCGAGATTGTCGAGTTGTTTGGCGAGTTTCAACTACTTTCCTTTCTTAAAAGCTACTAGAAGCTGTAGCGAATTCCGACGAAGGCAGCCCTTGGTGGTGCAGCACCGAGAAACAAAGGCACTTCAAGGTCTTCTATGATTGGTACTTCTACTTCACCAGGCTCTTCACCTAGTAAGCCAAAAGTTTCAAACTCTTCGTCGAACAGGTTGTGCACGCTGGCAAAAACTTCAAGATCAGCGTTTATCTCATAACGCGCACGCAGATTTACCACGGTATAACCATCGATTTCATCCAGTTGATTGGACTCGTCTCCCCGCAGGTGTTGGTCGCTGTTACTCACGATGTCCAGGCCGAGATTAAGGCCGTCCATTAACTGGTAATTGGCGAGAACCTTAAACTGGTTTTCAGGGATGCCTGGTATGCGATCACCACTGCGTACCCGTATTTCGCCTTCATCGTCAGCAAAGTCATGATTCGGGCTCAATACATTAAAGCTGTCTTCAAAAGTTGCCTCGACATGGGTGTAGGCCACCATCCAATCCAGGTTTTCTAACTGCCCACTTAAAGAACCTTCGAAACCACGGCGACGAGTCTTGTCTACATTGGCAAACAACCCAGTTGAACGACCGGTGGTCTGGAACAAGATGTCGTCATGATTTGTCGTGTTAAACAGTCCGACTGAATAGCGCATATCATTAATGAAGCCGCGGCTTCCCAATTCAATACTCTTGGCTACAACGTCATCCAATGGCGGATCGGCCAGGAAAGCATTGGGTAAGCGACATTCGAAATCCACATCGTCCGGGTCTTCACCATCTTCGATCGCATACTGCACCGCCAGGTCGAATACACCTTCGTTACAGGCCAGTTCGATGGGAGTGGGGGCTCGGGATGATTCCGAATAAGAGCCATAGAGGTTATGGTTTTCATTCATCTGCCAGGTAAGACCTATGGCAGGATTGATCCGGGTAAAGCGATGGTTACCGTTTAACTCTGGTCGCTCTCCTGATCGATCTTTCAAATCCACTTCGGTGATATTGCCGCGCGCGGATAAAGTCAGCGCCACAGCGTCATTGATATCCAGAATATTTGAGAAATAGAGGCTGGTGGATTCGGTCTGGGTTGCAATCGAGGTGGCTTCTTCATCAACAAAAGTACCAGTGCCCAATCCTGTAGTCAGCCTGGTAAGCGGGTGAATGTCCGCCAACTCAACCACGGAGTTAAAAGTAGACTCACCATTAAAGTAAGCACCACCTACTACCAGCTGTCCTTCGTAACCGAAAAAGTTGCCGAGAAAAGTCCACTGAAAATCTGCGCCAGTGCTTTCCTGGTTACGATTGCTCAGGTTATTAATGGCTTCGTCTGAAAGAATGCCAGTACCGGATAACTCGTCTGCTTCAAACCCTTCGATCTCAAACTCTTCATCTTCCCCCAGATTCATTGCGGTCATGTTCAGAAAGTCTTCCAGATCATCTACATCGCCAAACTGGGATTCACAGATATCGTCGTCATCGAGGCCGAGTTCTTCCAGGTCATCTTCTTCAATTCCTTCGATGAGAGTTGCCATGCCTCCAAATTCACAGATACCAAACTCGGTGCCATCCCCGTTAAAGGAATCTGTGTCATTCTCGCGATGAAAAATATTGCCACTGAAACTGATACTGGAACTTACCTCATGGGTGAAATCCAGGCTTACCATGTTCATGTCGTTCTCGGTAATGTCAGGACCAGTAAAGATGGCTTCACGATCTATCTCCAGTAATTCGATTGGAGAAGAGCCATTGCCGACTAATTCAGATTCGCCATGTTGGTAGTTCAAATTGACCTGCGTGTATTCAGAACGCCAGCCAACGCTTCCGTAAATATTTATTGCATCGGAATCAGAGTTATCGCGCCAGCCATCCTCGTCGAAGTGTTCAACATTCAAATAATAAGCAAGCTGGCCATCGTTACCGCCGAATTCGAGATTCGATACCCGTCTGCCGAAGGAGCCTGCGCTGACTTCGATATTCGCTCCCTGGTAATCGAAGCCATTTTTCATATCGATAACCAGAGATCCCCCCAGGCTGTTTAAGCCATAAAGTGGATTGGCACCTCCGCTTAGAGAAATCTCCTGGATTGCGGATTGGGGCAACAGGTCCCAGTTCACAGCATCACCCAGGGGCTCGTTAATGCGTACACCGTTCTGATAGACCGCAATACCCTGGGCCAGTCCTAACAGGGGCGAGGCGGTGAATCCACGGTACTGTAAATCCGGCTGCATGGGATTATTCTGGGCATCGTTCAGGGAGATACTGGAAAAGCTTTGCCTGAGAAAGTCGGCAATGCTCAGTGCCGCCATGTTCTCCAGGTCTTCCGCGGTTGCAGTCTGCACTGGATAGGCGAGCTTGTCGGTCTCAATACTGGAACCGGCTGGGACAACGCCTACAACTACGATTTCTTCGGCTTGCTGGGCAGCGGCGCTGGCAGACACTGCAAGAGCCAATAGTGATATAGGGAATGTCTTCATCTCTCTCCTAATTACTGGCTTTTTGGGCATTCTTTTTCTATAGCGGCGAAGGAGTATACCAAACGGGTATAGGCTGCATAAGTTAGCACGGAAGGGGGCTACAAAAAGTTACCAATTGCTGCCTGAGTTCAGGATGACCTTTCTTTGACCTGAAGCCCCTACGCAGGTAGATTAGCTCCCCCGGAATAAACCCAACTGAATAGGAAGTGAGCATGGCAACTGTACTGGTTATCGGTGCCAATCGGGGCATTGGTCTCGAGTTTACAAAACAATATCTGGCGCGGGGTGAGCAGGTCATTGGGACTTGCAGAGATGCTGCCGCTGCGGATGAATTGCAACAGCTGAAGGCAGAAAATGAGAACCTGCAGATTCTCAGCCTCGATGTTTCCAGTGATGAATCTCTAGCAGCTTTTCCGGCCCAGTTGGGTGATACCGCCGTAGATGTATTTATAAACAATGCAGGCGTTTATGGGCCGCGGGATTCCGTGTTCGGAAATGTCGACGAACAAAACTGGTTGCCTGTACTACGGATTAACTCGATCGCGCCTATGCTTCTCACCCAGTTAATCATCGACAATTTACGCAAGGGACAGGGCAAGAAACTGCTCTATGTGACTTCCAAGATGGGATCGATCGATGATAACAAGGGCGGTGGCTCTTACGTTTACCGTAGTTCGAAAGCCGCGTTGAACGCCATCGTAAAAAGTATTGCAGTAGATCTTTCCAGCGAAGGGTTTACTGCCGCAGTGCTACACCCTGGATGGGTGCAAACAGATATGGGTGGGCCCAATGCCCTGATCGATACTCAAACCAGTGTGTCAGGCATGATTAGCGTAATTGATAATCTCTCCAGTTCTCATGCGGGATGTTTCTTCAATTTCGATGGCAACATGATTCCCTGGTAACACTAAGACATATTCTCCAATAATGGCTGACTCCATGCGCAGATTGCTGCTAGTTGTAGTTGCATCTTTAGCTTCGATAATTTCTAACTCCGCTGTCGCACACGGAGGAGTAGCTTTCGAAGAAGATCTTTGCGTTATCTCCATTAATTTTATGCAGGCGCACTTCACGGTATTCCAGCCTGAAACTCGACAGAACAATGAATTCTGTGAAGACATTCCTGATGTAAGCAACTCTGTTTTCGTCATGGAGTATCTACACGACCTTTTAAATGAAATGAATGTGGATTTTCGTATCGTGCGAGACATAAACAACGCCGGCCAGTATGCAGACTGGGAAGATATTCAGGCGATCGACGATCTGGAAGCGGCGACAGTCTACTACCAGGCACCTAGCATCGAGCCAGGAGGATACTATCGTGCGAGTTACCAGTTCGAAAAAGAAGGGACTTATATCGGCGTGGTAACCGCCGAACATCCAACCGAGGACAGGAACTACAACGCGGTTTTCTATTTCCAGGTAGGGGGACGGGATTGGGGAACCATTCCGCTTTTTGTCGCGCTGCTCTTAATCGCTCAGGGTGGTTACTGGTTCACTTCGGGCGGATATCAAAAATACAAAGAAAAGAAAAAGTCGTCTGGACTTGCTGCTTAGCTCAAGTCGATTTTTGGCCTTCCTTATACAAATAGACATTTCAGATATCATTAGCCGCTATGAAACTAATGGTAAGTTTCAGAGTTTACTATTTGCGCCGATAAATTTTATGTATAGAATCTGAACCACGATTGTTGTCACAGGTTATTGTGCATGAATGCCAAGGTTCTGCGATTGAACAAAGCTGGCATTCCGGTTAGCTGGCTAACCCGGGAAGAGACTGCGACGCTTATGGTCAAGGATCTGGTTATCTGGTCACTTGGCAACACGGTGATGGAGATTCGTGGCGGCTATAATCGTAACGGCATTCAATCAATTCTTAAGCTCCCCAGTATCGTTGCCTGCGATGGCAAAGTTCATAAAGAAAATTTCGATCCGCCCCTGGAAAACAAATTTCTTTTCAGAAGAGATAAAAACATTTGTCTTTACTGTGGTGGCCAGTTCAGTGTCTACGATTTGTCCCGCGATCATGTAATGCCATTGTCCAGAGGAGGGCGTGACGCCTGGACTAATGTAGTCACTTCCTGCCGTCGTTGTAATAACCGCAAAGCAGATCGCAGCCCTGAAGAAGCCAGCATGGAATTGTTGGCGATTCCGTTTGTACCGAATCAATATGAATTTCTCTACCTGTCAAACCACAACGTGCTGGCAGATCAAATGGAATTCTTAAGCGCGCGTTTTTCCCGTCACATAAAACTTTCATAGTCAGTGTAAATAGAAGTGAGTCGTTAATCGGCTTTAGTGTGCTAGCATGCTGGTCCGCCCTGGCAGAGCATTTTTTCAATAATGAGCGCGAGCAACCAACACCGTTTCCTTGGGTTCTTTCTGTCTCTCACAACCGCCGCATTGTGGGGAATGCTTCCGGTCGCCCTCAAGGAAGTGTTAGCCGGAATGGATGCCTGGACCATAGTCTGGTATCGCTTTCTCGTTGCTGCGTTGGTTTTGTTTCTCTGGTTATATTTTCGAAAAGAATTACCGAACTTGATGTCCGTTAGTAGTCGAACGCGATGGTTCCTACTATTCGCGGCATCAGGATTGTGTATCAACTATTTTACTTTTGCTGATTCACTAAATTACGTTAATGGCGAGACCAGCGAGGCAGTGATTCAACTAACTACATTGTTTCTCATTCTGGGTGGAGTAATTGTTTACAAGGAACCCTTTGTGGGAGTTCAGAAGATAGGCACCTTGCTCATAGTGATAGGACTGTTATTGTTTTTCCATGATCGCCTGACGGATTTCACTAGCTTTGAAAATACTCAAACGATTGGCGTATTTATTTTGGTTATTTCTGCATCTGCGTGGACGGTCTATGCCTTGTTGCAAAAACAATTACTGGGATCATTCTCCTCTCCGCAAATCCTGCTTCTTATCTATGTGTTTTCGGCATTGGTGTTAGCGCCATTTGTCGTACCTTCGCTGCTATTCTCTCTAAGCGGGTTTGAGTTGCTCTTACTACTCTTCTGTTGTGTCAATACGCTGATTGCTTATGGCTGTTTTGCCGAAGCGTTAAAACTTTGGGATGCTTCAAAGGTTAGCGCAGTATTGGCCCTGGCACCTTTATTTACCATTGGTAGCCTAAAAATCGTCGTCTACTTCAATCCTGATTATGCCTTTTCGGACCGTCTGAGCTGGTTCTCCCTGATTGGTGCCCTGTTACTCGTTGTGGGCTCCGTACTGACGGCACTGGTGCCAGTTTTAACGCAGAAAAAAGCCCCTACCACTGATTCCAGGGTAACCGCTAACTAAACTCTCCTGATCACGGTGCCCATCCCGTTGACTAAGGCGTCGAAATGCGAAAAACTCAACTTCTCTTGATTCCAAGCTCTCAAGCTCCAGTCCTTTAGGGATTGTTAATTCAGAAAAACAAATTAAAGAAGCGAGCAGCCCATATATAAGCCCAGATTCCAAACATTTCTATTTGCGGCGATTTTTGCTTTAGCCAGTTCACTATCTCTTGCCGAAGTCACACGAATTGAGGTTACCGGCGAAGAAACACTTTCTGATAGTGCTGTGGATTTTTCCTATACCAGAATAAATGGTGTCGTGTATTTCACCCTGGACCCGAATGATCCAAATAATGCCGCTGTTACCGATATCCAATATGCACCTACTAACAGTGATGGCCTGGTGGAATACTCGGCTGACTTCAAGTTAGTCATTCCAGACGATTCGATAGCGAATGGTGGATTGCTTTACATGGTTAACAATAGAGGTCGTGGTGGAACTCCGCCTGAAAATTCCTTGCAGGATCCTTTGTCTGGACTGGGTTATACCTACTTGTTAACAGGCTGGATAAACGAAATCACTGAACGCCCCGGCGGACTGAGATTACATGCACCTATCGTTGGAAACGTACAAGATCCGATTACCGGTGATGTGCGCTACGAAGTCAGCGTGAGCCAGGCAGCGAATGATGTGAATATTGCTGGTGGTGGACATCTGGCTTATGAACCGACGGAAGAAGGATTGGAGTCTGCCAGCCTGAGTGAACGCCTCTATTTATCGGATCCGCGTGTACCGATCGAACGATCACAGTTTGCCTTAACTGTAAATGACTCGCCCAACAGCAATCAGAAGGAAATAGTTCTAAACGTCGACGGTGGTTTCAAGCCGGGCTATATCTATGAACTTACTTACGAAGCGAAGAATCCTGTTCTCGCTGGAGCGGGCATGTCAGGTATTCGCGACCTGGTTTCCCTGATTCGTTACGGTGGTCAGGGCAGTGACCAGTTGGATCAGCTTGATCTTCCGGAGATTGAACATACGGTTGCCTACGGCTTTTCCCAGAGTGGGCGCCTGTTGCGGCAATACATGTACGATGGATTTAACGCCGATCTTGCTCAGCGGCAGGTATTCGATGGCGTAGTTCCTTTTATCGCCGGTGGTGGCTATGGCATGTTCAATAATCGCTTCGCCATGCCTACCCGAACCAATGGCCAGCATTCCAATCACTTATTCCCCAATGACCTGTTTCCATTTACCTACGGAGACAGTATCGACCCGTTTACTGGCCAAACCGATGGCATATTAAAGAAGGCGAGGGAATCCAGCACTGAACCTAAAGTAATGCACATCCAGACTTCAAACGAGTATTGGATCAGGGGTGGATCACTGCCCCATACTAATCCTGAAGGAACTGAAGATGCACCACTACCAGATGGAGTTCGCTTTTACACTATCGGTGGTTCGCAACATGGTTCTGGTAATGGCATTCCACGAGCCGCGACATCGGGACAGTTGCCACCAAATCCTGGCATGTGGAATCCAATTGGTATGTCATTGGTTGTGGCAATGTACGATTGGGTGGCAGAGGATAAGGAACCGCCTGCATCCCGTTATCCACGGATTGCAGATGAATCCCTGGTGGCTTCCCATGTCGATGGCAGAATCAATCGAGCAGCCTGGAATCGCTTGAACGGCGTCAGCCATCCTGCTGTTATGTATAAGCCCAGCCATAACAACTACGGCAGTCGTTGGGCCGCGGAACGCATCATCGATGAACACCCGGTGTTCTCGGATCATTTCTATAATGCGCTGGTGCCAGCAGTGGAT
The DNA here is from genome assembly GCA_964616225.1 of uncultured Pseudohongiella sp. Taxonomy (GTDB): domain Bacteria; phylum Pseudomonadota; class Gammaproteobacteria; order Pseudomonadales; family Pseudohongiellaceae; genus UBA9145. The sequence continues at coordinate 20,783 of CAZTTE010000003.1, forward strand.
GCGGATAACAATGACCTGGGTCGAAGCACGATTCTACCTCCGGCAACCGCTGTGCCACTCGCAACATTTACTTCCTGGAATTTGCGTGCACCGGCAACTGGTGCTGAAAGATCCCTGGCTCGCTTAGCCGGTGGATATATTCCCTACGCTAAAGATACGGTCACGGCATTGGCCAACAGGGATCAGCGCAATTCTGTAGCGGGTTTATATCGCAACTACGATGACTACCTGGAAAAATATGAGTCAGCAACCGATCAGTTGATTGCCGATGGTTACCTGTTAGCTGGATTCAAAGACGTTTACATGGGGATCGCAGGAGCGATGGAAGACATCTTCGAATAGGAGATTCGAATTCTCAATTTAAACTTAGTTGCAATCATGACTTTGCTAATTCTTGTGCGACACGCCGTAAATACATCCATGTAGGCTCGGCGCCCGCTCCCAGCGGGCGACGGTCGCTTAAGAATCACCAAGATCATGTGTCAGTCCGAAGCTATTTTCTTAGGTTTATTCCGTATTCCAGGTAAGCTTTCAGGCACATAATCATATGCTGCCAGCCGCCGCAGTTGTCATAACTACCGCGAATACTCTCCGCATCTTCCTGCCAGCCGTCTTCGCTAATGCTGAACATAGTGCTGTTTTCATCCAGCGCTTCAAACTTCATGGTCACCGTAACTTCGTAGTCTGGCACCTCTTTAGTTTTTTGCCATTCCTGTGAATTAAGAGTGAAAACGATTAGTTCGTTTTGCTTTACAGTTTTTACATACACCGGGTGATCGCCATAGTTTTCCCACCAGTAAACACTGGTCTCACCTTCCTTGTAGTCCTGGCTGCACTTGTCCGTGAAGTAATTGCTCATTTCGTTACTGGATACAACGGCCTTGAAAACATCCGCGACGGGCTTGTTAATCTGGGTGCTAACTGTGAAATTTCTCGCCATTTTCCTCTCCTCCTAATTCCTCTGATTCCCACCTTTATTTCAGATACTGCTTGTTAAATATGTTATAAAAATATAACATGTTTTCTCAATGGTCAAGCGCCCTTTCAAAAACAAGGAAGATGAGCAGGACGAACTGGTAATTAAAGCCATCGCCAGCTCGGATCGCCGTCAGATTCTGGATTTGTTGCGGGATGAGCCCCAGACCACGGGGGCTATCTGCAAGGAACTGCCGTGGCTTAATCGCTGCACCGTCATGCAGCATCTGGGGGTTCTGGAGAAAGCTCGTCTGATTATTACCAGGAAAGAAGGGCGGCAACGCTGGAATTACCTGGATGTAAGCCCAATCCAGCACTTCCACGAGCGCTGGATCAAGGCCTATGCGGAACCTTCTGCCAGCTTTCTAAGTCGACTTCGCACTGATCTTGAAAGTAGCTAATCGTCTCCGGGGAAATCAAATTCCACTGGAGTGAGTCGCGGCAAGGTGCAGCGATGAGGAGCCGGATCGTAGCTAACATCGGCGGGGTCGTGGCCGCCTTTTAGATTGAGGAAGGAGACCTCTGAGTCGGGCCCAAGGCAGATGATGTTTTCACCTGAGTGCCCATCTCGAACCAAGCCACCCCATACTATATTCGGTGTATTTACCTGGGCGACCTCGTGCCATGCCATTAGTAATCGATGTCGCGGCGCGGTGCCGCCACCTCGGTATTCATTGTCATGAATATATATCTGTTCCGGGAATGGATCGTAGTTTGGATCGCTTATAGTTCTTCCGCCTAAAGTAAAACTGTAAACCATTATGTTTACATTGGCGTTGTCCCAGAATTCATTCCCAAAAACTTCGATATTGTCATTGGCGAGAACCAGTAAGCCAGTGCCTGGAGGTACGTTGCCCACTATGGCTCCCTCCGGTGCGAAGTTCTCTGTGCCGTTACGATAGATCTGATTGTTAAACACCCGAGTTGCTTGTCCGCCCTGAACTTCGAGGTTTGGCAGATCAAAAACGAGAATTCCACCAGTGTTATTGGTAGCGACATTGTCGTAGACGTCGGCGTAAGTTGAATTTTCAATCTCGATGCCGGCAACATTGTATTCAGCGCGAGAGTTGCGCACGATAATCTGTGAAGACTGTCCTACATAAATGCCTGCATCTGCTGCACCAATAGCAACAGATCCATCGATTAAAATATTACGGGATTGAACTGGATAGATTCCGTAGGCACCGTTATCTGAGTCCGGTCCGTTAGTCCATTCTGTGCGCACTCGCCGAATCGTGACATTGGTACTTTCATTTACCTTCAGGGCATCACCTACTGTGTCTTCGATAGCAAGATCTTCGATGACGAAGTCATCGGCAGTCACCAACAGTCCTTCGGCCCCCTGAGCCTGATTGGCAAACGAGAGTATCGATTCATTCATGCCGGCGCCACGAATTGTGACACCGGGAACCGTCAGGGAAAGACTGCGAGTAAAGTTGTGGGTGCCCGCGGGCACTTCGATTACATCACCAGGCTGTGCTTCGATTAACTGAACCTGGAAAGATTCTTCGAAACTGAGTTCAGGCGCCGCAACTTGTGCTGGTGCCTCAGCATCACCGCAACTTACCAGGAGTCCAGCGGCAATGAATGGGAAAAGAAATTTAGTTTTTGTATTCATAATCGCTCTCACTAAACCAGACCGATAAGGCCTTTAACAAATTCTAAAATGATACGAAACAAGTGTAAGTGGCATCTCCGTGTTTATCTGGATACCACTTCAAACATCCAGGTGTCGCCATTGGTAATAGTTTCTTCTGACCCCAATCCTGTGGCTCCGCCAAAATACTTCCGTGCCAATTCGTTCAGGACAGGTACAACCTCTGGGCCTTCCATTATTCTTTCCAGGCGCTGCTCATAGAGATTGCCGTCTATTCTGAGAATGACACGATCGTCTTCTTCGAGATAGTGTGGCCACTGTTTCCATATAGCGCCATACCCGGTATTCATGTAGCCGCTGACGATAAACAAGCGGCTTTCATGTACCGCCAACCATACTGTACGAGACCTGGCAGGATTCATGGTCTGGAACTCAATAACATCTCGATCTGTCAAATATCTCCAGTCTGCAGGAGCAGACGCCAGCTCGCCGCTGCTGAAAGGACCACCTGTAAATATCTCAATGGGGCCATCGGTAAAGCGCATACCAAAAAGGAATACACCAACTGCCACAACCAGGGTGCAAATGACAATGCCGAGCCACTTCAAAAACTTCTTCATGGGTAAATCTCCTCGTACATAGCCAGAACTTACTCGTTCTTTAGCCTCTTTGCCAGCACCTGTTAATCCACAACGGTATTATTTAAAGTAGCAAGTATCGAGTCAAAAAGGGGCCTTCATGAAGATATTGCACTGGATACTGGGTTCAGTTGTAGGGTTGGTAGTACTTATATTCGTTCTGCAATTTGTGGCCTCGGAGCGGGTGGAAGTTATAGAGCTCCATACCCTCGATGAACAGGGTGAGGAAGTGACGACCCGGCTCTGGGTGGTTGATGACGACGGCTATCAGTATCTGAGAGTTGGGGCCGATGGATCAGGCTGGTTCAATCGTATTGAGGCGAGCGATGAGTTTGAAGTAACTCGCAACAATCGCCGCTATAAATACACCGCGATATTGCGAGAAGATAAGAGTGATCGAATCAACGAGTTGATGCAGGCCAAGTATGGGTGGAGCGATTCCTTGATTGGCACCCTGGCGGGATCAAGGGAAAACTCCATCCCTATTGAACTTCACCTGGCGAACTAGATACCAATTCTACTTAGTGAATTTACCAGCTCTCTAATAATTTTTTCAGCAACTGGATGAGTAGCGGCAAAGGACGCTTCGAGAGCAATAGCATCATCGAGGATTGTATTTTCCTGGGTATCTATTTCAGGATTTACAAAATCATGGACATTGGATTCCAGTTTGCGGGCAGATGCGACCACATCCTTATCAATTGATTCCGTCTTTTCCAGTTCCGCGATAAGTTCGCTTAACAGTTCTTTTACTCGCTCTTCGCTCACATTCCGCTCCTTGTAGATAATGTGATTATTATGTTTTGCCTTGCTAAAGATTTATTGGAGCTAGATCAAAGATTGCAGTGCTTATGCTGCCATCGTTTTGAAACAGTCACAGTTGAATCTCCAGGTGACCGTTAGTCACGATCTCATAGCTCAGCCCACCAAATACAGCCTTATTTTCAGACGCCGACTCCAATTTGAAAGTCACATAGTCCTCTTTCTCTTCCCAGCCACTGAAATCCGGATTGAAATGCTTCAGGCGTAAGATCCAGCCTTCGTCAGTTTCGACGATTTCCATGAACTCGCTAAAGGTTAACTCTTCGGTCGTGGGCTGGGTGAATATCCCAAACATTTGGCCACCGCTCGGTGGCATCCATATTTCTTCAGACACACCACCAAAGCCAGTCCCTGACCAGGTGCCGGTTAAAAAGGCAAAATCGCCGATGCTTACTTCGTCATTGGCATGGGCGGGAATTGCCAGCAGCATGAGTGAAAGAAAGGCTTTCTTAAACTTGAACATAGTGTTCTCCCTGGAAGCACCGGGCGCTCTATTTTTACCCGGTTCTGCGATGAAATGCACCTTAAAATGAAGACTGCGTGCCAGTTTTTGTTATTATCTAGACGAACTAGAACAGCGATTGGAGACAATAATGAGAAAAGGATTGCTGCTAGCGTTTGCCTTTTTTACGATTTCATCGGCTAATGCTGGACCCAAACTATACATCTTTGACTGCGGTCATTTATCTTTTGCCGATGTAAGCAATTTCGGCATTACCAACGAAGAAACCGAAGTCAGGGAATTATTCGTTCCCTGTTACCTAATCGATCATCCTGACGGCAAGATGATCTGGGATGCGGGTTTGCCATTGGACATGGTGGGACCGCGGCAGACTGATGCAAGTAGTTGGTACGAAGAATCGATAATCGATCAACTTGCTGATATCGGTGTATCGCCTCGCGATATCGATTACACGGCTTATTCCCATTTTCATTACGATCATGTGGGTGCGGCAAATGAGTTTGCCAATGCAACCTTGTTGATACAGGAAACGGAATACCATGCAGCTTTTTATGATGCGGAAAGCAATCCGGTGTTTCGCCCACCCCTCTATAGTGAACTGGCCAACTCTACGAAAGTTTTGTTGCAGGGCGATCATGATGTATTCGGCGATGGCAGTGTGACGATTATTTCTGCACCGGGCCACACCCCGGGTCACCAGGTATTGAAACTCGAGTTAGACAATTTCGGCCCACTGGTATTGTCAGGCGATCTCTATCATTTCGAAGTGAGTCGCATGTTACGACGAACGCCGGTATTTAATACCGACGCGGAAGAAACATTGCGTTCGATGAATCGTGTGGAAGTATTAACCCAGGAAGCGGGTGCTACGTTCTGGATCGAACATAGTCTGGAATTGGCAAACTCGCTTAATCTATCTCCGTACTATTACGATTAGATCCGATAATCGAAAAGCCTGGTTTATATCGCATCGGGAAATTGCAATTACATAAGCCCGGATATTGCACGCACTCGGTGACTCTCACTGTCGGTGACATAGACAATGCCTTCATGCACACAAACACCATGGGGTCGATCGGTCATGCAGTTTAGAGGATCGCCGTCCGGACCATCACCCCGTTCACCATTTCCCAGCACCGTATCGATAATGCCGGTGGACAGCGCCATGCGCCTGATTACGTGGTTTTCAGTATCGACTATATAGAGCGAGTGATCCTGGCGTGAGTAGGCGATACCTTTGGGTCCGTTAAAGGTGCAATTAATTGCTGGCCCTCCATCCCCGGTGTATCCCTGCTCGCCGGTTCCAGCAATGCGTTGCAATCGATTGCCCTGGATATCAATCTGGTAAATGGCATTACCTTCTCGCAGAACCAGGTAGGCATTGCCATCAGGATCGGTGTCTATAGAGCGCGGGCCAAACAGCGGAGTGCCTTCGAGAGGAGCTGAGTCCGGTGGCCGTAGTCTTTCTCCAGTGCCAGATAATGTTCGGATTATTCCGGTATCTCGCTCAACGATACGCAATCGATGATTGCCAATGTCACATATCAGCAGATTGCCCTGGGCATCGAAGGCAATACTGTGGGGTCGGTTTAATTGAGAAAGAACGGCAGAGCGACCATCGCCTCCGTCTCCTGGTTCTCCATTGCCTGCCAGCACAGTTACCAACCCGGTTCGTGCAGCTATACGACGTACGCTGTGAGAATCTCTTTCAACAATGTAAAGATTACCTTGCTCATCCCAGCGAATTTCATGGGGTGCATTAAATGAAGTGTCCAGTGGCCGGCGAGTTTCAGTGACAAATCCTGTTTCGCCATTACCGGCAATTGTTGTTAGTCGATTGGTTTGCAGATTCAGCCGGCGGGTTCTGCCGGTATCTACTTCGCAAAAGTAGAGTGCTTCACCAGGACCGATTACTACGCCGTAGGGATTATTAACCGGCGTCTCGGTTGCGATCAGGCCCTGCCTGCCTTCATATTCATAGCCTGCGGTACCAGTACCTGCCACAGTGTAGACGCGCCAATTTTGTTGAGCCAATGTGACGGTGGGAATAGAGAAGGCAGCACCGGAAATCGCTACCTTTTGTAAGAATGTTCGACGGCTGGTATTGGCCATGGTTAAATCCTCGCTTTTCGATTTGTTATGCCAGGAGTGTATTTACGGCTTTCTCTAGCTTTGCTTTTAATTCTTCGTTAGTCAATTCTCCAACATCGCTGTCAAAGTTGGAATTAAAACTTGTAATGGAAAGGCTGGCTTTAATATCACCACCAAAGAAGGGAATCGCTTTATTGGCAGCTTCCAGGACTGTTTGCCCACCGCGACCACCGGGTGAAGTAGCGAATAACACCATGGGCTTATCTTTATAGACTTTTGGCTCGATGCGGGAACACCAATCAAACAGATTTTTATAGGCGGCACTGTAGGAAAGATTGTGCTCCGCGAATGAAATGATAATTGCATCGGCGTCTTGAAGCTTTTGCAGAAATAGTCTGGCTAATTCAGGCTGTCCGAGCTCAGCTTCGCGATCTACGCTGAAAAGTGGAAGCTCGAAATCGTTAAGATCCAGAATTTCTATTTCAGCTGATTCCAGCAGCCCGGTGGCGTAGCGAACTAATTGTTTATTGATAGACTGTTTGCTACTGGTGGCGGCAAATGCCACTACTTTCAAATTTTTCGTCATTCTTCCCTCTGAGCTACCCTGGCTGATTAACCCGCTCTCAACCCGCCGTAATGAGCAACATCTCCTACTTTGGACTTGTGTTTTGTGCGTGTCCCAAATACTCTCATATTCCTGCTACGGGAAGAATAATAGAAAGAACTAGCGAGAGAACTAAAAGAACAGCACTTCCAACGCCACAGCCTATAGCTGGGCCAACTACTGAGAAGTGGTAGATACAGGAGAATCGTCATGTGCGATAACGATACCCAGAAAGATGTAGAAGAATATCTGCGCCGTCACCCCGAAATGACCCGCCGGGACTTCACCAAGTTAGCGACTGGAGCCGGTCTGGCGATGATGTTTCCACCCATGGCCAATGCCCAGTCTGTTTCCGAGCGGGATGTGGAAATCAGGACGCCTGACGGAGTGGCTGATTGCTATTTTGTCTATCCCTCAAGGGGTGCTCATGCCGCTGTTCTGGTGTGGCCGGATATCCTGGCTCTAAGGCCAGCTTTCCGTGAAATGGGCAAACGCCTGGCTCGATCCGGCTATGCCGTATTAACGGTAAATCCCTTCTATCGTGATGCCCGTTCACCGGTGGTAGGCAGGGGAGCCAGCTTCGGTCAGCCAGAGACCCGGGAAATTGTTTTGCCAATGGCCCGTAATCTCAATGCTGATACTCACTTTACTGATGCCCGGGCTTTTACTGAATGGCTGGATGAGCAACCCGAAGTCGATACCAGCCGCGGCATCGGCACAACCGGTTATTGTATGGGCGGCCCAATGGTGATGCGTACTGTTGCTGCGGTACCAGAACGATTTGCCGCAGGTGCAACTTTCCATGGTGGTGGCCTTGCCACTGGCAATCCCGACAGCCCTCATTTACTGATTCCAGATACGCGTGCGGCCATGCTTCATTGTGTTGCCGAGAACGACGATGACAATGATCCGCAAGCCAAGGTCACTCTGCGTGAGGCTTATGATGCTGCTGGCATATCGGCGGAGATCGAAGTGTATGAAGATGCGCTACACGGTTGGTGTGCTATTGACTCGCAAGTCTATCACCAGGCCCAAGCGGAAAGAGCGTGGAGTCGATTGCTCAATTTGTTTGAAAATAACCTGGGATAATTTTTTTCAGCAACAACTTCCCGTAACAAAAAAAGGCGATGGATTCCATCGCCTTTTTTATGCCTGCTTAATTATGGACTAAGGATTTCTGATATTGGCTTTCTTTGTCCAGAAAATATCAAAGCTCCCCAGATTATTATCCTGCCTGGAAGAGAACCAGGAGAATGAATCAGCACCCGGTGGCAATGCCGGACACATATCTTCTGCTGAAGTATTTATCTGCGGACCGAGGTTAAATGAAGGGGCCCACTCATTGGCACCTAGTTGCATGGCGCCGTAAATGTCTCTGCCGCCATAGCCACCTGGTCGAGTGGAAGTGAAATACACCATGCCATCTTTATCCTGGGTGAAATGAAATTCTTCGGCAGCGGTATTTATGTTTGGTCCCTGGTTAATAGGCTCCATCCAGTTGCCGTCTTCGTCTTTTTGCGTGCAATAAATATCAGAACCGCCATAACCTCCGGCACGCATGGAAGCAAAACACAGGGTCACACCATCCTGTAATACTGCAGGACAGTGTTCGTTTCCTTCATCGGTGCTGATGGGGTAGGGCAATAATTCCGGTTCTGTCCAGACTCCGTTGACCTTGTTAGTGACAAACAGGTCGATGGGGTTGCCATCTGAGGCATTGCGATCGGAACGAAAATAAATGGTATTGCCATCGGCGGTTATCCATGGCTCGCGATCATCCCCTGCACGGAGAGGATGTACGTCTGTTGCCGGCGCAGCGTTAACGGGAATCCCCATGTTAACCGGCGTATTCCAGCTTCCGGTTTCTTCATTAAAAGTAGCGATATAAAGATCCTTGGGATCTCCTTCCACTACCGCCATATCCTGACGGGCACTGCAATAGACCATGGTACCGTCATCGGCGAATGACAATTCACCTTCTGCCCACATGGTGTTAATAGGTGCGCCGAAATTGTGAACTGCCAGATCGATCCAGCTTTTTTCCTGTGCCTGGATTGATGAACTGGCAAAGCCCAATACAAGGCTCAAGCTGAATAAGCCTAATTTCGTTTTCATAATAACTACCCTTAACTTCTAGTCGTAACTTGGAATGTCCACCAACGTTCAGGACGAACTGAATTTGGATCCGGTGCAGGATTCCCCAAGGCTTGATGAACTTGTAATTTGGCAACACGTGCTCGCCATGCACGATCCATGGTGGCAGGATCGGTAATACGGTTTACGTATACTGGATAGGTCACTCCTTCCAGTCGCATTACACCAACTTCATCGGTGTCGACTTTGCTGGCCCAGTACTTGGTGTCACATACCGAACAACTCAAATACATTTCGCCTTCTGGAGTGGCCATGCAATTCAGGTTGATCGAATGGGGCCGTATACCTGCGTAGATTTGTAACTGACACAGGGGAACGTCATTGGCGAATGTCCAGTCTGATACCGGTGCGTCATTGGTCTCACCAAACAGAAACCCTCCGGGAGTTCGCTCACAAGGACAAGTCGCGGAATAAACAATAAATCCAACTATACCAATGGTGAGCAGGGCAGCGAACGATCCGCCAACTAGTATTTTTATTTTGGAGTTACCCGCTACAGCTTGTTCTTCCGACATAGCATTACCTCTCTTCTTCTTTTAACAGGCTTTATTGCCTAAGGCTTAATTGAAAATCTAACACCATCTCTTCACTCAGCGAATGGCCGAAGCCAGCTTCGCTCGGTGCGACGACATATCCATTCTCAACCTGGCAGGACATGGCATCGAGTATAGCCGACCCTTCCGGAAAGCTCTCAGCCATAGTACAACTCGGAGAAGTTAAAGCAATAGGAAAACCCCATGAACTGGCCCCTCTATGGGGAATTAGTTCGAGTCCGGCTGCTTCAACCAGTGCCGAAATTCGCCTTCCAGCGGTTGTGCCTCCACACCAGGTTATATCCGGTTGTAATATTTCAGCAGAACCCAGGCCCACCAGTACGCGAAATCCGTGCTCCGTGTATTCGTGTTCCCCACAGGCAATTCGAGTCCAGCCTTCTCCACGACCACCGATGCGATCTACCAGTTCGGCATAGCCAAATACATCATCCGGTGACAGAAGCTCTTCCATGAAATAGAGATTGGCTTCTCTTAATCTCTCACAAAAGGGGATAGCCCATTCCACCGTGCCATCCCGCGAGACACAATCGGTCATGAGTCGAACATCGGGACCGAGCTGATCTCTTGCTTCCAGAACTGAATTTACAAAGCTATCCATTGCTGCCTGTGAGGCGCGGGGACCACCATAGGTGGTGCGCTTGAAGTTTCTTACACCCCGGGCCCGGGCTTCGAGAAAGTCTCCATTGGTTTGATAGATCTCGATCCGATCGCGGTTGGCACCTCCGATTAATTCGTGGACGGGCAGCCCAGCATGTCTACCGGCGATATCCCATAGCGCGTTATCCACCGCGCTCAAGGCCATGGCAAATACTCCGCGACGCCCATAGAAAACGCCGGAGGTATACATTTGATCCCAGAGCTGCTCGACGTTTAGTGGATTGGCGTTTAGTAACAAATGTTTCAAGTGGCCATCGATAATTTCAACGGCAGCACTTCCGCCAGCTCCCATTCCAAAACCGGTAATGCCTTCGTTGGTTTTAATTATGGCGATGATCGCCGAGGGCAGTTGTTCGAAAGGTCCTCCGTATCGCCAGCGCCCTGGATCATCATCGCCATCAAAACTCGGCGCTTCCAACAAACCGTCAGAACGTTGGTTGATGTAAATAGGATAAGCGCTTACTTCGCGCACTCGCAGGTTTGTTGCCTGAGCAAGCAGAGAGACAGGTGTAACAACACTACTCGCTGCGGCAGCCAGTGCTGTGAACGAAGTTGCCTGGTATAGAAACTGTCTTCTGGTTTGCTTATTTGTTTGCATGTCTGGTTAATCTGGAACCTCTTCTTCAAGGGCAAACAGCTGCCGCAAAATTCGTTGCCATTGAATATATTGCTCTTCCATGGTGCCACTTAAACCATGAACCTGTTCATTTAGTTCGAGTATGGCGGGAGCAATTTCGTTGTTAAATCCAACGGAAAGGTCGCGATACTCCATCTCAAAAATTTTACTCCAACGATAACGATCGTAACGTTGGGCCAAGGTCAGAAATCCCCTGGATCGACCATAGTTACTGAAGTCATAAGCCTGGGCCTCTGCAATTGATTCTTCTTCTATCTGATCATAAGAATATTTTCGCCAAACCACATAGGGAGCCTGCATTTCTTCATGGAGCGATTCGTAATAGTTGTCCACGGTGTCAATAAACAAATGATGCCTTAATCGCATATCCTGAACGCGACCAAACTGAGGATCATCAGCGGCCGGTAATGAAGCAATTGATAAGAAGCCGTTTTCATCTTGTATCAGATTGTCAGAAAAAGACTCTGGTGATAAGTCCCTTGCATAGACGAGTTGGGAGACGCGCTTAATATTGCTTAACTCTTCACGCGCTAATGAATTTCGGTAGTGAACAAGATCGTTGCTGATCTGGTTGTAAATATCTTGAAAGGGTTCGTTAAAAGAAGTCGGGTCAAATGGATTTCCCGGTGTATAACGTGTCGACTCTGGATAGTCTTCAAACAAACTCTGATCTGCATAGTCTTTTTCCAGCCAGACTTTGCCCGTACTGTCTACAGCAACTATTCGAAGGGCTAACTGCAGGCCATCAGAAAATAACACCGTGCCTGAAATAGTCAGATCCATGGAAGGATCGTCTGCAGGCAAAACCCTGACCGGTCCCCATTGGTTCGAAGTTAACAAAGTATTGCGCAGGACATAGGGCAGGTAATGGGTTTCGTTTTCACGAATTTCGGTAAAGATCCATTCGCCAAACTCCAGTGTTTCCTCTTCGCCGATTTCGATGTCGAAGACTTTAACCCCAATATCCAGTAACAGGTATTCAGCCGGATCTACATTTGCTGAATCGAGTTCAACAACACCAACCTGAGGAATTGGCGGAGGGGCAGGCTCAGGAGGTGGTGCGGAACCACAGGCGCTTAGAAAAACAGCAGTAAGACAGGTCATCACTATTGAGTAGAATTTCATAGCCATCATGTCTTTTTAGTTTGTTGGAGCACGTTGACTACAGACTCGCCCCCGGGTCACCGTCTGTCGGCAATTGTATTGATTGGGAGGTGCCTGGTACTTATTAAATGATTGCACCAGGTTAAAGGGAACTGAGCTATTACTGGAGATGCTGGTAATCATTTGCAGAGTCTGACTATCAGCGGAAACGCTTAATCTGTGAATAATGTATAGTCCAGCCGGCAGAGCCATTTCAAATACCAACTGGTTTCTATCCCAGCCACAAATTTCCGCTCCATGCTGGCTGGCAAAGGTCTGGGTTGGGCCTGTTTCCATGCCGCAAATCAGCGGCGCTTCACCTCTTCGCTCAACGCGAATCTCATTTCTATTCTGAAAGATTTCCATCGTGCTATTTCGATTGATGTATTCAGACAGGCGGGCGAGATCCAAAAGACTTGCCTGGCGTCGACTTGGCCGATTCAGGTTTATGTTTCCCAGGGATACCGATGGCCCGCCTCCGAGTCCGATTCCGGAACGCTGCAAGGCAGCATTTTCTTGCCTGATCTGCATGCGACGACTTAGCTCGTCTTCCCAATTATCGCTGCGGGCAAAATCTTTCTCCCAGTTGCCGGAAAAATTCATTCGAATTGGGGTATCGAGATCCAGGACTGGCAGTTCATCATCGGTAGTTTGAGCAAAACTTGGCGGGCCCAGAATCAGCAGTGCCGTGGCCAGGACAATTAGCTGAACTCCTGGGGCCCTGGGGAGTGGCATGGCAGGCTGTAGATGTGTCATTGTTACAAGAATCTCTTAGGCACTTTCATTTCTTATTCATTATCTTTCATACGCTTGAATCGCCAGAAACACCATGAAACTGGTGCCTAGATGCTCCAATAGGAACCCGAGTTAGTCAATACGGGAAAAGCGATGAGCAGGCCAATCTCTCGTGGACATTCGAACAGCAGGCTCTTATGCTGGAAGAACAGTGAAACTCACGTAGAAGGAGGTTTCTAACATGAACAAGACTCGATTTTTTAGGCTACTCGTCACTGCTATTTCCTTCACCATCCTGCCATTTTCAACTGCGCTGGCACAAAGAGATTTCAGCAATGTCGAAATTACTCCACACCATGTGGCGGGGTCTTTCTATTATCTCGAAGGTGCCGGAGGAAACATTGGATTAAGTATTGGCATAGATGGCGTCGTCATGATCGATGACCAGTTTGCACCCTTAACTGACAAGATTGTCGCCGCGATTCGTGAATTGAATGACGGCGAGATTCGCTTCGTCATTAATACTCACGTACACCCGGATCATACTGGTGGAAACGAAAACCTGGGCAAGATGGGTATTGCAATCCTGGCAAGAGATGAAGTGAGAGTGCGACTCTCTGCTTCTTCTCCAAAAGATGCGCTGCCTATACTGACCTATAGCGATTCCATCACAATCCATTTAAACGATGAAGAAGTGCATGCTTTTCCGGTTCCTCCTGCCCATACCGATGGTGATACTTTTATTCACTTTCGAAACTCCGATGTAATCCATGCCGGCGATGTATTCAGAACAACGGCTTTCCCGGTTATCGATACCAATAATGGTGGAACCCTGGAAGGAACTTTGCAGGCACTTGCGGTATTAGTAGGTACAGCTGGACCCGACACCAAAATAATACCCGGTCACGGTGCCGTTTCAGATCGCATGGATGTCATGGGATTTCGTGACATGATCATCGATGTTGCCGATCAGGTGGAAGAGATGGTTGCGAGGGGAATGTCATACGAAGAAGTAGCTGCTGCCAACCCCACTGCAGCTTATAACGATCGTTTTGGTGATCCTGATCGTTTCCTGCGAGCTGTTTATACTGAACAGGGTGGTGAGTTATAGCCTTGAACATTATTAAATGGATCAGGCATTCATTAATCGGCATGGCGCTGCTCGGCGCTAACGGTTTTCTGGTTGCCGCAGAAAACTCAGCGCTTATTGATCAATTCTGGTCTGCTACTACTGACTCGGAAAGGCGAGAAATAGCGCAGCAATTGAGTAGTGCCGCGGACGTTGATTCTCTCTATCAATTGATGAAGCAAGGGCCTGAATACTCCGCCGATGTGCCGATAGGGCAACAGGAAAGTATCCGCAGGGGTGACGATGGCATGGATTTTCCTTATGTCTATCTGATTCCTGAACAATACGATCCTACACGCAAATATCCCGTTGAATTCATGCTCCACGGTGGCGTAAGTAGACCGGAATGGGAACCGGGTGGAGGCTGGTGGCGACGTGGCTTCGATTCACTGAAGCAGGAAGATCGCATAGTTGTAGTGCCGGCATCCTGGGTCGAAGCCTTCTGGTGGCACGAGAACCAGGCAGAAAATTTACCCGCCATACTCAATGTCTTGAAAGGAACTTATAACATCGATGAAAACCGGGTAAGCATGACAGGTATTTCAGACGGTGGTACCGGTGCCTACTTTTTTGCATTCAAGCAACCAACACCCTGGGCAGCATTCCTGCCTTACATTGGTCATCCTGGTGTATTGCGCAATCCCCAGAGTGGAGGCGGTTATCGACTCTATTTCGAAAACCTGATGGCAAAGCCTCTCTACATAGTTAATGGTGAAAACGATCGGCTTTATCCCTCTTCATCGGTACAACCCTTTATCGATGTCCTGGTCGATGCTGGAGTTGATCATGTCTGGAAAGTAATCCCAGAAGGCGGGCACAACACGAACTGGCTTCCGGATGAAACGCCGTTGATCGAACAATTCAAACGTGACAATCCCAGGGATCCACTCCCTGATTCTGTTAAATGGGTTGCGGACCGGACTGACAAATTTCAGCGTAATATGTGGATTCGCATTGATGAACTCTCACAGACTCCCGGGCTGCTTGAAGTCAGCCGTAGTGGAAACGAATTTGAGGTGATAGCGCGAGGAATAGGGGAATTCTCACTGCTGTTGAATCCCGAAGAGGTCGACTTTTCCCGAGCCATTCGTGTAAATGTGAATGGTGAGATCAAGTTCGATGAATTGGTGGCACAGGACAGCGATACGCTCCTGAATTGGGCTGCCCGGGATCTGGATCGTTCCATGATGTTTACCGCGGAACTTAATTTCACGGTCGATGAATAGCTCAATTTCAAATTGTGTTGGTAGTTGCCTTCCCGCTAAAATTCTTCTGTACTTGAGTTAACGAGGCGCTTAGCATTTTACGCCTATACCAACGGGAATCAGACAGGGTCAATCAGAGGCATACGTGAACAGAAAAATTCGCCGAAATATCGATATCATACTTACCGGTTTGGGTATTGCACTTATCTTCACCGCCGTCTTGCTCGGCTCAACATTATCCGTACGCATTCAGATGCCAATGGCCCTGTTTGGTGTATTGCTTATGGAAGCTGGTGTTTGGGGCCTATCGAGTAAGTTCTTCCCCAGCGATCGATGCTTTTCCCGCCTGAGAGTCGAAGGCAACCATATGTTGGATTTGGTACGTGAACTCAATGCGGCAGCGATAGCAAAAGATACCGGTAAAGAGGATGCCAAGAGATTCCAGGCGACACTTGAGGAAATGCATAACTCCGTAATCAAGATGTCGGAACTAGCTGGAGTCGAAGATGGCGAGAAAGTACCGATTAAGGACAATCGGGTCGAAGATAGTGGTGACGACACCCAGCAGAGCTAGATCACCATCCAATAAAATTCCCATCCCAACAAAAGAGATTGTGATCTCCACAGTTTGGATGTTTTTGCTTCCAATAAATAGAAACTGATATGACAAACAGAACAACTATCGGGCAATTACAAATAGCGAGTGAACTTGCTGATTTCGTCAATAATGAGTTGCTGCCAAAAATCGGCATCGAGCAGGAAAAATTTTGGTCTGGTTTCGAAGCGATTATCGACGAGTTTACTGCCCGTAATACCCAACTTCTAAAAGGCCGGGATGAATTGCAGAGAAAGATTGATGAATGGCATAAAGCGAATAGGGATCAGGGTCATGATGCCGCTGCCTATAAACAATTTCTAATAGACATTGGCTACTTATCCGACCAGGGAGAAGATTTCGAAGTTAGCACCGCAGATGTTGATGCAGAGATTGCCACACAAGCTGGCTCGCAATTGGTAGTTCCGGTAAAGAATGCGAGGTTTGCTCTTAATGCTGCCAATGCTCGTTGGGGATCACTCTACGATGCTCTATACGGTACCGACGCCATACCTGAAGATGGAGGTGCGGAAAGAGCAGGGGCTTATAATCCTGTTCGCGGAGACAAAGTTATTGCCTTCGCCAGGAATTTCCTCGATCAGTCCTGTCCACTCGCGAAGGGCTCTCATACAGATGCTACCTCTTATGTAGTTGAAGATGGCAAGCTGGCTGTCACATTGAGCGATGGTACTTTAACTGGCTTAAGCAAGCCCGAACAATTTAGAGGTTTCATTGGTGAGCAAAATGCGCCTGCAAATGTACTGTTGGTAAACAATGATCTGCATATAGATATTCAAATCGATCGTAGTTCTGATATTGGGTCCGGTGATGCTGCCGGTGTAAAAGACGTAGTTCTTGAAGCCGCTATAACTACGATTCAGGATTGTGAAGACTCTGTTGCCGCGGTAGATGCAGAAGACAAAGTTGAAGTTTATCGAAACTGGCTAGGACTAATAAACGGTGACCTGGCGGATACATTCCTCAAAGGTGGTCAGCAATTGACTCGAATCCTACATCAGGATCGAGAATTCAGCGCAGCTGATGGCGGTAGCTTTAGTTTACCGGGTCGCAGCCTGCTGTTAGTGCGGAATGTTGGTCACCTGATGCGCAATAACGCCATTCTGGATGGGAATGGTGAAGAAATTTACGAGGGTATAATGGATGCTGTCATCACCAGCGCTATTGCCACTCTCGATATTGATGCCAAAAATCTGCTGCGCAACTCACGTAGTGGCAGTGTCTACATCGTCAAGCCAAAAATGCATGGTACTGCGGAAGTCGAATTTACTTGTGAATTGTTTGCTGCAGTTGAAAAGTTTCTTGGCATTAAAAGTAACGCATTGAAAGTCGGAATCATGGATGAGGAACGGCGCACCTCCCTGAATCTGAAGACATGTATAAAGGCCGCTAAAGAGCGGGTTGTTTTCATTAACACAGGATTCCTCGATCGAACCGGTGATGAAATTCATACCAGCATGGAAGCAGGTCCGATGATCCCCAAGACTAAAATGAAGGGCGCAAAATGGATAGCTTCCTACGAAGACAGCAACGTCGACGTAGGTCTTGCCTGTGGATTACAAGGCAAAGCGCAGATCGGCAAAGGCATGTGGGCCATGCCAGATCTCATGGCTGGCATGCTGGAACAAAAGATTGGGCATCCCCAGGCTGGCGCCAATACTGCCTGGGTTCCCTCGCCGACGGCGGCAGTGCTGCATGCCATGCATTATCACCAGGTTAATGTTTTTGCTCGCCAGGATGAATTGAAATCACGAGCGGCGGCGAGTATCGATGACATCCTGCAAATCCCACTCCTGGAAAATTCAGCATCTCTTAGTGCAGAAGAAATTCAGCATGAACTTGATAACAATGCCCAGGGCATCCTGGGTTACGTAGTACGCTGGATTGACCAGGGAATAGGCTGTTCTAAAGTGCCTGATATAAACAATGTCGGCTTAATGGAAGATCGGGCCACGCTACGAATTTCCAGTCAGCATATGGCGAACTGGTTACACCATGGTTTATGTACAAAAGACCAGGTTCAGGAAACCATGGAACGGATGGCTGCAGTAGTAGACGATCAGAATAAGGAAGATCCCTTGTATGAACCCATGTCCGGGAATTTCTCCGATTCAATCGCGTTTCAAGCTGCCTGTGAATTGGTTTTTGATGGCTTGAGCCAACCCAATGGCTATACCGAGCCTATCTTGCATGCCCGACGCCTGGAGAAGAAAAGCCAGGCTGCCAATTAGGCAGAGTCGTTCTATCTTTGTATTGGTTCGTTTTGCCGCTTAAGAAATCAGTAACTCGATTAAAGCCAATCAGTTTATAAATCGAATCGTAAGCTTTCGTTACAAATTGTAAGAGCGGAAATTCTCTTTGCTATTGAAGTGCTAGAATCCGCGCGCAATAAATCTCTTAGGATTTGAAGTTCATGATTTCGCGCAAGCTATGTGTTTTCACTACTATTCTCTTCATCGCCGCTGGTGCAACTGCCCAGGAGCAAGTCGATGAGAACTCGACAGTAACCTACCCGGCAGCCTATTTTGACCAGTATGGACCGCTAACCGTTAATGACATGCTGGATCGTGTTCCAGGTATCGACATGATCCTGCAACAAAACTTCAGTTCCAGTTTTGATGGCGGGGATCGTGGACTGGGAGCAGAGTCGAGTATCCTTATCGATGGCAAACGCATGGCGGGAAAAGCCAATGAAGCCAGGGCACAGTTAGATCGCATTTCTGCAGATCAGGTAAATTACATTGAGATTATTCGTGGCACGTCCAGCGATCTCGATGTGCAGAATGTAGGCCAGGTAGTAAACATTGTCTTATTGGAATCCCAATCCAGTTCCAGTATCGCGGTCGATGTTAATGCTACTTACTTCGATGATGGAAATACCGAGCCTGGAGGAACTTTCTCTTTAAGCGGACAGAGTGGTCGCTTAACTTACCTGTTAAGTGTAGGAGCCGAAACTGGCTACCGACACGGTGAACTTAATCAGAATAGTGTTAATGGAGATTTCTCTCCGAATGATCGCCGTATTATCGAAGACTACAGCGAACAGGAAACCTATAGCTTTAATAGCAATTTGACTTTCGACCTGACACCTCAGGATCGCCTTGCGCTAAACCTCTTGTATAGCGATGCAGATCCGCCGCGAAAAGTTTTCAGGGAAATTACTGACTGGAATCCCGTTGTCGACGTGGTCACTTACGAACGCGAAGATATTCCCGCAACATCTGAAAGCTGGGAAATCGGCGGTGATTATGAACATCAATATGCCGATGGAAGTCGACTAAAAGCCTTGTTCATTGTTAATGACAAGGACAACCACATTACCCGGGAAAGATTCATATCGACTCCTGAAGAATCCACTGAATTCAAAGATCTGTTCCTCGACACCACCAGTCGCTATCGGGAAAGAATCGTAAGAGGTTCTTACACCTTCAGCCTCACTGGTAATCAAGGACTGGAAGTAGGTATTGAGGGAGCCCAAACTATTCAGGATTCGGGATTGCTGCTAGGTCTCCCGGGTCCCGGTCAGGCGTCCAGCCTACACGGCGGATTGAACGCGATACCTTTTCCCAACGCTTTTTCAACGGTAGAGGAAATTCGTTACGAACCATTTGCTATTCACAACTGGCAGATCAGTCCGCGCATGTCACTTGAAACTTCTGTGGTTGGTGAATGGTCAGAGATCGAGCAAACCGGCGATGTAAACAAGAAGCGTGACTTTGACTACATAAAGCCAAAGTTTGATTTTCGTTATGACATAAGCAGATCGCTGCAATTTAACGCGTCACTGGAGAATGTTGTTTCGCAACTCAGCTTTCGAGATTTCTCTCGTGCTACCAACGAGCGTGATGATGATCAGGACACTGTAGTTGGCAATCCAACCCTGGAGCCGGAAGAAAGCTGGCAGGCGGAGTTCGGTTTTGATTACCGCTTGCCCAATGATGCTGGAACCCTGAATGCTCGCTATTTCTATTACAGGTACGATAACAAGATTGGCCAGATCGATGTTTCTCCATCGGACGATGATCTGCAGTCGACTCGCGGTAACATCGGATCAGCTGCTGCCTATGGACTTATTACTAATGCGAGCTTGCGCTTGGGATTTATCGGCTTACCAACTGCTCTGGTAACCGGGTCACTTACCTTGCAGGAATCAGAATTTCATCGTGATCCTTTCGCTCCCAAAGAACATGGTTTTCCGCCCTATGATCGCGGTGGCGGCCGCATCGGGTTTCGCCACGATGTTCCCGAACGAAGCCTGAGCTATGGCATGAATTACTTTGGTCGCATCGATGGCAATCGCACCTTTTTTGATATCGATAATCGGTTTGAGTTTATCTTTCCTTCCAATCTGAGCGCATTTGTTGAGATTGTGGGCTTTGCCGGGCTCACTTATCGATTGGAAGCAAGTAACATAGAAAATGATGAAGTATGCTCCGAGCGTCGCCGATTCGATGGCAGAGTACTGGACGGAATCTTGAAGGAAGTGGAATTCAACTGTACGAAATACGGAAGGCAATTCGCCTTAAAGATAAGGGGAACCTTTTAATAAAAAAGCCGAGATAAAATCTCGGCTTTTTTGTAAGCGATATAACTATTGCCCGCTTTCTTCAGCGGATTGTCTTTCCAGCTGTCGCGCACCTGCCAGTATGCCTACCATGCCGTAATTCCCTTCATGACAAGCATACTCATAAAGATTCTCATCTAATCGAGATAGCGGGAATTCACCATAAAAATCCGATGCAAAGACAGTTGGATCACTCACCCTGAATCCATAAATTAACTTGTTATCTGTTTCCCGGCGAAAGGTTTCGGTAACCGTTAAGTTATCCACTGGTAGACCGCGCAAGGTGTGCCAGTCGTTAAAGTACTTTGTTTCCACTACCAGGGTGTCGCCTTCCCAGTGACCAATGGAATCTCCCATCCATTTTTCATGGGCTTCCGCGGCTGCGTCTGTTGCTGGGTCACGTCGATCAGTAATCTTGATGATACGGGCATCATGCACCATCTCTGCAACAATGGTTACGTAGCCAGGTGACTGCACAAATTGCAAATTACTGTTGTAAATAACTGGCATCATTACCGGACCGGCGGTAGGACCGAATCCAACCAGACAACGCTCCGGAAGTCCTCGCCCTTCAGGTCCGTCATTACGGCCAGGTAAGTTAGCGCGGCGCTCCCGCACTTTGTCCATCACGCCTGGCATGATTTCCGGCATACGCCCATTGGGTGGATCGATGATGGCAGAAGTGCGCATCTCACCGTTTATGGTCGGTATAAATTGCGCATCCTCGCGCCAGAACAAATCGTAATTGCCAATTGGTGGAAGCGATTCGGCGACTTCTGGAGGTGGCCGGTCTGGATCCAGCGGCTCATTATCCTCATCGAAGCGTTGTTGTTCAGCACGTTCAATCTCCAGGGCTTCTTCCTCGGTGTAGAATCTTTTCTCGCCCAATTCCCGCGGCCTTTCGAAAGGAATTATTGAAGTGTGCTTCCATACAGCCTGAAGATCGGGAACGCCCCATTCGGTAAGAGGTGCTTCATAATCCTGGGCAAGGGCAGGCATCGCCATCAGGCCACTAATTAGAGTGCAAAGATAAACAGATTTGGTCGTTGATCTATTGGTCATAGATCCCTCCGGTTTGCTGTCGCCGCCTTAATTTTGCGGTGAATTTGTTATTGACTCGATACGTTCAAAGCTTATCACCCCGTTATTCCAAGTCAATTCGCTGGAGGCCACGGAAATTGCGGTCTACAGTGCTATTTGCAACATTTTGTGATTTCGCCAGAAATATTGAATCTGGCGGCAATAATTTGTCATGATTAGCAGCACACAAATTAGAAAAAAGCTATTCGGCTCACAAAGAGGTTAGTTCCCATGTACAAACTTACGAGGCTGGTCATTGTCGGACTGGCGGTAGTGCTGTCTGCTCAAACTTTTGCCCAGGGCAATGCTCGCGGCAATATCGGCGAAAGTCCTTACGATGTTATTCGCTATTGGGCAAAGCCGTTTCAGGAAGACGGATTTGGTTTTGGAGGAAATTCTGGTGTCTGGGCGGAATCGCCAGATCGCGTCATAATTGCTCAACGCGGTGAGACTTTCTTGCCTTATCCGGTACCTGATTATTTTAATGGTTTTGCTGGCGAATTGGGTATTAACGTACTTACCGATACCAATCGACGCACCTGGCAAAACTGCCTCTATGTTGTGAATGGGGATGGTGAGGTTATAGAAATTTGGGATCATCTTGATTACCTCTGTGAAGGATCGAGTGGCCCGGGCCCGCATCGTATTCGCATCAGCCCTTATGATCCTGAGCAACGAATCTGGTTAGTACATGAAACTTTTCACCAGATTTACGTTATTGCCAACGATGGATCTGAAGTTCTTGCTACCTATGGCGAGAAAGGTGTGCTGGGAAATGATGGAACTCACTTTGGACGCCCACAGGATGTTGCTTTCTTACCAGATGGCAGAATTCTGATTGCCGATGGACTGGATAATCACCGCGTCATGGTTATGGACAATGACATGAACTACCTCGGTGAATTTGGTGGGCAGGGAGATGGCCCTGGTCAGTTCAACACTATTCATGCAATCGGCATTGGATCCGAAGGTCGCGTGTTCGTGTTGGATCGTGCAGGTGGTGAAGTAAATCTGTTTCGTACTACAGATGATCCAGCCGTATTCGAATTCGAGCGATCAATCGGTTCACCGCTAACATTGCCATTAGACATTATCGTAAACGAGAATGATTTTTGGATTACTGATCTGGGTCCATTGCGCTTTGTTAATTTCGATTTCGAAGGAAACCTGAAATACACCTGGTTGGTTCCACGAGATTTGCCCGATGGCTATATTGAAGTTCACACTTTTTCCGTTGATCCTGATGGCAATATGATCGGTGGCGACAATCAATACGGACGTTCGCAAAAGTTTGTGCCAAAAGCTGGAGCTGATCCCGAGTTATTGATTGAAGCACCCTGGACTGCCAACTAAAGGAAGATTCGATGACAATAATAAAAAGAAAAATCTTAGCTTCCTTTATTGGTTTGTTACTGGCCAGCATTGCGGTAAACGCCAACGCACAAAGACTGAACAAGCTCATCGAATTGTTTGAAAACGATGAGCCCGCCTTTGGTGTTTTGTCGTTTAACTATTCCCTGGATAATGCTCGCTCGCTGGCAACTTCTGGACTGGATTTCGTGTTTATCGACATGGAGCACGCGCCTTTCGATGTTGAAAGGTTGCGGGAATTCCTGCTGGGGATGACTAACAAGCGCAGCTTAGTTGAGAAAGGAAACTTACAGCCGGATGTTGTTCCCTTCGTAAGAATTCCAGCAGCTGGCGGTGCCGAGGAGTTAATCGCCCAGGCAAAGCAGGTTTTGGATGTGGGCGTGTTTGGAATTTTCTTTCCGGCTATACACACTCGTGAACAGGCAGAACTGGCGGTAAGGGCGACTCGCTATCCGCAATACAATAGTGCTCCGGACTATGAGCCAACTGGTCTGCGAGGCAGAAATCCCTCCAATGCGGTCTGGTACTGGGGTATTCGTGATTACCACGCGAAGGCCGATGTCTGGCCTCTCGACCCCCAGGGTGAACTGCTGGCAATGATGTTTATTGAATCCGCTGAAGGTGTGGAGAACATCGATGAGATAATTACGGTGCCAGGCCTGGGAGCTATATTTGTAGGGCCTTCTGACCTCAGTACTTCCATGGGATATGCCAGCCCGGCTGCTCCTCAGGTGGAAGAAGCGATTCAGCGCGTACTCCAGGCCTGTCTTGATAATGATGTTCCCTGTGCCATTACTACCGGCGCCGGTTCAGTCCAGGAACGCATCGAACAGGGATTCAGTTTCGTTACCGTAGGAGCTGATGGCGGCCTGAATTCGGGTGCAGCCAATGCCTTGCGCCTGGGCAGGGAGGCCGCCGGTCGCGACTAAACCGAAGCCTGGTTGATAAAACTACTCAGGAGAGGCTTTCAAGAGTTCGATGAATTCTCGCGAAAGCCTCTTCTAACAACTCCTTCTCTTGTCCAAAAGCAATCCGGATATGCTTATCCATGCCGAAGGAATCCCCCGCACCAACAAATACACTGGCTTCCTTAATTAGCTTTAGCATTAGATCTGTCGAGTTGATGTCCAGATTGTATTTTATGAAGCTCACTGCCGAGGCTTGTGGTGGTGTATAGGAAAATAGTCCTTGTTGTGCGTCCATCCATTGCTGTAACACCGGGAATCCATTGCGTATGTAATTGCGAGCACGGTTAATAAGACGTGGTCTTACTTCTGGTGAAAGAGCATGGGCCGCAAGGTGATTGCTTAACATGGTTGCAGCGATGTTGGTGTATTCGTGTCGACGCCAGATAGCCTCAACAGTGTCCGGAGGTGCAACTACCCAACCGATGCGTAGCCCTGGCAGGCCATATGCTTTACTCATACTGCCCACGGCCAGCACTTTGTCATAAAGATTATAAAAAGAAGGCGTCTCTTCTTCCTGTTCACGTTCCGCCCCGCGATAGACTTCGTCAGCAAGTATCCATGCTCCGACTCTATCAGCAGCATTTACAATCGCCTGCATTTCTTCGGAAGTGAGAATCTTGCCCGTGGGATTGTTTGGATTTACCAGAGCAACGATCTTGGTTTTGCTATTTACTGCAGCATTGAGTTCATCGGTATTGAGGGACCAGTCGTTGTTCGGGTCCAGCGAGAATAATCTGACTTTGTGTCCGGAGTTAAGTGCAATCCCCCATACTTGTTTATAAGTCGGATTCAGGCTTGCAATTTCATCACCCGGCTCAAGCATGGTTTGCATGATGATCTGGTTGGCTTCTGCTGCTCCAATTGTAACTAACACGTTTTCCATGAAAGCATTGTCATACAGTGATGCAATAAGTTCGCGCAAGCGAGGAATTCCATTGACATGGGGATAGTTGATTTCCAATCCCAGGATGCTTTCCAGTAACGAATCATCGTTATCAATCAATCCCTTTAGGGAAATAGGGTGTACGCCACTTTCAGTCAGGTTGAAATCAACTTCCTGCTCCCAGATTGATTGGCTGTATTCAAGATCAAATGCTTCGAACTTCATAACACCTCGGCAACTAACTTGTAATGGATAAATAGGGCGGAGCTATTCTGCCAGAAACCACGGAATTTTACGTCATTTGGAACCCTGCGTGTCGCTTGTTAGACTGGTTCTGCATGATAGAGCTAATCGATGTTCAAAAATCATTCGATGGCGGAGCTACTCTGGCCGTCGCGGACACTTCTTTTACTGTTGCTGAAGGCGAGCTGCTAGGGCTCATCGGTGAATCCGGCAGCGGCAAAACCACCACCTTAAAGATGATAAACAGGCTGGAAGAGCCCAGTGCAGGTGAGATTCGGGTTAAGGGTCAAAACGTATTAGATAGAAATCCTGAAGAGCTACGACGCAATGTCGGTTACGTGTTTCAGGGAATTGGATTGTTTCCACATTACACTGTCGCCAGGAATGTAGCTGCCGTGCCTGAACTGCTGGGATGGGATGAGTCCCGAATTAATAGGCGCTGTACCGAAACTTTGTCTATGGTGGGTCTTCCTATCGAAGAGTACGGCGACCGCTTTCCATCCCAGTTATCTGGCGGACAGCAGCAGCGTGTCGGGGTAGCAAGGGCACTGGCGGCGGAACCCGAAGTGATATTGATGGATGAACCTTTTGGAGCATTGGATCCTATTACCAGGGCCGAGTTACAGGAAGAATTCAAACTTATTCAGAATAAACTTAATCTCACCGTCATCATGGTTACTCACGACATGACGGAAGCCCTGCTAATGGCTGATCGAATTGCAGTAATGAAGGATGGAGAAGTTTTGCAGATTGGAACACCGCGGGAATTACTCAATCAGCCACAACATGATTATGTAAGAGAAATTGTAGAGATGCCGAAAAGGCATGCTGAAAGACTGGAGCAGCTAATTCACTCCTTATGAACGAAAACTTGAGTGAACAACTATTGCTATTACCTCAATACTTTCAGGGTCATTTGATATTGACCTTGATCGCCTTATCAATGGGAATCGTAATTAGTATCCCTCTTGGTATTTGGGCTGCACAATCTGCGGTGGTTAAGCGACCTCTATTAACTACTGTTAGTATTATTCAAACGATTCCCAGTGTAGCAATTCTCGCATTAGTCGTTGCTTTCCTTGGCGGACAAATAGGATTAGCACCAGCGATTATCGCGCTTGTGCTTTATTCAATGCTGCCCATAGTCCGAAATACAGTAAGCGGACTGGAAACGGTGACGGAAGAAGTGGTTGAGGCTGCTCGTGGTATTGGTATGAGCTCTTCCCAGATCCTCACCAGGGTGAGAATACCTTTAGCGCTCCCCGTAATCATTGCAGGTATTCGAACAGCAGCGGTTTGGACAGTTGGACTGGCGACACTTTCTACCCTGGTTGGTGCAACAAGTTTCGGCAACTACATTTTTACTGGTTTACAAACCAGAAACCTGGTCTCAGTCACTGTAGGTTCTATTGCTGCCGCATTAATGGCTGTGGTTTTGGATGCCTTGATCGGAGGCATTCAGTGGTTGGTTGAAAACCGTAATCAAGCGACAACAGAAACAAAGTATCGTCAGGTTAAGTACGCAGTGATCGGTGCGCTCACCGTTAGTATCGGATTCTCTGCTTACAGTTTGTTGCCGGAACCAGAAACGGATTTCACCATTGGCGGAAAGACTTTCACGGAGCAATACATTATTGCGGGGCTATTGAGTGCTGAACTGGAGGCTGCCGGTTTTGGTGTCGAGCAGCGTCTGGGTATGGGAACGGAAGTCGTTTACACAGCGACCGCTAACAATTCCGTCGATGTTTATCTTGAATACACAGGTACGGTGTGGGCAAACATCATGAACAACAACAACAATCCTGGCCGGGAAGCCGTATTAGAAGGCGTGACCGAGTTTATCGAAGGTCCAGAAGGTATGGTGAATATCGGCGCGCTGGGATTTCAGAATCGCTACGCCCTGGCAATGCGTAAAGATCGAGCGCAAGAGCTGGGTGTGAGTTCAATCGAAGACTTGCTGCCTATTGCCCGGGATTTAGTCGCAGCGGGGGATCTGGAATTTTTTGGCCGCCCTGAATGGATTACCTTGCGAGATACTTACAACATCGATTTTGCGGAGAAACTGACTTTCGATCCTACCCTGATGTACACGGCTATTAATGAGAGGCAGGTAGATCTCATTGCTGGCTATACCAGTGACGGAAGAATTGCGGCATTTGACTTATTACTGCTGGAAGATCCTCGTAATGCTTTACTACCTTACGACTCCTTTCTGCTCGCATCTTCCAATGCAGCCGAAAATGCACTGTTCATAGAAACTCTCGAGTCACTGGTGAATGAAATATCCGATGATGAAATGCGCCAGGCGAATCGAATCGTCGATGTAGACGGTGGTTCCATTTCCGAAGCTGTTGCCTATTTGCAATCAGTGATTCGATAAGTCTTACTGAATCACCACCGGTACTCCCGTTGCGCTGTAGACAAACACCTCGGTGTTGGCAATGGCGTAGGCAAAATACACGGTCATTGAAGCGGCATCTACGCCGAAGTCCGCTGGCACAAAATTACTAAAAGCAATTAACTCCTCCGATGCATTCAATGCTCTGGGTTCTATGGTGCTACCGAGTGTTCCTAATTCACCATCCCAGACAATATAGCCGCCTGCGGAATCCCGGAAGAATAAACCAAGCCCATCTACCAGGATAACAACGTAGGTTGAACCTGTTTGTCCCTGGTGCTCGCTTGGAATCTGCAAGGTGGCGCGAACATCGATCGTGTCCGAAGCCGCAAAATTGCTTACCAGCTCTTCGGCATTCCCGTTCTTGGTTCCTCCACCAAACATTATTAACCCAGAAGGATCACCATTGGTCGTTGCAATATCGATCAGTTTCGATTCGCGTCGATTGGCAATCTGGAAGCGAGAATGGTTAATCGTGTGAACGGCATCGGCACCCTGTTCCATATCATCCCGTGATACCCCACATGGCATGCCATTACATTCAATCAGGGATGGGCTAGAGAATAGGGGAATCGAATTGCTGCCAGGAAAACTATTCGAGTAGGCCATGATGGTTGTAAATGATCCGTCCACTCCATGCCTATGGGACCAGTCGAAAATACCAAAGGAATCTGTATCTCGGCGCGAATGAGCAACACCGAAGTTATGACCTAGTTCATGGGCCAGGGTATCGTCAGGGCAAAAACTGTTAAGGCTTGTACCACCATCTTTAAACAAGGTGACATACAGATCAGAGTTTGAAACCAGGGGATGAAAGATCTCTCCTTCATAGTCCATACCAGGAATAGATCCAATTCCACAGGTATTGCCGCTGCGAATAAACCCATCTACCAGCACTACTATGTCAGCACCAAGGTTTTCTCGAATCGAAGGAACATCGTTAAAGCTCGGACTTGAGGATTCTCTAAGCGCAGTCATTGCCACGTCGATAGTATCTACCTCATAATTTGTCCTGCCGTAATACACGGGACGAAACTCAACATTTGCACCACTGGCAGCGTAATAGCTGTTAGTAAGTAGAACCATCTGATTTATATCAGCCTCGGGAGAATCCAGAATCAAGTCATCGACAAAGCGATCGGTGTATAAAAACATCAAATCAACTTCTAACATTTCATTTGACGGAGTTACCGACGAAACGCTATTCGGATCTGTGCCAGCAATTTCTTCGTTAAAATCGGAAATGTCATCACCGTCTCCATCACTTGTAGTGTCCTGCAGTACGAATATGAAATCGTCGGTCCGTGCGTTTTCACCAAATAAGTCTCCGACGAAAACTGCATTATCTATCTGCGGGTAGGCTTCTTCCCTAATCCTGACTACATATTCAATCGTTGTACTACTATTTCCTTGCTTAGTAGAGAAATCGTATTTAAGCGCATCGGATTTCACACCGGATAGCAAATTTTGAAACTTGACGAAGTTATTTAGTTTCTCATCGCAATTCAAATGAGGAAGGGATTTAACGCAAGTGAGTTAGGTAGGCTCGTTCACGTGCACTGTTATTACATCAACTGTAGCGCCATGAAGGAGGTTTGTAGCAGTTGAGCCCAACATGAGTTTCCAGCCGGAGTGGCCGTGGCTGCCGATAACGATGGCATCGGCTCCTAATTCGTTCTGCAGCTCTCTGATTTTTTCTGCAGGCGGCCCTAGCAGTGTATGTTGGCTCGCTCTATCGATATAGTTCTTTTCACCAACTTCAGCCAGATTCTGTGACGAACTTTCCAGAATTTTGTTCTGCAGCTCAATTGGATCGAGCGTGTAAGACTCCATTCCCCAAACTGTGGGTATTGGCTCAACTACGTGAACCAGTTCCAGCTTTTCGAGATCATTCCCTACCAGCTCTTTTGCACGGTCAAGTACGTGCTGGGAACTGTCTGAAAAATCTAAGGCGACGATGACTTTGTTATACATTTTCTCTTCTCCTGAGCTTTTACTGTTTCCTTACGAAGAATTGCAAACACCATACTAGTAATTAATTTGAAAAGAAAGTTGATTAAAATCAATTGCAGGCCTTGATCATAAAGGCCTAATAAAAACTGAAGCTAAGTGATTGCCTGATAGGTGCAACAAGAGATGAACGAAAAACTAGTCAAGATTCTTGAGAAGATGCAGGAACTGGAAGCCGATTTTCACGAGGAAGTTAAAAGCTATGAAGCCAGGTTTCAACAAGCCTATCTTTTTAATATTGATGCATTAAGAAATGCGCAAAGTGTTTTAGCAAATACAAGAGAACAAGCTAAAGACAGTCGTCGGTTGGTGTTCTTCAGGAATCTGCTGTCAGCACCGTTTATCTACCTGATGATTGTGCCGCTGGCATTTCTAGATATTACTGTAACTATTTATCAGCACATTTGCTTCCGACTCTATGGAATACCAAGAGTACAGAGGGGAGATCACTTTATTATCGATAGACAGTTACTTGGGCAGCTAAACTGGCTCAACAAATTCAATTGTATTTACTGTGGCTACGGAAACGGCTCTATTTCTTATGCCAGGGAAATTATTTCTCGCACTGAACAATATTGGTGCCCCATCAAACATGCCCAAGACACGCCTGCGGCATCCGATCGTTACAGTAAGTTTTTAGAATATGGAGATACCGAGAATTATCGCCAGCGGCGAGAGGAGTACCGCGAAGATCTCAGAAATAGTGAAAAAGACGGGGAATAGAAAAGCCGGCATTGAGCCGGCTTTTTCATTTTTGTTGTTAGTTTAGCGATTTCTTTACTGATAGATCGCTGATCTTGCTGCACCATGTATCTGAACGGAATAGAGAATATCGCTATTTTGAATCATACCGATGAAGACAATGTCTTCCACAGGGTCAATCCAGAACCAGGAGCCTGCGATGCCCCACCACCAGTGAGTGCCTTTGGATGCACCCTGAAACACGTCCGGGTTATCCACAATGGCGAAGTCCACTCCAAAAACATTGCCCGGATAAAGTTGCCCGATACCTTCAACGCCTTCTGGTAGATGGTTAGAACGCATAATCTCGACCGCTTCTTCTGAAAGTATTCGCACGCCATTCAATTCACCTTTATTAAGATGCATTTGTGCGAATTTCATGTAATCAGAAGAAGTGGAGGTCAATCCGCCACCGCCGGAGATGAATTTTGGTGGATTCAGGAAGGCACCAGTATCGGTTCGATTAAGAGTTCCGTCTTGTGCTGGAAAGTATTGTCTTGCCAGGCGATCCGCTTTTTCAGATTTCACATAAAAAGCTGTATCGTTCATGCCCAATGGACCAAAGATTCTTTCCTGCAAGAAATCATCGAATTTCTGTCCGGAAAGTTTTTCGACCATGTATCCCTGAACGTCGACAGAGATTGAATAAACCCATTGCGTGCCAGGCTGATAGGCAAGAGGGATATCTTTCAAGGCAGGGATTGAGTCTTCAAGGGTCGTGCCATAGAGGTCCATTATTCCTGCTGCGGCGTATGCTTCGGCAATTGGTCCCTGGGAAAGGCCCGGGGTATACAATAGCCCGCCGGTATGACTCATTAACTCCCGCACTGTCATTGGATGATTGGCCGGTTCTGTTTCCCAGCTTCCATCGTCATTCTGCGAAACCATGACTTCCATACCAGCCAGTTCAGGAAGATGCTTCTCAACCGGATCGTCCAGATCAAACTTGCCTTCATCGTAAAGCATCATTAGTGCCGTGCCGGTTACTGGTTTGGTCATTGAGAAGATACGGAAAATTGTATCCGTGCTCATGGGTATCTGGTCCTCTACATTCTGGTAGCCCAATGCTTCATGCATTAATACTTCACCATCCTGTGCCACCATAACAACGGCGCCGGATAATTTGCTCTCATCGATTCTTCCCTGCAGATCAGCTTTCACTGCATCAAGGCTAGCCTTGTCTACATCGGCGCTTGCAACAGAACTGATCGCTGTCGATAGTGAGAATAGAATGGCTAACAGAAATCTTTGTGTCTTAAGGGTTTGTAACATTACTCGTTCCCCACTTGATTAGGCGAGGCGGTATTAGAGCATCAATTCAGACCTAAATGAAAGCCCGGCAAGGCAGGGGTGGCGGGCTATGGGACTAATTGAATGCTTATTGAGGGAGTGGAAATCGATCCAGGATTTTTCGAATGGCTTCTTCAGTTATTGCCGAACTTACAATATTCATACCCCGATGAATGCCTTCGGCGATGAGCAGCGGCGTATGACCCATTTCGTTTTCCTGGTTCCAGATTGAGATTTCTGCGCCGTTTTCGTAGAGATATTCCACAACCTGGGGAAGATGCTTGTAAGCCGCACCATGCATGGCAGTGTTACCCAGGTCATCTACGGCATTGATGTCACTACCCAGGCTCAGCGCATATCGCACAGCTTCCAGGGCTTCTTCTTCCGTACCCGGATCTTCCCCCGGGGCTCCTGTTCCTAGCCCAGCAGCGACCATTAGTGCTGTGCTGTTATCGTCATTGGGAATATGGGGATCAGCCCCCAGTTCCACCAGTAAGCGCATAAGATCGGCATCCGCGGTTCTGGCGGCCAGCAGGAATGCAGTGCCACCACGCATATTAAGATCACTAACTCCAACCGGTGGTCGGCTGGTGGCTTGTGCATTCAAATCGGCGCCAGCTTCAATCAGTTGCCGAGTAAACTCAAGGCTACCGAGGCGGCCGGAACCCTGGGGTGCTGGATTATTACTGCCTGCCTGTCCGGCCTTTCGAATCCAGGTAATTTGATGAATCGGAGCCCAGCCCAGTGGCGCAGCGTTGGGATCGGCACCGCGTTCCAGCAATAATGCTGCCGTCTCGAAATGTGCGCTACCAATCGCCATTAATAATGGAGTCATACCGGTTTGCGCTGCAGCTGCCATGCCGTTCTCATTTACAACGGCCCGTCCTGCCGGCAGGGCTTCGCCAATGTTGGCACCCTGATCCAGCAGTGTTCTAACGATTTCAGTGTTACCTTCACGGGCGGCAAACAATAGTGGAGTGAATCCGCGATTAGAACGCGCGTTAAGATCGGCACCTTTCTCTATAAGTAAATTAGTGACTTCCAGATTCCCTTCACCGGCAGCCCACATTAAAGCTGACTGACCACGCCAGTCTTCCCTGGCATTTACGTTTGCACCAGCATCGATTAACAAAGCGACTGATTCGGCGACGCCGGTTCTGGCGGCAGTCAAAAGCACAGTTTCATTTTCAGCCATGGCGCTGTTAGGAAACGCACCAGCTTCCAGCAGTATCGCAATCATTTCCGGATTGCCGTTATTGGCCGCTAGAGAGAGAGGTGCAACCTGGTAGCGATTCTTCTCATTGATGTCGACGCCGGCGTCCAGTAACAGGCGAGTGATTTCCAGATTGTCTCTGTGCACTGACCAGTGCAACGCTCTCGATCCATCCGCTTCCGTTTCATTCACATCGACACCAGAATCAAGTAATACCCGCACCTGGGATAGGTCTTGATCTTTTACCGCCTGAATCAAGCGCAGCTCATCCTGGGCGTATGCCCAGGAAGTGAGAAAAAGGAAACTGAGACAAGCTGCGATTTTTTTCACGAATTCAGCATCCCTATACCGGATGGAAGAGCTCATCCACCCGGCCGCTATTATCGGCAAAGCTGTCCAGGTGAACGCCAACGCTATCCAACAGGCTAAGGTGTAAATTAGCCAGTGGCGTTTGAGTTTCCTCATATTGGATGTGGCGACCGCCGTAAATGCCACTGTTGGCTCCACTGGCAATTACGATTGGAAGATTCTTGTGGTTGTGAATGTCTGGATTACCCATACCGCTGCCCATGAGATAAGTCGTGTTATCCAGCAGGCTGGCGTTACCTTCATCGACTGCAGCCATTTTTTCCAACATATAAGCAAAAAGGGATACATGGTACTTATTTATTTTCGCAAGTTTCTCCAGTTGTACAGGGTCATTACCGTGGTGAGAGATTGGATGATGGGGTTCGTCTACACCAATCTGTGGGTAGGTGCGGGTAGAAGCTTCTCGAGCTAATTGAAAAGTCACGACCCGGGTAAGGTCAGCCTGTAATGCTAAAGTCTGCAGATCGATCATTAGCTTCACATGTTCATCCCATTCCTCAGGCACCGAGGTTGGGCGTGTTAAATCGGGAAGTTGAGCCCTGTCACTTTGGGCCTGGGACATTTGAATACGACGTTCAACTTCTCTTACCGTATCCAGGTATTCATCAACTTTGACTTTGTCACTGGTTCCTAACTGGCGTTGATATCGGGACATGTCTTCCATGACTGCATCCAGTAAGCTGGCATTGGTTGCCAGCTCAGCCTGACGCTGTTCCGGCGTACCACCGTCACCGAATAATCGCTCAAACAACACTCTCGGGTCAGACTCGGTTGGCAGCGGTGTTGTTGGTGAAGACCAGGCAAGACTGTTCTGATAAACGCAGGCATATCCGTTATCGCAGTTACCAACCTGGCTGATAATGTCGGTGCCTAGTTCCAGAGAGGGAAAGGGGGTTTCCGAGCCAATTACCTTGGCTGCAATCTGGTCAACCGTTGTTCCCAAATAGTAATCACTGCCTTCAGTTCGCTTGGCTTTGACACAACTGAGAAAGGCACAATTGGAAGAAGCATGGTTACCAGTCGTATGGGCATCACGAATCTCCATATTGGAGAGAACCGTAATATCTTTTAGAAAAGGACTAAGTGGCTCTAAGGAGGGCGTAAGGGATTCCAGTTTCCCTGCGCTTTTCGGTACCCATGGTCCTGGATCCATTCCCATCGGTATATAAAAGTATCCGATGCGTCGAATTGAATCAGCAGCACTTCCGGATTGGGCAAGAGCAGGGACCATGGCATCCAGCATTGGCAATGCGACAGCCGCTCCTGCGCCGCGAAGAAAGGTTCTTCTCGGTAGTGCTTTCTTGGTGATAATCATAGAGTTCTCCTCATTTGAAAGGGAGTGCTATTTACGAGTGCGACGACTATGGAACTGAAACTGTAATCCTGGGCTTCTGCTTCTCTTATGATCGAGCGTATAGCAGGAGCATCGTAATACTCTAAACCACGGCCCAGGGCATAGGTCATGAGTTTCTCGCTCATGGTACCGACGAAGGCTTCCGGGTTTTGAACCAGCGCATCTCGTAATCCATTGACGCCAGTAAGCGGCTCACTGCCTGGTAAATTGCCCAGGGTATCGATCGGTGGTTGGTCGGAATTTACGGTACGAATTCGGCCGATAGCATCGAATTCTTCCATGACCAATCCTATAGGATCCATTACCTGGTGGCAGGCGGCGCAGGCAGGATTCGCGCGATGCTGGACCATGCGGTCGCGCATAGTCTCAACTTTTACTTCGGAATTATTCTCTGCCAGGGCCGGCACATCATCCGGCGGTGGGGGTGGCGGAATGCCCAGGACATTTTCCAGTACCCACTTTCCTCTTTGAACGGGAGAGGTGCGGGTAGCGTAGGAAGTGACGGTTAATACACTGCCGTGTCCTAACAAACCGATTCGGGGACTGGCGGGATCCAGATCCACTTTTCGAAACTGATCACCATAGACATTGGGAATATCGTAGTGCCGTGCCAGTCTTTCATTGAGAAAAGTGTAATCAGCACTTAACAGTTCCATGACGTTGCGATCTTCCAGGATGATATGACTGAACAACATCTCAGTTTCCTGGCGCATGGCCTGTCTCAAATTATTATCGAAGTCAGGAAACAAGCGTAGGTTTGGATCCACTGAATCCAGGTTTCTAAGATAAAGCCATTGGTCGGCAAAATTTGAAGCGAGAGACTCAGCCCGCGGATCTGCCAGCATGCGCCTAACCTGTTCTTCCAGTGCTTGTGGATTGCTCAGTTCTTCCCGTACTGCTAATTCCATTAACTCATCATCGGGAATACTGCTCCAGAGGAAGAAAGAAAGCCGCGAGGCAAGCTCTGTATCACTCAGGGCATAAACTTCACCGCTACCAAAATCGGCCGGATCCTGTTCGATATGAAACAGAAATTCCGGGCTGACCAGGATGGCCCGCAAAGCCATCTCGATACCCGCTTCAAATCCACTGGCTCTATTGGCTCTCTCAAAGAATTCCAGGGGTGTAGCAATGTCCTCAGCAGTAATGGGGCGACGAAATGCTTTCGTTGCCAGCCGGTTTACGATTGATTCGGCACACTGGGAAGCAGAAAGTTGTTGGTTTGGTTGGCAGCTAAATATTTTTTCCCTGGGGGCAGTTTCAGAGACACCGGTTGATTCATAGGGACCGGCTATGGAAACCGATAACACAGCCGGCTGTTGTCGCGGATGACGATCGCGATTGAAATGTGCTTCATAGGGTTGTCTGGTACTTTCGATCAGGGCCGAATTTTTACGAATGAAAGTTACACCCACATCGTGTGCACCAGCTGTAACGGTGGTGGAAGCCTGTAATCCTTCTCCAGCACCTTGGTCGTGATAATAGAAAGTAGCAAAGCGTTCCGATCGGTTCGGAACGATTTCAAAAATGTCGATGCGCTCGCCATCGACAGTAATTTCCATTTCATGTGGTTCTGTTAATCCTTCCAGGTTTTCATTGCGGTCGCGGGCAAGTTTCACATCTATTGTGTACTGGCCGTCACGAGGGAAGTTATAACTGAACAGGGTTCCGCCACGGGTTCCAAAAGGTAATCCTTCGAAGCGATCCTCTTGAGTGAGAGTGGCTGGTACCAATTCGACGTGACTCACCGGGCTCGTCAATGGTGTGCCGACAGCGAGGCGGGAAATCTTTTGTGCCGCTGCCAGGTAACGCTCCATTAATGTAGGCGACAAATTTGTCAGGTTTACATTATCGAATCCGTAACTCGCATCATCTTTAGGCAATAGTTCCGAGACATCAACATTGAGGTCCAGTATGTCCCGAATCGCATTTTGGTATTGCAATCGATTGAGTCGGCTAAAAGTTGCGGTGCGGCCGGGATTCGGATTAGCCAGGGCCAGGGCGTCCAGGCTTGCTGCCAGATCTGCTTCGAACTGGGCGAATCTGGCAGTGTCAGGTCTTGGCATGCCTGTTGGCGGCATGGCATTTGCGCGCAATTTACGCAGTACTCTTTCCCACACATCAGGGTGCGCGGCGACATTATTGGCGTCGTATGCATCCAGCTCCAGACCACCGGTTTTTAAGGTCTCGTTATGGCAAACCACACAGTACTGATTAACCAGGGCGGCATTATCCTGTTCAGGCACTGCCGAGGTAACGGCATTGGAATCAATGGAGTTGGTGGAATCGGGAAGAAAGATGAGAGTCCCGGCGATTAACAGAGCCAGGGCAGCTACCGAAATGATAAGGCCTGTCTTTTTCATCTGTTCTCCAGGCTATTTCAGGGATTTAGTTATTTTAATCGGATAAGCGGCATACCACTTTATTGCCCACGAAATAAACCAAAATAAACCGCTCTCCTGGAGCTGTCAAGGAAGAGAATAATCCAATGGAAGGCCCCTGGAAGCGGGGCCTCTGGAGGGATACAGATCAAAGTGAAATGCTAATCCGGGCCGGGCTTGGTAGTTAAGAGTTCTCAGGCGACTCCTGCTCCCCGAACTCCTACATAGACTGAATAGAGTGACTGGCTGGCAGTCATAAACAGGCGGTTTCGTTTGGCGCCGCCAAAACAGACATTAGCGCAGACTTCCGGCAGTCGGATAACGCCAATGGTGTCACCATCCGGTGCAACTACCTGCACGCCAGGTCTGGCACCTGCCCAGACATTACCATCCACATCGCAGCGAATACCGTCGGCGGAGGTTCGATTACCCGTGGTTGGATCGACCAACTCGGCAAACACCCGGCCATTGCGCAGCCTTTGGCCATCGACATCCCAAACTTTGATGTCCCTGCCGGCGCCGGTGTTAGCAACGTAGAGCAGTGAATAGTCTGGAGAAAAGCACAAACCATTTGGCGCATCGATATCATCGGTTACCCGGTTTATCTGAGCATTCGCCGGATCGACTCGATAAACAGAAAGCGGATGTTCCTGTTCGGCCCGATTACCTTCGTAATTGCCGCGAATACCGTAGGGCGGATCGGTGAACCAGATGCTGCCATCGGGATGGACCGTTGCGTCATTGGGGGAATTCAGGGGTCGACCTTCATAGCTGTCGGCGATGACGGTTACAGTGCCATCGTATTCGTATCTGACCACTCGGCGATTGCCATGCTCACAGGAAATTTGCCTGCCCTGGAAATCAAAGGTATTGCCATTACTGTTACCCGATGGATTGCGGAATTCTGTTACTCGATCGTCATCTTCAATCCAGCGCAATTGTCGATTATTGGGTATGTCACTCCATACAACATAGCGCCCCACACCATTCCACGCCGGACCTTCCGCCCACATGGTGCCAACATGGTGGCGCTGGATGGGGGTATTAAACAGGATGTAGCGCTGGAATCGGCTGTCCAGTGCAACAAGATCTGGATCGGGATAACGCAGCGGAGTATTTCCGGACCAGTCCCGCGCTTGCGCCGGCGCCAATTCCTGAGCTTGAACGAGTTTTGGTAGCAGTGCTGCTGTTGCCGCTGTGGCAGCAAGAAAGGAGCGACGTTTCATAGCAACCTCGATAGTGTCATTTTCAATACTGCTGACACTTTATTATTAAAATAAGCGCCTGATGCTAATCCAAGCCAACAAGCTTGTCGAGGTAGCGAAATATAACAGAACGCAATATGCAAACTTCTTTGCTGGATTCGCTAAAATAGCCGCCGTGAGTATTTATTTCATTATTCGAACTATCCATATTGCCTGCGCAGTGGCGACGGCATTTAGTTTTTCCCTGCGTGGATTCTGGATGTTGCAAGAGTCTGCTCTACTGCAGGCAAGGTTTACAAAAATTATCCCCCATGTGATCGATACCATCTTACTGGTTTCAGCTATTGCACTGGTGATGATTAGCAATCAGTACCCAACGCTTCTCAATTGGATTTCCCTGAAAATTATCCTTTTGCTCGCATATATTGGTTTCGGTACTTTTGCGCTAAAGCGAGGCAGAACTAAAGGGCAACGGGCTATTTGTTTTGTTGCCGCTTTGCTGTGTATCGCAGGGATATTTATGCTGGCGATTACGCGGCCAGCTTTCTAGTCGCTGCCATCCGCGGCATCGAGGAAGGGGCCATCTACGCAAAGCCGTCTGCCATCCGGTGCATCGCAGGCACCGCAAATTCCAACTCCACACTTCGTCAAATAGTCGATGGCATTATAGATTTGGTCCGCTGAGGCATAGTTTCGCTGAACTTTTTCTGCAGCGTGCACCATGGGTGCAGGTCCGCAGTTGTAAAATACTAACTTTTCTATTTCATCTTCTGACAAGGAAGACAGATATTCCTCCAGCAGTTCCGTAACAACACCGTGATGCCCCCGACTGCCGTCATCGGTGGCTACATGTAAATTACTGACTTCTGCAGATTCGTCCACGAAGTAGAGTCTTTCTTCCGTGCGTGCACCGAAGAAAATTTCCGTGTTACCAAAATCCCTGGCTAGCTGGTAAACCGCAGCCAGCCCCGTACCGCCGGCAACGGCAACTATCTTGGAGTCTTGCGGCGGCGCTACTGGATTGCCATGGGGACCCCTGACATAGGCTTCGGTGCCGGGCTGCAATGTCATCAGAGCTTCGGTAAATACGCCGAGATTAATAACGGCGAGTTTAAACGGATCGTCCACCAGCGCTGAAAAAGGTTTCTCTCCCAATCCTGGTATCCAGAGAAAAACAAACTGGCCAGCCTCGATGTTTATTTTCTTATCGAAGCTCAGAATACATATGTCATCTGTTACGCGTTCATTTTCAACCAGGGTAACTGGTTGAAAACTCATATCGATATCGTAACGCACCAGTTCTTCTGCATTTTCCGAATTGGATTCGAGGTCAGCGTTTAGCACCTTGAAATACTGTGCGATCTCGTTGGTGGTCATGCCGATGAGTGCCGAGCCAATTCCTATGATGGAAGCGCCAGCAGCCTGAAACTCTCGAACATTGGCGGCACTGCTAATTCCTCCACAGGCGATTATCGGGCAATCAACTGATTCATGAATCTCCTGCACACATCTCAGTGCAGTTGGAAGAATTGCCTTGCCAGACACGCCACCCTGCTTGTTGGCAAGAATTGGGTGTCCATGAGCTTCGTAACATTCGGGCCCCATGGTATTAATGGCGCAAATTGCATCGGCGCCTCCGGCTGCAGCGGCTTTGGCGATCTCATCGACATTCGGCACATTGGGGGTAAGTTTAGGCACAACCGAAATATCAACGGCTGCTTTTACGGCAGCAGTAATTTCTTCCACTAACTCCGGGTCCTGTCCCATTGCCATGCCATAGCCCTTGGCATGGGGACAGGAGAGATTGAGCTCCAGACCATCACCAAAGGGTGCGAGCTTTTTCGCAACTTCGACATATTCTTCGACGCTACCGCCAAAGATGGAAATCAACAGGAAACGGTCTTCCGGAATGACCAGATCACCGAGTAATTCTGCCGAGCGATCGGCCCCGGGATTGGTTAGACCAACGGCGTTGGTAAAACTACCGGGCTCATATTGAGTGAGAATAGGTTCTCGATAACCGAGCCGTGGTTCTGGGCCAATGCTCTTGGTGGTAAGTACACCGACTTCAGGAATCTGATCAAAAAATCGCTGAATGATGTTTGCTGAGCAAGTTACGATGCCGGATGGGACTGTGAAGGGGCCAGAAAGTGTTTTACCTAAGAACTCTGTTTTCAATGGAAGGGGGTACTCAGCATCAAATTACTAACAGCTGCGCATTTTATAGATTGTTGGCGCGGAACGCACTAGTCCTATCAGGATAAAGCGCGTGAACTGCGCGTATTGCGTTGAGAATAGAGTTGGGAAATATGGGTAGAAGAAGGAAGCCGCACATGGGCTTCCTTCCATAACTTCAGCCTAAAGCATTGCTTTGAGTGCTGGTTTGGTGACTTTCCCCATGGCGTTCCTGGGCAGGGCATCCACAACGATTAATGTTTTGGGAATCTTATAAGAAGACATTCTGCCATCACACCATTGTTTCAGTGCTTCATATTCCAGGGAAGCGCCATCATTTACCGCGACGAAAGCAGTTACCGCCTCACCCCAGGTGTCATCTTCGACGCCAATCACTGCAACTTCGGAAATGGCATCGTGGGTGAGTAGTACACCTTCGATCTCAAGGGCCGAGAGCTTGTAGCCTCCGGACTTAATGATATCGACAGAAGAACGTCCCATGATGCGGTAATAGCCATCTTCAACAACAGCGACATCGCCAGTACAAAACCAGCCATCTTTAAAGCTTTCTGTGGTCGCAGCCTCGTTATCCCAGTACTCCAGGAATACGTTGTCACCTTTAATGCGAATCTCTCCGGCAACAGCTTCTTCTTCTATCGGATTGTCATACTCATCGAACAGCTGGCACTCGACACCCGGTAGTGGTTGGCCCACGGCTCCAGCACGTCTTTCACCGTCATAAGGATTGGAAATTCCCATTCCAATTTCGGTCATACCGTAGCGCTCCAGCAGAACCTGGCCAGTCAGATCTTTCCACTGATTAAAAAGTTTTACCGGGCAGGCCGCCGAGCCGGAAATGTTAAGACGCATATCCTTAAATCCGTCACAGATCTTTTGTACTTCGGCCTGATCGATAGTGTCGAAATACTGGATGAGTTTTACGTAAATCGTTGGCACCGCCATGAACACATTGTAAGTTCCGGCAACGATCTGTTCGCCTATTTTTGGAATATCAAACTTGGCGAACAAGTGGACTGTTGCGCCGGCCCACAGTCCACAACTGAGAATATTTATAATTCCATGGATGTGGTGAAGCGGAAGGAACAATGGAATTACGTCATCTTCAGTCCATGACCAGGCATCGATTAAGGTAGTTATCTGGGCACGAATAGTTTTGTGGGTGCTAACAACACCTTTGGGTTTATTGGTCGTGCCAGAAGTAAACAGCATCATCGCTCTGCGTTCTGGCGCAATTTCCGGAAGGCTGCCGGCTTCGTCCGCCAATACATCTTCTGTGGATACCAGCTGAATATTCAACGAGTCACAAAGCTCACGCAGCATATCCTGGTATTCGGCATTGGCAATCATTCGGGTCACGCTGGCGCAGCTTAAATAATGATCCAGTTCGGACACAGCAGAAGCCACATTTAATGGCACTGCTATTCCGCCAGCTCGCCACACCCCATGCATTGTCGTAACGTAATCGAGGCTGGCAGGCATGAAGAAGGCGATACGTTCTTCCTGAAGATCATCGCTTTCTCCCAGCAAGCCGGAAGCGAATCGATTGATGCGATCGTTCACTTCACTATAAGTATAAGAATCTTCACCTTCGACCAGTGCAATTCTGTCACTGTTGTTCTGTAAATAAGGAAATGGTATTTCTGACATGTTTAGTTCCGTCTTTCTTCTATATATAAGTACTTCGAATGGTTCTAGTAAATACCGCTAACAATAAAGTACAGGATCGAAGGTCCTAACAAACAACCTACGCCAGTATAAAATGTAGCGGTCATCGCTCCGTACGGAACGAGTTTAGGGTCGGTTGCTGCTAATCCGGCAGCAACACCACTGGTAGTTCCCATTAATCCGCCAAACACCATTGCGGATTGCGGATTATTTAGGCCGATGTAATTGGCGACCAGGGGAGTTCCAATCATAACAAGAATGGATTTAACCAGACCTGCAGCAACGCTAAGAGTAATCACTGCATCACTGGCTCCGATCGCTTCCCCGGTAACCGGGCCAACGATATAGGTCACCGCGCCAGCGCCTATTGTTGTTATAGCTGCGGCATCTGTGTAACCGAAGAGAATGGCTATTACTGCGCCAACAATAAAGGAGACGATAACACCGGCAAAGATTGAAATTACACCGGCGATTCCTGCTTTCTTGAGTTCGCTGAGGTGAACACCAAAGGCGGTGGCCACGATGGCGAAGTCTCGCATCATGCCGCCACCCATTAGACCTATTCCACCTAACAGGGCGATGTCTGCTACACCGGTATTACCACCGGTGGCAACTCCACCAAAGTATGCAGCCACCAGTCCCAGGGCAATGGCAATAGCAGATCCGTGGATGCGACCATGAGTTAATTTGTCAGCAATTAGATAAGAGATCCAGATAGTGACACCGACGACGGCGAAGGCCACCACCAGGTTGTTTCGAACAAAGACGGTTTCGATCAGTTCCA
Source organism: uncultured Pseudohongiella sp. (assembly GCA_964616225.1). Taxonomy (GTDB): domain Bacteria; phylum Pseudomonadota; class Gammaproteobacteria; order Pseudomonadales; family Pseudohongiellaceae; genus UBA9145. The sequence goes on from CAZTTE010000003.1 coordinate 63,515, forward strand.
TTACACCGCTCCCTGCTCTTCGTTTTCTTCAACTTCGGGACCAGTTCCGATCTTGCTCAGCACCGGCACCAGGGCGAAACTAACGACAACAGCCGCTACTCCGGCCAGCAGTGCCAATATGCCACCATCGACTGCTGCGGCGACATTCTGCCGTGCTGCCATGGCAACAACGATTGGAATATACATGGCGCTCCAGAATTTGATGCCACTGCCGGCGGCACCTTCTGTGAGGCTCTTGAATTTGTCAGAATTACTGGCGAAAACCAGAAACAGCATGGCGATACCAACGCCACCGACATTGGCATCGACGTTTAACGCGACGCCAAGTGCTTCTCCGATGAGCATGCCAAGAATGAGGCAGGCCGAAAGCAGGGCTACTCCGTAAACAATCATCAATTATCCCTCGTTATTATTGTTCTTCGCTCAGGCGCGAAGGTCGATGATATGACGGCGTCAGATTCAGTGCAATTTGGGCCCTGAAGGGCTTAAAGCCAGTAGTTTCGCGGCAGCCATCGCTATCACCCAGAGCCGGCAGCATGGTTTCAAGCCGGTGATGACAGAAGATGAGTGACTTATTGCAAAGACAGAGTAAAATCTGAACCAGATTAGAGCGAATCCATGATGCCGGAAACCTGTGGTTTACCGCGTAGCCAGGAACTAATTCAGCTCATGGCAATTCCAGGGTGCTTATAAGCGGATTCCCTGGGAATCCTGAAAGAGGAAAAAGTAATGAAGAAATTGGCAGCACTTTTAATATGTCTGACGACAGGAATTTTTTTGACTGCGAATGCGGACGATTCATTTTCCGTAGATCAAACCTTCGGGGGTGAAGTACCCGCGGCTGGCGAAGCAGTTACACTAAAACAGGCAATTGCGAACCTTGAGCAGGGCGCAGAGGGCTTTGTCAAAATCAAGGGCCAGGTAACGGAAGTATGTCAGGCTAAAGGCTGCTGGATGATTCTAGTGGACGGCGATACCTATGCCCGCGTGAGCTTCGAAGACTATGGGTTTTTCGTACCGATTGAAACCAGCATGCAGCGATCCGTAATCTATGGTCAATTAAGTGAACACGTACTCTCGGGTGCACAAGCCGAACATTTTGCCCAGGACGCTGGCGCACAATCCACGCTTAAGCTAGAAGGTGAAGTGCGGGAATATTCAATTCTGGCTCGCGCAGTTCAATTGGAAGATAAAAGTTAAAGTGCAACCTAAACTGAACGTCAAAAACGGAAGGCATCGCCTTCCTTTTTTATGGCCGAAACTTGAGGATTAGAACTATGAATTTCGACACAGAGGCATTGACTGGTCTGGCTATCACATATGGCTTACAGCTCTTATCGGCAATTGCCACCCTGGTAATTGGACTGTATGTAGTAAGCATTATTGTGAAAGTGGCGGGTAAAGTATTCGAGCGCAGTAATGTCGATGTATCCCTGACGGGATTCCTCAGCAGTATGATCTCCATCTTACTGAAGATAATGGTGTATATCAGTGCCATCGGTATGCTCGGTGTGGAGATGACGTCCTTTATTGCCATACTCGGTGCAGCTGGACTGGCAGTGGGCATGGCGCTATCGGGAACGCTCCAAAATTTTGCCGGCGGTGTAATGATACTTTTGTTCAAGCCCTACAAAGTGGGAGACTTTATCGAGGCGCAGGGATTCGCCGGTACCGTTAAAGAGATTCAGATTTTTGTCACAGTGATGACTACTGGTGATAACAAAACCATATTGATTCCCAATGGGCCACTGGCCAATGGCTCGATGATTAATTACTCCACGCAAGCCACTCGCCGTGTGGATTTTACCTTTGGCATTGCCTACGGCGACGATATCGATAAGGCCTATGGGGTTTTGCGGGGATTAATTGAAGCAGATGAAAGAATACTGAAAGATCCTGGGCCTTTTATGGGACTCTCACAACTGGCTGATAGTTCAGTAAATATAACGATGCGTGTGTGGGTAAATGCCGCCGATTACTGGGCTGTTCACTTCAAGATGAACGAAGAAGTCTATAAGAGTTTTGCAGATGCAGGCCTATCAATTCCATTCCCGCAAATGGATATGCATGTGCACCAGGTTGCTTAGTTGGAAATCAAGATAGGATAAAAAACAATCCAGCAAAAATTGCCAGCCCAATGGATGATGCTATAAAGTAAATCAGGCTTATGGAAAAGAACAGGATACTGGTAAGAAAGTAGCCCCGCTCGAAATAAAATTTGAGGCTTAGAAAGAGGTAGAGAAATATCCAGACTATCAGGGCGATGCTAATGTAGCCAAAGGTGGCACTTAGAAAAGGAACCTGGGCCTCTTCGATGGCACCAACAATAATGATCAGGAAGATTGCTACGAACAGGTATGCATGATTATGCATGGTAAGTATCAGGTGCTCTACGTAGTACTTCCTGGTAAAAACAAACAGTATTTTCTGTATAAGTGCCAGAAAAGGCATCATTAGCAAAATAAAGAAGGTCAGGTAGTCCAGGGAATCCAGGAAAAATCCGGGAGGATCCTGCAATACCTCATCAACATTTTCGATAACTTGTTCAGCCATATAACGGGTTAATCCCTCGTTGGTATCTTCTGACAGAAAGGGAATCGACAGCTGACTGAATTGTTCCCGAATTTCGTCCTTATCTTCCTCAGAGAGAACGTCTTCTTCACCGGTGTTTACTACTATTGGTTCGCCAGAAATGGAAAACTGGAGATCCAAATCGTCGCTAATGTCCTCAGGCAGGTTTTCGAGTACTTCTTCCGCAGTGAGAATTTCCTCCGCATCCTGTAATTCTTCTGCAACAAGTGATAATTCCTCACTGAGAACAGCTTCTGCATCTTCTGATTCATCAAACCCTCCCATGTTCTGCTGAATAGAGGAGATCGTGGTTACGAAACCAATAATGATGAAGAAACCAATACTGATAATCAGAAACAGTCGCAGCGGAGGTGTGTAGCTTATTCGTTTGCCTGCAAAGTATTCTTTCGTCAAATACCCGGGCCGGGTAAACAGGTAGTAGATTGTTCGATAGGCGCGACCATCCAGTTCGAGCGCGATCCGCAGGAACTCTTGCATAAAATAAAGAAAGGGGCGGCGGACTTCCTTATCTTCCTGGCCACATTGCGCGCAGAAAATGCCGGCCAGTGGCTCGCCGCAATTCAGGCAATGAATTTCGCGTGGCAAGGTGGACTCAGACATAGCTGTTATCAGGCAAAGCAAGAAGTGTGGATACTCTAGCAGTTATCGACAGCAGAGCCAGAGGAATTAGGGCAAGATTTACTGGCTTTGGAAATTGGAAACTGCTGGCTGGAACGAGCATCCCGGCCCTCTACGGAAATGGCGATGACCGAATAGAGGGCGGGAAACTCAAGGAGCACCCGGGCACAGTTTAAGAGGTGTGGAGGGGCTGCGCCTCAGGTGAGTGCAATACGACATTAGACCATTATGCTGTGTTGCGACAAAGACAATACCACTATATATAGTGAATCACAAGTAACAGTGACACTATCTATTGATCCGTCTGCAGCCCGCAAAAGTCCTGTGATTGGCCGCCCATTCCGAGAATGCAGGCAGAATTTCCTATATAGTAAAGTAATTACTTTACTATATAGGAAGAGATTATGGGAAGGCCGACATCTGGCCTGTAAAATCGATAGCTATTGATCCGACGAAGATTGATGTAGGTCAATTGGTCACCGGTGTGACTGTGGTGTCATAGCTCTATCGCGATGGCAGCGAATAATTACCCAGTTCGTCGCTACTGTTGCAAAACGCTTCTCAAGCAGGGAAGGGGTTGCCGGCTAGATATGGCAGCCCCTTTTTTTTGCCTGCAATTCTCCTTAGCTTTCGATTGTCGCTAACTAATTAATGCCTGGATCGAAAAAATTCCGATCCTGTGAAAGCTTTTTCAAACCATAAAAAAGAATTCTTGCTGTCATGAAATAATTTGCTCTGGCTAAGGTCTTGTTCCCGTAAGCTGAAATGAACAAAGAGAAGTTTAAGCAATACTCACCCTGGGCTATGGCGATCTTTATTGCCATCGTTTTTATCCAATCCCTGTTTTTCAAGTTTTCGAATTCCTTCGAAACCCAACACATCTTTGGCACCATAGGTGAATGGATGGCTGGGATTGGCTTTCTGGAATTCGCGACTGCAAACTTTGCTGTTTACGGTGGCTATACCCTGGTACCTGTTCGTACCGGGATGACTACTGCGAACGGTGAAGCGATTGCCTGATGCAGTCAAATAAGCTGGAGCTAGAATAAATTGAGAAGTAACTATTTGGAGTGAGAATTCCCACTCCATACTTGATTAGAGTTCCCGCAACCAGATGTTGCGAAAAGAAACCACCTGGCCATGATCTTGCAACAATAGTGGCAATTTACCAGTGCAATCCATGGTTTCATCGAGTTGATAGGGTTCGCAGGTCGCCTTGTATTCTGGCACTCGCGGAAAGGTACTACCTAACACTTCGACGTGATTCAAAACCAGCACACCGTTGTGAAACAAGGTGATGTATGCCGGCGTTTCAAGCTTACCTTGCCGATCATAAATCGGTGCATTGAAAACGATGTCGTAAGTTTGCCATTCGCCCGGTGGATTAGAAGCGTTCACCAATGGAGGGTATTGATGATAGACAGATCCAGCCTGGCCATTTACGTAGGTTGGATTTTCCCAGCTGTCTAACATCTGGATCTCAAAAAGCGATTGCATAAAGATACCGCTGTTGCCCCGACTCTGACCTTCCCCGATGATTTCACCGTTTGGCCGCCACTCGATATGCATTTGTATATCACGGAAGGACTGTTTACTTACCAGCGTTCCCGTGCCGAGATTTACCGTTACGATTCCATCTTCTATGTGCCACTGGGAAGCTTCGCCTGTTCTTACATGCTCCCAGGCATCCATGTTAGTTCCATCAAACAGAATGATCGCATCGGAAGGTGGCTTACCATCGACAACACCAGTAACTTTTTCCGGAACCGGTTCCATTGGATCGCCAAGGATAGCTGTCTGGGCAAAAGTGAAAGTGGAAAATAAAAAAACTACTGGAGCGATGAGGAATTTTTTCATGTGCTCAGCCTTAAGAAGTTAAATTCATATCGTCATCCCATTCCGCAACGACGTCTCGAGTTGATTGATCTATGCATTTGGAAAGCCATTCCGCCTCATAGGATTTACCATGGCGTCTTAATACAGCCTCAGGCACTCCGTCCCAAACATTGGGTGTATTACCCACATAACCGAGGTCCCTGAATCCAATTTCTGTGGTGTAGTATCCAGTCAGGGTCAGATTTCGCATCAAGGAGAAGAAACTGATGCCTGGCTGCAGTTCTGCGGAAGCGTTATCGGGATAAGCAATCAGGTCACAGATGCTCAGGCGTTGCGCTTCACTGATGTTAATAAAATCTGCACCGTAGCTATCGATAGCGAAGCTATCTAGCCACGATATTCCGCCTCTCACCTGCAACTTGTATTGCGACCGGTCCTTCACCATAAACTCGACAAAGTCCGGGAGACCAGCATCCAATGCGCCACCATTAGGATGGTCGTTGGGCAAGATTATGTCGCACAGTACTGCGATGGTGACCAGTTCGTGTTCCCTGAAATAAGTTTCAGCGAACAGGCGTTGATCATTGAGTTTCTCGGCTTCGGTACGACCGTAGGAATATTCTGTGGGCAGCCGGGTCCAGGTAATGCGCGAACTATTATTGCTTGCGGTACTGCTACAACCTGTGGACGCGATAACCGTGCCCGCCAGGGGTGCGAGAAATAGTGACTTCAAGGTCTCTCTTCGATTCATAGCCATGACTATATATTTCTCTGCTTCATTTGTTCAATGATGTAATCCGAGGTTCGCCAGGCCAGGGCGAGAATAGTCCAGGTTGGATTCTTGTCAGCCTGGGAAACAAAGGTACCGGCATCGGCGACGAATACATTACTGGCATCATGTAATTGACCAAACTCATTGGTAACACTGCTGCGCGGATCGGTTCCCATTCGGGTCGTACCTACCTCGTGAATAATCTCGCCGGGCTGGGTAAGCCCGTAGTTGCGATCAGCGCCAGGTTTACTGCCGAGCAAAATCCCGCCAGAAGCTTCGAGAAGTTCTTCCATGGTGTCCTGCATGTGACGAGCCTGGTTAATCTCATGTTGGGTCCAGTGATAGTCGAAGCGCAGAACCGGAATTCCCCATTCGTCCACAACGGTCGGGTCCAGCTCACATCGATTGCTGTACTGGGGAACGCTTTCGCCGCGACAGGCGATACTTAACCTGGCACCGTAAAAGCGCCGAATGTCGTTCCTCAATTGATTGCCGTATCCTCCTACTCGCTCATCCAGATACTGATTGTATTGATTCACAGCGAATCCAAATCCGTAGGAAGGCATACCCATACCACCGCCTATTTCCAGGTGGTAGCCGCGGGTAAAATCCAGTTGTTCTCCTTCTAACCACCAGGGCGTGTATACGTGCATCCCTCCGACACCGTCTTCGTTGTAGATGTCGCGATCCATCAGACCTGGAAGAAATGCCGCACGACTGGCACCGGTTGAATCGTGTAGATAACGACCAACATGATCACTGCTGTTTCCTAATCCATTGTCGTGTTGAGCACTTTTTGAATTTAGGAGTATGCGAGCGGTACTACAGGCAGATGCAGCGACTATAATCGAGCGACCTTTAAGTTCATATTCCTGTCGATTGAGTTTATCTATATAACGAACACCGGTGGCCTGACCTTCATCGTCTGTGGTGATTTCTCTCACCATGGAATTCGTTAACAAATCTACTTGTCCGCCGTTCAATGCGGGATAGATTAAAACGGTACTGGAAGAAAAGTCAGCATGAATGCCACAGGCACGACTACATTGACCACAGTAAAAACAAACTCCACGATCATTGTTGATGCGTTTCGTCAGGATAGATTTTCTGGCGGGAATAACCGGTACGTTTAGCTTGCGTGCACCATCGATATAGTAAAGCTCATGTAAGCGCGGTTTTGGTGCCGGGAGAAAGTAACCATCGGGATCGTTGTATAAGCCTTCATTGCTTCCGAAGACACCGATAAGCTTATCTACCTTGTCGTAATAGGGCTTTATGTCTTCATAGCCGATTGGCCAGTTATCTCCCAGACCATCGATATCCTTGCGCTTAAAATCCAGGGGACCAAAGCGTAATGAAATTCGCCCCCAGTGATTTGTCCGACCACCAAGCATGCGGCCACGCCACCACATGAATTCGGTGTCATCTTTCTGGGTATAGGGTTCACCATCCAATTCCCAACCACCAATACAGGAATTGTAATCACCGAATGGTCTTAAGCGGGTGCTTGCCCCACGTCGAGGCGATTCCCATGGATTGCGTAATTGTGTGCGCTGTGCCTCGTCGGCAGGATCATAAAAGTCTCCCGCTTCAATCAGTGCAACTTTGAGCCCGGCGTTGGCCAGCTGGTGAGTAACCATGCCTCCACCAGCGCCGGAGCCAATAACGATGGCGTCGTAAATCTGTTCAGCCATAAATAGTAATCGTCAATTAGAAGCGAATGTTGTTTACGGTATTAAAGCTATATGCCACGGAGTTGATTCCGTCACTGGGGCGATCATGCTCAATGAAATAGTGCTTGATACCTGCGGTTTCACTGTGGGAAAAAATTTCGGCAAAGTCGATCACACCTCGCCCAACATCGACCATTTCTCCGGCTGCGTTGCGATCTTTTACGTGTACCATGGCAAAGCGACCAGGGTTTTGCTCGAATATTTCGATTGGATCGGCGTCGGCATTTACTGCCCAGAATAAGTCTAATTCGAATGTAACCAGGTCGGGGTCGGTTAGGTTGAGCAAATAGTCGTAGCCAATTTCGTTGCCCTGTAGTTCGAACTCGAAGCTGTGGTTGTGGTAACCAATACTCAGGCCGGCTTCTTTGGCACGACGGCCATAATCATTCAGCGCCTCTGCGTGTTTTTCATAATCAGCAAGTGTTCGCTCGTCCCCGGGTAATGAAGGAACAACCATGTATTGCTGACCGATCTCGCCGGCTATATCGATCTCACGCTCTACATCTTCCCGCAACAAATTTAGACCAACATGGGCAGCCGGAGATGTTAAGCCCAGGCGATCGAGTATTCTGCGGACTTCCGCAGGAGATCGACCGTGGTAACCGGCAAATTGCATTTCCTTAAATCCCATTTCTGCAAGTTGCTCCAGGACCCCTTCGAAGTCCTGCGCCATTTCATTGCGCAGGGTATAGAGCTGCAATCCAATATTCTCGACTCGACGACTTTGAGCAACAGCTACAGAAAGCGGTGTTGAAAGAGCAGCCGCTGAATAGATGCTATTTCTCAGGAAGCGACGTCTGGATTGTGTATGCATAATTCTTCTCCTTCCAGGGAAAAATCAGTGTAGCGAATCAATCGACAATGTAACAGCCTGCAAAAACCTAAAAGAATCAATGATCCAGGCTTTGCCAGATTGAACCGGCCTGGTTAGAAGCAACTGCTTTGTCAATAAAGCGCATTCCTCGCAGACCATCTTCTACGTTGGGGACCAGGCTGACTAATTCACGCTGGTCGCGATGGGCTTCGATTAAATCTGCCGTTTCACGATAGATATTGGCGAAGCCTTCAATAAAGCCTTCAGGATGCCCGCCAGGAATTCTGGAGGCAGCATTGGCAAGCTCGCCTGCACCTGAACCTGATCGGGTTATCAAACGTCTCGGTTCGCCAAGCGAGGTAAAGTGTAAGTAATTTGGATCTTCCTGGGCCCATTCGATTCCAGCTTTCGTGCCATAAACTCTTATCTTCAGACCATTTTCTTTACCGCTGGCTATCTGGCTTACCCAGAGCATTCCTTTGGCGCCATTCTTATAGTGGAGGAGTATGTTGGCATTATCGTCGAGGGATCGCCCACTCACGAATGAATCTAAATCCGCTAGCAATGAGTTCGCTTCTAATCCGGTTATGAATTCTGCGAGATGAAAAGCATGGGTGCCAATATCACCGATAGCTCCACCTGCACCGGCTTGTTCGGGATCCGTGCGCCACGCCGCTTGCTTCTGCCCATCCTGCTCGATGTTTGTAGCAAGCCAATCCTGGGCATATTCCAGCTGCACGACCCGCACGCTACCGAGGTCGCCATTAGCAATCATATCTTTTGCCTGACGCACCATGGGGTAACCGCTGTAGTTGTATGTAACGGCGAAGACCAATCCCGACGATTTGACCAGGGCCGCCAGTTTTTCAGCATCTTCTAAAGAGCTGGTTAATGGCTTGTCGCAGATTACATGGATGCCGGCATTCAAAAATTCTTTCGCTACATCGGCATGTAAATGATTTGGGGTGACAATGGCGACGGCATCGATGCCATTCTTTAACTTGCCTTCTTTCTTCGCCATCTCTTTATAGGAGGCGTAACTTCTCTTTTCATCGATACCCAATTCCGTAGCTGATTGCGCAGCACGACTTGCATCGCTGCTTAGTGCGCCGGCAACGAGTTCGTAGCGGTCATCGAGGCGCGCGGCCATGCGGTGAACGTCGCCGATAAACGCACCAATTCCCCCACCCACCATTCCTAACTTGATCTTCTTCATACTTTTCTTATTCTATTGTTTGTTACGCATAATCATCTAGCGGTTTTATACTTTGTTAAAAGATCGCTCAACGCTGTTACATACTATTTGTATGCGCCAGCATTTCGCTCACTTTTGCCTCGTTTAAAAACCCGCTATCTAATCATGCTCGAGATAGCTTCGCTTGCAAATTAGTTAGAATTTTCTAACTTATACTCAAGATTTTACTATTGGACGCATCATCCTTACGCACTTTTATACTTCGTTAAGAACTCACTCATAGTTGTCACATATTAGTTATATGTTCCGCCTATTCGTTCGTTCTTGCCTCGTCTAAAAGCACGTACGAATAATGCTCTATATCCCTTGAGTTCTGATTTAACAAATAGTATCTAGTCGATTCCCAGAATTCTTTTATTGGCTTCTTCGTCTACTCCGGAATCCGCAAAATCATCGAAAGCCTTGTCGGTCACGCGGATTATGTGATCGCGAATAAATTCCGCGCCTTCTCTAGCGCCGTCTTCCTGATGCTTCAAGCAGCATTCCCACTCCAGCACGGCCCAGCCTTCGAAATCATTTGCCGTAAGTTTTGAAAAGATGGATTTGAAATCGACCTGACCATCGCCGAGGGAGCGGAATCGCCCGGCGCGATTTATCCAGGATTGATAGCCGCCATAGACTCCTTGCTTTGCCGTTGCATTAAATTCTGCATCTTTGATATGAACTAGCTTGATGCGATCTTTGTATGCGTCCATAAATGCCAGGTAATCCAGCTGCTGCAGTATCAAATGGCTGGGATCATAAAGAATGTTGCAACGGGGATGGTTGTTAACTCTCTCCAAAAACATTTCGAAAGTAATACCATCATGTAAATCTTCCCCGGGATGAATCTCAAAACCGATGTCGACTCCGGCATCTTCGAATGCGTCGAGTATTGGGTGCCAGCGTCTGGCGAGTTCATCGAAGGCCATCTCAACCAAACCGGCAGGACGTTGAGGCCAGGGATAGAAATAGGGCCAGGCCAATGCTCCTGGAAAACTGGCATGGGTAGTTAGTCCCAAATTTTTCGAAGCACTGGCGGCAAATTGCATTTGCTCAACCGCCCACGCCTGTCTTGCTGCAGGATTGCCTTGCACTTCCGGGGCGGCAAAACCGTCAAACATGGCATCGTAGGCAGGGTGTACCGCCACCAACTGACCCTGTAGATGGGTTGAGAGCTCGGTAATCTCGATACCATGATGTGCCAATGTGCCTTTTACTTCATCACAGTAATCCTGACTGTTTGCTGCTTTAGCAAGATCAAATAGCCTATTGTCCCAGCTGGGAATTTGTACGCCTTTAAATCCCAGTTTTGCAGCCCAGCTTCCTATTTCGTTCAGTGAATTAAACGGTGATTCATCTGCGGCAAACTGAGCCAGAAAAATGGCCGGTCCTTTAATCGTTTTCATTTACTCAATACTCTTTACTTCTTTACTGGTTCCACATGTCAGGCAAGACTGTGGAATTAAGTTCTTGCTGGCCCCGACGCAAATGCTCCCGCAATTGCTCTACTACTTCAGGGTACTCTCGAGTGTAACTGTAAGTCTCGCTCGGGTCTCTTTCCAGATCGAATAACAATCCATTGGGGCCATAATAAGAATTTCTGTTATCGAAACTGGGTAATCCTCTTCGATAAAAACTTTCTACTACAAGCTTCCATTGACCCATGCGTACACCTGCGATGCGATCATTGTTAAACAGGTATAACACTTCATGGGGAGAAGACTCCTGTCCGGTTAATACTCCTCTTAGACTTTGCCCATCGATTGGTCGATCGCTGGGAAGATTAACTCCAGCAAAATCCAGTAGGGTTGGAAGAATATCGATATTCATTGCCGGCTCGCTGCTAAAAGTGCCGGCCGGAATTTGGCCTGGCCACCTGGCAATAAAGGGGACGCGTAATCCGCCTTCCCAGGAACTGCCTTTGCGATCACGATACTGACCGGAACTGCCTTCAAACCAGGGGCCGTTGTCGGAAGTGAACATGACCAGGGTATTTTCATCGAGTCCCAGCTCATCCAGCTTTTCGAATATGGCTCCCATACTGCGATCGATGGTTTCGACGACGTCGCCATACAACCCAGCATCTGATGTTCCGGCGAATTCTGGAGTCACGAACAGAGGCACATGGGGAAAACTATGGGGTATATATAAGAAGAATGGATTATCCTGATTCTCTTCAATAAAACGTAAGGCTTCTGCAGTGTATCGTTCGGTTAATGTGGTTTGATCCACCGGGTCTTCGATAACTACATCGTCTCGATACAGTCTGAATTCCGGCATATCGTTGCTGTGTAAGGCCCCGAAAAACTCATCGAAACCATGTTTTAATGGATACCAATCCACACTGGAACCCAGGTGCCATTTTCCGAAAATTGCCGTGGCATAGCCGCTCGCTTTCAACGCTTCCGCGATCGTCACTTCAGATTCGGCCAGATGGATCTCATTAGTAGGGCGGGCTACATCGTCAACCAGGTTTAAGCGCACGGGATAACGGCCGGTTAACAGTCCGCCACGGGAAGCTGTGCAAACATTTGCGCTGGCATAGAAGGAATCGAAATATACTCCCTCAGCAGCCATTTCATCCAGGTTTGGTGTGTCTATTAGCCTGGAACCATAAACTCCAAGGTCACCAAATCCCAGATCGTCGGCCATGACCACGATGAAATTTGGTGCTTGTTGCTGAGCCAATGTAAGGCTACAAGAAAGTAAGCCTAGGAATAGCCCTATAATTTTTGCTCTAAGCATGAGCGCTCCGTAGTGTTTTTAGAGGAGTTAAGTTATTACAAATGCTGGCAGAAATTAAGAGATGTTAGAAATTATCGTGGTGAAGCGATACCGGGGACGCAATCAGGATTCCTGCCATCGGCGTTAGCCAGTTGTCGAATCGATTGCGCCTCGTCCATGCGTCGATTCAAATCGGCAATACGAGATTCCGGGGCAGGGTGAGTCGACATAAATTCTGGCGGCCGGGGCCCACTATCTGAATTCATCCTGAGCCACAGTTCAACACTTTGTTCAGGATCGAATCCAGCTTCTGCCATTAAAATAATACCTATGGAGTCGGCTTCGCTTTCCTGGGTGCGGTTAAAAGGCAAGAAGAAACCGTAACGGGTTCCCATATCAATTGCTTCGAGGGTTGTGTCATTGACATCGAGAATGCGAGCGACTGCCACTCCCACATCCCGAATAGCATTCTGACTTGCCCGTTCATTGCTGTGGTTGGCAATGACATGACCGACTTCATGGGCAATAACCGCAGCAAGCTGATGTTGGTTAATGGCGACATCGAGTAAGCCGGCATATACACCGATCTTGCCACCAGGAAGGGCAAAGGCGTTGGCCTGGTTCTCTGAAAAGAGCGTGACTTCCCATTGGGTCCTGCCGTGTATGTTGGGATCCAAAGCTTCTATTACGTAGTCAGCAACACATTGAACGTAGTTGGTCTCCGAAGAATTAGTGGAGATGGGAACTTCCTGCTGCATCTGCCGATAGGAGCGTTCGCCCTGGGCTGCCATTTCCGCTTCGGAATAGATAACAACCTGACGACGGTCCAGGGGGGAGCTGGCGCAGCCCAGGAAAAAAATCATTGTTGTGGAAAGAGTTATGATTTTATTCATAGGCTATCGATAGTGTAATCAATTAGGTGCTGGTCGCTCCGGATTAGCCTTCTGGCTCAGATCCCAAAATTCCGTTTCTTCTGGAGGCTCGACCAAGCATACCGTATTTCTTCCTTTCTCTTTCGCATCATACAACGCAGAGTCGGCTTGTTCGACTACTGCTTCCCAGTATTCGTTATTATTGCTGGCAACACCAATGCTTACGGTAAGAAATCTGTAGGGGCTCTCGCTATGATCATAGCGTGAACTACTTACGGCTTTACTCAGGCGGCGAGCCGCAATGATTGCACCGTCGAGTTGGGTATAAGGCATTAACAACAAAAATTCTTCACCGGCATTCAATAATAGCGCTATGGCTTTGGTATCGCCGTAATAGGCACACTATTTAATAATTGAAACACCATTAGCATCGACGCTTGTTGCTGGGTTTCCCAGTTTTAGAAATTCTGCAGCCAGTTCAGTGTGTCCGTCAGCAATCTTTTTAAACATAAAAGAGTCTCTTTTAGTTTGTAGAGAACAATTCACGCTTCTGGTAAAAACCCCAGGCCAGAAAAACGAACAGGCCGCCCACCAGAAGGCCGCTCCACGCTGGCGTACCGTCACCGGCTAGAAATCCCCATATACCCATACTAAAGGCAACCTGGAGTACATACAGCTCGATCCAGGGGTGCAGCCAGCTTTTCATCTTCCATAGCCCGTAGGCACCAGCTCCATAAACAAACCAGTGCAACAGGGCACCGAGTTTGGCGAGCCAGCCATAAAACAGTATGCCAAACCAAACTTCCTGATCTACTGCCAGTGGTTTAACGAAGATATCCCAGGGCAGATAAATAAAGCTCATGTAAAAGCAAAACAGCATGACTGCATTCATCCAGTGAGGGAGCAAAGCCAAGTTTGTTTTAGTTGATCTATCATGATTTAAGCCTGTTTTATTGTATCGTCAGGTTTTAGTTCACCGTCTTCCAGAATTGCAGCACGCAATCCAGCGCGATGGACTAATTCTGGAAGTACCGCACCGTAGACAGTTCTGGACAGGGTTTGGCAGGGTTCGCATAGTTCGAATCCTTTACAACGAGCAGAGCCAACATGAAACTCCTTGCCTACCAGTGCGTTTAAATCTATCCCACGGGTGATTACGTTGCGGCGAAAATCGCCATAGTTAAGGTCTGTGTTATGGCGCTTAAGAAAAGCATCTAATTCTTCTTTTGCGATGAGGGTAATATGGTTTAGCGGTGCAGCTTTTCCTTTTGCCAACATATTGCTCGACATCTGATGATAGCGATCTCCAACAATACCTTTTCCCGCTTCCAGTTTTGCCAAGTTTAAAGCTTCCACGGCCTGTCGTTTTTTTGTAGCGATATAAATACTCTCTACCTTCCCCACTTTTACTCCTTTAGCAGGCTCATTGCCGTGCCGTCCGTCATGGGTATCACACCAAGCTCTGGGATATCGATACCATCTATACAGGCAATGTTGAATCCATACTCATCCGGTGCGGCGCGCCTCTGATGATGAGTATAAATACCACAGTGCGAGCAGAAATAGTGCCTGGCCACTTTAGTATTCCATTGATAGAGACTGAGAATGTCTTCTCCTTCCGTGATCTCTAATTCAGGCAATTTCGCTGTGGCCATTATTACGCCCTTACGTTTGCATAAGGAACAATTGCAGCGCCTTAACCCATGAAGTCCTTCGGGAGAATCCACCACGAATTTGACCGAGCCACAATGACACCGGCCAGTTAGCTTAGCCATAGCTAATCCTCAGACATTAGCGCCAGCACTGCGCCTGCGGGATCCTGAATCACACAGAATCGCATATTCCCCAATCGTCTCGGACCATCGACAACTTTGCCTCCCAGCTTTTCACATTTCTCCGCGCTTTCCTTGACGCTGGCAACACGGACATAGGCGAGCCATTGTGGTGGAAGATTGGCATTGCCGCCGCGGGCGTGGCAAACACCGGCAACGGAGGTCGTCGTATCCGGTAGATTAATGTTGTAGTCGCTGTAACTGCCCATGTCGTGCTCGGTACTGCTCCAACCTACAACCGAGCAGTAAAAGTCTTTTACTCTGGAGGCATCATCAACAGTTAAATCGAACCATTCAATTTTTCCAATGTTGCTGGGTGATTCTTCCTGGGCTTCCTGTTCTGATTCTTGATTTTCTTCAGTCATGCTAATCCTTTTAATCTTCGCTGGTTTCTTCAACTAGTATGTTTGTAGGTAGGCCATCCAGGCTTACTTGATTCCTGGTCCGCCAGTATTCTTCAATATTCTGTGTCTTGGATGATTGTAGCCACTTACCCATATTATCCCGCTCTTCCTTGAATTCGTAGAACGGCACACCGAATCCACAGGAAGTCTGTGCGAGGTCTATAGAAAAATCGACAAGCTGGCGCGCACTGGGGTGGGGCTCGAACAGTTTTTCCAGTTCCTGCCATTGTACATCCCGGGGATGCACAGCAATTGCCTTACCATAGAGGCGAAGAATTTTTGGAGAGCCATCGAAGGCGCAGAACATCATAGTGAGTCGGTCATTCTGTTGTAGATGGGCAGCGGTTTCATTGCCGCTACCTGTTATATTCATCCACACAATGCGCCTGGGTCCCAGCACTCTTAAGGAATCAAATCCTTTAGGCGAAACGTTGATCGTGCCATCGTTGGCAGCGGTGCCAACAAAAAAAATTTTCTGATGCTTAATGAATTCAATATGATCGTCAGACAATTGCTCATAGCGTTTGGCCATGATTTCCCCTCTGTCCAATGTGCATAGTCGTTAATGCTCACCCGGAAAGGTGAGCATTAAACGATAGGATATAACTCGAATGTTTTTAGTTGTTGAGACTAAAGACGTATAGTGCGTTACCGGAACCTGGATGTCTAACTTCCGGCGTAACAACACGTGGTACTGTTCTGGGGCTTACGCCACGTGCACCCATTGCAGTAGTTACAGCGATGTACTGTTTGCCATCAATCGCGAATGTTGCAGGATGGCCCTGAACCGAAGTGCCGAGGCGTGTTTCCCAGAGTATTTCACCCGTAGTTGCGTCATGGGCGCGAAAATAGCGGTCAAGATCTCCTACGAATGCAATATTTCCTGCTGTTGAAAGCACACCAGTAAGGAATGCGGCTCGCTGTTCGAAAGACCACATCTCTTCCATGGTGTCGACGTTATAGGCAGCCAGTTTACCCATGTTGCCGTCGGAACCGGGCATTTCAAACCAGCGTCGGTTTGCTGCAGTTCCGCCTGCACCATGGACTAAAGGAACTTCTCTTGCGGCAATTTCAAGGCAAGATTGGCTCAATGGGATAATAAGTGACGCGGTAGGCTCGTGGTAACTCATGGAATGCCAGTCTTTACCGCCGGCGGTGGAAGGACAGACTGAAATCCACTGATCTATTTGTGCATTCTGAATATCCTGGCGATAGGTTACTTCACCGGTATCGGGATCGATATTAGTAAATGCATTCTGGAAGATGGTTTCCTTGTAATCGATAAATTCTCCTGTTACACGATCGTGTTTCCAGAGAATGCCGTGTTTACCAATTGAATAAACTAACCTGTCATCGCCACGATTGATAAGCACTCGTTCGAATACTTCATCCAGATCCAAAGCTTCAGCCGGTACATGTTGGAAATACCAATCCAGGTCTCCGCTATCAACATCGATGGCCACGGTAGCGTTCGTAAAAAGCCCAGCATCGAATATGGATAAGGAGCGACTTGCTGGCATCCAGGGTTTTTGTTGAGCCGTACCCCAGTAAGTAAGTTTTAATTCGGGATCGTAAGATCCTGTAATCCAGGTTTCGCCACCGGCGCGAAACAAATCATCGATACCTCCCCAGGTGTCGCCCCCAGGAGTGCCGGACTCCGCAATCGTATTGAAGCGCCATGCAAGCTCTCCGGTATCGGCATCATGGGCGCTGATGTAACAATCATCTTCTATAAAGCGGGAGCATCCCAGGAGGCCCTGAATAATTTTGCCATCGGCGACAATGGGGCCACTGGAATTTCCAAAGCCTTTAGTACCGTCAGCGATTTCCGTTTCCCAAACCAGTTCTCCATTGCGTGCATCCAAGGCCAGCAAACGGGCATCGGTGGTGGCATGAATTATCTTGTCGTTATAGATAGCGATGTTGCGCATATCTTCACTGTCGAATGGCCCGGCATGGTGTTCCCAAATTAGCTCGCCAGTCTTGCCATCCAAGGCCTGAATAATATTGCTGGTATTAATGAGGTAGATAACACCGTCATAAACCAGTGGTGCTGGCTCGGAGTCGCCTTCATGCATGCTCCACATCCACTCAAGGCGCAGATCTCCGACGTTGTCTGAATTTATTTCGTCCAGTTGCGAATAACTCCAGGCTTCAAAATTGCCCCGTAACATTAACCAGTCTTCAGGTGACGGATTGATTAACATGGCGTCCGTTACTGGTTCGTAGTTTTCAACCGTACCAGCTACAACCACACCGGTGGGCCGATCGGGCTCAATGCGTCGTTGAGTCAAGGCCGGATTTACACCAGGAATATTCGTCGCTATGGCGTAAGCAGCGCTGTCATCCAACAAAGGATTGATATCAGCGACGCCATTACTGCGCATTACATGGGCGACAATTTCCCAGTAGCTATCATCGCTGATATTGCCGCTGCCTTCTGGAGGCATATTGGCTTTTAGAAAATTGAAGAACTCAAACGGCGATTGACGACCATAGCTGCCAAGAAAACCACCGCCACTCAACATCGGCCCCAAAGCTGTGCCTTGCAGTTCTGCACCATGACAGGCGCTGCAATAAGTCGCGTAAGTCTGTACTCCGGCATCAGCCTGGCTCGCAAAAGTAGCAACCGGTTCAACTTCTATTGCAGCTTCGGCTCCCGCTCCCGCACCTTCGTTGGTTTCGCTTCCACAAGAAAGAAGGAGTGTGAAAATCGATATTCCTAAAACAGTTCTTATTTTTTTCATTGTCATAGGCCTAACTAAGAATATTTAGAATTAACTCTCAGGTAATGAGAATACATAGATTGCAATTTGAGAATCTATCAATCTCATACTATTCCTCAGGTAATGAGAATACATAGATTGCATTTCCCCATCGAGGGTAAGTGATTTCTGTCGCAATAACCCCCGGCACGGTACGCGGACTGGTACCACCTAAGGCAGAAGTCACGGCAATGTATTGTTTACCATCGATAGCAAAAGATACTGGATGACCCTGTACGGATGTTCCTAAACGGGTCTCCCATAACACGTCACCGGTATTAACATCGAAAGCCTTAAAGCGACGATCTAGATCGCCTACGAACACGAGATCGCCAGCGGTGGATATCGTGCCAGTATGTAAGGATGCTCGCTGTTGAAAACTCCAAACCTCTTCCAGAGTATCTGCGTGATAGGCACCCACTTTTCCAAGGTTGCCATCGGTGCCGGGCATTTCAAAAAACTTGCGACTCGCCGCTAAACCGCCGCCGCCCTGTACCAGTGCAACTTCTCGAGCCGCATTTTCCAAACAGGTTTGACTGAGGGGCGCTATGATCAATCCGGAAGGAGGGTGATAGGTCATGGAATGCCAATCTTTACCACCAGCACTGCTCGGACAAGCAGACGTCCATTCATTCAGTTGTGCGTTCTGAATATCTTCCCGATAAGTTACGGCACCGGTTTCAGGATCGATGTGGGTAAACGTATTCTGAAATACCGTTTCCTGAAATCCGCGGAATTCGCCGGTAACGCGATCATTCTTCCAGAGAATGCCGTGTTTGCCGATGGAATAAACTAATCTTTCATCACCGCGATTAACCAGTACGCGCTCGAATACTTCATCCAGGTCTAACGCTTCGGCTGGTACGTGTTGAAAATGCCAATCTAATTCACCGGAGTTTGTGTTAACCGCAACCGTTGCATTGGTAAACAAACCAACATCGAAGATTGTCATGTGGCGTGAGACTGGAACCCAGGGTTTTTGCTGCGCTGTTCCCCAATAGGTTAGATTCAGATCCGGGTCATAACTGCCGGTAATCCAGGTTTCACCACCGGCGCGGAAAATATCATCCAGATCTCCCCAGGTATCACCGCCTGGCTCGCCCATTTTCGCAATGGTGACGAACTGCCAGAGCAATTCTCCATTGTCAGCATCGTAAGCACTGATATAACAATCTTCGGGAATATAGCGAGCGCATCCGGCGAGTCCTGATATGACCTTGCCATCGGCAACAATGGGCCCAGAAGAATTGGAGAAGCCTTTGCTGTTATCGGCGATAACTGTTTCCCAGACTTGCTCTCCGGTACGGGCATCCAGGGCAACTAATCTTGCGTCGGTTGTGGCCTGGATGATCTTGTCTTCGTACATGGCAATATTGCGCATATCCTGACGATTGGCCGGGCCGGTCCAATGCTCCCAGATGAGTTCGCCAGTTTTGCCATCCAATGCCTGGATGACATTGCCAGGATTTATGAGATAAATAATTCCGTTATAGACCAATGGCGCTGGCTCCGAATCACCTTCGTGCATGTTCCAAACCCACTCCAGGCGCAGGTTTTTCACATTATCGGTATTGATCTGGTCCAATGGACTATAGCTATGGCCATAGAAATTACGGCGGTGCATTGGCCAGTCAGCCGGGTCGGGATCTCTCAGCATTGCCTGGCTTAGCGGAACGAATTCCACGAAGTCTTCCGTATTACCTGCGACCGTCAGCCCCTGGGGAGCAGGGGGTTCTGGTCGTTGCCGCTGGGCAACGATTTGCGAAATATTGTCGGCAATTTCAAAATCGGTGCTGGCCGTTAATGCATTATCAACGGTGTCGACACCGTTAACGCTTAAAATATGAGCAACAATATTGAGGTAATCGTCTTCACTTATATTGTCATTGCCGCCGGGAGGCATATTTGCCTGGATGTTTCCTAATAGCAGCGCTGGAGTCTGGCTTCCCCAGCGTTGTACGAAGGAAAATCCTGACAGTAATGGACCCAGGGTAGTACCTTCCAGATTTGCACCATGGCAGGCTGCACAATTAGTGGCATAACTATCAGCACCAGCGGTGACCTGGCTTTCAAACGTTGGAATCGCGGCAACAACCGGCGTAGCTTCTTCGACTGGCTGGGGGCTGCTCGATTCGCCACCACAAGCACTTAATCCCAGTATTACTGAAAGAAGTGCCAGATATCTTTTATTTATTCCCGAAATAAATTGCATAATAATCTACTGCTGAAAACTAATTATCGAAATGACTGCGTAAAAATACCCAGCCCCGCAATTCTCCTGGAGGATTACTTTCGCTATGAATCTGGATATAGAATTCGTTATTGCGCAAAGCTTCCACCTGAGCGTCATTTAATGTGATGTCTCCGTTGACAGTGCCACCACTGGACTGTGTTACCTCTAATGTGTGAATTACCGGGCCAGGTTGTGCCGGTGGGCCATTGTGAATATGAGCGCTGGTAGCAGCCGAACTCATTCCTTCGAAATTCCCCTCAATGCTCAGTGAATTTCCATTTAAAGTAAGAATGATTTCGCCTTCACCAAGAATCGTGGTAACCGTTTGTGGTGTTGTCGGCATGGGAGAGAGTCGAGCTCTAAACACTTCCTGTGCCTGGATAATCGTAGAAAAGAGTAGAGTACCCACCAGGATTATTGGCGGGATTTTACGGCCGAGTTTCATAAATACCTCTTGGCTCTAGTTGTTAGAAAAGCTGTTATGAAACCTACCAGCAAACCGCGCAAAATTGCAATCGCGTGGCAAAAACTGTGACGATTATCAGGCAGTTAGTCGAGAAACAACTATTCGGCTATCGACATTGGAAGTTTTCAGCAATCCAGTTATCGGGATTGTTGGCGTCACCCGCAGGCCCAATGTATTGTGCCTGCTGCGGATACGCGCACACGGGTCGCTGATTATCTACCTGACCATCGGTTCGATGCTCGGCGATGACGAAATCAGGCGCAATTCCGTTTTCTACCCAATTAACCATTGGCGCTAACTTATCCCAGTTATCCGGGCCCGGTCCGCCACGGCAATGGCCCATTCCTGGGGCCAGATACAAGCGTGTCGAATCACTGGCCTGGGCCAGACTGCCATCGAAAGTGGCATTAACCATGTCATTAAAATAGTCGAGGGAATCTTCGGCGACGATGAGCGTGTCCACCCAGCCATGATAGACGATGAGTTTGCCTCCGCGATCTTTAAGAAACTGGGATAAATCAGGATCTTCCGCATCAGTAATTGACTTCATCAGATCGCCTTTGCCCGAATAGAAGTCATTGATGTCGTAATCTTTCCAGTGAAACTCAGGAAACACACCGTCCGTTCGAGCTTCATAATTGTAGTCCCGTACATCTGGAATCGTGATGCCGGGATCATCCTCATAAAACAAATAGTTCATGTGATCACCGGCGACCCCTACCAGTTTTGATGGACCCATGTTGTTCCCTTCATGGGGAACATAGTAACCAGTCCAGCGTGGCTCTGAACCCAGCGCTTTACCCGGATATACCTGCCGCCCGGCGTCATCTATGGGTCCTGAATAGAAATCGATAATGGTTTGTAGTTGCGGATTAGTGAAACATTGATCGGAGCTGGTGCCTGACGGACACATCAGGTCAGAGAGGTCTACCGAAGGATCGAAATTACAAGCCAGGGGATTGTCGATTACGCCGTCGCTGATGCCATCAATCGCGTCGCATTTATTCAGGACCTGCTCGTGCAGCACATCGACAAGATTCAGGCTGTCAAAACTGCCATTGCCATCGGTATCTACAGCAAGATTTCCAGCCAGGTCGTCACGATACATGCGCTGCAGATTCCATACCCCGGAAGCATTCAAGGCCTGGTAGGCAAAAGCCGGCGCGCCAGCAACAATGCCATCAAAATCTCCCGGATAGCGCTGCGCCTCCATTAATCCCTGGCGGCCTCCCTGCGAGCAGCCTTCGAAATAGGAAAAATCGGGGCCGCGATCATAGTATTCGTTCACCAGAAACTTTCCTGCTATGACAGTCAGATGTACGGCTCGATAACCAAAGTCTATTTCTGCGCGGCGATTATTAAATGCAAATGAAGCTCCTGGTTCCACGCCATTGTCATGACCGGTATTGCTATTGGTTACTGCATAGCCTTCGGCAACGCGATGATCTGCATAATCCAGGTCACCATCTTTACCGCTATCGCCCCACTGCAAAAACCTGCCATTCCAGTTTCCGGGCAGTGGGAGCTGGGCATGAAAATGAATGGCGGGAGATATGATTCCGCGTACGTAACAATAAGCTTGCTCAGATTGCGTGTTGTCTCTGATCTGGGCAGAGGTAATGGTAAGATTGCGCAATAGTTCCAGGTTTTCACAGGCCTGAATGTCGGCAGGGCTCTGTGCGAAACCAGAGTTTGAGAATACCAGTAATAACAAAAGGAATACGGATTTGCGAATTCGAATCATATTGGCACCTGAATTCTTTTCAATTCAAATTTTGAGGTCTTGAGAGTACAGGCAGTGTGCGGACGATTCAATCTTATAGATAGCCCGGAAATACAATGGCTTTGTGAAACTCTGGGGATCAGTATTTTTTCCCATCAGGAGAGCCTCGATATTGCCCCCGGAGGGAAAATTGCTATCGTGCATAATGTCGATGGTGAGCGTAAGGTTTCAGATGCCACCTGGTGGTTGTTTCTCGATCATGAAACCTTAAAACCCAATTACAAATACGCCAGCTTTAATTCCCGCTCGGACAAGCTATTCACAAAACGCTCAATTTCCTATACACCGTTTCGGGAATCACGATGCATTATTCCAGCCAGTGCATTCGTAGAAGGGTTGGGTGACAAGAAGACCTATCATAAGATTGAGCTGGAAGATTCGGCGATTGCTTTTGGTGGTTTATATAAAGAACATGTTAATCGGGCGACCGGTGAGTTGGTTTATTCGGCATCTATAATTACTTTGCCGCCACTGGCTCCTCAATGGAACGACATTCATCCTAAATCCATGCCTTTAATGCTCGACTTTGAGGATGCTGAGTTGGTAGAAAAATGGCTGGACCCGGAATTTAATAATGTTGAAGAGTTTGAAGAATTGCTCGAACCAAGAGTAACCAAACCTATGCGAGCAACCAGAATCGATAAACCCAGTAAATGGAATCCTATTGAAGACAGCTTCATGATTCTCAAGTAGCAAAATATTTAAGTAATAGAACAAAATCAAGTACAGGAAAAAGTATTGAATGGAAGAAATAGCACGCAACAAGAGCTTTGGCGGCACACAGCTTCGTTGTAAACATTTTTCAACAACCGTCATATGTGAAATGACATTCTCTGTCTTCCTTCCGGAACAATTGTCAACCGGAGCCGATGTAAAACTTCCAGTTATTTACTGGTTGTCCGGCTTGACCTGTACCGACGAGAATTTTGTACAGAAAGCGGGCGCACAAAAACTCGCTTCCGATCTGGGCATTATTATAGTGGCGCCAGACACAAGCCCAAGAGGGGAGGGAGTCCCTGATGATGAAGAAGGCGCCTATGATCTTGGCTTGGGTGCAGGCTTTTATCTAAACGCTACCCAGGAACCCTGGAAAAAACATTACCAGATGTACGACTACGTGGTAGAGGAGTTGCCGGCTCTGGTAAAACGTAATTTTCCTGTCGATGAAAATCGCCAATCGATCATGGGGCATTCCATGGGCGGTCATGGCGCGATTACTATCGCTCTGAAAAATCCGGACAAGTACAGAAGTGTGTCCGCCTTCGCGCCAATAGTCTCTCCAATGAATTGTCCGTGGGGAACCAAAGCCTTTAAAAACTACCTGGGGGAAGATCAAAGCACCTGGGCGGAATACGATTCTGTGGAATTAATGAAACGAGCAACTCAACCGATCCCGATGCTAATCGATCAGGGCGCAGCAGATGCTTTTTTGGAAGAGCAACTCAAACCTTCTTTATTGGTTGAAACCGCAAACCGAACCGGTTTTCCTCTGAGCTTTAACCAAAGAGAAGGTTACGACCATAGCTATTTTTTTATTTCCAGCTTTATCGACAAACACCTGCACTTCCATGCGGGGATTCTGACTATGGTTGTCTAAATAGGTTTTTTAGGAAGTTTATTTAGGCAGCAATCCAGATCAGAATGCCGCAGGCCACGGCAATGGTCTGACCAACACGATCGGTTAAGGCAAACAGCACTGGATCCTCTTCCAGTTTCTGTGTGTGAGCGAGCTGCCAGATTCGATAAAGAAGAAACATAAGCAATGGGCAAATCAGCCATAACACTAGCGGCATATTGTACAGCCCTGTTGTTTCTGGCGCGGTGATATACAGGATAAATACTACGATTGCTGCAGCGCTGGAGGCTGAGCCAATTCTGGATAAGAGGCTCAGGTGCTCATCCCGGTAGGCTCTTCCTTCTATCTTGCTCTGACCCTCGGCAATTACGTTTAACAACTCTGTTACCCGTTTTACCAAGGCCAGGCCCAGGAATAAGAAAAACGAAAACGCCAACAACCACACCGTCGTTTCAACGGCTATGGCCGCGGCGCCGGCGACGATTCTTAAGCTGTACAAAATCGCCAAAGTAAAAACATCGACTAAAAACAGGGTTTTCAAGTAGTAGCTATATAAAGAAGTAAGAAGCCAGTAAAACAGGAGAACTACTACAAAAGTCTGGGGCAGGCTAAGGGCAATTAGAATTGCCGCAAGAAAGAGAATAGGGCCTCCGATGAATCCAGCGGCGAGCGGTAGTTCTCCCGATGCAAACGCCCGCTTTCGTTTGGTTTGATGTTGCCTGTCTGCTTTCAGGTCAAACAAGTCATTCAAAAAGTACACGCTGGAAGCACATAGACTAAAGCTGATGTAGGCAACCAGGGAAACTAGCAGCAGGTTGGTCTGATTTAGCTGATGGGAAAGTAGCAGTGGAACAAATACTAATAAATTCTTTAACCATTGGTGTGGGCGCATTGCCTGTAAAAATGTTGCGAACAGCGATGGCGGCCTATCGAATCGATTCGTTTGTTCATTGTTTACTCGCTTGGCCAGGCTATTGCCGCAGTTAACCAACAGGGCTTCGGATGCTTCTTGCCAAATAGGTAAATCATCTACCGAGTTTCCTGCGTAGGAAAACCTTTCCCCTTCAGTCAGCTCTTTGATCTTTGCAAGTTTGTTTTTAGCTTTCAGGTTCAGCTTTGATCCGCTGCCGATTGCATGACTAAAGAGATTGAAATGTGAACTTACATCGTCCACTACATCCTGATTGGATGCAGAGATCAGTATGAGTTCTCGTCCTTGCTCTTTCTGGCCCTTGAGGTAGGCGTGAAACTCTTCATTGACAGGAAGTTGATCGACGGACACACGAACTCTTTCTGCTAATCGTGCTTTCAGGTAAGCGCGACCTTTTAGCAGCCAGAAGGGAAGTGCCAATATGAACATCAGATTCCGCTTCACTAATAGCAAAATCGATTCGAACATCAAATCTGACTTGATTAATGTGCCGTCGAGATCAACATAGAGCGGCAGATTTGAGCTTGAAGTATCCAACTGCTTAGATCTTAAGACGCTTAAAAATAAAATCAGGAATAGAAGTAACCACAGCCATAATTATTCGCCAGTATCCGGGCGCGTAAACTGTGTGCCTCTTACTATCGATGCTGCGGACGATCTTGCTGGCAACCAATTCCGGAGTAGACCAGAGAGGGCCTTTTTCGAATCTGGCGGTCATCGGTGAATCCACCAGCCCTGGCCTGATATCAATAACATGAACATTATGGGGAAGAAGTTTGCCTCTCAATCCCTGTAAATAGGTTGAAACCATCGATTTGGCCGCGCCATAGACGAAATTTGGTTGTCTCCCACGATCCCCCGCTACTGATGTAATCACTGCAAGCGTGCCACTCTTCTGTTGTTTAAGTTTCCTCGAAACTTCGGTGCAGAGAGAGATGACACTCAAACCGTTTAGGTTTAATGCTTGTTCGGCTTCGGAAAAATCAGATTCGCAGGATTCCTGATCCGGCAACGAGCCGTGGCAGATTAGTGCGATATCGATCTCTTCCAGGTTTTTATACGCGTCTTGAATAACATCAGCATGACTCGATGTATTGGTTAAATCCAGGACGTGATGATTTATCGTATCTGCGCCCCGTACTTTCAAGTCATCGGTGAGTTCTTTCAGGCGCTCTTCATTCCTGGCTAACAAATAGAAGCTGGCGTGTCGTTCGGCATAGAGTCGAGCGACAGCCTTCGCTATTGCAGATGTGGCGCCAATTAAGAGTATCTTCATACCAGTTCTACGTAAGCCCTATTCGATTGGATTGCAAAGATGCAAACTTACAATCGGGATCGAGTTTGCTTTTTATTTCAGCGAATTTTTCCCAGTTGTTGTAACTGTTTTTAAACACGTCTTCGGACATTCTGGCATCTTTCGCCAGGTATAATCTGCCTCCATGGGCCAATACGATCTCATCCAGTCGATCAAGAAGAGGGAATACCTTCGGTTCATTCTTGAAATCCAGCGTCAGAGTGTAACCAGCGCCTGGAAACGAGAGCAAATTTTCATTGCCCTTGCCAAATTTCTTCAGCACTGAAATTACTGAGCCTTTTCCAGAATCCGCAACCAGTTCGAGGATTTCTGCTAGAGCTACTTTGGCAGGTTCTTCCGGAATTAATAGTTGGTACTGCATGAATCCTTTTCGACCAAAAACCCGATTCCAGTTCTTGATATTGTCCAATGGGAAAAAATAGGAGTCATAGTTAACAATCTTGGTCCCGGCAGTTTTCTTGCGCAGGCTGTAAAGCGCATTATTGAATAGTTTCGTCGAGTATTTGTTCAATAGAAAAGCAGGAGTGTTAAACGGTACCGCTGGACCCTTGCGGCTCCTGAATTCCTGGGAGCCGGATTCTTCATGATCGGCGAGATGCAGTATGGATCTTCCAAGATCCCTACCTTTAGCCAGGCAATCCAGCCAGGCTACAGAATATTTTCTCGATTGATTGTTTTCAATCAAGTCAAAACATTCTTCCAGGTTGTTGGCAACAAAAGATTCTCGTCTTATTGAGACACTTGGCACTTTTTCCAGTTTTAATGAAGCTTCCAGAATTATTCCGGTCAATCCCATTCCGCCGCAAGTTGCAAAAAATGTTTCACTATTTTCTTGCCTGCTGCATTCCATCACATCTCCTGAGGCCAATAGCAGCGAAAATCGCTCAACGTGGTCACTAAAGCTGCCGTCATGGTGGTGATTCTTTCCATGGATATCTGCAGCAATAGCTCCCCCGATTGATACAAACCTGGTTCCAGGTAATACCGGGACACAGTATCCTCTTGGAATTGCTACCCTGAGCAAGTCTTCTATGGTAACGCCAGCTCCGCAACGAATCGTTCCCTTGTCTTCATCGAAATGTAAGAAGCTGTCGAGAAAGCGGGTACTAATGACCTTCCCAGCCAGGGCACTGTCGCCATAACTCATTCCTCCTCCCCTGGCGATTGCAGTATTTGATACGCCATCGGTTTCAAGAATCGATTGAGCCAGTTCAGTGGAGGCAGGCTCTACTAATTCTGTTTCTATGCGAGGGTAACGCCCCCAGCCATACAGCTGCATTTACTATTCCTGTGCGCTAAATACGAAGCGCTTATCGAGCTGGTACTTTACTACATAACCAAGAGCTAAACCGATGATGGCTCCTGTGTAGCGGGCGCTTTTGGAGCCAAAATAAAGTTCGAATCCGATCTCGGTGGCCCAAAACAAGAAGGTAGTCCCCACACCCGTTAGGCTATAGGCCAGAAATGTTTGTGCGTCGTCTACCGGATTACGGGGCTGGAATGAAAAAATGAAGCGTTTATCCAGGTAATACTTGCTGAGCAATCCAACCAGCGTACCGCACAAAATGCCGAGATAAATGTTTAGAGAACCAGTGTAAGCCCGGACTGTGAGTTCTTGTGCCAGCAGGTTTGTCAGGGTCGCAATAACAGCGAACAGACTATAGTTAATAACTATCTTGGTTGAGGTCATGACTTTTTCTTATCGGCATTGGCCAGATTAGCGTGATTTCAAGTACCTGATTTTGACCATCAATGCCTATTATAATGCGCCTCCGCTGATTAGAGTTTCCAACATAAGGATAATAGTAAGGTGCAATTGCAAGAGATTGAGGAATTCGCTATTGGAGTCGCCCGTGGTGCAGGTGATTTGATACGCGAGCAGCGCACTTCTGCCGAATTGTCTCGTGAATTTAAGGAGGGAATCGAGTTAGTTACAAACGCAGATCTGGCGGCTGATCAGTATATTTGTAAAAACATTAAGGAACGCTTTCCCGAGCACCTGATAATTTCTGAGGAATCGGCGCCGGACCTGGGTAGAGTCGAAGAAATTCAGCAATCATTCTGGATAATCGATCCCATCGACGGAACCGTGAATTATGCCCATGGGCATAATCAATCCGCTGTATCTATAGCCTTTGTTGATAACGGCAATGTAGTTATTGGCGTGGTTTTTAATCCGTTTACCGATGAGCTTTTCACGGCACGTAAAGGGGCTGGTGCATTTCTGAATAGCGAGCCGATTCAGGTGGCAGGAGAATCTCGTCTGGAGCGGGCGATTATCGCCACCGGCTTTCCGTACGAAAAATCAAATCTGGAACCTATGATAAAGAGGGTAGGAGCGGTGTTAACTTACTGTGCCGATATTCGCCGATTGGGATCAGCGGCATTAGATATCTGTTGGCTCGCCGCCGGTCGGCTGGATGGATACTATGAGAGTCTCAGTGTCTGGGATTTCGCTGCTGCCAGGCTAATTGCTTTGGAAGCCGGTGCCAAATGTGGTCATTTCAGTGAGGTTCCCCAGGGCTCAGATCCTCAGTTTTATGATCAGGATCTTCTAATCGCTAACGACGCACTATATCCGCAGTTACTTACCCTGTTGCAGCAAGCTCAATCACAATAAAACCCATAGATTCCGCTCGGTTAGATGATTTTTCAAAAGCGGCGAAGCGAGGCTATTAAGATTGACGCAGTTCCCCCTAGCCCGTAAGGTTAGACTGTTTATCTAGGGTGTTTTCTGGTGTGGAAAACAGCACTTGAAAACATTGGAAAATTTGGCTGGAACCCTCAAGTTTAGGGCCTTTCAGACCGAATTGAGAAAGAATTCAATAGACTTGAGGAGAAGACAGTGAAAAAAGTGAACTTATCAGTTATTTCCCTCCTGGCTGTGATTCTGGCGCCCGCCATTGCGGTGGCCCAGGACCGAGTAGGAGATTTTTCACTTTTAGATCAGGACGGTTATCACCACAGTATGAGCTGGTACGATGACCACGAAGCCATAGCCCTGCTGGTTCAGGCAAACGATAGCGATGCCACAAACGCTGCCGTTCCTGAATTCAATGCATTAAAAGACAAGTTCGACGAAGCTGGCATTGAGTTCCTGATGATCAATCCCATGGGCCGTTACAACCGTGAAGCCGTACAGGCAAAAGCGGCCGAGTATGGAGTAGATATTCCAGTACTTATGGATGACACCCGGGTAGTTTCCGAAGCCCTCGGAATCGAACGAACCGGTGAAGTTCTAATCTACGATCCGAATCGATTCACTGTCGAATTTAGAGGATCAGTTGCAGCGGCTGAAACAGCCATCGAGCAGATTCTGGCCGATGAAACTGTTTCGCCTGCTTTGGTTGAAACTTCTGGTTCAGCTATTAATTATGAATCACAAGCAACGCCTTCCTATGTTGCAGATATCGCTCCGGTTTTAGCCGAGCAATGCGCAACCTGTCACCGCGAAGGTGGTGTTGCACCGTTTGCGATGGACAGCCACACCATGGTGCAGGGCTGGTCACCGATGATTCGCGAAGTATTAATGACTCGCCGTATGCCACCGGGTCAGATCGATGGTCACATCGGTGAATTCATTAATGATCGCCTGGTAGACAACGAAGATATTCGTAAGATCATCGCCTGGGTTGACGCCGGTGCACCTAAAGATGGCGACCATGACCCACTGGCCGAGTTGGTATGGCCCGAATCCAAGTGGGCCTTCGGTGAGCCGGACATGATTCTAGACATTCCACCCACTACAGTTCCTGCTACAGGAAATGGTGTCTTCGTAAATGTAGAAGTTGCGTTCGACATGCCAGAAGATCGATGGCTACGGGGTAGCCAGATTATTGCTGGCGACCGAACTGTTCTTCATCACACGGTAAATCGATTAGATTTTCCTGGCGAAGATAACCGTCGCGGATTCCTGGGCGGAAGTGGCAACAGAGACAAAGCAAGCATAACTGCCTACATCCCCGGTGATTCACCTGATTTGGATCCACCAAACACCGGTGGTTTGGTTAAGGCAGGTTCAGTGCTTCACCTGAATATGCACTACACGCCAAATGGTCGTGAAACCACTGACCATAGCCAATTGGGTGTCTGGTTCTATCCATTAGGCGAAGTACCTGAGGAGAGAATGTCTGGAGAGTGTGCCTGTGTATTCCCGAATACCTGGACGACGATTCCTGCACAGGACCCAAACTTCGAGCAGACAGCCAGCATTGTTATCGAAAACGATGCACACATTCATAGCTATCTGCCGCACATGCACTTCCGTGGCAAATACATGCGTTTCTATGCAGACTATCCAGACGGCACAACGGAAGAGCTAATCAATATCGCCAAGTACAACTACAACTGGCAACTCAGCTATACCTATGAGGAGCCCAAGTTCGTACCTGGAGGAACCAAGATTACTGCCGTAGCAGCCTGGGATAACTCTCCGCAGAATCCGGCGAATCCAAATCCTGATCGAAATGTGGATTGGGGTAATGAGAGCTGGGATGAGATGTTTTTTGGAGCGGTGTCCTGGAAGGATATCGATCAAGGCGGAGAAGACTAGCACTTAGTCGCCTAGCTTAGAGAACAAAAACCCGGTTGATGAGAGTCAACCGGGTTTTTTTGTGGGTGGGACGCGCTGGCTGCAAGCCTGAATAATTTCGTTAAAAGATTTCTCAAGCGTCGTCACGTATTTCACATACTATCCTCGCTTTCGAAATCTTTTGCCTCATACTTCGGGCTTTCGTTCACCGCTTTAGTCAATAACCAAGAGAACCATCTATCGGTGGTTTTCTTTTCAATGTACTGAATTCGATTGGTACCTTGTTTAGTAGGCTAGCCGCTAAGTAGAAAAAGTTTTCCAAACGAAATAGATCTGTATCTTGATGGAGATGCAGAATAAGCAAAGCGAAGGGTTGTTTTTAGAGCAGCAAGCGAGAGGTAAAAGAACAAGGCAAAAAGTTCCGCAAGCGAGGATAGTACAAGTAGTACGTGACGAAGCTTAAGGAACTTTTTAACGAAGTAATTTTATCTCGCAGCCGCTGCGTCCCACTTACAAAATTTCGAAGATGTCGTATGCAACCTTGCCTTCGACTTGCTTGGACTTGCCTACAAATACTCTATGATTCAACCAATCATACTCTTCAGATGAAGTAGTAAAACTCGGCGTCACTCGCCAATAAAGTCCACCATCTCCGGGAACAACCATGCCCTTATAAGTCATGTAGATAATTGCACCATCATCGGTTTCCAGGGTAATGCGCACGTCGAGGCTCGAGTGACCGGAAACCTGGGTGATCCAGTCGGCGCCGCCATCGTGAACCGTTCCACTTAATCGTGGCCCGGAAAATGTTCCACCGGTTACCGGTGCGATGCGTGTATGACCTGCATCTAATTGCGAGTCGACATCTAATAAGAGTTCAAATGCGAACTGGGATTCCAAATCGCTGGCAGGAGATTGAGCAGATGCCATGTGAGTAGCTCCGGTTAGCGTAACTATGGAAAAGAGGGAAATAATCACGCGACATTCTTTTAGTAGTTTAAACATTATTGTGCTCCTTCTTGGCAGAAGGCCAATAATAGATTGATCAGCTTAAGAAGTCACAGCATCGACGTGCTTAAATTTGTTATCGAAGCGCTTGAGTATGGTAGGCAAATAAACCAGGTCCAGTACCAGGGCCAGCACCACAATTGGAACCAGCAGTTTGGCAGATTGCTGAAAATAGAGGGTATTGGCGAAGATCATTACCGTCGTACCAAATGCCAGAACCATAGTAGTAATAGTTAACGCAGGGCCGGCAATTTTAATGGAATGAGCTACAGCCCCGGCTTTATCGGCGCCTGACCGTCGACCTTCCAGGTAATGGCTGAGAATATGCACCGTGTCATCTACTACCATGCCAATACTTATACTGAAGACCATCATGACAAAAGGATCGAGCTGGCCTATAAAAAGCGCCCACAAGCCGAATACGATAGTCGCTGGTAGCAGATTCGGTAAGACGCTTAGCACGCCAAAATAGAGGCTGCGAAATCCAATCACGAGGCTCAGGGTAATCAGCAGAAGGCTGATGGAATAGCCCTGTAATAATTCAATGGTAACCAGCTCATCCATGCGTGCGAATAATAGAATTCCGCTGCCATGAACTAATTCAGCCGAGGTGAAAGATTCACTGAAACGTGCAGTAATGCGCTCATCCAGATCGATAATTTCCTGGTTAGACATAGGTGCAGCATTTACCGTCAGAGTCAGATAAGAGTTGTTTTCATTGAGAAAGTTGGCGAGGGGTAGATAGTTTTGCTCCACCATGCGATAGGCGTTTAAATAATTAGTGTTGGTTTCCTTTTCTTCTGGCAGCAAGAAATAGGATTCATCATTATCATTAACGATCTGATTTATAGTCTTGAGAACTTCTGTGACACTTATAATCGACTCTACATCTTCCTGGTCTGTAAGCCAGTTTGAAAATTCTTCAACCTGGTACAAAAATTCCGGATCAATTGCGCCTTCATTATTTTGACTATTAATACCGTAAGTAATCGCAGGGCCACGATTCATATGCTCATTTACGAGATCGTAATACAGCTTCAGATCGGAATCGGAGGCGATGTAATCCAGTCGATCAAAATCAGTTTCATTAAGTGGTAGCAGAAGGATTGAAATAATTGCTAGCGCGCTGCACCCGAGAAAGATCTTCTTATCTTGCCTGTTGGTAAAATCGATAATCTGTTGCAGTTCTTTTTGTAGAAATGAAACACCGGTTTGCGCCGTGCTTTTTGCTGTCTTGGAAAACCAGATAAGCAGTGTCGGCATCATCATCAGGGTCAAAACATAGGAAAACGCAATGCCAAGGGCGACGATGCGCCCAAAGTCCTGCACAGCAGGGGATGAGCACATATTCAGGGAGGAAAATCCAATTGCTGTAGTTAGGGCAGCCAGGGTAACAGGCTGAAAATTGTAGGCCATGCTATGGCGCATTGAATCGATTTTGTTCTGCCCTTTATGCAAGGCCTGCTTATAGATCGAGATTATGTGCACACTCGTGGCCACAGAAATAACCACTACAACTATCGGCGCCATAATTGAAATATTATTAAAGGAAAAATCAAGGAATCCCAACGCGCCAACCGTACTTAATATGGTAAAGCCGACGTGGGTAAGAATGCAGGCACCTAAAGTAATAGACTTAAAGCAGTAGCAAATAACCAGTACACAAAGCAGTACTACAATCGGCAACAGGCTAGTGAGGTCGGCAATCATTGCTTCCTGGCTATCCTGTTCCAGCAGTACATCGGCGTTTGCAAAAAGATCAACGCCCGGGTGGTTCGCCCTTAGCTGCTCCTGAACTGCCAATACCGCATTGGCGATTTCAATGCGCTCGTCGTTACTTGCGCCATTGGTGTCCAGGGTAATGACGGCAAAAGTAAGTGTGCCATTGCGTGAAAGCAGGTTACTGGTTAAGAGCTGGTCGCTGGTGGCTGTTTCGCTCACTTCTATCAACTCAGCTTGTGAATACTCACTTAAATCCCTGCTGAACAGGCGACGCTGTGTTTCCGGAGCCGTGTATTCCAGAATGCTGGTAATGCCACGAATGCGAGGAATATCGACGAATATTTCTTCAAGCTCCCGAATCGCACCCAGCGTCTCAGGCGTAAACACTGTTTCTCCTTCCCCGGCGATAAAGGCAAATCGGATTTCTGAATTGCTGGGAAACTGCTCTTCCAGAATATCCATCTCATCCAGATAGGGATCACTTTCAGAAAGTAGTGCGCTAAGGGAAGTATCGAATGAAGTTCGTAGAATGCCGGTACTGAGTAATGCAGTAAGCAACGTAGCAAAGGCTAAAAGCAGATAGCGCTGTGCCACAGTAAAAGATGCAACCCGTTGGGATATTGTTGGATTGTTCGCGGCCATAATGCTCTTTACTTGCTAATACCCTTACAGTGCTCTATCCAGCTGCTTACGCCACTGCTTAAAAATTTCTGTTTGTGCAGAATAAAGTAAAACTTTCTCGTCCAATCTCTTTGCGGTGCGTGCAGAGGAATCAAAGTTCCCCGTTTAAACGCTTCCAGCAGTGTTAGTTCGGACAGGCAGCCTATTCCCAATCCTGCCTCTACAGCTCGCTTAATACCTTCAGTATGCTGTAACTCTAACCTTAGTTTGATACTGGGTAATAAACCACTCATTGCCCGATCAAATGCCTGTCGTGTACCGGAACCTTTTTCTCGTACTATCCAATCGGCTTCCCGCAAATCCCTGTCGCTCAGCTTCTTTCTTTTCGCTAGTGGATGATCTGGCGAGCAGAATAATACTAATTTGTCATCTCGCCAGAAACTGACATCGATGTCTGTTTCTTGTAACTCACCTTCTACAAGACCGATGTCGATTTCGAAATTTCGCACCTTGCTGGCTATGGCTTGTGTATTTTCGACGATCAGTTCCACCTGGGCGGAAGGGTGGTCCTGCATAAAGTTCGCCATAATACCGATTGCCAGGTAGTTGCCGATAGTCAGGGTCGCGCCAACTTTGAGTTCGCCTACATCCGAATGATGCACCAGGGCGCTCTCGATCTGCTCGGCCTGGGAAATCAGGGCTGCGGCCTGTGGTCTAAGCAACGCACCCTGTTCATTAAGTTGCAGGCGTTTGCCTATCCGGTCAAACAAAGCGATATCGAAACGGGATTCCAGTTCCTTCAAGGCGGTACTGGCCGCCGATTGGGACATAGAGAGCTCTTCCGCCGCCTGGCTGACATTCTCATGGCTGGCCACTGCCAGGAATACCTGCAGTTGTTTGAGAGTAAAGTGCATAGTCATAGTATATCTATAAAATAGATAACATATATAAAAATAATCAATTTTACAGATATAAATGGAGCTTCTACACTAACGGCCTTCAATTCAGGAAGCACACATGGCCAGTCTCTCCACCCAATCCGTAACCGATGTTCGGCACTGGAATGAATCACTCTTTAGTTTTAAAACCACAAGGGATCAAAGCCTGCGTTTTGAAAATGGGCACTTTGTGATGTTGGGCCTTGAGATTGAAGGTAAGCCACTAATGCGGGCCTACAGCATTGCCAGCCCGAATTATGATGAAGAGCTGGAATTTTTAAGTATTAAAGTTCCTGATGGTCCGCTGACTTCGAAATTGCAGAACATTAGAGTCGGCGATGAACTACTGGTAAGCAGCAAACCAACTGGCACTCTGGTTGTCGATCATTTACTGGAAGGGCGCAATCTTTATCTCATCAGTACGGGAACAGGTCTCGCACCATTCATTAGCATCATTCAAGATCCAGCGATCTATGAAAAATTCGATCGCATCATTCTTACCCATGGAGTTCGTTTTCAGAGCGAACTTGCCTATCAAGATTTGATTCAAGACCAACTTCCACAAAATGAATATTTCGGTGAGGAAGTAAGGGAACGGTTAATCTACTACCCCACGGTTACCCGAGAGAATTATGTGAATCAAGGACGCCTTACTGATCTTATGATTTCGGGAAAGCTGTTCGCCGACATCCAACAACCCACACCCGATCCCGAACACGATCGATTCATGATTTGTGGTAGTCCAAGCATGTTGAAAGATACCTGTGCAATCCTGGATGGCTGGGGATTCGAAGAATCGAGGCAGGGTATCAAAGCACATTACGTCATAGAGCGTGCTTTTGTTGAGTAGAATGTTGCAGCTCTAAATCAGGCCAGCTCGCTCAAGTATAGCATCCAATCTTCGTTCCAACTCCGCAGTCGCCGGTGACATCGGTAATCGATGTTCGTTGTCAGGCAAGAGACCCATGCGCTTCATCATGTACTTGATTGGAATTGGATTGGTGTCATAGAACACTGACTGGTTCAGTTCGAACAATTGATAGTGCAGGGATTTACCTTTCTCCAAATCATTGTCCCAAACCGCCTGGCACATAGCGGAGAGAATCGCGGGGCGCAGGTTTCCTACCGCGTTCATTAATCCCACCGCCCCAATGGCCAGTTCCGGAAAGCTAAGTTCTTCCAGGCCGACGAATACCTGGAAGTCGGGGAACTCCGCCAGACATTCAGAGACAAAGCCCAGATCATTAACAGCATGCTTCATTCCGACAAAGGTCGGTGATTTCTCTTTCAGTTCCTTAATGGTGTCGATTGAAATGGATACGGCGGCCCGGCCGGGAATGTGATAGATCAACCAGGGAATATCTATGCCCTGCGTTACCTCCAGGTAGTATTCGATGATTCCCCGCTGGGGAGGTCTAATGTAATAGGGCGTGACGATAAGCAAGGCATCAGCCCCCGCCTTTACGGCGTGGTCGGTAAGTGTCCTGGTTTCAAACAGGGATTGGGAACCCGTAGCAGCTACGATCGGAACAGAATTATTTGCTGTAGTAATGGCGCAATCCACTAGCTGGTTTCTCTCTTCAACGGTAAGAGTAGATGGTTCCGCCGAAGTGCCATTAACTAAAATGCCGTGTGATCCTTCATTAACATGAAACTCAATCAGCTTACTATAGGTATCGAGATCGACCTTCCCATTGTTAAAGGGAGTGATAACGGGTGGGATTGATCCTTTAATGACAGTGTTCATAGTGCTATAAGTTTTCCTATGATCCCAAGCTGGAATTCATGGCTACCAGCTGTTTGAGTAAATCGTCCAGCGCTTTTTTGCCGACTTTCTTTTCGATTGATCGATAGATCTTTTCCGATTCAGGCACGACCTGCTGGTATTTCCTTTTGCCTTTTGCGCTCAAGCTGATTAGCACCTTGCGTTGATCTTGTTTGTCGCTATGGCGTTTAACCAAACCTTCTTCTTCAAGATTTTTCAGGATGCGAGTAAGACTGGGCGGCAGAATCATGCTTTGTTGAGACAGTTCAAAAGCCTCAATGTTGTTATGGCTCGCCAGTACGCGAATAACACGCCACTGCTGATCAGTTAATCCGAAAGTTCTGAGCATGGGTCTGAACAATGCCATTGCAGATTCTCTTGCCTGCAGCAGTTGCATCGGAAGACTGCGATTTATTTTTCTCAAGTTAGCCATTGCAATGCTTGGTTCTCAGCTTAGTTCATCCTTAATGGAATTTTTGAGTGCTCCTATGCCGGGTACCTCTACTTCCACCAGGTCTCCTTGCTGCAAATACTTTGGTGGATCAAAGCGTGCACCGGCACCATTAGGAGTGCCAGTGGCAATAATGTCGCCTGGCTTCAAGCGATAAAATGTCGACAAGTAGGCAATAAGAAACCTGAAAGGGAACATTAGATTGTCTGTTACATCGTTCTGTCGCTCTTCGCCATTTACGCGAGTGATAACTTGTAACTTGCCCATGGGATCGAGTTCATCTGCAGTTATCATCCAAGGTCCCAGTGATCCGGATTTTTCGAAGTTCTTTCCCTGGGTGACGTTAAACTTCGCATGTCGCAGGTAGTCCCTCACCGAACCTTCATTCATGATAGTCATTCCGGCGATGTGATTGTGTGCTTCAGATTCGGGAATTCTTCTTCCTTCTTTCCCGATCACTAAAACTATCTCACCCTCGTAATCCAATTGGTCAGATTCCGGTGGATTCATGATGTGTTGTTCGTGTCCTACCAGTGATTCCCTGTTACGCATGAATACACTTGGATACTTTGGTGGTTCTGTACCGTCTTTATATTCTTCATTTCGATTCGCATAGTTAACGCCAATGCAGATAATTTTCTCCGGATTGGGAATCGTCGGATCAAACTGAATTTCGTCCAGGGTATAGTCGACATCGGCACTGCCGACTGTTTCACTTAACTGCTCTAGCTGGCCTTTCCTGATGGCATCACGGAGGTCGATTGTGTCCGCAATCCTGGCACTGAGATTAACCACGCCATTTTCCTTGATTGCTCCGAAACAGGATTGCCCTGCATGTGAAAAGCTTAGAAATCTCATTGAATTATTGACGGGTCAGGAGGCTTGTTATGTTGATTAGCCATTTTTAGATTTGTTGATTTATTTAATATATTAAGTAATATTAAATGCCATTACTAGCCTTTTAGGTAGTTTCTCCATGCCTCATCAAATCCTGGAAGTTTCTCCCAATATTGAGAATTTGCTCGACATCGAAAGGCTCGTAGAGGCCCTGCATAATTGCGCTGCACAACAGGAAGCACTCGCGCTAGGTGGGATTCGCACCCGCGTATATACAGCTTCACACTACCGGATTGCTGATAACTCGCCAGACTATGGTTTCATTGCTGTTTACTTGCGCATTGCCGAGGGAAGGTCAGAAGAAGTTAGAAAAGAGATGGGAACAGAATTAATGGAATGTCTGTGTGCATTCGTGGATGAGAACCTGGGCAACGCTCCTTTAGCCTTATCCTATGAAGTACAGGAAATTGAAAGAGATATGCGCTGGAATCGGAATCGGGTGCCAGAGTTTATGAATGCCGGAGACAATACTTCATGAGTCAGGAATTACTTGAAGAAAATTTGCAGAAACTAAAGCCATTGCTGGAACAGTTTTCGGTACAACCGATTCAGCATTGCATTAATGGTGATTGGGTAGATGCCAGTGATGGCAGCACATTCTCCAATCATTCGCCAATTGATGAATCTAAAATCGGTGAAGTTGCGGCTGGTAATTCTGACGATATCGATAAAGCCTCACAGGCAGCAGAGGAAGCATTCGAATCCTGGGCTTCCATGGCGGGAAAACAGCGCCGGGATTTACTCCACGCCATTGCCGATGCTATCGAAGCCAATGCGGAATCAATTGCCCTGGTTGAGAGCTGGGATACCGGGCAACCCTTGCGCTTTATGAGCAAGGCTGCCATACGCGGAGCCGAGAATTATCGATTCTTTGCTGACATGGCGCCTAATGCCAGGGATGGTCTCTCCCTGCCAGCCCAACAGCATATGAATTACAGTATGCGCCAGCCTATTGGACCGGTGGGTATAATCACCCCCTGGAACACACCATTCATGCTCTCCACCTGGAAGATAGCGCCTGCTTTGGCAGCTGGATGTACAGTGGTGCACAAACCGGCTGAGTGGTCACCCTGTAGTGCGAGCATGTTGGTCAAGATAATGCACGATGCCGGATTGCCCAGGGGTGTAGTGAATACGGTACAGGGAATTGGCGAAGTTGCCGGGAAAGCTCTGACCGAACATGAAGCGATTAAAGCCATCGCCTTTGTCGGTGAATCCCGAACTGGCGGTGAAATCATGAAACAGGGTGCTGATTCACTAAAGCGTGTTCATTTCGAACTGGGTGGAAAGAATCCGGTTATCGTGTTTGATGATGCTGATCTCGATCGCGCCCTGGATGCCGTGGTTTTTATGATTTACAGCCTTAATGGCGAGCGCTGCACTTCATCGAGTCGTTTGCTTATACAAAAAAGTATCGCTGGCGAATTTATTGAGCGGGTAAAAGAACGCGTAGCGAAATTGAAGCTCGGCCATCCATTAAGTCCTGCTACGGAAGTCGGCCCCCTGATTCATGAAAAACATCGAGAGAAAGTTGCTTCTTATTTTTCTATTGCCCAGCAGGAAGGAGCAAGTGTCGCGATTGGAGGAAACAAAACCGCTCTTGATGGAAAGGGTTGTTTTGTGGAACCAACACTTTTTACCAATGCGGATAATTCCATGCGCATTGCACAGGAAGAAATTTTTGGGCCAGTGCTTACGGCAATAGAATTTGAAGATGAGAAAGAAGCTGTCGCAATTGCCAATGGCGTCTGTTACGGATTGGCAGCTTATGCCTGGACAGGAGATACTGGTCGCAGTATTAGATTGGGTCGCGATCTGGATGCTGGCATGATCTGGATTAATTCAGAAAACAATCGTCACCTGCCTTCTCCTTTTGGGGGAATGAAAGCCAGTGGCATTGGTCGCGATGGTGGAGATTACAGTTTTGACTTCTACATGGAAACGAAGAACGTTTGCATTGCGACCAATGATCATTCGGTGCCGAAACTGGCGAAAAATTAGCATATGAGTCTTTATCAGGTTCAGAAATTCCTCTACCAGCTGAATCGCGATGAGCAGATGCAGCAAAGCTTTGCTGACGATAAAGAAAATGTTCTCTGCAATTACGACCTGAATGAGGAAGAGTTGCAAGCACTACGATCAGGTGACATTGGTTTGCTTTATGTACTGGGGGTTAACGGACAAATTCTGATGCATTTCGCCGCCTACCTGCAGGTCGAGTGGTTTGATTACTTACGATTAATGCGCGAGGGCATTGAAAAACACGGCCAAGTCAGGGCCGGGATTTATGCCATGACCGGTGGCGGTAAATTATTTGCCCGGGCTTCCGATGCTGCATCTGGGGGCGAGTCGAAGTGAGCCTGGTGTATGCAGGAATCTTAAGTCACGCTCCCGGAATAACTGGCAGAGCGCACCTGGTTGATAATGAAAAAATGCGCGATGATTTTTATGCCAGCCTGGAAAAGCAGCGCCAGGAAATTGTAGCCAGCGGCGCAGAAGCCCTGATCGTTATCGCCGCTGAACATTTTGCCAATTTTTTCATGGATAACATGCCTGCCTATTGTATGGGCATCGGTGAAAAGCACAATGGCCCCATAGAAGACAGCGAATGGTTAAAGATTGAAAAGACTTCAATCCCGGGTGCGCCGGAACTTGCTACTCGCCTGGCCAAATCGGTAATGCATAGTGTTGACCTTGCCTATTCCGAAGAGTGGCAATGTGATCATGGCATTATGGTACCGCTTAATTTTCTAACACCCAATTACGATCTTCCTGTTATTCCCTGCAATATCAACTGTCAGGGGCCTCCATTAACCCCGTTAGATAGAACCTGGCAATTCGGTGAAGCTTTGCGGCAGGCCTGTGATGAACAAGTAGAAAAAATTGCACTGGTGGGAACTGGTGGAATCTCCCATTGGCCGGCCACGCCGGATTCCGGCAAGATCAACGAAGCCTGGGATCGGGAGTTTCTGACTCAGTTAATGGATCAGGATAAGCAAGCACTTCTGTCTTACAAGGATGAAGATGTTTATGCCGAAGCGGGACAGGGTGGTTTTGAGATACGAACTCTGATTGCGGCTGCAGCTGCGGCAGGGGGCAAAGGTGATTTGCAGTTTTATACAGCTGAGCTACCAATCTTTGCGGTAGGTTGTACGGTAGCGCGATTTGATATAGCCAATCAGGGATAAGCCATGAACGAAAACACTAATCCATTTCTCTACAATTGCTGGTATGCAGCAGCCTGGGTTCATGAGTTGCCAGAAGGAACCAGGCTCGATCGAGTCTATCTTGAAAAACCCATCGTCATTTACCGCGGAGAGAGCGGAAAGTACATCGCCCTGGACAATCGCTGTTGCCATCGAGGTGCACCGCTTTCATTGGGCAGGATCGAAGGCGATTGTATTCGTTGTATGTATCATGGGATGAAGTACGATTCCGAAGGAATCGTCATCGAAATTCCGGGTCAGGACTTTATTGGTCCGAATCACAGAGTGCAAAGCTATCCCA
The DNA here is from genome assembly GCA_964616225.1 of uncultured Pseudohongiella sp. Classification (GTDB taxonomy): domain Bacteria; phylum Pseudomonadota; class Gammaproteobacteria; order Pseudomonadales; family Pseudohongiellaceae; genus UBA9145. The sequence continues at coordinate 105,458 of CAZTTE010000003.1, forward strand.
TTGTTGAAAAGGGCAACTTGTTATGGATCTGGATGGGAGATCCTGAACTGGCCAATCCCGATGATATTCATGATTACCCACCGCTATCAGACTCAAGTTGGCGCGGTTTCGAAAAAGAAGCCTATCTTCATTACGACGCAAACTGGATGTTAATTGTCGATAACCTGGCGGATTTCTCTCACCTGGCCTTTGTTCACACCAATACTCTGGGTGGATCAGAAGATTATGCTTTCGTAACCAATCCTGAAGTTGAAAAACTCGAAAACGGATTCAATGTAGTTCGCTGGAGTAAAAATGATGCACCAGCGCCTTATCATGCAAAGGTAAATCCTGACGCTCCTGCAAAACTGGATAGATGTAACAGTGTGCAGATGCTGGTGCCGGGAATCTTTTTTATGTCCACAACAATGGCACCGGTGGGCTGGGATCCAGACAGTGGTGATTACGCAGGCGTGAAGCAGTATCGTAATTGCCAGTACATGACGCCGGAGACCAGGTCTACGACACATTTCTTCTGGAATTATATGCACGACTATCGCACCGACGATCCAAGTATTTCCAAATCCCTGCAAGCCAGTTTGTTAGAAGGCTTCATGGAAGATAAGGAAATCATTGAAGCTCAACAGAATATGCTGGAATACCAGCATGAGTTTCAGCCGCGCGGTATGCAGGGAGATGAAGCCCTGGTGCATTTTCGAAAACTCTATAATGCCTTATTAACTGAAGAACGAGAGAAGTTTGATTTTCATTCTCGCCAACTCGGTAATCCAATAATCTAAATAAGAGACAAACATGCAGCGACAGTGGCTTTATACCGGGATAATTCTCGTCTTCTTTCTAGTGTTGGTATTTGGTGTACCACTTTTTCCAGGGTTTATGGCCATTGGAGTTGCCGGTCCCATGAATCTCGGCATGTTGATATTCCTGATACTGCATGTGCTGACACCGCTACTTGCTTTCAGATATTTGAAGCAAAGTCAGGGAGAATAGAGGCATGGGAATTTTCCTTTTCTTTGTCATTATCGTCGGAACTGTTGCACTAACATTCGTTGCTCAGAAACGCACATCCAGTGCTGCCGATTTTTTCGTGGCCGATGGAAAAATCGGCGGTGTCTCCAATGGCTTTGCAATCGCCGGTGATTTCATGTCGGCGGCAACCTTGCTCGGCATTACCGCGATTATTTTTGGCGCGGGGTACGATGCTGTTATCTATCTTGCAGCGCCGCTAGGTGCTTTCTCGATAATCATTTATTTAATGACTGACAAGCTCAAGTCCCTGGGCAAATACAGTTTTACCGACATTATTTGTAGTCGCCTGAAAGAAAAACCCATTCGAATTTTGGCAGCTATAAGCACATTGAGTTTTTCCTTAATGTATTTGATGGTGCAAATAGTCGGTGCCGGTGCGCTAATTGAAGTTCTGTTTGGTATTTCCTATTTGTGGGCGGTTGTTATCGTTACTTCCCTGATGGTTATCTATGTTGCAGTAGGCGGTATGTTTGCGACGACCTGGGTGCAAATAATCAAAGCCATATTACTGCTGGCTGGGGTGACTGCCCTGGCTTTGCTGACCCTGGCTAGTTTCAATTTCAGTTTTACCGAAATGTACACGGCTGCTAATGCAAATCACGGCACCGATGGTTTGCTTACCAGGGGAGGAGGACTTGGATTATCCACGCTATCAGCCCTGTCTCTTGGAATCGGACTGTGTCTCGGTTTAGCAGGATCGCCGCATTTACTAATGCGCTTCTTTACCGTTAAAGACAAAGCGGCAGCCCGTGTCTCTGCCGGTGTTGCCCTGGGAGCGATCAGCTATGTCAATGTCCTCATCTTCTTTGTCATTGGCATAGGATCAGTCGCTCTGGTTAAGGGCAATAGTGCTTACCTGGATGATACCGGAACCGTTATCGGTGGCAGTAACATGGTATCCGTACATCTGGCCGATGCAGTGGCCGGTGAAGTATTTCTTGGCATTATTGCAGCCGTTGCATTTGCCACAATCCTCGCAGTCGTTGCTGGATTAATGTTGGCCTCGGTAACTGCTCTCACCCATGATCTTTACTCCAACGTGGTTAAAAAAGGAGAGCTTAATCAGCAACGACAAATTCTGCTGTCGAAGTATGCTGCGGTGGGACTGGGAGTTATTGTTGCGATTCTGGGAATCGCCTTCGAGCGTCAAAACATTGCTTACCTGGTTAGTCTTACCCTAGCCATTGGCGCCTCAACCAATTTTCCACTGTTGATTCTCAGCATGTACTGGCGTGGTCTTACTACCAAAGGCGCTGTCTACGGAGGTGTCGTAGGTCTGGTCACTGCAATTGTTTTGATGGTTCTGGGGCCAGCAGTGTGGGCCGATGTATTCGGTAACGAACAGGCCATTTTCCCCCAGGCCTATCCTGCACTGTATTCAGTGTCCCTGGCCTTTGTGACTATGTGGCTGGTTTCGGTAACGGATAAATCAGAGCAGGGTGTTCAGGACAGAACAAACTTCCAGGTTATGGAAGCTTCCTGAGTTTATTTCTAGTCTGCAGTAAAAATGTCCAGGTCATTGGCGAGAATAACTTCGCCGTCGTACAAAGCTTGAATTTCATTCAGCACCGTAGACTCTTCGGTGCCATAGAACAATCCATGGTAGAGCACCAATGTTTTCGGCTGTGCTATTGATGCCAATCGCGCCAGTTCGTCAGACGTTGTGTGCACACTGTTATGGTAGCGTTGAAAGCCTGGCGAATTTTGTTCCAATCCCTGGCGGCTAATCACTTCATGGAAAAGTAAATCCACACCCTGTGCTTTTTCTGCAATAACTTCGCTATAGGCGGTATCGCCGCTAATAACTACAGACAAATCGTCGGTGGTCACTTTAAAACCATAGGCTGGATCGATGTCACCATGATTTACCTGGAAAACCTCGATGCTTAAATCATCTTTCTGAAAGACTATTCCCGATTCAAGGGTTTGATGATCTACGCGAAAGCCATCAGGATTAGCGACAGGCTGTATACCATTTATTCGGAAATCTGCATCGGTGGCAATTATTTCGTCCATGCCATTTGCTATGCGAGCAATCCCCGTGGGGCCCCATACCTTGAGACCCGCTTGTCTTCGCCACCAAAGAGTGTGCGCCAGTTCTGACAAATCCAGGGTGTGATCGCTGTGTAAGTGGGTAATAAACACACAGCAGATCTGGGAAGGGTACAGTGAAGGAATGTCGTACTTATAGCGGGCAATGGTAGCTTGTCGCACGGCACCAGCCCCGACATCAAATAAATAGGACTCTCCTTTGTGTACAACTGCGATGCTGGAGCCAGCACGAAAAGCATCCGGGATGGGAGTGCCTGTGCCAAGCACAACTACCTGGGTTGCTGTGGCCAGTTCTTCCTGAGCTGGAGTATCCCTGGTTTCTACTCGCGCACTCGGCAGAGATAGGGCGTACTCAGATTGAGTAGCTATTCTTAGCTCACAGCCCATAAGCAACATTGCTGAAGCCAGGACAACAAAAGTTCTAAGTAAAACTAATCTATGCATTTGTACCAGTTTGCCAACTAAAGTGGCTGCAAAGAATAACCTGCCTAAAACCAAATGCAAAAAAAAGAGGATGCAATGCATCCTCTTTTCTATTCAGTTCTTCCGCTTGCTAGAAAATTGCAACCAGGCAACCTTTGGAATCAGGAACGTCATCCATGTTGACGGTACCGCCAGCCAGGAGCGTGTCTAGTGCATCTTTAAGATACCACTCACTGGCATTGTTGCGTTGAGTTTCATATCCGAGCTGATCGTTGATCGGGCCACGGAATAATACTTCCTGAGTGCTGGTATCAACGACGAATACTTCAGCCGTTCTTTCTACCCCCAGGGCTTTAGCTAACTTCTGACCATCGTCCTTCATTATTGGAAAGTCGATACCAAATTCATCAGCTTCCTTGGCAATGCGAGGAATATTGTCCTGAATATTCGAGTTAAACATAGTGAACGCGATGTTCTTAGCACTATACTCATCACGGACTTCGCGATAGTTGGGTAGCGCAATGCGTGCGATTGGGCAGCCAACGCCCTGTACGTAGAAGACGGCGAGATCATAATCGCGATAAGTTTCCATGGTGTGAACTTCGCCCAGATGGTCAGTAAGTTCAAACTCAGGCATCGACCGCAACCAATCATCGTCAGCCATGGCTGCAAAACTTGAAATGGCTAAGGCGCAGGCAATAATCAATTTGCTCAGCGATCTCATTTTGTTGCTCCTCTAACCTCTAATTCCTAAACAATTCAGGTGTTAAAAGCTCGACCAATTATTCAGCCAAGTTTACCGGATTTCAGTGTATTCCCTCAAAGTGTGCCCATCTTGATTAAGATCAAGCGCCGAATCAATGCGACAAATCAGCGCGGCACCTGTTAATGGTAGCAACTGCAGGGGATTCTTCCTAATAAGCCGGCCCTTTTTGTCACAGAAAATCACAGGAAAACAGCTCAGTTATCAGTGACTGATTATTGCAATGGAATTTCTAAAAAATAGTCTATTTAACAATAGCTTACATGTTGACAGGACTCTCCAGAATCCAGTTACTGAATAGTTAGAGCGGGTATTTTCTAGACACTTGATGTGGTCAGTGAGCTTTGGCTCAGGAAGTAAATATCGACCCAGTCGATATCCAGTGTAAAGACGGGCTCAACAACGCTTTCTCGGGCTTTGTAGCTAAAGCCAGTTTTACGGGCGGAAGCGTAACAGAGCCATATTCCTTCAAACCAAGTCCTTGAGAAGGTCAGATATACCCCGGCTTTCTTTTGATTCTTCCAGTACATAACTATCTCCGGGATTGAGCGGATAATCGTAAAGTGTTGTCTAATTGGATATAGTGCTTTTTTTGATATCCCTGTTGAAACGGAATTTATAGTCATGGCTTACCCTGCGGCCAAACTCTATAGCGATATTGTGTTTGGCAGACCGGCCCTGGTCATTACAGTGCTTCTGCTAATCGTCGCGTTTTTCGCCTGGCATGCTCAAAACTTTCGCCTCGATGCATCTGCCGATTCACTGCTTCTGGAAGACGATGCTGATCTCGAATTTTCACGGGAGATAAATACTCGTTACGGCGTACGTGACTCTGTCATCGTTGCTTATACACCCGTCGGTGAATTGTTTGACAGAGCAACCCTGGCACGAATGGGAGAGCTCAGGGAGGATTTGCTCGCCATTGACCGGGTAGAAACCGTCGACTCAATCCTTAACGTCCCGGTTTTTGGCGATACACCCTTAACCGGTATCTCGGAAGACTACTTAACTATTCTCGATGAAGAACAGGATTTGCAACTGGCCCGTGAAGAAATCATGGAGAGTCCGGTTTTTTCCAACGCCCTGTTAAGTCCCGATGGGGAGACCGCCGGTTTTCTTGTGAGCTTCGCCATCGATGAAACTTTACGAGGCCTGATTGCTCGCCGCACTGAACTTCGCAATCTTCAACGAAGCGGAGACATTAGCCCCGAGGAAGCCATTGAGCTTGTCGAAGTTGAAGCTGAGTATGCGGAATACAGTGTGGTAGCCGCTGACCGTCAACACGAAATGATTGGAAATATCAGAGCCGTGCTGGATAACTACCGCGATGATGGGCAGATCTATCTCGGTGGCGCACCCATGATCGCCGATGATCTGGTTACTTTTGTCCAGGCCGACCTGCGTAGCTTTAGTATTGCCGTGGTACTTTTGATCATCTTTGCCCTGGGATTAATTTTCCGCAAGATCCGCTGGGTGGCCATGCCATTGGCCTGCTGCGCGGTGGCAGGAACCATCATGGTTGGCGTGCTGGGATTAATGGACTGGCGGGTAACCGTGGTTTCATCGAATTTCATTTCATTGCTTCTTATTATTACTATTTCTCTAACTGTGCATCTTATGGTGCGTTATCGAGAACTGAGGGCAACTCGTCATTACAGTAATCACGACAAATTGCTGCGCCATGCAGTGCGCAGTATGTTTCGTCCCTGCTTGTATACGGCGCTTACTACAGCCGTTGCCTTTGGCTCTCTCATCGTTAGTGGAATTCTTCCGATTATAACCTTTGGCTGGATGATGATGATGGGCGTGGCCACGGCGCTGATCGTCGCCTTTACCTTGTTTCCAGCAGTGATGAGTACTCTGCAAGCCGATACAACACGGCTATCTTCTGATCTGCGCCTGAATCTGACCGGTGCCCTGGCAAACATTACAGACAGATTGAAAGGCAAGGTCCTGGTAATTTACGGACTAATCCTGGTTTTAAGTGTCATCGGATTAACCCAATTAAGGGTCGAGAATAGTTTCATCGATTACTTCAGGGAGAGCACTGAAATCTATCAGGGGATGACCCTGTTCGATGACAAGTTGGGCGGCACCCTCTCGTTCGATGTTGTAGTCGATTTACCAGTCGAAGAAAGTTTTGACGATGGCTTCGATGACGGCTTTGGTGATTTCGATGATGGCTTCGGCGATTTTGGTGACGGTTTCGGTGATAGCTCCGATGATGATGCCTATTGGTTTACTGCGCCGAAGATGGACCAGGTAAAGGCAATTCATGAATACCTCGACGCTGACCAGCAGACCGGTAAAGTTCTCTCCTTTGGTGCGGTAATTCAACTCGCTGAAAATTTAAATGCCAACGAACCCATTGACGGCTTGTTGTGGGCACTGCTCTACAGTCGCATTCCCGAAACACTAAAAGACACTGTTCTCAATCCTTTTGTTTCCATCGACGAGAATCAACTTCGTTATAACGTACGGGTCATCGAATCTGCCGATGACCTGAACAGGAATCAGTTGCTGCAAAGAATCGAGGCTGGTGTTGAAGAAGAGTTTGGCTTCGAAGATGATCAGGTGAAACTGACCGGCATCCTGGTAATGTATAACAATGTGCTGCAAAGCCTGTTTCAGTCGCAGATTCTAACCCTTGGTGTGGTCATGTTTGCCATCATGCTTATGTTCCTGACCCTGTTCCGTTCTCTTGCTATCGCCATACTTTGCATTATTCCAAACGCAATCGCGGCAGCCCTGGTGCTCGGTATTATGGGATGGCTGAATATTCCGCTGGATATCATGACGATTACAATCGCTGCCATCTCGGTAGGAATCGGCGTCGACAACACGATTCACTACATGCATCGCTTCAGGCGTGAGTTTCCCCGCTTTGGCAATTACCGGGAAACTATGTTCTTTTGCCACAATAGCATTGGGCGAGCGATGTATTTCACTTCGATGACAATCGTTGCAGGATTTTCGATTCTCGCATTATCGAATTTCATTCCGACTATCGTCTTTGGTTTATTAACCAGCTTTGCTATGTTGGTTGCACTCACTGGGGCGCTTACTTTATTGCCCCAGCTACTCATTACTTTTAAACCATTAGGCCCCGAATCACACTCCTCAAGCTAGTGGCTTGCCTAGCTTTGTATTTGTGTTTTATGCTGCGTTCGCGTCCATTGAATCAATAAGAGCCCGACTATGAAGTCTTCAAAACTAACCCTTCTATTTATAGCTATTGGATTACTTACGGCCTGCGGTGGAGAACCTGAACCGCCCGCTGATGAGCCTACAGTGGAAGCTTTTATGGCCGATCCAGAAGCTGTGGCGAGAGGCGAAGCGCTATTTGTCGGTACCTGCGCAGGTTATTGTCATAGTCGACAGCCTGGCGATTCAGACGCGGTGTTTCTATTTGATTGTGAATGGATTCATGGCGGCAGCGATCAGGAAATATTCGACACCGTAACCGTTGGGGTGCCCAACACCCGAATGGTAGGTTTTGGCTCTAATTTTCCGGAAGGTGATGACGATCTCTGGAAGATCATCGCCTTTATTCGAACCAATCAACAAGCCTGTTCATAGTAGAAATTTCGATACAGTAGGAAAACCATGTCATTAGAGATAACAGCGCAAGAAAACAAGGAAGAAAAAGGATCGAGTCGTTCCGGATTTATAGATGAGAAACTCTTTAAATCCCGCTCGCTCACTTTATTCGGCGAGATAAATGACAAGATTGCACGATCTGTCACGGAAAGATTACTCGCGCTTGCAGCGGAAGGTGACGATCCAATTTTCCTTTACATTAGTTCACCGGGAGGGCACGTAGAATCCGGTGACGTTGTCTATGACATGATTAAGTTCATCAAACCGACGGTTAAAGTTATCGGAACCGGTTGGGTAGCAAGTGCAGCTACTACGATATTTCTGGCAGCCGAAAAAGAAAACCGATTTGCCTTACCGAATACGCGATTCCTGATTCATCAACCGCTGGGTGGATCCCGGGGTGATGCTACTGATATCGCCATTCAGGCGGAACAGATTGTAAAAACCAAGGCACGTATAAATCAGCTGATTGCCACTGAGACGGGGCAAGACCTTGAGCGGGTAGCCAGGGATACCGATCGGGATTATTGGATGTCGGTTGATGAAGCCATTGAATATGGAATCGTCAGTAAAATGGTCAAGTCTGTTGCAGAAGTTTAGTCGTTAAGGACTTTCTTAAAGACTGCCTGCCGGTCCTTCGCTAAAGCACATACCACCATAAAGTCTGGAACACAGGTCGCTGCAAACGCCACGGCGGTTTCGTTATCGACTAATTCCGCCTGGATGATCCCGGTCACGCCTGCATATTCAACTTCTACCCGGGCTATGTTTCCTTCCACTGTTCCATCCTTACTGGTCCAGATGAAACCCATTGATTCGATTTGATGGACTTTCATAATCCCATCTACAACTTCAACCCGAATTTCGAAGAGGGTGCCATCGCCAATCCAGTTTCCTGACCAGACGGAATCATCAATTTCCTGTGCCTGGCCAGCTATTGGCAAAAACAGGTAGATCGCTATCAACAAAGAACTAAAATTAGTTAATCGCAAGTCCAACTCCAAATAACTGTCCATGACTGATGTACACAATAAAGTAGAGAACGGCTCCGGCAACTACGGCAATCAGGTCGCGCCATAGCCAGCTAAGTTCCGGTACTACAGTAGACTCAACATTACCGCGTAAAGTTACAAATTTCAGACCGGACCACAGAGTAAAACTTCCAAATAACAGCATGGATGCTAAATCGCCGTTAGCCCAGAGATGGGCCAAACCCCATATACACACACCTAGCAACATGGGATTTCGAAGTTGCCAACGGATGTAGGACATCGGGATGTTGCCGGCAGCCACCAGGATAAAGGCAGGGATCATCAAGATAGAAGAGATATATCGCAGCTCGAAGATCGGTTCCCAGATCATGACGAAGGGAGAGATGGATTTTCCCCAGATTACTAAGCCGAGACCCAGCAGTGCCAGAAGAGAATACACAGCCATATAGGCGGGCACCCCCAATAGCTCATTCCTGAGCTTCTCCCTTAATCCAAACTCGCGGAATAGGTGGGGCAGTATAAAGAGGGCCAGGCCCAGGCTAAGAACCAACACAGAAGAACAATTCTCAAGCGGATAAACGGCCAGTGTAGCACGTTACAAGTTGTTGATTTTGCCCAGAAGTCCGGAACTATGGGGCTTTCGGTGATCTGGATGGAATTCAGTCGGGCTTGACTTAAAAATTAATTAAATGTTTAATTAATTTATTTCAGACAGTAAAAACAGGAATCACTTGGACATGGCACAGGCCACAACAAATAAATCCAATCTGGGGCGACCGGCTGGCGGCGACAGCGACAAAGTCCGCGGGGACCTCATCAATGCCGCCAGACAACATTTTCTGGCTCGGGAATTCAAAGCAGTTTCCGTAAGGCAGATCGCAGAGTCCGCCGGGGTAAATGGAGCCATGGTCAATTACTACTTTGGCGGAAAGAAAGGACTGTACCTGGCAATGGTTGAAGCTGTTCTGAATGAGTTGGACGAAGGACTGAGTAGTTTAAACACAGACAGTGAAATCACGCTGGCAGATTTTGGTCACAGCTATTCAATAGTACTAGCACGAAATCCCTGGTGGCCAAATTTTATGATCCGGGAAGTGATTTTCAGCGATGGTGAAGTCAGGGAAGCCGTAATCGAAAAGTTTGGTTCCATAATCGGACCCAGGCTATTTCATTTAGTTCAGCAGCAAATCGATAAGGGTAACTACCGCGACGATCTGAATCCGCAACTCGCCATTATTTCGTTTATGGGCATGACGATATTTCCATTTCTTGCCCGTCCGGTTATTGAACAAGTCTTCGGATTAAACCTTGATGAAGCTATGGTGTCTGCCATCGCTCAACACAATCAACAATTGTTTTTGCAGGGAGTCACTGCTTAAGCAGGTGAACGATATGAAAAGCAAACGCTACAAAATATTTGTTTCCATAATACTCGCCAGTTTATTAGTTGCCTGTGAAGAAGAAGTACTCATGGCTGTTGGACAGCTGGAATCTGATCGTGTCGAAATCGTTGCAGAGTCAAATGAGCCAATAGTTTCCATTGCTGTACTCGAAGGAGACAGCCTCAACCTGGGAGGAATAATTCTCCGCCAGGACAGCAATCGCATCGATATTAGAATTCGAGAAGCCGACGCAAACATTGAACGAATCCAGGCAGTGCTGGATGAACAAATCGCAGGTCCCAGACCAGAAACAATCGATGCGATGAAAGCCAATCTGCTGGAAGCAAACATAGAACGAGATTTTCGTGAACGGGAGCTCAACCGTTTAACTGGATTACGGGAACAGAATTTAACCTCGGTAGAGAGTGTCGATACTGCCCAGATGCTATTGGAACGTGCCGATGCGCGCATAAACCTGTTCACTGCACAGCTGGCTGAATTGGAGGCAGGAACCCGGGAAGAACAAATAGCCCAGACTCGACATCAGTTGCAGCAGGCGAGTGCTCAACTAAGCGGCTTGCGTTTCGATCGTGAACGCCTGTCCGTGATAGCTACCGCAGCCGGCATTGTGGATTCGCTTCCTTTCGAAGTAGGTGAACGTCCGCGACCAGGTGATGTTGTCGCTGTCTTGCTAACCGGACCGCAGCCCTATGCGCGGGTCTATATCCCAGAACCGATGCGCGTAGGAATTAATGTGGGTTCCGAGTTACAGGTACATGTGGATGGTCTGGACAATACCTTAACCGGTACCGTGCGACGCATTGCGTCGGAATCCAGTTTTACGCCGTATTTCGCACTTACGGAAAGAGATCGCAGCAGACTCTCATATATGGCTGAAATCGCACTGCCTGAATCAGCAACCCGATTACCAGAAGGCGTGCCGGTACAGGTTTACTTCGACTAGTTATGAACGATTCCGAGTTCGCAATTACTTCCCAGGGTTTAACACGCCGATTTGGTTCCTTAATCGCGGTCAAAAATGTCGACCTGCGAATTCCTGCAGGACAGATTTATGGCTTTCTGGGACCGAATGGATCGGGCAAATCCACTACGATTCGAATGCTATGCGGACTACTAACACCGAGCGCTGGGTCGGCTCAGGTACTGGGGATGGATACACGCAAGGAATCAGAACAACTCAAGCAATTGATTGGTTACATGACGCAAAAGTTTTCCCTGTTTGAAGACATGTCGGTTAAAGAAAACCTGCAGTTTATCAGTGAGATTTACGCCATTAATCGAAAACTAAGAAAGTCCCGGGTCGAAGAACTGTTGGAGATGTTTGAACTGACTGATCGCATAAAACAAAAAGCAGGAACACTCAGTGGTGGTCAGAAACAACGCCTGGCCCTGGCAGCGGCTACGCTGCACAAACCCAAGATTCTCTTTCTCGATGAACCCACCAGTGCAGTGGATCCCCAGAACCGTCGGGATTTCTGGGAAACCCTGTTCGAATTAGCCAAGCAGGGCACAACTATCCTGGTATCGACTCATTACATGGATGAAGCGGCACGTTGCCATCGTCTGGCCATCCTCGATGAGGGCGTGAAAGTTGCAGATGGCTCGCCGCGAGAATTGGGCGAGAGTATCCATTCCAATGTAATCGAACTGAGTGCTGAAGATCCAAACATGGCACGGGCCGCGCTAATCGATGAAGCGAACATCATCAGTATTACTCAATTGGGAGTACGGCTCCGCATACTCATTCCCAAAGAAGTCGCCAATCCCATCGAAATTGTTAATGGCAGGCTGTCACGAGCGAATATCGAAGCAGAAGTTGAACAGGTATTCCCTGATCTCGAGGATGTTTTTGTTGCCGTAACCGAATTGCGCAAAGAGGCAATGGCAGCATGAAATCCCTGATTCGAATCTTCGCTGTCATGCGCAAAGAATTTTTGCAGCTAAGTCGTGACAGATTAACTTTCGGCATGATTGTTGGAATACCTCTTATACAACTACTTATGTTTGGCTATGCCATCAATACCGATGTGCGCAATCTTTCTGCAGCCTATGCCGATGAGGCGGACACTCATTTATCGCGAGAGTTTATGGCAGAGATTTCAGCTTCGCAGGTAATCAATTTGAACCAGCGCGTGGCCAGTGCACAGGAACTGAACCAGTTACTCGATTCCGGCACCATCTCAATTGGTATTTATATTCCTGACGATTTTGATAGGCGAGTAATTCAACGAGATCGCCAGGCAGTTCAGCTACTGGTAGATGGTACCGATCCGATTATTCTGGGTGTCGCGCAACAACTTACCGCCTTACCCATCGCCTTCGATGCCCAATCCAATCTGCGACCAGACAATAGCCTGATCGAAGTACGCAACTACTACAATCCGGAACGCCGCTCCGCGGTGAATATCGTGCCGGGGCTAGTGGGCGTAATTCTCACCATGACCATGGTGTTGTTCACTGCTGTAGCAATCGTTAGAGAAAAAGAGCGGGGAAATCTGGAGCTGCTTATCAACACGCCGGTTAAAACGCCGGAGTTGATGTTGGGCAAAATATTTCCTTACATCCTAATAGGGCTAATACAACTGGTTATCATCCTGTCACTCGGTCGTTTTCTGTTTGCCGTTCCCCTGCGTGGCAGTGGCGCAGATATTTTTTCTGTTTCTCTATTGTTCATTGCCACAAATCTTTCCCTGGGATTGCTAATTTCTACAATTTCAAAAACCCAGTTTCAGGCAATGCAGATGGCATTCTTTATTCTTCTGCCATCCATACTGCTATCTGGCTTCATGTTTCCTTTCGATGGCATGCCGCAACTGGCGCAATACATTGCGGAAGTGCTGCCTCTCACTCATTTCAACCGCTTAATCAGAGGCATTGTACTGCGAGGCGCAGACATGATGAGCATGTGGACCGAGATGCTTGCACTTGCTGCGTTTATGTTTGCAACCCTGGTGCTCGCCATTGCGCGCTTTAACAAACGTTTGGATTAGACAAAAAAAGAGCACCGAAGCGCTCTTTTTTCATTCAAGAAATAATTACTAAACTTGCGCGACAGGATTTGATCGCGAAAAGTCGTGATTCTTAATAGGAAGTTCTCGCACTCGTTGTCCCGTCAAGATGTAAATCGCATTAGTAACAGCAGCTGCGATTGGTGGTGTTGCAGGTTCACCCAAACCACCTAATGCTTCACCGGATTCGACGACATGCACTTCTATTTCCGGTGACGTTGCCATTCTTACCATTTCGTAGTCAGGAAAGTTGCCCTGAGCAACACCACCATTTTCAATGGTTATTTCACCGTATAAGGCAGCGGATAGCCCAAAAATAATTCCGCTTTCGATTTGCGCTTCCACCGTGTCAGGATTTACCGCCCAACCGCAATCGATGGCACAGGTAACTTTGTGCACAATAGGCTGATTATCATCGCCCATTGAAACCTCGGCGACTTCAGCAACGAAACTACCAAAACTTTCCTGCACAGCGATTCCCAGTGCATGACCTTCCGGTAGGTTCTGCCCATAACCTGCAGCTTCAGCAGCGACTTCCAACACCTTGCGGTGTCGTGGATGTTCCTGCAATAAATCCATGCGCAATTGATAAGGATTTACACCCGCACGATGGGCAATTTCGTCCATGAAAGATTCAGTAAAAAAAGTTTGTTGTGAATGATCCACGCTGCGCCATGCGGCGATGGGAACATGAGTATCGCCATCAACCACTCTTATTGATTGGTTCTCTATTGCATAGGGAATATGGGAAGCGCCGGGAACCTGGATAGGTCCGGTGAAGCGACTATGCCAGGCAGTGACCTTGTTATTCCCATCAAAAGCCGCCTTGAAGTTGTTATGCGCTGCAGGACGATAGTAGTCTTGTTGCATATCGTCTTCGCGGCTAAAAATTGTCTTAACCGGTACATCGAATTCCATTGCGATTAGCGTTGCATGATCGATCATATTCCAGTTAAACGGCAGGCGACGGCCGAATCCGCCACCGCAATAGGTCTGGTGAAAGATCACATTTTCTTCTGCTATGCCGGCCACACTGGCAACCCTGCCTTTCATGCCCAAAGCATCTTGCGTGCTGGTCCACATTTCAGCGCGAACGCCCTGAATGTGTACGGTACAGTTCATGGGTTCCATTGCCGCGTGGGCGAGATATGGCACACGGTAACTCGCCCCGATTACATCAGCCGCTTCTTCCATGGCTGCGCCAGCATCGCCGGTTTCCTTGTCTTCACTGCCGTTACTTTCTGCCAATTCCTTGTCGAAACGTGCAGCAATGTCGGCGCTGGAAACATTGTCATGTTCAGATTCTTCGAATGTTGCATCGACCAGGGACAGGGCTTGCTTGGCTCTCCAATAATTGTCTGCAACAACAGCAACCGAATCATCTAAGTCGATTACTCGTACTACACCTCGTTGAGCAAGTGCTTCGGAAGCATCGACGGAAACCAGCCTGGTTCCGAAAACCGGAGCGAGCCTGATTGCCGCATACAACATGTCCTCACTATGGGCATCGAGTCCATATATCGCCGACCCATCAACTTTAGCAGGTATATCGTTCCTGGAAATTGCCTTACCCATGATATTGAACTGGGAACGATCTTTTAGAACCGGATCTTCCGGTGGCTCAAGCAAAGCCGCGTCTGCAGCAAGTTCGCCATAACTAAGAGAGCGACCTGAGGCATTGTGCTGTACATGGGACAGTTCCGTAGTAAGTTCCGTGGCTGGAACATCCAGGCGGGAAGCGGCGGCATTGATTAACATCTCCCTGGCAGCAGCACCGGCAGTTCTCATTGCATATTCACCGGTATAGCGTACAGATGAACTTCCACCGGTAGTTTGCAGATTCATCAATTCAGCGACGGCAAATGAACTGGCATTAACTAAGCCCATTAAGAAATTAGGTACACCGAATTCGCTCGCAAAGCCTTTTACGAGATCGCCATTGGCAAACAAGTCGATGGCCGGTGCCTGTTCAACAATTATGTCCTCCCATGCCGCATCCAGTTCGTCCGCAGCCATCATTGATAGGGAGGTATGAATTCCCTGTCCCATTTCGGAATGGGGAACATAAACTGTTATTTCGTTATTGGGATCGATCTTAATAAAGGAAGTAATGAAGCGTTCGCCTCCAGTTACTAAGTCATCGTTGGCACGACGATGTCGAGTTGGCCTTGTGGCGGAGTAACCGATTAGTACACCGCCGCCAACTACTGCGCCGGTTAAGATAAATCTTCTTCTGTTCATCTTCATTGCCGGTCCTCCTATGCGTTAGCCAGAGCGCGAATGGCTTTTCGCACTCTCGGGTAGGAGCCACATCGACAAACATTGGTAATGCCTGCGTCTATTTCGGCGTCGGTGGGGTTTGGATTGCTGGCGAGAAAGGATGAAACCGCCATGATCATTCCTGACTGGCAATAGCCGCATTGGGGAATCTGGTGATCGATCCAGGCTTGTTGCACTGTAGATAAATCCGGTGCACTTGTATTCGTGCCTGCCACTGCCGTTGCCATCCCTTCTATGGTTGTGATTTCCTGTCCTTCCACTGCTGAAACCGGTGTAACGCAACTTCTGATTGCATTGCCGTTAACGTGGACTGTGCAAGCACCGCAGTTAGCGATTCCACATCCAAACTTGGTACCTGTCATGCCCAGTTCATCGCGGATAGCCCATAACAGTGGCATGTCCGGTTCGATATCCAGTGTGTGTTCCACACCATTTACTTTAAACGTTGCCATTTCCATCCCCCTCGCCGGGAAGTTCAAGGTGTAAAAACAGGATATAGCAGGGTAGGGTCAGCATCAATCCGAAATCGACAGATTGCAATTCAGTAATAGGAAGAGACTGGGAGCTATGGGAGAATGCCCGGCTCTTAGCTGTTTTAAATAATTGCTTATGGAATTTAACTATTCGGCATTGGAAACCGTCGTTGTTGGGGAATCGATCCATACTGCCTTACCCCGATTGGCAGAAAGATTTGGTGCCAGGCGCCTCTTTCTTTTTTCTTCATCTTCCCTAAGCCAGGTTACCGACCAGTTTTCTGAGCTGCGTTCGGTATTGAATGAAAATTGTGTTGGCCTGTTCGACCAGATCGGCTCCCATACGCCCAGGGAAGATGTGTTAAAAGCGCTTGCCGCAGTGAGAAATGCCGATGCTGATCTACTGGTTTCGCTCGGAGGCGGATCTATTATCGATGCCTGCAAGGCAGTGCAACTTGCCATCGACCAGGAAGTGGAAACTGAGTCACAACTTCTGGAATACGCGCAACAAAGCGACGGGACTCGCGGAGCAAAATGGGGCGACTTCAGTCTTTTTTCAACTCCATCAAAAATAAGGCAGATTGCGGTTCCTACTACCCTTTCTGGAGCCGAATACAGCAACAATGCCGGTGTACTAAATACCAAATCCTCTGCCAAGGAAGGTTATCGCGGATTAGATCTTTGCCCTCAATGCATAATCTATGATCCGGATTTGAGCACCTACACTCCAGAATGGTTATGGCTATCAACCGCCATTCGCTCGCTGGACCACGCCGTGGAGGGCTACTGCTCGGAAGACTCCACTCCCTATCTGGATGCACACTTCTTGCAATCGATGGCTCTCTTTGCAAAATCGCTACCGGAAGTGAAACAGAATCCGCAAGATAGAGCCGCCAGAGCGGAAAACTTTCAGGCAGTGTGGTTAGCTTGCTGTGGATTGGGCACAGTGTCCCATGGCGCCAGTCATGGCATCGGTTATATTCTTGGGAGTTATTGTAGTGTTCCCCATGGCCATACATCGTGTGTTATATTGCCAGCAGTTCTTGAATGGAATAGTTCCGAATTTCTAGAGAGACAAAAGAGTATTGCGGCGGCGCTGGGATGCTCAAGCTCTTCGGCCAGTACCGCTGTAAAGGACCTGGTCTCATCATTCGGGCTTCCAACATCACTAAGAGATGTAGGCGTAAAACAAGAACAACTGGATGAGATTGCAAACCGTGCAATCAAACATCCGGTAGTCAGGTGTAATCCCAAGCCACTTACTGAAGCCTCCCAGGTTCGAGAAATCCTGGAACTAGCTTGGTAAAAAAGTCTCGAACTGCGATGGGATTTTCAGAATACTAAACCGAATATCCTAAAATTAGAGACCGATCTTGTAGCATGGAATAGAAGTCGTAATCCCTACTCGAAAGGGAGGCAAACCCCAATGAACCACTAACAAGAATCACTTCAGCAGCCTATTCCAATGTTAACTTACTTCGACGTTCGCGGCCGGGCCGAGCTAATCAGAATCTTATTGGAAGAGACCGATACACGCTATACCGAGCGCAGACTCTCGGCAAAAGAATGGCCGGAACTAAAATCCAGCTTTACCTTTGGTCAATTGCCTGTTTATGAAGAAGGCAGAGTTTTACTGAATCAATCAAACGCAATTTATCGATATCTGGGCAGAAAGTTCGATCTCTATGGTGATTCTGCAATTGAGCAGGCGCGTTGCGATATAGCACAGGAAACCTTTGTCGATGCGCAAAATACTTTAGGGAGCTTCTTCTGGAACCTGGAATTTGAGAAACTGAGAGACGGTTTCGAAAAAAATGAACTTCCGGAATTATTAGGCAACGTGCAAAATCTATTTGAATCCAATACCGCTGACAATGGGTACTGGGTAGGAGAGCGCCTAAGTTTTGTGGATATTATTGCCTGGCACTTTCTTGATTATGTCAGGCCATTCTCCTTAAAAACGCTGAATCAGTTTGAGAAGCTTTCCAACTTCAGAAAGCGCATAGAAGAGCGCCCTGGAATTTCGGCTTATCTAAATTCTGAGCGCAGACCAAAAACCTTGACGGTTGAGTCGGCACCATTCGGTGGCACACCTGAAACCAGCTAAGTTATGGAAGCAATCAATAAAAGTTATCTAATTTTCTTACATGCCCTTTGGATAGCAATATCCTGCAGCCAAGTTAGTGCTGCGGATACAAGCTTTGTTCGATTCGTTCCTGGAGAATCTGATTGGCAAGGTGAATTGCAAACGGCAATTGTAAGCTATGAAAATGACGAAGGGATTATTGTCGATCTGGTCTCGGCTATTCATCTGGGCGAAGAAGAGTACTATGAAACATTAAACGAATATTTCCGCGATCGGGATGCCGTATTATACGAACTGGTTGCCTATGAAGATGACAGACCAACTCCTGAAAACGTAACTCAAAATATTTCGCCAGTTAGTTTCGTGCAAAGAGCCTTGGGAAACTTACTCGATGTGAGTTTTCAGCTGGAACAAATCGATTATTCACCGGACAACTTTGTTCACGCAGATCTAAATCCTGATGAATTAAGGCAAATCATGCTAGAGAAAGAAGAAAGTTTCTTCTCGATGTTTATTGCCCTGGCCGTTGCCCAACTAGCTAATGAGCAATCCGCAGTACAACAAGGGGAACGGCCAACTTCCTTTACCACTATTGCGGTACTAAATGCTCTGTTAGCTGAAGATCAGACTGCCGCATTCAAATATTTGTTTGCAGAAGAGTTAGGCAGAACCGATGGGGTAATAGTAGGGCCAGAGCTGGAGAGCCAGATTACGATTTTGGGGGATCGCAATAGTGCCGCCCTGGAAGTGCTGGAGGAAACTCTTTCTGATTCGAGTAATCGTACTGTGAGTATCTTTTATGGTGCTGCCCATATGCCGGGAATTGAACGAGAAATGTTGGAGAGATTGGGGTTTAAACAGACTCAAGAGCGCTGGTTGAATGCCTGGATAATGCCATAAGTCGACTATTTCACTGAAATTAGCGTGGAATGGAACGGATCGGTGGTTTTTGCAGTTGACTAGAACGTTTTTAGCAGGACAATAGGCAAAGGTTTCACAATTGAAGCAACTCCACAGTAGAAGGGGGATTTGGGGGTTCAAAACTGCCAGGAGTAGAGCCAATCAGCCACTCCGAGCTTCCGTTGTAAAACAGTCTGAGCTTTTTGATTTAGAGAAGGTGGAAAATTTTATGAAAAAAATTATTAGCGTATGGTTGATATTGTCTCTGGCTGTTCTAGTTGGCTGTGCTGCAGCAACTCCCCCAGCCGTAGGTGCATGGGATGTTGAGATGAGCACTCCCTTAGGTGCATTGCCTGCAACTTTGACATTAAATGCCGATGGTTCTGGCAGTATGTCAGCTGACGGATTAGGCGAAGCTCCTATTTCCGGAATCACTTACGATGGCAATTCAGTTAGCTTCGACGCAGAAGTTGATGCGCAGGGTCAATCCCTGGTGCTTGAATTCAATGGATCTGTCGATGGTAACTCCCTGGATGGAGAATTTGGTAGTGATTTTGGCGCTTTCGGCGTTTCCGGATCACGCCAGTAAAATTACTGCTAAAACAAAAAAGGGGATTCATTCGAATCCCCTTTTTTGTGCCCCTAAATAATTTTCTAAATCACATTCATTCTTAAGTCTTCATTAACCCTGCGCAAATTTTCCTGTGCATTGGGGCTATTCGGGTGCACATTGATCAAATTTTCAAACGCTTCTTTAGCTTTAGCTAACTGTTCTTGTTGTAAGTAGACCAATCCCAAGCCAGATAGGGCACCGAAATGTCGCGGCTCTAGTTCCAGCACTCTCTCGATATCAGCAATTGATTCATCATAGTTACCCAGCACATAGTGGAGAGTTGCTCTTCGATTCCAGCCTTCTGCATAGTCCGGGAAATTTTCGATTAGCTGAGTAAAAATCAGCATCGCATCAGCGTAGCGATTGTAATTCATGCGAGTAACACCCAGCTGCATTAATTGCTCAACATCATCATTGGGATGTTCGAACCAAATAGCCCAAATCTGATTCTCGGTCGCACGTATGGTCGTTAAATTGGAGCTAATCAATAAAGTAGAGAAGAGATCATCGAGGCGATCATCAGTCTGATCAGCAAGCAGTAAGCCTGGAATTAGAAGCAAACTCAGGAGTAAGAGTCGGATTTTGTTCATGGCGTCCACTCACTCATTCTCAACAGGGTGATTTTGAGTATAGCCCCTGTTAGCTGATCGTGGCTAGCATTGCTGCTGGTGTTTAGAAACTACTGGCGGTGGCCCGGCGCCAGTCATCTCGATAGAAATCCGGAACTGAGTCTCCAAGTAATTGGTTCTCAATTAAGGATTCATAGATCTGGTCAAAGTTAATCAGCCTGCCTTCAATGCGTGAATACAGATCGGAAGGTTTCAAGTCACAGGGACTGTCAAAGCCCATCGCTCCGCAAAGTTCGAGAAAGGCATGGACTGTCGCTGCGTGGAAATTACTCACCCGCTCTGATTTTTCCTCTACATTGATGGCTCGAGCTCGTTTTGGATTCTGGGTAGCGATCCCGGTAGGGCAGTGATTGGTATTACAGCTTTGAGCCTGTATACAACCCAGCGCCATCATCATGGATCTGGCAGCATTAACCACATCTGCCCCCACGATAATTTTTTCCAGCATGTCGAATCCGGTAGCAGTTTGTCCTGCGCTGATCAATTTTATGTGTTGTCTAATTCCGGCCCCGATCAACACCTGATTTACATAGTGTGTGGCTTCAATGCAGGGTGTTCCCAGTCGATTCGAAAACTCTACCGGTGCCGCTCCTGTTCCCCCTTCAGCACCATCGATGGTAATAAAATCCGGGTATATCCTGGTTTCTAGCATGGCTTTAACAATCGCCAGAAACTCTGATTTCTTGCCCAGACAAAATTTGAAGCCGACCGGTTTGCCGTCACAAAGCTCGCGCAAGCGTTTAACAAAATCAAGAAGGCCGGATGGCGTATCGAATTCCGGGTGAGTAGGTGGAGATAAGACGGTTTCACCTACCTCGACCAATCTAATCTTCGCTATCTCTTCCGTTACTTTCGCCCCAGGAAGCACACCGCCATGGGATGGTTTTGCACCTTGTGACAATTTAATCTCGATCATCTTCACAACATCGAGTGTGGCCCTTTCCCTAAATGACTCGTCATTAAACCTGCCATCCGGATTGCGGCAACCAAAATAGCCAGTGCCTATCTGCCAGATGATATCTCCACCATGTTTCAAATGATGCTGGCTCATACTTCCTTCGCCGGTGTTATGAGCGAAATTTCCAAGCGCTGCCCCACGATTAAGTGCAGCAATAGCAGTAGAGCTCAGGGCACCAAAACTCAGGGCTGAGATGTTTAGGCGGGATGCATTGTAAGGCTGTTTACAATCAGGGCCACCAATTAACACACGTTCGTACTCCGGCTTGACCTTTGTCGCATTTATCGAGTGGGCAATACTCCGGTAACCGTCCTGGAGAAGGTCTTGTTCAGTGCCAAATGGCAATGTGTCATTGGCGGCTTTCGCCCGTCGATAAATAAGATTTCGACGTTCTCTGCTAAAGGGCTTTTCTTCAACATTATTAGCAATAAAATACTGCTGAATCTCAGGTCGAATGTATTCCAGCATATAGCGGATGTTGGCCAGTACCGGATAGTTACGTCGTAGATTGCTGACACAGAAGAACAGTTCAAATGTGCCAACGAGAGTCCAGGCAAGTAGAACCAGAAATAAAAATAATTGGAAAGGGGAAGAGCTAAGGGTTGAAATTGAATACGATCCCCCGATGCTCGAATGTAGCCAGAGAAAACTCAATGGCATAAATAGCAGGGCAATTGCCCAATACAATCGAACGGCGGGGGTCATAATGTCCTCTCCTAATCGGAAACTAAACAGAGGACCGGCAGTTTAGAAATTCATTACGAATGTCACTGCAGTTTCTGTATCGGTTTTTTTGCGGCTCTGTGGAACTTCAGTTTGATGCTTTAATCTCAGCGAAAACCGCAAAGAAAGATTTTCAAGAACTTGAGTGGTTATGCCGGTATCTGAGCGGTAGATATTGGAATCGGTACCGTATTCCATAGCCAGCTCCTGGCTGAACGTCGCTGAGTTACTCAGAACCCACTCATATTCACCGGCTAAACGCAGAATGGGTTCATCGAAATCCGATCCATCCAGTCTAGACCATCGAATACCCAAACCAGCGTTGAAAATCAGGCTCATGTCACTGCGGTTTTGTAGAAAGCCACGACCATAGGATAATGTTAAGTCCGACTGGCTATCGTAACCGCTGAAACGGTCATCTTCGTGCGAAACTCGAGCCTGGAAAAAGCTGTCTTCTGAAAATTCATAATCTGCACTGCCAACACCATAGAAGCGTTGGCCCTTTGTCTCGTCATCACTGGCGGAATATATGCCATCAAGTGAGAAGCCATACTCCCAGCTGTTGCGTGTAAACTCGATGTTGCCGGCAAAGTTTAAAGATTGCTCATCAGTGTTCCCTGAAGTGAATAGGGCGCCTACTTCGACTTCCCGAACAATTCCGCCCGGCTGTTGAGCAAATACCGAAGTAGCCAGAGTAGCCAGTAATGCGCATATCACTGGTCTTCCTTTGAATTTCATGTCCTTCATCCTTCGTTGATATAAGTAGTACTACAGTGTTTCGGCAAATTGGGCAGATGGCTTAGGGGTCAATGTGAAAAATTGTCACAAAAAACCCCGATTTCTCGGTAACTTATCGGTAAAATCTAAAATCCTGCTTAGCTGGAGTCAGCCCTGCTTTTACGGTATAAATCTCAACCACCTGGATGGGATTCAGGACAGGTAACGCCTCTTTCAATGAAAACTTTGTATCTACTGCGACATGCAAAATCCTCCTGGGATGATCCCCAATTGCGAGATTTTGAACGTCCGCTGGCTAAAAGAGGATTGAATGATGCACCGGTCATGGCGACACGATTCAAGCAAAGAAACAATACCGTCGCCTGTATCATCTCTTCACCGGCGAATCGTGCTAAATCTACGGCAAAAATCTTCGCAGAGAATATTGGCTATTCAGTGGACGACATTATCAGTAACCCAGAGCTTTACTTTGCGGGAACTGGAATGTTCTTGAAGGCTGCATCCCTGGTCGATGACGATTGCGAATCCGCTATGCTGGTAGGACACAATCCTGCTATTACAGAGTTCGCAAATATGATGGCAAATACAGACATCGATAACGTACCAACATGTGGACTGGTGGAATTAAGTTTGCCAATAGATAATTGGACAGATGTAGATACTGGAATAGCAACACTAAATGAGTTTGATTATCCAAAGAAAAAATCTTAAGCACTTTCGAATTATGAATATGAATCGCATTGTTTTCAGCACCCTTTTTCTAGCACTCGTTTCATCTTGTGGTGAGGCACCTAGCGAACAAGTCAGTTCCAGTGATGGGGAAGAACAGGCCAGTGTAATTGAAACAGAGTCTGAACAGATTGCTGGTCGCTGGTACTCTACTGATCAAGTTGCACTTGGAACCGAAGTATTCGCTCAAAATTGTGCGGTATGTCATGGCACCAGTGCCGAGGGAACAGTGGAAGATTGGCGACAGAGATTAGACGATGGCAGTTTTCCTCCCCCACCATTAAACGGATCCGCTCACGCCTGGCATCATCCAACGCCGATGCTTTTACAGGTGATTAACAATGGGGGTGAAGCATTTGGTGGCAAAATGCCACCGTTCGAAGATGTTCTGGAAGACTCGGAAAAACTTGCTGCTATCGCTTTCTTTCAAAGCTTCTGGACCGATGAAATTTACGCACAGTGGGAGCAAATGGGTGGGAATAATTAGATTACCTGGCATTGTACTCACTGCGTTAATTCCCTTAAGTGCTGTTGCCCAGCTTGCGGCGCCTGACCAGTGGGAATCTCAGCTTTACTCAGATCATAGTTTGGTTGGAAAGATCTGGGACAGTAATGCTGATTCTTTTGTAAGTCCTGGCGAGCTCGCAAATGCAGCTCAAGACGCGACTTACCTTATTCTAGGTGAGAAACATGACAACCCGGATCACCACGCGCTGCAATTAGACATAGTAAATCTGTTAGTAGACAACAATGATCTTGGGCTTCTCAGCTTTGAGATGATGGAAACCGATAGTCAGTCATTGCTAGATCAGTTAGCTGATCAACAAATTAATTCGCTCGATGAATTGCGGGAATACCTGGTGTGGGACGAAGAGGGATGGGACTGGAATTTTTATGGGCCACTATTACAGGCTGCCTACGGTGCAGATATCCCCATGGCGGCCGGGAACATTAGCAATGCGCGCATGGGCGAAGTTTATGGACTTGATTCATTGCCGAGTGAATTCGATGTGCTGGATGAAGCTACCATGGAACAGCTATTTGTAGACATCGATGAGAGTCATTGCGGTTTGTTACCAGAGTCTCAATTTCCAGCCATGGTGAGAGTCCAACAGGCCCGCGATTATTCCATGGCACAAAGCATGGCGGAGCCCGGAGCTGAAGGTGTTACTGTCCTGATTACCGGTAACTACCACGCCAGGCAGGATCTGGGTGTTCCCAACTACCTGGTAGCCCGGCAGGGCGCAGCATCCCTGGATGACATTGTTTCTATCGGACTGATGGAAGTTCAGGCAGGAGAAGAGAATCCACAAGCATATTTGCAGCAATACGGTGATATCGCTGCCTTCGATTACATCTGGTTTACACCAGTAATATCGGAAGAAGATTATTGCGCATCCTTGCGGCAATAAAGATTGAACTTTTTACTCTATGGGAGACAAAAAATAGGAGGGGATAACCAGTCACATGCATTTCCCTATGTCACGACTACTGACTGGAATTTCTCATTTGAGAATCGAATCCCCTGTTTCCTAATTTCAGTGTAGGACAGCTTGTTGAAAAGGAAAGTACTTTATTTCGCTTTAGAGTCATTTTGTCCGGCGACCGATCCATCGATGGAAGACGGCGGGAAACTTGAATAAATAATTGAATCCAGAGACACTTGCCTAAGCCCTTACAAAGACCGGAATAAATGAATAAATCGATTTTCCCAGGGATTGTGGCTGGACTACTTGGCCTCTTATTTAGCAGCTTCGCTGCAGCCCAGGTATATCCACAGATCAGCGGAGCCGAAGATGAAATTTACGACCTCGGCTATGACGAAGCTGGTGAGTTCAATTTTGTCAGGGTTCAGTTCGACACCTATTATGGCCGTGGATTTGGTTACGGCACCTGGTCAATCGATTTTCCCGATGCCGACATGAATTTTCTTCGTGGCGTCTCCCGACTTACCAATATCAGGGTAATGAGTGATCCCATTGTCCTTCGCTTCGATGATGAGAAGATTTTTGATTATCCCTTTCTTTATATGTTGGAAGTCGGGCAGGGAGGAGGGCTGGTACTTAGCCCCGGGGAAACTGAAAATCTGCGGGAATATTTATTGCGGGGCGGGTTCTTGCTTATTGATGATTTTTGGGGACAGCAGCAATGGAATAATTTCTATGCGGCTTTTAGCCAGGTCTTTCCAGACCGGGAAATTATCGAACTAAAACCAGACCACGAAATATTTCATGTCTACTATGACATCGATGGCCCACAACTCATCCCAGCCCTGTATCGCTCCGATGAATACGGTGAGCAGGGAATAGATTACGCCAGCAATCACGCCATCCTGGATGATGAGGGTAGAGTCATGGTGCTGATCAACTGGAACTCTGATATGGGAGACGGTTGGGAGCATACCTATCATCCGGCTTATCCAACCCGTTATGCCAATTCCGCTTATCGATTGGGTATTAACTACCTGATGTACTCCATGACTCACTAACGCCAGAAACTGATATTCAATACAAAAGTAGAAAGAGGCACCTGATGAAGAAAGCTGCGTTACTACTATTCAGCCTGATTATGGGAAGCAATGTATTCGCTGCAGTGCCCTACGATCATATACACCTCACTGCTATCAGCGCACAGGACGCAGTTAATTGGTATGTTAAACATTTTGGCGGTACAGCCGGACGCTTTAATCGTGGCGATGCAGATCGTGTGCAATATCCCGTAGATCGGGTGTTCTACGATGAAATATCGGTGATCTTTTTCGAGCGAGAGCCAACCGGGGGATCGGTTGGAACCGGAGTTGATCATATTGGCTTCTCGATGAGCAATATAGAAGAAATTACTGCTGCAGCGGTTGCCGATGGTGCCACACAAATTGGTGACTTCGTTGAGTTCTCGGGCATGCAGATTGCGTTCATTGAGGACCCCTGGGGAACCAAGATTGAACTGATAGATGATCCAGACACCAGGGGAATTCACCACATTCATCTCTCCAGTCCCGACCCGGCAGCCGCACTGGATTGGTATCAGGATATTTTTGGCGGGGAACTGGTCCAATGGAAAGGTGTACTGCCTGCCATTAATTACAGCGATGTCTGGTTAATGGCTGCCCAGGCAAATGGCGAAATTCTTCCGACCCAGGGCAGGGCGATGGATCATCTGGGATGGGCGGCAGATAATCTTGATGATTTTGGTGATGTATTGGAATCCAATAATACCGAGTTCACCATGGATCCCATTCCGTTTAGGGGAATCAGGATTTCATTTATTGAAAGCCCCGATGGCGTCAGGATTGAAGTAGTAGAACCTGACTGACATTACAGATTCATAATCTACAAAGGATTTTGCTACTGCTTGGAAGAATAGTCTGAGCCTGGATAGGGTTCGTTGGCAGTAAGATCGAGAAGAAGAGCAACAGAGAACTAGCGATCCATGGGATTCAGTTTTTCCGCATCTATATCCAGCGTTTTAATCTGCTTTTTCAGTTCTGCTGCAGAAAGTTTTTTGTCGCGAAATAATCCCACCAGGGCAGCTTGACAGATATAGTCGGCGCTTATTTCAAAGTACTCTCGTAGATCGGGTCGCGATTCACTTAACCCATAGCCATCGGTTCCCAGAATAAGAAAGTTTTCTGGCATCCAGGGTGCAATGCTGTTTGGCAAGGCCTTCATGTAATCGGAAGCCGCAACGTATACTCCCTGGGTCTTGGCAAACAGTTTTTCGATGTAAGGTGTTCTTTCCTTTTCGAAAGGGTGTAAGCGGTTTTGTCGGGCACAATCCTCCGCTTCTCGATAAAGCTCGTTATAACTGGTAACACTCCACACAGATACTTCCAATCCCATTTCTTCCAGTTTCTCTTTTGCACTCAACACCTGTTGCATGATGGAGCCGCTTCCAAGCAAATGCACCTGAGAAGTCTTCTCAGATTTCGTTGCTTGGAAATGGTAAGCACCGGCGAGAATTTCGTCTTCGATTCCCTTCCTGGCAGGCATCGCCGGCATTTCATAGTTTTCGTTGTAGGCGGTTATGTAATAGAAAAGATTTTCCTGTAGTTCATACATGCGGCGAATACCGTCCCGCACGATAACAACCATTTCATAGGCAAAAGCTGGATCGTAACTTTTGAGATTGGGAAAAGTATTGGCAATCAAATGGGAATGACCATCCTGGTGTTGAATGCCTTCGCCATTGAGGGTTGTGCGTCCTGCTGTTCCGCCTACCAGGAATCCACGACACATCATATCGCCGCAGGTCCAGATCATGTCACCGACCCGCTGGAAACCGAAAATGGAATAAAAGAAATAGAAAGGAATCATCGGCAGGCTGTGAATCGAATAGGCAGCTCCGGCTGCCAGAAACGATGCGAGTGCGCCGGTTTCACAGATTCCTTCCTGCAGGATCTGACCATCTTCAGATTCCCGATAGGCCATGATGGTGTCCGCATCTACAGGAGTGTATTGCTGACCCTGAAGTGAAAATATTCCGGCAATCTTAAATAGTGCTTCCAGGCCGAAGGTTCGCGCCTCATCGGGCACGATGGGAACGATGTATTTGCTTAGGGATTTATCCCTTAACAGGATCGAAAGTATCCTGACCAGCGACATCGTAGTCGATTGGCTGCGGGTGCTCCCAGTAGTTACCAGCGCATCGAAACTTGAAAGCGGCGGCGGAGAAATTTTTTCACAGTTGTTTAGCCGTTCCGGAAGCGGACCACCCAGTTCTTTGCGCCGGGCTTTGAGGTATTGAATCTCCGGGCTGGTTTCGATTGGCTTATAAAACTGGGCCTCTTTAATCGCTTCATCTTCAAGTGGAATGCCCAGGTTTCTGGCAATGGCCAGACGTTGGTCGCCATCGAAGTTTTTCTTTTGATGAACGGCGTTGCTTCCCTGGGCTCCGATCATGCCGTCACCTTTAACAGTCTTAACCAGGATTACAGTTGGTTTGCCTTCACTGTTGATTGCACGATGAAAGGCCGCAAAGATCTTCTTTGAATCTTGCCCCCCACGTTTAATCTGTTTTACTTCTTCGTCAGTGAGTGACTCCATCATGTGTTCGAGTTCGGGATTACCATCTACCCAATGCTCACGTTGGCGATCTCCGGGAAGTACCGAGTAGCGTTGATAGTCTCCATCGACACATTCTTCCATGCGCCGGCGCAGACTACCGTTTCTATCCTGGGCCAGCAGCTTGTCCCAGCCACCGCCCCAGATCACTTTGATAACGTTCCAGCCAGAGCCGGTGAAGGACGCTTCCAGTTCCTGAATGATCTTGCCGTTACCCCGTACCGGACCATCTAATCGTTGCAGATTGCAGTTAACCACGAGGATGAGATTGTCCAGGTTCTCCCTTGATGCGATGTTTATAGTGCCGAGTACTTCCGGTTCGTCCGTTTCACCGTCACCAATAAAACACCAGACCTTGCCTCCCAGTTTGGGTTTCAGTCCGCGATTCTCGAGATATTTTGCGAAACGTGCCTGGTAGATTGCGGTAGGAGTCGACAATCCCATCGATGCGTTGGCCACTTGCCAGTAATCCGGCATGGAGCGTGGATGTGGGTAAGAAGTTAAGCCACCGTCTGCCTGCAATTCGCGCCGGTAGTTACTCAGAACATTCTGCTCGAGTTCTCCTTCAAGCCAGGAGCGGGCATAAACACCGGGAGCGGCATGGGGTTGCAGGATAACGAGATCGCCACCGTAAGATTCCGATTGCTTTCGAAAGAAATGATTAAAACCAACCTCCATCATGGTTGCCGCTGAAGCATAAGTGGCAATATGTCCACCGACACCAGCTCCCGAATCCTGACCCTGCAATACCATGGCCATGGCATTCCAGCGCAGGATATTTTCGATGCGCTGCTCCAGTTCCAAATCACCGGGATAAGCAGCTTGCTCGGAGAGTGGGATGGTATTCAGATAAGGTGTGTTAACAGCGACTGAGCTTGCTTTGATTTGATTCTGGCTGCGCCAGGAAGAGAGGCTTTCGAGAATATGGTTAACGCCTGAAGTTCCATAGGCATCGTAGATGTTTTCGATGGCTTCCAACCATTCTTGTTTGTCTTCTTCGATACCCGGTGGAAATAGGCGTTTGTTCATTCGATTCCAATTATTCCTGCGCTATCGAGGTTCTGGGCTGCCAGGAAGTTGTTGATCAGTTTGGCATCCCGTTCAACACAACTACCGCTATTATTAAAGATGTATTCAATACTGCTCTGTTCGATTTCATCCGCCTTGGCGATCGTATTCTTAAAAGTTTCGATCTCCATGGGGGGCAGGCCACGATTGCTGTAAAAATCGATTAGCAAGCGGATTTCTTTTTCGGAAAGATTGTTAGCAAAGATCTCGGCGATTCCGGGTTCGAAATGTTCCCATGCATAAACCTCTGCATAGCATTCGGCAATGCTGTTCTTTAAAGACTGCGGTAGAGCAATAGAGGCCGACATATTAACAATGCTGGTGTATGTCCGAATGATATTTTGGGTCTGGCCCAATGCCATGGATTCGAATCGACTTCCGAGCTTTGTTACTCGGAGTAGGCGGTTTGCGTCGCGAACGGCATCAGCGTAAGCAAATGTTGATGCGAAAATAAGGCTGGCAAAGAGTGTTGTTATTGTAATCTTCACGAACTTTTTCGATCACCGGGGGGTTCTTTTCCTCATCATTCTACTGCAAGGATTCCAGAAGCAACAGCCAGTCTGCGGGCTCTCACCCCAGGAAATTCCAGATCTAAAGCACTCCTTATTGTCGTAATTATCTTTCGATGGAGGGCAAGATATCTGCGCCCTCAAGCTGATCGATTAGCACCTCTATCCCGCCATTTTCTAACCCAGATCAATTGACTGACTCCAAGGACGATGACAACATGCTGACAGATAAAGAATTTCAGAGAACCAGTGCTGTGCATCCATCTAAAAGAGTTCTATTCCTGGACTTGGTGCTGTCAATATTCCGCCTGAACGGATTACTTATTTCTGAAGGCGACGCCATGACAGAAGGGCTAGGCCTGACCCACGCGCGCTGGAAAGTGATCGGTGCCATCGCCTTGTCAAACAACGGACTTACTGTGCCTGGAATAGCGCGCGTCCTGGGTCAATCGAGACAGGCTGTGCAACGAATTACTGACGTTATGGTGGAAGACGGCTTGCTGGAATACCACAAGAATCCCAAGCACAAGCGATCAGTATTGGTACTGCTCAGCGAAAAAGGCAAGGACGTCTATAACACACTGCGCGAGGTTCAGGATCCGTGGGCTATCGATGCCACTGAAGATATCCCTGTAGAAGAACTTGAAACTGCCTTACGCCTGATTAGGCGTTTGATCAAGAAATTCAATTAGCGAATGCAAAGCGCTTATGAATGATTTCACCACCAGGCTTCCGACCAATCTCTATCGTGCCGAACAGGTGCGGGAGTTAGATCGCATCGCCATCGAAGAAAAAGGCATTGCCGGATTCGATCTAATGCAAGCCGCCGCTGCCGTCGCATTTAACGCCTTAAGGGAACAATGGCCCCATGTGCGACATCTGATCGTATTTGTTGGCGGTGGAAACAATGGTGGTGATGGTTATGTAGTAGCGGCCCTGGGAAAAGAAGCTGGGCTGGGAGTAGACATAATTCAGCTTGCCGACAGTTCAGAGCTTAAAGGAGACGCGAAGCTAGCGTACGAACTGGCCGAGACCAAACAGCTTGCCATGCATTCATTTGCAGAAAGTACGGATATCGACTCAACCGATCATGCTCATACTGTTGTGGTAGATGCGTTGCTGGGAACTGGCATCGATCGAGAAGTTGAAGGGGATTATCGAACTGCGATCGAGCGCGTCAATTTAATGCAGTGTCCTGTGGTCGCGATTGATATTCCCTCGGGACTAAATGCAGACTCTGGTCGACAGATGGGAGCTGCGGTTGAAGCAGATATAACAGTCAGTTTTATTGGGATGAAACAGGGATTGTTAACAGCAGAAGGGAGGGATTTTGCCGGCGAAATTTATTTCGATAGTTTAGAGGTTCCTGATGAAGTGTATTCGGGAGAAACATCCCCCATTCCCTCCGCGATCAGAATAGATATTAATGATGCCAGTCGGCATCTATTGCCACGCCGCATATCTTCCCATAAAGGTAATCATGGACACGTAGTAGTTGTCGGCGGCGATTACGGTTTCGGTGGTGCGGCACTCATGGCGGCCGAAGCTGCGCAACGAACTGGTGCGGGACTGGTAAGTGTAATTACCCGATCTCAACATCGACCTGCCTTGCTCTCAAGAAGACCGGAATTAATGGTAGTAGGAACCGAAGATGATGAACCGGATCTTGAAGCTTTATTAAACAAAGCATCGGCAATCGTGATTGGCCCCGGATTGGGAAGTAACAAATGGTCGAGGCACTTATTGCAAATGGCATTAAGTGTTCAGCAGGCGCAACAAACTCCATTGATTGTCGATGCCGATGGATTAAAGCTGCTAGCGGAAAGAGTATCTACCGGTGCAGCCCTGAAACGTGATAATTGGATTCTCACTCCTCACCCGGGCGAAGCGGCTTCCTTACTAAATTGTTCCATCGAGGAAGTACAATCGAATCGATTTGCTGCCGTAAGAAAACTGGCAGGAATATGGGGAGGAGCGTGCTTATTAAAAGGAAGTGGCAGCCTGGTTAGCAGCGATACTGATAACGGCACTATCTATCTCTGTACCGAAGGCAACGCTGGAATGGCGAGCGGAGGAATGGGTGATGTACTATCCGGCATAGCAGCCAGTCTGGTAGGACAGGGTTTGACTTTGAACGAAGCCTTGTGTTGCGCAGTATGTATACACGGTGAAGCGGCCGACCTGGCAATGGAGAATGGTGGCGAAAGAGGTATGGTCGCGACCGACCTGTTCCCCCATGTAAGGCAGCTGGTAAATCCAATCTTGTAATAAAAACCATGACGAATCATCAACAGTTTCTTGCAGATGAAGAGGCCACTATCGCGTTTGGTCGAGAACTGGCCCGCGCTACTTATGCTGGCGCAGCGAATTCTGAGATAGAAGAAGGCAAAGGAACCCCGACTATCGGCGCAGTTATTCATCTGAACGGAGAACTTGGCGCTGGAAAGACGACCTTAACCCGCGGCATTATGCGTGGATATGGTTATAAGGGTGCGGTAAAGAGTCCAACCTATACCCTGGTTGAACCCTACGAATTCGAAAAGTGCCATATCTATCATTTTGATCTTTACCGACTCGGTGATCCTGAAGAAGTGGAATACCTGGGTACTGAAGACTATTTTTTACCCACAAATATCTGCATCGTGGAATGGGCAAATCTAGGAAAAGGCAATATTCCTGCCCCCGATCTGACGATCGCGCTGGAAACTCAAGGAACGGGTCGCCAGTTAAGCTGTCAAATTCATTCAGAAAAAGGCCAAAAGATCGCTAAAAGATTGTGGCAATAAGGCCGAAATCTATAGACATGTTGAAGTTCGCCAGTAACAACTGAATGAAATTTCGTAGTAATTCCAGATACTTAGCGATTATCGCGTTGTTCGTGAGTTATGCGTTCGTGCCCATTTCGGCACTGGCGGCCAGTATTAATGAAGTACGTATGTGGCGAGCGCCAGACCATACCCGCCTGGTTTTCGATCTAAGTGACAATGTGAATTACAACTTGTTCACCCTCGATGATCCTCATCGCGTTGTTATCGATATCGAAGATTCGAATTTATTCGATGATCTGTCGGGGCTGGATTTTACCGGCAGTCCAATCGAAGGAGTTCGCAGTGGTGTTCGCAACGGAGACGATTTGCGTATCGTTCTGGATTTAAGTAACGAGATAGAACCTTCCAGTTTCAAGTTAGCGCCGAACAGTGAATTGGGAGATCGCCTGGTGGTGGATCTTTATGACTTGGAAAGTGTAAACAGTAGCCCTGCACAGATTATCAATCCGATTACGCCAGTTCAGAACAATGAGCAACGGGATATAGTCATAGCGATCTCAGCCGGCCACGGTGGTGAAGACCCTGGCAGCATTGGATACGACAATCGAATCAGGGAAAAGAATGTCACACTTGCTATATCACGATATCTGCGTGATTACTTCAACGCCATACCGGGCTATACGCCGGTGATGATTCGAGATGGTGACTACTATGTCGAATTACAAAGGCGACCACAGATTGCTCGAGAACATCGAGCCGATTTATTCGTGGCGATTCATGCAGACTGGTATCGAAGTAGTCGTGCCAACGGTGTAACGATTTATGCCCTGTCCGGTGATCGAGCCGATAGGGAAAACGCGCGTCGCATAGCGGAGAAGGAAAACAGTTCCGATTTGCTCGGTGGTGTTGGTGGTGACTTGACTATCGGTGGTCTCGATGACGATGTTGCACTAACGCTGGTTTCGCTACAAATGGCCTGGAGTATGGAACAAAGCCTGATAGCTGGAACGTCTATATTAGAGTCTCTCGATTCCGTGTCGCGTTTGCGGCGAGACAAGGTACAACAGGCATCTTTGCAAGTTCTTAACTCACCGGATATTCCTTCTATATTAATAGAAACTGGTTATCTAACTAATCCGAACGAAGCAGAGCGGCTCAACTCTTCAGGATTCCAGCGCTCAATGGCCCAGGCGATGGCCCAGGGAATTATGAATTATTTTTATGATGCTCCACCGGAAGGAACCCTGGTGGCCTGGCAGAAGGCCAATGGCATCACTCCCGGCACCTACACTGCTAAGTCAGGAGACAGTCTGTCGGAAATAGCCGAGCGCTTTGGCCTGACCGTTAATGAACTTAAATCACTTAACAATCTCAGCTCAGACACCATTCGAATCGGACAGGTTTTAACTCTGCCAGGTGGAGAGCCCATTCGAATCTCAGAGCACACCATTCGCAGTGGTGAAACCCTTTCTGAAATCGCTGCCCGATATTCGGTGAGTTTGTCCAGCTTGCGCGCGGCAAATAACTTATCCAGTGATCGCATACTGGTGGGCCAGATTTTAAAAATCCCAACTATCTAAGTCACTCGAGCCTGATAGGATTAAAAAATGAGAGTGCTACAATACTGGCACAGATCATTCATTTCCGCTCGACACCATGAATCGAATTAATTTACTTAGCCAGAGATTGGCGAATCAGATTGCTGCAGGTGAAGTAGTCGAGCGACCTGCGTCTGTCGCCAAGGAATTACTGGAAAACAGTCTGGATGCGGGAGCGGATCGTATTGAAATCGACCTTGAGCAGGGTGGCGTCAAACTGCTCAGGGTAAGAGACAATGGGAGGGGAATAGTTAAGGACGATCTGGCATTGGCATTGAGTCGGCACGCCACCAGCAAGATTAGCAACCTGGAAGACCTGGAGAATATTGGCAGTCTTGGGTTTCGCGGTGAAGCCCTGGCCAGTATTAGTTCAGTATCCCGTCTGGCCATGATGTCTAAATCCGATGAGGAGAATTCAGATAACGGCTGGAAAGTTGAGACAGAAGGTCAAAACATGGACGCAAAGGTGGCGCCCGTAGCCCATCCACGGGGAACAACCGTGGAAGTGAGAGATCTCTTCTTTAATACACCTGCCCGTAAAAAATTCCTGAAAACCGAAAAGACCGAGTTTTCCCGCATCGATGAAGTCTTAAAGCGCATGGCTCTTAGCCGCTTCGACGTGCAGTTTTCACTGCAACATAATAAACGCAGCATTCACAAATTACTGCCAGCCAGGACAGAACAGGAACAGCAGCGAAGGGTGGCCCTGGTATGTGGCCCGGCGTTCGTTGAAAATTCAGTTCATATCGATGTGGAACGTGCGGGTTTACGTTTGTGGGGTTGGGTTAGCCTTCCTACTTTTTCTCGTAGCCAGGCGGACCTGCAGTATTTCTATGTAAACGGACGTATTATTCGCGACAAGCTGGTTACCCATGCAGTAAAGCAAGCTTATCGCGATGTGTTGTTCCATGGTCGCCATCCTGCTTATGTACTCTATCTGGAACTCGATCCTGCAATTGTTGATGTAAACGTGCATCCAACGAAACACGAAGTTCGTTTTCGCGATAGCCGCCTGGTCCACGATTTTCTGTTCAGTTCACTGCATAAAGCTCTGGCCGAACTTACGCCTTCCGATAGGTTGGCAAGCAATAGCAATCCGCAAGAATTGTCTGTGGTAGAGACTCCAGGCGCAGTGACGGAACAGCTTGGAACATTTGTGCAGCAGACTCCCCTGTCCTTGCGTGAGTCCGCACCGTCTTATCAATCTGATAGACCACCAGTGCAGGCTACCATGGTCAGCGTTCAAGACCAGTTAGCGGCTTTGCAAAAGTTAAGTAGCGAAGATGAAGAAGTTCCACCCCTGGGTTATGCCATTGCCCAGCTTCATGGGATTTACATTCTTGCGCAGAATAAGGAAGGCCTGATTATCGTTGATATGCATGCGGCCCACGAGCGTATCACTTACGAACGAATGAAAACTGCATGTGAAAAAGAAGAACTAAAAATGCAGCCGCTGCTCGTTCCATTGTCCATTGCAGTAAGTCAGGCGGAAGCAAATTGTGCTGATGAACAGCAACAGCTGTTACTAAGTCTGGGCATAGCCTTAGAGCGAGTATCGGACGAAGCAATCGTCATCCGACAAGTACCATCTATTTTAAAAGATTCAAATATCGAGCAGATGGTAAGAGATGTTCTATCGGACGTATTGGAATACGGCAGCAGTGATCGTATTCAAGCTCATCAGGACGAACTGCTTTCCACCATGGCCTGTCACGGTTCTGTTCGTGCAAACCGCCATCTAACCATCCCGGAGATGAATGCGCTGTTGCGTGACATGGAAGCAACGGAACGCAGCGGACAATGCAATCATGGAAGGCCCACCTGGATTTACCAGAGCCTCGATGAGCTCGATAAACTTTTCCTGCGCGGCCAGTAATCCTTTAATCCCTGAGTTTAGTGAATCAGTCTAATTCAAAACCAAATGTATTTTGCCTGATGGGTCCAACCGCATCAGGCAAAACGGGAATGGCGGTTGAGTTAGTGCAACGCTTTCCTTTTGATATCGTTAGTGTGGATTCTGCCCAGGTCTATAAAGGCATGGATATAGGAACTGGGAAACCCGATAAGACTACCCTCAGCATTGCTCCTCATAGACTGCTGGATATAAAAGATCCCAACGAGCCATATTCGGCCTCGGACTTTCGCAGGGATGCCTTAACCGAGATTGCCAAGATTTTTACATTAGGCAAAACACCCTTATTGGTCGGTGGAACCATGCTCTATTTCAAAGCATTGCGGGATGGTCTGGCGGATATGCCCGAAGCAGATATCGATGTTCGCGCGGAAATAGAGTCCCTGGCGCAGGACCAGAGTTGGGAAGCAGTCCATAAAAAACTTGCCGAGGTTGATCCGGAATCGGCCCAACGTATTCACCCCAACGACCCCCAGAGATTGCAGCGGGCGCTGGAAATCTATCTGGTTTCTGGCAAAACCATGTCCGAATATCATGCCGAAGAACAGAGGTTGAAGGCGGCAGAAGGTGTTGATTTACCATTCAATCTTCACTTTCTCGCAATCCAACCTGAAGCCCGGGACGTATTACACCAGCAGATAGCCGATCGTTTTCAGCAAATGCTGGCTGAGGGTTTAGTCGATGAAGTGGCTGCCCTATACCAGCGTGGCGACCTGCATGAGATGCTTCCTTCAATAAAATCAGTAGGTTACAGGCAAGTCTGGCAGCATCTGGCGGGAGATTTAAGCTATGATGAGATGGTAGAAAAGAGTATTATTGCCACCAGGCAACTAGCCAAGCGCCAGCTTACCTGGCTTCGCAGTTGGGAAAACCTGCGAAGTTTGAGTGATCCATCGATTAAATCCATAGATAACGTCTTGAAATACGTGGAATCTACCTCAATATAGAACTTTATTGCCGGTACATTAGTCACAATAGTGTACTGAGATGAATTAGCCACTGTGGCGCTTGGTTCATCGCACCAAAGACAGCATTGTAGATTGCAAGGAGAAAAACAATGTCCAAAGGACATACACTTCAAGACCCTTTCCTGAACGTACTTCGGAAAGAGCGAATTCCTGTTTCAATTTATTTGGTTAGTGGCATCAAACTGCAAGGCCAGATCGAATCTTTTGATCAATTTGTCATTCTGCTAAAAAACGCGGTAAGCCAGATGGTTTACAAGCACGCGATTTCTACAGTTGTTCCTGCGCGCATGGTTAAGATTCCAATGTCGGGTCAGGGTGACTCAGCTGATGATGATGGTGGCGAGCCAGGAAATGCCTAAAGACTTCGGCGTGCCGAACTTGAGGTAAAATTTGTTTTTTGAAAGGCCAGAATCTGGCGAAGTAACAATACTTGTCCACATCTCGATCGAATCTGATAAGGAACGAGAGGACCCAATTGAATTTGAAGAACTAGCCTTATCTGCAGGCGCCCAACCAGTCGAATTCATAACGGGAACACGTAAGCAACCTTCACCAAATCATTTTGTAGGCAGCGGCAAACTCGAAGAGATTGCAGCTGCCGTACGTGCGCATAAAGCACAGCTGGTTTTGTTTAATCACTCGCTTACTCCGAGCCAGGAACGAAACCTGGAAAAAGAATTTCAGTGTCGGGTATTGGATCGAACCGGAT
Source organism: uncultured Pseudohongiella sp. (assembly GCA_964616225.1). Classification (GTDB taxonomy): domain Bacteria; phylum Pseudomonadota; class Gammaproteobacteria; order Pseudomonadales; family Pseudohongiellaceae; genus UBA9145. Next base: position 143,449 of record CAZTTE010000003.1, read on the forward strand.
TAATTCTGGATATATTTGCCCAGCGTGCGCGCAGCCATGAAGGCAAATTGCAGGTGGAGTTGGCGCAATTACAGCATCTAAGTTCCCGTTTAAAACGAGGCTGGACTCACCTCGACCGCCAGAAAGGTGGTATAGGTTTAAGAGGTGCAGGTGAAACGCAGCTCGAACTCGATCAGCGCATGATTGGTCAACGAATTAAGGCAATTAACAAGAGCTTGTCTAAAGTGCGAAGTCAGCGAGAGCAGGGAAGACGGTCACGCACCAGAGCCGAGATACCAACTGTGTCCCTCGTCGGCTATACCAATGCAGGCAAGTCGACACTTTTTAACAAGCTTACCAATGCCGATTCCTATGCTGCGGATCAATTGTTTGCCACCCTGGATTCAACTTTGCGCCGCATCGAATTACCAAATTTTGGTACTGCAATCGTGGCGGACACGGTAGGTTTTATCAGTCATCTTCCTCACCAGCTGGTAGAAGCTTTCAGAGCGACTTTGGAAGAAACAGCATCGGCAGATTTATTGTTGCACGTCATAGACTGTGCCCATGAATCTAACCCAGACTATATTGAGGAAGTAAACAATGTCTTGGAGGAAATTGGTGCAGATAGAGTTCCTCATTTAAAGATATTCAACAAAATTGATTTGTTGGATGGAATTGAACCGCGTATCGATTACAACGAGAGCGGTGTTCCAATTCGGGTTTGGATTTCTGCGCAAGAAGGATCTGGTATAGATCTGTTGCTAAAGGCAATCAGCGAAGCATTAGCGGGTACTCTGGTATCGGAAACAATTCGTATTGCGCCGGAGCAAACTCGTTTACGAAGCAAATTATATGAGAAAGGATTCATCGAAGCAGAACGCATCGATGAGAGTGGTTTTTATCACCTGGGAGTTCGACTGCCAAAGCAGGAACTGGAAAGGGTGATGCAACAAGGTGCAGTCATAGAGCAAACACCTGAGTTAGTTGAATCGACAAATTCAGCTTGGATTTCTGATGAGCGCGCACGTACCGCGTGACGCTGACTTCAGTGCTTTTTAACTTTGCAAAATGCTGTGTTAATTCACAATTATTAGCTAGAATCGACCTTCTGTGTCTTTAAAAAAGCTATGGAGAAACCAATGGCTTGGAATGAACCTGGAAGTAACGGTAACGACAACGACCCTTGGGGTGGCGGTGGTCGTCGCGGTGGAGACCAGGGACCACCGGACATTGACGAAGTAATCAAGAATCTCACGAAGAAATTCAATAATCTCTTCGGGGGATCGGGCAGTGGTGGCTCCAGCAGCGGTGGTGGATCTTCATCCACACTTGGCGGTGTGTCTGGAGGACTAATTGCTGGCCTCGTCGTCGTTGTCATCGTGATATGGGGATTCATGGGATTCTATATCGTCGACGAAGCCGAGCGAGGTGTGGTACTTCGTTTTGGTGAAGTGTTAGACGATACCGTGCAACCAGGATTGCATTGGAATCCGCCCATTATCGACGAAGTTAGTTTAGTCAATGTTTCAGAGTTGAACGCGAAGACCTATGAAAATAGGGCCATGCTGACAACTGATGAAAACATTATCGATATTGAAGTGACTGTTCAGTATCGAATTCAGGATCCAGTGAAATACGTAATCGCTGTACAAAACCCTGAGCGTAGTTTGGACAATTCCGCAGAATCTGCAATTCGACACGTTGTCGGTGGTAATACCATGGAACAGATCCTGACCACTGGTCGCGACCGGGTGGTTTCCGACGTATCGACTCGTTTGCAGGACTATATGGACGTATACGACACTGGCATCTTTATCGCCCAGGTGAACGTAGTCGATGCCCAGCCACCGGACGCAGTGCGAGCCGCTTTCGATGACGTGATTCGTGCTCGAGAAGATGAGCAACGTGCTCAGAACCAGGCGCAACAGTATGCGAATCGGGTAATTCCGGAGGCGCGTGGTGAAGCGCAACGCCAGATCGAACAGGCCAATGCCTATAAGGAGCAAGTCATTGCCGAAGCCGAAGGTGATGCTTCTCGTTTCGATCAGCTTCTCGAAGAATATACAAAAGCGCCACAGGTAACTCGTCAGCGTTTGTATATCGATTCATTGCAAGACGTAATGACAGCGAGCAGTAAAATCATGATCGATGTCGAAGGTGGTAATAACATGTTGTATGTGCCGCTGGACAAGATTCTTGAGCAAAGTGGATCGGCAACAGCCAGGCCCCGTACTTCATCTGAATGGCAAGATCTGGCAGATCAAATCGCACCATACTTGCCTGGGCCTTCAAGTAATTCAGCTGTCGACAGAACTCGACTTAATAGTGGTAGAGGAGACAGACCATGAAAAATTTCCTCTCGATCGGATTTTTATTCCTGGCAGTAGTCATCGTGAGCAATACTCTGTTCGTGGTTAAGGAAACTGAACGTGCTGTGATGCTGCAGTTTGGTGAGTTAGTAAATTCTGATATCGAACCAGGTCTTCATGCGAAAATTCCCTGGGTGAATAACGTTCGCAAATTTGATGCACGTATTCAGACTGAAGATGCCACGCCACAGCGTTTTCTGACCCTGGAACAAAAGGCGCTGGATGTGGATTCCTATGCCAAGTGGCGCATTGTCGATGTTGGCCAGTTTTACGTTTCAACGCGAGGTAATGTTGGCACTGCGGGTAGTCTATTAGCTCAGCGTATTAATGATGGACTGCGAGACCAGATTGGTGCCCGCACCCTGATCGAAGTGGTTGCCGGTGAGCGTGATCAGCTTATGCTGGACTTAACTGCTGAACTTAATGAAACCACTGCTTCTGATATTGGTATCGAAGTTATCGATGTGCGGGTGAAGCGAATCGACTTGCCAGACGACGTTAGATCTTCTGTTTACGACCGTATGATTACCGAGCGTAATCGCGAAGCACAGGAAATCCGCTCACGGGGTGACGAATTAGCTATTGGCATCAGAGCCGATGCTGACCGCCAGGTGGTGATTTACGAAGCGGAAGCCTACCGCGATGCTGAAAAAATTCGTGGTGAGGGTGATGCCACAGCGACGGCTATTTACGCTGAAGCTTATTCGAAGGATGAAGAATTCTTCGCGTTTACTCGAAGCCTCAACGCCTATCGCGAGACTTTCAGTACCAAGAACGACGTACTGTTATTAGATCCTGACAGTGATTACTTCAAGTATTTGAAGGATGGGCTTACTCTGCAGTAAACAACAATAATAATAAGCTGGCGAGTAGAGTTAAGAAATAATCCCGAAGAAGAATACAGAATCTGAATTGCAAAACTGCGATTCAGGTTCTTTCGGGCTGCGTTTTTGAAAATGACTTAATCGGCATTGCCGCTTAGGGAAGAATGCGATCGTGTTACATGAACTCGCAATAGCTTTTTGTTTGATGCTGGTGATTGAAGGAATTCTCCCATTTATCGCACCGAAGCGATGGCGAAACCTAATATTAATGCTAGATGAGGTTGACGATACCACCATGCGCCTCATCGGCCTTGGCAGTATGCTAACGGGTACGGTTTTATTACTGCTGATAAATTGAATGACCTTATAGAGTGTTAACCAATCATGACTGATGCAAAACGCTGGTTGCTTCCGGACGGGGTTGAAGAGATTCTCCCGGCTGAAGCCTACAAGCTGGAATCATTGAGGAGAGAGCTCCTGGACCTGTATGAGTCCTGGGGTTATCAGCTGGTTATTACTCCACTAATCGAATTCCTGGACTCACTTTTAGTCGGCTCATCCCATGATCTGGATCTGCATACCTTTAAGATCACCGATCAACTCAGCGGTCGCATGATGGGAATCAGGGCCGATATTACTCCCCAGGCCGCCCGCATCGATGCGCATCGATTGAATCGTGCTGGGCCCGTTCGATTGTGCTATGCCGACAATGTGCTCCACACAAAGCCCCGCGGCATTATGACTTCGAGGGTGCCAATTCGAATTGGCGCTGAACTTTACGGTCACTCTGGCGTTGAATGTGACATTGAACTCGTGTGTTTAATGCACGAAACCCTCAGCGCTATCGCCATAGAAGATATACATATTGTGCTCGGCCATGTCGGCATATTCAGATCCCTGGTAAGCGAGGCAAGCCTGGATGCAGATACAGAAAGCTCCTTATTCGAGGCGGTGCAGCGCAAGGCCTATGATGAGATCGATGAAGTGCTCGAGGCTTCCGTAACTGATGCAAACTTAAAGAGCATGTTGCAGCAGTTAACCCGCTTGTCTGGCGATGAGAATACGTTACAGGAAGCATTAAGTGTTTTCTCTAATGCTCCCGACAGCGTAAAAGCAGAGCTTCAGGAGTTAGTTGCTATCGTCGAAGGCGTCAAGCAACGTATTCCGGATATTGTACTTTGTTTCGACTTGTGTGAGCTTCGCGGTTACGAATATCACACTGGAATCGTATTTGCCGCCTACACATCCGAATACGGTAGAGCGGTGGCGAAGGGTGGTCGTTATGATCACATCGGCGAAGTATTTGGTAGAGCTAGACCCGCATCAGGATTTGATAGTGATCTAAAAGTATTGGCAAAACTTTCCGCCAAAGAATTTCAGCAACGTGCTGGCATTATCGCGCCAAATCTAAACGACAAAGCATTGCAAGCAACAATTGCTGAGCTAAGGCAACAAGGTGAGATCGTTATTGTAAATCTAACCGATCGGCCACTTGACGACAGCGCCAGGGTCGAAATGAATTGTGATCGGCAATTAATCAGTAAAGACGGCAATTGGGAAATCGAATCGCTTTAATTAGTACCTGTAAGTTCATGCAAGCTCACTGAGTGGAGAGAGATGGCAAAATCTGTAGTTGTACTCGGAACCCAATGGGGTGACGAAGGAAAAGGAAAGATAGTTGACCTACTTACGGATCAGGCAGCAGTTGTTGCTCGTTTCCAGGGTGGTCACAATGCCGGACACACCCTGGTCATCGGTGGTGAAAAAACTGTACTCCATTTACTTCCATCAGGAATATTGCGCGAACAGGTACGCTGTGTAATTGGTAATGGTGTCGTACTAAGCCTTGAGGCTTTAATGCGGGAAATTAACGGGCTGGAAGAGCGTAACATTCCGGTTCGCGAACGCCTCAGTATAAGCGGCGCCTGCCCACTGATTCTTCCCAGCCATATCGCCCTGGATCAGGCCCGTGAAGTGCAGAAAGGTAATAAAAAAATTGGCACCACTGGACGTGGCATTGGACCTGCATATGAAGACAAGGTAGCTCGTCGTGGAATTCGCCTGGCAGAAACACTCAATCCCAAACAGTTTGCAGAAAAGTTAGAAGAGTTGCTGAACTACCATAATTTCTTCCTGGCAAATTATTTTGAAACCGACACGGTCGATTTCCAGCAGGCACACGACGAATGCCTGGCGCTCGCCGAACAAGTCAGCCCAATGATTGCTGACACCATCGACATTCTCCATAGTCATCGCAAAGCCGGTGACAATATTTTATTCGAAGGTGCACAGGGTTCCTTGCTGGATATTGATCATGGTACTTATCCCTTTGTGACTTCTTCCAATACCACTGCCGGTGGTACGGCAACAGGCAGTGGCTATGGTCCGCTCTATCTCGATTACGTTTTGGGAATAACCAAGGCGTACACCACAAGAGTTGGATCCGGACCGTTTCCTACGGAGTTATTCGACGATGTGGGCCAGCACCTCGCGACGGTCGGTGCTGAAAAAGGTGCAACCACCGGTCGTGACCGACGTTGTGGCTGGTTTGATGCAGCCTCGGTCAAACTGGCTATGCGCATTAACAGTGTTTCGGGAATTTGCCTGACCAAGCTGGATGTTCTCGATGGACTGGAATGCGTAAAAGTTTGTACCGGATATCAGGGAGTGGGAGAAAATACATCGGGCAGCCTCATGGATGTGGACAGATTTGGAAACCTCGAACCGATTTATGAAGAGCTGCCGGGCTGGCAAGAATCTACTTTCGGTGCGAAAGCATTGGATGATTTACCTGAAAACGCCCGTGCCTATATCAAATTCATCGAGGAAACTGTAGATGTACCGGTGGACATAATTTCTACCGGCCCGGATCGGGAAGAAACGATTACCCTGCGCCATCCTTTCGCTCACTAGCAATTATCAGGGAGCATCCCACAGACAGGCGGCGCCTAAAGCGCCACTGGCATCCCCAAAAGTGGGTGCCGCAATCCTGGTTTGAATCACATCGGTAAAAACATGCCCGTTTAGATAGTGAGGCACACGCTCATACAGGGCTTCGATATTCGAAAGTCCACCACCAAATACGATCATTTCCGGATCCAGCACATTGATAATGGTGGAGAGGCAGCGGGCTAGTTGATCGGCATAGGTTTCGATAGCTTTGATGGCATCTTCATCGCCATTCTTCGCCGCGGCGACAATCGCTTGTGGGCTTTCGTTCTTGCCGCTTAACTCCTGGTAAGTTTGTTGGAAACCCCTGCCGGACAACACCGTTTCATTGCAATTGGCTCTGCCGCAATAGCAGATTCGATCGCCTTGAACTAACTCTCTAACAGAAACCGGTATGGCGTTATGACCCCATTCGCCGGCAATGCTGTTGGGCCCCGTAAGCAGCTTTTTGTTAATGACTACGCCACCGCCACAGCCGGTTCCCAGGATTACCCCGAAAACACTTGCTGCATCTTTTGCTGCTCCGTAGTGCGCTTCAGACAGGGCGAAACAATTTGCGTCGTTTTCCAGGCGCACCTCGTAACCAAGAATTGTTTCTATGTCTTCTTTTAATGGTTTGTCATTCAGGCAAACCGAGTTTGAGTTTTTCATTAAACCGGAGGGTATGGAGAGTGCACCCGGAGTGCCGATACCTACCGTGAGCCGATTATTGGTTTGGAGCCGTTGGATGATGTCGCAAACAGCTTGCACAGTGGCTGAGTAGGAATCGGCAGGGGTATCGACTCTGAGCTTTTCAGTGACTGCGCCATCATTGCCGAGTCTTATTCCTTCTATCTTGGTACCGCCAAGATCTATTCCAATCCGCATCAATCTCTTCCTGTTACTCAAATACCTGATGTGTCAGTGTTACAAAAAAGCTATATATAACAAGGTCTTGCATACCACAACAAACACTCTACAATCGTTGGTCCCTTGGCCAGAAGCTGATTAGGGCTCATGACTCGCGCACGTTATCAACAAATATCATTAGACGATACTCCTTATTACCATTGTATCTCTCGTTGTGTCCGTCGTGCCTATCTCTGTGGTGATGATCCAGTAAGTGGTCAGAACTTTGATCATCGCAAACAATGGTTAGTTGCCCGCATTAAACAATTGTCGGCAGAATTTGCTATCGACGTGTGCGCCTATGCCATCATGAGCAATCACTATCATTTGGTCTTGTACGTCAATCAGGACAAAGCAGCAAACTGGAGTGATGACGAGGTCATTCGACACTGGACTGCGCTGTTTCCTCGCAATGGGGCCATAATCGAAACCCTGCGCAAAAACGCGAAATCGAGAAAGGCGCAGAATCAACTTGTGCAACAGCTAAAGATCTGGAGAGAACGCCTCGCAGATATCAGTTGGTTTATGCGCTGCCTGAATGAGTCTGTCGCGCGCCAGGCGAACAGGGAAGACGACTGTAAGGGGCGATTTTGGGAAGGGCGCTTCAAGAGCCAGGCCTTATTGGATGAGAAAGCATTGGTAACCTGCATGGCCTATGTGGACCTGAATCCGATTCGGGCCGGCATGAGTGATTCATTGGATTCGAGCGATTTCACGTCGATCCAGGAACGTCTGATTAATCACGCCAAAAAAGTTAAAAACAGGAGCTACCGGCAACACCGTTTATTGACACGCCGCGGCGCAAAACACTTGTTAGGCCGGCAATCCAGGGGGAGGCAATCGAATTTAAAGTCATTGTCAGAGTTCCCCGGCGTCGGCGAAAACACTATCCCAATTTCACAACAAAGCTATTTCGAATTGCTGGAGACCACCAGCAAGGCTCTCACATTGTTCGAACAGGAACCTGCCAGGGCGACCCATATATTGGATGAGAAGCAATCGGTTTTGCAGGCTGTGGGAATTCCTGCGGAATCCTGGATAAAGAGCGTGAAACATTTCCATCGACATTATGGTCCAGCTGCCGGAGCTGAATCATCTCTCATAGATTTTCATAACAGCCGCATAAAAGCAGGCATTGATTACAAGTATCCCCATAAATGGATCAGGGGAGTGCAGTCGGCACGATTGTTGTACGGCACTTAGCAAGTAAGAAAAATTAAGAATAAAGATAGATTCATCACCCTTCTTGATTAGAAACAGTTTCTGCTTTTCTCTATTTCGAATTACGGCGAATAAGTGCTCAATATTCGAGTATTGTTGGCAGATCACCTCACTAAATTTCATCACTGACTAATTTTTCACCAGGAATTCCTGTCTTTGTTTGGTTGAATATATTAATTGGATGTCCTGTAAAAGTTAATTGGGTGTCCTTATTTAGGAACTATCCAATTGAACGCGATATTCGTAAGTATTGGAAAACAATCGATTTATTAGCCTTAGATCGAGGCGATAGCCAAGGAGGGGACGGGTAGAACACTTTATCCAGGTATGCGAAATACCTGGATAAATCAGCAAAAATCACTAGATATTGTTTGACTTTGCCTAATTAACACTATATGTTGCGCACCTAAGTACTCGCTAACTTATTGAATTTTCAGGGCAAGAGACGGGGACAATCTCTAAATTCAGTTGTCTAAGCAGTACACAAAAGCAGCAATTTGTATTGGGGAATATGGAATTGCGCTTGTTCAGAAAATAGAAAAACAACACAAAGGCACCCGAAAAAAATCACATTTCGATCATTAAGTAATTTACTTGGCAGAAGCTGGAGCACTATCGAATGAGTAAACTCGCTCAAGTAGTAGTCGAAGATGCAGGAAACGAAAAAATGCAGGATGCAGAGTTCGACGGCGATAAACTTTATCTCAAAGAGAAAAAAGAAGACGAAATTAGAACGAGACTGGAAGAGTTCGCCAAGGAACTTTCTGAGCTTAAGAAGCTAAGAGGCGACGACAGTTAAACGTCGATCTATCGAAAACAAGTGAGTGGAATATCCACTCACTTCTCAGCCCCTCCCTCCAAATTTTTCGATCCCGAGCGTTTATTTTTAGTAGGCGCGGGTTACACTTGGGTTCGCTTACGGAGTTTTCATGAAACTATTCGGATATTTCTTTGCCTTCCTGGTGGCAATTCCGGTCCTGGCAGCGTGCACCAGTACTACCAGTTACTCACCACTGCTTTCAGCGGAACCCGAAATCGATGGCAACTTGAGCCGTGTGCCTCGTACCTTGCGCCTTTATTACGATGCCTTACCGGATGTTTCCCGCAGCAGCCTGAAACTTATCGGGCCCAATGGCGAGCATCAATTGCGCGGGCTTCATACTATGGCTGCTGACGACCTCATGATTGAAATCATGGATCCTGTCACCGACGGTAATTACACTGTGGAATGGAGCACTGTAGTTGGTGATGACCCTGCGGTATATTCCGGCAGTTATTCTTTTTCAGTCACTCAGAACTAGTGCCCCTGCGGTATTAAACCGCCCTTGAGGCAGATCAACTAATCAACTCAAGCAGCTTTCTATAATCGCCACAGTCTGGGATTGTTGACGGCCATGCACTTTTCTATGCATCCACATAGTTTGCATAGTCGCGTCGCAAGCCTCCCACAGGGAAAACTGAGATGTAGGCGATGGGCACGGAAATCTATTCGCACTTATTAATTCGTTCACTTTATCAACCGATCGATGCCTTTCAGGAACTGGCGAAGGTAGAGCCTTCACCACTTGGTGTGCTGTTTCGCTATTCGATCTGGTTGTTACTTTTGCCGCCTGTATTTGCGCTTATTGGTGCGGCCAATTTTGGCTGGCGCCTGGGCGCTGATGAGCCTCTCGTGCTTGAAACCGGATCGCTGGTTTTAATCAGTGCTGGCTATTTCATTGCGCTGGTTTTCGGCCTGGTATCTACAGCGATTATAAGTCGCTGGATGGCAGGGACGTACGGTGCCAGTACCAACTTTGGCAAACACATGGCACTCATAACCATTGTTGGTGAACCACTCGCCATTGCCAGTATGGTCCATCTTTTTCCTGATGTATTTGTAAATGTATTGATCCTGATCCCCACCATGATGTGGAGCATGTATCTGCTCTATAAGGGTGTGCCTATCGTTTTAGACACCCCTCCAGAGCGGGGAATGTTAATGGCGTCGTCGCTAGTGGGTTGGTTATTGGTGGCAGCCGTGAGCCTGCTGGGTATAAGCATGGCATTGTGGACCCTGGGCGTGGGTCCATTGCTGGGAGTGTAGTAGAGATGGAGACAGCCACTAAGCAGTATTATCACGACAAGCTCGTCATTCGCCTGATTCAGTTTTCTATTATCTGGGCTCTTGCCGCTATGGCAGCCGGGGTCTACATCTCTGCGGAATTGCTCTGGCCCTCAATAGACTTCGGCCAGTTTTGGCTCTCATTCGGCCGCCTTAGACCGCTGCATACTAACGGCATAATTTTTGGCTTCGGTGTATCGGCACTCATGGCAACCGCTTTCTATAGTGTGCAACGAACTTCTCACGTTCCTCTGTTTGCACCGAAACTTGCCTGGTTTTGTTGCTACGCCTGGCAGTTGTTAGTACTGGCAGGTGGATTATCGCTACTCGCAGGTTGGAATACTGCCAAGGAGTATGCCGAGTTAGAGTGGCCATTCGATATTGTCATAGCAGTTATCTGGGTGTGCTTCGGCGTAGTCTTTTTCGGCACTATCGCAACGCGCAAAATTAAACCAATTTATATCTCTAACTGGTTCTATGGTGCACTCATAATCGTTATCGCGATGCTGCATATTGTAAACAACCTCGCGATTCCAGTTAGCCTCGATAAATCCTATTCCCTTTACGCCGGTGCTCAGGATGCCGTTGTGCAATGGTGGTATGGCCACAACGCTGTAGGCTTTCTATTAACCGGTGGTTTTCTCGGCATGATGTATTACTTCCTGCCGAAACACGCCGAACGACCAATCTGGAGTTACCGATTATCGGTGGTGGCCTTTTGGGCATTTACCTATAGCTATATCTGGGCAGGCCCCCATCATTTGCATTACAACTCCATACCGGAATGGGTGCAGTCATTAGGGATGGTAATGAGTGTAGTACTACTCGCGCCGTCCTGGGCAACTCTAATTAATGGAGTAATGACGGTCAGTACCGCCTGGGAAAAACTTCGCACCGACCCTGCCTTAAAATTTATTGTTCTATCACTGGCATTTTATGGGCTTGCGACATTCGAAGGACCAATGATGTCTATTCGAAGTGTCAACGTGGTTAGTCACTTCACCGATTGGACCATCGGCCATGTGCATTCCGGAGCGCTCGGTTGGAATGCAATGATTACCTATGGAACTTTTTACTTCATGGTGCCACGCCTGGTAGGAAGAGAACTCTACAGTGTGCGTCTTGCCAATATTCATTTCTGGTTAGCAGTGGCTGGAACCATGCTCTACATCATGTCGATGTGGGCAGCAGGGGTATCACAGGGTCTATTGTGGTTGAGTGTTGATAGCATCGGTGAACTCAGCTTCAGCTTCAAAGACATCATGGCCAGTATGGCACTTTACTACGGTTTGCGACTCGTAGCCGGACTCATCTTTCTAAGTGGTACTGGCTTAATGGCCTATAACCTGTTCATGACCTTAAAAGGTCAGCATGCGGCCAGAGTATCGGTACCAGCAGTCGATCCTGCTTATGGAGTCAACTAATGAGCGGATTATCACTACATAAAAGAATCGAAGAAAACACCGGCCTACTAATTTTCGGTATCTTGTTTGTATCTGCAATAGGTGGTCTGGTGCAGATTCTGCCGATTCTCAATCAGGACAGTCTTTCAACAGCGACTGAAAACACCAGGGTCTATACAGCATTAGAACTCACTGGTCGAGATATCTACATGAGAGAAGGCTGTTCTGTTTGTCATTCGCAACAGATCAGGCCGTTGATAGCGGAAGTAGAACGCTATGGCCCTTACTCCCGGGCAGATGAGTTTGTTTATGATCGCCCTTTTCTCTGGGGCTCAAAAAGAACCGGGCCGGATCTCCATCGTGTTGGTGGGAAATTTTCTGACGAATGGCACCGTATTCACCTTATCGATCCACGGGCGGTAGTGGCTGACAGCATAATGCCGGCCTATCCCTGGTTGGCTAATCGAGATGCCAGCGAAACCGGAAACATTACTGCCAAGCTCTCTGCTCTGAGAGTCTTAGGTCACCCATACAGTGATGAAGATATCGAGAATGCCGAAGTTCAATTGGAAGGATTGAAAGAAATCGATGCCCTGATTGCATATCTTCAAATGTTAGGCACGGCTTACAGCGGGGGGGATTGATCATGACCTTGTTTATTTTTGCCGGAGATATGTTGGTCATGGCTTTCATGATTGGATTAGCCATCTGGTTTAGCAGTCGTGAAAATGATGAACAAATTGCCAGGGCTGCAAACATTCCTCTCAGCGATGAGCGTATAGAAGAATTCAGGGAAGGAGAACTCCATGGCTGATTTACCCACTGGATTCTGGAGTGGTTGGATTATCGTACTTACCTTGGTGTCCATGGCGGGAGTCGCCTGGCTAACCCTTAGTATTTATTTCTCCAAAGATGCAGAAGCGCAATCCGATCACGAGCCGGTTTGGGATACCAATCTCAAAGAAGGAAGCAATGCTCCTCCCATGTGGTGGTTCTGGATGCTTTTTGCTGCAATGATATTTTCTCTTATCTATCTGATGTTGTTTCCAGGACTTGGTTCCTATGAAGGTATGCTGAACTGGTCACAAGGGAAGAGAGTTACAGATAGTTATGAAAACTACGATGCGAGTTTCGCCGCGGCGCGACAGGAAATTGTTGATGCAAGCCTGGCCGAAATCCAGAACGACCTCGCACTAATGGACACGGCCGAAAGGATTTTCCAGCGAGAATGCTCCGCCTGTCATGGGCCCGATGGCCGCGGCCAGATTTCGATGTTTCCCAATCTGCAAGATGTTGATTGGCAATGGGGGTCAAGCGCGGAACAAATTGAGCAGTCAATTCGATTGGGGCGCAATGCCACCATGATTGCCTGGCAACAAACGCTGGGCGACGAGACTACAGCTGCTGTTGCTGAATACGTTTCCTTAATGAGTGAAGGAGTCGATGAGTCCCATGCCGGTAAGGCCAGTTATGATCAAAACTGTGTCGCTTGCCATGGAGCAAACGGCGAAGGCAATCAACTGCTGGGGGCGCCGCGACTGGACGACGATATTTGGCTTTATGGGGGTGACCTGGATTCGATTAGAGAAACACTTGCCAATGGGCGATTTGGCGTAATGCCAGGTTTCGGCAAGCGTCTGGACGATTTCCAGATAAAATTGCTGGTGGCCTTGTTGGCGCGTTAAACCCAAATCTATTTGTGTGTAGGATTAATCAAGGAAAGATCCAAATGTATTCAGTTAAGCAAATCTTTAAGATAGTTATCATTCTTCTATTAACCACTGGTATCAATTGGGTTTATGCAAAAGGCCCTGATTTAAAATTTTAAAGTTTAGTTAGCACGGTCAATCAGATTGATTCAAATGAAGGAACTGTCACTGTTTCAATTTATAGCTTAGACATTGATGTGGTCGTAAATGGAGATACTGAAATAGAAGAGAGCGGTGAAGAAGTTGATCTTGCGGCTATCTCCGCAGGTGATTTTGTTGAGGTTACGAGTTTTATTTCTGATCAGGGCGTCGTCGCAGACGAGATTGAAATACTGGAAGAGAGAGTCGAACAATTTCGATTTCGCGGCGCAATTACAAATATAGATACATTGGGAGAATCTACGTTTGTAACGCTTCTAGGTGTCGAACTAGAGATTAATGGTTCGACAGAATTGAGAAGAAGGGGGCCAGGAAGCAGCGACCTGGCGACGGTGTCGGACTTAATCGTGGGCGATACGGTAAATGCTCGTGGAGGCGTTGAGAACGGAGTATTAGTCGCGTCTCGTGTTCATCTGGGCACACGTGAACCGGGGAACATCGAGCTGGAAGGCGAAGTATTAAGCAGTACGCCAACAGCAATAAGCATTCAATTGGAGAGCGGAGGCGCGCTTGACACCGAAATTGATGAGAACACGATCGTTAGTGGTGATCCAACTGTTGGCTCGTTTGTAGAAGTTGAAGGCCAACTGAGAAGCGATATCTCGCTGATCGCTTTCGAAATAGTAGTTGATGTTGACGGGGATGGTGACGCGGATGATGATAATCAACGCGGAAGGGACGATGACAATGGCAATGAAAATGATGATGACGATGATCTTGATAATGATGGCAGAGTTGAGATTGGCTCGGAAGTCAGACTCGAACACGACACTACTGCAGTAAACGGAAAAGTAGAAACACGCTACCGAGTTGAAGATGGCGAAATTGATCAGAATGTTGAATTCGAAGTTGAAGATGCAATGCCAGGTTCTGTATTCTCGATCACCGTATATTTTGGCGACGAATCAATTGATTTTGGTACGATGACTGCTGATGAGCTAGGTAACGCCGAAGTAGAATTTGAAACCGATGAAGGTGACGAAGATGGTGAGTTGGCAGCATTGCTTCCTGAAGGCACTGATGTGCGAGATATAACCCGTGTTCAGATTTCACTGGAGGGAGAAGTAATTTTAGAAGCTGAATTGTAGTTTCAACCACAATTGATGTTAGATACCAAAAAAGCGTTGATACGAATACTCGTATCAGCGCTTTTTTGAGTTAGCTAGAAAATCAAGAGGAAAATCAAGAGGGTCAGAGGACTCTGAGATTCATCCCATTTTGCTCGGAATATTTGGGTCTAAATGATTTTTAAGGAAATTGGATTTGGAAATCAAACCAGCCGCGAAGCAGTTCTTCTGTCATGATTCCACTGTGTGACTGTCTATCGTGGTTTTTATCGAAGAAATAGCTGCGGGGTAGTTCTCCATACCAATCTGGATCGATGCTGTAGCGCAATCTTTCTACGAATCCATCCGCGAACATCCATGATTCGAATTCATGCAGATTGAAATCAATCAGAAATTCGAGGGCATCATCTCGGGTTTCAATCGAATCAGTAGAGACCAGAACAAAGGGTAAATCGGGATTAAGAGCTAACAATTCTCCCATCATTTTTAGTTCTACAAGACATGGAGGGCAGTCTACTGACCATAATCCCAAAAGAAACTCTTGCCCTTCAAATTCAGACTTTATTTCGAGGAAAGAATCTGCAGTAAAGGCGCGAAAGTTATCGGCTAAAGCAGATTGCGGCAAGCTGATAAGTGCTGTAAATCCAATCCAGCAAACTACTCTCATCGATTTTTGAATCAAACTAGAGATCATAGTCAGAAATCTGCATATTTTGTTGATTGATGTTGATAAAAATATGGCCGTATTCCTGGGTATGCCAACTTAAAAATACTTCGTCATCTTTTTTCACAAACAGAGGATGGTCTGATGCTTCATCAGTACTAATTAGAGTGGTTGGCTCAGACCAGGATTCGCCATCGTTTTCGCTGGAAATAATATTTAAAAGCGTCTCACTCCCGGTAAAACCTTTCCAGACTAGATAGAGTGACTCTTTAGATTTTGCCAAATAGGGGTGGCCTGCTCCGGGTTGACCATCGACCCGATAAAGTTGTGATGGTTCATTTGAGCCGAATGAAAATTTCGCATAATAAATACCCTGATTAAGATCACCATTAGTAAACCAGCTCATATGATAGTCAGCCGAGTTACTTGACTGCACCATTGTTGGACCATGGTGCGGGCATGCATTGATATGCCATTCGTCAAAGCTGGCGCGGTGAGTCTGTAATGTGTCGCCATAGGGAGTTAACTCCGCTATCGCATGATCCCGAACATCCTCACCGAATACTTGTCGCCACAGGATAGCGATGTTTTCCGGGCCCTTTGGTGCAATTGCGATTCGGCAGCACTCGCAACTGTGATTGGCTACTCGGTAATTCTTGGAAAAAGATTGTCCCTGATCATCAGAGACAGCATAGTAAACTGCTGCACCTACATAAGGCTCTTCTTTTTCCATACTGGCTTCCAGGTCTCGCTTGTCTATCCAGGTCAAATATAAATGACCAGATTCTGATAAGAAGAGCGATTCGAATCGGTGGCCTGTAAAAAGCCCATCGTCATTAATCGTTCGTGGTTCTTCGAATGTATTGCCGTTATCGGTCGATCGGCTGAATCGAATTTCCCCGGTAAAGCGCGGAGAAGTTTTTAAGGTCCAGGAAACAAAGATCACGCCAGATTCGTCGACAATAATCTTCGGGCGGTTTTCACCATTATGCTCAGCATCTTCCGCCAGTGAGTTTATGGCAATCGGATTGCTATAGGTTTTACCAAGATCTGAGGAGTGGCTTACATAGACAAACTCATCTTGAACATAGCTAACCCACAAGCGTCCATTGCTATCAAAAGTTGCACTGGGTGTTGAGCCGCAATGTATGGAAACAGAAGAATTGTCGACACAAGGCTCCGCCGCCAATTGAGCCGAATTCAGCCCTAGCAGCCCAACTATCAGTATCGATGACAATGTGTGCCAAATTTTTGTTTCTAAGAAAATATTCACCGCGTTCTCACTTATTCTGAGTAAATTCTAATGAGTTGCTGCATGAGATAAAGCAAGCGTTACCTTTTATAGCAATTCTATAATTTACTAGCTTTCTCTCGATTTCTGTTGGCTACAGCCCTTAAAGGTCATAGGCCAGATTAAAATAGACAGACCTCGCTGGCCAGGGATGAGCCACATAGGCAATCTCATCACTGATATTATCGACACCGAATCCCAGGGATAAACCATTATCCAATCTATAGGTAGTCTTCAATCCTAACCGGGAATAAGCGTCCTGGGCGCCGTATACATTGTCCTCGCGGTCAGTATTATCTGTCCTGCCAAAACTGTCGGAAGCGTACTGGTAATTCAATCCAAGATCCCAGTTATCACTGACACGGTATGTCGCGAGTAGATTACCACGCCATTCAGGCATGCGAGGATACACATTGCCTTCGATAGTTGGATTGGGATCATTCTTCACGATCTCCGAATCGGAATATACAACATTGAAACGTACATCCAGATTTGGAATAAACATATCAGAAGCATTGGCTATAAATTCCACACCCCTAGTTTCAATTTCATCCACAGGCAGAAAGGTTCGCAGTGAAATTCCATTTTCCAAAGTCGTAGTCTGAGATTCGATTACGTCTGAAATCTCTTCTGTGAAATAGTTGATACGAATATATCCGCCAGGAATTTCTCTTTCAGCCATAAAGTTATGATGCAATCCATCTTCGGGATCAAAGCCCGGATTAGACACGCTTACTGAATTGTATGCTTCCCATTGACTGAATAGCTCTTCGACGATGGGAAACCTATAGGCTTTAGCAATTGAATAACGGAATGACCATTCTGTCCCAGGAGAATATCCTAGCGAGAATTTTGGCGATGTTTTATTAGTGTCTCGTTTCGGAATGCTCGTTAAGTCAAATTCCGGTGTAGCATTATCATCGTCATCGAAATAGCCATTGCTACTTTCAAAATCCTCCAATCGTACGCCGAATGAAGTATCCCATTGATCGCTAATTTGATAATCAAATTGGGCAAAGGCAGCTAGAATCTCTGTTTTTCCACCGCTACGTGATGTAAAGAAATCCTTCGTCCCTGCAATGTAATTATTAGAACCATACACGTCGAAGTTCATTTCATAAGACTCACGCCTAATACCAGTGACTAAGCCCAAGCCGTCGACACCAAGGTCATCGAAATATAGTTTGACTTCTGCCGTGTCCCAACCAGTATCATCGAAATCACCAATCTGTCCTGCAAGTGTATGTAATGGATCATTAGGATGAGATCTGGATCTTCTGTTCTCGTCTCGCCGTACCGAGAATTGACTGATGTTAGCTTCCAGCTCTACCGTATCGCTTAGTTGCCCACGGATTCGAAGCCCGGTTGAAAGGCTTCTTCTTTCGAGGTCGCTGCTAGCAAATCTTCTTGAAGGCACATTGAATTGAACGCCATCTTGAATAACATCTCCGCGATAGATTGGATTCCCCGAAGAATCTCTTAAATAACTGTTAGCGGAGTCTGCGATTGAGTTTCGATCTTCGTAAGCTACGTTTAGCAAGGCAGACCAATTACCAAAATCGTGGCCCAGCTTGAATTTGTAGTTGTTGGTTAACGTATCTACCACGCCCGTGTCCATGAACCAACGCCGAGTTCTACTACGTTCGTCAGCATCGACTATTGCTCCCGTAACAGCGATTGGATTTGCTGCCGAGCTGCCACCTCCATAACGAAATGTTTGGGGTTGAGATTCGTTGTCTAAGCGGTTCACTGAAAAGTAGAAGCTCGTGTCGCCTATCTTGTTCCCATAAGATACGAAAGATTTGTAACCGGAAACGTTGTCATCAAATCCATAATCGTTGAAGTCTTGAGAGAAATAAGAACTGTCAAAATGAAATTCTTCCTGTTGAGGAATCGCTGTTTCAATTTCGACGACACCGCCCATAGAGTTTCCACTATACTCCGCTGAAAAGGGACCATACAGCACATTTACCTGGGCAATCTCACTCGCTGAAACCATTGTCCAGCGAGGTGCGCCATTCCATCGCGATTGCAGAAAATAGTGAAGAGGAACGCCATCAGCAAAAACCATGGAACGTGAAGTCTGGAACATATTAGAACCACGAATACCCACCACGCCATTTGAGTCACCAATAAAGCGGCGACGTATAACCATGCTGGGTTCAAACTTAACAACGTCTTCTGTGGTCGCTACATTGATGCTGCGGAAGTCTTCTTGAGTAAGCACGCTAGTAGGGCTTGGATTTCCAAAGCGCTGATCAAGATCGCTGCCCCAAACGACAATCTCTTCAATTTCGTCTTCTGCTGCTATTAGATGAGTGGATGAAGAAACGGCAATTACTAACGCTATGGCGCTAACAATTTTCTTACGAGAAACTAACATAGGCCTAACTCTCAATGAAAAATTAAACGAGTTGAGTATTAATTAAACTAATTCAGAGCATTTTGATATGCGACAAGGTGTCGCATAAAAACTAGAAGATACAATCAGCCACATAATTTTGGCTTTGCTATAGAAAGGCTCCGTAATCCGGGGATTACAGACGGATTATTCACTTTTGAAATGTATCAAACTGTTAGTGAGCCAGTGGGTGCGGCACTATGTCGCAGTTAACCACGCCGTATGGTGAGACCACCGTCAACCGGAATGGCCGCTCCTGTTATATAAGAAGCGGCAGGAAGTGCCAGGCTGAGGGTAATGTGAGCCACTTCTTCAGGATCCCCGTATCTGCGCAGTGCAATTCTACGCCGTGAATAAATTTCCCGATCTTCTTCGGGAATCCAGTCAGTCATCGCAGTAATAATCGGGCCAGGACAAATAGCGTTGACCGTTATTCCTTCCTTGCCCAGTTCCGTCGCGAGTGATCGAGTGAGTCCTACAACACCGTGCTTGGAACTTGTATAGGGACTATTCCCCGGAATGGCACCAAGTCCTTCCGTTGAAGCGATGTTGATAATACGAGGGGTATCAGATCTCCTTAAATAAGGAAGCGCTGCTCGTATGGTTCTGGTATGGGAAGTGAGAAGCACACTGACGCTTTTGGCAAATCGTTCTTCATAGTCTTCATCATCGATTGCAGTACGCAGCGAAACACCAGCGTTATTGATTAACACATCCAAGCCATCGAAATGCTCAGCAGCAGATTTAATGGTAGATTGGATAGCGTCTTTGTCATTGACGTCTAATTGCCAGGCATTGGCTTTACAATTGGCTTCGAGAATTTCTGCGACTGTGCCGTTTACAGATTCCAGATTCAAATCTGTTGCTGCAACTTTGGCGCCGTACTCCGCAAACAGTTTTGCCGTGGCTCTGCCCATACCGCTGCCGGCTCCGGTTATAAAAACAACTTTGTCTTCAATCGAGCGGCTTCTCGTTGACAGTTCTCCCATGGTTTTCCCTATGCGCCTGCATACCAGTGAAAACCGAAATCAGAGTTTAGTCCGCCAGTACCGCGACCAAAACCTTCTACCGACGAAACCACCTGAATCGATTTAATAAACTTTAACTGCTTGTAACCACAGTGGCGTTCGACTCTTAATCTTAGCGGCGCACCATTTCCCAGTGGCAGGTCTTTTCCGTTCATGCCGTAAGCAAGAATAGTTTGGGGATGAACCACGTCGAACATGTCATAACCTTCGTACCAGCCACCGTAGGCATCGATCATGATGTACTTTGCTTCTGGTTTAATACCGCCGGCGGCTTGTAAGACAGATAGCAATGGCGCGCCAGTCCATTGGGCGATCGCTGACCAGCCCTGTTCACAGATGTGCATGGTGGTTTGCGTGCGGCTGGGCATGCGCTTCAGGTCTTCCAGAGATAAGGAGATGGGATTGTTTACCAGGCCGGTGACAGGCAATCGCCAGTCGACATAATTTCCGGCTTTCAGTCGTTGATATTCTTCGTCATCAGGGTCGCTCTGATTCCATACCGGAAAATTTTCGGTTATTTCGCTGACATCGTGTTCCTGAACCAGTTGCTGGTTTGACATGAGCATGCGCTGGCTGGCCATAGTCAAGGTGTCTGCTATACCTATCAAGCCACCGCGATTTACTGGCGGCTGATAGAACTGCGTGTCGCATCCCGTTAACAAGATGCCACCCAGAGCTCCAAAGCGAGAGATCAGTTTTCTGCGAGATAAGGTAAATTCTTCGGGATTTTGCTTTTTATGATCTTTGCTCATGAAGAAGCCTCGCTACTTTCATCGGAGATTTCATATTTTCCTATGATCATTCCGCGCAATTGATTAAGTGCGCCGGTAACAACCATTTGCACCAGATGCACAATTACAAACAATACAAGCAATAAGGAACAAACCACATGTAAAGTGCGTGCGGTTTGTCTGCCGCCAAACAAATCGATTAGTTCAGGCGAAATTGCCGTAAAGGCCGGCATCTGGGCAAAACCACTAATTATCATGAACGGGAACAGGATAAACAGAACTATAAGATAGGTGAGTTTTTGTAATACATTGTATTTGGCTGCAGCTGATCCCTCGGCAGCGCGAAATTTTGCATGTCTTCTAATCTCTGACTTTAAATGTGGAAGTGAAAACTCCTGTTTAGTCGGCAGCATCTTCCGATAAAACTTTTTCTGCCAGCTATTCCAGATCAGATAAATAAGTCCGTTTATGACAAAGACCCACGCGAAGGTATAGTGGTAGTTACGCCCCCAGCGACGATCGCCCAACTCTTCAGCTAGTTCCCATGAGATTCCCCAATCTTCCAGTTTAAAAATGGCCGGATATCCCTGGAAGCCCACTTTTCCCCAATAGAGTTCAGGAAAATGCAGGAAAATCATGATGCCGCTATAGAGTAGATAGAAGAAGGAAAGCACCATTATCCAATGACAGATGCGGGCATTGGGCGTATGACGGTAGATCCAGTGTTTGGTGGGCTGGGGCATATGGGAAGTCTTTTTCTTTTTGTTGTCGCTAGTTTTACATGGAATCTAGAGTCAATAAAAGAAAAGATGTTATCCGGAGAGAGACTGGAACCCCCTCGAGCTATCGATCACTAGCACCTGAAGCTAACGCGCTATCCAATACACCTCCAGTCGCCAATCGCAGATTGGCACCGTTCGTCTGCGCGCGAAGCGATGCTTCGCATAATTCACTTGGCTCACCCAGCTCGCTGATAAAGCGCTCGCGTTCAGCGAATCTCAAAGTTGTCGCTTTGAGGGCAATTCGCTTCACCCATCTGGGCAAACGAGCTTGGAAAAAAGATGGTGCCTGGGAGAAGACTTGAACTTCCACGGCCCAAAGGCCACTAGCACCTGAAGCTAGCGCGTCTACCAATTCCGCCACCCAGGCTCGACTTGGACGCGGAACTGTATAGGCAGTGATGGGGACTGTCAACACCCTCTATTTGTCACAGACATTACCCAATTCCCCGTGTATACTTGCGCCCGAATGTTCCTTCCTTTCCCCCTTAATGCCTAAATCTCGCAAGTCTGCCGATCCTTTCGCTGCCCGCGAATCGGAGAATTACGCGAATCCAATCCCCAGCCGAGAGTTTATTCTTGAACATCTGGAAGATCTGGGTGCGCCCGAGTCATTTGCAAACTTGTGTGATCAATTAGAGCTGGAAAGCGAGGAACGAATAGAAGGATTACGCCGACGACTCATAGCCATGAGTCGTGACGGCCAAATTATTAGTAATAGAAAAGGAGTCTATGGACTAGCAACACATATGGATTTAATAAAAGGAATTGTTCAAGGAACAAAAGATGGAGTGGGATACCTTATCCCCGAAGATGGAAGCGAGGATTTATTTCTAAGTCTTCGTGAAATGGATAAATTGTTTGACGGCGACGAAGTCTTAGCGCGCTTAAACGGATTCGATAAGCGTGGCCGCAAAGAAGGAATGGTTGTCGAAATACTAAAACGACGGCATTCACAAATAGTAGGAAGACTGTTCATCGAATCAGGATTTGGAGTAGTCGTTGCTGATAGCAAGCGCATTTCTCATGAAATCCTCATATCAGAAAAAGACCTTGGGAAGGCAAAGGACGGCGAGTTTGTTGTCGCCGAAATCAAGGAGTATCCGAGTCGACGCAAAAAAGCCATTGGTAAAATTGTAGAGGTTCTGGGGGATCACACGACACCCGGCCTGGAAATAGAAGTGGCTATTCGCAGCCATGGATTGCCTCACGAATGGTCCAGGAATGTAAAAAAGGAAACAGCCCGTTTTCCCAAACAGGTTTCCGACACTGAAGGCAGGGATCGATTCGATCTGAGAGACATCCCATTTGTCACCATTGACGGTGAAGATGCAAAAGACTTTGATGACGCTGTCTTTGCCCATCGCCATCAAAGAGGAAACTGGACACTGTACGTCGCCATTGCGGACGTCTCGCACTATGTTCAGTTAAACAGCGCATTGGACGAAGAAGCACAAAAACGTGGCACGTCAGTTTATTTTCCTGGCCACGTAATACCTATGTTGCCGGAAGCGTTATCTAACGGGCTTTGTTCGCTCAAACCCAAAGTCGATCGCCTGGCAATGATCTGCGAAATGGAAATTTCATCCGAAGGCCATTTAACAGATTTCAGTTTTTACGAAGGGATTATTTATTCAAATGCGCGGATGACTTACAACGAAGTCGCCGACATACTAATTGCTGCACGAAACCCAACCCAGGAAAAAGTGCAGCAGCGTGTAAGTAAAAAGTATAAAAACCTGCTGACTCATTTAGATGATCTTTATTCACTCTACCAGGCATTGAGAACAGCACGGGAAAACGACGGTGCCATGGATTTTGAATCTACCGAAACCCGCATCGTGTTTGGTGAAGACAAGAAGATTAAGGAAATAGTGCCGGTAGAGCGGACTGATGCTCACCGTCTCATCGAAGAATGCATGCTATGTGCAAACGTGGCCGCGGCGAGGTTGCTTGAAGAAGCTGAGATTCCCGCGCTTTATCGCACCCACGAAGGCCCAAACATTGAAAAACTGGAAAACGTCCGGGAATTTCTCAGCGAACTGGGGCTTTACTTAGGTGGAGGAGAAAAACCATCCCCAGAAGATTACTCTCAGTTGCTTAAACAGGTAGCCGGCAGGCCCGATCGCGTACTTCTGCAAACCATGTTGATTCGATCCATGATGCAGGCGGTATACCAACCGGAGAACATCGGCCATTTTGGACTTGGGTTCCCGGCTTATACTCACTTTACTTCACCGATTCGGCGCTACCCCGACTTGTTAGTGCACCGAGCCATTCGCTACCTTATTCGCAATCACAAGGGAGCGCACCTGCAAAAGAAAGCCTCCGCCAAGAAAATCGACAAAAAACAAATTTATCCCTATGGCGGAGCAGTAATAGAAGGCCTGGGAGTTTCTTGTTCGGCAGCAGAACGCCGGGCCGATGCAGCGAGTTACAGTGTTCTGGATTGGCTAAAGTGTGAATACATGCTTGCCCATGTGGGAGATGAGTTTTCTGGCACTGTGACTTCGGTGACCAGCTTTGGGTTATTTGTTGAACTGGATGACATTTATATTGAAGGTCTTGTTCATGTCGCAGAACTCAGCAATGATTATTATCACTTCGATCCGGTTCGTCATTGCCTGGAAGGGGAGCGCAGCAAACAGGTTTATAAACTTGGTGACCAGCTGGAAGTTAAAGTGATCAGGGTCGATCTGGAAGATAAGAAAATCGATCTTCAGGTTAAGAAAACGCGCAAACACGGCAAAGAGTTAAAGCACAGTGATAAGAAACCGCAAAAAAAGAAGTTAAAAGGAAAGCCCAAATCCGCCAGAAACAAAAAAAGAGGTGTGAGAAATAAAACCGGGACTGAAAAACGCAGCTCAAAGAAAACCGGTAAAAAGAAAGCAAAGAATGTAAAAAAATCCAGAAAAACCAAAGGCAAGAAACGCGCGCAAGATTCTATAAAATCCAGAAAGCCCAAAGGCAAGAAACGCGGACAAGTTTCTAAGAAATCAAGAACCAGGCGCCGCTAGTATCGAAAATGATGAATAAGCAATTAACCTATGGAATTCATGCTGTAATCGAATTGCTAAATCAGCGTGCTGATGAAGTCGATAGCGTGTTGTTTCTTGCTGGGCGTAAAGACAAGCGAATGGAACAGGTTTTAAGCCTGTGCAAAAAGCACAACGTTGCCACCAGAGCTGTAGAAAAGAAGGAACTGGATTCACAGATTAGCGCTAAGCACCAGGGAGTCGTCGCTCTTTGTAGTAGAGAAAGCGCGTCATCTGAAGTTGCCATGACTGAGCAGCAACTTTATGAGCGAGTAAAGGAATTAAAGGCTCCATTCTTTCTCATTCTCGATGGGGTGACAGACCCCCATAATCTGGGTGCCTGCCTGAGAACTGCCGATGCCGCCGGAATCGATGCGGT
Source organism: uncultured Pseudohongiella sp. (assembly GCA_964616225.1). GTDB lineage: Bacteria > Pseudomonadota > Gammaproteobacteria > Pseudomonadales > Pseudohongiellaceae > UBA9145. Next base: position 168,432 of record CAZTTE010000003.1, read on the forward strand.
ACTTGTTCCAAAAGACAAGTCTGTCGGCATGAATGCCACGGTGAAGAAAGTAGCCAGCGGAGCGGCGGAATCGGTACCGCTGGTGACGGTCACTAATCTGGCGCGATGCCTGGAAAAACTCAAAGAAAATGGCATTTGGATCATTGGCACCGATGATGAAGCCCGGAATTCGCTGTTTGATCAGGATTTCAAGGGGCCGATCGCGCTGGTAATGGGCTCCGAAGGATCCGGATTACGCCGTCTGACCCGGGAAAAATGCGATTATCTGGTGGCAATCCCCATGGCCGGCGAGTTGAGTAGCCTGAACGTTTCTGTGGCCACGGGGGTCGCCCTGTTTGAGGCCGTCAGGCAGCGTGAAATCGCCGGAAAATAGGTGTTTTTTAGTTGCATCGATACACCAAACTCTCTAGAATTCCCGCTCTTTTTACCGGTGAGGCTTGTCTTCACCCTGCATAACTCCTTGTCTTACCACGCGCGCTAGCGTTTGTTGGGAGACCTAAACCAAGAGGAGTCTCTATGAGACACTATGAAGTAGTATTCCTGGTGCATCCGGATCAGTCCGAGCAGGTGCCTGGAATGGTTGAGCGCTACACCCAATTAATGTCCGAAAATGGTGGCAAGGTCCATCGCATGGAAGATTGGGGTCGCCGACAATTAGCCTATCCAATAAACAAGATTCACAAAGCACACTACGTATTAATGAACGTAGAGTGTGGCGGTGAAACTTTGGACGAGTTATCCACTCTGTTTCGCTACAACGATGCAGTTCTGCGTAATCTCATTATCAAATGTAAAGAAGCTATTACTGAAGAATCATTGATTCTGAAGGGTGAGCGTGAGAGCAAAGAACGCAAAGCAAGAGCAGAACAGAAGCGCAAGATGGAAGAAGAAGCAGCTGCAGCGGCCGCCGCCGCCGAAACTGCGACTGATGATGTCGACGTGGATCCAGGTTCGCTGGAAGAGTCCACTGCTGACGTTGCTGTAGAAGCTGCTCCTGAAGCTGACGCTAAAGCCGTTGAAGATGATTCAACTGAAGCTGCAGAAGAAGAAACAAAATCAGAAGAGTAATTCTTCCATTAGTTAACAGAGGAAAAGATTATGGCTCGTTATTTTCGTCGACGTAAATTCTGCAAGTTCACTGCAGAAGGTACGAAAGAAATTGATTACAAAGATTTAGAAACCCTGAAAGCTTATGTTTCCGAAACAGGGAAAATTGTTCCTAGTCGAATTACAGGAACGAAAGCACGTTATCAGCGTCAACTTGCAACTGCAGTTAAGAGAGCAAGATACCTGGCTCTGATTCCTTACACGGACAGCCATCAGGTCTAAATTGAATTAAAATGCGCGGCCTTGCTGAATTCGTAATGACCGGAAGAAAGCAAGCCGTTCTGGCGGCAGGCTTAATTGGTCTGATTCCGGTTATTAACTTACTAAGCCCGGTGGTAGTTGGCCTGGTAATGTTACGCAAAGGCGTTCAGGAAGCTGCCTTTGTTTTTGTCTGGACATTATTACCATTAGGTGCCTGGGCATTAGTTGGATATTATGTCCCGCTAATAATGCTGTTTGGTATTTGCGGGCTAAGCTGGTTACTGCGAGTAACAGAGTCCTGGGAATTCACTCTGCTGGCAGCAATCTTGATAGGGATAGCGGTTGAATTTTATTTACGCTTACAACCGCTTGTTTTGGATGCGGTGTTTCAGCAATTTCAACCGTATTTTGAACAGAACAACATTCAGGGAATAGATGCAGAGCAGTTAAGAGAAACCATGACCAGCATGATCGGTGCGGGCTATATGTTTCTCGCCATTGTATTAACAATGCTTGCTCGCTGGATGCAGGCGGCCTTGTTTAATCCTGGTGGATTCAGACAAGAAATTCATCAGTTGCGCATAGAACAGAAAGTAGCACTCGTGCTCGTAGGTTTTATGCTCATGGCCAGTTTTGGAGTACTGATTCCATCATCGTGGATCTTGTATTTCATGCTTCCACTGGTTTTTTCAGGCATTGGCTTGGTCCATGCCGTAGTGGCAAAGCGTAATCTGTCAGGTATGGCATTGGTTGCGTTTTACATTTTGTTGATGTTGCCACTCGTATTACAACTGGTCGTACTCCTGGCACTGATAGATAGCTGGTACGACTTCAGGAGCAGGATGAATTCTGCTTGAAAACAGGATCCAGATGAGGATCTACGGTCTGACTTTTTGTCAGTTAAAGAATTTGAAGACTACGTGAGGAATTTAGAATGAACGTAATCTTGCTAGAAAAAATCGGCAAACTTGGTGAAATTGGCGATACCGCCAGCGTGAAATCAGGTTATGCGCGAAATTTTCTGTTTCCACAGGGCAAGGCGATTCCGGCAACAAAAGAAAATCTTGCCGATTTCGAACAACGCAAGGCTGAGGTAATGGCTGCGCATAACGAGAAAGTTGGTCATGCACAGGCCAGAGCCGAAAAAGTTAATGGAGTTAGCATTGCTATTGAAGTTAATGCCAGCGACGAGGGTAAACTATTCGGATCTGTTGGTACTCGCGATATTGCCGACGCAGTCAACGCCAAGGCTGGCAGCGATATCACCAAGGCCGAAGTATTAATGCCCCACGGTGTCATTAGAGATCTGGGTGACTACGAAATCGGCCTGGATCTTGGCTATGACGTGCATGCGACCATTAGCGTTTCCGTATCGGGCCTACAGTCCGCAGCGGGCGTAACTGCCGATGGCAGCATAATCGAAGAGATTGATGAAGCGGAGGCGGCAGAGGCTGCTGAAGCGGAAGCGGTGGCCGCTGCAGAGACCGATGAGCAAGCCGCAGCAGCAGCAGATGAAGAATCTGAGGAAGAGAAGTCGGCTGAATAGCTAATTATGCAATCTTGCTAGTGATTCTAGCTGCATAAAAAAGTACTATCTTGAACCTCAGATAGTACTTTTTTTTCGCCAGCGATAAACCTTAATGTCTGAAACATTTGAACCAAGCCCGCCAAATCCAGATAGAAACCCTTCTAATCTGACGGCATTGAAAGTGCCCCCACATTCTGTGGAAGCGGAGCAAGCCGTATTGGGCGGTCTAATGGTGGACAATACCGAGTGGGACAATGTTGCAGACGTCATCCTCCCTGAAGACTTTTATCGGGCCGAACATCAACTGATATTCCAGGTCATGACTCAACAGAGCGAGGCCAATAGTCCAATCGATGTTGTGACTCTGGTTGAGTCGCTAAACAGCCTCAATGAACTGGAGAATGCTGGCGGCCTGGATTATCTCAGTGAGCTCGCCGGCAACGCTCGAGGTACTGCCAATATTCATGCCTATGCTGACATCATTCGTGAGCGTGCCATTCTGCGTCGACTGATTTCAGTCGCTAACAATATCGCGGACACTGGCTATAACACCGGTGGCAAAAAAGCCGCTGAGATCCTCGATGAAGCCGAACAGCAGGTTTTCAATATTGCTGATGAAAGGCCCCAGGACCAGGGCCCGGTTCCGATCAATCCTTTGCTCACCAAGGCGGTAGATCGTATTGACGAGCTTGCAGGATCCGATTGCAACCTCACTGGCCTGGCCAGTGGTTACAAAGATCTGGATGACATGACTTCGGGCTGGCAGAAATCCGATCTGGTTATAGTCGCCGGTCGACCTTCAATGGGTAAGACGGCCTTTGCCATGAACTTGGTAGAGCACGCCGTCCTCAATGATGAAAAACCCGTACTCGTTTTCAGCTTGGAGATGCCATCAGAGAGCCTGATTTTTCGTATGCTTTCTTCTATTGGTCGAATCGATCAATCCAAGCTTCGTACCGGACAGTTAAGCGAAGAAGACTGGCCGGGTTTTAATAGCGCAGTTGCCAAACTTAAAGACAGACCGCTCTTTATCGATGACAGCGCAGGTGTAAGTCCTATGGAAATGCGTGCCCGGGCGAGGCGAATCGTCCGTGAGCATGGGCAGTTAGGACTGGTTGTTGTGGATTATTTGCAGCTCATGCAAATAAAAGGCACTAACGAGAACCGGGTAAATGAAATTTCGGAAATATCTCGATCATTGAAATTACTCGCTCGTGAATTCGAATGCCCGGTCATCGCTTTATCGCAATTGAATCGCGGACTGGAACAGCGACCAAACAAACGCCCGGTAATGTCGGATCTGCGGGAGTCAGGTGCAATAGAACAGGATGCCGACCTGATTACCTTTATTTATCGTGACGAAGTGTATAACGAAGACTCTCCAGACAAGGGTATTGCTGAAGTAATAATTGGCAAGCATCGAAACGGTCCTACAGGCACAGTGCGCTTGAGCTTCCTTGGCCAGTTCACCCGTTTCGAAAATCATGCTCAGCCGAGATATGATGACAGTTACACCCACGGTTAAACATCATCCAGGTTAATCAAGGAATGACCGAACCCACCAAAAGAACCTGGGCAACCATCGATCTTGATGCGCTGCGAAAAAACCTCGCATTGGTTCGAGCGCGCTGTCCTGAATCGAAAATTTTCCCGGTTGTAAAATCCAATGCCTATGGTCATGGCATGGAGCAGTCTGCCCGGGCAATCCTTGAATCACACACCAAGATTGCTGGTTTCGCCGTCGCCACCATCCAGGAAGCTATTGATTTGCATGCTCTGGAATTGGACCAACCAATCCTGCTGCTAAATGGCTTTGTTAATGAAGACGAACTCAAGCTCTGCCTGCAGCGCGGTATCGAAACGGTTCTCCATTCCAATTTCCAGGTCGAACTGGCAATAAAGGTTTTGGAAGGTGATTTTTTCTCTGGCAAGCGAAAGTTTTGGATTAAGATGAATTCCGGAATGAATCGCCTGGGAATGAATGCATTAGATACCTGCGAATCCTATTTGAGACTCCGTGCCTTTCCCGATACAGAGCTCGTTCTGATGTCTCACCTGGCTTACGCAGATGACATGGACAACCCGGATTCCAAAACTTTTACGGAAAAGCAGATTGTAAAGTTCATTGCAGTCAGAAAGCAGATACAGGGAAGCTGCGATGACGATGTTGAATGCAGTATGGCAGCGTCTGCCGGCATTCTCACTCTGCCTGAAACCCATCTAAATTATGTAAGACCCGGGGTTATGCTCTATGGTAGTTCTCCATTGGCGCAGCAAACCGGGGAAGGTCTTGGCCTGCATCCGGTGATGACCCTGTCATCTCGACTAATCGCGATCAATAATGTAGCTGCAGGGGAAAGCATCGGCTATAACGCCACTTATACCTGTGGGAAGGATACGCGAGTAGGGGTAGTGTCTATTGGCTACGGCGATGGTTATCCCCGTTCAGCGGTTAATGGCACGCCGGTATTGGTAAAAACCGAATCCAGGGTAACGCGAACCCAGCTGATCGGTCGGGTATCCATGGACATGATCACGATCGATCTAAGCGATATCGACGACGCGCAAATAGATGACGAAGTGATTTTATGGGGATCCGGGCTTAGCCCCGATGAAGTAGCCAGCCATGCAGACACTATTTCCTATGAACTGTTTTGCAAAGTCACCAGGCGGGTGCCTTTCATCTATCAATAAGTAAATGCTCTCTCTACTTGCTGAAAACAAGCGGTGGCAATAAGCGATGGCAAAATCGAAAACAGCATTTGTTTGTACTGACTGCGGCTCGGAATACAGCCAATGGCAGGGACAGTGTGCTTCCTGCAAGGCCTGGAACACTTTATCCCAGCTAAACCTTGGCGCCAGCAGTTCGCCTGCAACCAAGGCAGATTTTCGACGCCAGGGATACGCCGGCCAGAATTCCAATGTGCAGAATCTTTCCGATATTGATCTGCAATCATTGCCCCGCTATTCCAGTTCCATTGGCGAACTGGATAGGGTGCTCGGAGGAGGATTGGTGCCAGGGTCAGTGGTGCTAATTGGCGGGAATCCGGGGGCTGGCAAGAGTACTTTGCTGCTGCAAATCATGTGTCAGCTGGCTCATGAAGGCAGACCTGCCCTCTATGTCACTGGTGAGGAATCTCTGCAGCAAGTAGGCATGCGTGGAAATCGACTGGGTTTGCCCAAGGACAATCTGAAAATGCTGGCGGAGACAAACGTAGAACAGATTTGTCAGGCTGCACAGGAACACAAGCCAGAACTATTGGTCGTCGATTCCATCCAGGTTATGCACAGCGCCGATGTGCCTTCAGCGCCAGGCAGCGTTTCCCAGGTTCGCGAATGTGCTGCTTACTTAATCCAGTTTGCCAAACAAACCAATACGGTTTTGTTTCTTGTCGGTCATGTCACGAAGGAAGGAAATCTGGCAGGGCCAAAAGTCCTCGAGCACATGATTGATTGCTTCATCATGTTAGAAGGCGGCAATGACACCAAGTATCGAATTCTAAGAGGCCAGAAAAATCGTTTCGGCGCAGTGAACGAGTTAGGCGTGTTTGCCATGACCGAGCAGGGATTAAAAGAAGTAAAGAATCCTTCGGCCATTTTCCTGGCGCGCACCGAAGAGGATACACCCGGTTCTTTGGTCATGGTTCTCTGGGAAGGCACCCGTCCCTTGCTGGTGGAAATTCAGGCCCTGGTGGATGGCAGTCCATTGGGTAATCCACGCCGGGTAGCGGTGGGCCTGGAGCAAAACCGATTGGCAATGTTATTAGCCGTCTTACACCGGCACGGCGGTTTATACATGGCGGACCAGGATGTCTTCGTTAATGTTGTTGGAGGAGTTAAGGTTTCCGAAACCAGTGCAGACCTGGCCCTGGTTCTGGCCATAGTATCCAGTTTTAAAGACAGGTCATTGGCCAAAGATCTCGTCGTGTTTGGTGAAGTAGGATTGGCTGGCGAGATACGGCCGGTTCCAGGTGGCCAGGAACGATTAGCCGAAGCCGCCAAACACGGATTTAAAAAGGCCATCGTGCCCAAAGCGAATTTGCCCAAATCGAAAATCGAAGGGCTGGAAGTGATTGGGGTGAGCAAGATTGCTCAGGCTTTGGACGCTATCTAAGCACTAAATAGATAATTAGATTGACGACTTGTCCACCACAACTCTCGCGTTAGTCAGGAGCTCGATCGAAATCCTGTTTAATCGTCTTCATGCACCACCAGTAGTGCATCGCACACCAGATGTTAACCAGGACCGTTAAGGACATGGCATAACGTAATCCGTCGACACCGACTTGCGGTGTCAGAAAGTCACTGACAAACCCGGTCATCATCGGACCGAGCCCGAGCCCGATCAGATTTAATACGAATAACAGCACCGCCGAACCCATTGCTCGCATGCGGATACCCACCAGAAAATGCGTTGATGCAAGACAGGGGGCGAGATACCAGCCACCAAAAAATACCGGAATGAAATAGGAATAAACGGCGACATAGGCATCGGGCATCAGCAGGAAAGTATTCAGGGCAAAGGGTACGGCAATAATAGTGGATACAAAGGGAATCCAGATGTACCAGGTTTTATCGCCGGTTTTCTTGGTCATGTAATCTGCCGCCCAGCCACCGAAAAACGTTCCGGCAAGGCCACCAATGCCTGCGATCAGGCCGTAATACCAGCCAATATCCAAAATTGGCATCCCGTGAACGCGACCCAGAAACAGCGGCATGAAATTTCCCATGCCATAAGTCACGAAGGCATGGAGGGCACAGGCAAAGGCCAAATGGCGAAAGGATTTTCGTTCCCAGAGAAATCCCATCACGCGAAAGAAGCCGGGAGGTTGCACATCTTTGCGCGCCTCGGCCATACCTCTTGGCGGTTCCTTGACCACGAAACGTACTAATAAGGCGAGTAGTACACCGGGCAGACCAACTACTACAAAGGCTGTGCGCCAGTCGAAATATTGAACGAGGTAGGCACCGCCGACTGTGCCCACAAGAATTCCGCCGTAGACACCGAGTGAGTAAATAGAAAGGGCTGTGGCTCTCTGCTCGGCAGGAAAGATATCAGAGACGATAGAATGGGAAGGAGGGGACCCACCCGCTTCGCCAACACCTACCCCAAATCTTGCCATAAACAGCTGGGCAAAGTTCTGTGCTGCGCCACAAAGCGCTGTCATCAGACTCCAGATTGTTACCGCAATCGCAACGATGTTACGGCGATTGCCAATATCCGCCCAGCGGGCAATCGGAATGGCCAGGGTGGTATAGATAAAGGCGAAGGCCAGACCCGAAAGCATGCCAAACTGGCCATCGGATATTTCCAGATCTTCAATGATGTACTGCGCCAGTACATTGATAATCTGGCGATCAACGAAATTGGAAACGTAAACGACCGTAAGAATGCCTAATACGAGATAGCGGTAATAAGGATTCTTATAGGCCTCGATTATGGCATTGTCTTTGTCGGAAGCTTCTGTCGTTTCCGATTTGTCACTCGCTTCAGCAGTCATGGATCTCTCGTTCTTGTTGTTCTGGTCATTCCTTGCGAGGCGATGAAAACACGGATTCACCAGCACGTCTATGTATAAGTTCAGCACTGGGCGTTGATATTGGTTTAGCTATCGGTTTTATTGGCAGCTTCAGCATCAGGGTCGGGGTCCGTTATCAGTAACTGGCCATGTCTGTCATTTTTCCTGGTAGCGTTGTATTTGCGGCAATCAGACTTCATAATCCCTCGCCCATGAATGCTGTAACCGAATCTATTCTCTCTGTTCGAGATCTTAATAAAACCTATGCCGGTGGATTCCAGGCGCTTAAGAACATCAATCTCGATATTAATGAAGGAGAAATTATTGCCCTGCTTGGGCCTAATGGTGCGGGCAAGACGACGCTTATCTCTGTCATTTGCGGAATAGTGCAGGCAACTTCCGGTTCGGTGCAGGTAGCGGGATTCGATATCGTTAAGGACTATCGAAAGACCCGTTCCATGATTGGCCTGGTTCCCCAGGAACTTACCACTGACTCCTTCGAATCGGTGTGGAGTACGGTTTCCTTTTCCAGGGGGCTCTACGGCAAGTCAGCAAAACCAAGCCATATCGAAAAGGTGCTTAAAGATTTGTCCCTCTGGGACAAGAAAGACGACATGATCATGACGCTTTCCGGCGGCATGAAACGTCGGGTATTAATTGCCAAGGCACTCTCCCATGAGCCAAGTGTTTTATTCCTGGATGAGCCCACAGCCGGCGTCGATGTTTCTCTTCGCAAGGACATGTGGAATATCGTGGAGGAATTAAAGGCAGCCGGAGTGACCATTATCCTCACCACCCATTATATTGAAGAAGCGGAAGAGATTGCGGACCGGGTAGGCGTTATCAATAACGGTCAAATTATTCTGGTTGAGGAAAAATCCAAGCTCATGAGCAAGCTTGGCAAGAAACAGGTTACCCTGGATCTCACCGACTCTTTATCAGCAATTCCTCCTACATTATCTGACTACTCACTGGAGTTGTCCGACAACGGTAATCAATTGATTTATACCTTTAGTACCGGGGGAGATCGAACTGGCGTTACGGCATTGCTCGATGATCTAAAACTGGCCGATATTCATTTCGGCGATCTGAATACGACTCAAAGTTCACTGGAAGATATTTTCGTCAACCTGGTGGAGGAGTCTTCCTGATGAACATCTACGCGATCCTGGCAATCTATAAGTTTGAGATGGCGCGCACGCGACGCACGCTCGTACAGAGTATTGTGGCGCCGGTAATTTCTACTTCGCTTTACTTTATTGTGTTTGGGGCGGCCATTGGTTCACGGATAACAGAAGTGGAAGGAGTCAGCTACGGTGCGTTTATTGTTCCCGGTTTGATCATGTTAAACCTGCTCATGCACAGCATCTCCAATGCCTCTTTTGCAATATATTTCCCGAAATTTGTCGGCACGGTTTATGAGGTGCTTTCTGCGCCAGTTTCAACCGTTGAGGTTGTTGCCGGTTACGTAGGTGCCGCGGCAACAAAGTCAATCATACTGGGCATGATTATCCTGCTGACCGCAACATTCTTTATCGATATTCAGATTGAACACCCGATCATCATGTTGTTATTCGTCGTACTTACCTCGATTACATTCAGTTTGCTTGGATTTATCCTCGGTATATGGGCGGACAACTTCGAGAAACTCTCTGTAGTTCCATCTTTGATAGTTACGCCATTGGTCTTTCTCGGTGGAAGTTTTTACTCCACGGAGATGTTGCCACCGTTCTGGCAATCGGTATCGCTATTGAATCCGGTTTTGTATTTGGTGAGCGGTTTGCGCTGGAGTTTCTACGAAATTGCAGAAGTAAACGTAATTGTCAGCCTGGCAAGTATTACTGTCTTTATGCTGCTGTGTTTCTCAATCGTGGTATATATGTTTAAGACTGGCTATAAACTGCGACACTAGTTTTAAGCATCAGGTAACCCGGCGTCCGCCTCTAAATTCCATTTCCTGGGTATTGCCTGCAGCATCATAGTAAATGCCAGGACCATCCCTTTCGCCTCGCAACCAGGGGCCTACATAACGGTCACCGTTGGCAAAGTAGTAGGTGCCATGACCATTTAGCTGGTCATCGCGAAAACCGCCTTCGAAACGATTGCCATTGGCGTAGAAAAAAGTTCCCTGACCATTCATCTGGTCATCGAGCCATTGTCCTTCATAACGATCGCCGTTAGCCCAGTACTTCGTACCCTGACCCGACTGTTGGCCGGCTCGCCATTGTCCTTCGTAACGGTTTTCATTGGCCCAGTAATAGGTGCCTAATCCGTGGCGTTCGTTGTCACGGAAATCGCCTTCGTATCGATTGCCGTTGGTCCAGGAAAAAACACCTCGACCGTTTTGCAAGTCATTGCGCCACTGGCCGCGATACTCATCGCAGTTTTCGTAATAGTAAGTTCCCTCACCGGAGTATTGATCATTTTCCCAATTACCTTCGTAGCGAGCACCGGTTAAGAAGTAGTAACTACCACGACCATTGCGTCTGTCATTTCGAAACTGACCAACGAATCTTTCGCCGTTGGCACGATAAAGAGTACCCTGCCCATTGCGTTGGCCATTTTGAAACTGACCTTCATAACGATCACCGTTAGCGAAGTAATAAACCCCACGACCATTTTTCTGATGCGCGGCAAACTGGCCTTCGTAGCGATCACCGTTGTTTAGAATTAAGGTACCCTGACCCTGAAAGAGATTGTTGTAGCATTGGCCTTCGTAGCGATTTCCATCAGTCCAGCGGTACACGCCGCTGCCCGAAGGACAGCTGCCTCTTAACCAACCGGGTTGCTGCGCAAAAGTGGCCATCGAAGCGAGCAAGAATCCGATAGTGCTTAAGACTGTTATTAAGAGTAGGAGCTTTTCTTTCATGCTGATGTGGGTAACGAACTTATAAGGTAATTCTAACCCTTTTTGCAGTCTCTTGATGGTACTGGTTCTCACTATTATCGACCGTATTAGCTTGCGCTATTAAATTACTGGTCGCGAAACCGGTCGGTCATTAAAATCCGATTACTTATGCGCCAACCGCCAGGGGTTTTCTGCCAGCTAATGCGGTAAATACCCGAGCCACTAATGAAGGCAACATTGTCCTCTGCAGTCTGGTGAGTTATGAGCGCCATATTTTCTGTGATGGCAGAGTCATCATTTAGTTCCAGAAAGACAATCCCGGAAAAGTGGTGACGAGTCTGACGGTCGGCGAGACGACCTTCGTGGGAGCGTTTGGCGTATTCGAAAATAGCGTCTTTACCCTCGACCATTGATCCTTCTACCAGATCCCCGAAAACCCAGCGCTCCATTACACCGTCGTTGGTAAATAAATCCGCAAATCCAGAAGAATCTTTGGAATCCCAACGGTAGGAATACTGGGTCAACATATCGGTTATGGCCAGTCGATCTGCCAGATCATGAGTGCTCTGGGCCTGGGCTTTGGCAAATATTCCCAGTGCCAGCAAGAGGCTAATAAGTGGGGACCAAAGTCTTTGGGGGGGAAGATTGGGGACCATATTGGGCTCCTCAAATATGAGCAACTAGCATAGCAAACACATCGCCTTTTATCCTCCAACTACAGTTCCGGGCTACACCAGGTGAATATTATGCATAATGCTAAGAATTGTAAGAGTGTGAAACGGAGCCTTCTATCAGCACCGAGATTCATTGATAATTCGCAAAACAGTGGATTAAAGGCGCAAGTGCCGGGATGAAAGTGTCCACACTGCTTATTCTATTTGATAATCTTGCGCCTACGTGTGAAAAGCTCCAGATAGTAGTACTTAATGACTTGGAGAGGGATAAATGACCAGGTTAGTAACGCGTCGCGAATTTCTTAATTTGTTAGGAGCGACAGGGGGGACGGCGGCTGCTCTCAAAGCAGGCACCGCGCTGGGATTATTGCCGGCAACAGGCACGGCTAAAGCGCTCGATCTACTCGCCCTCGGTTCCAACAGTAAAAAAGTAGCCGTTCTCGGTGGCGGCCTTTCCGGATTAACGGTTGCCCATGAGCTCGGCAAGCGAGGTTACGACTGTACGATTCTCGAAGCCTCTCACCGCTGCGGTGGCAGAATAATGACTGTGCGCCACGGTGACCTGATCGATGAAATCGGTAATCGCCAATATTGTGAATTCGATGACGAACCACATATGTATTTCAATGCAGGTGCGGCACGAATCCCGACTCTCCATCGCAATTTACTGGCCTATTGCAAAGAACTCGATATTGAGCTCGAAGTTTTCGTTGGAGAAAATAACAACGCCTATTTGCAGGACGATGCAATGCTGGGCGGCAAGCCGGTAAGAGCCAATGACTACAAAACCAATATTCGCGGCTTCCTTAGCGAGATGTTGGCCAAGTCCATGTCCGAACAACAAATGGATGAACCTTTTACGGAATCCGAAGCAGAATCCCTGCTCGGTATTATTCGGTCATTCGGTGATTTAAGCGAAGGTGACTTATACCAGGGCAGTTTCCGAACAGGCTATAAGTCCGGAGGTTTTCTAAGCCATGGGGTGCAACATGACATGATTGCATTCCGTGATTTGCTGGCCGGCCAGATGGGTCGCAGGGCCTTGTCTGCCTACGAAGGGGATTACGGTCCTTGCCTGCTTCAGCCTGCTGGAGGAATGGATAACATTATTGCGGGTTTTCTGCGTAAGGTAGGGGAACAAGTTAAATACCGCGCAATGGTCGCCGCCATTCAGCTAAGTGACGATGGCGTAGAGATTGCGTACGACCAGGATGGCGTGCGTCATAAACTCGATGTCGATTATTGTTTTAACTGCATACCAACTCATCTTACCGTAGGGCTGGATCATAATTTTCCAGGTGAATACGTTAAGGCTCTGAAATACGTGAAGCGTGGTCAAGCCTATAAAGCTGCATTCCAGGCCAAAGAAAGATTCTGGGAGAAAGAAGATATTTACGGTGGAATTTCTCGAATGAACAATCGAAGTAGCGAGATTTGGTATCCACCTAATGGTATCCATAAGGATAAAGGCGTGATTCTGGCTGCTTATGATTTTGGCGGTGGCATGTATCACACCATGATGTCACAGGAAGAGAGAATCGAAGCCCATCTCAGCGATGGCGAGAAAGTCCATCCTGACTACCGCAACCTGGTAGAAAAACCAATTACCATCGCCTGGCACCGGATGAACCACATGCTGGGTTGTGCGGCACGCTGGCGTACTAGCTTTAGTGGCTGGACAGCTGAAGAGGAAGAGTTGTATCACACTCTTCAGGCGCCGCTTAATGGGCGTCATTATGTTATTGGCGACCAGATGACTATGCACTCTGCCTGGATGGAAAGTGCAATCCTTTCTGCTCACTGGGCAATGGAAGATTTGGACCAGCGCGTTCGCGCAGAACTAGCTTAAGCTTTAATTTATTAGGGATACCTGGCCCTTTCTAGAGAAGTAATATGATCAGAAAGCGATTGCTAATTACTTTTGTGCTCGCATTGAGTGCGCATTCAATTCAAACAAATGCCGCTGAAGAACGTGAGCCCTATGATGATCGTTATTGCACTACCTGTCATGGTGCTGATGGCCGTGGCAACTACGGTGTACAGTCGCCAAGATTGGCAGGCATGGAGTCCTGGTATCTTAAGCGGCAACTGGAAAACTTTCGCTCGGGTATCCGTGGTATGCATCCACAGGATATCGAAGGCATAGCCATGCGCCCGATGGCAAGCAAGCTTACCGATGAAAGCATCGCTGACATTATCGAATGGGTCGGAAGCTGGGAATATATCCCGACGGAAGTAACTGTTGAGGGTGATGAAAGTGCCGGCGCTCAGCTCTACGGGCAATGTGCTACCTGTCACGGTCAGAATGCCGAAGGTAATGAGGCCATGGGTGCGCCGGCATTGCGCGGACAGAACGACTGGTATCTGGTCACGCAGCTAAAGAACTTCAAGAATGGATGGCGAGGGGCTGAATCGGGGGATACCTTTGGGCAGCAAATGATGGCGATGACCCAGATGCTTTCAAACGATGATGCCATTGATAATGTCGTCAGCTATATCAATACCTTAGGCAGAAACTAGAGTCTCAGTTCACCGCGCTTGGTCTCGCTACGCTGCCGCTATATACTCAAGCTACCTCAGACTCAACAAAAAGAATAAAACGTCGGTCTGCTTATTGAATAAGCGCCTTCTTTTCAGGAGCACTACAAATGTCTGCCTTAGCCATTGTTAACCTCGTAGTATTTGCCGCACTTCTCAGTTTTCTCTATCAGCTATCCAGGAAAGAATTGGGACTATCGAAATTAGTCCTGGCTGGACTGGTGCTTGGAACCCTGTTTGGTTCCTATCTGCAATTCGTTTTCGGTCCTGGGCATGAGGTATCTCAACAGACTGTTGAATGGACTAATGTAGTAGCTAACTCATTCGTCAATCTACTCAGGATGATAATCATTCCACTTATCCTGGTGACCATGATTGCGGCTGTGCTAAAGGTTGATGAAATTAAATCTCTGGGAAAAATCGGTGGATCAGTTGTAGCAATACTTGTCTTCACAACCATGATCTCAGCAGTGGTAGGTGTTGTAATGGCATCGGTTACCGGATTAGATGCTTCCGAATTCAATCTGGGTGAGCGGGAAGCTGCACGAGCTGAAGTGCTGGAATCTCGACAAGACAGTGTCGCGGATCTCAGTATCCCTCAACTGCTCACCGATATGGTTTCAACAAATATTTTTAGAGATCTAAGTCAGAGTAGAAGTATTTCAATTATTGCTGTTGTCATTTTCGGATTGCTTTTTGGTATTGCCGCTTTACTGGTTAGTCAGGAAGACAAGGCTCACGGGGAACGAATACGGGGATTTATTGATTCCACCCAGGCCATCGTAATGCGCCTGGTCAAAATCGTCATGAGTCTGACACCCTATGGTGTCCTGGCATTAATGACCAGGGTAATGTCCACTTCCGATATGGATGCGATTGTTACCTTAATTGGCTTCGCCATCGCTTCGTATATAGCAATAGCAATCATGTTTGCCATCCATTCACTGATGATCGGATTATTGGGAGCCAATATTCGCTCTTACTTTCAAAAAGTCTGGCCAGTCTTAACTTTTGCTTTTGTAACTCGCAGTTCTGCCGCAACAATTCCCCTTACTATCAGGGCGCAGATCGAGGAGCTTAAAGTTCCAGCGCCTATTGCAAATATTTCAGCATCCTTTGGAGCCACCATTGGACAGAATGGCTGTGCCGGTATTTATCCGGCCATGTTAGCTGTAATGATTGCACCCAGTGTTGGCGTAGAAGTCGACCTTGGATTCATTGCTTACCTGGTCTTGGTAATCGCGATCGGTTCATTTGGCATAGCTGGAGTAGGTGGTGGCGCAACCAATGCGGCCTTGGTGGTATTGCCATTAATGGGCTTGCCAGTAACCGTGGCCGCACTTTTAATAACCATCGAGCCGCTTATCGATATGGCGCGCACTGCACTCAACGTGAATGGGGCAATAACTACGGGAATGATCACATCGCGCTTCCTCGGCAAGAAAGCCGAGGCCGATGCACCGGCGATGGCAAATCAGCCAGTGCAAGAGAATTAACAAACGTCAATTTTTGGAGGAAAGACGAATATGAGAATTAGAAAGTCAGTTGCAGCAGTAATTTTGCTTGCACTAACGGGGGTAGCTACTTTTGTAAGCGCTCAGGAAATTACCCGCGATAACGAAGGAAGGTATTTCTTTACCAGTATCACAATTCCTCCCGGTGCGGAAACCATGTATTTGAGTGGCTCCGGAGCCCGACCAATGGAAGACGGTACCTGGGGTGACATGAAGCAACAGACTATCGATATTTTTGGCCGCTTCCAACAAACCCTGGAAGAACAGGGCTGGTCCATGAGTGATATCGTCCAGGTGCGCGCCTTCGCTGTGTCTGGAGAAGACGGTTTGGACTTCGCTGGATTCAATGAAGGTTATGCAGAATTTTTTGGCACCACAGAAAATCCCAACAAGCCCGTTAGATCATTCGTTGAGATCGCCGGCCTTGTCGCTGATGGCTGGTTAATTGAAATTGAAATTCGTGCAGCACGAATGCCTTAATCTTTATTGAACTTGATCAAAAGGACCGATCATTGGTGCACTGCACCTATCGGTCCTTTTTTGTGGAAAGCTTAAAAGGTTTGAACATATGTTTATCCGTATAGCTAAGCTCTTGAATGAAGCACAATTTCATTTTGCGGACGAGTTTGTGTCAACTGGAAGTTTTGTTGATGGCGCAGCAACAACAGGCATTCCTACTAAGACAGTTAAGAAGAATTTGCAAATCGATTTGAAGAACCATCCCAAGTGAGATGAGTTTTTCAAGCTGACTAGTCAAGTAATGAATGAAAACAAGATTGTCAGGTCATCGGCATTACCCTTAAGAATGACTCTGCCACTATTGAGCAAGTATGAGACTGGTATGTCATATGGTTGGCATGTAGATAGCGCCATTATGTCTGCAATGGGCACACCGGTTCGCAGCGATATTGCCTGTACCCTGTTTCTTGGTGATTCCAGCTCTTATGATGGTGGCGACCTTATTGTTCGCAGCTCTTCAGGCGATGTAAATATAAAGTTGGAGCGAGGCGATGCTTTTCTTTATCCTGCCCAGCCGACATCAAGTAACAGAAGTGACGCGAGGCGAGAGGATAGCTGAAGTGTTCTGGATTCAGAGCATGATTGCAGAAGCAGCCAAACGAGAGATTCTCTATGACCTTGATCTTGCCTACGACCGCATAATGAAAGAAAACCCTAAATCAGACGCAGCACGGGCAATGCAAAGGGCACAATCCAACCTGGTTCGTCGCTGGAGTCAAACTTGAATCTAATCTCGCGCTGCTTAACGAGCTTCTAAAGATTCAGGGCAGCGCGCATTTCACTGGCAGTCATGCCTTTTACATACACGTCTGTACCCTGATCGAAATCCCTGGCCCTATCCAGTCCACCGACTACGACAGGATCAAAGCCACAATCGATTACAAGTTGCGTAGCAATCGCCACAGCTTCTTCGTCATCACCTGCAATTGGAATAGCAATTAATTCTCCGTCGCGATGGGCTTCATTCTGAACTTCCCGCCAGCTAAGTGCATTAAAAGCCCGAACTAACCGAACTCCCGGTAAATACTCTGCTGAGACGACTCCAGTTCCCCTGCGCAAAGCTTCCGCCGCCATTTCACCGTCTCTTTGCACATAGGGGTTTCCGCAATCTATTACAATCTTCCCCTGCATTAGATGCCCGTAGTCTTGTCCAATTTGCGGCGTTGCTGCATAGGGCACGGCAACGAGCACTACTTCGCCGAATTTTGCTGCTTCCTGTGGATATCCGGCCTGACAATTCGGCCCGCCTTCATTAACCAGATCCGTAAGTTGATCTGGATTTCTTGAAGAGAAGAAGATCTCATGGCCGGCTTCTGCCCAGCGTAATCCTACCGAGCCGCCAATTCTTCCCGATCCGATTATGCCTATTTTTAGCGGATTTGAAGTCTGGCCAAAGGAAGTTCTGGAATGAAAGAGTAAAGGTAAGACCCCCAGCGCTACTGCAGAGCTGGCCATTTGATTGAGAAACTTACGTCTGGTTACGGTGTTTTTTGTATTCATAGCCTTGGCTCCAGGGTATAAGCTTGTCTTGTCGAAAGAGAGTAAACAAATTCAATTTAATGTTAAAGCGATCACCATTGTTCTTATTCTGCACCATAGGGTATGTTTAACCCATGCTGCATTTCAAAATCAAACTAGCAAATATCCACCTGGCGTGCTCGCTTTTGCTTCTAGTCTCTCTAAATAGTCAGGCCCAATCGACGCTCGAACTTGATGAATTCAATGCGGCCTATTTGCAGTATGGCGAAACGAAAGATTCTCAACCTGCCGTTGCGCGGGAGGCGGCACGACGCGCTTACGAACTTGGAAAAGAATTGTTTGGTGAAAATAGCGAGCGCAGTGCCATGCTGGCGATAAACTACGCGACCCTGATTGAAGGTGAGTCTGAAAGTCAGTTCTACCTGGACGAGGCTGTTGAAACCTATCAGACGGTATTCGGATTTGGGTCCGCAGCTATGATCGATCCCTTGATTCGACTTGGACGAACTCTGAATGATCAGGATCGAGAGTCGCTCGCCAGCCAGTACTATGGACGTGCCCTGCAATTGGCACAAAGCAATTTGGGAGAAGAATCCAGCAAGGCTGGCAGTATTGAGTTAGAGCTGGCTGCAATTAGCTTACATGAAGGTGAGCTGGACCAGGCCTGGAATAGATTGAATCGAGCAAAATCGATTCTCGAGAATTACAGTGATGCAGGTTCACAGAGCGGATTACTACGAATCAGTTTGCTCACTGGCGAATACTATCTTGCCCGGCAGCAATACTCCGAAGCAATCGAGCCTTTACTTGAATCACTGAAAAGCTTCACTCAATTTCCCAGCGCAAACGTCACGATTCGAAATCGTATCGCCCTGATAGAGGTATATGAAAATCTGGGTGATCAGGCGGCGGCCACCGAACACTGTGTGGCAATCGGTGCTACCCGACGGCTAAGCGAAAGTGAGAATTTGCGCCCGGTCTATACTGTGATTCCAGAATTAGAGCGGGAGCCGGGGACTTTAGATCTAATCCGGGTTGAGTTCCTGGTTGATAGCCAGGGGTTCGTCAGAAATCCAAGTGTTAGCACCGAGTTAAACGATTCAGATCTGGAGCAAGTTGTCCTGGAATCCATAAGCCAATTTCGCTTTGCGCCTCGCTTTATTGATGGAAGAGTTGTCGCAAGCCCGAGTCAATTTTATGAGTTTCGCTAGTTCTATTTTTCTAGAGGAATAGTTCCATGAGCATGAATAAATTTCTTTTCATTACATGTCTATGCACTATCTCGCTAAATGCGGGCGCACAGAATTTTGATGTCTTCGAGCTTGGGATCAGTGATTTGCAAACTGCCCTGGAAAATGGAACTACTAGCTCAGTGGAGCTGGTTGAATTGTACCTTGCAAGGATTGAGGCCTATGACAAACAGGGTCCGGAGTTGAATAGTATTGTGCGTATCAATTCGCGAGCGAGAGAACAAGCTGCTGCACTGGACGAAGAGAGAGAAAGTTCAGGTCCTCGCTCTTTGCTTCACGGAATTCCCGTTCTTATAAAAGACAATTACAACACTACAGACATGCCTACCACCAATGGCTCTGTTGCCTTTGCTAATTTTGTGCCGAGTCACAATGCCACTCAAGTCGATAAGTTACTGGAAGCGGGTGCCATCATCATCGCCAAAACCAACCTGCATGAATACGCCCGGGGAATAACCAGCATCGCGTCTTTAATCGGGCAAACCAGGAATCCCTATGACATTCGTCGTGTTCCCGGAGGATCCAGTGGTGGAACCGGCGCAGCCGTTGCCGCTAGCTTCGGCGCAGTAGGAATGGGTTCCGATACCTGCGGATCGATTCGCATTCCATCGGCATTCAACAATCTAATTGGATTACGCCCAAGCAAAGGATTATCGAGTATCTACGGCATTATGCCTTTGTCCCATACCCAGGATACCGGCGGCCCGCTGGCCAGAAGTGTGGAAGATCTGGCAATTGTGCTGGACCTGACCATCGGTTATGACAGTAACGATGAGGCGACAGCAGTAATGCAGTCTCTACCTGTACCGGAATTTGTAGAATCCCTGGACTCCGTGCAACTGGAAGGGTTGCGTTTTGGAAAACTCACAAGCTACTTTGAAAATGCCAGTGGAGGAGTGCGCACTGCGATTGAAGACGCACTGGATTGGTATGAAGAGCAGGGTGTCGAGGTAATTGACATTGAAATTCCAGATCAGAGTGAGTTGTTGAGTGCTTCCGGTGTTATTGGTCATGAGTTTAAGCCGGACCTGAATCAGTACCTGGCTAGCAGTGGCAGTCCAGATGTAATCAATGTAAATGAAATAGTACAGCTCAGTCTTTATCACGAAGCACTGGAAGCGATGATGATAAGAAGCGCTGAACAGGAGCTGGACGAAGAGGAATATACAGAAGCAATAGCTGCCAGAACAACATTGCGGGATGCAATCGAAGAAGTGTTCACTGCCAATGAACTCGATGCGTTGATCTACCCAACCATCACCCAGGCTCCGGTAATGACTGGAGATCCTCAACCGGGGACAGGCTGTCCATTAGCTGCCAACTCAGGATTGCCCGCTCTCTCTATGCCGGTTGGTTTTTCCGGAAACGATCTACCCGTTGGCATGGAGCTGCTGGGTAAACATTTCCAGGATGAGAAATTACTGGCGATTGCAAAGCACTACGAGCAAGCAAACAATCCGCGCTTGCCACCTCCAGTCACCCCTGCCCTGGATAATGGCATGCCTCCCGCAGACCAGTCGTTTCAAACCCGTTTTAATCAGCAAGGGGTAAGCCTGGTTGTAGATTTTGAGTATTCCACGGTCACCAATATCCTGCATTACGATGCAAGATTGGACTCAGATACAACGGCCGAGGTGTACGCCGCAACACTGACCATTGATTCAGAGGAAATCGAAGGGCTAAATGAAGCTATCGTTCTGAATTTGTTGGGCCCTGATTCCATCCAGGCTAGTGGTGAATATTTTATGAGTGCCGATTTTAGAGAGGCCTACCGGGATGAGAGAGTCTTGTTGCGAGTCTTTGCCGATACCACCGGCGTAGCGGGTGCGGTGCAGGCAATTAACTAGAGCACTTATTCGACATCAACAGACACGTTAACTCGGTAGTCTCCGGTTTCACCGTTGAAGAGGCTCGTTACCCCCATCCAGTAAGTTCCCGGCGGCAGAGAATGTTCGATTCTCGAATTGGTTCCAAACATATTATCGTCGTTTTCCAGGACCAGGCTGCCTACTGACTGGTCCGGTAATACTTCCACTAATATCAATGTAGTATCGAAATCATCGGAAACGAGATCAAAGCGCATATCCGTTTGCGTCTGAACCGAGAACTGATACAAGTCCAGGAATTTGTCTTCGAATTGAAAATCAGCACTGCCAAGACCTCCGTTAATAAGCGGATTTGGATTGATCTGTACATCGGCTCCATAGATCGATTGATATTTATTGACAGCTGGTTCGGTACTGACAGCAAAAGTCGAAAGTGTGATCGTGTAATCTCCGGCACTGCCACCGTTAGCTCCTGTTGCGCCGAACCAGTAAGTCCCCGCTGGAATGTCTTGTGCGATTCTGGAAGCAGAGCCGGATCCGGAATTGTCATCGCTGAAAACGAATTCGTCGATGGGGGTTTGCGTCGAATCGACACGGACCATATAAAGTAGGGGATCGAAATCGGAGGAATCCAGCTCGACAGTAAGGCTGGTATCATTGGCAAAGCTTAACTGGTAAATATCGATGGCCGAGTCATCGACAGTTGTATCGGTGTCACTTAGGGTGCCAGAGAAATTAACAGTATCGATTTGCTCCTCTAATGGGCCGTGTTCTGGCAGCATGACTTCGAACCCATAAATTGATGGCAGTGAAATTTCACCGCCATAGATAAAGTTTGCACAGTCGATGTCATCGGATTGCAAACTACTTATGTTGGTTAGAGCTGCTTGCATGATCGCATCATTCGCAGCTTCGTGATCAAGCCCAATTACATGCCCCAGCTCATGCAATGTTACCCGTTCGAAATCGACAGTAAGTCCCTGGATGGGTCCAGAGTAGATATCCCAACGCTCCGAACTGTTAAAAACTATATCGGATTCTTCAATAATCTGGGTTCCGGTACAGGCAGGATTTTGACAGGTTAAAGTTGCAAGGGTAACGGCGAGAACGTTTTGGCCAAAGGCAGTTCCGCAAACTGTGTCTGTAAAATTGGTGCTCGACTTATCATCACCAAAAGAATTACCACTCCTGTCTATACAGGGGTCGACGAATTCACTTTCAACACTGAATTCAAAACTCGTCAGGTCATTTTATTCCTGTATGGCCCTGATAAATGCATCGTTCCAGCTTCCACCAGAAAAGGAACTGCCAGGAATATTTACATGGAAAGTAACATTCGGTGTTGTCCAGACACTGCCAGAAGGTTCGAATGTGCTTGTTGAACTTGCTACTACCAGTCGCAGTACTGAAACTAATCGGTGGAGCAATTCAATTCTCTAATAAATCCAAAATACTATTCTTGAATTCCTCGACTGTAAGAGCTCGGTCAATATTTATTGCACTCGAATCGATTAGAACACCTGCAGCAACTTCGTTACCCCCATCGATAAGTGCCTGTGGTTTTTTTATTGCGGGAGGTATGGAAGAAACGGTCTGAACATCTGTTACAGGTTTTCGATCTACAGTGCTTATTCGGCGATCACCATTACCTTCATCAATCAGGAAGTGACCCTGGGACCAACCTAAAATTGGGTTTAGTAATTCTCTACTTGTAGATTCAATGAAGTATATTCCCGTCTCTCCATCTTCTGGGATAGACAATCCACTAACTTCGACTATTTCCCCATTAAAGACACCACCAGCAAATTTTAATTCAATCGTATCTGCTGAGTAATCACCTTTTAGCACATCTCGAATGGCGAAAGTTACGTAAGTATTAACAAGCCCCGACCTGGAATTCTGTCGCGTTTCGCGCTGGATGACCTCACCTTCAAAGACCAGCTCGGCATCTTTGGCTACATTGTCAATGTCCATCCCCAAAATCGTAGTGGCACTGCTTGGAATTGCGTAGGCAATTCCAAGCAGAAACAGGAGACTCTTTGCCAGGTTCCACAATCGCATGGATTTAGTTGTCAATTTGTATCGATGATTCATGGTTTGTGAGTATACCAGTTCTTTATTCTAGGACAGGATTGCTTGAATATTTCTTCCTGCCAATCCAAAAATCTATGAATTATTTCTCACTTCAGAGCGCCTGGGTCAGGATTTCACTCATTTCTCATTCCATATAACGCTTAAACGGTCATTCAGGATGACAAAAACCGGTCAAAGTCAGGAATAACCGGGAGATTCCCCCATTTCTAACATGTTAGTATCGGGGCCTCGCGAATAGTATTCTCAGTTGTTAGTGAGTAGTAGAGACAATAAGAATAGTATGCAGTCCAGCCATTTTTCCAATATCGTCTCTGGCACCCTCATTGCACTGGTAAACATTTCAGTTGCGGTGTCAGTTGCGGCGCTTTTATTCGCTCAGACTGATCCTCAGCTAATGGTGCCGGGTATAGCAATTTTACTAATCGGCACCCTGATAACCGGGCTCGGTGGATCGCTATTCAGTGATTTCAATGCGGTTATCTGCTCACCTCGAAACGGGCTGGTTCCTGTCTTCGCCGTTATGGTTAGTAGCATCTATGTAACCATGGGCTCGCAGTACTCGGTGGCAACGGAAGCAACAATTATCGTTGCCATTATGCTTACCACATTAATTGCTGGATTGTTTCTCCTTTTATTGGGCCGCATGAAACTTGGTAACCTGGTCAGGTATATCCCTTACCCGGTAACGGGAGGGTTCTTTGCTGGTATCGGATTTATCTTCGTTAAGGGTGGGTTAACAGTAGCCGCAAGCCAGGAGCCCAGATTTAGTTCGTTTTCAAACAGCGATTTTATTCAACTAGCGACACCTGCAGTCATTTTGGCCGTATGCTTAATCATCGGCAAGATGTTCAGGGATAATCGATTCTCAGTTCCTGGAATACTCCTGCTTTCAATCTTTATTTTCTACGCAGTGCTGTTTCTTTCTGGAGTATCTACCGAGGAAGCTTCAGCAAATGGCTTGCTTCCTTCGATTGGAGCTTCTGGATCCTTAATACCGCTATTCCATTTTGACTATTTTCAACAAGTGGAATGGACTGCTATATCTCAACAACTCGGTGGTATCGTTGTCGTTGTTTTATTGTGCTCCATGATGCTGTTGCTGGATGTTTCTGGAATCGAATTAATAGCCAAGAATGATCTTAATCCCGATCATGAACTGCAGGTGATGGGCTACACCAATATCGCAAACAGCTTCTTTGCTGGTTTTCCAGGTGTACATGATGTATCTGACACCGCGCTCGTTGACAGGCTCGGAGGTAAAGACCGGCTTACCGGTTTCGTTTATGTTGCATTAGTTGCAGCTGCGATATTTGCCGACGCGCAGTTCATGGAATTTGTTCCAACATTTATCCTGGGTGGATTGTTAATTTATGTTGGACTCGAGTTCTTGATCGATTGGGTATGGAAAGTCCGGGATGAACTGCCACTTTCTGACTATATTGTAGTTCTTCTAATTCTCGTCGTAATAATTTTCTCCGATATCCTGCAAGGGGTAACTTTTGGTTTCTTTGTTGCGATCATCTTGTTTGTTATTAACTACTCGCAATTAAGTGTCATAAAAATTGAAACCAATGGCAGTGATCATGCTAGCAACGTAGATCGCGATCTGGAAACTCGAGAGCTACTAAACAAAGAAGGAAATAGGGTTCTAATCCTGATCCTGCAGGGATTTATTTTCTTCGGTACAGCAGACAAACTCATATCCGCAATTCGTACTCGTATTATGGACAGGGAAGGTGGGCATTTCGATTTCCTGGTACTGGACTTCCATCATGTCAGTCAATTGGATACTTCGGCGATTGTCACCTTTTCGAAACTGGCTCAGCTGAGTGAGCAGGTTGGATTCCATGTAGTAATTAGTGGTGCCGATGACAAATCCATCAAGCAACTTGTAAAACATGGCTTTTTCACCTTTGGTGAACAGACCTGGGAAAGAAACTATAAAGATCAGCTGGATACGGCAGTTGACTGGTGTGAGCGGCGGATACTTACAGAATTACAACGCTCTGATGATGATGGAAACCTGCAACTGGCTGATGTACTGGGTCGCATCGCCTATAGAGAAGAAGATATAAGTTTACTGGCAGATTTTTTTGTAGAGGAAAATCGGACTGCCGGCGAATATCTTTTCATGGAAGGTGATAGCGGTGACTCGCTTTATTTCGTAGGTGGTGGGTCCGTTGTAGTTGTGATGAAAATTCCTAATCAACAGGAACAGATTCTTAGAAAGTATAAAGCCGGTGCAATATTAGGTGAGATGGCGATTTATACCGGCGACAATCGAACTGCCAGTGTGCGCATAGACAAAGATGCAAAACTTTTCCGACTGGATAAAGAGAAACTCGAAGACATGTCGAAGAAGTTTCCTGCTTCAACCGCTGCCTTGCATACTTATATAGTTAAAGTGCTATCGGAAAGGCTAAGTCGTGCCAATCGAAACCTGAGTAGGTATATCTAGGTTTGAACTATTAACTTTAGAAGCTGGGCTGGTCAACCGGGTACAAAACTACCGGAACCATTTCGCTGTATTGGAACCAGTCGCCGTCGATACGCAGGATATTTTCTCCTGATTCATCAAGTCGAACCGTACCAGTGAATTCCACATCTAATCTCGGGATGCGAATAATAATATCGCGCCCGTCAATTCTGACAGTATCTGCCGGCATTCCGTAAATTCCCATACCACCACTTATCAGGGCAGCGGCATACTCACCTTCACGAAGAGAAAACGTGAAAGCCAGGTTTGTGCTGTCTCTGCCAATCACTAATGGCCCTTCCCATGAGCCTACCAGGGAAGGTACTTCTGGCTCATCTTGTGCAACAGCATAAGTTGCAAGGGCTATCGTGCATATAAACAGGAATGCGGCTTTTTTGACCATGTAGTGATGTTAAATCACGATGCCCGAATGGTGCAATGTCGAAAAGGTCGGTTTATCGAATGTTTTGCTTTTTTGAGTTTCTCCATAATTAGTCACGAGGCAGAATTGCCAAATCGATTGACGAACTTAGAGATGGAATTATGGAACAAGAACTTGCGCAAGTTACTGAGATATACAATTTGATAGTGACCTATTTACTTACCTACAGCTTTCAGATTCTGGGTGCTGTGATCATTATGATCGTGGGTGTTTTTATTGCCCGGAAGCTGGCCTCAGTAGTACTGAATCTCTGCCAGCGCAAGAATCTGGACATTACCCTTAGCAGATTTTTTGCGAGCTGTACGCGAATAGCCGTAATAGCTTCTGCCGTGATAATCGGGTTACCCAAACTTGGAGTTCAGGTTAATCCGTTTATTGCAGCTATCGGTGCTCTCGGTTTGGGGGCTGGGCTCGCTGTTCAGGGTTTGCTTTCAAACTATGGAGCTGGCCTGAGTATTATTCTCTCCAGTCCATTTGTGGTGGGAGATACCATTCGGGTGCAAGGGGTGTGGGGGGTTGGTAAAAGAAGCAAATCTGTCTCATACCATTCTAACTAACGAAGACGGCGAGCTGATAACCATTCCAACCAAGCACATCATCGGTGAGATTATTCATAATTCACAAGCCGATACTATACTGGAGTTGTCTGTAGGTATTGCTTATGACTTCGATGCCAGTACAACAATTGATTTGCTTAAACAAAGTTTGGCTTCTCTCGATGTTCTTAGTACCGATCGCCCGGTGCAAGTAGGTATCGATAACTTTGGTGATAGCTCCATCGATATTGGCATTCGTTGCTGGGCACCAACAGAAAATTTTCATGAGGTGCGCTATAAGTGCACCCAGGCAGTCCATGACATACTGAAAGAGCGAGGAATAGACATTCCATTCGCGCAAAAAGAAGTACGAATGCTTGGATAAATTTCTTGTTATCTAAACAGATCCAGATCGATTGAATCTGCCATGGCCTTGTAACCTGCGTCATTGGGATGCAGGTTGTCTTCTGTAAAAGAAGGAAGTATGCGCCTGGGATTATCCGGGTCCCTGACCACAGCATCGAAGTCTATAACCCCATCAAATTCACCGCTGTTACGTATGTAGTTGTTTACAGCCTGTCGCTGCTCTTCTCCTTCTTCACTGTAATACACGGCATTCTCAAATGGAGTCAGGGTAGCTCCGATGATTTTAACTCCGCGGGCATGAGCCCGTGCGATTATGTTTCTATAGCCACTAATAATTCGGTCTGCTGAAATGGGTGATCCGGTTTCCATGGTGGCCATACCGATATCATTAATTCCTTCCAGCAAAACCATATGTGAGACCTTATTTAACGCGAGAACGTCTCTCTCGAATCGGGCCTGCAGGTTTTGACCAAACTGTGGGCTGGCTTCTGTCGTTACTCTGTTTCCACTAATGCCTGCATTTACAACCGCAAACTTTGGCAGTGAAGAATCACTAAAAATGCGCCTGGCGAAATGATTTGGCCAGCGCTGATTGCCGGAATCAGTTGATCCCCAGCCATCGGTTATCGAATCTCCCACGGTAGCAATTGCGCTTATCCCGTCATCGTTTATTACATCGATGGCAGTCAATAAATTCCAGGCAGGAGTTTCTTCCTGGACCGGAAAACCAATACTCTCGGTGTGATTTCCCGGTTCCGATACATAATTAGTCTGATTAGATAAGGCATGGGCGGTCAGGAATCCGGATTGATCCGGCAGGTAAATACTGAGACTTAGATTTGTGAGTTCAGGTACTTGCACTGACAGTGGATCGCTGAATACGACAGCGCCACGGGAAATTGTGATGCTGTCTTCGCCATTAAAGCTAAGAGGAAAAATCGTATTGCCCTGTATCGCACTTCCCTCATCCTGAATAGCAATACTTACATCGCCAACATTAATCGCCTGATCTCCGTGATAATTAGACAGACGAATTCTCAAGGCGGATCCTCCCACTGAGGTATGAACGATCAGCCGCAGGGTCTGGTTGTTTAAGGGTTCGTAATCGCTATCTGAAGGTGGCAATGTGCTGGGGCTGGTTGACCAGCTGGTAATCCAGCGAGGATCATTATGCTCTTGTGCGGAAACAGCCAGCGAGAAGCTGGCCAACAACAAGAAAATGGCAACTGAAACCCGGGAAAGCAAAACAGATTTTAATTTCATTATTAATGCCCTATCAGAACTATTTTTAGAGTAAACCACACAATGCTGGATAATAAAATCAGTGAGCTATATTGCGGACCCGTTAAGCACTTGATATAAAACGCGCTCAATTTTAGAGGACTAAGGGATGGAATATTTACCCGCTGTAGAAATGGAATCTCCATCAGGTGTCGATGTCAATGCATCGATTATCTGGCTACATGGTCTGGGGGCAGATGGGAATGATTTTGCACCAATTGTTCCCCAGTTGAAATTGCCGACAGATTTCGGCATTCGCTTCGTGTTTCCGCACGCTCCTTCCATACCAGTCACTATCAACAACGGTTTCGTTATGCCTGCCTGGTATGACATTAAACAAATGGATGTGGAGCGCCATGTCGATGAAGCGCAGTTACAACAATCGGCGCAATGGGTTCACAATCTGATAGCCAGGGAAATCGAGCGAGGAGTTTCCAGCAAAAGAATTATCATCGCCGGCTTCTCACAGGGGGGGGCGGTATCCTTCGAGGCCGCGCTTACTTACGATAAACCATTGGCTGGAGTAATGGCTTTGTCCACCTACTTCGCCACGGCGAATTCCATCAGCATCAATCCTCTGCATAACAGCATCCCGATAATGATCTGCCATGGTTCGCTGGATCCGGTGGTTCCGGAGGCTCTGGGCCGGAAGAGTCTGGCAACCCTGCAAAACCTCGGCTTCGTCCCGGAATACAATAGCTATCCCATGGAACATGCCGTATGCCCACAGGAAATCGACGATATCGCCGACTGGATTAGCCGAATCTTGGCCCCTGCATAAAATAATTGACCTTAGAGTCGACTCTAAGCTTATACTACCGCTCTGAAAGCTATTGCGCTGGCTATTAGCCCGGTCAAAAACCCATGGGAATGTGCTCCCGAAGCACTCGGTACCTTCCGATTCTCCTGAAGGTTCTTACCCGCACCGGCAGCGCTCATGACCCTTTCGGTCAATAAATGCAGGTATATCGCAAAACCTGAGTAGGTAGTGACTATGTTAAAAATCAGTGAACTTGCGGCCAAGACGGGCCTCTCTGCCCATACAATCCGATTCTACGAAAAACACGGCCTGATTAGCGCCAGTGAGCGCAGTGAAGCGGGCTATCGCTATTACAATGATGCCGACATTCGTCGGGCCGAGTTTGTCAAAACTGCCCGTAATATTGGTTTTTCCCTGGAAGATATTTCTCAGTTACTTTCCATCCGGGTGGATAAGACTAGCCACAGCTGCCAGGAAGTGACCGACATCACCCAACACAAACTCGATGAGGTCAATGGGAAAATTGCAGAGTTAAAATCCATGCAGAACACCTTGAGTATTCTATTAGAGAGCTGTTGTGGTGGTCCTGAGAAAGCGACCCATTGTTCAATAATGGAAGCCCTTGAAGCAGGGGATGTTAAAAAATCGAGGAGAGCCGCCTGATGAACTTCTTAACAAACTTCTGGAACCTGGTCATTGAAAGCGCACCCTGGTTATTGGTTGGCTATTTATTGGCGGGGATTATTAAACAAGTCATTCCCAGCGCATGGGTTGAAAAACAATTAGCCAAGCCAGGCTTCGTGTCTATCGTTAAAGGCGCATTTATTGGCGCGCCATTACCACTTTGTTCCTGCGGTGTTATTCCAACCGCGCTTGCCATTCGTAAAGCCGGTGCATCTAAAGGTGCAACATCATCATTCCTGGTTGCCACTCCGGAAACGGGTGTGGATTCGATTTCATTTTCTTATGCTGTGTTAGGCCCGATCTTCGCATTGATGCGGCCAATTGGAGCATTAACCAGCGCGATCATTGCAGGAGTTCTGGTTAATACATTGGATAAAGAAGAATCTGAAGCAATTGAAGAAGTCTCAGAATCAGCCAGCTGCTGTGCCAGCAAAAAAGAAGCAGAGAATCAGGATGTAACGAGCTTGCCTCCTCTCAGTGAACGTTTCGTATCCGCAGTCAAGTATGGTTATGGAAGAATGATTTCAGATACGGCCAAGTGGCTGGCGATTGGCTTGGTGGCAGCAGCAGTAATAACAACTGTAGTGCCCCAATCTTTCTTTCTGCAATGGGGCGACGGACTGATGGCAATGGTGATCATGGTGATCGTCGGCCTGCCCATGTACATCTGCGCGACAGCATCGACTCCGGTCGCTGCCAGTTTATTGTTTGCCGGAATCTCACCCGGGGCTGCCCTGGTGTTTATGCTTACCGGTCCGGCAACGAATATCGCCACCATGGGAGTGATCAGGGAGCAGTTAGGAAACCGCTCATTAATCGCTTACCTGATTGGAGTGATAGGGACTGCTATCTTCTGTGGCTTACTTCTCAATGAACTCTATCAGGCCTTTTCCTGGCCTTTACAGCTCTCAATGGCAGAACACGGTGAGTCTTATCCCTTGTGGCGTCAGTTAGCGGCTGTTGC
This sequence comes from uncultured Pseudohongiella sp., assembly GCA_964616225.1. Classification (GTDB taxonomy): domain Bacteria; phylum Pseudomonadota; class Gammaproteobacteria; order Pseudomonadales; family Pseudohongiellaceae; genus UBA9145. The sequence continues at coordinate 199,038 of CAZTTE010000003.1, forward strand.
CCTGGTAGCTTTGATTGCCAGAGTCTGGATACAACCACTGTTTAGCAGGAAAGATTCCCTGGCACCGACTCCAGAGCAGGCCTAGGTGGCTAATCCCCTTACGTTCTTGATTCGATGATCAGATCCCAGCTCAAATAAAACCTGCACCTGGGCCGGGAGATTCTCAAGACAATGGCGAGTTAATCTTTCGTAGTGTTGAATAAACCGATTCAACTGTTCTGCATCCATAATGCTTGTGGCTCTCATCGAAGTGGCTTTTTTCAATTTCTCTTCCTGCAACGAGCGCCATTCATAGACCTGTTCGAAAGAGGGAGCCTTTAGCATTACCAGTAACGACAGTTGTTCAAAAAGTTGCTGGTACTCTCCAGCCAGTTTGGTATTGACGAATTCACGCCATTGACCATTAGCATCTTCGGTCTGCTCCAGCTTATTAATCGCGTGCTTGAGGTCTTCAGGCTTTTGTGGGGATACGCCGACAAACCAGCCTTCGAGAATGATGGCATCTACCGGGCCATTGATGCGCTGCCAGTCATTTTGTCCGTACCGATCATCCAGTGCCTTGTCAAACCTGGGTACATCACAGCTTTCTCCAGTTTTCAGGTTTTTAAGTTCCTCGATCTTGCTTAACAGCAATGAAACATCGTGGGTACCTGGTACCCCACGGGTTCTTAATAACGGATGCCTGTCCGTTGCCAGTTGTTCTCGTTCTGATTTGCTTAAGTAAAAGTCATCGATGGACAGGTTTGCGATTTTAAACTCATGGGTTTCCATTAGTTTTGTGCAAAGGTCAGAGAGAGTGGTTTTACCGGTACCCTGGGCACCGTTGATGCCTATTACTGGGCAATTATTTGTCGCGATGATTTGCGCTGCAATCAGCTCTGACAGAGGCACGATAAACTCAAGTGCGTCTTCAATGTATGAAGGAGGAAGGGATTCTTTCTCCACGAATTCGGCGGTGAGTTGTGAATACATTGTTAATAACTAGCGGATAAGTTGAATATAAACGTCATGGTACAGCGCAGTGAATAATTCAATCAATTACTGCGTGCCGAAGAAATTACTGCTGTGATACGATGGCTTTAGCGACTGTCTTGTTGCGTTCCCTTGTACGATTATCGAGTAATTCAATCAATGAAGTCTCCAATTCTTCCAGAACGGCCTTTGCTGATTTCGCCCACCCTGGCGGCGACTATAGGGCTGGAAGAAGCTGTCATGTTGCAAACCATGGCGGACTTGATTGAGTTTCGTGAAAAAGCTGCTTTTAAAGAAAAAACTTTAGATTGGATAAAAGTGAGTTACTCAGATCTGAAAGGCATTTTGTCTTTTTGGGAAATAGAAGACATAAAGCGCATACATGCTAGTTTGCAAAGCCTGGGAATGTTACGAGTTGAGCCAGCCGAATCCAGAGACGAAATTTATCTTGCCATCAATGACCAGGTGCACCCAAAGGCCAGTGCATCAGATACCCCTATACCCACACCTGTGCCGAAGAAAATTCCAGAAAGCAAATCCTTTTCCAGAGGCAATGCTTCATTGATACCAATTGACTGGCAGCCGGATCAGAACTGGATCAGGTTGTGTAAACAACATTCCATTCCTGAAAACTTTATTCATAAACTGGTACCGGAATTCGTCAACTACTGGAGAGATCGAGGACAATCGCGATTTTCCTGGGGCAACGCCTTCTATAAACACGTACTCAAGGAGTGGCGCAATGAACAGACTCGACGTGGTGCCCATGAGTTGGCGAGTGAAATGTCCGAAGATTGGTTTCCAAGTCCCGATGCCGTCGGTATCCTGGAAAACTCCGGAATTAATCTGAGTTTTATTGAAGATGCAGTTCCCGAGTTCGTACTTTATTGGCGCGAGCGCGGGGTAGTCCATGGTGCATGGAATACAAAATTTATCGAGCATATACGGCGTCAATGGGCAAAGTTTACTGCCTCTTTCGGCAGAGATGACACCCCCAGAGTAATTCCCGATGACTGGCAACCCAGCATAGATTGCTATGAGATATTACAGCTTGCCGAAATCGATGAAGAATGGGCGAAGAGCCGCGTGCCGGAATTTGCAATGTATTGGAAAGACAGTCAACAGGTTAAAGCTTCCTGGAATACTGTCTTTCTGCAGTTCATTAAGCAAGAATGGGCACGCCAGTTAAAACAGTTAGAAACCGCTGAAATACTAGATGCAAAAAATCAATCCATTGCTGGATCAAGCCAGCAACGAGTTAAAGAAAAGTTCCAGCAAATCGCCGACCGAAGCTGGGCAGAATAAGGCTGCGGACGAATCGACTCTTGTTGGTGTTGCCGAACCTGGTCAGGAATACGAAGCTGATCGGGAAATTGACCATGTGGATGCAATAAATCAAATCTTTGCAGAGTTTGAGTTTGCCTATCATAACCAGTTCCACAAGGCGTTTGCTGAAACAGAAGCACTGGTGATCGCCAAGAAGTATTGGCTAAGCAGTTTGGAAAGTTATTCCCCGAGACAAATCGTGGCGGCGGCAAAACATGTCATCCAGTCCCAAGACTATCTGCCCTCAATTGCTGCTTTCATACGCGCCTGCGAGCAGGGAAGAGACTTATACGGTTTAGCTTCTACCCGGCAAGCCTATTTGGAAGCTTGCTCTGCACCTTCTCCCAAGAAAGCCTTTGCCTGGAGTCATGAAGCCGTATACTACGCCGGTAAAGCTGCTGGCTGGTATTTGCTTGCGAATGAATCGGAAGCCACCGCTTATCCTGTGTTCGAATACCATTACGAACAGTTATGCAGGCGCGTAATCAATGGAGAAGAGCTCACACTCGAAGCTCCTAAAGCTCTCACAGATAAAGTTGAGCGCAGGCTTGATAAAGAGGAAGCGAAATCCCGCATCGCGAAGCTCAAGCAGGAGCTGGGGCTGTGATTTTGTCTAGGCGTCCAGTTTCTTGTATTTCACCCGCGTAGGTTGGGCCGTATCTCCCAGTCGTTGCTTTCTCTCGGTTTCGTAGTCCGAGTAATTTCCTTCGTGGAAGATCACTTCACTGTCGCCTTCGAATGCGAGAATGTGGGTACAAATGCGATCCAGAAACCAGCGATCGTGGGACACCACGATTGCGCATCCTGGAAAAGCCAGCAGGCCTTCTTCCAGCGCCCTTAAAGTTTCCACATCAAGATCATTTGTGGGCTCGTCCAGTAGTAATACGTTTCCGCCACGCTTAAGTAGCTTGGCCATATGGAGTCGATTGCGTTCACCACCGGAAAGGTCTTTGACGAATTTCTGTTGATCACCGCCGCGAAAATTGAATCGACTGGCATAGGCTCTGGATGAAATTTCGTATTTACCGATCTGGATCAAGTCCTGCTCATTAGAGATTTCCTGCCAGACTGTATTCTCGCCATTGAGCTCGTCACGACTCTGATCGACATAGGCGAGTTCGACAGTTTCACCCAGCTCGATAGTGCCGGAATCCGGCTTTTCTGTTCCTACCAACATGCGGAGGAAAGTTGTTTTACCTGCACCGTTGCCACCGATGATGCCGACGATGCTGCCTTTGGGCACGGAAAAACTCAGATTATCGATCAGGGTCTTATCGCCAAAGGCTTTGCACAGATTATTAACTTCCAGCACTTTATCCCCGAGTCGTTGGCCGGGGGGAATATAAAGCTCCTGGGTTTCATTACGCTTCTGGAAGTCCTGTGAATTCAATTCCTCGAAGCGTGCTACGCGGGCCTTGCTTTTTGACTGGCGACCCTTGGGATTTGCGCGGACCCATTCCAGTTCCGACTTGATGGTTCGCTCGTGAGCAGCCTGCTGCTTCTCTTCTACGGCGAGGCGTTTTTCTTTCGCTTCCAGCCAGGCACTGTAGTTGCCCTCATAGGGGATACCATGGCCTCGATCCAGCTCCAGTATCCAGCCGGCGGCATTATCCAGAAAGTAGCGATCGTGTGTTATGGCGACTACGGTTCCCGGATATTCCTGCAGGAATCGCTCTAACCAGGCCACACTCTCAGCATCGAGATGGTTTGTTGGTTCGTCCAGAAGCAGCATGTCTGGCTTGGAAAGCAGGAGCCGGCACAGCGCTACCCTGCGCTTTTCACCCCCGGACAGGTGACTGACTGATTCTTCCCAGGGAGGCAGCCGTAACGCATCCGCAGCAATTTCCAGGGTCCGTTCTATTTGCCAGCCGTCAACTGCGTCGATGGCGTTTTGCAGCTCGCCCTGCTTCTCGAGGAGTGCATTCATTTCCTCTTCATCCATGGGCTCAGCGAATTTGTCGCTGATGGCATTAAATTCTTCTACCAGGCCAATTATGTCTTTGATGCCATCCTGCACATTGCCACGTACGTCTTTGGCCTCGTCCAGTTCTGGTTCCTGCGGCAGATAACCGATATTAATTCCCGGTTGAGGGCGCGCCTCCCCGTTAATCTCAGTATCTCTGCCAGCCATTATTCTGAGCAGCGTTGATTTACCGGCCCCATTCAATCCGAGTACGCCGATTTTTGCGCCCGGGAAAAATGAAAGTGAGATGTCTTTAAGAATTTCTCTTTTAGGTGGGACTACCTTGCCAACACGATGCATCGTGTAAACAAACTGCGACATTCTTTGCTCCAATCAATGGCTTAAAACGAAGGCCGTATTATTGCATACGACATATCGTGTTTCTTGCAAAAAATCCGGAGGAAATACCCAATATATTGATGCTCATTCCTATGCCTTCGGGTAGAATAGCGCCTTCGAAAATCCCCGGCTCAGTCATTGGAGTAGTGAATGTTCAAGAGCGATATCAGCCTATCTGAATTTGATCCAGAAATTAGCGCAGCTATCGAAGCAGAAAAAACCCGCCAGGAAGAACACATCGAACTGATTGCATCTGAAAACCATACCAGCCCACTGGTCATGGAAGCGCAGGGCTCAGTACTCACCAATAAATACGCAGAAGGTTACCCGCGTAAAAGATATTACGGCGGCTGTGAGAACGTTGATGTTGTAGAAGAGCTAGCCATTGCTCGTGCCAAAGAATTGTTTCAGGCAGACTTTGCTAATGTGCAACCCCATTCTGGTTCCCAGGCGAATGCCGCAGCCTATATGGCACTGCTGGAGCCAGGCGATACCTTACTCGGAATGAGCCTCGCTGACGGCGGCCATTTGACCCATGGTGCCAGTGTCAGTTTTTCTGGCCGAATCTATAAGGCGGTTCAATACGGACTAAATAATGAAACCGGTGAGATCGATTATGATCAGGTTGATGCCCTTGCCCAGGAACACAAACCGAAACTTATCGTCGCTGGTTTTTCCGCCTACTCTCGTGTAATCGATTGGCAGAAATTCAGAGACATTGCGGATAAAGTGGGAGCCTATTTCCTGGTAGATATGGCCCATGTATCCGGACTCATTGCCGCCGGTGTTTATCCCAGTCCCGTTAACATAGCCGATGTCACAACTACCACGACCCACAAAACCCTGCGGGGACCACGGGGTGGACTAATTCTGGCACGCTCAAATCCAGAGCTGGAGAAGAAACTCAATTTTGCGGTTTTTCCGGAAAGCCAGGGTGGACCATTAATGCACGTAATTGCGGCAAAAGCGGTGTGCCTTAAAGAAGCAATGAGTGATGGCTTTGTCGAATATCAGAAACAAACCCTGGCAAACGCGCAAACAATGGCCCAGGGATTTATCGATCGTGGCTTCGATGTGGTTTCCAATGGAACAGACGACCACCTGTTTCTCTTGAGTCTTATTAAACAGGGTATTACCGGAAAGGATGCTGATGCTGCATTGGGTCGTGCCAACATCACGGTGAATAAAAATGCCGTTCCAAATGATCCGAATCCTCCTTTCGTAACCAGTGGCTTACGCATTGGATCTCCGGCGATAACAACAAGAGGATTCAAGCAGTCTGAAGTGAGTGAATTGACTGGCTGGATGTGCGATATCCTGGATGGCATCGAAAACGAAGACAAGATTACAGAAGTTAGATCTAAAGTTATTGAGCTTTGCTCTCGATTTCCTGTATATCAGTGAGAGAAAGAATAAGTAGTAAAGGAATTATATGCATTGCCCTTTTTGTGGTGCCATAGACACCAAAGTTATTGATTCACGATTAGTGTCTGAAGGCAATCATGTGCGAAGACGCCGTGAATGCATTACTTGTGAAGAAAGATTTACAACCTACGAAACTGCCGAACTCGTAATGCCCCGCATAATAAAACAAGATGGCATTAGAGAACCTTTTAACGAAGACAAATTGCTTTCCGGTTTATCCAAGGCATTGGAGAAGAGACCAGTAAGTATCGAAAAAGTCGAAGAAGCAGTAAATCGAATCAAGGCAAACCTTCGTTCTACCGGTGAACGGGAAATACAATCTCGCAGCGTTGGAGAACAAGTCATGAAAGAATTACGTGACCTGGACGAAGTGGCTTTCGTTAGGTTTGCATCTGTCTATAGAAGCTTTAAAGACCTCAACGAGTTTAGGGAAGAGATCGACAGACTCTCAAAAGACAGCTCCAGCTAGCCCCACCTGTACCCCAATTCTGTTAGAATCGACCCCCCAGTGCAAAATGGCTGGAAATGGGCGAATCGCCTGTACCTGACAATATGACGGAGACTCAGAGTTTTTGTTATGAAGACTCTAACGAATCAGCAACTCGAACAAGCTTTTATTGAATGGCCGGTATATATGCAACGGGCATTAGAACTGGCAGGAAAAGTTTTGTCGACTACGCCAAATCCGAGAGTGGGTTGTGTGATTGTAAATAATTCACAAATTGTTGCTGAAGGCTGGCATGCGGCTGCAGGACTTGCCCATGCTGAAGTCATGGCATTGGAACAGGCTAAAGATAATGTGCAGGGTGGCACGGCATTCGTAACACTCGAGCCATGCAGCCATACCGGCAAAACCGGTCCCTGCAGTGACGCACTAATTAAAGCTGGGATTCAATCCGTAGTCATAGCTGGGGCCGATCCCGATAAACGTGTTTCAGGCAGCGGTATTGAGAAACTGGAACAGGCAGGAATTGAAGTTTTTTACTTACAGGATTTTGAGAAGCAGGCGCGAAAATTGAATCCTGGCTATTTTCAACGTCAGGAAAACGGCCGGCCATTCGTGCGCCTAAAGCTTGCCATGAGTTTAGATGGAAGAACTGCATTGGCGAATGGAGAAAGCAAATGGATAACCAGTCCCGCGGCGCGTTCAGATGTGCAACGCTTGAGGGCTGGCAGCAGTGCAATTGTCACAGGAATTAATACCGTATTAGTAGACGATCCATCTCTCAATGTGAGAGGCGACGAACTGGGTTTAAGTGATGAAGAGCTTGCAGAAAATAGCGATTCACTAAAACAACAACCCCTCAGGGTTATTCTGGATTCGCAATTACGGACACCTGGCACTGCTCGCATTTTGGCTTCGCCAGGACAGGTGCAAATATTTACTGCCAATAGTGAGGCAGATCCAAATAAGCTTGCAGACAACGTGGAAATAGCGCAAATCGATGCAGATGAAAAAGGAGTCAATCTTGATTCTGTGCTAGAATCCCTGGCCTCCGATCATGCCTGCAATGATGTGCTTATCGAAGCAGGGCCTGCATTAAGCGGCAGCTTTCTGGACAAGGAATTAGTCGATGAGTTGGTCGTTTATATCGCACCCAAGATTCTTGGTAGTGACGCTAAACCACTCTTCGAACTAACTGGCCTGACATCATTAGCAGAGAGCAAGCGATTCAATGTAGTTGAAGTGGCGAAGCTTGGAGATGACATTAAGGTAATTTTGACAAAGGCATGAACAAGAGTAGCTATGTTTACGGGAATTATTGAAGCAATCGGTACGGTAAAAAGTCTTTCGAAAATTAAAGACGAATGGCGCCTGCTTATCGATTGCGGTAGCCTGAATTTAGGTGATGTCAAAATTGGAGATAGCATTGCCGTAAACGGATGTTGTCTTACCGTTGTCGAGTTAAGTTCAGACACCTTTGCCGCGGATGTTTCAGAAGAGTCGATGCGCTGCACGGCATTCGAAGCCACCACAACAGGTTCTCGAGTAAATCTTGAAAAAGCCATGCAGGCCAGTGACAGATTTGGCGGGCACATTGTTAGTGGTCATGTTGATGGTGTAGGAGTGCTAATTGCATTAGAACCGGAAGGACAGAGTTTGAAGCTGGAATTTCAGGCACCGGATGAATTGTGTAAGTACATTGCTGCAAAAGGCTCTATCTGTATTGATGGCACCAGCCTTACGGTTAACGAAGTTAATGGCAATGTGTTCGCTATAAACATTATTCCCCATACGCAAACTGCAACGATAATCGGAGATTACCAGCCACAGCAGAAAGTAAATCTGGAAGTAGATTTAGTGGCACGATATCTGGAGCGTCTGATGCAAGGGGAAGAAGCTGCTAAACCTGTGGTAATCGATAAAGAGTTTTTGAAAGCACACGGATTTGACTAGGGATAAGAAACTGGAATGGAATTAAATTCTACTGAAGAAATCATTGATGATATCCGTCAAGGCAAGATGGTTATCTTGATGGATGACGAAGACAGGGAAAATGAGGGTGACCTTATTATTGCCGCCGAGCGTGTGCGCACGGAAGATATTAATTTCATGGCCACAAATGCCCGTGGCTTGATCTGTCTGACACTCACCAGGGAGCGCTGCGAATTTTTGAAATTGCCTTTGATGGTGAACGAAAACAACACGCCCTATAACACGAATTTTACCGTCTCAATTGAGGCAGCCACCGGAGTGACCACCGGTATTTCCGCTGCCGACCGGGCCCGCACGATTCAAGTAGCAGTAGCCAGGGATAGCCATCCGGAAGACATAGTTCAGCCAGGACACATTTTTCCAATCATGGCACAGCCTGGCGGTGTATTGCGCAGGGCGGGGCATACTGAGGCTGGATGTGATTTGGCGCGACTTGCTGGTTACCTGCCTGCCGCTGCAATCGTAGAGATAATGAATGAAGATGGCTCGATGGCGAGAAGAGAAGACCTAGAAGTCTTTGCCAAAAAGCACGATATTAAAATCGGAACTATTGTCGATTTGATTCATTACCGTATTGCCAATGAACATACGGTGGATCGTATTGAAAGCAATCAGCTGCAAACCCAATTCGGTGAATTTACAGTACACACTTACAAGGATTCCATAAGTGGCAATACACATCTCGCTTATGTGAAAGGCGAGATCAAGAGCGACGATCCTGTTTTGGTTAGAGTGCATATCCCCAATACCATTAGAGACATATGCGAAACCTATAATGTGGAGGGGACAAGCTGGTCGTTCAGTAGTGCACTGGAAGAGATTAGCAAAGCAGGTAAGGGTGTTGCCGTGCTACTATCGGGTAATGATTATGGTCAGGATCTGGAGCATAACCTGGCCTCAGCATTAGCAAAGCGAACCGAGACAGCACCTAGCAGTGTACCTCGTAACGATTTGACTATTGGAACAGGTTCTCAAATTCTGAGAGATTTAGGGGTTGGTAAAATGCGCCTGTTAAGTTATCCGGCGCGCTTTAATGCAATTTCCGGTTTCGATTTGGAAGTAGTTGAATTTGTTCAGTTCAATAAAAATTCTTGAGTAATAGGGTGTAAGTGCACTCGGCAAGGAAAGAAATATGAGTACGATTAAAACTATCGAAGGAAACTATACGAACGCGACAGCCAGATATGGCATCGCTGTTGCGAGATTCAATAGTTTTATTGTGGACCGTTTGCTCGATGGCGCATTAGATGCTTTACGCAAACACGGTGTGCAGGACCGAGACATTACGATTGTAAAAGTACCTGGAGCTTACGAATTACCACTGGCGGTAAAGAAAATGGCGGACAGTGAGTCTTATGATTCAATTATTGCGCTGGGTGCTGTAATACGAGGCGGTACTCCCCATTTCGAATACGTAGCGGGTGAATGCGTTAAAGGGCTTAGCCAGGTAAGTTTGAACAATGGTATTCCTGTCGCGTTTGGAGTACTTACTGTTGATACGATCGAGCAAGCCATCGAACGTGCCGGAACCAAGGCGGGTAATAAAGGTGCTGAAGCAGCTTTAACTGCGATAGAGATGACTAGCCTGTCTCGTCAGTTGGAGAATTAAGTGGCAGTTAGTAATACCGCGACTGCCAATAAATCCAATCGCGGTGCTCGCAGAAAAATCCCATTAGCTCAACGACGCAAAGCAAGAAAGCTCGTAGTTCAGGCTTTGTATCAGTGGTTGCTCGCACAGGCAGAGCCATTGGAAATAGCCGCTCAATTTAAAGAAGAGAACGAAGGCAAGATGGATTGGGAATTCTTCGACGATGTATTTGTTGCGATCCCCAAACATATCGAATCGCTGGATGAGCACCTCAAGCCATTATTAGATCGTGATCCTGGCGCCCTGGATCCAATTGGAAAAGCCTTACTTTATCTGGGGGCCTTTGAGTTAGCTCATCGCATTGACGTCCCATACAAGGTTGTAATTAATGAATGCATTGAATTGGCAAAGGTATTTGGCGCAACCGACAGTCACAAATATGTAAACGGAGTGCTCGATAAGCTGGTGCCACAATTACGGCCAGCAGAATTATCCAGCAAGTAAATTCTTTAGCTGTTCCAATTAGCTACTCGCTATGAGTCTTTCCGAATTCGAACTAATTCGAAAATATTTTGATATTGCAGATCTAGCCCCGGAGAAGAATGAAATCTTACTGGGCATTGGTGATGATTCGGCCCTGATAAACATTCCAGGTGCAAATGAGTTGGCGATTTCCACCGATGTACTCGTGGAGTCAGTTCACTTTCCAGCCAACGCCGAGCCGGCAAAGATTGCGAGCCGCGCTCTGGCTGTAAATCTCAGTGATCTTGCAGCGATGGGTGCCGAGCCGCTCTGCTTTACCCTGGGCCTGGTGCTTGCCGAAGCCGATGAATCCTGGCTTAAATCTTTCAGCGAAGGACTGGTTAAAACTGCCCGACAATTCAATATCGCCCTGGTTGGCGGCGATGTGAGCAAGGGCCCAACTACCATAGCCATACAGGTACAGGGTTTAACAATATCCGGCAAGGCCTTACGGCGTAGCGGAGCCAATCCCGGGGATCAGATTTATGTAACAGGTAATCTTGGTGACGGTGCTATTGCCCTGGCCAGTCTGGGTATACCAGGTCACTTGGGGGATTCGTTTAAGCTGAAGCAAGAACAGCCTTCGTCCAGTTGTTCTCAATATTTTGAGAAAGCTTATTACACGCCTGAACCCAGAATTGAATTTGCAATGCAATGTGCTGAATTTATAAGTAGTGCCATTGATGTATCGGATGGCTTGCTTGGCGATCTTGGTCATATTTGCGACAGCAGCAAAGTAGGAGCCCGTATTATTGTAGATGACTTGCCATTCTCAGATTCCGCTAGCTGCTGCGTATCGGCAGAAAATCTTTTGCGCGCGGCGCTCTTTGGAGGAGACGATTATGAGCTTTGTGTTACCGTAGCCAAAGATGAGCAGGAACATTTTCAGTTGAAGGCGAGGGAGACGCAAACCAAAGTTACGCTTATTGGCGAAATAGTTGAAGGTAATGCAATCAGTTGCTTCAACGCTGCCGGAGTTGAAGTTCAATTAGATGAGAATGCCTATGAGCATTTTTAGGCTATGACTGAATTCAGTAAGAAAGTTCTCGGTTCTCCAGTACATCTGCTGGCTTTCGGTTTCGGAGCGGGTCTTGCACCGAAAGCGCCAGGTACCGTTGGAACGCTAGTTGCTATTCCGTTCTATCTGCTTCTGGTACACACCAGTTTGTGGATCTACGCCGGGGCTATTCTTTTGAGCCTCCTATTTGGCATCTGGCTTTGTGGCAGATCTTCGGAATCTCTGGGCGTACATGACCACGGGGGCATAGTCTGGGATGAAATGGTGGGTTTCTGGATTACCATGTTTATGGCGCCCTCTGGATGGACTTGGATTCTCATTGGATTCGGGCTTTTTCGCCTCTTCGATATACTGAAACCCTGGCCAATCAAGGTCGTGGACAATCAGCTAAAAGGTGGGCTGGGGATCATGCTAGATGACGTATTAGCAGGTATAATGGCCGCCCTGTGTATCCAGGCCCTGGTGGTACTATTCCTGTGAATAGCGAGAAATATGGGGCCAGGGAAGTTTGAGGAAAGAAGTTTGTCAGTTGAATTTGTAGCATCCGCAACACTACCTACACGTTGGGGGCAATTCACCATCCATGGTTTTGAAGAGCTTGGAACTGGTAAGGAACACGTTGCGCTGACTTTTGGGGACATTAGTGGCAATGAGCCTGTGTTATGCAGGATTCATTCGGAGTGCCTCACCGGCGATTGCCTGTTCAGCATGCGCTGTGACTGTGGGCCGCAACTACAGGCGGCAATGGAAAGCATTAGCAAGACAGGCAGGGGCATTATCCTGTATCTGAGGCAGGAAGGCCGCGGCATTGGTTTGTTGAATAAGATCAAGGCTTATGCCCTGCAAGACTCCGGTGCCGATACCGTAGAAGCAAACATACAATTGGGATTTGAGCCTGACAGTCGTGAATATTTGATCTGCAAACCGATTCTCAATCATTTCCAGATATCCAGTCTGCAGCTTATGACAAACAATCCCCGCAAAGTCGATGCACTAAAAAACTTTGGCATCGAAGTTTCTGAAATTATTCCTTTACATACAGAAGCGAATCCCCATAATGAAAGTTATCTGGCAGCAAAAATCGATAAGCTTGGTCACATGAAGTGATCGATTTGAATATTGGCTGTGTCCATTCCTGGTAAAACAATTATTGTTGATTTTATTCGCCATGGTGAACCTCATGGCGGTGATATCTTGCGGGGTCGGGTTGATCCGGAGTTAACAGAGCTGGGCTGGTCCCAGATGCAAAAAGCAACGGGCCTGTCTACGCAACATAAACCCGGAGACGTAACACCTGCATGGTCTGAAATTATCAGTTCACCTTTGCAACGATGTCGACATTTTGCAGAACAAGTGGCAACAAATGCTGACCTCCCTATTAGTGTGCTCGATCAGTGGCAGGAAATTGATTATGGCGACTGGGATGGCATGTTAGTCAGTGAATGGCGAAAGGTTGCTGCCGATCAATTCAAAGCCTTTCGAGAAGATCTTTCTGCCTTAGCCCCTCCAAATGGTGAAGACTATTTGAGTTTTAAAGATCGCATTCTTTCTGCCTGGAATCAGTTGGCAGAGAAAGCCGATGGCAGCCATTTGCTGGTAGTCACTCACGGCGGTGTTTTGCGGGTGGTACTACCAACTGTCCTGGGAATGCCGTTAAATAAAAGCTTTCCCTTACACATACCTTTTGCCTGCTTCAGTCGGGTTCGCCTGGATATCAGGGAAGATAAAGCCAGCACGAGCTTGATATTGCATAACGGTGCCGAACATGGTGCCAGCGCCAATTAGCTCAGCACAAAATTACCGTGCCCGATCTATGTGCTCGCACATCCGTTGAGCGCCAAGCAAGGCTCTCGGTGTATGTCGCTGTAACAGTTCCGGTGGCACGAAATACAAATGGCCATTCTCAACGGCAGTGATGCTCGGCCACTGTTTCCAGTCATCTAACCATTCCGGCCGTTCGATATCCATACCGCTGGCAATAATGACCTCCGGGTTTCTTAGCAGCACAGATTCTTCACTAATCTTGGGCGCAATAAGATTCAAATCGGCAAAGATATTCTGACCACCGCATAAGCTAATGATGTCATTAATCAGTTCATTGCCACCGGACGTGATCAGGGGAGCATCCCAAACCTGGTAAAAAGTTTTAACAGCGGATTTGTTACTGAACTCCGAATCCAATCTGTTGTAGTTTCTATGAAACTCGCTTATTGCCGTACTCGCGAAGGATTCAGTTCCTGCCAATCGAGCTAATTTCTCAATATGTTCAGGAATGCTGGCGAGAGTCTTGGGTTCAGCGATGTAAACCGAAAGTCCAAGCTGTTTTAGTCGCCTTACTGAGGCTCTTGGATTGCCGCTTTGCCAGGCAACAACAAGGTCGGGTGCCAGTTGCAAGATCTTTTCCATGTCCAATAGATCAAAACGACCTACTATTGGAATTGCAGCGGCTTCAGGAGGAAAGTCACTGTACTCAACCACGCCTACGATTTTTTCACCTGCTCCGGCGGAGAACAGCAACTCGGTCAACGACGGAGCCAGGCTAATGATGCGTTCAGCAGCTTGCTCTAGTCGAACTGTTTCACCTTCGTCGTCAATAATCTCGATTGCAGAATTTGCTTCGGCAACGAGAAATGCACAGAGAAGTATTGAAATTGCAGTGTGAGAGAAGCGCTTCAATAGTCTATTCCTTTCTGCACTTTTATGCCTGCATTAAAAGCATGCTTTGAATCTGCAACCTCGCTTACTGTATCAGCAAGTTTAATTAGCTCTTTGGAAGCATTACGACCGGTCACAACGACATGCTGCATAGGCGGTCGGTTCTGCAAAGCTTCCAGCACCATGGACTTGTCCAGATAACCGTACGTAAGCATGTAAGTTAATTCGTCAAGAATGACTACGTCGCATGACTCATCCCTTAACAATGCCGCGGCTTTTTCCCAGGTTGTTTCCGCCGCAGCGATGTCTTTTTCGCGGTCCTGGGTTTCCCAGGTGAAACCAGTCTTCATTACATGAAATTCCACCAGTGGATTAGCTTCAAAGAGAATTTGCTCGCCGCATTCCCAGAGACCCTTTATAAATTGCACCACGCCACAACGCATTCCATGTCCGACACTGCGAGCCAGCATGCCAAAAGCAGAAGAGCTCTTGCCTTTACCATTGCCGGTGAGAACTACCAGCAATCCTTTATCGATCGTCGCCTCGGCAATGCGACCATCGACATGCTCCTTCTTGCGTTGCATTGCCTTCTTATGACGTTTGTTGCGATCTTCATTGTTGGAACTGGACACAATTGTATTCCTGAATAGCTCTAAAAGTTTAACCTTATTCCGATATAGGAAGCGCGTTCGGGAGCAATAAAATCCAGAATCTCCTGGTAATCCTCATTCAGGGCATTCTCCAATCGGGCAAACACTTCGACATTAGCTGAGAGTCGATAACTCGCACTTACATCCACTACTTCAAAATCATCTAGATCTATCGGAGTGCCGAATTGCTCATCGATCGAATCACGGGATGCTCGATAAAACCCATTGATGCGCAGCCGTTCCGAATCGCTAACATAGCTTACTCCAAAATTTGCCAGTCGCTCCGGTCGGCGGACTCGCTGTAAGCCGTTCGGTCTTTCTGTATCGTTATAGCTGTAGTTGGCTTGCAGGCTAAGAGAATCCGATACAGCCAGCGAACCGCTGATTTCAATTCCTGTTGAGGTGCTGATCCCTGAATCCTGGAGATAGCCACTAAATCCGGACAGGTCAAAATAGATAGCATCTTCAACTTCCTGATCGAATCGCACCACTTCAACTGTTACGCGGTCTGTTAAGTACTCGAATCCGAACTCCAATCCCGAACTCTGTTCTTCTGACAGCTGCACGGTAGAGGCGGGTGGAAATGAAAATGGGCCGGCATTGTAATCAATCTCAAACAGGCTAGGTGCGCGAAAACCTGTGCCGTAACTGGCTTTTAGTTTTAACTGCGAGTTGTTTATCTCCAGCAGATAGGCGGAAGTCAGTCGATAGCTATTGTGCTTACCAAAATCATCATTCTTATCTCTGCGCACCCCGGCAGTAAGGTAAAAGTAATCCGAAAAATCACTAATGTATTCCAGGTAAATACCTTCGTTATCGCGATCCAGGCTGCCGTTTACTTCTTCTTCCAGGTCGAGCCCAAAAATAACATCGAATCCGGGCAAGCTGCGGACACTACCAATATATTCCAGTCGATTGATTTCACCATCAGATCCAAAGGCTCTGCTTCCCGATGCAAAATCATCCCGATTGGTATCACTCTGTGAATAAGCCAATGAATGTGTAACAAAATCTCCAGTGTAATCCAGCGACAGGCGCGTTGCGTCCAGCTCATACTGAGAGGCACAGTCGTATACAATTGCAGCGGCGAAGCAGGCATCGTATTGCGTGTTTCCTTCTACCGATCGATGTACCAGTTGAGCTTTAAGATTATTATTAATATTCACTCCAAGTCGGGCGTGAATCGTGTCATTCTCATAGCCGTCTTTATCCCGCAGAACAGTGTCGGACTCCCGAACGTTGTAACCGTCGGTTTCGAATTGAGTGGCGAGCAGGGAGAAATCTACTAAGTCATTGCCAGCACTTAGGTTCAGATTGGCCTGGTGGGAACTATTGCTGCCTGATTGACCTTCGACATTGACAGCAAAACCATTCTCAACGGGGCGTGAACTGATAGCGATCACGCCGCCGGCATCGGCACCATAGCTCAGGCCCTGTGGTCCCCGTAGGATTTCAACTCTACCAAGTCCGCTCGATAAGATGTGCTCGAATGGCGTTAATACCTGGGGTGCACTGGGATCCGAGACTTTCAATCCGTCGATGATAGTTAGGGTTCTGAACCCTTCTTCGCCCCTTATTCTGAGAGAGGAAGTTGAGCCAATTCCTCCGTTGCTGCTGACTGCAACAGCAGTAGTTTGTCGCAATACATCGCTTAGGGAAAAGTTGCCGTGTGCCCGTATGGTTTCTTCATCGAGAACGGTAACAGAGGTGGCGATCTGTCTTATTGGCAGTGGAACTCTATTAGCAATAACAACCACTTCTTCCAGCCGGCTGCTTTCTTGCGCAAGTAGTGGAAAACTCAGGCAGGCAGCCAATCCTGTCACAAGCCTTAATCGGTGCCTGGTAAACATAAATACTCCCAATGAATATTCTCGCCGGAGCGATACTAAGAATTCATCAGGGAGGGTTCAGGTAGAAGAGTTCAGAATCAAACTCCGCTACTGATGTAGCCCTCCGCTGCATCAAGATGTAGCAGTCAATCAGGCTGGTATCGGGCTTATCGAAACTTGAGTTCCGGATTACCGTTGCGGGGGCAGCGTTGGATTCACACCAACTTCCCAATCAATCCAACGTTAAAGAAAAATGCTGGATCAGACCTGAATAGACTTATTCCAAGTTTGGAATGAGGACGAGTTTATGTGGATGGAAGACTTCAGTCAATAAAGAAAAGAAGTGAGGGTTTACTAAACAGCTTCGGATTGAATCTTGCAATCTTTCAGTTTTTTCTTGATAGCGTTGGTAACACTTTCACTATCTAGGTCGACGCCGGCGAGCATCTCAGGCACTTTGCCGTGTTCAAGAAATCTGTCCGGCAAGCCCAGGTTGAGAATCGGGATCTGGTAATTTGATTGCAACAGGAATTCATTTACTGCGGAACCGGCACCACCCATCAATGTGTTTTCTTCGATAGTCACGATGAGTTGATGGGAAGCCGCCATGTCACCGATTAATTCTTCATCCAGGGGTTTGACGAAGCGCATATCTACTACCGTGGCATTAATACTGTCAGCAGTTTCGATGGCTGGAGTCACCATGCTGCCAAAGGCGAGGATTGCCACCGATCTGCCTTCTCTTCTTACAACTGCTTTGCCGATTTCAACAGGCCTGAGATTGCGTTCGATTTCTGTTCCAGGTCCTTTGCCACGGGGGTAACGAACCGCAGTGGGTCCTTTATGGGTGTAAGCCGTTGAAAGCAATTTATGGGTTTCATTTTCATCACTGGGCGCCATCACGATCATGTTCGGAATACAACGCAAGTAGGTAAGATCAAAACTTCCCGCATGAGTTGGTCCGTCTTCGCCAACGAGACCGGCTCTATCGATGGCAAACATCACATCCAGATTTTGTAAGGCAACATCGTGTATCAGTTGATCATAAGCGCGTTGCAGGAAAGTGGAGTAAATAGCCACTATTGGTTTCAGGCCATCACAGGCCATGCCCGCAGCAAAAGTGACTGCGTGTTGTTCGGCGATAGCAACATCGTGAAAGCGGTCCGGGTATTGGTTTGCAAATTCTTTCATGCCGGAGCCTTCACCCATGGCAGGTGTTATACCCACGACTTTTTCGTCAGCTGCAGCCAGATCGCAAAGCCAATCACCAAACACCTTTGAATATGTTGGAGAAGCTTTAGTCGGTGCAATTTTTGTTTCTGTCTTTTTGGATTTCGCTTCTATCTTGCTTAAAGCATGCATTCCGAATGGATCGTTTTCTGATTCGGAGTAGCCCTTACCTTTTTGCGTAACGATGTGGAGGAGTTGAGGGCCCCGCAGGGTTTTAATGTTCTTTAAAATTTCTATCAGTCCGGTGACATCGTGACCATCGATCAGGCCGATATAGTTAAATCCGATTTCTTCGAAAAGCGTACCGGGTGACACCATCCCTTTCATGTATTCTTCTGCACGATGAGCGGTACTTAATGCCTTTGGAATTTTTGACAGAACTCGCTTCGAACCAGTACGGATAAAATTATAGGGTTTGCTGGCCCACATTCTGGCGAAGTAACTGGAGAGCCCACCGACGTTATTCGAAATGGACATATTATTGTCGTTAAGAATTACCAGTACGTTATCGTCCAGATGTCCTGCATGATTCAAGGCTTCGAAAGCCATCCCCGCCGTCATGGCACCATCACCTATCACGGCAATATTGTGGCGATCCTGGTCCTGCATGCGCGCAGCTACCATCATGCCGAGAATGGCGCTAATGGAAGTACTGGAGTGACCGACGCCAAAATGGTCGTATTCACTTTCTTCCCGGTTTGGGAACGCTGCCAGCCCACCAGCCTGACGCATGGTCAGCATTTCATCTCTGCGACCCGTTAGAATTTTATGCGGGTAGGCCTGGTGCCCCACGTCCCACACCAGGTGGTCTGCCGGAGTATTGAATACATAATGGAGGGCTATTGTGAGTTCTACGACACCCAGGCCGGCACCGAAATGGCCTCCGGTTTTTCCTACCGAATAAAGGAGAAACAGCCGCAACTCGTCAGCAAGCTGGGAAAGCTTCTCGATATCGAGATCTTTAAGGTGTGCCGGGCTTTGAATCTGGTCCAGGAGAGGCGTTTCTGGCCGCGACAATGGAATTTCGTCTAACATCGGTGTATTTCAACTCTAGCAGCGCCAGTTTTCAAGTTAATCTGGCGCAGGCGGCGTACAGTAATGCAGCACGAAGCGTGCGTCAATCAATTGATTCTATTCACAATATAGGCTGCCAGGTCGCGCAAATGATTGGCAGATTCTGGAAATTCCTCAAGTGCCTGAATGGCATTAGTTGCCAGCTCAGCAGCCTTGGATTTTGCCTGTTCCAGGCCTAGCAAACTGACATAAGTACTCTTCGACTGGGCGCGGTCGGAACCCTGGGGTTTGCCAAGGGTTTCCGTATCACCAATCTCGTCGAGGATGTCATCCTGTACCTGAAAGGCCAAGCCAATATTTTCGGCATAGGTTTCGAGTGCCAGCAGATCAGATTCCTTAATTGCTTCACCGCTTAGAGCGCCCATCTTCACACTTGCTTTGATCAATGCACCGGTTTTTAGTTTATGCAGTGATTCCAGTTGTTCCAGATTTATAACAATTCCACTCGCTTCGAGGTCCAGGGATTGACCTCCTGTCATACCAGCGGCTCCTGCCGCAGTAGCCAGTACTGAAGTCATCTGTATTTTAGTAGTTGTACTGAGTTCGTTGCGTTGTTTACTTAAGCATTGAAAGGCTAAAGCCTGTAAGGCATCGCCAACCAGGATCGCTGTCGCTTCATCATAGGCCTTATGCACACTTGGTTTCCCGCGCCTCAAATCATCATCGTCCATGGCTGGTAAATCATCGTGCACCAGTGAATAGCTGTGAATCAATTCAACCGCACATGCCGCCGCGTCGCAGTTCTCGAAATTAGCTTCGACGGCTTGTGCACTAGCATAAACCAGAACTGGGCGGATACGTTTGCCGCCGTCGAGGCAGGCGTATCTCATTGCATCCAGTAATTTGTTATTGGCATTTGATTGCGAGAGTGATGCTTGAAGTGTTTTCTCTACGCGATTTTTACATTGGGTTAGAAACTCTTCCAATGGCTGGGGAGTCTTTGCATTCATCGGCTGGTCTATTCGTCGTCTTCCATTTCCAGTTCTTCGGTGTCGCCGTTTTCATTGATAAGAACCTGAACTTTTTGTTCCGCTTTTTTGAGTGCAGCCTGACATTCACGGGTAAGTTTTATGCCTTTCTCAAATGCCTGGAGCGAATCTTCAAGCGTTAGCTCGCCGTCTTCCATGGAAGAGACTAATTCTTCCAGTTGCTCTAAGGCTTTTTCGAAATCGAAAGCTGCTTCTTTTTTCTTGCTCATATTTCTTTTCCGTCTATCAATAATCCCGACTTTGCCAATAAAGCTATTTGAAGATCGGGGTAGAGGATTATAAGCGATGTGATTGCCAAATTGTCTGTAAAACCAGCAAAAATCACGGCAAAAGACGCAAGAAAATGCCCAGTTTCCCGTCGTCAGCGCAAATCCCATCTAAACTTTAATAGAGATGCGAGAAAGCTCTCTCTGAGTAGTTTTTTGAACCAGAAGAGGAATGCGATTTTTTCTCGGATTAAAGGAATTATAAAGGCATGGATTTAGCGACTCTCCTTGGATTAATTGGCGTCTGGGCGTTAATTATCGTAACCATTACCTGGTTAAAGGACAGGGTGCACTAATCAAGGTCAATCGCGACGACAAACCAACGCCCATCGATAAAATGAGCTGGTAGTCGATCGCTTATCGATTTTTCTATTCCTTCGTAATTCGCCGCGCTAGAATCCGTTATTAATAATAACGGTATTGAAATTATTCCCTGCATGAAGCTGATTCCCCAATCGAATTTCCTGCGTGGAAGCATGGTAGGCCTCCTTCTACTGTGCTTGGCAGCCATTCTTAGCAATCAATTGTTTGCACAGTCTCAGGGCACCGTAGAAATCTCCAGCGATATTGGCCCGGTACTGACTCTGGGAGACCTGGAGTACATCGAGGTTAATACCAGCTCCTCAAGCGCTGAAGCGAAACAACTGATTGTGTTTGTGCATGGTACACCTGGTTCATTTACAGCCTTTCTTCGTTATATGAATGATCCCCGCATGCGGGAAAACTTTCACATGATTTCAGTCACCCGCCCTGGCTGGGTTGTACGGGGCGCAGAGAAAGTAACTTCTTTAGATGAGCAGGCGGCAGCGCTGGAACCATTGTTGCGCATGGATGCGTCGGGGAAAGGTGCAATCCTGATGGGTCATTCTTATGGTGGGCCGGTAATTGCTAAAACCGCAATGAACTATCAAGAACTGATTTCAGGCCTGGTCTTTGTTGCCAGTACTGGCGATCCGGAGATCAGCGGACCACGCTGGTATAACCGCTTTGCCGTGGTCATTCCCAGATTCATACTGGGCGATGATTTAAAAGGTGCGAATGCCGAAATAATGCCTTTGCGACCACAGCTGGAAGCTATGTTGCCAGTATGGGAAGACATCGAGGTACCGGTTCTAATTGTGCAAGGCGATAGAGACCGGTTGGTAAATCCCCGCAATGCTGAATTCATGCAAGCAAGACTGGTTAATGCAGATGTAACTTACCTGTGGCGTGAAGGGCAGGGACACTTTGTCTTGTGGGAAGAAGCGTCTTTAATAGTCGATTCGATACTTGAGAAGTTTGTTAGCGGCGACTAGGAACAGCTACTGGGAGTTTCGCTGGTTTCCAGGATCTGTCGCAGAAACTCGTTTCTTACTTTCTCCTGCAATGCCTGATCACTGAAGTGATCGTCTAATAACTCATTAACCGTTTCTTCAATGAATTCTTCAGACAAGCGATCTGGAGATGCACCACTGGTTTTAAGATTTTGCAATGAAAGATCGATGACACTGACGAGTTGCAAATAGATCTTTTGCATTTTTGCCGGCAGGGATCTTACATCTTCCAGCAAGGCGTATTCGAGTAAAGTACTCGACATGTTTAAACTTTCAATGAGTACGAAGATCTTGATTGTGGCGCAGAGAAATCAGTATGGATATTACGGAAATGAGACGATCAGGGGTTAATGCCGCGTTTTCTGAGCTCGAGCTCGAAATAGGATTTGAGATCCCGCAGCTTAAATGAATCGAGGGGATTGTTATGCATATTCTGCATACTGGCGTCGATGTTCGAGATTAAGTGTCGAATACGCTCGATATCCATGGTATCCGCTTCAATCTCTCCCAGTTCTTCTCTTTGCTATCCTCTGGCCTGATTCAACACAGCAGCTTCCTTATGTAATCGCTTAGCTGATTCAAGCATAGACCACGAATTCAATGGTTTCCATGGAAGCAAGGAACATCACCAATACCGTGTGAATTCATATTTGACGGGTTATAGTGCTGGCTTTACTCTATGGCTCTTAATTCAGTATTCATCAGATTCAGCAGTACTTTCTATGACAAGTGAAGAATCAGGCAAGTCATATATTCCGCAAGATTGGCGGATTCTGTTTGGACTCATTCTCACCGCACTCTGGTTTGTTTTTTTAGCGATTTACATTGCGCGCAATGTTGGCTGGGGAGAATTCATGGATTTGCCCATCGATGAGATGGGAGCATTCCTCGAAGGCGCTTTCGCTTTTCTGGCTTTTCTCTGGTTGGTAATTGGTTTGTTTATCCAGCAATCGGTGCTGGCGGAAAACAATGAAGAACTAAGACGCAACAATCTTCATTCTGAAAAACAAACCCAGGCAATCGCCGCTACCGAATTAAACGCCCGCCAGGAAACTTTCTTCAAGATATCCGAAGCAACTCGAAGACAACTCGGTGCAATCTCCGGTTTGCTTTTTATATCCAGCCAGGGTCCGGTTGGCAATGAATCCTATACCTCTGACCAAATTGCCGAATTTTGGAAACAGTTTGCCAGCGGTGATGCTGAAGTATTCTCCCGCATGTTTTTAACGATGGGGGTAGCACTAGAAATCGATTATGCCGATTTGTTTTTCGGTACTGAAATTCGAAAACGTCACAGCGATAACTTCCTGGTTGGCTTCGATCGACTGGTAAAACTGGCCGAAGACTGTGATACCGACAATATTATTATGGATTCTTTAATTTACTCAGCTCATGGCTTACTAAACCTGCGCATGCGCGAGATTCACCCGGATGTAAAGTTTGGTCTGTTAAATGTTACAGATTCACAAACCTATTTAGACAACTTAATGAATGAACAAAATCTATCTTAGGAATCGTTAGATTCTGGGGGGGGGAATGGATTACGTAATAATAGTTGTAGTACTCGCTTTAATTCAGTACTCGGTATTTGGAATACTGGTTGGCAGGGCAAGGGGTAAATACAATGTTCCGGCTCCCGCGATGAGCGGTGATCCGGTATTTGAACGTTACATGAGAGTTCAGCAAAATACTGCCGAGCAGCTTCTCATGTTTTTGCCAGCAATATTTCTTGCTTCACATTTATGGAATCCACTCTATGCCGCTGGTCTGGGTGTTGTTTATCTGATTGGTCGACTATTGTATTTGCGCAGTTACGTTGCCGATCCAAAGTCCCGGGGCGCAGGATTTGCATTGACCTTTTTACCCAGCGCAATAATGCTAATTGCCTCGCTCATAGCTGCTGTAGGCAATTTAGTTGGCGGTTGAGATTTAAACCTTTAAACAACTTATGGTTGAGCCTGAACAAATAATTGAGTTCGGTAGACTGTTTGTTGCGTTTCTACCTCCACTTGCCGTAGTTCTTATTTTATTCAAGTGGACCAAAGAAGGTCCTGAATCGATCTATGCCCTGGCGAGAATGTTGGGGCAGCTGCTCGTTATCGGTTATTTCCTCAGTTTTATTTTCGAATCAGACAGTAGTTTAGTCGTGCTGGCGGTACTCTTGCTGATGGTTGCCGCATCCAGTTGGATAGCCCTGCGTACTGTAAAAACAGAACGCAAGCGCCTGATAAAATCTGCCTGTATCGCCATAGTAACTGGAGGCGGAATTTCGCTCCTGGTGACTACGCAGTTTGTGTTAACACTGGAATCTTATTACGAAGCTCGCTATGTCATTCCACTGGCCGGCATGGCCTTTGCGAATGCGATGAATGCCATTAGTATCTGCGCAGAAAGAGTCACTGCGGAAATTTCCCGGGGAGCAGACTATGTTGAAGCTCGTGCAATAGCATTCAGATCAGCTCTTATCCCAATTACAAACTCCCTGTTTGCAGTAGGCCTGGTTTCCTTTCCTGGAATGATGACTGGTCAGATTCTCGTTGGTGTGGACCCACTTATTGCGGCACGTTATCAGATTATAGTGATGTGCATGCTATTCTCTTCTTCAGGATTATCAGCGGCATGTTTTCTTCTATTCAGGGAGAAGACTACTTCATCAAAGATGCAGTCCGATGATGCGTAAGTTCGTCATCCTGCTACACCGGTATCTGGGTATAGCATTATCCCTGGTCTTCGTAGTCTGGTTCGCGTCAGGATTTGCCATTATCTATACCGGTGGTATGCCTGAATTGTCTGAAAGAGAAAGACTCGGCGGATTACCCGATCTCGATCTCGCAAGTGTCACGCTAAGCCCGTCTCAAGCACAGCAACTCGCGCGCGCAACGTCAGTTCCAAAACTTACAACAATCATGAGTCGGCCTGCTTATCGGTTCACGGGCAGTAATGGCGGGGTAGTTTTTGCCGATGACGGAACGGTGTTAAGCAGTTCGATGATTAGCTCTCGGCAAATAATTCAGGAATTTACAGGCGCGCCTGCTGATTCTATCGAGCGTATAGGACGTATTGACGAAGTCGATCAATGGACGATTGGCTTGCGCGGTGAATTACCTTTAGAGAAGTTTAGAATAAATGACGGTGCCGGTACGGAAGTCTATGTCTCTCCAAGATGGGGTGAAGTCGTTCTTGCTACCGACAGGCGAGATAGATTCCTGGCCTGGATCGGCGCCATTCCTCATTGGCTGTACTTTGTCGATCTCAGAAGAAATACTGCACTCTGGAGTGAAGTCGTAATCTGGTTATCAAGTTTAGGAACGGTGCTGGTTTTGCTCGGCATTGTTCTTATCTTTACCCAGCTTCGTCACACCCGGCCTTTCTCCTTCGCAAAAGCGATTCCCTATAAAGGCATAATGCGTTGGCATTATGTAACCGGCTTGGCCTTTGGATTGATTACTCTTAGCTGGGTATTCAGCGGATTACTCTCGATGGATCCTTACTCGTGGACTCGCAGCAGAAGCCTGAGTATCGATCGCACATTGTTACATGGTGGTGAGATAGATCTTGGCCAGTTTGAATTCCCCGGTCAGTCTCTCGCGATCGAAGCGCTGGAACAGGCAGCATCCAATAGCGGGATTAAGGAGATCGAGTTTAAATTATTGCAGGGCGAACACTATCTAAGCCTGGTCCTGCCCAGTGCAGATTCTCCCTGGGGTTTTACTAACAGGCTTCTTCGCGCAAACACTCTACAAGTTAGAAACGAATTTTTTCCGGAAGAATTTGTACTGCAACAACTGGAACAAAACCTGGATTCCAGCATCCGGGCCAGCGCGGTTCTTCAAGACTACGACAATTACTATTATTCCAGACCGTCTTCCCGGGGACCTTCAGCACCACTACCTGTTCTAAGAATAGATTTTGCCGATGCTCTTAACAGTTCCATCTATGTGGACTTGAATACTGGCGAACTGGCAGCTCAGACTCATAGTGCTCGGCGCATCGAACGCTGGTTGTACAATGGCTTCCACAGCCTCGATTTCAGATTCTGGTATGGCAAGAGGCCGTTATGGGACATTGCGGTGATATTGCTGCTGAGTGGCGGTCTGGTCCTGGTGCTTATTGGAACTTATATAGGTGTAAGAAGACTCTTTAGAAATACCCGTGAAATGATTTCATGATCTGATCTGTTGCAAAGGGTCAGGCTCGGGAGAATTCAGTCCGATTCTGGGACTGAGGTCTCTTGTGAGGCAAGAAACCGTGGGTTATTCTCGCTTGCTGTACCTCTGGTTTCATTAGAAAACGAGCGAAAAGAGGCAGCTCTTACGGAAGCTTTCCGTGAGTCTTGGGGAGGAAGAAGATGGAATATAGAGAGCAAAGCTTTACCAGCTCTGCTGCTAAGCAACTGGCGCTTTATGCAGTGTATACCGTGCTTGCCCTGGCAATCATTATGTATATGCTTTCCATTGCTGCTGGTCGCACCGGATCCTCCGCCAGCGGTGTCGCTGTAGATCCCCAAAATAACAGCATTACCATCGCCCTCAGACAAGAACCACCTCAGCTCGATCATGTACGTGCCACCGACTCATCCAGCATCATTGTGCTCTCCCACAGCATGGAAGGGCTGATTGCATATAACGATGCCGGGAGTCTTATCCCGGGTATGGCCGAACGCTGGGAAATCAGGGAAGACGGCGCAACATTCTGGATACGGGAAGAAGCAAGATGGAGTGACGGTGTTCCTGTAACTGCTCACGATTTTGTTTTCTCCTGGCGTCGTGCCGTCGATCCGGCTACTGCCGCGGAATATTCTTTTATTCTTTACCCTATTGTTAATGCCGAAGAAATTAACCAGGGGAATCTGCCACCACAAACACTCGGTGTGCGTGCTCTCAGCGACCGTGTTTTGGAAGTCGACTTTACCCAGCCTACACCTTACTTCGATAAGCTCGTCGCGTTCATTACTTATTTCCCAACCCGGGAAGATTTTTTTGAGAGCACCGAAGGTCGCTATGGAGCAGATGCTGACATGATGGTGGCAAACGGACCCTATGTGGTTACCGAGTGGACTCACAGCGCTTCCATGACCTGGGAAAAGAATCCTTATTACTGGAATGACGAAAAAGGATTTCTCGACACTATAAACGTTGGCTATATAACAGAAGATGTGAATGCAAAGTTGAACCTGTTTAAGGACGGCCAAATCTCCGATACTCATTTGGTTGCCCCAATGCTTGGTTCGGCAATGGAGCAGAGATGGCAGATCGACAGATCCATGGATGGAACGGTTTTCTTCCTGCAACTAAATTTTCGAGAAGGGCGAATAACGGCTAATCAAAATTTCCGCAAGGCATTGCAATATGCACAGGATCCGGTGGAATTTGTTTACAAGGCTCTTAAAGAACCGAGCTACCTGCCTGCAGTCAGCCTGTTTCCTTATTGGATACGTGGTGTTAATGATTCATTCCGCAAAGAATATCCGCCACCCGAGCACGAGTTTAATGTTGCCAAGGCTCGAGAACATCTGGAGCTGGCAAGACAGGAGCTTGGCATCGATGAATTTCCTCCCCTCATAATTCTCGCGGACGACAGCCCGATTGGTTCTATTTCTTCCGAATACTACCAGGCAACTTTTACCAAGAATCTCGGCTTGGAAATTCGCATCGACAAGCAGATTTTCAAGCAGCGCCTGGCAAAAATGACCGCCGGGGATTTCGACATCGTCGTCAGTGGCTGGGGACCGGATTACGATGATGCATTAACCTTCGGTGATCTTTTTGCTTCCTGGAACCTGAACAACAGGGGACGCTATGCCAGCGAAGAAATGGACGAGCAGATTCGTATTGCGCAATCTGAACTGGATCCATTGAAACGTATGGAAGCGTTTGCTGAGATTCAGCGTATCGTGCATGAAGACGTCGTTATGATTCCCATGTATGAGCGGGGCTGGTCATTCGTAGTTGATCCCCGCTTAAAAGGTTTCAAGCGTCGCGCCGTTGGACCGGAAGTGGATTACAATTTTGCCTATATTGATATGGGCGAGGATTAATTCGGCTTGTACTATCGAGAAGTAGTGTGAAGAGTAGTCGGTAGTTTATGGGCTGGTATATTTTCAAGCGCCTTATTCAAGGCATCGTCACAGTTTGGTTTATTGCAACGGCTACCTTCTTTGCCATGCACAGCGTGCCTGGTGATCCGCTTCTTAACGATCGCGCTGTTACGCCAGCCATCCGCGCCAACCTCGAAGCCAAATACGGTTTAGACCAACCTCTTTTCACACAGTATGTAATCTATCTCGGAAACCTGTCGCGGGGAGATTTCGGTATCTCATTTACCCAGGAAAACCGCCAGGTAAACGACATTATTCGCGAACATTTTCCAGTATCAGCAATCCTTGGCATTCTGGCCGTGCTGTTCGCCGCGCTCGGAGGTGTGCTGTGGGGATCGCTCACTGCGTTATATCGAAACCGTTTGCCTGACTACATCATTATGTTCCTGGTTATATTGGGTATATCGGTACCGAGTTTTGTAGTTGCTGCACTGAGTCAATTTACCCTGGTTACGCTCAACAATGCGGTAGGGCAAACCCTGGTGCCTGTTGCCGGCTGGGGAACCATATTACATATGTTAGTTCCTGCCATGGTGTTGGGCCTGTCAACGATGGCCTATCTGACACGATTAATGCGTTCTTCCATGCTGGAAGTTATTAATTCCGACTTTGTGCGTACTGCCAAATCGAAAGGACTGCCCCCCGCCAGGATTTTCACCCGGCACCAGGTGCGCAATGCCATCTTACCGGTCATCACAGTGCTCGGCCCCCAAATTGCAGTTATTACTACCGGTGGGTTTGTGGTGGAGATCGTTTTTGCCATTCCTGGCTTAGGGCGCTTCTTTGTAGAAGCAGTGCAGCAACTGGATTACACGGTCATTATGGGCACGACGGTATTCTACGGCGCCTTCCTGGTGTTCATGGTCATCGTGGTTGACGTGTTGTATGGCTTTATCGACCCCAGAGTGAGGCTGAAGTAGTGACAGATATTCAAGTCAGCGAATTCAGGCCACTGCAACGCCGCAGCGATGTACATGGCATCTCCCGTCCTTCCCTCTCTTATTGGGAAGATGCCTGGATCCGATTAAAAGCAAATAAACGGGCAATCGTTTCTCTCTACCTGGTAGTCGCACTGCTATTTTTCACCTTGATAGGCCCCCTGATCTGGACCGTCGATCCCGGCCTGCAGGATCTCGATCAAATAAGCCAGGCTCCGGGAACCGATAGATCCGCTGAGATCGTTGCCGACTATGTTGCCTGGGATGGAGCGGATCCCTCTGGAGCCTCGGGCTTACGAGTTGTAGACCAGCCGACAACCCAGGTGGTCAAACTTAAATGGGATGCCCTTGCCGGCGCTAATGGCCATCGTGTTTACCGGAACTTGTTTCCGGTTGGAAATGAATTCGCCTACGGAATTCCCGTGGGGGAGTATTTTGATAACGGCATCGATTTTCATGAAGATCGCCTCGACTTAAAACCCGAAACTTATTTCTATTCCGTTGTTGCTCTGGCAGCTGACGGCAGTGTTTCCCAGACCTATGAATCAGTCGAAGTAGAAGTAGTTCGAGTCACCACACTGTTGGAAGCACAAGAGGAAGGGCTGATCCAGGACGATTCGGATCTGCAAATTGGAGATTCAATTAACCTGGCGGCACATCCCCTGGGAACCGATTATTTAGGTCGGGACATGTTGTCGCGGCTAATGGCCGGCGCCCAGGTTTCCTTGTTCATTGGCATTGGTGCGCCGCTTTTCTTCGTATTTTTTGGTGTTGTGTTTGGTAGTATCGCTGGCTTCATCGGCGGCAAGGTCGATCAATTCATGATGCGCTTTGCCGATTTTGTCGTTGCGCTGCCATTTCTGCTGTTCATGATTCTTTTCAAGATCGCCTTTGGAATTGGACCCGGAGAGAGTGGCATCATGCCGATGTTAATCGCGCTGGTGCTGTTAATGTGGCCAGCAACGGCACGCCTGGTACGCGGTCAAATATTGCAGATAAGAGAACAGGCCTATGTACAGGCTTCCCAGTTACTGGGAGCGAAAACCAATTACCTGATCTTTCGCCACATGTTACCGAATACCCTCGGGGTAGTGCTGGTCACCTTAACCTTTGAAATACCCAAGGCGATTTTTGTGGAAGCCTTCCTGTCTTTTATTGGCATGGGTGTAGCTCCACCAACACCTTCATGGGGTTCGATGTCTAACGAGGGCATTAAAACCATGTTAACGACGCCCCATGAACTTATCTTCCCGGCTGTATTTATCAGCATAACGGTGTTGGCTTTTAACTTACTCGGTGATGGTCTGAGAGACGCACTGGATGCCCGCATGAGGAACCAAGAGTGAGCGAAGCACTTAATCTGAATCAGAACCCTATGCTGCTGGAAGTAGAAAACCTTGCAGTGGAGTTTGATACCTATGGTGGTGTCGTTAAGGCAGTCCGTGGAGTGGACTTTACCGTGGATGAGGGAAAGACCCTGGCAATCGTAGGAGAGTCTGGCTGCGGCAAATCCGTCTCTGTGCAGAGCATGATGGGACTTATTCCCATACCTCCGGGTCGTATCACTTCCGGTAGCGCACGACTCCGGGGTGAAGAAGTGCTGGGTCGCAATGAGATTGGAGGTAAAGAAATTCGTGGCGCTGAAATCGGCATGATTTTTCAGGACCCAATGACTTCTCTGAATCCTACCATGACCATCGGTGATCAAATTGCCGAACCCCTGCAGGTTCACCGGGGCCTGAGTTATCGCGATGCTTTTAAAGAGGCAATCAATTTGCTCGAGATGAGCAAGATTCCTGAGGCTACAAAAAGAGCGAAACAGTATCCCTTCGAATTTTCCGGCGGTATGTTGCAACGTGCCATGATTGCCATGGCCATCTCCTGTAAGCCCTCTATCCTGATTGCCGATGAACCAACCACTGCTCTGGATGTGACCATCCAGGCCCAGATATTGGATCTAATGCAGGATCTGCAGAAGGAAACCGGGATGGCCATTATTCTCATCACCCATGACCTCGGCGTAGTGGCGAGAATGGCAGATGAAGTGGCGGTGATGTATGCCGGGAAGATTGTTGAACACGGCACCGTCGATGATGTTTTTTATCGATCTGCCCATCCCTATACCCTGGGCTTGCGTGCGGCGATGCCAAACAATGATCCGGCAAGACAACACGAACTAAAACCTATCGAAGGCAGTCCCCCAGACTTGTTCGCTCCCCCTGAAGGATGTGGCTATTGTGCACGCTGCCCTTATGCCATGGAAGTTTGTGACAAGCACCATCCTGAGGATTACTTTCTAAGGGATCATCACTTTAGTCGTTGCTGGCTACACCATGCAGACTCACCGGCGAAACCGGAAGAGCTCTACTTCAAGGAGAAGGACCAGTGAGTGCGCTACTTGAAACCCATGAGCTGACTCGCTATTTCGACATCGGTCGTAAGCAAATGGTTCACGCCGTGGAGCAGGTTTCCCTTTCCATCGATGAAAAAGAAATTGTTGGACTGGTCGGGGAGAGTGGTAGCGGAAAGTCTACCTTTGGCAAAACCGTCGTGGGTTTACACCATAAAACATCTGGAACTGTTACTTATCGCGGTGAACAGCTTCCCCAAAAGTATGCACCAGGTGACTTCCAGCGCTTGGCCACCAGGGTGCAAATGATCTTCCAGGATCCTTATTCATCTTTGAATCCCCGCATGACTGTCGGAGAAATAGTTGGCGAAGGCCTGCGCCTGCATTCCGATGCAAGCTCGGCAAGTGTCAAAGAGCAGGTTGCTGACTGGCTTACCAAGGTTGGATTGCAAGCAGATCACATGTCCCGTTATCCCCATGAGTTTTCTGGCGGACAACGGCAAAGAATCGGAATTGCAAGAGCACTGATACTGGAGCCCGAATTTGTGGTCTGTGATGAGCCTATCTCCGCATTGGATGTTTCGGTGCAGGCCCAGGTTATAAATTTGCTCGGCGAGTTGAAGGAGAGAATGGGATTAACTTTATTGTTTATCGCCCATGATCTTTCCATGGTTCGCTATGTCAGTGACCGCATGGCGGTTATGTATCTCGGCTCGCTGGTGGAAATTGGTAAAGCCAATGAAGTGTATTTCGATCCCAAACACCCGTACACAGAAGTGCTCATCGGATCCAATCCTGAGCCTGATCCTCAGGTGGAGCGGGGTCGACCGTCTACTGCGATTCAGGGAGAAATTCCATCGCCGGTGAATGTGCCACCAGGGTGCAGGTTTGCGAACCGCTGTCCCAAGGTGATGGACGTCTGCCGGCAAACTACGCCTGAGCTTATTCCCCTGAAAGACGTCGACCGTCACATCGCTTGTCATCTCTACACTTGATCACAATGCAAGACTTACTTTAAAAAGTCTTAACTTGTTGATTTTTAGAAGGTAAAAGACTTATTCGGTGGCGTCGAGCTCACGCACTATGTCGATGAGACCGCGGAAATCTGTCTTGCCACTGCCCATGCGGGGGAATTCGGCAACGGTGACATATTTCTTGGGTAAGGCGAGATTTGGTAACTCTTCACCAAGCTTTTTGACTACTTCCTGTTGATCAATTTCAGCTGAGGTAACAGCAACAATGCGGGAACCACGCTTGGCATCCGGCAACTCAACCGCGCAGCATTCAATTTCTTCCGGGGTGACGGCATTCAACGTTTCTTCCACCATTACCAGGGAAATCATTTCGCCACCTATTTTTACAAAACGTTTAAGTCGACCTTTGTGCCAGATGTATCCGTCTTCATCCAGGTATCCCAGATCACCAGTGTCATACCAGCCCGACTTGATACGCAGGAGGGATTCTTCGATGTCGTTGAGATAACCCTGCATTACGCCTTCGCCTTTAACCAGGATCTTGCCGGTTTCTCCCGGGGGGCAGTCTTCGCCGGAATCGATGTTCTCGATTTTTACCTCGGTGCCGGGAATAGGAATCCCAATACTGCCTGGCCGATTGGCATCCCGTGGATTAACAGAAATTACCGGTGAGGTTTCTGTCGCGCCATAACCTTCAAAAATCTCCAGTCCATGCTTCTCGCGATACAACTCGCGTAGTGAATCAGGACATTTGTCAGCACCACTTACAGTTAACTCGACACTTTCGAAATCACCGGGCTTCGACTGACGTGCATATCCTTCGAGAAACAAGGGGGTTCCTACTAAAAGAGCCGGCTTATCTTTCTTTATTATCTTGGCAACGGTTTTGAATTCCAGTGGATTTGAGTACGTAATAGATCTCATGCCCAGACAAAGCGGTGTCCATAGATTAATTGTTAGTCCAAATACATGGAAATAGGGCAACACGGCTAACAGATTATCCATGTTATAGATGTCCATCATGTCGGAGAATGAATCTATATTGGAAAGAATATTCTTCTGTGTTAGCTGTACGACTTTTGGGGCTTTCTCACTGCCGCTGGTGAACAGGATGACTGCTGGCTTGGTCAAGTCGTGTGATCCAGTCAGCCGTTTTAACCAGGATCTGGGTAGTTTGGTTTTTATCAGTGCAGCAAGTTGCTCGAACTTACTCAGACTCTCCAGAATATCTTCGATAAAGACCATGTCCGGAAGTTCTTTACATCCAGTCTTCTCCAATAATGCTCGAGCAGTAATTATTTTCTTAAAATCACATTGCTGTTGCGCATAGAGGCAATTCTTTTCAGCACCGGTTGAGTAATTAATCATTACCGGCGTTCTGCCTGCGAAATTTGCGCCCAGAATTGCCAAGGCACCGCCAGCCGAAGTAGGTAGCATAATGCCAATGCGTCCTCGTTCCAGTTTGCGGAAGCGACGGGCAAGAATGAGCGCGGCAATTAGTGCCCGACCATAGCTAACATCACGACCGGTGGTGCGGTCTACGATGGCCAGCTTGTCTGGATTATCTTTTGCCGAGTCGATGAATCGATGCTGTAACATGCTCGCATCTTCACATGAAACACCCGCTTGGAACAAGCGCAGGGGAGTGATACAGTGCCCAGTCACTATAGCTCCAGATAGACTGCTATAGCTGGTTGTTTAAATGTTTTTGTGAAGCGAATTTCATACGAGCAAATTGAAACATGATATATAAAGGAAGCTGCCATTGCGGCGCAGTCAAATTCGAAGTCGAAGCCGAAGAAGATGCAGAAATCGAAAACTGCAATTGTTCAATTTGTACGATGTCTGGTTATCTGCATCTAATCGTTCCCGATAATAACTTCAAATTGCTTACTGACGAATCCTTGCTGTCGACCTACACCTTTAATAGTGGAATCGCGAAACACTTCTTTTGTAAGACCTGTGGAATAAAGCCATTTTATATTCCACGATCGAATCCTGACGGTGTGGACGTAAACGTGAATTGCCTACATGAGCCGCCCGCGAAAATGCGAATAGTGGATTTCGATGGTAAGAACTGGGAGCAAAACGCTCACAAGCTTGCCCATAAAAGCAAACCATCTCCCTCCTGAGATTAGTACCCTTTTTCGGACACTACCCACAAGATGCCTCTCAGACACATAAACACCGTTTGGTTAACTGCTGTGGCTATCGCATTACTCTGGCTATTGCTTAATCCTGAGCTTGTCAGCCGTGAGTCTATATCCGAGTTTCTAAGCGGCCTGGGGGCGATGGCCCTGTTCGTCTATGTATTGTTGTCATTGAGTCGGGCGATATTGATGATCCCCAGTACACCCTTCGTTCTGGCTGGTGCTATTTCATTCCCGGATATGCCTATTGTGGTGTGGATTATCTCGGCGGCAGGAGTTGTGGTCGGGGCCTTCGTAGTATACAGTTTCCCCTCTTTTGGGAGCTACGACGAGTATCTGGAAGGTAAATACCCGGAAAAAATCGCATTTCTCAAGGAGAAAATGCAGGGCAAATTTGCTTTTTGGATTATCGCAGGATGGGCGTTTTTCCCTCTCGTACCCACTGACGCAGTCTGCTATGTGGCAGGGATGGCAAAAATGTCCTATAAAAAAATGATCACCCCGTTGCTTGTTGGTCAATTACCTCTGGCAACCGTTTACATTTTTTTAGGGACAGAAATCGGTGAGTGGCTGAGGATATGGCAGCAAGATTTAAATTCAGTGATTCGATAAATTTAATCAAGAACATCAAGACTACCGGGACAATCACTCCCAGTTCCAAGAATTTAGTTCGAAAATTATTATCACCGATTAACTTCGCCGATGCCCGTTGTATTGTCGAGTTAGGTCCAGGCAACGGCTGTGTGACTCGCTCACTGCTGAAACGCATGAACGAAGATTGCGTACTTGTTTGTCTGGAAGTTAATAATGACTTTGTCGCTCAATTAAACCGCGTAGAAGATTCCCGTCTTCGTATTTATAACGCCTGTGCCTCCTCGATTCGTCAAATACTTGATGAGCTTGGCATCGGAAAAGTAGATTATGTTGTTTCCAGTCTGCCTCTCGCGCTAATCGATGATGACATTGTTGAAAATATTCTCGCAGAAGTAGATTCAAACCTGAAAGAAGGTGGAAGGTTTTTACAGTACCAGTACAGCCTCGCTAACTATAGTGACATGAAACCGTTTTTCCGGGATGTGAAACTTAAATTCACCCTGAGAAATATGCCTCCCGCATTCGTTTACGAATGCATTAAGTAGCACATAAATGGCGGAGCCATTTATGTGCTACCCGTGATACGCGAAGCGTAGTGCGGGAACAAGTGTGAAAAGTTTTAGACTTTTCATACATGTCAAAGACTTGAAAATCGCTTTGCTATTTTCAAGTTAGAACACCTACTCTCGAAGACTTTCTGTAAATCCATCTTCAGTTGCTGGTCTTTATAAGTCGGCGTAAACTTGCTGGTCCCTCCTTTGTGTAAACCAGGAAAGAGAGGAGCGAATACTGATTGGAGATGACTATGTCACTACGAATAAACGATGTTGCACCAAATTTTACGGCGCAAACAACTCATGGAGAGATCGACTTTCATGAATGGTTAGGCGATCAGTGGGGCGTGCTTTTTTCCCACCCGAAGGATTTTACTCCAGTGTGCACCACTGAACTGGGTTACATGGCCGGACTGGAAGCAGAGTTCGCAAAACGTAACTGCAAGATAATCGGCTTGAGTGTCGACCCTGTGGACAACCACAACGAGTGGGCCAGGGATATCGAAGAAACTCAGGGTCATGCGGTAAATTACCCGATGATTGGAGACAGCGATCTAACAGTCGCCAAGCTTTACAATATGTTGCCTGCCGATGAACCCGGTAGCTCCGAGGGCAGGACTGCTGCAACCAATGCAACAGTGCGATCTGTTTTTGTAATTGGGCCCGACAAGACAATAAAGCTAATGCTGACTTATCCCATGACGACTGGCCGGAACTTCGACGAGATTTTAAGAGTATTGGATTCCATGCAGTTAACAGCGAAGCATAAGGTAGCGACTCCTGTAAACTGGCAACGGGGTGAGGATGTAATTATCGTACCCGCCGTTTCAGATGAAGAAGCTAAAGAAATGTTTCCCGATGGATGGAATACCATCAAGCCCTATTTGAGAACGACGAAACAGCCCAAGGATTAGCGCCAAAAAATCCTGAGTCAATCAGTAGCACGGACTAAATTAGTCAAATCAAAAGACTCGTGCTATTTGCTTCCAGGTCGAGAATGTGTGAAAAGTCTCTGACTTTTCACACTGCTACTCTACCAGTGGTATTCGATTATCTGGATCGGGCCTGAAAATCAAATACGACAAGTCGGTTTCCAGTTCGCTAAACCAATGGGGAGTGTGGCCTGGAATAATGACGACATCTCCGGGCACGACGCGACGACTCACACCGTTTTCTATGGCTGTTCCTCTCACCCAGTTTTCATTTTCCTGACGTGCGTCAGTCATTGTTCCACCGGTAACCAGTGTCGCGTAACCGCTTAACATGTAATAAATCTCGGTGGTGTTTACCTGGTGCAGATTGGAACCGCCAGGAAATTCTTTCGGGCGAAACACACCATAAACGCCAATGCGATAGTCGCCGGTAACTTCTACACTTCGGATTGGTCGATCACTGACCCTGTCTTTGGGCAGCTTATCAATAAACTTTATGATGTCTTCCGCCGTAACATCGGTTGCAATTGGTGGAATTGCAGGAGCAGGTGTCTGCGCAAGAATGTAAGTTGTAAATGAAGTAATTGCAGCAAATCCGATAATACCGAGGCCAAGTAGTGCTTTTTTCATCGGTCGACTCCTTAATTTTATTTTGGTGAGTGCTTAATCTGGAAAGAACACTGAATGCTGATCAGCATTCAGTGTTCGAGCGA
Source organism: uncultured Pseudohongiella sp. (assembly GCA_964616225.1). Taxonomy (GTDB): domain Bacteria; phylum Pseudomonadota; class Gammaproteobacteria; order Pseudomonadales; family Pseudohongiellaceae; genus UBA9145. The sequence goes on from CAZTTE010000003.1 coordinate 235,936, forward strand.
GAGAATTAATCTTCCTCTGGCAGTTTGAAGGCAAGCATTTCCGGGCTGTGGGATCGGTCACCCACTGCAACCAGAATATATTGTTCACCGTCATGAATATAACTTACAGGTGGGCTGGTGGTGCCGGCATCCAGTTCAACCTCCCAAACAATATCACCGGTTTGTTTGTCATAGGCTCTAAACCAGGGACCGCCGCTATTGGTTGCGATTTCAACCGGCATATCGAAAGGTATGCGCCCACCGGGGCGTTGATTGGTTAATCCTTCTCCCATGAACAAGAGCGAGCCGGTCAATAAAGGCGCCGGCCGGCCAGGAACTCCCAGCTTGGGTAAATCCAGATGGGCGATGGCAGGGTTATCCCTGGGTCCGTCTCCGTTGGCCACCATCCATACATGATCGCCGGTATTCATGTCGATTGCGGTTATACGGCCATAGGGCGGTTTGAACAGGGGTAATCCTCTTGGTCCGGCAATCCAGCGCCGCGAGCCTTTGGTGTATTGCAGATTCGTGTCATCCGGATCTCCGGGAAGAATATCGGCTACGAATGGCGAAGTAATCGAAGGAATATAGAGATAGCCCGTTTCCGGATCGAACGCTGCACCTTGCACATCGGCACCGCCTTGAGAACCGGGGAGTTGAATCGTACCCCTGGTTCCGTCTTCGGTTGCCACCGATGGTGGAGTAAACAGAGGACCGGTGACGTAGTTATTAAAAATTTCCAATGCTTCCGCCCGCAGTTCCGGCGTGAAGTCGATCAGGTTATCTTCGATAGCATCCTGCCTGTCGAACGGTGCAGGTCTGGTGGGAAAAGGTTGAGTGGGGGAAGTAACTTCACCCGGCACATCTGATTGTGGAACAGGCCGTTCCTCAATTTCCCAAACCGGCTCTCCGGTTTCGCGGTCAAATACAAAGGCAAAGGCCTGCTTGGTTAATTGGGTGACTGCCTTGATCTCCCGTCCATCGACAGTAATGTCCATCAAGATAGGTGCTGCCGGCAGATCGTAATCCCACAGGCCATGATGCACGGTCTGGTAGTGCCAGATACGTTCGCCAGTTTCTACATCAACAGCCACCAGGCTCTGGCTGAACAGGTTATCGCCAATTCGATGTCCGCCATACATATCGTTAGTAGATGAAGAGATTGGCATGTACACCATGCCCAGCTCCTCGTCAGCACTGAACAGGGCCCATACAGGAGCGTGTCCGGTATAAGACCAGGATCGGTCTTGCCAGGTATCCGTTCCGAATTCACCTTCCTGAGGAATGGTGTGAAAAGTCCAGAGCTCCTCACCGGTTCTGACATCGAAGGCATGGACGTCGCCGCGATAGGCTTCCTTCGCGTCGAAGGTGTCGGACATGGATTGTCCCAGTACGATCACATCCCGCACAACCATTGGCACGCCGCCCCAGCGATAACGTTCAAACTCCGGAGGCATAAATTGCAGATCGACGCGACCATCAACGCCAAAATCCGGATAAAGTTCGCCATTCGACGCATTCAATGCATAGAGATAGGTGCCTCGCTGCACGATGATTCGTTCATCATTGCCATCGGTCCAGTAAGCGACGCCGCGGGTGGGAGCACCGGGTAGTCCTTCGGCACCGCCAGGAGGATCCTGTACCCAAATGGTTTCTCCAGAGCCCGGATCGAAGGCTTCCACCAGGCCGACGCCATTGGTGACATAGGCAACACCATTCTTGACAACTGGCGCAGCATTCCAGGTATTGGAATAGCGCTGTTGAGGATTAAGGTTGACGTAGTATTCGTCCAGGGCTGGACGGCGCCAGACGATTTCCAGGTCGTTTACATTGCCTGCATTTATCTGGGTGAGTGGCGTGTATTTCGTACTGCCTATGTCCGCGCCATAGGCGTCCCAATCACCAGCTGATGTGCCCTGTCCAGCTGGCCTGTATTGCGGTTCAGCTTCGACTACAGCTGGTGTCTCCGTGGCAGGAGGCTGGCTGTTTGCTTGTGAATCCTGTTCCTGATTGCCACAGGCAACGAGAAAAAGGCTTAATGAGAGGGTTAATATTTCAGGAATTCGGCGCTTATACATTGTTTTTCTTACTGCCTTTGACGTAAATGGAATGTCTGAAAAGTAGAATTTTGATTCTACCTAAAATCAGGCCGGTAAAAACACCTGAAAAGAATAATTACAATCGACTCATGGCTTCTAAGCTATTGAAAATTCAGCCAGTTCAGAATAGGCTCTGAGCAGTTTAACGGGCCCTGCCAGGGTCAAGAAGCAAGAATAACATCCGGATAACAGAATAAGTAAAAGTGGGACCGCCACCGGCCGGTAAGTAAAACCAGTAGCGGTCCCAGTCGCGCAGAAGACTACACTAGCGGTAGTTTTCTTTAGAGGTCAATTTCAAAGCCCGGACCAGATGTTTGGGCTGATGCTATGGCCCTTTGCTAAGACGCCTGTTCTGGACTCTGCGTATTGACTTTCATGCACGAGACAAAGGCTAAGGAAAAATGAAAGTATTTAATATGCGTCCATCATTCCATGGTTATTCATCCAGTAGTATTGTGCAGTAGTATTGTGAAGTGGTATTACGAGCGTGCATGGAACACGATGAATGGAGCCAAGCGTGCAATCGTGGCCAAAATAGTGGATCTCTACCTGGGTGAAATTGCTGCTGACCATCGCACGGTGAAGTTCAACATTCCCGAAAATCCCGAAGGCGGTGATCAGTTTCTTGAATGCAACAAGAAGAACATCAAGATTATCGATGATTTTTTTTGCCGACAATGCGGTTCGCTCAAAACATTTTCGCGACAAGCTTGAAATATTCGTAGCGCGGGCAATCGACGAAATTTTCGAAACAGCAATTTGTGAGATTCTGAAACAGAAATTGTTTCCAGAGACCGTCGTGCCATCTACACAGGAGCAACTTGATCAACTCCTGGTTGAAACCAATTCAAGCTACACCGAAGCAGTAAATGAATGCGTTCGGATTTTTAGAAATGGATTACAGGATGACAGTGAAGAAGAGTTAGAAACTCTTGAAAGCAAATTATTATCGGCACGGGAAATGCTGGATAAGAATGTTGGTGCTATCGAACACGAACTCACTCGTCGTAAAACGGAAAAGTAAACTTTATCGAATAGTAAGATAGAAGAAAGAAAGTCATTTAGCGAGGTAAGCCCATGCCATTCAATCCCGTCTTCACCCGCAGGCAGATACTGGCGGGAATTGGGGCAAGCTCCTTGCTCCCCTATTCAAGTGTATTCGCCGCCGCAGAAAATAAAATGCGCGGTGCCTTCATGATCCTGACTACACCCTATACCGAAAACAATGAAGTAGATTATGAAGACTTGGCGAAGGAAGTTGCCTTTTGCGCGCAGTGTGGCGTGCAGGGATTGGTTTGGCCCCAGAATTCCAGCGAGCAGCGATACCTGAGCCAGGAAGAACGAATCAAGGGTTTTCAAACCCTGGCTGAAGCAAATCGTGAAACCGGAATGGCGCTGGTTCTTGGTGTGCAGGCCGATGATACCGAAGGCATGCTGGAATACGCCCGCATTGCCCAATCACTTAATCCCGATGGCATGATCGCTATTCCACCCACCACGGCGACTACGTTAGAGGATATCCGTAACTATTATCGCGCGTTGTGCGAAGTCACCGATAAACCAATCTTTGTGCAGACCAGCGGCGGACCGGATATTGAACTCACCGTGGATTTCCTTGTGGATCTGGCCCGAGAGCTGCCTCAATGCGGCTATATAAAAGAAGAATACGGTCGCGTACAGGAACGCATGCTTGCTTTGCAAGCCTATCAACCTGATCCGATTCGAAGTGTCCTTGGGGCAACCTTTGGCAGAGGCTGGTTGTATGAGATGCGCCTGGGAACGGACGGCGTGATGACAGGCGGCGCCATGTATGCCGATGTCTTTGCCAGGATGTGGGAACTGCATCTGGCAGAAGACGAGGAGTCCCTGAGAGACTGCTATTCGCGATTACTCCTGATCTCGAACCTGGATAACCTTATACCCGGAGTGCGCTTGTACGTCTTGCAGAAGCGCGGAGTATTCAAGACTACTAAATCCCGTCGTGGCGAATACAGTTTTACCCCACAGCAGATCGAAGAGATCGAATACCGTTTCGAGGCCCTGAAACCCTACCTGGTTAGCTGACCAAAGCAATTTATTTACCCAGCAACTAAACGCTAGTTGAATCAGGGATTAGCGTTCTGCCCGCTTGTTCATTCCTACTAGTTGTGCCTGTACCTCGGGATAACTGCTGTTACTGGAAAGCCAGATCGAAAGAAAGGCCTGGGTGAATTCCGGGTTGTTAATGTTTCCAAGATAGTTTGAGTTGTAGTAGAAACTACTGCTCAGATCGTCTTCCACTTGCAGTGATAAGGTTTCCCCCCTCCTGATATCGGGAAGAACTTCAGACAGTTCCATTATCCAGCTTTCTATATTGTCAGCTGCGAAGGACATACGCTGCCACTCCTGCTGGGTACGATCTAATAATTGTTTGCTTTTTATGTTACGCAGATAATCAATTTGAAGCGTTAAATTGGGCTCTATGCCTTGATAGTAACCTGATTCAGAATACAGTGAACTGTCGTAGACCTTCCACAACCACACTTTTAGTCGCGCTTCACCTACGATCTGTAGCCCATCAGTGATGTTGGCCTGTACTGATGGCAAATACATAAGTGCTAACAGTAAAAGGCTAAGCTGCAATCTCTTTTCTAAAAGCTTCATGAGTTATAAAAAATAGAAAGGGAAGAAAAACTAACCACACTATGCCAATGACAAACAGGGTAAAAAGGTAGGATTCGCCAAATGTTACTGCACCCAATCTTTCACCTACTGCGTAGTTGAAGGGAAAAGCGATACCGCCGGCAATAGCGGCAAACAACCAATTTTTACTCAAAAATGACAGCGACTGGTTCAGGGTGGTGGAAAACGCCAACCACAACATGATTAGCCAAAGCGGAATTAAAAGGCCCGCATTAGCAAAGCTAAATATTCCAGCCAGTGTCAAAACTGAATCAACAGTGATACCAATAGTGGCAGGAATGAGCAACATGTAGACCCGTATTCGGCCTGATCCAAGCAACAAGCATACGTAGATAATGACAAAAGGAACGGTAATAAAAAGAAGCGACTCCCTGCCAAGAACTAAACCAAGCCACATCAGATTAAATAATATCAGGTTAAATGATTTTGAATTTATGGCTGAGAACAGCTTCATTGCTTATCGCTCAATAAATATGAGGCGCCTTGCTTGCCAATATCTGTGCAGCACTAATCCGGCGCTCGCGAAATCCGCCTTCGCAATAGCCCAGATAATATGACCATAGGTTGTAAAACCGGTCGTCATAGCCCTGGTTATGCAAGAACTCCCGATTGTCCTTAAAATTTTCATGCCAATGGGCAAGGGTTTGTGCGTAATCGAGACCAATATCAAGAATGTCTCTTACCACCAGATCAGTAGAATCAGCGACAAGCTTGGAAACCAGATTCAATGAAGGAAGGAAACCTCCGGGGAAAATGTGCTTCTGGATAAAGTCTTCTCCGCGGCTATAAGCCTTGAAACGCTGATCGGCTATGGTTATGGCTTGCAGCATTAGCAAACCGCTTGGTTTAAGGAGATCGTTGAGTTTCTGAAAATATCCAGGAAGGTATTTCTTACCCACGGCTTCAATCATTTCCACTGATACGATCTTGTCGTACTGTCCATCCAATAAGCGATAATCTTTAGAAAGCAGATTTATGCGATTGCTTAAGCCTTCGCGCTCGATTTCTTCCTGTGCGTAACGAAATTGCTCGTCAGAAATGGTTGTCGTTGTTACCTGGCAGCCATAATTTTTTGCAGCAAAGATAGCTAGCCCACCCCATCCAGATCCAACTTCCAGTAAATGATCGCTATCTTTAAGTTGCAGCTGTTCGCAGATCCTTTTTAATTTGTTTACCTGCGCTTGCTCTAAAGAATCTTCTGCCGAACCATAAATCGCAGAACTGTATTGCATTCTGGTATCCAGAAAGGTCTGGTATAAATCGTTGCCAAGGTCGTAATGGGCAAGAATGTTTTTCTTGGCTTGTTTTTTAGTGTTTGCACGATTCAGTAATCTGAACAGGCTAAACGGCTTGAGTAACCATCCAAAACGACTATCCCAATAATCCATCATCGAAAGATTGCGTGAGAAGAAGCGGGTGACTTGTGTGATATCAGGAGAAGTCCACCAGCCATCTACGAATGCTTCACCTGCAGCGGTATTACCTCCCAAGAGTGCTCGACCGTAGGCACGAGTGTCTAAAATGTTTACTTCTGCTTTTAGACCTGAATCTCTGTCTCCAACTTCGGCAATGATCCTGCCTTTTTCTCTCAACAAGAAATGCCCTTCACTGGCATGACTAAGTACTTGGATTAGCACTGAGCGAAGAATCTCAACAGTCTTTGGAGTTTTTTGTTCTTCCCTATTGTTGTCTGTAATAGTCCATTCTTTCTGGCTCATAGCGTACCTTTCTCAATCTTTATTTGGGTTTTCCCAGGGTGTTTATAAATTGGAGTCCGTTTCAAGAAGAGCTTTAATGCTTGCCAATAGATTCCAAATACCATGCTCGCTGTTTGCATGGGTGTCTTTAATAATACGCGGTTCAGCTGACTTTGGATTAAAGGCTTGCGTTGCAAACTTAAAGTGGCGTCAAATACTTTGGCGTTAGCTTCGCCGATACTTTCTATGTGGGTTACACACAGATCAGAGTCTGTAGCCGGGGGCTTGATTCTCCATTGATAGGTCTGATTCATGGGGTTAAACGGAGAAACATGAAACTCTTTTTGATGGGGATGAAGGTTTTCCAGGTCCAACAAGTAGTAATACTTCTCATTCCAGGGCGTGTTGCTTACCTCGGCAAGCATGTACTCAAAAGTATCGCCGTTCTTCAAAAAGTAGACATTGAGAGGGCTAAAATAAAATCCGAAGTAGCGTAGATGACCGAGTAGGTATACGTCACCTTCTAACGCTTGTGCATTCGTATTAGAGAGCTCGGCGATCTTCTCTTTAACCGAATCACTAAGATTTCTAGAGGATCCAGGTAAATAGTCTTCACGTTTGAATCGAGCCCAGCTAAACAGCTGTGTTCCCAGTTGCCAGAAACATTTCATGATGAGGGGAATTTCTTCAGCCTTTAACAAAAACATGAAAAGCGAATACCGAAACTCATGTTTGCTCGGCTCGAAGCGTCTATGCCGTACATAGCCCTCATAGATAGCGCTTTTGAAAACAGGATCGACTTTGCTCATAGGGCGACCCCAAATTTTTCACCGACGTCCAGTGCGCTGCGCACTCCGTCTTCGTGGAATCCGTTGTACCAGTAAGCCCCGCAATAATGGATGCGATCTGCGCCAGAAATCTCTTCTTTTCGAGTCTGGGCTTCCATTCCGCTGAGTGAATACACCGGATGGGAGTAATTGTATTCACCAATTATTTTTTCCGGATCAATCTTGTGTCGAGCGTTTAGCGAGACAAGAAACGGCGTATCGCTTTTTATGCCCTGCAAAATATTCATGCAGTATGTAACCAAAGGCGGCTCGTCATTCTCCTGCTCTCCTGCAAGAAAGTTCCAGCTTGCCCAGGAAAGGGTCTTTCTCGGCATTATCGAATCATCGAAATGCAAGATGACATCGTTTTCCTGATAAAGAAGATTTCTTTTTCGATACTATTCATCCAACAGGTTCAGGCAATAGAATTATGGCGTTTAGGCTATTGGAACCTATCATAGATATAGCAAACAATATGAGTGAAAAAAAATTTAATACTTTTAA